>DLGZ01000002.1:86561-151869 GCA_002482965.1 Verrucomicrobiaceae bacterium UBA7681 | reverse complement strand
CACGGTGCCGTCACCGTCAAGGCCGCCAAGTAATTCCTGAGCATCGAGCTTTTACATGTCACTCCGCACTTCCATCACCTGCATCACTTTCTCACTGCTTCTTGCAGTGGGTGTGTCAGGTCTGCGTGCGGATGACAGGCTCGAAAATCAGGAACTGCATATCTCGCTTCAAGTCGCCGCCGCGAAGATCCAGGCGCAAGATGCTCAAATTCTTGCTGCCAAGGATAAGAACGATGCGCTGGCTCAAAGCGCTGCTGCTGCCAATGCTGAAACCAACGAACTCAAAGATCGCTACGAAAAACTGCGCGGTCTGCTCGAAGGTCTTGGAGTTGGTGCACTCGAAAACTCCAAGGATCAAACCCAGGAACGCCTGCTCGCTGCCCTCAGCGACTTGCGCATCATGAAAGATCAGCGCGATGAACTCGCCAATGCTCTGATTGAACTGGCTGAATCAGGCATGGGCCTGATGAAAGGCGCTCAGAACGCTGATCCTGCTGCCGCCGACCGTCTGAACAAGGCAATTACAACTGCCGATGCCGCGCTTGTCAAAGCAGGTGGTGGTCAGAATGGCCAGGCTGTGGGTGACCTGCAAAACGCCCGCGTCGTCAGCCTGAAGAGTGAACTCGGCATCGCCGTTCTCTCAATCGGTGCCAAAGACGGGGTGAAGCCGGGAATGCCCTTTGAAATTTACCGCGAAGACAAGCCCATCGCCAAAGTCCTTGTCACTGAAGTTCGCAACTCTGTCTGTGGCGCAGTCGTCCAGGAACTGGCCACTGCCAATGATCCCGTCCGCGTCGGTGACCGGGGTCGCGTCGATCTCAACAAATCTCTCTAACGAAGTCAAGAACCCCCCCTCGCTTTATGTCCGTTCGTTCCGTCCTCAAATACGCCAGGATCTCCTCGCAGAAAGCCCGTCAGGTTACACGTGCCATCACCGGCATGCCCGTTTCCCAAGCGCTGAGCGTTCTCGACTTCACTCCAAAGAAAGCCGCCTTCCTTGTTGGTAAGACTCTTCGTTCCGCCATCGCGAATGCTGAGAACAACCACGAGCAGGATGCTTCTGAATTCATCGTTCAGTCCGCCATCGCCACTCCAGGCCCGGTCCTGAGCCGCATCATGCCACGTGCACGTGGTTCAGCCGCTCCGATCAAGAAGCGCATGACGCACATCACCGTCATCATCGGCGCGCCGAAGGCTGAAGAAGCCAAGGCCGAAGGTGAGAAGAAGGCTCCGAAATCCGCCCGCCGGAATGCTCCTGCCCTCAAGAAGGCAGCCAAAGCCAAGAAAGCTTCTGAATAACCGCAACGCCCCCCAACCGCACCTCTTCACTTTATGGGACAGAAAGTAAATCCGATCGGCTTCCGCCTCGCAGTCACCAAAGACTGGCGCTCCAAGTGGTACGCACCTGAAAAAGAATATGCAGATTCGCTTCACAGCGATCTCGCCATCCGTGGCTACCTGAAAGAGAAACTCATGCAGGCTGCGATCTCCAAGATCGTGATCGAGCGCGCATGGAATCAGGTCCGTGTGACCCTTCACACTGCCCGTCCAGGTCTTGTCATTGGCCGTAAAGGTCAGGAAATCGACGTGATGAGCCAGAAGGTCTCCGAAATGTGCGGTGGCAAGCAGGTCAAAATCGACATTTTCGAAATCAAGCAGCCAGAACTCGATGCCCAGCTCGTCGCAGAAGCTGTCGCCGTTCAGCTTGAGCGCCGTATTTCTTTCCGCCGCGCCATGAAGCGCTCTGTGCAGACCGCCATGGACATGGGTGCTGATGGCATTCGTCTCCGCTGCGCCGGCCGTCTCGGTGGTGCTGACATCGCCCGTGCTGAGTGGTATCGCCAAGGCAAGGTGCCTCTCCAGACCCTGCGTATCCCGATCGATTATGGCTTCGCTGAGGCTCGCACTGTTTACGGTATCATCGGCGTTAAGTGCTGGATGAACCGCGGCAATGCTCCTGAAGGTGTTTCCCGTCCGCAAGGTGACCGCCGTCCACGCAGAGATGACCGTCGCCCAGGCGGTGGCGCACCAGGCGCTCCTGGTCCTCGCGGTGGTGATCGTCGTGGCCCACAAGGCGGCGGTGGTGGTTATGGTGGCGGTGCCCCATCTCCGGCCCCAGCCCAAGCATAAAAACTGCTCCTCTTTTAACTAACCCCTTTCTACCGGACCTAGACGTATGGCCCTTCTTCCAAGCAGAGTAAAATATCGTAAATCGCAGCGCGGCAACCGCGGCGGCAACGCCACCAGCGGCAACAAGCTGGACTTTGGTGACTTCGGTCTCCAGACCCTTGAGCGTGGCTGGATCAAAAACATCCACATCGAAGCCTGCCGCGTGGCCATCACGCGCTTCCTGAAGCGTAAAGGCAAGGTCTTCTGCCGCATTTTCCCGCACAAGCCAGTCACCCAGCGTCCACCGGAAGTCCGAATGGGTAAGGGTAAAGGCGCTCCAGAATTCTGGGTTGCAGTGGTCCTTCCAGGACACATGCTGTTTGAAATCTCTGGCGTTAACGAAGCAACCGCTCGTGAAGCCTGCCGTCTGGCCAACACGAAGCTGGGCCTGCGCTGCCGCTTCGTCAGCCGCGAAAGCCTGCACAAATAAATAACGCGAACCGCGAACTGAATTATGAAGATCAAAGAACTCCGTGAATCGACTGTGGAAGAACTCTCCGCACGCCGTCGCGAACTGAAGCAGGAAGCGCTGAATCTGCGTGTGCAGCAGAGCGCAGGTGGCGGTCAGCTCGAAAATCCAGCCCGTTTGACCCACATCCGCCGCGAGATCGCCCGGATCGAAACCATCATCACCGAGCGCACCCGCGCTGCGGCTGCCAAGAAGGCCGCCTGATCCGGTCATCACCCCCTGAAGCATTTCCAATATCATGAGCGAACCCACCGCAGCAGCCCCTGCAGCCACCGAAAAACCAGTCGTGCGCAAGACGCGCGTCGGCACCGTGGTGTCTGACAAAATGACGAAGACCATCGTCGTCAAAGTCGAACGCCGCGTTCCGCATCCAATCTTCAAGAAGATTGTGCGCAAAACCTCCAAGTTCTATGCCCACGACGAAAACAGCGTGGCCAAAGAAGGTGACAAGGTGCTCATCGCCGAAACCCGCCCACTTTCCAAGCTGAAGCGCTGGGAACTGATCGAAGTGCAGAAGCACTAGTCGTATTTTTTTGAACCCCCTAACCTGACCAGGAGAAACAGTTTATGTTGCAAATGGAGTCCTCAATCCCGGTGGCTGACAACACCGGTGCCCGACTGGCCACGATGATCGGCGTGCTCGGCAAGAAAAACACCCGCTTCGCCTACGTTGGCGATATCATCACCGCCCACGTGCGTGAGTCGACCCCGACCGCCGCCGTGAAAAAAGGTGAAGTCGTTCGCGCTGTGATCGTGCGCACTTCGCACCCGATCCGCCGCGTTGACGGTTCGATCCTTCGCTTTGACCGCAATGCGATGGTCATCATCGACAAGGACAACAACCCGCGTGGCACCCGCATCTTTGGCCCAGTGGCCCGTGAGCTGCGCGACAAGAACTTCATGAAGATCGTTTCCCTCGCACCCGAAGTGCTGTAATTCCAATGAGCCGTACCAAGACCCACGTTAAAAAAGGCGACAATGTCGTCGTCATTTCCGGAGCCGCCAAAGGCGCCCAGGGCGTTGTCCTGGCAGTGCAGACTGGCAAAAACCGGGTGCTCGTCGAAGGCGTGCGCATGATCAAGAAAGCGATCAAGCCCACCCAGCAAAATCAAGCCGGCGGCTTCCAAGAGCAAGAAGCCCCGATCCACATCTCCAATGTCAAGCGCGTTGATGCGCCTGTTAAAGAGAAGAAAAAGAAAGTTGCGAAGAAGAAAGCCAAGGCTTAAATCGACGCCCCCCATTTGCCTCCCCCCTCGCCATCGTCGTTTCCACAACGGTGCGACTCTCGAGGGAAAGGCGGCACAGCCAAACTGAATCATGGAACATATCCTACAGACCCTCTATAAAGAAAAACGCACTGAGCTGAAAACACAGCTCGGTCTTGCCAACATCCACCAGGTACCGCAGCTCAAGAAAATCGTCGTGAACTGCGCCATTGGCAGTCAGGCGGAGCGCAAGCAGGCTATCGAAGACGCCGTGAATGAAGTCACTCTCATCACCGGCCAGAAGCCAATCATCACCAAGAGCAAGAAGGCCATCGCCAACTTCAAACTTCGTGAAGGTGAAAATGTCGGCGTCAAAGTCACCCTCCGTGGTGAAAAGATGTATGACTTCATGATGCGTCTCGTGCGCACCGCCATTCCTCGTATTCGTGACTTCCGTGGTGTCGCCCCCCGTGCCTTTGACGGTCGTGGCAACTACACACTCGGCGTTGCCGAACAGTCGATCTTCCCGGAAATCGAGCTCGACAAAATCAAGCGTCAGCTTGGTTTTGACATCACCTTCGTCACCAGCACGAACAATGATGACCATGCGCGTGAAATGCTGCGCACTTTGGGGATGCCATTCCGCGTCCGCGTTGCCCAAGCGAAAAAGGAAGATGGCACTGAAGAAGCCGCAGCCGCATAACCCCAACACCTGGACACACTCAGCGTCATGACCGACCCGATCGCAGATTTTCTTACCCGCATCCGCAACGCCTGCTCAGCACAGCAGGAGCAGGTGCTCATTCCCTTCTCCAAGCTGAAGGCCGAACTTTCCCGCATTCTGCAGGAAGAAGGCTACATCTGGGGCTACGAAGTGGACACTACCGCCACCCATCCCCGCCTTAAGCTGAAGCTCAAGTATCAGGACAAGACCGCCGTCATTCGCAAGATCGACCGCGTCAGCAAGCCTGGTCTGCGCAAGTATGTCGGCAGCACCGAGATTCCTCGTGTTCTTGGCGGCTTGGGCATTTCCATCCTTTCCACACCACGCGGCATCATGACAGGTGCCAAGGCCCGCAAGGCCAAAGTGGGCGGCGAACTTCTCGCCACTGTCTGGTAACCCCCAACCCGTCACAACCATTATGTCACGCGTAGGCAAACAAATCATTTCCATTCCAGACAAGGTCACCATCAAACTTGGTGCTGATCGCTCGGTTCAGGTCAAGGGCCCGAAAGGCGAACTTGGCTGGACCCTCCCTCTCGGCGTCAAGGTCGCCTCTGATGATAAGACCATCAACGTTACCCGCGATACTGAAGACCGTAAAGTGCGCGCCCTTCATGGCACCACCCAGCGTCTGATCACGAACATGCTCATCGGTGTCAGCCAGGGCTACACCCGCAATCTTGAGATTCATGGCGTCGGTTTCCGTGCCACAGTCAAAGGCTCTAACATCGACCTTCAGCTCGGCCAGTCCCATGACCGTCTGCATCCCATTCCTCAGGGAGTGAAGGTGACCGTCACCGAAAATACCAAGATCGCCATTGAAGGCATCGACAAACAGGTGGTCGGGCAGCTCGCTGCTGATATTCGTGCTTACTACCCGCCGGAGCCTTACAAGGCCAAGGGCGTGCGTTACGTGGGCGAACACATCCGCCGTAAAGCCGGCAAATCCGTCAAATAATTTCCGGAGATACTCATCATGGCTCTTACCAATCGCAAAGATATTCGCGCTCGCATTCACAAGCGCATCCGCCGCAAACTCAGCGGTACCGCCGAGCGTCCCCGTCTCGCAGTTTACTTCTCGAACACCAACGTTTACGCCCAGGTCATCGACGACGCGGCCGGCAAGACGATCGTTTCGGCATCCACCAAGGAAAAAGGCTACGGCGCTGGCAAGGCCAACGTCGAAAACGCCACCAAGATTGGCAGCCTCCTCGCGGAGCGTGCCATGGCAAAAAACATCACCGAAGTGGTCTTCGACCGCGCTGGTTTCATTTATCACGGCAAGGTCAAAGCCCTTGCTGATGCCGCCCGCGAAAAGGGTCTGAAATTCTAAAACCGCCTCACGCAAATTTTATGGCCGAAGAAACAGTAGTTATCGATCCCCCAGCCGCCGCAGCAGCGGTGGCACCAGCTCCAGCAGCACCCGCACCTTCCTACGGTGGTTTCCGTGGTCGTGATGATCGTGCACCGCGTGAGACGGACGGCGTCGAAAAAGTCGTTCACATCAACCGATGCGCCAAAGTGGTCAAAGGTGGTCGTCGCTTCAGCTTCAGCGCACTCGTCGTTTCCGGCGATGCCAAGGGCAAAGTGGGCTGCGGTTTTGGCAAGGCGAACGAAGTCTCTGACGCCATCAAGAAGGCGACCGAAGCTTCCCGCAAGAACATGTTCACCATCTGCCTTAAGGACAGCACCATCCCTCATGAAGTGATGGGCTCCCACGGCGGCGGACACATTCTCCTCAAGCCTGCCACGCCAGGTACCGGCATCATTGCTGGTGGCGGCGCCCGTGCCGTGCTTGAAGCCGCAGGCGTCAAAGACGTGATCGGCAAATCGCTGGGATCCAGCAACCACGCCAACGTCGTTCGTGCAACGCTTGCCGCTCTTACAGCGCTGCGCCCTGCCGATGAAATCCTCCGCGCACGCGGCAAGGAAATCAAAGAGCGCAAGGCTCTCTGATCGAATCAACTCATTCCTCTTAAATTTCCATGCAACTCCAAGACGTCAAACCCCGCCCCGGTGCCAAGAAGCGCCGCAAGCGCATCGGCTGTGGCGAAAGCTCCGGTCACGGTAAAACCTCCGGTAAAGGCAACAAAGGCCAGATGGCCCGTGCAGGTCGCGGCATCCGCCCAGGCTTTGAAGGTGGTCAGATGCCAATGCATCGCCGTCTCCCAAAGAAGGGCTTCAATAACAAGCAGTTTAAAGACGTCTTCGAAGTCGTGAACGTCGGTAAACTCAATGAATCCTTCCAGGATGGAGCTGTCATCAATGAAGCTGCACTGCGTGAAGCAGGGCTCGTCAGCCGCAATTGTGACTTCATCAAGATTCTCGGCACTGGCGACCTTGCCCTCAAACTCACCGTCCAAGGCGCGCAAGTCAGCGCTGCGGCCCGTGAAAAGATCGAAAAAGCCGGCGGCTCCATCGCTGCCTGATTTTTTCTGACCCAACCAACCTCTTTGATGGGCCGGTCTCCGCGCAGCAAACGCTGTCAGGAAGCAGGCCCATCTTCGCTTAGAGCCTCTCTCTCATGATCTCTGCTTTCGCCAACAGCTTCAAAGTCCCCGAACTTCGCTCGCGCATTCTTTTCACCCTGGCGATGATTGTCATCGTCCGCATCGGCACGTCCATCACGCTTCCGGGTGTTGATGCTACCGTGTTGAATGCCTGGATCGAAAACAAAGCGGGTGACAATGCCTCTGGTGCCTCTCAGGTCGCCGCGCTGCTTAACATTTTCAGCGGTGGCGGGTTGCAAAACTGCGCTATTTTCGCCCTGGGTATCATGCCCTACATCAGCGCCAGCATCATGCTGCAGCTGCTGACCGCCGTCTGGCCTCCGCTGAGCAAGCTGGCCCGTGAGGAAGGTGGACGCCAGAAGATCACGCAATACACGCGTATTGCCACGATTGTGCTCTGCGTCTTTCAGGCCACTCTTCTTGCCCAATCTCTCCACGACCCGGCGCAGAACTACTTGATGGCGGGTTTGCAGGATGCCATCGATAAGCTGGGCGGAAGACCGCTTGTGCCCAATTATGGGGTTGCTTTCGTCTTCACCAGCGTCATCACCATCACCGCTGGCACCATGCTCATGATGTGGCTTGGGGAGCAGATCACGGACCGTGGCATCGGCAATGGCGTTTCCATCCTCATTTGCGTTAACATTGTCTCCGATCTTCCTGGTGCACTGATCCAGGTCTGGCAGACGTTCGTGAGCAGTGTCAAGGCCAGCCCTTCCAGCGCCTTTACCCTTGTCTTGCTGATGGGTTTCATGATTATCGTCATCGCGGGTGTCATCGCCTTGACTCAGGCCACGCGACGCATTGCCATTACTTACGCCAAGCGCGTTGTCGGCCGCAAGGTCTATGGTGGCCAGACTCAGTATCTGCCGCTGAAGATCAATTATTCCGGTGTCATGCCGATCATCTTCGCCCAGGCCATCCTGCTTTTCCCTTCCACCATTCTGGCTTCGCTCTTCAAAGATGTGAACTGGATTCAGCGCATGGCGCTGTTTATCAGCAGCGGCTGGGTTTATTATGTGGCTTCCTCACTGCTGATTTTCTTCTTCAGCTACTTCTGGGTCGCCACGATGTTCCAGCCGACACAGATTTCGGAAGATCTCAAAAAGAGCGGTGGTTACGTTCCGGGCATCCGTCCTGGCAAGCCGACTGCAGATTTCCTCGACTTCACCATGAGCCGTCTGACCTTTGCAGGGGCGATCTTCCTCACCGGTCTCTATGTGATGCCGGGAATCGTCAGCAGCACGTTGAAAATCTCCAGCTCGGCTGCGCAGTTCTTCGGCGGGACAAGCCTGCTGATCCTTGTGGGCGTCGTGCTTGATGTCATGCGCCAGGTCGAAACTCATTTGCTGCAGAGCCACTATGATGGCTTCCTCAAGAAGGGCCGTATTCGTGGCCGTGTGGACCGCATCCAGCAGGGCGCGCGTGCCGTGGACTCCACCACTGTTGTGTGGCTGTGGGTTGCTCTCGCCATCATGGTCTTGATTGGTGTCGTGTATAAACTGGCTCTTAAGTGAGTTACATCCAGCGCGTCATGGCATTTGTAAAATCTGGGAACATCCCCATTCGTCACGGCGCGCAGCAGCAGGGCATCCGCAGGGCCTGTCAGATCGCACGTGATGTGCTGATCAAATCCGCCTCGCAGGTGCATGTTGGGGTGACCACCGCCGAGGTGGACCGTTTTGCCGCCGCTGAAATCAAGGCGTGTGGTGCCACCAGTGCCTTTTTGGGTTACCGCAAGTTTCCGGGCAACATCTGCATCTCCATCAATGAGGAGGTCGTGCATGGCATCGGTGGTCCGCGTGTGATTCAAGACGGAGACATTGTCAAAATTGACGTCGGTGTCTATTTCGACGGTTGGGTAGGGGACAATGCTCTGACGGTTCCTGTTGGCAACGTGGCCAAGGAAACGCTGCATCTTCTCGCTGCGACAGAAGAGTCGCTGCTTAATGCTGTCAAATACGCCCGCGACGGTTGGATGCTGGGAGATCTTTGCCACAGTGTCGAGCAGCATGTCATTCAGTATGGCTACACGGTCGTGCGCGAGTTTGTCGGCCATGGTGTCGGCAGAAAATTGCACGAAGAACCGCAGGTGCCAAACTACGGAAAGAAGGGCGACCGCCCACGTCTTAAAGCCGGCATGACCCTGGCCATTGAACCCATGATCAACATGGGAACGGGGAAGACGCGCACACTTGAAGATAAATGGACAGTGGTTACGACGGACCGCAAACCGTCTGCACACTTTGAGCATGTGGTCCTCATCACGCCGGATGAGCCTGAAATCCTGACTGCTCGTGATCGCATGTTTCCCAAAGGGGTGGCGGATCTTACACCTAGGCCGGTTTCGGAGTTGGGCTGATTTAAGCTTCATGGTGACCGCTACATTTAATGGGCTTTTAGCCTGTTGTACGTGGGTGCAGTAGTTCAGATCTCCGGTACATTTTCTTTCTGCGGTTTGCTGTTACTGGACTGCTTCTAAGGTCATGCCAGATTCGTAGTTCTGCGTGCGATTGAACACGGACTGTGTTTCATGCTCGTGATCTGAATTTTGACATGAACGATACCCCCCCTCCTCCCAATCCGCCGTCAGCCAAAGGGCGCGCCGGATGTTTTGTGATCATCTTCATTGTTCTTGCTGGTGGCGGCTGGCTATGGATGCACAGGCCTGCACCCGCAGCAGCAGGAGGTGCCGCAGGTGGAAGAGGTGCGCGTGGCGGTGCGGCCGCCGTGACGGTGGAGGAGGTGAAGCAGGAGGACTTTGAAGAATGGGTGAGCCTCGCTGGTACTGTGACACCTCTGGGTGTGGTAGTGGTGCGCAGCCGGGTGGACGGGCAATTGGACAAGGTGCATTTTGTGGAGGGGCAGATGGTCAAAGCCGGAGATCTGCTCGCGGAGATAGACCCGCGTCCATTTCAGGTGACGCTTGATCAGGCGAGGGGACAGATGGCCCGGGACGAGGCATTAATGGCCAATGCGAATAAAGACCTCGGCCGGTACACCGAACTGCTCAAGCAGGACTCCATCGCCAAACAGCAGGTGGACACCCAGACCTCATTGGTGCGGCAATATGAAGCCGCCTTGATTTCTGACCGTGCCACGGTGGCGAGCGCGGAACTGCAGCTCAGCTACACCAAGGTCATTGCACCGCTGACAGGGCGTGTCGGTTTGCGCCAGGTGGATGCCGGCAACATGATTCGAGCTTCGGATGTGAACGGTCTTGTCATCATCACGCAGATGGATCCCATCGGCCTGATCTCCGCCATTCCTCAGGAGCGTGTGGCTGCGGTGCGCAAGCGTCTTGCCGGCAGCGAACCGGTGACGGTCGAAGCGGTGGACAAGGAGATGAACAAGCTGCTTGGACGCGGGAAGCTGCTGACGACCGACAATCAAATTGATGTCACCTCCGGCACATTGAGGTTGAAGGCGCAGCTGCCCAATACGGACGGCTTGCTGTTTCCTAACCAGTTTGTCATTACACGAGTGCTGGTGGACACCAAGATGAAAGCCACGGTGGCTCCTGCAACGGCGATCCAGCGCGGGGCGAAAGGTGCCTATGCCTATGTCCTGAATGAAGAAGACAGTACAGTGATTTTGCGCGATTTGGTCACCGGCCCCACTCAGGGAAATCGCGTTCTGATCACTGAAGGACTGAAGCCAGGGGACAAAGTGATCACCCAGGGCGTCGATCGTTTGCGTGATGGGGCCAAGGTTGAGGTCATCACGCCTGGCAAACCTCAGTCTGGTGAAAGCTCAAAGGGCGACAAAGCCAAAGGAACAGGGAAGGGCGGCAAAGGTGCTCCTTTGTCGTGATGGCTGAAACCGCATGAAGAATGTCGCATGAATCCCTCCCGCATCTTCATCGAGCGCCCCGTCGCAACCACGTTGCTGATGGTGGCGGTTTTGCTTGTTGGCGCGCTGGCCTACCGGCTGCTGCCGGTGGCGGCATTGCCGCAGGTGGATTATCCGACGATCCAGGTCGTAACACTTTATCCCGGCGCAGGCCCGGAGGTGATGACCTCCTCCGTCACAGCCCCTTTGGAGCGTCAGTTTGGTCAGATGCCCGGGCTCGCGCAGATGTATTCGATCAGCAGCGGCGGCTCCTCCGTGATCACCCTGCGCTTCACCCTCGGACTGCGGCTGGACATTGCTGAGCAGAGCGTGCAGGCAGCGATCAATGCCGCCGCAACGCTGCTGCCAACGGATCTGCCCAATCCACCGATTTATAACAAGGTCAATCCGGCAGACGCTCCCATTATCTCGCTGGCGCTGACTTCGCAGACGCTGCCCCTGATCAAGGTTCAGGACGCCGCCGATACACGGCTGGTGCCCAAGCTGTCGCAGATTTCCGGCGTGGGCCTGGTCTCGCTCAGTGGTGGCATGCGGCCTGCGGTGCGCATCCGCGCGAATCCGGTGGCACTCTCCTCACGCGGACTGAGCACTGAGGATCTGCGCAATGCCATCGCCTTGGGAAATGTGAACCAGCCGAAGGGCGGTTTTGACAATGCTACGCGCAGCAGCACCGTTGACGCCAACGACCAGCTGCTCTCCGCCGACGACTACCGCAATCTCGTGATCGCCTGGCGCAATGGCGCGGCTGTGCGTGTGATGGATGTCGCTGACGTGGTGGACGATGCGGAGAACATGCGCCTCGCCGCGTGGGCGGACGTGAAGCCTTCGACGAAAGTGCAGCCAGCGGTCATCGTCAATGTGCAGCGCCAGCCGGGAGCCAACGTCATTGAAGTGGCCGACCGCATCAAGGCGCTGCTCCCGAAACTGCGGGAGAACCTGCCGCAGGCGGTGGATGTGCAGCTTCTCACCGACCGGACGACCACGATCCGTTCCTCTGTGGAGGATGTGCAGTACGAGCTGCTGCTCTCGATCTTCCTCGTGGTTGCGGTGATCTTTGTCTTCCTGCGCAGTCTGCGTGCGACATTGATTCCGGCGGTCGCGGTGCCGCTTTCACTAGTCGGCACCTTTGCCGTGATGTGGCTGTGCGGTTTCAGCCTGAACAATCTGACGCTCATGGCGCTGACCATCGCGACCGGATTCGTCGTTGATGACGCGATCGTGATGATCGAAAACATCGCACGCTACATTGAGAATGGCGAAGAGCCGATGCAGGCTGCGCTGAAAGGGGCTCGGCAGATCGCTTTCACCATCATCTCGCTCACCCTGTCGCTGATCGCCGTGCTGATTCCGCTGCTGTTCATGCAGGATGTGGTGGGACGGCTGTTTCGAGAGTTTGCCATTACGCTGGCCATTTCCATCGTGATCTCGGCGGTGGTCTCGCTCACCTTGACGCCGATGATGTGCGCCCGCCTGCTGAAGCATGGCGAGGAAGGGCCGATCGCGAAGAGGGTGTCGCGTGGTTTTGATGCGATCATCGCGCTCTATGGCCGCGTGCTGCGTGTCGTGCTCAATCATGGGGCGACGATGATGCTGGTTTTTGCCGCCACCTTGGTGGCCACCGGTGTGCTGTATCAAAGTGTCTCAAAGGGCTTCTTCCCATTGCAAGACACTGGGCTCATCCAGGGCTTTGTGGAGGCTCCGCAAAATGTTTCATTCGCGGCGCTGGGGCTGCGGCAGCAGGAGCTCTCAGGCTTGGTCATGGATGACCCGGCAGTGAAAAGCGTGTCGTCATTCATCGGTGTGGATGGCGTGAACACGACGCCCAACACGGGACGCATGCTGATCAATCTCGTGCCGAGGCATGACCGGGATGTGTCTGCAGCGCAGGTCGTCCGCCGTCTTCAGGACAAGGCCAACTTGCTGCCTGGTGTGCAATTGTATCTGCAGCCGGTGCAGGATTTGAACATCGAGGATCGCGTGAGCCGGACACAGTTTCAATACACGCTGCAGTCCCCCAGCATTGACTCGTTACAGTCATGGACTCATCAGTTTGTGGAGGAACTGCGAAAGTCACCCCTGCTGGCAGATGTGGCCGACGACTTGCTGGACAAAGGCTTGCAGGCGCGCGTGGTCATCGACCGTGAAACGGCGAGCCGCCTCGGGGTGACGGTCGCCGCCATCGATGCTGCGCTCTACAATGCTTTTGGGCAGCGGCTTGTATCGACCATTTTTACCCAGAGCGGTCAGTATCGCGTGGTGCTGGAGCATGATCTGGAGTTTCAGGCAGGACTCTCCGCTTTTGAACATGTGCGCGTGCCTTCCACCAGTGGACAGCAGGTGCTGCTGAGCACGATGGCTAAAATTGTCGAAGAGCCGGCCACTCTGGCCATTGCACATCAGGATCAGTTTCCTGCCGCGACCGTGTCCTTCAATCTGGCACCCGGGGCGTCTCTCGGGGCTGCCGTGGCGGAAATCGAGCGCATCAAAGATGACATCAACATGCCCGAAAGCATTGAGAGCGCTTTTGCCGGCACGGCGCTCGCATTTCAAGGTGCGCTGAATAACCAACTGCTGCTCATCCTTGCCGCCGTGGTCGTCATGTATCTGGTGCTCGGTATTCTCTATGAGAGCTTCATCCATCCGCTGACGATTCTTTCGACGCTGCCTTCCGCTGCGGTGGGCGCGCTGCTCGCGCTGGAACTGACGCATACGGAACTCGGCGTCATGGCCATCATTGGCATCGTGCTGCTGATCGGCATCGTGAAGAAGAACGCGATCATGATGATCGACTTCGCCATTGAGGCTGAGCGTGAGCACAACATGCCACCTCGTGAGGCGATTTATCAGGCCTGCCTGCTGCGCTTCCGCCCGATCCTCATGACCACTTTGGCGGCCTTGCTAGGCGCACTACCGCTCATGATTGGCAACGGGGAGGGCTCAGAGCTGCGCCATCCGCTGGGGCTCACGATGGTTGGCGGTTTGCTCGTCAGCCAGTTGCTCACTCTCTTCACCACGCCGGTGATTTATCTGATGTTTGACCGCTTCGTGCCTTCACATAAGGAGCAGCAAAAGGAGCAGATGGTGACCACTATCCCTGCCGTCGCATGAGTTTTACCGACACCTTCATCCACCGTCCCGTGGCGACCACGCTCGCCACGCTGGCGATCGCGTTGTCGGGTGTTTTGGCTTACATGAACCTGCCGGTCTCGCCTTTGCCGCAGGTGGACATGCCTTCGATTTCCGTATCGGCCTCATTGCCCGGTGCCAGCCCAGAGACCATGGCCGCCACCGTGGCCACACCGCTGGAGCGCACGCTGGGCCGCATCGCTGGGATCAATGAGATGACCTCATCTTCCTCGCAGGGCAGCACGAGCATCAGCCTGCAGTTTGACATGAGCCGTGACGTGGACAGCGCCGCGCGGGACGTGCAGGCCGCCATCAATGCGGCGCGTAGTTTGCTTCCTACTGGCATGCCGGGCAATCCGACCTACCGCAAAATGAACATGTCGGACTCGCCGATCATGATCATGGCGCTGACTTCGGACATCGCCACATCAGGGCAGATGTATGATGTCGGTTCGACGGTGATCGCGCAGAAGATTTCACAGATTGAAGGCGTGGGCAGTGTCAGCATCGGCGGCAGTTCGCTGCCCGCCGTGCGCGTCAGCATGAACATGCCGGCTCTGACGCGGGCGAACCTCACCATGGAAGACGTCCGCACCGCCATCGCCGCTGCGAATGTGAACCGGCCCAAGGGGCTGATTGAGGATGATGATCGACGCTGGCAGGTGCTGGCGAGCGATCAAATGGACGTGGCTGCCGAGTACAAAAATGTCATCGTGAGCTACGTTAATGGTGCGGCGGTGCGACTGGGGGACCTCGGTGAGGTGACGGATTCTGTGCAGGACGCCTACAACTATGGCAGCACCAACGGCAAGAACTCCGTCTCGTTCATCGTCTTTCGGCAGGCCGGAGCGAACATCATCGAGGTGGTGGACAAGATCAAAGCCATGATGCCGAAGCTCCGTGCGATGGCTCCTGCCTCGATGAATTTCGACATCACCATGGAGCGTACGGTGACCATCCGCGCCTCGATAGATGACGTGCAGTACTCGCTGCTGATAGCCACGATGCTCGTCATCCTGGTCGTGTTTGCCTTTTTGCGCAGAGTCCGAGCCACCTTAATTCCGGGCGTGGCGGTGCCGGTGTCCCTCCTGGGGACTTTTGGTGTGATGTATCTTTGCGGCTACAGTCTGGACAATCTTTCGCTGATGGCCCTCACGGTCAGCACCGGCTTTGTGGTCGATGATGCGGTCGTCGTGCTGGAAAACATTACCCGCCATGTTGAAAATGGCATGCCCGTGATGGAGGCGGCACGCCGGGGGACGCGCGAAGTGACCTTCACTGTCATTTCGATGAGCGTCTCGCTGATCGCGGTGTTCATTCCCATCCTGCTCATGGGCGGTCTCATGGGGCTGTTGTTCAGGGAGTTCGCCGTGGTGCTTTCCGTGGCCATTGCCGTTTCGCTCGTCGTTTCGCTGACCACCACGCCGATGATGTGCGCGCGTTTGCTGAGCGCTGAAAAAGAAGGTTATAAACCTGGTTTTTTTGCACGGTTGTCAGACGGCATCTTTCACTGGATTCAGTCATTCTATGCCTACACGCTGCACATCGCCCTGCGTCATCACTGGCTCACGCTGACAGCGCTCATTGGCATCGTGGGATTGACCGGATGGCTGTATGTGACGATCCCCAAGGGCTTTTTCCCGCAGCAGGATAACGGTTTGCTTATCGGCGGCATCAGCGCGGATCAGAACATCTCGTTCCAGGCCATGCGTGAGAAAGTCATCGAAATTGCCAAGATTGCGCAGGCCGATCCAGCGGTTCTCAAAGTGAATGCAAGCTGCGGTTCTGACTCGCGCATGGGCGGGCCGAAAAACAGCGGCAGGGTCTTCATCTCGCTGAAGCCGATGGGACAGCGTGATTCGGTGGATGTCGTGCTGGCTCGTTTCCGTGGCAAGCTCTCAAAAATCGCAGGCGCCACCCTGCTGCTGATGCCTTCACAGGATTTGCGCATTGGCGGGCGCTCCAGCCGTGCCTTGTATCAATACACGCTGCAGGCTGGTGATGTGGAGACACTGCGCAAATGGGAGCCGAAGGTGCGCATGGCGCTCCTCGGCCTCAAGGAACTCGTGGATGTGAACAGTGACTTCGAGGACAAGGGCACCGTGACCCGGCTCGTCATCGACCGTGAAGCCTGCGCCCGTGTCGGCGTGAGCATGCAGGCGGTGGACAGCGCGTTGAACAGCTCTTTTGGCCAGCGCATGGTTTCCACGATCTATGCGCCGCTGAATCAGTACCGCGTGATTTTGGAGTCTTCGCAAAACGACGATCCCGGTGCGTTTGATCAGGTGATGGTGCGTGCTGACTCTGGCAATCTTGTGCCATTGAACCAGCTTGCGCGGTGGGAGTACGCACCTGCTGCGCTGTCCATCAGTCATCAGGGGCAGTTCGCGGCGCTGACTTTTTCGTTCAACATTCCGCCCGGCGTGGCATTCGCAGACGCCACCGAAGCCATCACCAATGCCGTGAACAAACTGCAGATTCCTGATGATGTGCAGCGCGTTTTTGCCGGAACGGCAGGTGCGTTCCAGGCCTCGTTGGACAGTCAGCCCGTCCTCATTCTCACAGCCCTGCTGGTCATCTACCTCGTTTTGGGTATTCTGTATGAGAGCTTCCTGCATCCGCTGACGATTCTGTCGACGCTGCCTTCCGCTGGTGCGGGGGCCATGCTGGCCCTCTACGTCTGCGGCCTGGACTTCACTGTGATGGCGATGATCGGCATCTTTCTGCTCATCGGCATTGTGAAAAAGAACGCCATCATGATGATCGACTTCGCGCTGCAAACGGAGCGTGAGCGAGGGCTTGATTCATTTCACGCCATCTTTGAAGCCTGCCAGTTGCGCCTGCGCCCCATTTTGATGACCACCTGCGCCGCGCTGCTGGGCGCATTGCCTCTCGCGCTCGGCACTGGCGTGGGCTCTGAGCTGCGCCGCCCTCTGGGCATTGCCGTCGTCGGCGGTCTCCTCGTCAGCCAGGTTCTCACCCTTTACACCACGCCGGTGGTGTATCTTTTCCTCGATGGGCTGCGGTTGCGTTTCTTGAAAAAGCATCCTCCCTCCCCTCACATGGCAGCCGTTCCCGTTCCAGTCACTCTATGAACCGTCTTTTTTTCAGCACGCTCATGCTTGCCGCAGCCGGCTGCAGTTTCAGTCCGAAGAAGCAGGCTCCGGCGATGAATCTGCCAGCCAACTTCAAGGAGAGCGGCGGCTGGAAGGTCGCGCAGCCCGCCGATCATCTGCCGCGTGGCAACTGGTGGGCCATCTTTCATGACAGGGAGCTGGATGCCATCATGCAAAGCCTGGAGGTGTCCAATCAGTCGCTGCAGTCCGCCGTGGCGAGGGCGCAGCAGACCTCGGCCCTGCTCACGGCTGCGAAGCTGGCGTTTCTCCCGACCGCCACTGCCACCAGCGGCTACACCGTCAACAAGAGCGGTTCGCTTGGTGGCTCGGCAAACACCAACTCCATCAACGCTCGCGGTGCCGGCGGAGGTGTGACTCGAATTCAATCCGTGGGTACTTCGGCCAACTGGGAACTGGATCTGTGGGGACGTCTGCGGCATACCGCCAAGGCCACCAAAGCGGACGTGGAGGCTGTGATGGCGGATGTGGAATCCACCCGGCTTACTCTGCAAACACAAGCGGCGCAGAGCTATTTTTCGCTGCGTGCTGCGGATGCTCAAAAGCTCTTGCTGGAGCGCCAGGTGGCCAGCTACGCCAAGTCGATGCAGCTCACGGAAAACCGCAAAGCTCAGGGTGTGGCCTCTGAGGCGGATGTCGCGCTCGCAGCGACTCAGCTCGCGACTTCACGTGTTGCCTTGATCGAAACCGGCGTGGTGAGGGCGACGATGGAACATGCACTTGCGGTGCTCACGGGACGTGCCCCTGCGGATTTTGGTGTGAAGCCAGCCACCCTCACCTCGCACATCCCCACTCTGCCGGCCACGGCACCCTCGACGCTGCTCCAGCGCCGTCCCGACATCGCCGCTGGTGAGCGGCGTGTGGCAGCTGCCAATGAACGAATCGGGGCAGCCATTGCTGCCTTTTTCCCCACCATATCCATGGGGGCCGCCACCGGCTGGCGTGCATTGGCCAACCTGTTTGCACAGAGCAGCAATTTCTGGTCCTTTGGGCCTGACGCCTCGTTTGCGATTTTAGACAGCGGTCAACGCCTGGCCGCCAAGGCACAGGCGGACGCCACTTGGAGGCAGGCCGTCGCGGATTACCGTCAGGCCGTGCTCACCGCCATGCAGGAGTCTGAAGATGCGCTGTCCACGCTGCGCATTCTAGCCGCCGAAACTGAAGCCCAGAATGAAGCCGTGCGTGCGGCGCGGGAGAGTGAGCGCATCACCAGCAATCAGTATGAGGCGGGTACATTGAACTATATCAACGTCATCACCGCCCAGGCCGCTGCCCTGAATGCCGAGCGCACTGCCATTGACCTGCGTTCGCGTCGGTTGAACGCTACTGTGGCATTGATCAAAGCACTGGGTGGTGGGTGGTGAACTTGGTGCATTGTCACCCGCGCATTGTGTGCAAATCATGGTGATTCTTGGAGTCAAACTCAGGGATTCGGCGGGCGAATCCATGACTTATGAATGTCGAGGCTTGAATCACGGGGGCGGATCGTTATGAGAAACGCATGGAACTCATCAACAACACTCCCCAGGTGCCGGCTGCGGTCGGTCCTTATTCGCAAGCGGTGAAGCAGGGCGGCCTGCTGTTTTGCTCAGGCCAGATTCCCATTGATCCTGCGGCGGGAAAGATCGTGGCGGCGGATGTGGAGGGCCAGACGACCCAGGTGCTGGCCAACATTCGTGCGCTGCTGGAGGCGCAGGGGCTGACGATGAGCTCAGTCATCAAGGCGACGGTGTTTCTGCAAAACATGGCCGATTTTCCCAAGGTCAATCCGTTGTATGAGGCGGCATTTGCCGGTCACAAGCCTGCGCGTTCGACTGTGGCTGTGGCAGGACTACCGCTGGGCGCGCTGGTGGAGATCGAAGTGATTGCTGCTCTTTCTTGAGTCGCGGGGCAAAACAAGATCAAGCGGTGCCGTCACAGCAGCGACTTTTGATGAGGTGTTGTTGGTCGGCGGCCAGATCACGGAGCGCCGAGATCCAGCACGCAGCGGAAGCCCAGATCTGCGCGGGTGACATTCTTGAAAGCATGTGAACGGGCGGAGGTCAGCAGGGCATCTTTGTCAAAGCTCAGCCAACTACCGCCGCGGATGACGCGCTCTTCCGGCGCGCCGGGCCACGGATCTGCGCACCATTCAGACACATTGCCGCCCATTTCATACAGGCCGAGGGCATTCCCACGCGCACTGTCCACAGGCGCGGTGTAGGAGTAGTTGTCTGTAGTGCCGGGGATTTTGGTGGCGTCCAGATTGGCTGTGAGTGCTGGCGGCTTCCAGTCATCCGCTTTGGGCGTCCAGGGGTAATGGGTCTTGTCAGCGAGGTTTCGTGCGGCAGGATCGGCACCGGTTTCATTTTTCAAGCCAGCTGCCAGGCTCCATTCGGCATCGCTCGGCAGACGGTAGGAAGCGGTAGCCGAGATGAGCTTGCTCGTGCGGTCGCGCTCGGTCAGCCAGGCGCAGAAAGCCATGGCATCCTCCCAAGACACGCCTGCGGCGGGATGATTTCCCCCCAGCAGGAAGGAGGGTTTCTGGCTCCAGGTGCGTCCGGTGTCGTTCAGCCAGGTTTCGAAATCACGCACGCTGGTCTCCGTGGCGCAGATGAGTGGGCCGCTTTTTTCCTGCAACGGTATAAAGCGCATGCCCAGCGTATTGAGGTACGAACTGCCATCCGCCACCGCTGGTTTCAGGCTGGCAGGGTCTGGCAGGCCGTCATCATCACCCTTGCCCTGCATCTTTTTGCGCAGCGCCTCCACTGCCGTGGCGTCCACCTTGCGATTATCAGTCAGCGCCTTCATGCGTCCTTCCAGATCCTGCTTTTTCTCTGCATCGGAGGCGGCCAGCAGGCTCGCGGTGCGGCGTTTGTCATCAAACACACAGCGGAAGCCGATGGTGGGTGCACGCAGATCCGCCGGTACGATGTATTTATAGCCCGAGGTGAGGCACTCCGCACGGAAATAGGCCCAGGAGCCGCCGCGCAGGATCCCCATCGGCTGCGCACGGATCTCCACTGGCTGGGTCCATTCCCAGACATTGCCCGCGAGATCATACAGTCCTTCCCGAGTGGGGGTGAAACTGCCCACCGGTGCGGTGAAGGTGTAGCCGTCGTTGGCGTAGCCGGGGATCTCGCCATCGGCAAAATTGGCGGTTTTTGCGGGCGGCGGCCATTCCTGCCCCCAGGGATAGATTTGGTCGTCCAGCAGAATGTCTTCAGCGGAGAGACTGATCTTTTTGCGACCACGGGCCAGGCCCACGGCTGAGTCCCATTCTTCCGGCGTCGGCAGGCGGTAGCTCTGGGAGCTGTCGATCAGCTGCTGATCGCGCTCGGTTTCGGTGAGCCAGTTGCAGAAGGCCACGGCATCCTGCAGATTGACCCCCACCACCGGATTTTCCGGCGATTGCTCAAAGTGTGTCTGGTAGGACCACGGATACTTTTTCTGTCGCAGAAACTCATTCCATTCCGAGAGCCGTGTCTCATAGATGGCAAACTGCACCGTGGTGCCCGGAACACTCGCAAAACGCATGCCCAGGCTGCTCACCCGCGGCGCATTCGGATTGGTGCCTTCAGGCTGAGTGTTGGTTTGTCCCTGGGCGGCAAAACACGCGGCCAGGCCGAGGACAAGGGCAGTCAGAAGGGAGGGGGGGCGGCGCATGGAATTCGGTAAGTGCAAAAAAGGCCGGGTTCATCCAAAAAAATCAGGGCAACACGACTAGGCACATTTTGCCGGAGAAAAACGTACGCTGCCAGCACTGCTTGGTGTCAAACTGTTAACATACGGAAGAACTTTATTCTTTGCGCTGGGTATCAGCATGGTACAGTCCCTTCCCATTTTGAGAAATGCCGTTCCAACCCCGGCAAAAAATCCAGGCCGCTGTTTGAGCGACCTTTGGCGGCAGCTTGGCCGCGTCTCTTTTACTGCATGATCGTACTCGGCCTCAATGCTTATCACGGCGACTCAGCCGCCGCACTTGTCAAAGATGGCAAGCTGGTGGTCGCTGCTGAAGAAGAACGATTTCGGCGCATCAAGCACTGGTCCGGCCTGCCCACCGAAGCCATGAAGTGGTGTCTTGCAGATGCGGGACTCCAACTCAGTGACGTCGATCACATCGCCATCAACCGCAATCCCAAGGTCAACAACCTGCGTCGTGCTCTTTACGTCCTGCGCAAGAGGCCAAGCCTCAGCCTCATTCTCAAACGTCTCGGCAACATTCGGCGGGCAGGCAGCTTCGAAGACGCTGTGCAGACCGCCTTTCCGGGGTCCAGGCTCCGAGCCAAGGTCCACCACGTCGAGCACCACCTCGCGCACCTCGGTTCTGCATTCCTCGTTTCAGATTTCGACGAAGCCGTGTGTCTGTCAGTGGATGGCTTTGGCGACTTCGCCAGTTCCGCCTGGGGGATGGGGAAGGGGAATGACATCCAGATCGACGGGCGCATCTATTTCCCTCATTCACTGGGCATCTTTTACTCCGTCATCACCCAGTTTATCGGCTTCCCCTACTTTGGCGATGAGTACAAGGTCATGGGGCTCGCCCCGTATGGCGAACCCAAATACCTCAAGGAGATGCGCGAACTGGTGCAGGTGCAGAGTGACGGCACCTTCAGGCTGAATTTGAAATACTTCCGCCATCACACCGATGACGTGCACTATACCTGGGACAACTGCTGCCCCGAAGTTGGCACGCTCTACAAACAGGCACCCATGGAGGCGCTCCTCGGACCGCAGCGTGAAAAGGGTGCTGCGCTGGAGCAAAAGCACCGTGACATCGCCCGCAGCGCCCAGGCCATGTATGAGGAGGCCTTCTTCGCCATGCTGCAGACGCTGCATGCACGCTATCGCTGCGACAACCTCGCCCTATCCGGGGGCTGCGCCATGAACTCCGTGGCCAACGGCAAGGTGTACCTCAACTCACCTTTCAAGCGCATGTATCTCCCCGCCTCCGCCGGCGATGCGGGGGGAGCCATCGGTTCCGCTTTTGTCGTCGCTCTTCAAGGTGCCGCAGACACTTCAGCCCGCTCATCTCGGTTCGTCATGGACCACGCTTACGTCGGCCCGCAGACCAACGATGCCGAGATCAAAACACTGCTCGATGCACGCCACGCCGACATCGTGACTGAACACTGCACCGTACGTCACCTCGATGACGAAGCTGAGCTTTGCCGCCTCACTGCCACCGCCATCACCGAAGGCAAGGTCATAGGCTGGTTCCAAGGCCGCATGGAGTGGGGCCCGCGCGCGCTCGGCAACCGCTCCATCCTCGGCGATCCACGGCGTGCCGACATGAAAGACATCCTCAACCTCAAGATCAAACGGCGCGAATCCTTCCGCCCCTTTGCGCCGAGCATTTTGCGTGAGCATGTCAGCGAATGGTTTGAGCAAGACGACGACGTCCCCTTCATGATGGAAGTCTTCCAGGTGCGTGAAGACAAGCGTGCGCAAATCCCCGCCACCACGCATGTCGATGGTTCCGGCCGCCTGCAAACCGTGCATCAAGAGACCAATCCACGCTACCACCGTCTCATTGAAAACTATCGCCAGATCACTGGTGTGCCCATGGTGCTGAACACCAGCTTCAACGAAAACGAACCCGTCGTCTGCACCCCGCAGGAGGCCCTCGACTGCTTTCTGCGCACGAAGATGGATGTGCTGGTGCTCAATGACTGGATGATTGTTCGCTGAGGCGAAATGGCGTAGATGCGGCAACCCTCTTTCCCACCATGAAAGGTATCATTCTCGCAGGCGGTGCAGGCTCGCGTCTGTACCCTCTCACACAGGTGGCGTCCAAGCAGTTGCAGCCGGTCTATGACAAGCCCATGGTGTACTACCCGCTTACGGTTCTCATCGCCTCGGGTATCCGTGAGTTTTGCCTCATCTCCACACCCCAAGATCTGCCACGCTTTCAGCACTTGCTTGGAAACGGCTCAAAGTGGGGCATCTCAATTGAATACCGCGAACAGGCCAGGCCCGAAGGCATCGCGCAGGCGTTCCTCATCGCTGAATCCTTCATCGGCCAGGACCCCGTGACCCTGATCCTCGGCGATAACATTTTCTTTGGCGGAGATGCCTTCCCGCGTGCCTTTGCTGAATTTAAATCCGGCGCCACCATTTTCGCCTACCACGTCAACGACCCTGAACGCTACGGCGTGGTGGAGTTCGACGCCGAAGGTTGTGCTGTTTCACTCGAAGAAAAGCCGGCTCAACCGCGCAGCAACTACGCCGTGCCCGGTGTCTATCTCTACGACAATGACGTTGTTGCCATCGCCCGGAGCCTGCAGTCTTCACCGCGTGGCGAACTCGAAATCACCGACGTGAACAAAGAATACCTGCGCCGCGGCACCCTGCGCGTTCGGCGCCTCAGCCGTGGCATCGCCTGGCTGGATGCCGGTACGAGCAGCAGTCTGCACGAAGCATCCGCCTATGTGCAGACCATCGAAAAGCGACAGGGCATGAAGCTCGGCTGCCCTGAGGAGGCCGCTCTGCATCGCGGTTTTCTTTCCCTCGAAGACTTCGAAACGCTTGTGACCGGACTGCCACGGTGCGAATACCGCGACTACCTCGCCGACGTTGCCATTGAAGTGAAACGCGTCGGCCTTAAAAGCGCCTGAACCTCCTATGACTCCACATCCTGTACTTACCCATCGCTATGCGCAGCCCGAAGAACGGCAAGGCTACGTCAAAGAGCTCTTCGATCAAGGTGCCAAGCATTACGACCCCATCGTCGGGTGGGGATTCTTCGGCACCGGAAATCTCTACCGTAAATCAGCCCAGAGCCGCCACGGCCTGCGGCCTGGCATGCAGCACCTCGATGTCGCCTGTGGCACCGGCCTCGTGGCTGTGGCCGCCAGCCAGGTGCTCGGTGGCGACAGCACCATCACCTGCGTGGAGCCCAGCGACGGCATGCTGGCCGTCGCACAAGCAAAGCTGCCAAACGCACGTTTCATCCAGAGCCGTGCGGAGAGCATGCCGCTCGAAGACAACAGCTACGACTTTCTCACCGTGGGCTACGCGCTGCGTCACTTTGCCGATCTGGAGGCCACCTTCCGTGAATTTCACCGCGTGCTCAAGCCTGGCGGACGCGTCCTCATCATGGAGGCTACCCGTCCCAAAGGCAGGATCGGCTCCGCGTTCTTCAAGCTCTACTTCGGCATCGTGTATCCCTTCTTCGCCCGCTTGCTCACCCGCAGCTCAAAGGCGGAGGAGATGATGGTGTATTTTTGGGAGACCATGGACACCTGCGTGCGTCCTGAGGAAGTAGTTTCCGCCCTCAAGGCCGCCGGTTTTCAAGAAGCCCGACGCATCGCCTGCATGGGCGTCTTCAGCGAATACGCTGCCGTTAAAGCATGATGAACCTCCTCATCACCGGTGGTGCAGGCTTCATCGGCTCCAGTCTCATCCGGCAGGTCATTGACCAGCCTGAGATCGCGAAGCTCGTCAATCTCGACTGCCTCACCTATGCCGGCCATCTCGAAAATCTCGACGGCATCCATGGCATTCATCCGCGTTATAACTTTGAGCCGGTCGATCTCCGCAACAAAGAAGAAGTCCTCCGCGTCATCCGCCAGCATGACATCACACACGTCATGCACCTCGCCGCTGAATCACATGTTGATCGCAGCATCACCGGTCCTGGCGACTTCATCACCACCAACATCAACGGCACCTTCCACCTCCTCGAAGCCTGCCGCGCCCATTGGTTCGATCCAGCAACTAGCGTCCAGAATCGAGCCTGTAGATTTCTTCACGTCTCCACCGACGAAGTTTTCGGCTCCCTCGGTCCCCATGATCCCGCTTTCACCGAGGCCACTCCCTGTGCGCCGAACTCGCCCTATTCCGCCAGCAAAGCCGCGAGCGACATGCTCGTGCGCAGTTACCACCACACCTACGGTCTCCCTACCGTCATTACACGCTGTTCGAACAATTTCGGTCCCTATCAGTTTCCTGAGAAACTCATTCCCGTGGTCATTCAGAGCGTCCTCGCCCGCCAGCCTGTTCCGATTTACGGCGATGGGATGAACGTGCGCGACTGGCTTTATGTGGGAGATCATTGCGAAGCACTCTGGGCCGTTCTCACCAGCGGTAAAGTCGGGGAGACCTACAATATCGGCGGTCGGAACGAGCTGGCGAACGTGCATCTCGTGCAGATGATCTGTGATCTCATTGACGAACAGAAGCCCGAGCTGGGTGGTCATTCGCGCAGCCTCATCACCTTTGTTCCAGACCGCCCCGGCCATGATCGGCGTTACGCGATGGATGCGGCGAAGGTCGGTGTCGAACTCGGCTGGTGTCCCGCCCACACCCTGGAAACGGGACTGCGTGAAACTGTCACTTGGTATCTTCAGCATCAGGGCTGGGTGGAATCGATAATTCGTGGCTAGTTGCATGCGGGATCCAATCTTCAATGAACCGTTTCGTCAGTCTGCTGAACCATCCACGACCGCTTCGTTTTTTGATTGCGCAGATCTTCTGGCGTACCGGCTGGGGGCGGCGGATCACTTTTCCCCTGCGTTCATTTCGACTCCATCTGCATCCGGCCAACCTTGCCTGGCAGCTCTGGGTTGACCGTCATCAGCGGGATGCCGATATGGACCTCATCCGTTCCCTTCTCAAACCTGGCGATACCATGATTGACGTCGGAGCCAACATTGGATTTACCGCTATGGAAGGGGCACATGCCGTCGGCAATCACGGCGTGGTTCATGCCATCGAGCCGCATCCCTTCATCCATCGTTGTCTGGAGGAAAATCTCAGCCTCAATTTGCTCAGTTCACCGCAAGTTCAGCGCTATGCAGTCGCCGTGGCCGACTCACCCATGGAAGCGGGCGCGCAGTTCACCAATGACCGCCGTGACGACATGAATTTCATGATTCCGCAGGCTTCAGTAAAGCGCTCAGGCATGAGCAATAAAAGCATCACAGTTCCAGTCACCACGCTGGATGTTTTATTTCCAGATTTGCTTCAATGCGATCTTTTGAAGATCGATGTCGAAGGAGCTGAACTCGTCGTCCTGCGTGGTGCTAGCAGCCTGCTCAAAACCACGCGACAGATTTTGATTGAAGCAGGAGACCCGAACTCAGTCCGACACGGCTCCAGCGCTGGCGATCTGCTGGCGCATCTGGAATCCGCCGGATTCGAAGTGCGCTCCATGGATCAAGGGAAGGAGAATAATTTTCCCGTTCAAATTGAAGACTATCGCAATCATGTCGGAAACTGGCTGGCCTTCCGCAGTTAGTCCGAGACTTGGTGCCGCAAGTGAATTTTGTAAGCCTGCATCGCGACAGCAAGGCTGATTCGGACATGGGAGGTATTGATCGCAGTTTGATGACAATAACTCAGCACCAATCATGGCCCTGCATCCCTTTCGGGGTTCAGGGTGCGGTCCTTCATCCAACTCTCAAACGCCCCCTGGGTCACCAGCGGCGGCTCCGCCCAGTAGGAGTGAATCTGCAAAGCATTTCCTGCGGCATTCAAATGCCAGTCAATGGGACGATGAAACGGCGGCTGCGCAAATCGGCTGGAGAGCACGCGCTCCGCGCAGCCCGGATGAATCAGATACGCCTCCGTGCAGCGGGAACAGCCACCGCCACCCCAGAGCAGGCCGCGTTTCCAACCCCGCCAGTAGATGCGCTTGCTGGCACGGCGCAGCCACCAAGGTACATGCAGATCACAGCCCAGCCCTACAAAGCACAGATCCCACTCTTTGGGCAGTTCAGTCAGGCAGTCTGCAAGGGCGGGCAGAAAGCCGGGGCGGATCAGCACATCATCCTCCAGGATCAGATGCCAGGCATGCGGCTCAGCCACCACCGCGCGGTACACCGCCAAGTGCTTCAAAATCAGCGAGACCGAACCCGCCGCGATCATCTTTGGGTCTCCCCATTCACCGCGTTCATACGCACCTCCCGCCAGTACCTCCTCGCGGTCATGCACCGTCATCCAGTTGATAGGAAACCGGTCCAGTTCATGCTCCCGCAGCACACTCTCCATGTGCGTCCGGCGCTCCGTCAGGCGTGTGTAGTGAATGACGTGCACCCGCAGGTTGTCCGCATTCAGGTGCAGGGATTGGGGTTGCGTCACATCATTGGCCACTCGGCATCACTGCCACAGTTACACAGGGATGAAAATCCGAAAACTCGGCTTGTTGCATCTTTGAAGCACTCAGGTCCGGGGCATGGCAGGGGCTCCCATTCATGATTGCTGCCAGCATGCTGCAACGTCTGCGTAACAAAGCCGGCTACCTGCTCTCCAGTGTTGGCAAGCGGCTGGCTGGCGGCCATCGCAACTGCCCCTCTTGCGGTGCGGCTCCAGCAGAACGGCTGGACCAAAAATGGCTTGTCACTTCCTTCTGCCGCTGTGAGCGCTGCCAGCTGCTCTATCGCATACCGACCTCCGATGCGCGGGAAAACGAAGCCTTCTATCAGGAGGACTACACCGAGGGTTTCACCACGGATCTGCCCTCTGCGGCAGAGATTCAGGATCTCATCGCGACTCGGTTTGCCAATTCAGAAAAAAACTACGCGCATTACCTCGCCGTACTGCGTGCACTTGGAGTCAGTCCTGGAGCGCGCCTCTTCGATTACGGCTGTTCATGGGGCTACGGCAGCCATCAGCTCGCCGCCGCAGGATATGAAGTCGATGCTTTTGAAATCTCCCGCCCTCGTGCCGCCTACGCACGCAGTCAGCTCGGAGTATCCATGCCCGAGATGGAGGCATTGCCCTCCGCCTCTTACGACGTGTTTTTCTCCGCCCATGTCATCGAACACGTTCCTTCCCCCTCGGCAATGATCGCGCTCGGTATGCGCCTGCTGAAACCCGGCGGGCTCTTTGTGTGCTTCTGCCCCAACGGCTCTCTCACCTTCCGCCAGCGCGCACCCCGCGATTGGCATCTCATGTGGGGGCAATCTCATCCGCAGCTGATTGACGAAGTTTTCCTCCGCCACGCCTTTCCTCAGCAGCCACTGTTTATCCACTCCGCGCCTCTCCTGCACGGGGCTCAGCCAGAACATCTGTCACCCGTCTCAGGTTGGTCGCGTCAGTCCGACGTTCACTTCGGCAATCTGGATCATGTGGAGCTGCTGTTCGCGGTGGTCCAAACGCCTTCCTGTGGCTGAGTTCACCGTCCCAAACCTTCCTTCATTCTCCCACCTTACTCTTTGATGAAACACCGGCCCAACTACGCGCTTCTGGCTATCCTCGCTGTTGCTTTGATTCTGCGGATCGTCTTTTGGTCGCAGGCACTTCTGGGCCGCGATGCGATCGGCTATGCCATTGGCGGGCTTGGGACTTGGTGTGCCCACTCTCCTGGCTATTTTGGTTATTGCTTCAGTGGATGGCTCGTCAACCAGGTCGTCGCAAACATCAATGACAGCTTCGTTCTAATCAATGTGGTAACGTCCTTGCTGGGTATTTACTTTTGTTATCGGCTGGCCGAGTCCTTTGGCTTGAAGGACCGAAACGCCGTTCTGGCCACGGCGGCCTACGCCTTTAGCATCAATCTGGATTACTTCAGCGTCGTCGCCCTTTCCTTCGCGCCGGAAGGCATGTTTGCCACACTCTTTGCGCTGATCTGCCACCGCGCCATCAAAGATCAGAGCTTTCGCCTCACATTGCTCGCCACGGTCATCTGGGCTGTGAGCGGTGCTTTCCGCCAGACATCCATCAGCTTTCTCGCGCCTCTCTGGCTATATACCCTGTGGGCATCAGGGCCGCTGAAGAGGGTGCCTTTGTACGTCTTGGTGGCCATTCCAATTATTTTGGCTTGGTCCCGCCCGAATGCCTATTATCAGAAAGCCTACGGTGGAGATTTGCAGGCGGATGTGAGCCGTAGTTTCTGGACCCTTCAGGTTTACACGGGAACAAATTATGATCAGAGCAATTTCGGGGTGGATAAAGAATTGAAACAGAATGTTACAGGCGGTTACCACTGGCCCTTCATCGAGGCGCTGCAGATCGTGGATGAAAAAACAGGGATTCACTTTCTGCCGGACTACCGCTCTTACGGTGCGCCTCCCCCTAGCCTGGCCCACGCCGCCAAACTTTCCGCCCTGCAGTTCACGAAGCTGACGTTCTACATGCTTTTCTCTCTCCCTTGTCTGCTCATTCTTTTGATTCTGCTGCCGCAGTTGAAGAAAGTGAGATCGCTGTTCAGGCCCGGCGAGATTCCCTTCCTCCTCGCCTGGATGCTGCCAGTGGGCGGCTTTTTCATTATCGGTCATTTCGGCAGCTTTGGGTATTTGCAGATCTTCCTTTCCGGCTTTTCCGTCCTGACTGTCCTGCTGCTGAGCAGGGCGGGGGACCCGATGGAAGGACCGGGATGGCGGCGCTGGCAGTATGCCCATGCCTTCCTGACCGCTGCTGCGCTAGCCTTTTTCATTTTTGCACGTCCCTACCGATCTTCGGATGCGCAGGAGAAACTGACCGATGTTCTCGTTCTGCAATACACCGGACCGGCCATCCATCATCTGTACACCGTCGCGCGTTGGTTGGTCGTTCAGCCGGGACCTGCCAGGGAGGAAGACTGGTTCCGACTTGAGACCGATGCCGAACTCATCCGCTGGTTCTCCTCCAGCCCGATGGCCGAACGCTGCTTGTACAAGCCCCACACAGTACGCTAGACGCGCTACAGTTCCCTTACTCTCCCAGCTTTAAGATCACACTCTATGGACCCCTGCCTCTCAGTCGTCATTCCGGTCTTCAATGAAAAAGCCACCATCGAAAAATCTCTCGCCGCCGTGCTCTCGCAGCCGATGGTTCAGGAGGTCGTCGTCGTGGACGACTGCTCCACGGACGGAACGGTTGAGATTCTGGAAAGGGTCTGTTCCGAGGACGGGCGCCTGCGCCTGATCAGGCACAAGGTCAATCAGGGAAAAGGAGCGGCGGTAAGTACCGGCTTCCAGAATGTGACTGGCCTGTACACCATCATTCAAGATGCGGATCTGGAATATGATCCGCGTGAGTATGGCAGACTCCTGCAACCCCTGCTGGACGGAGATGCGGACGTTGTTCTTGGCAGCCGCTTTATTGGCGGCTCTTCACATCGAGTGCTCTATTTCTGGCACTCGGTTGGCAACAAGCTGCTCACGCTGCTCTCCAACATGGCCACCAATCTGAATCTCACGGATATGGAATGCTGCTACAAGGTGTTCAAAACGGAACTGTTGAAGCGCTTCCGCATTGAAGAGCCTCGCTTTGGCATCGAGCCCGAAATTGTCGCCAAAGTCAGCCGGCTCGGCGTGCGCATCTACGAAGTCGCCGTGTCCTACCGCGGGCGCACTTACGAAGAGGGGAAAAAGATCACCTGGAAGGATGGGGTGAGGGCGCTCATATGCATCGCCAAGTACCGTTTCTGCTGATCCCTCGCTCCGCACCCAACCAGCATCTTGATGAGCGACTTTCACCTGGGGTTTTGCGCTCCACGGGTCCTTCCCGCACGGTTTCGCAGGCACCGCTCTGCGATAGTCTGTCTTCCTGCTGCGGGAATCCCTCCCTCATCCTTTCGCCATTGCAATGAGTCTCGCGTTGCACGTCACTTGGCATGATTTCATGGCTCTCCCATCGGCACAATCGCATGCGCCTATTCCGCTGGAGCACGATTCTGGGCGGGTTCGCCGTCGTACAGTTGATCGTGCAGGCGCTGAATGCCGTTTCGGGTTTTCTTGTGGTGCGCACGCTGGAAAAACCGGACTACGCCTGGTTTACCATCGCCAGCGGCATGAGCGCCGCGCTCGCCGTTCTTTCAGACTCAGGGGTGGGAGTTGCTGTCACCTCCATCGGCGGCACCATATGGCAGGACAATGCATCCATGAAAGGACTGGTGCAGGCAGCTCTGCGCATGCGGCTGAAACTGGCCGCCATTGCCTCGGTTGTCGTGGCGGGAATTTCTCTCTGGCTCCTGCTGCGCAATGGGGCGGGGCTCGCCTCCGCACTCGGCCTCACCGCCCTGGTGCTCACCCCCATCTGGCAGATATCGACTACGACAGTGCTCAATGTGGTCAACCGCCTCCACTCCCGCACACGCCAGCTTCAGGTGGCCGATCTCGCACCAGCGGTCATTCGCACCGCATTGACGGCTGCATTGGCTTTGTTGGGTGGGCTCAGTCCGCTCACCGCTATGGCCGCAGTTTTTGTCGCCCATCTCTTGCAGTATGGCATTGTACGCAGGCAAGTGCTGCCGCTGCTGGATGTGGTGCCGGAGCCCGGGGTCATCGAAGCCTATACGAGGCGCATCTGGAAGATGGTCCGTCAGTTAATGCCCAGCACTGCTTTTTGGTGTCTGCAGGGCCAGCTCACCACCTGGCTGATCAGTGTCTTCGCCACCACCAGCGAAGTGGCGGATCTCGGCGCACTGAACCGTCTCGCCATTATATACGCAGTGTTTGGCGGTCCCTTGGGGCAGTTTATTTTGCCTGCTTTCGCCCGCACCGCGAACCGGCGACGGCTCTGGCTCATGACCTTGGCTCTCTTGGCCGGTACCTTTGCCTTCAGCGGTTTGCTGCTGACAGCCGCCTGGCTGAAAGGGGACTGGTTCCTCTGGCTTCTCGGCGCAAGATATGCCCACCTGCACCAGGAATTGCTGCTCGTGCTGGCGGGTATGGCCGTAAGCAATTTGGCGGGCATCTTCTGGGCATTGAATAACGCACGTGCCTGGATCCGGCGGGTCTGGCTCACGATTCCGGTTACGCTGGTCTCTCAGGCGGTCGCCGTCTTCCTGTTTGATCTCAGCACCGTCAAGGGCGTGGCGGGTTTCATTATTGCCACCGGAGTAGTGCAGTGCTGCCATGCCTTTATTATCTGCGGCCTCGGCCTCACTTATCCCGAACGGGTTCATGCAGGCTGATTGAAACCGACTGCCGAACTTCTCCATACTTTTCACTCATCTATGAATCCCGACTTGATCTTCGACATAGGCATGAACAACGGCGACGATACGGCCTATTACTTGCATCGCGGTTTCAAGGTCGTTGCCGTGGAGGCGGATCCCGATCTGGCTCTCGCCGGCCGTGAACGTTTTGCTGCAGCCATTGCAGAGGGGCGGCTCACTCTGGTGAACAAGGCCATTGCGGTCCAACCGGGGGAGGCTGATTTCTGGATTTGTGACGAACTGCGTGTTTGGAACTCGTTCGACAAAAGTATTGCCTCCCGCAATGGACTGCCTTGCCATGCCATCAAGGTGCAGACTCTGCCGTTGCGTGATCTTCTTGCCGAGTACGGTGTGCCATACTATTTGAAAGTGGACATCGAAGGACATGATCATATAGCGATTGCCGATGTTTCGCCGAGCGACGCGCCCGAGTTTATTTCGATGGAGCTTAATTCGGTGGATGATTTTTACCTGCTTCGCTCAAAAGGCTACCAGCGTTTCAAATGCATCCAGCAGGGCTATTTCACACAGGTTCTGAGCCCCCGGTTGTCATTCCAATCAGCGCTGAGCATGGCCGTCACACGTCTCAAGTCCACACCGCTGGCCAATCGTCTGCGTGCCGCCTACAAAGAGATTCGTCCGAGCGTTCCAGCCACATTGCCGTCAGGAGTGTGGGCCTTTGATCCGGGCTCCTCCGGTCCCTTTGGGGATGAGACAGCAGGTGAATGGCTCCCATTCGAAGATGTGATGCACGCTTGGCTCAGCCAGCAACTAGGTCATAAAATGGGGTATCGGGTAGAGCCTGCGAACGCACACAATTGGTATGATCTGCATGCTGCCAAAAAGTGAAACATTGAGTTTTGTACAATGAAACGATACTCATTCTCAGGGTAAGAGTATTTTGCCGAATTGCGGAGCCTGAAGCCAACTTATACTATTGACACAAATGACAAAGGACGATTCCCCAATTGCTTCTAAGTTGTCACACCATGTGACGATGCGGCTGAATCCCAAAGTGAGGGATTTGGATTATTTGCATTTATCTGATCTGCTTTTGGCGCTCAAATCACAAGTAGTGTCGGCGCCCCAGCTTGTTTTGGACCTCGGCTGCGGCGCTTCGCCATATCGTTCGCTTTTTCCAAATGCCGATTATCGGCGTGCGGACCTCGCTGGAACTGCCGATATTGACTTTTCACTCGATGAAACGGACTCTGTCCCATCGGATTACTTTGATCTCGTGCTTTCCACCCAGGTGCTGGAACACGTCCGCGATCCCGAAGCCTATCTCAGTCTTGCACTGCGTAGCCTTAAGCCAGGTGGCCGACTGCTTCTTACGACACATGGCATGTTTGAAGAGCATGCCTGCCCCGAGGACTACTATCGGTGGACCGCTCAAGGGCTAGAGCACCTTATGAAGGTGGCAGGGTTTACGAAAGTTCGTTCATGGAAAGTGACTGCCCAGCAGCGTGCTGCTGCTTATTTGGTGCTGAGATATGGTGGTCTAATTGGTCTGAAACGGCGAACATTGTTTGGATTTAGTATCGCCGTATTAAACTGGTCCCGGCGCTTTTTAGCGCCAATGCTGCACCGCTGGCTGGATCGTCATGCAGGTGAATGCCGTGTTGTTGATTCAGCAATACCCGGACATGAACTCTACATAGTGGTGATGGTGGAGGGTTATAAACCAATCGCGGATTCTTAGTCACTTGAGGGTCGCCATTTCCATCATAATCTGCACGTTGAACCGTGAGGAGGTTCTCTGCAACACGCTGCGAAGTGTGATCCGGCTACTAGAAGGACGTCAGGATAGTGAATTGATCGTTGTGGATCAAACCTGCCGGCACACCGAAGCGACAGAGAACTGTCTGAACGAACTTGCCAAAAGCTTTCGATGGGAGCGGGTTGACTTTGCCAGTCTCACCCGTGCCCGCAATCATGGTGTCAGACTCGCACGCGGGGAGATCATACTGTTCCTTGATGACGATGTCGAGCCTTCCCCCCGTCTCATTGATGAACACTTGGCTTGCTATAATAAGCCCGAAATATGGGGGGTAGGCGGCTGTGCCCTGCTGCCTGGCAAGCGGAAGCTTTCTCGTGGTGACCTGACATCTTCCGAACTGCGTGAAATTGAAAGTAACCACAGCAACCGGTTTGATCTGAACTGGTCGCGTATCACGTCCTGGGCGTCGGGATGCAACATGTCCTTTCGGCGTGAAAAGCTTTTTGAAGTGGGAGGTTTTGACGAGGCCTATTATGGTGTTGCAATAGGCGAGGAGGCTGAGTTGTGCTGGCGCCTTTGCCAAGCTGGGGGAGTTATTGTTTACGCGCCGGATGCAGAGCTTTTACATCTGGTGAATCCTTCGGGGGGGTGCAGGGATGCCCATAAAGGGGCTGAAATGACTGCTCAGTTTTTGGATAATCAAAATTATCACCTGAAGAGGATTGGGAAAAGCGGAATGGCTCGTTGGATGGCATTGTTCAGCCAGTGCCGAATAATAGCATTCAATAGAACCTCATTGCGTGATGGAACATGGATTGAGAGGCTCAAGTGGTGCTGGCGTGGCTTGCTTCGAGCCCTGCAGTACACTGGGCGTGTCCCAGTGCTGGGTCTTTTGCGCAAAGCTTTACCGGAATAGAAATGAACGGATTTCCGACCGAGTGCGTAAATGTAAATGTTAAAAAAGTTGAAGGATATCAACATTTAGTAAATCAAAAAACAGGCACACCTAGTTTCTACATCATGGCATTTTCATTGTTTCAATTCGTTAAGGGTAAAGTCGAAAACTTGCTGGGCGTGAAGATCTATCGGGATTCGCTGCCTCACGGGACCGACCTCTTCATGGATCTGAGCCGCATCAAACCTCTCAGTACGTTTTCCACGGTCATCGACATTGGAGTGCATCAAGGGCAGTCCATCACGGCCTATCTAAAAGGGTTTCCCGCTGCGCGTGTCCTGGGATATGAGGCGAGTCGTCAGTCATTTGAACTGTTGCAAAAGAAGTTCAATGATCAGAGCCGCGTTCAATTGCGCCGGGTGGCAGTCTCCAGTCGGAATGGCGAAGCAACGCTCTATTTGAATGCTTCGGACGCGGCAAATTCCCTGATCAAATCTGCGACGAGCGTGTCGCAAGAATCCGTACAAGCATCTAAACTGGACGACTTGTGTGCCGAGGCAGGACTCAGTCATGTGGACTTCTGCAAAATTGACACCGAAGGGCACGACTTGGAGGTCTTGGCCGGTGCCGGTCATCTGTTGCAAAGTCAGGCCATGGATTTCATTCAGGTGGAGACATCCATGCGCAGCGACGTTGACTACTTCGTTAAATTTGAGGAGGTGAATCGTGTTCTCTGCGGGTTTTCGTATGAACTTCTTGGGATTTACGACCAGCAGACGTGTTGGTCAGGGCGTGGAAGTCTCCTCTTTTTCAATGCTGTTTACGTGCGGTCCAGTTTGGTGGATACGGCGCCGCCCATGTAGGCTGTGGACGCTTTGGATTTCATGGGTTGCTTTCAACCTGATATTAAAACCCGCGAAGAAGCATTAAGCTGACATGTCAGGAACAGAACTGGCTGGAAATTTAGCGCGCCCTGATTTTCTATTATGATTCCTAATATTATACACTTTGTATTCGGGCTTTCACGTGACTTTGGTGGAAGGCCATTTTCGTTCATTCACTATCTAGCGATCAAAACAGCCTGCGAATGTAACAAGCCGGAAACAATCTTCTTCCACTATGCGCATGAACCGGCAGGCGAATGGTGGGATCGCGCCAAGCCATTTCTCACACTCAATCAAATCGAGATTCCGACTGAAATCTTCGGAAATCCTCTGCTCCATTATGCTCACGCTGCAGATATTATTCGGCTGAAGATGCTGCTCGAACATGGGGGGGTGTATCTGGACATGGATGTCCTGACACTGCGGTCGTTTGCCCCGCTGTTGAAGTATCCTTCGGTGATGGCATATGAGCGGCCAGGAGGTCTTTGCAACGCGGTGATCTTTGCCGCCAAGGGGTCTGAATTCATCCGCCGCTGGTACGATTCATATACCAGCTTCCGCTCCAAGGGAAAAGACGAGTTCTGGAGCGAACATTCAGTGGAAGTACCATTCCAGATTGCGACCGAAAATCCTGAAGCTGTCCACGTGCTGGGTCAGCGTGCGTTTTTTTGGCCTACTTACCACCAGTTCTGGATGTTGTTCGGAGTCTCGTCGAAGCGAAGTTTTTTGGAAAAGGTGGCTGGAAGGCTCATGCAGCCCTTGGTCTATATCATCATCAAGCGGCAGGCATTTGGGCTCCATCTTTATGAAAGCATTTGGTGGGATCGCTATTTGCGTGACATGACGCCTGAGAACGTCGCGGCAATGTCCTCACCTTTTGGCTGGTTGTTTCGCAGGTATTCCAAAGATTTCAAATGAACGGGACTGAGTCACGCTGTTCTTTGGCGTTCTCTAAAATTGTATGGTTCGCTGTGTGGCTGTTTGCAAGGACTGCTGTTTTCTAATTATGTCGCACATGACACAAGTCTCGATGGTCATCCCCACCTTCAACCGGGGAGTCGTGCTGGTGAAGACGATCCAAATGCTGTTGGACCAAAGTGTGGCTGCACATGACATCGTCGTCGTGGACCAATCGACGGAGATTCCGCTGGAGGTTACCATTCAGCTACAGCAGTGGCACACAGAGAACAAGATACGCTGGATTCGACAGGAGGAACCCAATGCATCCATGGCCCGCAATCGGGGAGCCCTGGAGTCATCCGGGGACATCGTTGTGTTTCTGGACGACGACATTGAGGTGGCTTCCGACTTTGTGGCATCCTACCAACGAGCTTTTGAAGCATCCGAGATTCTGGCGGTTTCTGGTCAGGTTCTTGAAGGAAGCTGTGAAACAGTCAGTGTGCTGGATTCCCGCGCCACAGATCCTGACATCGGCTGGATGTTTTGCAGGCGTAACTACGACAAGCCCCTGACTGGCAACTTTGTGATGGCTGGGAATATGGGAGTGCGTCGGACGGAGTTTCTGGCTGTCGGTGGCATGGACGAACGTTTCATGCGCGGAGCCTTTCGTGAGGAGTCCGATTTTGGCCTGCGCTGGTTGAAAAGCGGTCGGGTAATCCACTACCGGCCGGATGTGAGCTTGTATCACCTGGGCGGAGCAGGGGTGGCTGATGGCGGCGCGCGGCACTGGACGAGCAAGACGCACTGGATGGGCTGGCACCACTACTTTGGCTCCTGGTACTTTTTATTGAACCATGCGACTTGGAAGTCCCTGCCATACCTTTTAGCCGTTGATCTGCGCAGTGCGGGTTTCAACAAACGCACTTTGAAAGCGCCTTGGATGATTCCTTTGCACGTTTGCCGGTGGCTCTCCGCTTTCCCCTATGCCCTCTGGTGCCGCTGCACAGGTCCTACGCTGATCGGTAAAGCTCACACTTCTCGTCCTGCATGATGGCTGCGCAAGAACATGGCGGGGTTGAACTTGCCTACATGGGAGTCCATGAAATTTTCCAGATGGCCATTGCGGCGGAGGAGATGGGCTGTCTTTCCGGATTGCAGTGCTCTTTTTTTGATGCCCCGGGCAACTGGGGCTGGCTCTTTTCCCGCTTTGCCTACCTGCCTTCCGCCTTTCCGCTTGGCAGCGAGGCGCTGCCCCCAGGCAAGATTCACGAATTGCCTCTACCGCTGTTGGCGCGGCAGATGGTGCAGAAAGTGTTCAAGCACTGGCGCATGGATCCTTTGCCCTATCTACGGGTTTTTGAGCGTCAGGCAGCCCGGCGCTTGCGTCACAGTGATGCTCACATCGCCGTGGCGGCGGAAACCTGTGCGCTGGAATATTTTCGCGCGGCCAAACAACGTGGCATGCATTGTGTGCTCGACAGCCACGGCATCCCGGCACCGTTTCTCGATGCGGCCTTGCAGCGGGCCGCCGCAGAGTTTGGTCTGCCAGCGCCCCTGCCCTGCGATTCAACGGCGATGATCGAGCACAAGCAGCAGGAGCGGGAGCTGGCTGATGTCATCTTGTTTTGTTCCGAACTGCAACGAGATCATTGGGTGGGCTTGGGCGTGCCGGCGGAGAAGTGCCGGGCCGTCCCGCTGTGGGTGGATACCGGCTTCTGGAAGCCGGAGCAGCGCAAGCGCGTTGAGGGGCAGCCTCTTCAGGTTGCTGCTGTTGGCTGTGGCAGCCTCGCCAAGGGGCTACCGTATCTCATCCAGGCCATTTCACACGTTGGCGCGGACGTGGCCTTGACCTTGGTGGGGCAGGTGGATGCTGCCATGCAGCCGCTGTTGCAGCAGTGCGCCGTCCAACCAAGGTGCCTGCCCTACATGACTCGTCCGCAATTGCGTGATTTTTTCAACTCACAGGATCTGCTCGTCATGCCGTCCCTTGGAGATTCATTTGGTTTTGTGGCCATGGAAGCCATGGCCTGCGGGCTGCCGGTGATTGTCACCACGCACTGCGGGGTGCCCGTGCCAGACCCTGCCTGGCGGGTCCCTGCGCTCGACAGTGGCGCGATCGCTGATCGCCTGAGTGGATATGGTGAGGACCGGAATCGTTTGGAACGGGAAGGCCTTGCTGCCAGCTTGTTTGCTGTGCAGTTTTCGCCTCAGCGTTACCGGGATCAGATCAAGGACGTGTATCGTGGACTTCTTGATTCAAAGCTGGAGGTTTGCGCACGGTGAAAATAGTGGTTTATTCGCCCGCCTTCCACCCGATGCTCGGAGGGCTTGAAACCGTGGTGCAGGTGCTGGCTGGTGAATGGAGCCGCATGGGGCATGCGGTGACAGTGGTCACAGCCGCACCCAATTCAGAGCCTGACACCTTTCCTTACAAAGTGCTGCGCAATGCGAGCTTTTTTGACATTGTGCAGGCAGTGAAGGGATGTGACGTGTTTGTGCATGCCAATGTGAGTCTCTGGGGTTTTCTCCCTTGGTTGTGTTGTGGGCTGCGCCGTCCGGCCTGGGTGGCCACCCATCATGGCTGGTATGAAGATTTCGGAAGACCTGTGACTGTACTCAACCGGCTCAAGAAATGGCTTTGCCGTTTTACTGCCGCCAACATTTCCGTGAGTCGTGCCGTGGATCAGTTTCTTGGCGTGAAGGGCGAAGTCATTCCCAATCCGTATGACAGCCGGCAATTTCGCCGTCTGGTGGATGTGCCCAAAACGCAGGACTTGGTTTTTCTGGGTCGCTTAGTTTCTGACAAAGGCGTGGATGTGCTCATTCAGGCACTGGCGCTGCTCCGAGGCCAAGGCCATCGGCCAAGTTTGACCATCATCGGTTCCGGGCCGGAACGCGAGCCGCTGGAACAACTCGCCGTGCAATGCCAGGTGATGGATCAAATCACCTTCACCGGCGCGCAGTCGGGCGAAAACCTCGTGCGACTGCTCAACGAGCATCGCATTCTGGTCGTTCCGTCACGTTGGAACGAGCCGTTTGGGGTGGTGGCACTTGAGGGCATTGCCTGCGGCTGCTGGGTGTTGAGTTCCTCGGGCGGAGGGCTGCCGGAAGCCATTGGCCCTTGCGGCAGCACCTTTGCCAATGGCAATGTCGAGGCGCTAGCTTCCGAACTTCTGCATTCACTCAACTATTCGTCCAGTCAGATGACCAAACCTGAAATTGTCAGCGCTCATCTCGCCCGGCACGGACTCACCCAAGTCGCTCAGAATTACATTGGCGTGTTCCGGTTGACATGTTCAATAAAGATAAGCTGACAGTGCTGCCCTTTAATCTGTATATTTGAAAGTTTAACCAATTCCCGCTGAAGCGGCTGTGTGAACCGTAATTATAACCTTGATATCCTGCGTGCCCTTGCAGTGATTCTAGTTCTCGGCCGGCATATTGACTTATACCCACCACCGCCAGCCTCAGCTCTTGAATGGGTTGTGGAACTTTGGCACCGAGGGGGGTGGGTAGGCGTCGATCTATTTTTCGTTTTGAGCGGTTTTTTGATCTCAGGCCTACTTTTCAAAGAGTATAACACCCGAGGTCGAATTCAAATTGGCCACTTTCTTCTTCGTAGAGCCTTGAAGATTTACCCTCCCTTTTGGGCTCTGATGGTATTTATCATTGGCATCCGAATCATTCGGCATCAGAACTTGGAATGGGAGCGAATCTGGGCAGAGCTTTTGTTTTTTCAAAACTATTGGCCGGGCATGTGGAGGCAGACATGGACGCTGGCGGTTGAAGAACATTTCTACCTCTTGTCCGCTGCGGGAATTGCCTTGATGACTCGACTGTATCGAGATCGACCGTTTCGGTTGCTTCCCGGGGTGCTGGCAATTGTTGCCGTGGCTTGCCTTTATCTTCGTATTTCGAATTCTCATCAGCACGCTTTTGATCATATGACGCATACATTCCCGACCCACCTTCGCATGGACAGCCTTGGGTTTGGAGTTTTATTGGCGTATTTGTGCCAGTACAGATTGAGAGTTGTTGAACGCATCGCCAGACACAAGATACTTTTGGTCGGAATAGGAATCATGCTGTTATCACCGCCATTTCTAAATGATCTGGAGTCTTCACCCTTCACCTACACTTGGGGCTATACACTTGCCTATATTGGGAGTGCTTGCTTTGTATTGGTGGCCGCGAATTCGAGAAACTCGGCTCGCACGACAGTTAAAGCGATGGCCTACATTGGCTCGCATTCTTACTCAATCTATCTGTGGCATATGGTGGTGGAAATTGCGGCTTTGAACCTTTTTAATCAATTGCCTAAAACTTCCTTTTGGTGGGTGGTGTATCTTGCCGTCTATATTCTTGGCTCTCTCGCTCTCGGAATCTTCTGTTCGAACTGCATCGAGTTGCCCATTATCCGCTTGCGTGATCGCATGTTTCCTTCCCGAAGTAGGGCTATGTCATGATCAGCCGAAGAGCTTGTTTTAGATGGCTGGCTGCATCCGAACGCAGCATGAGGAACCATTTCACATCTCAGGTCATGGCAGACAGATGAATTCCGTAGCGTCAGCAGTTTCGATGTTGCCGTTGCAGCGCCTGGCGTGGCCCGATCTGGCCAAAGGCATGGCCATGATCCTGGTGGTGACGGGGCACGTGCTGGGCGGCCTGATGGCAGGACATTTCGTTTCCGCAACTCCGTTGGGACGGTGGGCTTATGATTGGATCTATTTGTTTCATGTGCCGACGCTCTTTTTTGTCTCAGGCTGGTTGGTGGAGTTCCGAACAACGATGAAAGGCCCCGCGCCGATGAAAACCTTTCTGACCACCCTGCTGTATCCCTATTTCTTGTGGGGAATCATTCTTTGGGCGTTGAATATAGCCGGATCAAGCACTGGCATCGCCAACGTGCCAGCCGATCCTTGGGGGCCTTTGCGCATGCTCTATGCCGCGAGCGCCGGTCCTTGGTTCCTGCTTGTTCTTTTTTTGCTGCATGGATTGAACCATTCGCTGCAGGCGGTCAGTCGCAGGCCGGTCTGGCTGATGGTGATCTGTTCGGTGGCGTTTGTGGACTATGCTTGCTGTAGTTTTGTCGGGTTTGACTCAACGCGCTGCCGCTTTGAACTGAATGCCGTGTTTTACGCGCTGGGGGTCTGGCTGGCTGCCAATGGCAGGCTGGTTGACTGGCAGGTGTCGAACAAGGTGGCGATGCTGGCCGGAATAGCGCTGCTTGCGTTGATCGGCTGGGTGTGCTGGTGGCGGGCGGATTTGCCGCCCTGGTCCAAGCTACCCTTGGGGGTTGCTGGCATCGCTGGCATCCTTGGCCTGTCGTTCGGGCTCGCTGCGCTGCCAGGTACAAAGTGGCTCGGCTGGCTGGGCATGCAGTCGTTGGCCATCTATGTGGTGCATGGCTTTGCGCCCCCGGTGACACGCTGGTTGCTGACACGCCAGTTGGGAGTCACGAATGTCTGGGTTCTTTTGTTGACTGGCGTGGCGGCTGGCTTGCTTTCTGCGGCCAGCGTTGCCTGGGTGGTCAATCGCTGGCAGCTTGGCTGGGTCTTTAGCTTTGGCCGCAGACAGAATCATGGCTCGCAGAAGTTCAAATTATGACATTAGGCGTTCTCATCACTAACTACCAAGCTTGGCCAACAACTCTGGCCACGCTTGAGGCAGTGATCGCGCTCTGTCCGGAAGCCGCTGAACTGGCTCAGATCGTCGTGGTGGATGATGCTTCGGATGCCCCTTCCAAGTGGGACAAGGATCCGCGTGTCTCTATTCATCGTAACACGCAAAATCTTGGTTACGTTCGCAGTGTCAATGTTGGCATGGGACTGATGCAGGTGGATGTTGTCATCATGCTTGACTGTGATGCGCGCCCGCTCACCGCGTTCGCTCAGGAGGTGAGGCAACAGTTTGCCGCAGACGAAAAACTCGGGGCTTTGGGATTCACCCAGACGGACGACACGCAGGTCCTGCGGCCTGCGGGTGAGCCTACGCCCATTCTGCGCGAGTTCCTCATTGGTCCAGCTTTTTTCAGCCGCCTGCCAGCTTTTATGGCCCGGTGGTTTTTGCCTGAGGGTAGGCGTCAATGCATCCACTCCTGCTGCATGGCGGTCCGCCGGTCCGCCTTTCTCGAGGTGGGTGGATTCGACGAGAGCTTTGATTTTTTGGATGGGGACATGGATTTCAGCTGGTCACTGCTGGAGCATGGCTGGAATACGAAGATCACACCTGACATCCTGTGCTTTCACCCGGGTGGTGGCAGTCCGCAAAGCACTGGCCAGCGTGTTCTGCGCTTTCATCGCAATCGCTGGCGGCTCCTTTGCAAACATGGGCATGTGCGTTGGCAGGCACCTGCTAAAATGCTTCTTCTGTTGCGTCATCTCATGGAGGTGGGTGTGCTTGCAACGCTCTGCCTTAATCCTTTTGCCCGACGCTTCAGAGCCAAGCTCCAGACGCGGTGGCAGCTTCTGACTTCGGTGGCGACGGGTTACGTCAGGTGATTGCATTCTTGTCTGTGCATGCCCTGTGCAATGTCCTTGGGCCTGTTTGGAGTCCGAAATTTCGCTTCGATCAATTCTTGTTTAATTGTCATATACACCCTTCTGAGCAGAAAGGCGCAGACCGCTTTTGCTTTAGCTCTTTGTAACCTTCCAATTCTCGGCGCATGAATAATACTTCCATCAACCAATTAAGTCGCTTTGCATGTTGGCTGCTTATGCGAATTCGAGAGTGCTATATTCATGTGCAGGCTCTTGGTGTCAGGCGGGGATTCATAACATGTTTCCGCGTTAGAGTCTTAAAACAGCAATTTGAAATTCCTGTCAATGTTGCAGGCATTCAAAACCCCATAGTAATACGTGCCGGCAGTTCTGATCTGGAAGTGTTCAAGAAAATATTTATCAACCGGGAATATGAACTGCCTTTTGACTCCCAGCCAAAAACCATTTTAGACCTTGGTGCCAACACGGGACTTGCCACCCTCTTTTTCCATATCCAATTTCCTGAAGCGCAAATTGTGGCCGTCGAACCTGACCCTGCCAATTATGCCTTGTTGCAGCGGCACCTGGCAGGTTTGCCGAACGTTACGTTTATACAGGCGGCAGTCTGGAAGCATGATGGTGAAATCAACCTGGTTGATCCGGGTATCGGTGCCTGGGGTATGCAGGTGAACGAGCAAAAGCCGATTCTTGGCAATCAAGGCGCTGTGCCTGCCATCTCAATGCCTTCACTGCTCAAGCATTTCGTGCCGAGACAAATTGATCTCGTGAAGGTGGATATTGAAGGTGCGGAAAAAGAGGTGTTTGAATCTAGCGAAGCATGGATTCACGATATTGGAGCCATTGTCATCGAGCTGCATGATTGCTATAAAGTGGGTTGCAGTCGTGTCTTTTATAACTCCATAAATAGTTTGCCCAACGAAAAATGGGTCGGAGAAAACATTTTTGTGTGGAAGTGATGATGATATTATTTTGACATCAGTAAAGGTTTGTAATTTGCAAATAACAACTAGTTAAGTCGTAAGGAGGTGCGCTTGCTCTCATTAGATTAAGGTCTAAGTAAGTGCGGAATATATTATGCCACAAAAATGAACGCCACATCAACACGGAAACGGCTAAAAATGCTCTTTAACTGGCTTGTTCCTGAGCGAATCAACGTGCTTCTTTTGTCAGCACGATCACGGCGATTAAGCCATGCGCGTCTTCGTGCCTGGGGGATGCCGGAGGTCAATGACAAGTTGATTAAAGTATTTGGAAATCAATGCGAAAATGGCCTTTTCCCTGGCATGATCTTGCCGAATTTCCTTCGTTGCGAACAGATGGGCCCCTTTTTACTTGGAACATACGAGCAAGAAATCGAGCCTTGGCTAACCTCGCTGAAAACGCAGCGATTTTCGACGATTCTTGATATAGGTTCGAAGTTTGGTTTCTATGCCGTTGGTTTGGCGCAATGGTTTCCAACTACCAGAGTTATTGCATTTGATACGGACCCATGGGCGCAAAAAGCAACGCGAGAAGTTGCTAATGTGAACAAGGTTCACAATGTGGAAACTCTTGGTTATTGCTCACATAAGTGGCTGGCATCACATTTGCCGCCTGACTCACTGATCATCAGTGATTGTGAAGGATACGAGTTTATTTTGTTTCAGCCGGAGAGTGTTCCGAACTTGAATACAGCGACAATGATCATTGAATCACACGACGCTCCGCCTTGGGAGAAACACGCCAAACTCATAGAGTCTTTTCAATACACGCATGATGTGAAAGAGGTTTCATTTGATACGAGTGATCGGAGTAAACGCACGACCTTTGATCTGTCATTTTTAAGCCCTTCCGAACTTGGCTTAGCAGTAGGAGAGCCACGGAATCCTTGGCAAAAATGGCTGTATTTTCGGCCCAAATTGGCAAATTCCCTCTGAAAAATTGCCTGTTGCTTCCGTGGAGAGTAAGGACACGAGGCTTTCTTATTTATTCTGTGCAGGTTTTAATCTCCCATCTCACCGGAAATTTGAACAGTTGTGCCGCCGCTCAGGCCTATGCCGAGGCCGGCATGCTGGCTGAGTTTCACACCACCCTTGTGGTTCCTGCCTGGCTGCGCCGGTTGAGTGTTGGTCTGGGCTGGAAGAACGGGATTTGGAATCGGCGACATTTTCCGAATGAGGTGCGCCCCATGCTGCGTGGGCATCCCATGCCAGAACTGCTGCGGCTGGCCTGCCGGAGTTCTGCCAGATTGAGAAAAAGTCGCTTTGGCAGGACATATGGTTCGTTGGAACAGGCGGTGCAGCGTTTTGATGCCGCAGTTGCCCGCGCGGTCAGAAAAAATCAGAATTTGCAGGCGGTGCATGCCTACATGGACACAGCGGAGCAGACCTTTCTGGCAGCCCGTGAGCGCGGCATCCGAACGATCTATGAACTCCCCACGCCCTACTGGCGATTCACGCGGGACATAGTGAAGGTTGAAACTGAATGCCAGCCAGAATGGGCCATGACCCTGCCGGTCATGGACGAGGACAGCGAAGCCATGCAGCGGAGGGATCGCGAGTTGCAATTGGCAGATTTGGTGATTGTCCCAAGCGAACTGGTGCGTGACAGCTTGAAATTGGCACCGCCTTTCCAAGCCCGGGTTCATGTGGTCCCCTATGGCTGTCCAGAACTCCCGTCTGCCATCTCCCATCTCCCTTCTGCTGAGGCATCTCCGTCTCACCCCCTCCGCGTTCTCTACGTTGGCAGTTTAAATCAAGGGAAGGGGCTGGCCTATCTGGCTGAGGCGATGACCGGCTTGGAAGAGCTGGCCACGCTGACGGTGATTGGCTCTCGGACCAGTGCCTCCCCCTGTGCGGCTCTCGACCGCGTGCTCGCCGAGCATCGCCACCGATCAGGCCTCAGCCACGAGGAGGTGCTGGCTGAGATGAGGCTGCATGATGTCCTGGTGCTGCCCACCCTCTATGAGGGGCTAGCGCTGGTGCTGCTGGAGGCCCTGGCCTGTGGCCTCACGGTGATCACCACGGCAAATTCGGGTATTGCGGGTCTGATTGAAAATGGGCGGGAAGGTTTTATCGTGCCCATTCGCAGTGCAACTGCTATCCATGATCGCTTGCGGCAGTTAGCCGGAGATGTGGTTCTGCTGCAAACCATGCAGCAGGCGGATCTAGCCTGGAGCGGAGAGCATTCATGGCAACACTACCGTGAGGAACTCCGTGGTGTTATTGCCGCGAAGTAGCCCATTTCCACAACCTAGAGAAGCATCCCGTATTTTATGGGAATTCGCAAACAATGATGATTTGCAGCGCAGGCTCTTTTCAGGACATAGTGAGGTAATTTTTTTCTGATATGAAACTGACTCTTCAACAAATGATGCTGCTGGGTGCCTTTGGCACGGCATTCATCGTCCTCCTGGCCATGCTGAACTGGCGTCGGGCGGTCTATGCCGCGCTGATTGTGGCGCTGTTCGAAGGAGCCATCCGCAAATGGATTTTGCCGCAGGCGTCGGAACTGGTCTATTTCTTCAAGGACATCATTCTGTTCGGTGCTTATCTCAAATTTTTTCTGTTCCCCGACCCCGACATTCGGGCTTGGCGGGTGCGGATGCCGGGCATGCTGATTACCATTGTCTGCATAACCTTGGTCATGTTTGGCGCGCTGAATCCCAACCTTGGCTCAATCATTCTGGCGGGTTACGGCCTTAAAATCTATCTCTGGTATCTTCCCCTGGGCTTCATGATTCCGCTGTTATTTCGCAATGAGGCGGAGATGACGACGATGCTATTTCGTTACTCCCTTTTTGCCATTCCCATCTGCCTGCTTGGGGCTGCGCAGTTTGTCGCGGGACCAGGTTCCTGGCTCAATGTGTACGCCGCGACTGAGTTTGCGGATACGCATCAAGTGGCCACCTTCGGAGCGGGAAGTGGCACGGCCCGTATTTCTGGTACTTTTTCTTACATCTCCGGCCATGCGATTTTTGTGCAGTTTTTCTTCATCTTGTCTCTGGGCTTGCTAACAGGCATCAATGACAAACGCCGCTGGGTGCTGCTGCTGGGCAATCTTCCATTGCTTGTGGCAAATGGTTTGATGTCGGGCTCACGCGGTGCGGTCTATAGCATGTTGATTGTGGGGGCCATCGTGGGAGCCACCTCCACGGTGTCCAAAATGGGCAAGAGCCGCAATACACTGCCCTACCTGCTGCTCGGGGCGGTGTTGATCGTGTTCGGGGTCAATGTCTTCTTCAGCAAGGCGTTGAAAGCTTTTGAAACCCGGCGTACTCATGCCGATGACTCCACCATTGGTCGATTGATGTATCCGGTCGACTCCGTAATATTGGCGGCCAAGGAGGTTGATTTGATGGGTTTTGGCATTGGCATGTCCCACCCAGCGTCCATGGCGATGCGCAGTGCCCTGAAAATTGACCCGCCGAAAAACCGCTGTCCGGTCTATGATGCCGAGACGGGGCAGGTGCTGGCGGAGCTGGGGTGGCCGGGTTTTATTGTCTGGTATTTCTTCCGCACGGTGATGGTGTGGCAGTGCTGGCTGGCTTTCAAGCGTTCCCCCCCCTCCATGTTTCGTTCCCTGGCGCTAGGCTTTTTCTGTTACGAATTGCTGCTGCTCGCAGGCAGTTTCATACTCAATCATACTGCCAATGTGTTTGCCTGCGCGGCCTGGGGGTTTTGCCTGATTCCGAATCTGGAAACTTTGGTGCGCAGGGCGCGCCCTGAGCAGGTTTCTCCACAGCAGGTGATCCGAGGTCGTGGCTCGCGTGTACCGAGATTGCACAGTTAAGTTGCCGACTACCATGTCTGGAATGAGAATTCCCATCAGCGTCGCGGTGCCGGCCTGTCGGCGGTTTGAGCAGTTGCGCGTGACTCTGACCCGGCTGCGTGACTGCGTTCCGCCGCCAACGGAGGTTTTGGTGCATCTGGATGGCAATGACGCGAAGTTGCGTGCTTTGGTGGAGGGGGAGTTTCCAAACGTGCGGCTGCTGCACTCCTCCGGGCTCATCGGTCCGGGGGGCGCTCGCAACCGAATGATGCGTGAGGCGCATTGCTCCTGGGTGGCGCATTTTGACGACGATTCATTTCCTGCGGACGCGGATTTTTTTGCCCGGGCTTGGAGGCTTATTTCTCGGTATCCAGAGACGGCGGTGTTTGCCGCTACGATCCTGCCGACGGAGCCGCCCGATCCACAGGGGCTGTGGCTCCAGGCCCACTACGTTGGCTGCGGCCATCTGATGAACCGGGACTGGTTCCTGCGTACGCGTGGCTATCTGCCTCTGCCGGTGGCCTACAATCTGGAGGAGGTGGATGTGAGCATTCAACTGCACGACTTGGGCGGTCGTTGTTTGCAGTCAGGTGATCTGCGCGTGTTTCATGATCATCCAGTTCCCCTGCGCGAAACCGAGGACACGCAGGTGGCGATGATGATCAACACGGTGCTGTTCCCGCTGCTGCGTTATCCGTTACCCCTGCTGCCGCAGGCTTGTGGCAGCATCCTGCGTCGTCTGTTTCGACTGGCGTTGAGCCGGGAGTGGCGTGTCATCCTTCGTTCACTGTGGGCGCTGCCTGCGGCCATCTGTCACTATCTCCCCCTGCGTTCGTCCGTGCGGACGACTACCGCCTGGTCCTGGCTGCTGCTGCGCCGTGTGCCGCTGCGGGTGGCTCCGACGGTTGCTTTTTCCCTCTCTTTTGGTGCATGACTGATTCTTCTTTTCATGAGCGTGACGAGCAGGGGGCGCCGTGCCTCAGCGTCTGCGTGGTGACCTATCTGACATCTCCCTATCAGGTGGAGTTTTTCAATAAGATCGCTGCCAGTGGCGAGGTAAGGCTGCGGGTGATCTACCTGCGCCGCCAGCATGATCAGCATCCCTGGGGACAGGTAATACTGAAGCACGAGCATCTGGTGTTGGAAGGTCAGCCCGAGGTGATAGGGCAGGCTTTCCGCTGGGTGCTGGATGCCGCACTGACGGTGTGCAACTACTACACCCATTGGTTTGCCCTGGCAGCCTTGCACCTCCGGCACCTCAGCGCTCGGCCTTGGGTGTTTTGGGGGGAGCGACCAGGTTTTTTACGGCTCGGCTGGTTCGGGCGTCAGGCCCGCCGACTGCTGCTCTACCCGATTTCGAAAAGTGCCGCCCCGATCTGGGCGATCGGGCAGGCCGGAGTAGCAGGATACATGAATGACTGGGGCGCAGACAAAACCTATGTCAACCTGCCCTACTTTTCGGACCTGAGCCGCTTTCGCATGCAGCCGCGCGCAGTTCGGGCCGAAGAACGTGTGGTCTTGTATTCCGGAATTTTGAATTCGCGCAAGGGCGTGCTGGGACTGGCTGAGGGCTTTCGAGCCGCCGCCCGCGCCCACCCCAACCTGCGCCTGATCATCCTGGGTTCCGGCCCGCTGGAGCCGCAGATGCGCGAAATTCTCAAACCGGTGGCTGCTCAGGTATCATGGGAAGGTTTCCGCGAGTGGCACGAACTTCCCGCTTTTTACGCCCAGGCGGATGCGCTGTGCCTGCCTACGCGGCATGACGGCTGGGCCATGGTTGTGCCGGAGGCGCTGGCTGCGGGCCTTTCGGTGATCACCACTGTGGAGGCGGGCGCGGCGCTGGAACTCGTGACCCATGAGGTCAACGGCTGGCTGCTGCCGAATTCCGAAGCCTTAGCAATCGAAAGTGCTCTGCGACTTCTGGCGGAACTTCCCCCGGCAGATCTGGCCCGTACCAGCACTGCGGCAAGAGCGAGCGTCAAGGACCACACTTTGGATGAAGGTCGCAGCAGGTTTGTTGCCGCCGCGCATGAGGCAATGGCGGCGTTTCATTGCCGTCGCAGGGACGTGAGCGACAATAAACGGCATCTGCTGATCACGGGAACCTATGCGCCCGATCGGTTGCAAAGCATGCAACGCTACACGGACTTGGTGCAGTCTGCTGTCACGCCAACCTTTGCAGGCGAGGTCGAACGCTTGGAGCCTCCCGTGGTGCTGGGGGGGATGAGATGGCTGCCCGAGCGGGTGAGGAAGCAGCTCGGTTATATGGACAAATACGTCATCTTTCCCCTGCGACTGCGTTTTCACGCGACATTCCAAGCCTGGCGGGGGGGGGAAACTTTGATTCATGTGACGGACCAAGGATTGGGACCGCTGATTCCGTGGTTGAATGGTTTTCGAGTGATTGTGACGGTGCATGATTTGATCGCTGTGAGAGCTGCCATTGGCGACATTCCTGGCATCCCTCGGGCGGGGTGGCGGGGGGCATTCCAGAGGTATATTTTCTGGGCGCTACGGTTTCCTTCAACCATCGTCTGTGTCTCCAAGAAGACGCGCCAGGACTGTGAGCGTCTGGTGGGGCAGGGGCATCGCTTTCATGTGGTGCTCAATCCGCTCGATCCAGCATTTGAGGTGCAGGCTGGGGCCGGGGCTGCTCCAGAGTTGCCCGTGTCCTTTTTGCTGCATGTGGGGAATGGACTCTGGTACAAAAACCGGGAGGGGGTGTTGCGCATTTATGCCGCCCTGAGACGGCGCTTGGGCATGGAGTTGGCACCGGTACTGGTCATGATGGGAGCCCCTGCCACCGAGGCGGAGCATGAACTGGTCATGGCACTGGGGATCGGTTCCTCGGTTACCTGGTTGGCCAGGCCGCCAACATCCTGGATCGTGGCGGCCTATGACCAGGCGCAGGCGTTGATCTTTCCCTCGCTCGAAGAGGGGTTTGGCTGGCCGGTGCTTGAGGCCATGGCGCGCGGCTGCCCTGTCTTCACTTCGAATCGTGCACCGCTGACAGAAGTAGGCGGAGACGCTGTTGTCTACATTGATCCAGAGAACACCGAGCAGGCAGCAGGAGTGATCACAGATTGTCTGCGGCAGGGCGCAGCCTGGCGCGAACAGAAATCTGCGCAGGGCCGTCTGCGTGCGCGGGAGTTTTCGATCAGCCGCTTTGGCGAGGAGATGCTTGAGGTTTATGCCAGTCTGCTGAAGTCGCCAGATCAGGAACAAGTCCTTCGAAAATGAATCTGTCGATCATTCACGTTATCCACTCCATTGATCCCGATCATGGGGGCACGACGGAAGCCGTACGGCTGCTGGCGCGGACGCCGGAGTCGGTGAGATCGATGGTGCTGAGCTCAGATGATCCGAAAACTGGCTGGGGTGGTGACTGGCCCTGCCCGGTGCGTCTGCTGGGGCCGGCGAAAACCAAGTTTGGCTGGACGCCGAACTGGGAGGCTGGGCTGCGAGATCTGCTGCAACCTGGCGCTGTCGTCGTGGTGCATGGCCTCTGGCAATATCATGCCTTGGCCGCAGCGAGGGCGGCGCGGGCAGCGAAGGTGCCGGTGCTCATTTATCCCCATGGCATGCTGGACCCCTGGGCGCTCAAGCAGTCGCGGTGGCTGAAAAGTGCGGCGTGGTGGTTGTTCAATCGCAGGGTGTTCAGGCAGGCGGCTTGCGTGTGTTTTACCACCGATGAAGAGCGCCGTCTGGCCGCTCCTATGCTGGGGAAGATGCGCGGAGAGCAGGTGATTGTGCCGCTTGGAGTCGAGGAGCCGCCGGATTCAATGGAGGTGCTGAAAGCTGAGTTTGAGAGCGCCCATCCTGCTCTGGCTGGAAGACGGGTGTTTTTGTTCCTTGGACGGCTCCATCCTAAAAAGGGGTGCGACATGTTGCTCCAAGCCTTCGCTCGCTGGCAGGTGACGGATGATCCCGGCAGGGCCGTGCATCTTCGCTTTGTCGGCCCGCCGTATGCAGCTCATTTTCAGGAAGAGCTCGAAAGACGATGCAACGCCCTTGGGCTGAAGATCGGCATGGATGTTTCTTTTGCGGGCGGCGTGGTTGGGCGGGACAAATGGCGTGAACTGGCTGCTGCCGAAGTATTGGTGTTGCCCTCGCATCAGGAAAATTTTGGGATCGTGGTGGCCGAGGCGCTGGCGTGTGAAGTGCCGGTGTTGCTGTCCGACAAGGTGAATACGGCGCCTTTCATTGCAGAATATGGCGCTGGACTGGTGGCTGATGACACCGTGGCGGGCACGCTGCAGTTGTTGCAAGGGTGGTCGCGCCAATCTGTGGATGAGAAGAGGACGGCTCGGCAGCAGGCGCGTCAGTTGTATGTGACCCAGTTTGCCATTCAAACGGCGCGCAGGCGCTTTCTTGAAGTCGCGGAAGTGGCAGCGGCTAAAGGATGCTTTGAGGAGTGAGGAGAGTCCTCGGGTCTTTATTCGTCCGAAACGGTTGGTGTCGGACCCGATTCATTGATTATATCAACGATATGAAAAAAGCACTCATCACCGGCATCACGGGTCAGGACGGCTCTTATCTGACCGAGCTATTGCTGGGCAAGGGGTATGAGGTGCATGGAGTCATCCGCCGTTCCTCCAGCTTCAATACGGGGCGGATTGATCACATCTACCAGGATCCGCATGTGGATGGGGCGCGGTTGATTTTGCATTACGGTGATCTCGCTGACGCGGTGCAGATGGTGAAGCTGCTGTATGAGCTGCAACCGGATGAGATCTACAACCTGGGGGCGCAGTCGCATGTGAAGGTGTCGTTCGAAGTTCCGGAATACACCGGAGATGTGGACGGGCTGGGCACGCTGCGCATTCTGGAGGCGATCCGTGAGTCGGGGCTGATGAAGAAGACGCGCTTCTACCAGGCCTCGTCCTCGGAGATGTTTGGCAAGGTGCAGGAGGTGCCGCAGACGGAGCAGACGCCGTTCTGGCCGCGCTCGCCGTATGGCTGTGCGAAGGTCTTTGCCCACTGGCTGACGGTGAACTATCGCGAGAGCTACGGGCTGCATGCTTCCAGCGGCATCCTGTTCAATCATGAGTCACCGCGCCGTGGGGAGACCTTTGTGACGCGCAAGATCACTCGTGCCGCCACGCGCATCAAAATGGGCTTGCAGGACAAGCTCCATCTCGGCAATCTCGATGCGAAACGCGACTGGGGCTTTGCCGGTGAGTATGTGGAGATGATGTGGCTCATGCTGCAGCAGGAGCAGCCGGATGACTATGTCATTGCGACGAATGAAACCCACAGCGTGCGCGAGTTTTGCCAGGAGGCGTTTGCGCACGTCGGTCTGGACTGGGCGCAACACGTGATGCATGACTCCCGCTACGAGCGACCTGCCGAAGTGGACCTGCTCATCGGCAATCCGGAGAAGGCACGCAAACAGCTTGGCTGGGAGCCGAAGGTGCGGTTCAAAGAGCTGGTGAAAAAAATGGTGGACGCCGATCTCAAGCTGGCTGAACACGAGGCCAAATTGAAACTTCTCTGAAGCATATGAAGCTGTTTATTTCCGGTCATAAAGGCATGGTGGGGAGCGCGCTGGTTAGGCGCTTTCAAAGGATTTCAGGCGTTACCCTTGTCACGCGCACACGTCAGGAGCTCAATCTCTCTGATCAGGCCGCGGTCATGGCCTTTTATCAGTCTGAGAAGCCTGACGCAGCGATCATTGCAGCCGGCAAAGTAGGCGGCATTCACGCCAACAGCACCTATCCTGCCGAGTTTCTCTATGAAAATCTGGCGATTGCGACCAATTGCATCAACGGTGCTTGGAAGGCCGGGGTGAAACGTCTCCTGTTTCTTGGCAGTTCCTGCATTTATCCCAAGCTGGCCCCACAGCCAATGCCTGAAGACTGTCTGCTCACTTCGGCGCTGGAGCCGACCAACGAGGCCTATGCCATTGCCAAGATCGCAGGGCTCAAGATGGCCGAATACTACCGCAAGCAGTATGGGGTGGTCTATCACTCCGCCATGCCGACGAATCTGTATGGCCCCAATGACAACTACCATCCGCAGAACTCCCATGTGATGCCGGCGCTGATCAGGCGCTTTCATGAAGCCACGCAGGTGGATCAGGCCGAAGTGGTGGCCTGGGGCACGGGCCGGCCCCAGCGCGAGTTCTTGCACGCGGATGATCTGGCGGACGCCTGCGCGTTTCTGCTTCAATTGGAAGACCCGCCGGATTTGGTGAACGTCGGCTGTGGCTCGGATGTGACGATCCGTGAACTCGTGGAGATGGTGGCCGAGGTGGTGGGTTACAAAGGGCAGATCGTCTGGGACAAATCCAAGCCTGATGGCACGCCGCGCAAACTGCTGGACACTACGCGCCTGAACCAGCTCGGCTGGCAGCCGCGCATTTCCCTCAGAGACGGTCTGGTGCAGACCTATGCGTCATTCCTGGATGAGATGCAGTCCAACCGCCTGCGTGGCTGATTCGTAGTTTCAGATGGGCGGATGACTTGTGGCGGCCCGTCATGGGGTCACCGGAGCAGGCGTGTCACTGAAATTCGTTTGAGCAACCCGCAGCTTAGGGTAAAGCCACCTTCATTCAGCTAGGAATCCAACCACATGTTAACTGACAACCTCATCACCGTTGGCGGCGCCGGCGGTTTCATCGGCGGTGCACTGGTCGCCGATCTCCTCAGCAAGGGGCACACGCGCATTCGTGCCATCGACATCAAACCATTCAGCGAATGGTATCAAAAATTCGATGAGGTGGAGAATTTGCAGCTTGATCTTGCAGACCTCGCCCACTGCCACACGGCGGCAAAGGGTGCTCACACCATTTACAATCTCGCGGCAGACATGGGTGGCATGGGGTTCATCGAGAACAACAAGGCGCTGTGCATGCTCAGTGTACTGATCAACACCCACCTCTGCATGGCGGCCAAGGACGCCGGGGTGGAGCGCTTTTTCTACGCCTCCTCCGCCTGTGTTTACAACGGTGACAAGCAGAAGGACTATGACATTCCGGCGCTGAAAGAGGCGGATGCCTATCCGGCTTTGCCTGAAGACGGCTATGGCTGGGAAAAGCTTTTCTCCGAGCGCATGTGTCGGCATTTTCGAGAAGACTTCGGCATCGCCACCCGCGTGGCACGCTACCACAATGTGTACGGCCCGCTGGGCACCTGGGACGGTGGCCGCGAGAAGGCTCCTGCAGCCATCTGCCGCAAGGTCGCTCTGGCTAAAATGAGCGGCAACCATGACATTGAGATCTGGGGCACTGGCGAGCAGACGCGCAGTTTCATGTACATCACCGACTGTGTTTTCGGCACGCAGATGCTGCTCAACAGTGATTACATTGAGCCCATCAACATTGGCAGTGCCGAAATGGTCAGCATCAACCAGTTGGTGGATCTGGCGGAGGACATCGCCGGAATTAAGCTCAACCGTAGCTACAATCTCGGCGCGCCCAAGGGGGTGAATGGTCGCAGCAGTGACAACACCCTGATCAAAGAAGTCTTCAACTGGGAGCCCAGCACCCGTTTACGTGACGGACTCGAAATCACCTACAAGTGGATTTACGATCAGATCCAGCAAGGGGCTAAATCGCTCTGAATTTGGATTGCTGCCGCATGCGTATTCTCCTGCTCAACCAGTGCTTCCACCCGGACCACGTCTCCACCGCGCAGCATCTCACAGATCTCGCCGTGGCACTGGCAGACGCGGGCCATCAGGTGACTGCCGTCAGCGCTAGCCGAGGGTATGACAATCCGACGGAGCGCTACCCTGTGCGCGAGACATGGCACGGCATCGACATCCGGCGCATTTGGACGCCTGGCCTCGGCAAGAAGGCCAAGTGGCGGCGGTTCGTGGATTTCGCCATCTTCTGGGGCAATGCGAAGCGCATTCTGTTTTTCCTGCCCCGGCAGGACGTCACAGTCTGCCTGACCTCGCCGCCGCTCATCTCCACGCTGGGCACGGTCGTGGCAAAGTTCAAAGGCGGCGCGGTGGTGCCGTGGGTGATGGATTTGAACCCGGATGAAGCCGTGGCCGCTGGCTGGCTGAAGGCCGGGGGCTTCGTCGAGCGCACGCTCACGTTCATCCAAAACTGGAGCTTCAAGCGTGCCTCACGCATCATCGCGCTGGACCGCTTCATGGCGGAGCGCTTGATGGCCAAAGGCGTGAGGGCTGAGGTCATTCACACGGATGCGCCTTGGTCGCACGATCAGGCGATCCAGTACGATGTGGCGGCACGCGACGCCTTCCGCGCGGAGCATGGGCTCACGGGCAAATTCGTTGTCATGTATTCCGGCAATCACAGTCCCTGTCATCCGCTGGATGCAGTGCTGTCGGCGGCGCAGGAGATGCAGGGGGATGAGCGGCTGTACTTCCTGTTTGTGGGAGGTGGCAGCGAGTTCAAAAAAGTGCAGGCCTTTGCGAAAGAGAAGGCGCTGAAAAACATCACCTGCCTGCCGTATCAGCCGATGGAAAAATTGTCTGGTTCGCTCTCAGCGGCGGACCTGCATCTGGTAGTGATGGGAGATCCGTTTGTGGGCATCGTGCATCCCTGCAAGATCTACAACATCCTCACGCTCGGCATTCCATTTCTCTTCATCGGACCGGATCAAAGCCACGGGGCCGATCTGGCGCGGCGGCTCGATCAGCCGGCGCACGGGCGTGTGGCGCGCAACGGGGATGTGCCTGCCATCGTGCAGCAGATCCGCGATGCGATGTCTCTCGGCACGCAGCCGGTCAATGTGGCTGCCAGGGCTCTAGGCGCGGAGTTTTCCCACTCGGTGCTGTGCCCAAGGCTGGTGCAGGTCATTGAGCAGGCTGCAGCACGCGCTTGATCAGCTCGTAGCTGGCGTAGCGCTCCGCATCCGGGAAATCGTGATCGGAGTCGGGGTGGGCGATTTGCAGGTGTGACTCCGCCTTTAGCAGTCTGAACAAGGGCAGAGCTGCGGCCGCGATGCGGTCCACACTCTGCCAGCCGAAGTTCGCATCCCGCAGCGGCGCATTCACAAACACATGGCGTGGGGCGAGGCAGGCGATGAGTTCGTAGTGGTCCCAGGGGCAGTTATGCGGGTGGCCGAGGTAGTCAGCCATGCGCAGCATGTAGCGCTCCTGCACGTAGCCTTGGATGTTGCCGCCTTTGTAGTCGAGCAGCGAATCAAAGCCGCAGCTTGAGACGATGACCTGTATGCGCTCATCGAAGACGGCAGTGAAGATGGCATTGTGCCCGCCGAGCGAGTGGCCGATGGCCGCGTAGCCGTGGCTGCGATCCACGTAGGGCAGGGAGTCCAGGTAGTCGAGGCCGCGCAGGTTGTCCCAGATGGCCTTCATCGTGCCGCTGGGCATGTGCAGCGCTTTTAAATCGGGCTGATAATCGGCGAGCAGGGGGTAGCTGGGAGACAGCGTGACGAAGCCGCGCTCCGCCAGTTCCTGCGCGTATTGCCGGTGCGGCTTGCCCCCGAGACCTACGACCACCTTGAAGCCGATCTTGTTTTCCGTCGGGTGCAGGCAGAGCACGGCAGGTGTCTTCGCCCCAGCCAGCGCGGTTTTGGGAATGCAAAGATACGCCGTCACCTTGCCACCCGGCTGGGAGGTGTAGGTGATGAGCCGCCGCACGTAGCTGCCGCAGTCGGTTTCCTCCAGCGTCTGCGGCTCCAGCGCGCAGCGCAGCTCCGGGCCGGGCAGGAGACCTGCGACGCGCTGAAAGCCCGCTAGAGCCTCATGGCGGCGGGGCTCCCATTCGGCGGCACTCGTGGCGATCTTCGTTGTACCGTCTTTCGCGTGGTATTCGAGGAGGTTCGTCCGGCTCAATCCACGAATCGGTGGAACATCCTCCGCATAGACGAGGCAGGGCAGGGAGAGGGCAAATAAAACGCGGCGCATGGGAGCCATACGCCGCGTGAGGGAGGTTTGTTAGCGTGCAGGCTCAATCATTCCCTGCGGTTTCCACCCAGCAGCATCATGGCGTAGTAGAGGAAGGTGCCCAGCGCGCTGATGAAAGCGGCCACGTAGGTCAGCGCGGCGGCATCGAGGACCTTGCTCATCGCGGCGGTTTCCTCGCCGGGAGAGACGGCTCCGGTGCTGGCCAGCACGCGCTTGGCGCGGGCCGTGGCGTCAAACTCCACGGGCAGCGTGATCAATTGAAACAGCATCACGACGCCAAAGCACAGCGCGAGGATCGGCAGGGCGATCTTGGGTGCAAAGTAGATCAGGCCAAAACCGACAAACGGGATGATCTGCCCGGCGATGGTGGTGATGCCCACCGCCGCCATGCGCCACTGCAGCGGTGCGTAGAGCTGCTGGTGCTGGATGGCGTGGCCGCACTCATGTGCCGCCACTCCCAGCGCTGCCACGTTCGTGCCGTAGTAGTTTTCTTCGCTGAGCATGAGCTGCTTGTTCGAAGGATCGTAATGGTCGCTGAGCTGGCCTTTGATGGGGTGGATAGTCACATCGCGGATGCCGTTGAGGTCCAGGATGCGCTGCGCGATCTGTGCACCGGAGAGTCCGGAGCGTGCCGGCACCTGCGAATAGCGTGCGTAGGCGCTCTTCACACGCCAGGAGGCGAAGAAGGACAGTGCCATCGTGCCAAGGAAGAGCAGGAGGTAGAGGGGATCAATGTACATGGTTCTTGAATGGGGTTGCCATTAGATACGCACACCATGCCCGCTTGGTGATCATGCAGGCATTGCAAAACTGCGCGTAGTTTGTCACACAAAATCCCGTGTTGCTTCCCCCCGAGCCTGCGATTGAATCAGTCGTTCATGGAAACCGCCCCCATCTCCCCCGTATCGGCCTCGGAGCCCATCGTCTGCCGCGTTACATCCTGGTATTACCGCCGCATGGGCATGCTGGCCGGGCTGTTCCTGATTTTCGGTCTCGTGTTCCTCTATGACGGGGTGTTGGGCTATCCCAAGGTTGTGGCCATCGCGCAGGAGAAGGAGAAGTTCATGAAGGAGTTCCTGCCTTCGTTTGAAGCCGCCAAGAAAGACGGGCGCATGGAGCAGTGGATTGCGGATGCCAAAGCCAAGGGCATGCCCACCGGCGTGGACGGCGATTCACCGCGCTGGAAAAGCTACGCTGCGAAGAACGGCTGGGAGGAAGAGCCGAAGCTCTACAGCCAGCGTGAGATCGCCGAGCAGTTTTATTATGCCTACGGCTGCCTTGCCGGTGCGCTGATCGTGGGCTTCCTGATCCTGCTGAATCGTGGCAAGGTGCTGCGTGGCGAGGCTGACCACTGGGTGACGCCTGAGGGCCTGCAGATTCGCTATGCCGATGTGTTTCGCGTGGACAAGCGCAAATGGGAGCACAAGGGCCTCGCGTATGCGTGGTGCCGCACGCAGAAAGGCGCAGAAAAACGCGCGGTGTTTGACGATCTCAAATACGGCGGCGCAGACCAGGTTCTGGAGCGTTTGCTGGCTCGTTTCAGTGGCGAATTGATCGAAAAGGTCAGCGAATCTGAGGGCGCCGAAACCGCAACAGCAGAGGTGGAAAAATAATGGCACTTGTTTGAGTTTGAAAAAGGCGGGATTTTCCCCTTGCCAAAGTAAACTCAGCCGCTAAAGCTCCGCCCCATCCCAACACCCCCAATCTATGGCTGAAAACATCACAGAAAAAGTTAGAGACATCATCGTTGAACAGCTTGGCGTGAATCCCGAGCAGGTCACCCAGGAAGCTAAGTTCATCGAAGATCTCGGTGCCGACTCACTCGACACCGTCGAGCTGGTGATGGCCTTCGAGGAAGAATTCGGCATCGACGTCCCAGACGAAGAGGCTGAGAAGCTTCAGTCCGTGGGCGACGTCGTCCGCTACGTCGAAGAAAACGCCGAGTAATACCGGCCTTTTTTAGAACTCCAAAAACAGCCAAGTGGTTCATTCCGCTTGGCTTTTTTGTTGGTTGGTTGCGGCGCGGTTCCCCAGGAGCGCGGAATTTATTCCGCAGCACTCCGCCGAAGCGCCAGACTCTTGCTCACGAATCAATTTCCTTGAAGCCGAGGATCAGCTTGCCTGCGGCATGCCGTGTAGCCCGCACGTTCGTTGGGCCGGCGATGCTGGAGGCGAAAGCGGCGGCATGGGTGCTTGCGGAGTGCTGCGGAATAAATTCCGCGCTCCTGCCGCGTTTTGGACTGCGGTCGCGGAGTGAGGAACGAACGCAGCTACCGCTTTCGGCGTGGCGGTCAGCCCACGCGTGTCAGTAGGCGCTCGAATGCGGGAGCCGGTGATTCCACGCAGGCCGCTCACCTCACGACTATCTCGAGACGCTCGAAAGCGGCAGTTCACCGCACTAAGGACGGTGCACCTTTTTCATCGCCCTCGACGCGATAGACCCGAAATAACGGACCCGCGCAGCGGATCCCTACCATCCGCGCAGGGCAGCTTTGGATCGCAGCACGCAGGGCTGGTAGGGATGCGCTGTGCGCGTCCGTAGAATCTTCGTCCCAGCGTCGCTGTCAGTCCTGCTGCTCACTCCCTTTCCTGATGCGCCTGCCTTTCAGCGTTGGCGCAAACGATTCGTGCACTCAGTTAGAAATGCCGAGCATGAATGGCGCTCGGTTGAGTGCATGGATCGCGGACATCCGAGTCCGCAGCAGGTCGCTTTCACGCAGCAGGTATTTCAGCATGTAAAACATCGGAAGCACGAGGACTTCGGGGGACGAGAGAGCCAATGTGGGCAAGTGAGGTTTTGGAGCCTCGTCTGATTGCGGAGTGCTGCGGACTCGGAACCAAAGCGCAGTGGAGGTAGCCAGCCGCAGGCTGCCCGAAGGGGGGGCGAATCGAGGCAATTCCGCGCTCCCGGGGCGGTTGCTTCAGCGGAGATCAACGGCACTCCATGTCTCTCTTGACGACTCCACGACTCCTTGACCAACCCGCCTCTTAAAACCTCAGCACAAACTCGCCTTCCCGCTGCAGATGCAGGCGGTCACGGGCGGCCATTTCGAGGTAGGCGTTGTCGTTTTTGATCCACTCCATGCGGCGCAGGAGTTTGTCCCGGTCGGACTGCAGCACGTCGCGCTGCCCTTTGAGGTGTTCCAGCTTCACACGCATCGCGTGCTGCGTGTCGATGGGGTTGTCACACAGGACATACACCACGGGTACAATGAGCAGCAGCAGGACGAAACGAGCCCCCTTGAGAAATGCACGCACCCAGCCTTCCCAGCGGGTCTGGGGTTCGGATGCGCGCACTTCTCGGTAGTTCATAGGGTCTTAGACTTTCATGCGGCCACCAAAGATGGCGTTTTCACCCAGTTCCTGCTCGATGCGCAGAAGCTGGTTGTACTTGGCGATACGGTCGCTGCGGCTCATGGAGCCGGTCTTGATCTGGCCGCAGTTTGTGGCGACGGCGAGATCGGCGATGGTGTAGTCTTCGGTTTCACCGGAGCGATGGCTCATGACGGCGGTGTAACCATGACGGTGGGCGAGATCGACGGCGTCGAGGGTCTCGGTGAGGGAGCCGATCTGGTTCACCTTGACGAGGATGGAGTTTGCCACGCCGAGGTCGATGCCCTTCTGGAGGAATTCGACGTTGGTGACGAAGAGGTCGTCGCCCACGATCTGGGTGTTGGCGCCCATTTCCTTGGTGATGATGCCCCAGCCGTCCCAGTCGTTTTCGGCACAGCCGTCTTCGATGGAGATGATCGGGAACTTCTTCTTCAGTTCGGCGTAGTAGGCCACGAGTTCAGCAGCGCTGCGCTCGGACTTGTCGGACTTCTTGAAGACGTACTTGTTCTTCGCCTTGTCGTAGAACTCGGAGGCGGCGCAGTCCAGGGCGATGAAGATGTCTTCACCGAGCTTGTAGCCAGCCTTGTCCACCGCCTGGGCGATGACTTCGAGGGCGTGGTCCGCGCTCTTCAGCGTCGGGGCAAAGCCACCTTCGTCACCGACGGCGGTGCTGAGGCCAAGATCGTGCAGGATCTTCTTGAGGGCGTGGAAGACTTCGGAGCCGTAACGCAGCGCTTCGGAGAAAGACGGTGCGCCTTTTGGCATGATCATGAATTCTTGGAAATCGATCGGGGCATCGGAATGCGCGCCGCCGTTGATGATGTTCATCATCGGCACCGGGAGCACCTTGGCGTTCGGGCCGCCGATGTACTTGTAGAGGGGCTGGCCCAGGGTGATGGCAGCCGCTTTGGCCACGGCAAGGGAGACGCCAAGGATGGCGTTGGCTCCGCACTTGGCCTTGGTCTTGGTGCCGTCGACTTCGCGCATGGCGTTGTCGATGCCGACCTGGTCCAGAGCGTCTGCGCCGATGAGGGCATCCGCGAGTTCATTGTTCACCGCATCGACGGCCTTGAGCACGCCCTTGCCGGAGTAACGCTTCTTGTCGCCGTCACGCAGTTCGAGTGCTTCGTGTTCGCCGGTGCTGGCTCCGGAGGGGACTGCCGCACGGCCCATGGCTCCGCCTTCGATGTAAACATCCACTTCAACAGTGGGATTGCCGCGTGAGTCGATGATTTCGCGTCCGATGATGCGAGAAATGGTGAGTTCGTCCATGAGGATAGATTATTTAAGTTTTGCTAATAATTAGGATTTTTCAAGAAGGTTTCGAGAAATCTCCGGGGGAGGGAGTTCATTGCACGGGCGGAGCGGCCTCTCAAATGGTAGTTTTTGACGATGCAGCAAGACACGGGCCAGAATGGCGGGGGGCAGATGTCTAGAGCCAGTCCGACGGGTCCATAATAACCGCGAGTTCGAGCGGAAGACGGCCTTGCAGGAGAAACTCGGAGTTTGGGGGCAGGGCAGGCAGGCTCAGAACCAAGGAGGGCGCGGCTGAGCCCGCCTCTTCCCGGATGTCGTAGGAATGAAAACCGAGAGGCAGGAAGGTGGGGCAGCAGGGGTAGCATGGATCCACGTAGCAAGTCTCTGAGCGAAGGACTCTGAAGGTGTGTGTGCCAGGGCAAGAATGCCAGCGGAAGGAATCGAAGCGCCAAAGCCACCAGTTGAAGTAGATGCAACGCCCGCGTCCGCCAGGTGCAAAGATGACCCAGTAATCATCCTCCCCTCTGCCGTCACCCTTGAGCCAGGCCCCGATGATTTCGCTCATGCGGGAGAATATGAAGCGCCAAAGAACCCATGCAAACCCGACGGTGGATGAACGCGGAGAGCGTGCCGGAGTAGCACGGGCAATCCTTCCCGTAGCGAGGGCGCTCTTCGCGGGCAGGATTGCCCGCACTACCCCCATCTCATGCCAGTCACCCCGACGCCCCCTCACGCCGCATAACGTATTCAAAAGTCGTTGACATTTAAAAAGCGGACCCAAGACTTGATTCATCCTCGGGAAGTTCGTCGTGAAGAACGCGTTCGCCTGAGGGGGACAGCGCCGCCGGCAGTGAAGAACTCTGACCGTCGCAACCTGCAAGCCGGCGCCGCCACCCTGTGGCGCTCCCAGGTCTTCCCTAGACCGCCGGTTTTTTCTTGAAGCCTGACCATTCGCATCTGCTCCGCACTCCTGCGGTCTCTGCGCATCCTCATGCCAGCAAACGAATACCCAATACCACACAATACTGCATACTGCTATGAATACGAACCCAAATGAAACCCTGTCACAAGACGAAGCCGAACTGATCACCCCGGAGCAGCTCGCCCACAGGCTCAATGTCTCGCGCCGCTGCCTGAGCAACTGGTCGCGCGACAATATCATCCCCATGGTGAAGATCGGGCGCGTCTGCCGCTATGATCTCCAGAAGGTCCGGGCCGCGCTGGCGCAGTACGAGCGGGCCGCTGTCACACGCTGAACCCCAACGCGCTTCTGGTGAAGGAGGCGGGCGGACGCAGCCACCACCTCCCTTCACGGGGCGCAACCCACCACCCCAGCACGTCCATGAAGCTCAATCTTGCTCGTTTGGAGAAGGTCCGCCAGCGCGGCTCCAAAATCATCGCCCACTGTCCGGCCTGTGCCGAGATAAATTCGCACGCCTCTTTCCCCGCGCCCGTACGGCGTCAGAAACCCATGTGGGACATGCCTCCGCTGCCGTGGACCCGCTAGGCGCGTTGCTGTGTCTCAGACAGCCTGGAAACGCAGGTGCGCAACCTTCGCCTTGGTGGAACACCTCGCCCACCTGGCGATCACCTACGCCTGCCCCATCATTGTCGTGCTGCACGAGAACCCCTCCGGCTTTGAGACCGGCAAGACACGCGGCCACCTCGGCAGCCAGCTGGAGCGCAAGGCGGAGAGCAATCTGCACATCGCCAAGGACACCCGAGGTGTCCCGCTCGTCTTCTCTGAGCGCTGCCGCCACGCCTGCATCACGCGTGAAAACGGCCTGCGCTTTGAGTGGTCCGTCCCTGAGGGCATGCACGTCACCGTGGAGGCGGAAACGAAGGAGAGCAAAGCCGAGGCTGCGCGGCAGACGGAAGGGATGGAGTGCCAGGCTGTCTTCGCCGGGCACCTGGGGCAAATGCCATACAGCGAGCTGAAACAACGCATTATGACGCAGGTCCGCGTGGCTGAGCCGACTGCCAAACGCCGCATCAAGCTTTGGCTGTCGATCGGGTTGATCAAGCATGGATCAACGGCGTGTTATCTACGGGCTTGAAAAGCCAGGATCAGGATCACAGGATCAGGACCTATTAACCTGCTGCGGGTGCTCCTCCCCAGACGGACTTGGCAAGTCCGGCTCCTTGGGCTGGGTTGGTTTCGACTGGAAGACTTCATCTCGAAGTCGGGTGGTTCAGCGCCAGTCAGACGCCTCCGTGCGAGATGCCATTTGGAGTGGTTGATTTGTCTGCAGAAGAAACTCAGATTCAGCCGGCAGACCGGGAATGGTCAAAACCAATGATGGGGCAGCGGAGCCCGCTCCCTCACGAAGGGTGTAGGAATGAAAGCCGACTAGCGAAGACGAAGGGAATTGGCTTCCAGGACCGATCGGGTCCTGATAACGCGTCTCGATATGAAGGATGCGAAAAGTGTTTGCCGAAGGGCACGCATGCCAGCGGAAGGTATCGAAGTGATACAGCCACCAGCCGCTGTAAACGAACCGCCCACGACCGCCCGGCAAGAAGATGAACCAAAAATCATGCGAACCTCCACCATGGCCGTTGGCGTGACCATTGACCCAGGCGCCGATGATTTCATTCATGAGGGGGGCGGCAGTTTCGAAGATTTAACTCCCGCACCCAAAATGCAATCACAAGGAGGGGGCTTGATCATCTCCTCAGTTGCGCTCAACCAAACAACTCCGTTATCGGCCGTCCCTTGTCCGCCACCGTAAACGGCCGCTTGCTCGGGCTGTAGAGCACCTGATCCAGCGGAATGCCGAGGCCGTAGGCGATGGTGGCGTTGAAGTCGGGGATGGTCACGGGATTGACGTTGGCGACGGTGCCGGTCTCATCGGTGGCACCATAGACCTGACCGCCACGGATGCCGCCACCGGCCATCAGGCAGGAGAAGCCGCGGGCGTGGTGGTCGCGGCCGTCGTTGGCGTTGATCTCGGGGGTGCGGCCGAATTCGGTGGCCAGCACGACCATCGTCTCTTGCAGCATGCCATGGGATTCCAGATCCTGCAGCAGGGTGCTGAGGGCGGAGTCGAGCTCGTCGCAGAGTTCGGGGACGCGGGTGAAATTGGCATTGTGGGTGTCCCAACTGCCGAAGGAGACTTCGACAAAGCGCACGCCGTGCTCCACCAGCCGGCGGGCGAGCAGGCAGCCCTGGCCGAAGCGGTCGCTGCCGTAC
>DLGZ01000002.1:80742-86495 GCA_002482965.1 Verrucomicrobiaceae bacterium UBA7681 | reverse complement strand
ACGTTTTTGACGTTGTAGGTCTCGGCAAACTGGCGGTCGAGCTGTTTGGCGGTGTTGAGGCGGCTGTTGAAGCGCTCTTCGGTGAACCACTGGTTGGTGCGGACGTTGTTGATGCCGCTTTCGGGGTCGCTGATCATCAGCGGAGCGAAGCGGCTCTCGAAAAAGCCTGCGCCGGGGTGGCGGCTGTCATTGCCGATCATGACACTGCCCGGCAGCGTGGGATTGCCTCGGTCCTGAAACTTCTGCAACCACGCGCCCATGGAGGGGTGGCGGATGCTGCTGCGCTGCGTGTAGCTGGTGTGCTGGTAGTAGTTGCCCTGCTCATGCGCGCCCTGCGTCGTCATCATGCTGCGCACGACGGCCAGCTTGTCCATCTGCCGGGCGATGAGAGGGATGTTGCCCGCGACGCGGATGCCATCGACGTTGGTGTTGATGACCTTGGTCAGGCCCATGATGTCCGTCTTGTCCGGCTTCGGATCAAAGGTGTCGAGATGGCTCATGCCGCCGGTCATGTACAAATAGATGACGTTGCGCGCGGTCGCCGCCTGCTTCAGCGGCGAAGCTCCCTGCCCAGGGGCGGCGAGAATGCGGGAGCCGAAGTGCGCGGCGGTGCTGACACCGAGAAAGGTCTTGGCGGCGCCGGAGACAAAGGTGCGGCGGCTGAGATCGTGGCGGAGAGGATTCATGGACAGGGCAGGGGATGGGGGATTGTGCCCTTTAACGCAAGCTGGTGGCGGTCTTATCAGAAGATTTGTGTTCTTCTTCCCATGGAGGTTAGGCCTCCGGCCTGACAACGGCCCGGGGCATCTAGCCTTCGGATCAAAGGCGAGACGGCCCTGTGCAAGCACTGCCAGACGGGCGATTTAGCAAAGTGGGGAACGGCTGGGCCGAAAGGCGGCGCTGGGACGAAGGAATCTACGGACGCGCACAACGCGTCCCTACCATCCGCGCAGGACACCCAGGGCTGGTAAGGAACCGCTGCTGCGGGTCCGTGATTTCGGGTCTCTCGCCTCGCAAGCGCTCAAAAAGCTGCGCCGTCCTTACTGCGGTGAACAGCAGACTTTTTTCCCGACGGCATGGGACTTCTTTGATTGTGCCGCTGAGCGCAGTGCCGGATCGCGATCTGAGCGACATCGTGAACGAGAACCGCAGCGAATCATGATCACTTCGTGTCATCAATGCGGTCGGGACAGGCCTTTTTGCTCCAGAAAAGACTGATACTTGATGCCGCGTCGTTGGCCTTCGACCGCACCCCAAATGCAGTAAGCGATGAGCAGCACCGAGACGACGCGGTAGGGCCAGCCCGGCAGCACCAAACCGGCCAGCAGCAAACACCCGGTAAAAGTGTAGAACCGCTCTTCAGCTCCGGGATAAAAGGTGATGATTTGGCCAAGGAGAAGCAAGGCAATGCCAGACCCAAACACGAAACGCAGCACCGGCCTGAGGGGGCGAAGAAGGCGGGTGTCGATGTACTGCAGCGCATTCATGGGGTGAGGTGGGTCACGGTTTGGGCATCGGCATCTGCGCATCAAAGATCAACGCCTTGAAATCATACCGATACTCAAAGTCGCCCGCGTAGGCGAGGGCGATCTTGCCGGTCCACTCGATGTCGAAGCTGTCCGACTCGCCGCGGCGGAGAAAGCGGATGCGGTGTCCTGCGACGGCATCGTGGCCCAGGAGGTAGATGTGAAAGGCCAGATCATCCGGATCGGTTTGGGTCGCCGCCGGCAGCGGATCGACAGTGGCCTCGTAGCCTTGCAAAAAGGCCGGGGAAAACTGCGCCACCGGGCAGACGGGGAATCCGCCTTCATGCCAGAAGGTGCTGGAAAGGGTGCAGCGGTGGTAGTTGTTCCAGAGACCCGGAGATTGCCATTCAGACTCGTAATCATCACCCTCCGCGACCTCGCGCTCGGACTCGTATTCGGCGGTTTTGATGTGCAGCTGCATCCACACGACGCCCTCGCGCACCTCGGCCGTCCATTCAAATTCCTTGATGGGATGGCCTTCCGGCCAGGGATTCTCTAAAAACCAAATGCGGTTGTCTTGGGACATGGTTGGGGAAGGGGAATCTAAGCCTAGGACAGCCACTGATTAATTCCACGATTCATTGAAAACAGATTCAGGCAGGAGAGGGATCATCCTGCCCCCTCCCTCTCGCGATGTCCAGCGCCTCCGAAACCAGGGGACCAGCAGGGTCCTACACCTCCTCCCGCCTACCCCGGCGCTCTCCGCCCAAACTTCCGCTCCAGCTCCGCCGTGGAAATCTGCACCAGCGTCGGCCGGCCATGCGGGCAGCAGTAGGGCATCTCGCAGGCGAAGAGGTCCTTGAGCAGGCCCTGCATCTCCGGGATGGAGAGCACGTCGTTGCTTTTCACCGAGGCGCGGCAGGCGATGGTGGCGATGGCGTCTTCGCTCAGGCGCAGGCTGGAGGATTTCGTGCTCAGGCTGCTGAGCTCTTCGATGACCTGATCCAGCCACGCAGCGGGGTCGTCCGTTTTCAAAAACGCAGGCAGCGTTTCCACTTTGAAAATGTTCGGGCCGAAGGGCTCGATCTCGATGCCGAGGCGGTTGAGCGAGGCCAGATTCTGCTTCAGCAAATCGGCATCCCGGGGTGTGGTTTGCAAGGTCACAGGCAGCAGTAGGCGCTGGCAGGGCACGCCGCCGGATTCAATGGCACGGCGGAATTTCTCAAAGTTCACCCGCTCATGCGCGGCGTGCTGGTCCATGAGCACGAGGCCTTCCTTGCCTTCCATGAGGACGTAGAGCTTTTGCAGCACGCCGATAATGCGGTAGTCCGGCTGGGGAATGGGGGCAGCTTTGGGCTCCTGCGGCTCCTCTTCTTCAAGGGGCGAAGCTTCGGGTGCCGGAGCCTCGGAGGGCTGAGGCTGCACGGCAGGGGTGCTGCGCTCCGTGGCGATTCTTGCCAGCACGTCTGCGGCACGATGTGAAACGGCTGGCGCAGTTACAGGGGATTCCGGGCGCGTCTGCGGGAGATCGCGCAGCGGTGCGGAGGAAGACGCCACCGGCATGGCGAAGTGCTCCTGCCGGCTGTCTGGCACCAGCGGCACTCGCGCTGCCGCAGGGGCGGCTGGCACGCTGCGTGCGGGCGCATGTCCCGTGGGCAGCTTGGCCGCGTTTTCCAGCGTGTGGCTGACGCTGCGGGAGATGGCATCGCGCACGCTGTGGCCATCGTGAAACCGTACTTCCTTTTTGGCTGGATGCACGTTCACGTCAAACGCGTGCGGGTCCATCTGGATGAACAGGAAGGTGACCGGGTGCTGGCCCTTCATCAGCGCGGTGTGGTAGCCTTCGCGCAGTCCGTAGGAGATGCTGGCGCTTTCGATGGGGCGGCCGTTCAGATACGTGGTTAGCATCTGCCGGTTGGAGCGGCTCATGCCCGGCCCGCCGATGTAGCCGGAAACGGTGATGCCCTGCACGGTGGTGGCTTCCACCTTGAGCAGGCGGGAGGCCAGCTCATCGCCGACGAGACCGCGAATGCGCTCCAGCATGTCGCGCGTGGCTGGGAGGTGCAGCACGAGCTCGCCATTGTGCGTCAGCGTGAATGCCACCTGCGGATTGGCGATGGCATGCAGCCGCAACTGCTGCTCCACGTGGGCAAACTCCGTGTTTTCCGTGCGCAGGAATTTGCGGCGGGCGGGAACATTGTAAAACAACGAGCGCGCCTCGATCACCGTGCCCTGAGCGCCGCCGTGGTCGCGCACCGCTACCAGCTTGCCTCCATTCACTTCGATCTCCGTGCCCACCAGCGCCGATTTCTCACGGGTGGCAAGCCGGAAGCGGGAGACGCTGGCGATGCTGGGCAGCGCCTCGCCACGAAATCCAAAGGTGTGAATCGCGCCGAGATCCTCCTTGGTCCGTATCTTGCTGGTGGCATGTCTCTCCAGACACAGCATGGCGTCCTCCCGGTCCATCCCACTTCCATCATCGACAATGCGGATCATCGCGATGCCGCCGCGCTGGGCATGCACCTCGATGTGGCTGGCACCGGCGTCCAAGCTGTTCTCCACCAGCTCACGCACCAGGGCAGCGGGGCGCTCCACGACCTCGCCTGCCGCGACCTGGCTGGCGAGTGCGTCTGGAAGAATGCGGATTTTTGCCATGTATTTCGAAAAAGTGCGTGGTGGGGTGCGTAGTCTATATGGTCACCCGGAAATGTTACCTTGGATGCCCGATGCGGATTTGCAATCTCCGTGCTTCTCCGCCATCTGGCACGTGCCTTCCAATGCTTTCTCTTTCATGATTTCACTCACCTCAAGCGCCGTCGAACATCTCAAATCCCTCATTGCCGAAAAGCAGGCAGATGAGGCCACCGGGCTGCGTCTGCGGGTGGAGAAGGGCGGCTGCGCTGGCATGCAGTATGTCATGGCCTTGGATCAATCCAAAGCCGATGACGTGGTGCAGGCGCAGGATGGTGTCTCGATCATCATTGATCCCGAAAGCATGGGCTTTCTGCGCGGCTGCCAGATCGATTATGTCGATTCGCTGGCAGATGCCGGATTCAAGCTCACCAACCCCAATGCGGCCCGTAGCTGCGGTTGCGGCACCTCTTTTGAACCGCAAACCAGCTCCAATTAAGCTTCAGATCCCTTAATTTCTTGGCAAGAATAGCAGCAATCTTGTTGCCAACTTATTCACAAAATTTACTTTTCAAATTCCGTCGATATTGTAGAATTTGAACATTCCTGACTTATAAATACTAAAATTTTCGCAAAACTGTCATGCAAATCCGATTTTTGAGCGACGGCAATGAGTACCGTTCTTACGGTGGTGGTAACTTTTCCAAGAAAAAAGATTCCGGCGGAATCTTTTGGTGGACGATCCTCATCACGCTGCTGATGGGCTTCGCCACTTTTTGCTGGTTCTTCAGCATCATGGTGTTCGCTCACCCTGAAAAACCATTCAATTACCGTGTGCTCGCACGTTTCGACAAGCTCGATCCGTTGCGCAAGTTCACCAACTACACCGTGCCCCAGGGCAAGTTCCTTCCTGCACGCGATTTGCTGGCTGAGTTCTACTCCTTCAACGGCGAGCAACTCGCAGTGAAGAATGATCTCCTCAAGCGTTCCTACATTCGCAACTACAAGCAGGATCAGCCTCTCTATGTGAAAGGCACCTTTCAGGTGATCAATGCCCGTCCGCTCACCGACAAAGATGTCATCACTGAAGGCTGGGTGGTGCGTGCACGCTCCGCAGACATCGAAGACGTGGACATTGAAATCGTTCTTCCAGGCAACAAGGACAAGACCGACCCTTATCAGGTGGGCGACTCCTTGGTCCTCGATCAGAAGAGCACCTTTGCCGCAGCGCTGCACGTGCAGAAGTTTGATCAGGAGCGCGTCTGCATCACCCTCATGCCGCTCGCCTATCAGGGCTTTGCAACCAAAGCTGGCGAGCAGTTCAAGATGAACCCGCCTGCAAAGCTCAACATGGATGCCTACTGGCCTCTCACGCGTGATCCTGGTGCCGCCGTTCTCGAAAGCAGCACTGACAAGGTGGTGTCCAAGGAAGGCTGAGATTCAGCTCATAGATTTCGAAAAAGCGGAGGGCGATGCCTTCCGCTTTTTTTTGTACGCGGAGGGGTGAAATTTCTTCCGCTGCCATAAGAGGATACATTGAGGTAGGTAAGCGTGGAATGTGGTATGTCGGATGCGCTCGCAGCTCTGATATGGAGTGCGGTCGCGGAGTGAGGAACGAACGGAGCTGCCGCTTTCGACGTGCTGATCGGCCCACGC
>DLGZ01000002.1:72008-80664 GCA_002482965.1 Verrucomicrobiaceae bacterium UBA7681 | reverse complement strand
GCCGCACTCCAAATTCGCTCTGGGCGCTGCTGTACTTCTACCTGACAATCCGCCTTGGGATCGAGGAAGAAAAAATCACAGATCAAAAAACGAGAATTTGACGGCACCACCGCCCCGCTCTCTGCCCGGCCTCTCCATACTTTGAATTTCAAACCTCTCCCACCTTGCATCCGCCACGCTTCGCGCCATTAGCAAAGCATGCCCGATGATTACACACCCGCCACCATCGCCGACGTCCGGCGCTTGCGTGACACCCTGGAACAGCAGGGAAAAAAACTGGTGTTCACCAATGGCTGCTTCGATCTCCTGCACGCAGGCCATGTGCGCTATCTTGAGCAGGCGCGTGCGCTCGGAGATGCCATGGTGGTCGCCTTGAATTCAGATCAATCCGTGCGTCAGTTGAAAGGCCCGGATCGTCCGCTGAATCCCGAAAATGATCGTGCGGAAGTGATGTGCGCGCTGCGTGCCGTGGATGCAGTTGTCGTGTTCGATGACGAACGTGCCACGGCTCTCATCGAAGCCATCCAGCCGCACGTGTATGCCAAAGGCGGTGACTACACCGTGGAGTCCCTCAACCTTGAAGAACGCACGGCGCTGGAAGCAGCAGGCACGCAGATCTGCATCCTGCCTCTCGTGCCTGGGCGTTCCACGACGCGCACGATCAACAAGATGCAGACGGGTGACAGCAGCACGGCAAGCAGCGGCCTGCTGCGTCTCGCTGTGCTGGGCTCTGGCGCTGGTTCCAATCTCCGTGCGATCATCGCGGCCATCGCAGACAGCAAGCTGAAGGCTGAGGTCGCCATCACGCTCAGTGATCAGGCCGATTCTGGCTTTCGTGATATCGCCCGCGCAGCAGGACTGCCCGCGCTGTTCGTTGATGGGGGTGACAATCCGCGCCGCCTCAGTGACGCGGCGCAGAAGGAAATCTTTGAGCACCTGGAGCGTGCGCGTGTGGATGTCGTCGTGCTTGCCGGATTCATGCGCATTCTGAAGGAACCGGTGATCAGCGCCTATGCCGATCGCATTGTGAACGTGCATCCGTCGCTGCTGCCGAAGTTCAAAGGGGCCAATGCGCCGCAGCTTGCCATTGATGAAGGTGAACTGGAAACCGGCTGCACCGTGCATCTCGTCACCGCAGAGATCGATGGCGGTCGTATTCTCGGCCAGGCCAAAGTGCCGGTAAACATCGGTGACACGGCTGAGAAATTGCATGCACGCATCAAGGTGGAAGAGCATAAGCTGCTGCCCCAGGTGCTGAATGAATGGCGTGAACGTGGTCTTTCCGTGCGAGGTGCGGTTGCGTCATGAGTGGCTTCACTGGAACACTCAATGCGCAGCAGCGCGAAGCCGCCACGACCATCAACGGGCCGTTGCTGATTCTCGCGGGTGCTGGCACTGGCAAGACCCGCGTGCTCACCGCACGCATCAGCTTCATGGTGAACGAGGGTATCAATCCGAAGAACATCCTCTCGGTCACCTTCACCAACAAAGCCGCCAATGAAATGCGCGAGCGTGTCAAAGGCATGGTGCGCGACGGCCTTGGCAAGAAGGTCGTGGTGGGAACCTTCCATGCGTTCTGCGTGCGCCTGCTGCGCGAGTTTGCCGAGCATGTGGGCTACAAGAACAACTTCGCCATCTACAGCCAGGGCGAGCAGGAGACGCTGATCAAACGCGTGCTGCAGACCCTGCTGGTGAAGGACGAGACGCTGGACCCCAGCATGGCGCTCTCACGCATCAGCAAGGCCAAGAACGCAGGTGAGGGCTTGGGAGATCCCAAGGAAAGCCTCGATGCCGCCGTCATGGAAAAGTACATGGACGAAATGCGCGGGCTGAACGTCATGGACTTCGACGACCTGATCATCCTCGGTGTGCGTCTGCTCGAAGAGCATGCCGATGTGCGTGCCACGGTGCAGAGCCGCCATCATTACGTCATGGTCGATGAGTTCCAGGACACCAACTCACTTCAGATGCGCCTGCTGCGTGCCCTGGTGCCCGCTCCTTACAACGTCTGCGTGGTGGGAGATGATGACCAGTCCATCTACGGCTGGCGCGGTGCGGAGATCACCAACATCACCGAGTTCGAAAACTTCTTCCCAAATCCGCACGTGGTGAAGCTGGAGGAAAACTACCGCAGCACCACGCCCATCCTGCACACGGCCAACAGCCTCATCAAAAACAACGTGGGCCGGCGGCCGAAGTCCCTGTGGAGCCGCAATCATGGCAGCGACCTCGTGCGCCTCATTGCGAACGAGGATGACAAGGAGGAGGCGGACATGATTGCCAAAGATGTGGAGACCGCCCACTTTGCGAACAAGCAGCCCCTGGAAGATTTTGCCGTGCTGTTCCGCACCAATGATCAGTCGCGCGTGCTGGAGCAGGCCTTCCGCCAGCGCAAGATCGCCTACCGTGTGGTGGGTGCCCGCAGCTTCTTTGACCGGCGTGAGGTGAAGGACATCCTGAGCTACCTCTCGGTGATGCACAATCCACATGATGACATGGCTCTGTTGCGCATTTTAAATACGCCCACCCGTGGCATTGGCAGCGCCACCGCCGAGCTCGCACGTGAGCGCAGTATGGAGAAGCACCACAGCATATGGGTCGCACTGTGCGATGAGGAATTCCTGCGCCAGATCCCTGAGAAAGGACGCAATGCGATCCGCATTTTCACCACGCTCATCGTCAAATACTCAGGCCCGGCCAGCACTCCCGGGACCAATCTGGTGGACATGACGCAGGCCTTGATTCTTGAGACCGGCTACATGGAGCATCTCAAAAAAGCCGCCAAGGAACCGGAAGATTTTGCCGGCTGGGAAAACGGCCTCAATGAACTCTTCAAAAGCATGACGGCTCATGCGGAACGCGACCGCGCCAGCGGCCTGGCCGGATTTTTGGATGAAGTCAGCCTCAATGACGAGCGCGAAGAAAAGGACGACATCGAAAAGAAAAAGGGCGTGTGCTTGATCACCATGCATGCCTCCAAGGGGCTCGAATTTCCCGTCGTGTTCCTGCCGGGGATGGAGCAGGGGATCCTGCCGCACAAACGCAGCTTTGACGAAGGCCGTGTGGATGAAGAGCGCCGCCTGTTCTATGTGGGAATCACCCGTGCGAAGCAGAAGCTCACACTCAGCCATACGCGCACGCGCATGAAGTGGGGCAAGAAGCAGAGCAACATGCCCAGCACCTTCCTCAAGGAGCTCGACCGCAAGTACGTCGAAGAACTCGACTACACGAAGCACATGAACGAAACCGTGACGCAGGAGGAAAACACCAACTTCTTCTCCGGCCTGCGTGCCATGATGGCGGAGAAGTAATCGCGTGCCGCTGCGCTCCATGTCGTCCTCCCGTCTCCAGTTTCACATCTCCGCAGCTCTTGCGGCTCCTCTGAGTACGTAGTTCGGGCTTTAGCCCGTTATGGAAGCCCGCATTACCTCAAATCTGAAACCACCCAGCGCACGTTTTGTAGTCCCGGCTTTAGCCGGAATCTGGACACAACCGCGCCGCAGCGCACCATGACTCCCTCCCGTCTCCAGTTTAAGCTCGATGCGCAAGCCAGCGACTCACGCGCCCGCGCCACCACGTTTCACACGCTGCACGGCACCATTCAGTCGCCGCTGTTCATGCCCGTGGGCACGCAGGCCACGGTGAAGGCGCAGACCCAGGAGTCTCTGCATGCCTCCGGCTCGCAGATCCTCCTCGCCAACACCTATCACCTCCTGCTGCGTCCGGGTCCGGATGTCTTCACGAAGCTGGGAGGCATCCACCGTTTCATGAACTGGCCCGGCTCCGTGCTCACGGACTCCGGCGGCTACCAGATCTTCTCGCTGCCGCACTCACGCTCCATGACGGAGAAAGGCGCGGTGTTTCAAAGCTACGTCGATGGCCAGCGCATCCTCCTCAGCCCGGAGTTCAGCATTCAAACGCAGCGCGCCATCGGCAGCGACATCATGATGGTGCTGGACCAGTGCATCCCATCCACCGCCGATGAGAAAACCGCGCGCGCCGCTCTGCAGGTCACGCAGCGCTGGGCCGTACGCAGCCTCGCCGCGCGTGAGGACTCGCCGCAGTCCATGTTTGGCATCGTGCAGGGCGCCTTGTATCCGCAGCTCCGCCGCGAAAGCGCCGCAGGCCTCATGCAGCTCGACTTCGACGGCTTCGCCATCGGCGGACTCGCCGTCGGTGAGGAAAAGAACGAGCGCGAAGACGTCTGCGAGCTCACCGCCGCGCTGCTTCCCACAGACCGCCCCCGTTACCTCATGGGCGTCGGCACCCCAGTGGACGTGCTGGAGGCCGTGCACCGTGGCGTGGACATGTTTGACTGCATCATCCCCACGCAAGTGGCGAAGCGCGGCACCGCTTTCACCTCAAAGGGAATCGTGGAACTGCGCCGCTCCGTTTACAAATTCAGCGAGGACAAGCTCGATCCCACCTGCACCTGCCCGGTTTGCGCCACGCACAGCCGCGCCTATTTGCACCACCTTACCAAGACGCAGGAGCAGCTCGGCTGGACCCTCGTCGGCCAGCACAACATCCATTTCTATCACCAGCTCATGCGCGAGATCCGCCAGAGCATTCTGGAAGACCGCTTCATGCCGCTCTACCGCGAGCGCCGCGAGATCCTGCAGATCGAAGATGTGGACCATCCCGTCACGCATCCCAAGCGCACCTCCACCAAACCGCAGCACGAAGGCGACTACGAGCTCCACGGCGAGCCACCCGCCATCCGGCACATCCCCAGCGGTCACACCATTCCCACGACATCACAGCTCGATCCCGCCATCGAATCCCAGCTCATCCAGCACCTGCGTCTGCCTGCCGATTCCCCGCCGCTCATCGTCTGGGATACGCAGCTTGCCACAGCCGCCACCGGGCTCGCCGTCATCCTCCTCTACGAAGCCGAAGCCGCCAAAGGCCCCATCCGCCCGCTGCATCTCATCAGCTTCAGCGAAGACCTCGCCCCGCTGCGCCTCGCGCTCCATCACAAGCGCCACTTTCCCTACCTGCGCCACGGCGCCGCAGACACCCTCATCCGTCGCGATGTCTGGGAGTCCCGCTACTGCCCCGGCCTAAAATGGACCCTCATCCACGGCACACATGCCGAGATGAAGACGCAGGCGCCTGCGGCAGATGTGGTGGTGGAAAGTACTCACGAGCTTTAGCTCGTTTTGGAAAAGCGCCGCCCCTCCCAGAGCGAGCTAAAGCATTTTCCAAAACGAATTTCCGAAGTGCATGCGTGGCGACGCTCGACGGCGCTTGGAGGACCTAGCGCCCTACCTCACGCCGGACACGCGCAAGCCCAGCACTGGTAGGGCTGGCTGTCCTCAGCCAGCCGCCGCCGAAGTCCATGATCTTCGAGTCAGTAGCAGCCTTCTAAACGGAAATAAGTTTTGTGAGCCGCTATAAACTCTCAGAGCCCTCCGCAAAGATCACTTCGTCTCCACATCAATGTCATGCGTCTTCGGTGCCGGTTTCTCCTCCGTGCCCTTGCGCCGCAAAAAGTGACCAATGTCCACGCCGAAGTATGCCAGGCAGTTGATCAGCAGCGCCGTCGCCGCCGCTTCATCCAGATTGCCAAAGATGGGGATGTTGTCCGGAATGAACTCCGCGATGCCGAAGCCAACGTTCAGCAGGTAAAGAGCCGACACAATGCCCGAGGCGAGCACCAAAATATCACGGATCAGTTTCATGAACGCTAGTATGGCCTCTCGACCCTCACCACGCTAAAACATCCTTGGGCTGATTTTGGAATGACCTGCGACGATGTGTCGCTCAGGTTGACTGATCCACACGTCATCTCACTTTGACCCATGAATCTGGAACAAATCGACCACCTCGCCCTGCGCTGTACTTCTCTGGAAGCGACGAAGGACTGGTACATCCGTACCCTGGGCTTTGAGCACGTGTATCCCGGCCACGGTGGCGACATCCCCATCTTCATCCGGCTGGGCACCACCTACCTCACCCTGTTTCCCCAAAAAGAAAACGACCCACCCGCCAAGAACGGCCAGGCCTGGCATCTCGCCCTGCGTGCCGCGACGTATGCCGACTTTCAATCCGCCCAAACCGAACTCGAAGCGAAGGGGGTCCCATTCCAGTTCCGCGATCACGAGATCTCCCACTCCATTTACTTCTCCGATCCCGATGGTTTCCTCCTCGAAATCACCACCTACGATCTACCATAAGCGCCCAATCATCAGTGATGCGGGCACTCCTGCCCGCAACAATTGTCCCGTGACCTCACCACAATGGAATCCACCCCATTACCACCAGTCGGCCGCACTCAATTCTCGATCGCACAGGCGGTCATCCTCTTGCTCGTGGTATATTCAGCCACCCTCTGGCTCCTCATGGAAAGAGCCACGGATTCGGGTGCTCTTCTGGAGAGCTATCGGCATGAGTATGCAGGCGGTGGCAGCATGGCATTTCGCACTCCCGAGGGCCACTCCTTCGTCTCTTTGGCCATTCCCTGGGGCCTGCTTGTCTATCCTGCGACTCTGATTGCCGCACTCTCACTCCTCGTTGCTGCTTCTCACTCCAACTCCACCCGGCAACGAATCTGCAGACTCACTCTGTGCGCCGCCATGTTCGCGATCCTCATGCGATTTTTCTTCCTTGGCGTCGCAAGCTGCTCACTTGGCAGCTTTTGAAGTGATGCGGGTATGGCAGCAAGAAAGCAGACCCATTGCACCGCAACAGGTCTGACAAACTCTCCACGCCATAGCGCGCTCCTACTTCTTCACCCACCCATCCTTCAGCGTCACCGTGCGGTTAAACACCGGCGCGCCGGGCTTCGAATCAATCGGGTCAGCGTAGAAATAAGCGACACGCTCAAACTGCCAGTGCGTGCCGGGGGCGGCATCCTTCAGTGAAGGTTCCAGCTTCGCGTTGGTGATCGTTTCGCACGATGCGGGATTCAGGAACTTCGCAAAATCGCCGTCCTCACCGGCATCGGCATCCGGTGTCTCCACCGTGAAAAGGCGGTCATAGAGACGCACCGCAGCATCCACGGCATGGCGGGCGCTCACCCAGTGGATGATGCCTTTCGGCTTGGTGCGGCCTTCGGGCTTTTTGCCGTGGCGCGTGGCATCATCATACGTGCAGCGCAGTTCCACGATGTTCCCAGCCTCATCCTTGATGATCTCCTGGCAGATGATGCAGAAGGCAAACTTCAGGCGCACCTCGCCACCGGGCTTGAGGCGGTGGAAGCCGTCGGAGGGGAACTCCATGAAGTCGTCGGATTCGATGTAAAGCTCGCGGCAAAGCGGCACCTGACGCGTGCCCGCAGCTGGATCTTCAGGGTGGTTCGGCGCTTCGAAGTGCTCGACCTGATCCTCCGGATAGTTCGTGATCACCACCTTGATCGGACGCAGCACACCGTAGGCACGGTGGGAGATCTTGTTGAGGTCTTCGCGGATCGAGTGCTCCAGCAGCGCGATCTCCGTGAGCGAGTTGAATTTCGTCAGGCCGATCGTTTTGCAGAAGCTGCGAATCGCAGCCGCAGTGATGCCACGGCGGCGCATGCCGCTGATGGTGGGCATGCGTGGATCATCCCAGCCATTGACGAGGTCATCCTTCACCAGACGCAGCAGCTTACGCTTGCTCATCACTGTGTAGGTGAGGTTCAGACGCGCAAACTCGCGCTGATACGGCGCGCCGGGCAGGCCGTCCACGTTGCTGATGAGCCATTCATACAGCGGGCGGTGGTGCTCAAACTCCAGGGTGCACAGGCTGTGGGTGATGCTCTCCAGCGCATCGCTCAGCGGGTGCGCATAGTCATACATCGGGTAGATGCACCAAGCATCGCCGGTGCGGTGATGGTGCGCATGCAGGATGCGGTAGAGGGCCGGATCACGCAGGTTCATGTTCGGCGAAGCCATGTCGATTCTGGCACGCAGTACTTTTTCGCCTTCCTTGAACTCGCCCTTCCGCATGCGGCGGAAGAGATCGAGGTTTTCCTCCACGCTGCGGTCAGCGCCCGCGCTGCGAGTGCCGGGGGAGGTGAGGGTGCCACGGTTCGCGCGCATTTCCTCATGCGTCTGATCATCCACATAGGCGAGGCCCTTGGTGATGAGCTGCTCGGCAAAGCCATAGAGCTTTTCAAAATAGTCGCTGGCGTAGAAAAGGTGCTCGCCCCAGTCAAAGCCCAGCCATTTCACATCCGCCATGATACTGTCCACATACTCCACTTCCTCCTTGGTGGGATTCGTGTCGTCAAACCGCAGGTGGCAGCGGGAGTTCGGCGCATGCTCCTGGGCGAGGCCGAAGTTCAGGCAGATGCTCTTCGCGTGGCCGATGTGCAGGTAGCCATTGGGTTCTGGCGGGAAACGGGTGACGACCTGACCGCCGTTGCGACCTGCGGCGAGATCGGCAGCGATCATTTCACGGATGAAATCGAGGGAGGTGGGAGGAGTGGCGGCGGCTTCGGACATGGAGGGCGGAGTTTGGGCCGAAAGTTTAAAGTTCAAAGAACAAAGTTCACCTCAACCTGAACTCTGTTCGCAGTTGCACAGGCACGGAATCCGTTGTTTTTCACCGGAACCATGTCCCATCCCGCCCCAGCGCCCACGCATCTCGATCTCTCGAAACTCGGCGAGCCCGTCTATCGCGGCTCCGTGCAGAATCTCTACGCCGTGCCAGATCATCCGGGCTACGTCGTGTG
>DLGZ01000002.1:0-71953 GCA_002482965.1 Verrucomicrobiaceae bacterium UBA7681 | reverse complement strand
TTCCGTCACGCCATGTACTCCCGCCTGGGCCAGCCAGAGACCTGGCAGCGCGTGAAGACAGCCATCGAAAACACGCCGATGGACCCCGCCTGGCGCAAGGAACTGCTTACCGGCCCCATGGAAACGATGCTGGAGCGCGGCGCGGCCACGCATCATATCGGCATGGTGGATGCTGTGACAGGTGAGATCGTCCGCTCAGGCCTTCCCACGAATCCGAGCTGCTACAATGTCGTGCGCCGTTTCCCGGTCATGCCCCCGCCGCAGCGCAATCTGCTGGGGGCGCATGTCTTTGACTACGCTCAGTTTCACCAGAGCGCCACGTACGTGGTGCCGCTGGAGTACATCGTGCGCTTTGGTGTGACCAGCGGCTCGTCCATCCTGAAAAAATACGAGAGCCTCAGCGAATCAGCCAAACGCAGCTACGAGCAGGAGCTCGGCCTCTCCAAGCCCATGGGCGTGTGGGAGATGCTGGAGCGGGCCATTTATGACCTCACCAGCAAGTATGAGCCCGAAGACCGCGCCGTGAGCAAGCAGGAGGCGCTGATGATGTCCGGTCTCAGCAGCGATGACTTCCTGCACACCGTCAAGCTGGCCATCCTCGGCGGCTGGGCCGTGCGCGAATTGCTGGAAAGCGCAGGCCTGCTGCTCTGGGACCTGAAGTGGGAGTTTGCCGTGGATCGCGAGGAGCTGCTCTTCGTCGATACCATCGACGCCGACTCCTTCCGTGGCACCACCTTCCTCGAAGTGGAAGGCCGCAAGCTGGTGATCCATTACAACAAGCAGGCCATGCGCGACTACTACCGCCTCGTGCACCCCGACTGGTATGCCGGCATCAATGAAGCCAAGACGCAGGCGCAGAAGATCGGCAAGCCGTTCAAGAAGGTGCTCAAAGCAGGGCAGGCCGACGGCAAATGGCCGGAGACCCCGGTGGTGGACCTCGAGTTCCTCGATTTGCAGGCCCGCAAGACCGCCCTCATCCGTCAGCACGTCGCCTCAGAGCGTGATGCCGCAGAGATTCGTGCCGATTTGGAAGCCACCGGCGTGGCTGAAGTCGAGTTCTATCGCCAGCGCGGTTTGCTGGGGGATTTGTTGAAGGCAAACGCCGTGAGTTGAAAACTATTCAAATTCAGTGCCAAAAACGCTTGCGTGATTCTTGGGAACGTTTATCCATCCCGCCCCCTTCTTCGGAAGCGGGAAAAGTGATTCCTGAGTAGCTCAGCGGTAGAGCGGGTGGCTGTTAACCACTAGGTCGTAGGTTCGAACCCTACCTCAGGAGCCATTGCAATGGCAGAGTAGCTCAGGGGTAGAGCAGAGGACTCATAAGCCTTTGGTCGGGAGTTCAAATCTCCCCTCTGCCACCACGTTGGAACCCCAGCGCGGTTGGCATTATCATTGCCGGTAAAATTCGGTGTTTGCCCTTGGCTTTCGTCTCCGCCAATATTCACGGCAGATGAACCTTCCGATCCGCCCCCGTCGCAACCGCCAGTCTCCCGCCATCCGCGATCTTGTTCGCGAAACGGAACTGACGCCCGGCCATTTGATTTATCCGCTCTTCCTGCAAGAGGGAAACACGAACACACCTATCGAGTCGATGCCGGGCTGCACCCGCTGGAGCCTCGACGGTTTGGTGCAGGAGGCAGGTGCCGCGCATGCGCTGGGCGTTCCGGCAGTGGTTTTGTTTCCACGCATTCCCGATGAACTGAAGACTCGTGGTGCTGAGGCCTGCCACGCGGATGACGGCCTCGTACCCCGTGCGATCCGTGCGCTGAAAAGCGCACACCCCACGCTGACGGTGATCACCGATGTGGCGCTCGATCCCTACAACAGCGACGGCCACGACGGCCTAGTGACTGATGACGGTCGCATCTTAAACGATGAAACCGTGGCCGTTCTCTGCCAGCAGGCACTCTGCCATGCGCGTGCCGGTGCGGACATCGTCTCACCGAGCGATATGATGGACGGACGCGTGGCCGCACTGCGCGCTGCGCTGGATGGCGCTGGATTTCAGGCCGTGTCGATCATGAGCTACACGGCCAAGTACGCCAGCGCCTACTACGGCCCGTTCCGTGGTGCGCTCGACTCCGCACCGAAGGCTGGAGACAAGAAAACGTATCAGATGGACCCTGCCAATGCTCGCGAAGCCCTGCGCGAAGCCGCACTCGATGAAGCCGAAGGCGCGGACATCCTCATGGTCAAGCCCGCAGGACCCTACCTCGACATCATTGCGAAACTGCGCGCCGCTACCACGCTGCCCATCGCCGCGTATCAGGTCAGCGGCGAGTATTTGATGATCAAAGCCGGAGCAGCAGGTGGCTGGATCGACGAAACCAAGATCGTGCACGAATCCCTCATCGGCATCCGCCGTGCCGGCGCAGACATGATTCTGACCTACTTCGCCAAGCAGTGGTCAGCCGCGTGGCGCTGAGGATTGTCTCACTGTTAATCCAAAAACCGGAACTCCGGGGTGGACCACAGTGTCTGGATGAAGCGAGCCCAGAGGTCGCGCACGTCATCTGCCGTGGCATTGCCGGAGAGGCTGGATTCGAGGAAGTCACGGACTTGCGCCTGCTCAGTCTCGGAAGGGGAGCGCTGGAGCGAGTTCTGAAAAGCGGTCTCGATGCGCTTGTCGTTCTCCGTGGATGATTTGAGCACAATATCCGCAGCACTGCGGGCCTGCTCGATGACTTTGGGCGAGTTCATCAAAAAGAGTGCCTGAGTAGCGACGGTGCTGGTGGTGCGCTGCGCGATGGGCTGGTTGATGTCGGCGAAATCGAAGACTTCAAACAGCGGGTGGCGCACGTTGCGAAAAGCGGCGGTGTAGAGGCTGCGGCGGGTGTCGAGAAACTGGTAGCCGTATTCAATGTTCTGAATCTTCTGATCGTTGGCATCGACCGCTTTGACTTCACTCACTCCAGGACCACCAAAGGCACGATCCAAGGTGCCTGCGGCGGTCAGCATGGCATCGCGCAAGCACTCGGCATCCAAGCGTTTGCGGTTCATGTGGCTGAGAAGGCGGTTGTCGGGGTCCATCGCATGCTGTGCAGCAGAGGCTTCATTCGTGGAGGCCATGCGGTACGTGCGGCTCATGACCATCTGTTTGATGAGATGCTTCAAGCTCCAGCCATCTTCGATGAACTTGATGGCGAGATGATCAAGCAGTTCGGGGTGGCTCGGTGGTTCACCGGTGGAGCCGAAGTTGTCCGTGGTGCGGACGATGCCCGCGCCATAGAGCCAGTGCCAGACGCGGTTGACCATGATCCGCGCGGTGAGCGGATTGGCGCGGGAGGTGATCCACTGCGCGAGTTGCAGACGGCCGCTGGCTTCGGCAGGGACATCCGGCGCACCTCCATGCAGAGCGGCCTGGATGAAACCACGCGGCACGCTGGCCCCCAGATTGCGCGTGCTGCCACGGATGTGAATCTTGGCATCTTCAGGCACGCTGTCATCCGCCACGGACATGGCCTCGGGGCGGTCGGGCTGGTCCTTTTGCAGCGCTTTGAGTTCTTTCTCCAATGCGGCCAGCCGTTGTTTGAGCTTGATCGCGGTGGGGGATTCCTTTTTGACCGCAGGTTCAACGAAGGTTTCATCCACAGGCAAAAACTGCACCGCATCGACGGTGACGTAGCCCTGCGAATTGGCGTTGGAGATGAGGACGAAGCCCTGACCATTCGCCTCAAAGCGATAGGTGCCGAGGGATGCAAACTGCAGCCCCTTGAGGGAGTCAGTGGTCATCTTGATGCCTTTCAATTCCTCGCCGTCCGCATGCAGGATGGTGACGGTGGCGCTCGGGGCGCGGTCGGGCCCGGCATTGAAGGCCACACGCACTTCGTAGCGCCCGCTCTTGGGAATCTTGGGCGTGAAGGTGACGGTCTTCTCGCCTTTGCCTTCGTTTTTGTCACTGATGTAGCCACTGCCGATGTAAGGGGCGTAGCTGGTGGACTGCTTCCATGCGCCCACTTTCTGTGCAGCGCTGTCATCAACGACGATGCCCGGCAGATCGCTCAAGACGATGTTTTTGCGTGCTCTCAGATCAGCGCTGCCAGCATCTCGCAGGCTGTCTTTGAGTGCGGCCACTTCATCTTTGAGCGCATTGACCAGCACCTCGTGCTTTTGCAGTGCGGTTTCGGCGGCACCGTCCAAAGGCAGCGGTGTGTCGATCCAATGCGCGACGTTGTCGGTGTAGTTTCTGAGCGTCTTGGTGCTGCGCAGAATGCCCGCGAGCGCGTAGTAGTCGCGGGCGGAGATGGGATCAAACTTGTGATCGTGACAGCGGGCGCAGCCGATGGTGAGTCCCAGAAAAGCGCGGCCCATCGTGTCGAGCTGCTCATCGACGATGTCCATGCGCAGCATGCCCTTGTCCTGCTCTTCGTAGTTCGTGGGACCGAGCGCGAGGAAGCCTGTAGCAGTGACCTGCCTGCGGCGCGCGGCGGTGTCTTTGGCGGGCAGGAGATCGCCCGCCAGATGCTCGGTGATCATGCGATCCAGCGGCACATTGTCGCGGATGGATTCGATGACGTAATCACGGAAACGCCACGCATCTTTGAAGGGCAGGGAACGACCCCCACCAGAGGATTCAGCAAAACGGGTGATGTCCAGCCAGTGTGAGGCAAAACGTTCGGCAAAAGCGCTGGAGGCGAGCAGTTCGTCCACGCGCTTTTCATACGCTTCCGGCGTCAGCGGCGCTGGCTGAGAATGGTCTGGCGGCAGCCCCGTGAGATCAAAGGCCAGCCGGCGCTGCAAGATGGCTGGGCTGGCATCTGGCGCTGGGGTGAGGTGATTTTCCTCCAGTTTGGCGAGAATGAATCGATCGATGTCATTCGCGGGCCAGGCGGTGTTTTTCACCACGGGGGGCGGCGTGGCCTGCGGCGGCTGGAAGGACCAGAAACTGGCATCGGCACGTGCGGATTTCGTTTTGCCACCGGTGCTGGCGACTTCATCGCGCGGATCAGGCGCACCGGATTCGATCCAGAGCTTCAGGTCGGAGACTTCACTCTCCTTGAGCTTGCGCTTGGGCGGCATTTTTAAATCGCGGTCCGCATAGCTTACGGCCTGCCAGAGCTTGCTCTCAGCGATCTTGCCCGGGACCAGCGCAGGGCCGGAGTCACCGCCGGTTTGCCATCCATCACGGGAGTCGAGGCGCAGGCCGCCCTTCTGCTTTTCGGGCCCATGGCATTCGATGCAGTTCGCAATAAGCAGCGGGCGGATGCGCTGCTCAAAATGAGTCATGTCCGCAGCACTAGCGGCGGTGGTCAAACAGGCAAAAACAAAAGCGCGTCGCATCATCAGGGGGTGCGAAGGCAAACGAGCCGCGTTTGGAGTGTCTTTCAGGCAGTGAACCGCAAGATGTAATGCTGCTCGTAGCGGCCGATGAGCTGTGGCTGTGACAGCGCCGCCTTCTTCGCCATCTGCGTGAGATCCGCGAGGGTCTCAGGAAAGTCGTAGGCGGCCACGTGGGAACAGGCTTCTTCGAGATGCTCGGGCTGGACCTCCGTCCACTGCGTGCGCATGAAGTTCAGGTAGCCGTCGAGGTATTGCTCGCGCGTCTGGCCGTCCTCACGCACGACATCGACCATGATGAGCTGCCCGCCCGGTGCGAGGCGCTCGGCGCAGGCGCTGAAGAGGCGCTGCTTGCCTGCGGTTTCCAGATGATGCACGGCAAAGCCCGTAAAGATGACGTCGAAGGCCGAATCCGTGTCCTCCACAGCCTTCAGCATGTCCTTGTGATGAAGGGCGGTGTTGGCGATGCCGTTCAAATACGTGCGTGCTTCATCCAGAGCGGAGGCGGAGAGATCCACGCCATCATAGCTGGCGGGAGGTGCCGTCTGCAGGCAGGGCGCCAGAAAACGTGCGTTGCCGCAGCCGAGATCCAGGATGTGGTAGGGCCCCTGCGCGTGGCGCAGTTGCAGCAATCCGGTGATCTTCGCGTAGATCTCACGATGGAACATGTAGTTCTTCTCGGAGATGGCGTCATAGAGCGTCCAGGCTTTGCGAAAGAGGGCTGTGTTGTCGTCTTGAGTGAGGGAAAGGCTCATGTTTTGCGAGATATGGAGCCGGTGTGGCCGAGAGGGAGCATAGCGGCGATGCCGTAGAGCGCCATGCTCATGCGTCACGGGTTTTTCACCACGGCTTTACCTGAGTGCCGAGTTTCGCACAGCCCCTTTCACCCGGTCAAGGCAGACCAGCGTTTGCTTGCAGGGACTCTCAATAAGGACGCGGAACGATGATGTGGCCACCAGCGTGAGGGCGGTACCAGACGCCACGATGCTGGTAATATCTGACGCCTCTGTAATGGTAAGGGCTGGCACCGGGTGGCAGCACAATGGGGCCACCGATAGGTCTGGGGCCGACAAGAATTGCTCCCGGCCGATGATAGCCCGGGCCGACATAGCAGGAGGTCAATGTGAACAGGACCACGGCCAAGCAGAGAAGTGTGTGAAGTTTCATGGCGGTAGGATGAGTAGCCCAATCAGACGCAGGTGTTGAAAAAAAATTCGAGGCGGAAAGGCCGAAAGGCTGTGATTTCCACTTTCGTTTACTTCCGCCCGTTTCACACTCCCTGCTCACATCCCCCGTCCCGTCCATGACTCCAGCCGAAGCCAAAACCCAACTCGACACCCAAGTCCGCGAAATCATCAACTGGCATTTCTCGCCAGAAACCGGCTGCCCCTTCTGGCTCGACTGGGCCAAAAACAATTTCGATCCCCGTGGCAAGGTGAACAGCTATGAGGACATCTTGGCAAACTTCCCCCATTTCCAGGACGAATGGCTCCGCGATCAGCAGCCGGAAGTCTGGGTCCCCGCCGCCTTCAAAGGCAAGCCCTTCAACATTTTCGAAACCGGCGGCACCACCGGCATGCCCAAGCAGCGCATCGGCTGGAATGACTTTCGCGTCGATTACGAAGAGTTCAGCCACAAGCTCGACGACAAGCACTTCCCGCCGGGTGAATCATGGATCATGGTTGGCCCCACCGGCCCCCGCCGCCTCCGCCTAGCCGTGGAGCATCTGGCCAACTATCGCGGCAGCTCCTGCTACTTCGTCGATCTCGACCCCCGCTTCGTGAAGAAGGCCATCTCCAACAAGCAGTTCGACGTGGCCCGCCAGTACATGGATCACGTGATCGATCAGGCCGTCCTCATCCTGAAGAATCGCAAGATCTCCGCCATCTTCACCACACCCAAGCTCCTCGAAGCCCTCGCCGAGAAGGTGGATCTCTACTCCGTCGGCATCCGCGGCTGCTTCGTCGGTGGCACCACCATGACGCCTCAGTATGTGCGCTTCATCGTCGAAGAAGTGCTGGAAAACCGCATCGGCTTCTACCCCACCTACGGCAACACCCTCATGGGCCTCGCCGCCAGCGTGCCGCTGACCCCGGAAGACAACTTCTCCATCTCCTACTACGCCCCGCAGCCCCGCGCTGTGCTGCGTGTGGTGGATCCCAAAAACACCGACCAGACCGTCGAATACGACGCCTGGGGCCGCGTGGAGCTCACCACCCTCACCAAGGAATTCTTCATGCCCCGCTTTCTGGAGCGCGACGAGGCCATGCGCCGCAAACCCCGCGCCCCCTATGCCTGGGACGGCGTCGCCGATGTGCGCCCCTTCGGCGCTATGGAGAAAACCATCGTGGAAGGCGTTTACTAAACGCCCCGTTCGAGCCTGCGTTTTTTCAGCCGGGAGTGCAACCACTGCACTCCCGGTTTGTTTTTGTCATCTACGGCCAAAAACTCCCGTTTGCATTCCCGCCTCCGCACGCTTTAAGACTCTTCTCCCGATACTTTTGAAGACTCTCACGCAACCGCAGGAATGAAGATCGCACTGGACGTCATGGGGGGCGATTTCGCCCCGCAAAACCCCATCGCTGGCGTCAAGCTCGCCCTCGAGTCGCTGCCCGCCATCACCAAACTGTATTTGGTGGGTGTTCCAGCGGCCATTGAGCAGGAACTGCAGAAGCAGGGAGTCTCCAGCCCAAAACTGGAGATCGTTCCCGCCAGCCAGATCGTCGAAATGTCTGACAGTGGCATCGACGCCGTGCGCAAAAAAAAGGACAGCTCCATCAGCGTGGCCGTGGACTTGGTCAAAGATGGCAAGGCAGATGCCGTGGTCAGCGCCGGGCACACCGGTGCCGCCGTCACCGCCTCCCTGATCAAACTACGCACCCTCACGCACATCGAGCGGCCGGCCATCGCCTCGATCATGCCGTCCTTGACCAAGCACTGGGTGCTGATTGATGCCGGTGCCAATCCAGACAGCGAGCCCTCCCACCTGGTGCAGAATGCCATCATGGGCAGCGTCTTTGCCCGCCATGTGCTGGGCCGGGAGAACCCCAGAGTGGGCCTCATGTCCAACGGCACCGAGGAAGAAAAGGGGAATGCGCTGTGCAAAGAAACCGGCAAGCTGCTGCGGCAGACCGCGGGCATCAATTTCATCGGCAACGTCGAAGGCCATGACGTTTGGGAAACCCCGCCGGATGTCGTCGTTTGCGACGGCTTCACCGGCAATGTCATTTTGAAAAACGCCGAAGCGCTGGCCCACACCATTTTCAGCATGGTGAAGAGCGAAATTAAGAGCGGCTTCTGGACCAAGATCGGCGGTCTGCTGGCCAAGCCCGCCTTCAAGCGCGTCCACTACCGTACCAATCCCGACGAGGTCGGCGGCATGCCGCTGCTGGGCCTCCGGGGCATCACCATCATCGCCCATGGCAGTGCATCTCCGCTTGCCATGAAGAACGCCATCCGTCAGGCTTGCGAATCCATCCAACATCAGGTGGGGCCTCACATCGAAGCCGCCGCCACCGCCCATTCCATTTCTCTCCATGCCCGCTCCTAGATCCCAGCCCTTTTGCGCCTCAAGCATCATTGGTACTGGCAGTTACATGCCTGAAAAAGTGCTGACCAATGACGATCTGTCCAAGATTGTCGATACCTCAGACGAGTGGATCACCTCCCGCACCGGCATCAAGGAGCGCCGCATCGCCGCTGCGGATCAGGCTACCAGCGATCTCGCTACCGAAGCCGCACGCCGCGCCATGGCCAGCGCCGGAGTAGCCCCCGAAGAGATTCAGCTCATCATCGTGGCCACCGTCACTCCGGATATGTTCTTCCCATCCACTGCCTGCTTTGTGCAGAAAAAGATCGGGGCCATGAACGCTGTCTGCTTTGACATCTCGGCCGCCTGCTCCGGCTTTTTGTACGCCCTGCAGGTTGCACGTCATTTCATCAACACGGGCAATCGCACCACCGCCCTCGTCATCGGCGCGGAAAAACTCAGCAGCCTCATCAACTGGAAAGACCGCAACACCTGCGTGCTCTTTGGCGATGGCGCTGGTGCCGTGGTCATTCGCCGGGCTGATGCATCGGAAACCGAGGCCCCCGGGCGCGTGCTTTCCACGGTCATGGGCACGGACGGTACCCTCGCTGACGTACTCAAAGTCCCCGGCGGTGGCTCGGCCTGCCCGATCACTCCCGAAAACGTCGATTCGCATCCCAACACGATCCACATGGAGGGTCGCGAAACCTTCAAGCACGCTGTCACCCGCATGCTGGAGGCTTCCCAGCAGGCGCTGGAAATGGCCGGACTGACCGCCGCCGATGTGAGTTTGGTCATTCCTCATCAGGCCAATGCCCGCATCATCAGCGCCATCGCCGAGCGCCTGAACCTGCCACTGGAGCGCGTATTCATGAATCTCGACAAATACGGCAACACCAGCGCCGCCACGATCCCCGTCGCCCTCGACGAAGCCAACAAGGCCGGTCGCCTCCAAAAAGGCGATGTCGTCCTCCTCGTCGCCTTTGGCGGCGGCTTCACCTGGGCCAGTTCCGTGGTGCGGTGGTAAGCTGTTGATTGGCCGCAAAGAGACTCAAAAAGGGCAAAAATCAGAGTCTGATCTTCTTTCGGATTGGGCGCTGAATTACGGTTAGTATCCGTGCGCCTTGGCGCAGCCGCCTTCCACCTCTTTTTTGAACCTCTTTGCGCCTTTTTGCGGCCACCTCTCCGGCTTTTGCCCTTTGCATCGCAGCTCACCCCGCCATATTCGCCGCCCTTCGTTTCCCTTCACTCATGGCCTCCAAGCGCATCGTTCTCAAATTCGGCTCCGGTATCCTCACGCGTAAAGACGCGCCTGAACCCGATCCTGTGCAGTTGCGCAAACTCGTTGAGGCAGTCGCGCTGCTGAAGCGCGCTGGGCATTCTGTCGTCGTCGTTAGCAGCGGGGCCGTGGCTTCCGGTCTGAAGCCGCTTGATTTCAAACAACGCCCCACTGACGTGACGACGCTGCAGGCGCTCGCCGCCGTGGGCCAGACTCACCTCATGCACTCCTATGAGACACTGCTGCGTGATCATGGACTGCACGTCGCGCAGTTGCTCGTCACGCATGAGGACTTTGAGAACGTGGATCGCGCGCCGCGCGTCAAAGCCGTGCTTGATCGCCTCATGGAGTTTTCTCAGGTGGTGCCGGTCATCAATGAAAACGACTCCGTTGCCATTGAAGAGCTGCGCTACGGCGACAACGACAAGCTCTCCTCCCGCGTCGCACGTTTTTGGGGGGCCGATGTCCTTATCCTGCTGACCAGCGCCCCCGGACTCCTGCGTGACACCAAGAAGCCTGAAGAAGGCCCAATCCCCGTCGTCGACAATGTCGATGACGTGATCCACCACGCCGAAGAGGAGAAATCCGCCCTCGGCACAGGCGGCATGATTTCCAAACTGCGCGCCGTGCAGGACGCAGTGCACGGCGGTGTGGAGTGCATCATCGCCTCCGGCCGACATGCCGAGCAGATTCCAGGGCTGATCGAAGGTCACGGCATTTGTACGCGCTTTCCTGCTTCACGTTCGTAATCCAGATTCACCATGGCCTCTACTGACATCGCCACGCTGCTCATCCACTGCCCGGACCGTCCGGGTCTCGTGCATGATGTGACAGGTTTCATCTTCTCGCATCAGGGGAACATCATTGACCTGCAGCAGCACATTGATCCTGAGCAGAACGCCTTCTTCATGCGCTTGGAATGGAGCCTGGAAAAATTCACGCTCGACAATGAAGAGATCGAGTCACGCCTGCAGCCCATGGCGCGTCGGCATGAAATGCAGATGCGCCTGAGCTTTGCCAGCCAGCGCAAACGCATCGCGCTGTTTGTCACCAAGGAGAACCACTGCCTCTACGATCTCCTCGCCCGTCATGAATCCGGCGACCTGCCCGTGGACATCCCGCTCATCGTTGCCAATCACGAGACCTTGCGGCCTGCGGCGGAGCGCTTCGGCATTCCGTTTCATCATTTTCCGATCACGAAAGACAACAAGCTCGCGCAGGAGGCCGCGCAGATCGAACTGCTGCGTCAGCACCGCATCGACACCGTCGTGCTGGCTCGCTACATGCAGATCATCAGTCCGGCGATGATCGCAGAGTTTCCTCATCGCATCCTGAACATTCATCACAGCTTCCTGCCGGCCTTCGTCGGTGCGAAGCCCTACCACCAGGCCTTCCAGCGTGGTGTGAAGATCATCGGCGCCACCAGCCACTACGTCACTGCGGATCTCGACGAAGGTCCGATCATCCATCAGGACGTCATGCGCGTCAGCCACGAAGACAGCGTCCAGGACCTCGTCCGCCTAGGCCGCGATCTGGAAAAAACCGTCCTCGCCAAAGCCCTCTGGTGGCACGCCCGCGACCGTGTGCTCGTCGTCAAGAACAAGACCGTGGTGTTTGATTGAGTATCGTCACGCAGACGGGCTGCCAAGCCTCGACACGCTTACTTTTTCTTCACTTTCGTTCCATCCGATTTGGCAGGCGCAGCCTTCGTTGCCGCCTTGGCTTCGCCGGATTTCGTCGCTTCGGGTCGTGGCTCGATAGGAGTGAGAATGATCGGCGAAGTGGGTGGTGCTTGCAGGGGAGGGGACATGGCAGGGGACTCTGCCGACGGAGTTAGTGTTCCGGGAGTGCCTGGGGTGACGGTATCATTGCTCGACGGAGGCGTGACGGGTGGAGGCTCAGGCTTCTTGAACGGGTCTTCCCAGGTGTACAGTTCATAACCAGCTCCCACGCCGCCGACTTCCCCCAGCAGGGCCAGGCATTTCTCCCGCCATTTGGCGAGATCGGGCGCGCTGCGCTCTTTTTCAGCCGTGCCGGGAAAGATAAGGTAGGTGACCTTGAGATCGCTCTCGGGGCGGATGTAGGGCGTGGCCTTGGGATTGATGGTTTTGGCCATGCGCAGCGAAGCTTCGCCCATTTTGAAACTGGGTCCGTAGTCGCCGCAGATGGCGGGATAGATTTTGCCTTCGTGAATGACGGCGGCGTAGTCGCCCATCTGCGGCGTGAATTTGTTCTGATCCCCGTAGCCACGAAACAGCAGCGAGAGGACAATGAAGGGGTCCTTGTCCGCGATGAGGCTGCTGCGCACCTTGAAGTCGGCGACCTCGAGCTTGAGCTGATCAATCATGACCTTGAGATCTCGATTGCGTGATGAGCTCAGACCTTTTTTTGCGTATTCATCCTGCGCTTTTTGCAGGCGGTCCTCCCATTTGGCAAGGAGCGGGTTGGGGGTCTTCGTCGTCTTTGCCCAAGCATAGCTGGTGAAGGGCTGGTAGTAGTCAGAGAGGTAGATGTACTCGTCCAGCGTCGGCATGCGGTCACCGTCTGAGCCGTCCGCCACGACGTCCATCTCCGACTGAATGAGCAGGGCCCGCCGCTGTGTGGCCGGGTGAGTCAGTTCGAGGATGGTCTCGGTGTCGTAGAAGTTGTGACGGTCGAGGATTTTACTGAGGCGCGTGAGTTCGTTCTGCACGCGGTTGGTTTTATTCTCGTAGAGCTTGTGGTAGAAGCCGCTGACCTTCGCCGCAGGCAGCATGACCTCGAGCCCGGGCAGGATGCCGGGCAGGTTTTTGTTGATGCGGGAAAGTTCGTCCAAAGTCTGGTTCGCCTTCGGCACGCGGATGCTGAGCTGGAACTCCGCCTTGTAGGCCTCGGGATCAAGCCGTTCCAGGCTGGCAAAACTGCCCTGTTCGGTGATCAGGTTTGTTTTGACCGTGATGCCGTTGAAGAGCGTGGCCACGTCGATGTCTTTGCGGGGAATGTACTTCTCTGGCAGCGGTGGCTGGACTTCGCGGATGACCTCTTTGGTCACTTCTTTAAAGACGGGAACTTCTTTGATCACATCGCGCATCACGTCACGCGTGACGATGCGCTCCTTCGTGCTCCGTGCAGAGGCGACGATGTCCTGGATGCCTTGTTTGATCTTGCCGGCAAAAGGGGTGAATGGCAGCACCAGCGCGATGAGCAGGGAGAGTAAAAACAGCAGGCGGATGAACGAGCCAAAGCAGCCGCGCTTCTGGCGTTGCGATCCATAGGGGGGAGGGGTGCCCGTGTCGGGCATGGGAGATTCCGAAGACATACGCGTGTAGAAGTCTAATCTCGTTTCAGTCCCAAGGCGAGTGCATCAACCTTCTTCCAACTTTCCTTCTTTGAGCAGAAGACGGCGGTCACCGCGCTTGGCCAGGGTTTGATCATGAGTGACGACGATGAGTGTTTTTTTGGCCTCATCGACGACCTGCATCAGCATGTCGATGACGCCGCTGCCGGTGCTCGCATCGAGGTTGCCGGTGGGTTCGTCGGCGTAGATGATGCCGGGGTTGTTGATAAGCGCGCGGGCGATGGCAACGCGCTGCTGCTCGCCGCCGGAAAGTTCGGTTGGCAGGTGCTGGAGGCGTGCGCTGAGGCCCACCTTGTCCAGCAGTTCACGGGCACGTGTCTCCCCTTTTTTGCCGCCGATCATGGCCGGCAGCATCACATTTTCCAACGCCGTGAGTTCCGGCAGCAGGAAGTAATGCTGGAAAACAAATCCCATGACCTCGTTGCGCGTGCGTGCACGCTCCGCCGCCGCCGCCTGATAAAGCGAGCGGCCATGCACGAGCACATCACCCGAAGTGGGCTGCTCCAGCCCGCCGAGGACGTAGAGCAGAGTGGTTTTGCCTGCGCCGGACTGGCCGCAGAGGAACACCTTTTCTCCGGCGGCGACTTCGACATTCACGCCGCAAAGCACGGGCAGATCATGCCCGGCAAGGTGGTAGGTACGGTGCACGTCGTGTGCGGCAAGTGGGGCTGCTTCCTGGCTCATGTAATTTTGTGTACGCTCCGCAGATGCCACGCGGCGTCAAGGCATGATGCCCGCCAGCGTGCGTTGTCTGAGCGCCTCATACATCACGATGCCCGCTGCGGTGGCCAGATTTAGGCTTCGCGTGCCCTGCATCGGGATGCGCAGGCAGCGCTCCGGCTGGATCACCGAGGTCGGGATGCCGCGTGTTTCCGGGCCGAAAACGAGGAAAATCTCTGTGGCTGTGAGGTCGGCTTCCCAGTAGGTGTGGTCGCCCTGGCATTCGATGAAGTAGCACGCGGCCTCGGCAGGAATCTCCGCCGCCATCTCTTCCCAGGTCTCCCAGACCCGCACATCCACCTCCTGCCAGTAGTCCAGTCCGGCGCGCTTGAGTTGCTTGTCCTCTAGGCTGAAGCCAAGCGGTTTGACCAGATGCAACCGCGCATTCGTGGCCAGGCAAAGCCGCCCGATGGCTCCTGTGTTGTGCGGAATCTCCGGCTGAAAGAGGACGATGTTAAGCATGCTTAGCCCTTGAAAACAAAGAGCTTCCGGCAAATGAAATTCACCAGAGTGGACGAAATGATCAGCAGCAACTGCGCGGTCAATGTGCTGATGCCGTACCACTTGATGAGGTACGGCCCGGAGAGCAGGCCGATGGCAAACCCCGTCGAACTGACCACCGAAAAATAAACAAACTCAAGCACCCGGTGATGCCGTCCGGGGGTGAATACCCACAGGGAATTGGTCACATAGGCAAAGATGTTGCCAAAGAAAAAGGCGATGATGTTGTTGTAGATGCTGTGGAGCGCACGCACCTCATCGGACACACCGCTGCTGACGAGAGCAGGATACGTTCCCCATCTGGACAGCGCATAAAAGATCGCCGTGGTTAGGGTCAGCGATCCCACACCGCAGATGCCATACTTGATGAACTGGATCAGCGGATGTGTGTCACGCGTGTTCAGACGCACCACAATCGCACGCCAGTCGTTCTCACGAAAAAATAGAAAAGCCTCACCGATTTTTGACATCATCAGGTGAGGCTCTCCGGGGATCGTTGCTCTGCAAGCAAAGATGCGATGCGTTTAGTAGTAGTGGTAGTTGCCGTTGCGGTCGTAGTAGCCCTGTTGCTGCTGGCGTCCACGATAGCCTTGCTGCTGCTGGCCTTGGTAGTAGTTGCGCTGGTCACGGGAATTGCCAATGGCGTTGCCGCCCAAGGCACCGATACCGCCGCCAATGAGAGCGCCTTCGAGGCCACGACCACTTTGATTGCCGATGATGCCACCGACGGCGGCACCGCCGAGGCCACCGAGTACAGCGCCTGTTTGTGCATTTGGACCCGTAGCACAGGAGACCAGTGAAACGGCTGTTAGAAGGGTGAGAAGACTATTTTTCATGTTTGTTTGTTGGATGTGTGAGAAGAATTTGGTGGTTGGAAAGACTTAATAGTAGTAGCCGCGACGACGATCCTGGGCATTGCCTATGGCGTTGCCGCCCAAGGCTCCGAGGCCGCCACCGATGAGTGCGCCTTCGAGGCCACGACCACTTTGAGACCCAATGATGCCGCCGACGGCAGCTCCGCCGAGGCCGCCAATGACTGCCCCCTGTTGTGCACCTGGGCCGGTGGCGCAGGATGAAATGCTAGCAGCAGTAATGATAGAGAAGATGAGGTGTTTCATAATGTTGTCATGTAACAGTCTGCTTTGTCGTTAAATAGGCCCGAATTGTTCACAAAGAAAAGAAAAATCCTGCGGACGCACCAAGTTGTCATTCTCTTATACGCAGTACACCGCCTCTCTGGCCGTCCGGCTTTCTTTATTTGACGGGCATTCCGCCAGCGGCTACAAACCCTCCCCGACTTCCAACTTTTCTATGCACGTGCGTTTTTTCCTTCGTTCCCTCTTCGCTGTCTCCCTTCTCAGCCTCACCGTTTTGCCGGTCCAGGCGGAGCAGTTGCCACTGGATCACCCTTGCGCCGCTCTGGTGAAAAAATACCTGACCGCCGTTGTTCAGCAGGACTGGAAAACAGCATCGCAATTGCTGGTGCCCGCTTCTCTGGAGCGTCGTCAGCGTGAAACGGTTAGCATCATCGAAAACGCACCGACCATGACCGACGAGGAGAACATGCTCTCCGGCTACGATGTGAAAGGTGTGGCTGATCTCAAAAAGATGTCGCCGCAGGAGTTCTATCAGGTGGATCGCGAAGCCTGGCACAAAAAGCTCAAGCTCACCCCTGAAGCCACCAAGCGGAAGCAGGAGACGCTCAAAGTCACCGTGCTCGGGCTCGTCGCAGAAAAGGACAAGGGCTACGTCCACGCCACCGTTCGCACTTCTCAGGAAACACTCACAGACAAGATCGAAGAGCTCTTCCTCATCTCCTTCATCACCGATCCGGCCAACCCGAAAAACTACCTCATCTCCCCCGAGATGAAAGATCGCCCAGTCATCACCCCGCTGGATGGCTCGGCTCCGAAGGAATAAACGCAAGTTTCAAAGCAGTGCGCGCAGGTCCGCCAGCCGCACTTTGCCGAGTTCGCTTCGGGGAATGGTATTAACAAGACGCATCTCCTGAAGGTGCTCCAAGGGCCTCAACGTTTCGTTGAGGCCTTTTTGTAGCCGTGCGGCATCTGACGCGTCCATCCCGCTCACCGCCAGCACCAGACGGCTTTCTTTGCGCGGATCGGCAACGTCACACACCGCCGCATCCGACCCATGCAATCCAAGCGTGAGTTTCAGGGCTTCGATTTGATCCTGGATCGGCTCCAGCGCCACCAGCTCGCCAAGAATTTTCACGGTGCCAGATTCACGGCCCAAGAAGCGGATGAAGCGCCTGTCTTCAACCTCCAGGACTTCCACGCGGTCGCGAGTACGCAGCCCCGTGTCGGCGGGAATAGCCTCCCAGTGCCATGCACCTTCGGTGCAGGTGGCATATCCAGTGGCCAGCGCTTCTCCACGCACGCTGAGCACCCCCTCCGCATCCGTGCTCACCTGCCAGATGGGCAGCACCTTCATGTCTGCACCCGGGGTTGGTTGGGCGGCCACTCCAGAAGCCGTTTCTGTCATCCCATACGTGCGGTGAATGGGCCAGCCGAGTTGCAGCGCAGCAGTTTCCAGTTCGCGGTTCAGTGCACCGCCTCCCACCAAAACGACGCGCATGGATTTAGGTGCAGTCAGCTTGGCCGCCACCAGATCAAAAATCTGCGTGGGCACCAGCGATGCGAGCGTGGCTCCCACCTCTTCACACTTCTGCACAAACTCGGCAGCGTTCCATTTGCCCACCTGTTCAGTGACTCGGCTGCCGCATACAAACGAGCGGGCGAGCACCCCGAAACCACCCACATGGTGAATCGGCAGCGCCAGCAGCCAGTGATCACGTGTGGCGATGTTGAAATGCGCGATCACCGCCCGTGCAGAAATTTGCAGTGCCTCCTTCGTCAGCCCCACCCATTTGCGTGAGCCTTCAGTTCCGCTCGTTTGAAAAAAACACGCGTCCTGCATCTGCAGTTCATGCCGTGCGAACTCTGCCAGCGCACGCCCTTCATCGGAAGGCGCAGGCTCTGCGATCCACACGCTGCCGTCATGCCAAAACTCAGGCTTCAGGATCAAAGCCGTCGCCATGGCAAACCCTCCAGAACTTCGCCAAATCCCAAGCCTCCGCCGCTGCGGTCCGCCGACAAATGGCCGCCATTCGAAGTCACACGCTCAAAGAATGCGTCCTTCTCAAACAAATGCTCCGTGCACAGCCCGCAAAAATCAAGGGACTGCCCCTCGGACAGCGCCACGGCCGCCTCATACGCCGCAAACATCTGGCCAAGCGCATGGTCCATTGCCGACGTGAGCACCAGCGGGTGCTGCGGGTGGGTTTGCGCCACGATACGCCAGTCTCGCCGCGCCGGTTTGACTACCACCGCATCAAATCCCTGAGTGCCGTCCCTCCAGCCTTTGTCGAGTGCCAGCTTCACGCCCCACTTTTGCCGCACGGCCTCCCATGCTTCCGCATCATACGGAAAGGGATCCTCCACAAAATCCAGCGCACGGTACACCCGTAGTGGCATGAACTCGATGAACTTCCCGAACGTCAGCCGGTCCAGCACGCCGTTGAAATCCACCCGCAGCCGCACGCCCTGCTCTTCAAACCGCTTCGCGCAGCCTTCGAGGAAGCGCGTTGTCTCACCGTAGTTCGCAAACCCCTTCGCCTTGATCGCGGGCCATCCTTCTGCAAGCACGCGCTCCGTCTGCGCTTCGGTGTCCGTGGCAAAACTCCAGGAGTAATGGCTGCGCGGAATCTCCAGCCCCTCAAACAAACTCACCCCCGCGCGCCGTGCCGCGCCATCGATCTCCGCACAACGCAGCGCCATGGCCGTCACTGGAGTCGTGACCCCTTCGTTGAGCAAACGCAGCTGCTCCTCCACCGGAGCATCCCCAAACTCCGGCCACGGATGCACACAGCCGTAGCCGCCATCCACACAGATCAGAGCACCCGCAAAAACCCGCCGCATCGACACCGCATTCAGCGCCACCCCGCTGCGCAGGAGGTATTCATGGACGTAAATGGGCGGCGTCATTTCGAGACGGAGACCTTCATTCGTCATTCCGCATTCGTCATTCGACATTTTCTCAAGGCATCACGTCGCGTGCCTTCACAATGGCCCAGCACATCAGCGCGGCAAACAGCAGCAGTTGCCCCCCGCTCATCGCCAGCAGGCGGTTATGCCCCCGGCTCGGCGGTTCGGCGATCACCCGCCAGGCCACGAACAGGCCGATGGGCAGCGTGATCAGCGGCAGCGTGAAGGCACGCGGCCAGCCCTGCTGAAACCAGTAAATCCCTGCCGCATGCGCTGCGACGATGAGTCCAACAATCTCCGCCCGCGCAAACCCCACGCCGAAGCGCACGGCCAGCGTTTTCTTGCCAGTTTGCCCGTCCTCCACGACATCGCGCAGGTTGTTGATGGCAATAAGCACCGTGCTCAGGCAGCCGATTTGAAAACCTGCCACCACCGCCGCCTCATACCACTCGCCAGTTTGCACAAAGGCGGTGCCCGTCACCGCCACGAAGCCGAAGAACAAAATCACAAACAACTCTCCCAGTCCGCGATACGCCAGCGGCAGCGGCCCGCCGGTGTAGCCAAAGCAGAAGTACAGCGATGGAATGCCGATGAACAGAATCGGCAGCCCCCGCGCCTCAAACAACGGCACCGCCAGCAGCGTCGCCACCGCCAGCATCAGCCACGCGGCGAACTTCACCGCTCCCGGCGAGGCCACACCGCTGGCCGTGATGCGCCGTGGGCCGATGCGTGCCTGCGTGTCCGCACCTTTGATCGAATCCAGCGCGTCATTGAAAAAATTCGTCGCGATCTGCAATGCCCCGCAGCTTCCCAGCGTGCAAAAGGCCAGCCACCAGTCGAACCTCCCCGAAATCTTCGCCGCCAGCGCACAACCCACCACCACAGGCGCAATGGCCGCTCCAAGAGTTTTCGGGCGTGCAGCGGCGATCCAGTCGAAGAGGTGAGGCATGGGGAAGGGGAATGACGAAAGTACTCCAGAGCTTTAGCTCGTTCTGGAATCGCGAGCCGATGTGTGATCGAACAACGAATGCAGAACCGAGCAAAGGTAATCAATGACGAATGACCACGCTCCCGCAATCACTTCGTCACTCGGACATTGGAACTTCAACCGCCCGCCCCAAGGTGCCCGGGTTTCGCTTCGCGGCTCCGCAGCCTGACCCCGTGCCACCCAGGCGGTGGATTTTGCTTCGCGACGTTGCTGTCTGACTCCCAGCCTTCCAGCCGGGGTCGGGAGACCCCGTCGCCTTGGCTCACTTCGGCATCTCCACCTGCCCATTCGACATCAGGTAGGCGATGAGATTCTTCACATTCTCATCTCCCAGCGCCGCCAGCAGTCCTTCGGGCATCAGAGACACGGGAAGCTGCGCCTGCTTCACGATCTGCGCCCGCTCAATCGTCAGCCTCTCAGCAGGCGTCTGCACGGTCAGAGTTCGCTCAGTCTGCTCAGGAATCACGCCAGTGATGGTGCGGCCATCCTTCAGATTGAGCACGCTCACACGGTAATCCGCCGGCACGACAGCACTGGGGTCCAGAATGTTTTCAAGCAGGTACTTCAGATTGTGCCGGTCGCTGCCCGTCAGCTCGGGGCCGATGGCACCGCCCTGACCGTAGAGCTTGTGGCAGGCGCTGCAGGCCGCCATGAAGATCATGCGGCCTTTGGCCGGATCCGCCTTCGCAACCACGTCAGGCGTCAGCAGGCCCTCCCACTTCGCAAATTCCGCCTTCTTCGCCTCAGGAGTGTCGCGAATTTCGCCCCAGACTTGGGTGAGCAAGGTATTTACAGATTCATCTCCCAAGCTGCGAATCTGCCGCGCCTGGAAAGGGGAGATCGCCGTCGTCGGCACCTTCTTCGCCTTGATCGCTTCCAGCAGCGCCTTCGCGTAGCTCGGGCGTGAGGTCAGCGTGGCCACCGTCGCCGCCTGCTGCTCCTCGCTACGACCCGGCCACGGATTCAGCATCGCCTTCGGGATGTTCGGATCATCATACGCCGCCAGAGCACTGCGGGCCACGATGCCCAGCACCTTGTCATTGATCAGCCCACGAATCACCGGCAACAACTCCGGCTTCGCGCTACGCGTGAGGCTCTTGAAAGCATTGAGCCGCGCATTCGCATCGCCATCCGCAGCCTTGACGATGACGATCAACTCGTCCGAGGCACGACCGCTGCCGAACACCACGGAGAGGCTTTGTATTGTAGTCCCGGCTTTAGCCGGTTCTGGTGCGACACCGCGAACAAACTCATCCCAGCCCTGCGGCTTCTTCGCAGAGCTGAAGCCGTCCAGACCAGCCGCAATGCCCGCGAGCACATCATCACGCACGTCCTTCTGCTCCGTCATCAGCGCCACCAGCGCATCCACCGCTTCCGGCTTCGCTTCAATCATCTCCGCGATTCGCCGCGCCACCAGCCGGCGCACGGTGGGCAGCTTCGCCTCCTTGATCAACTCCACGCCCTTAAGCGGATCCGCCGCCACGGCAGGCTCGATGCCATACCAGATCATGAGCGGCTGCTGGCGGTCGTTGGCGTCTTCTTCGTGCTTGGCCAGAGCTGTGGCGATGGGCCAGCGAGATTCGAGGGGAAGGCGCTGGAGTGCGGAGGCGATGTGAAGGCGGACGAGGCCGGAAGGATCTTGCCGTGCACTGCGGTACAATTCCTCCCCAGCCGCAGCGTCAGTCGCAATATGACGCGTATGCATTTGTCCTGCTTTGTCGCTTTTTAATCTTTTTTGATAAAGCTCCTCCATGTGAGCGAGATTAGTGATGAGTGGTGGTGGCGAGCTGGATGAGATCACATCGATTGACGCACAGCGGACAGACTCATCCGCGGTCGCCGATTCCAAATGACCCAAGGCTGCAGGCAAGTCTGCCACGTACACACCTCTTTCATGACGCAACTCGGTTGCCTGTCTCACCCACCAGTTGTTGGGCGAATACAGCAGCTTCACCAGTTCCTCATCCTTCATCGCCGCCACATTGATCGGTTCCGCCTTCTTCTGCTCTCCGTACACGATCTTATAAATCCGCCCGCTCGTCCGGTGCACACCATCGTTGTCGTGGCACTCGCCGCTGTCGCTCCAGTCGGAGACGACCACATTGCCATCCGGGCAGGTGAGGAGGTCGATGCCGCGGAACCACTTGTCCTTGGCCTGCATGAAATCGGGCGCATGCTTGCCCACGTAGCCGCAGCCCTGGCGCTCCAGCTTGTCCACGTTGATGCGGTTGCCATGCAGGTTGCAGGTGAGCATGGCGCCCTCGTATTCCTTGGGCCAGAGGCCGCCCTGATAGATCAGCATGCCCACATGTGCGTGACCTCCGCCAAGTTCGAGCGTCTTGTTGCTGATGCCTTTGCGGATGTCGCTCCAGCTCTCTGAACCGGTATCCCAGTGGAAGTGATCCGCCGTCTGCTCGATGACCTCATACACATGCGGGTTCAGATGCGTGCCGAACATGCGGCGGTAGTAAGCACCGGGGATCACATGCCACAGGTGCCCGATGACGGTGTTGATCATAAACAGCTCGCCGTCGGCATTCCAGTCATGCCCCCAGGAGTTCGTACCGCCATGCGCCACGGTTTCCAGGATCTTCAGCGTCGGGTGGTAGCGCCAGATGGCGCAGTTCATCTTCACACGCTTGTCCGCTGGCGTGCCCGGTGCGCCCACGCTGGAGGTGTCGGTGATGCCATGGCGCCCATACAGCCAGCCGTCCGGTCCCCAGCGCAGTCCATTGACGATGTTATGGCCGATGGTCTTCACATTGAAACCATCCAGCAGCACCTCGGGCTCGCCATCCGGCACGTCGTCGCCGTTTTTATCCGCGATGAAGCTCAGTGTGCCGTTGTGCAGCACCCAGACGCCGCCGTAGCCGGTTTCCACGCTTGTCAGGTAGCTGCCGCCCTCCCAGAACACCTTCCGCCCGTCGTGTTTGCCGTCGCCGTCCTTGTCTTCCAGGATGATGATACGGTCACGCAGCTTGGTATCCCAGCGCATGGGTGTTTCCGCAAACGTATAGTTTTCCGCCACCCACAGCCGGCCCTTGGTGTCCCAGCTCATCGCGATCGGCTGCTGCACATCCGGCTCGGCGGCAAACACCACGCACTTGAAGCCCTTGGGCAGTTCCATCGTCCGCGCCACCTCTTCGGCAGGCATCGGATCGCCTTTCTCGGTGTTGAAGGGCTTCGGAAATTCATCCGCCAACACGGCGAGAGTTGAAAAGGACAAGAATGACAGAAAGGCGGCGTGACGTATGCTCATAAACGAAAGTGGACCTTTCCAAACGCCCGGCTCGTACGCAATCTTCAAATCATCCCATGAAACGCACCCTCTTTTTCCTTGCCGTGTTTGCCGTGGGTTTTGGGGGCAATCTCACCGCCGCACCCAAGGAGGGCGCCAAGCCCAAAAGCCCCGCAGCCCACACCGTCACCTTCCTGGCCGCGAGCATTCGTCCGTCGCTGGTCAAAATCACCCAGATCGGCCGTGAAGGCACCGACGGCATCGGCTCCGGCTTCATCGTGAGCGAGGACGGCCTCATCGCCACGAATCTACATGTCATCGGCGAAGCCCGCCGCCTGCAAATCGAGATGTACGATGGCAAAACCTACGATGTCACCGCCGTCCAGGCCAGCGACAGCCATCACGACCTAGCTCTGCTCAAAATTGACGCCAAAGGGCTCAAACCCCTTCCTCTTGGAGATTCCAGCAAAGTCCAGCAGGGCGATCCCATCATCGCAATGGGCGCGCCGGAAGGTCTGGGTTTCAGCATCGTGCAGGGGGTGCTTTCCGCCACACGCGATGTGGATGGCCTGGAGATGCTGCAGGTCGCCGTCCCCATCGAAAAAGGCAACAGCGGCGGCCCTCTGCTCGACATGCAGGGAAACGTGCTGGGTCTGCTCACGCTGAAGTCTCTCAAGACTGACAACCTCGGCTTCGCAATGCCGGTGAACGACCTCAAAACGCTCATCGAAAAGCCGAATCCCGTGCCCATGTCCCGCTGGCTGACCATCGGTGCGCTGAACCCGAAGCAGTGGCAGACCCATCTGGGGGCGCAGTGGACGCAGCATGCAGGCGTCATCCGTTCCGAATTTCCCGGTGCAGGCTTCGGCGGGCGCGCGCTCTGCCTCTCGACGCAGAAAGTTCCTGAAGGCACTTTTGAGATCGCCGTGACGGTACGCCTTGATGATGAATCCGGTGCCGCCGGCCTCACCTTCTGTTCGGATGGCGGAGACAAGCACTACGGCTTCTACGCCTCGGGCGGGAAACTGCGCCTCACCCGATTTGACGGCCCCGATGTCTATTCCTGGACCATCCTCGCTGATGTTCCAAGTGATGCTTACAAACCCGGCGAATGGAACTCACTGCGCGTCCGCGTCGAGCCCGAGCGCATCGTCTGTTTTGTGAATGGCCAGCAGGTCATCGAAAGTGACGACACTGGCCTGCGCGCTGGTTCCGCCGGGCTGTGCAAATTCAGGACAACTGTGGCTCAGTTTCGCAATTTCCGTATCGGCACCGACCTCGCCGAAAAGCCGCTGCAGCCCGAACTCGCCTCCCAGCTCCGCTCCAAGGTGGAGGAATACATCGCCGCCGCAGCCACGGCCGATAAAACCCTGGACGGCCTGCTGGAGAACCCTGCCGCCGCCCGCCGTGTGCTGGTGGAGCAGCGTCACAAGCTCGAAGAAGAAGCCACGAAGCTGCGCGAACTCGAACACGAGCTGCACCGCCGGGCCATGACGAAGGAAATCCTCGCCGAACTCGCCAAGCCCGAGCCGGAGATCAATCTGCTGCGCTGTGCCCTGCTGCTGGCACGACACGACAACCCGGAGATCGACATCGCCACTTACATGAACAGCTTCAAGGCCATGGTGCTCGACCTCAAAGACGATCCCGAGATCAGCAAGGGCACCATCACCGCCGTAAAGCGCATCAACCGCTATCTCTTTGAAGAGAACGGCTTCCACGGCAGTCGCGGCGACTACAGCAGCCGTTCCAATAGCTACCTCAACGAAGTCATTGATGACCGCGAAGGCCTGCCCATCACACTGAGCGTGCTCTATGTAGAGCTTGCCTCCGCTCTAGGCGTACAGGGCGTGTTTGGCGTGCCGCTGCCCGGCAAATTCATGGTCGGCTATCGCGATGGCCCCGAAGGGGAACTTCAGCTCGTCGATGTCTTCGAACACGGGAAACTCGTCACGGTAGAGCAGGCGGCGCTAGATCTCACCGAGGACGGTCATTTCCCGGAAGGTGCTCTCTCACCCACCACTAAGCAGGCCATACTGCTGCGCATGCTGCGCAATCTGATGAGCAGCGTGTTTGATGCCAGCCGCTCCCTTCGCGAATCCCTTCCGTATTTAAACCTCGTCCTTGCCATTGACCCGCAGTCCGCCGCAGAACGCCTCACCCGTGCGCAAATGCGTCAGCGTCTTGGAGAAAAAACAGGGGCCCGTGAAGACGTGAGCTGGCTGATTGACAACTTTCCCACCGATGGCCCTCCGGAACTCATGCAGCAGCTCGACCGCTGGTTGCAGTCCTTGCGCGATTAAGCACGACAGACACTCCGGCCTGTCGACCCAGCGCCCTCTTTGCCCCATTGTCTTCAACTCCCCTACAAGAAGTATAAGGAGGGATCAACGACACCGCTTTCGCGGGGGGCGCGCCCTCTCCGCCCTCCGTCCAGTCTGCGGATGCGGTGTCGCTTCAACGCTGATGTGTTATCGACACGCGTAGCTTCTGCTGCTGCTTTTGCAGAGCTTGCAGCAATTTATTTTTGGATGAATACGTAACACAGCGATGAATATGATGGCACCTAACCAGTCGCCGCTCGCACTCCTAACCTTATGAGCTTTCTCAAAAAGATATTCGGAACGAAACCTGCAAAACCGTTCATGGAGCATCCGGACGGCAATTTTGATTCCGCTGTCGCGGCGATGGAAGACGCCGTCCTACGGCTTCGCGAGCTTCGGAATTGGGATCAGTGGATTACCTTTTGTGGGCAGGGTGAGGGCCACAGGCATGAGAGCTACGAGGTTGCCGATGTTCGGATGCTTCGTGACAAACTCGATGTGGGAGAGAATCCATTGGATGTTCCTCGGATTGTTGAGATCGCAAGCACTGGCGCATCTTCACTCGTTGCTGACGGCACACACTACTCGGTTGCCGCCGCTTCACCGCGCGAGGTCGCCCAGATTCTCGACGCGATTTTCCGGCATCACTTCCACATCCGACCGTGGACTAACGAGGGGGACGACTATGCAATTGGAGTAGAGTGGTAGAAACGGCCTTAGAACGCAGCAGGATTGCAGATGCGCTACGCCTCCCTGAAGCTGCGGGAATCTAAAAAAGCCCGGGACCATGATTTCATGCGAACTTCACCCCTTAAACCCCGCCAGCCGCACCCCGAACAGCCAGCGGAATGGCGGCTTCAGGGCGAGAGCCTTGCGCAGGCCGTACGGCAGCAGGGAAAGCAACTTCTCGCAGATCACCGCAGGCCAGGTGGGCAGCAGCATGAATTTGCCGCGTCCGCCGAAGATGATGCGTGTCTTGGCGAAACCGACTTGCCGGAAGATGGCGGAGAGATCGCCCACGGTGTACTCCTTGAGATGAAAGCCTTTCGCCTCAGTGTCATAGAAGCAGCTGATGTCATGGGGGCCGGTGAGGCGGCTGGGGGTGATGCAAAGATAGACGCCACCCGGGGCCAGCGCGGCATGCAGGTGACGCAGTTGCTCCACCGCATCCTCGGGGTGCAGGTGCTCCATCAACTGATTGCTGTAAGCCACGTTCACGCTGCCCGGCGCCACGGGAATCGTGCTGCCATCTGACAGCACCAGCCGCAGATTGTCCGGCAGCGTGCGTTTGCGCGTAATTTCATCGGAGACATCCACCGCCAGCACCTGAGCGACTTTGGCCGCGACCGTTTTGGCCAGTTCACAATCTCCCGGTCCGACTTCAAGGAACACCGTCTTCGGAGTCAAAAAGGGCGTCAGGATCTCCATTTTCTCCGCCACATCGGCGGCCAGTCGTTCGGGGGAGTCCTTGTTCGTGTGCTGCGGATGATCTGGCACGCGTTTGAAAAGCTCATCATAGACCTCCGAATACAGCGTGCTGCGTTGCTCCTTGGTTGCATGCCGCAGCCTGTCGGCGAGTTCACGCTCCACTTCGTAGTGCTGGCGGAGTTGGGCCGGGGTGCGGGAATCGGTGACGGTGACAGGCATGTGTGCCCAAAAGCTAAGCGTCAGATCCGTTTCAGGCAAGGACTCGCACTTCCTTGCTCATTGCCGAAGGCGAATTAGCATGGGGTCGATGCTGAAACACCTTCTTTTGCTCTGCCTCTTTACGCTGGCGGCCCGCGCTCAGGATCTGGGCCCGGCCAAAGACGATCCTTCCGTGCCCAAGGATCGTGATACCATCCTGCGCATCCAGATCTTCCTCGACAAAAATCTCTTCGGCCCCGGCAAGCTGGATGGCGCCATCGGCGAGTTCACCTACAAGGCGGTGGTGAACTACAATTATGCCCACGGCCACAAGGATCTGTATAATTGGGCACGAATCCAGACGGTTGCGGAGGCCGAGGTCCCCGTCGCCTTCGCCGCGTTCAAGATCCAGCCCATTCTAACCCGGTATGTGACCGCCGATCTGCCCGAAGACTACGAAAAGGCGTCGGTCTATCCCTTCATGGCCTACCGCAGCATGGTGGAGCTCATTGCTGAGCGCTTTCATACAGATGAGTCCTTCCTGGCTGTCATCAATCCCAAGAAGAACCTGGCCACGCTCAAGCCCGGCGACATCATCGTGGTGCCAAACGTGAAATCCTTCCGCATCGAGGACATCAAGCCGATGCAGGGCTTCAAAACGGACGCCACGCTCAGCAGTCACACCATCGTTGTGGACACCACGGAGCGAATGGCGGCGGTTTACAGTGAGAAAGAGATGATGCTGGCCGCTTTTCCCATCACTCCCGGCAAACCGCAGTTCATCCCCGTCGGCACCTGGAAAGTGGTGACCATGATGGCCACGCCGACCTTCCGTTACGACAAACAGTTCTTGGAAGAAGGCGTGCGTGGTGATGTAGCCTTTCAGATTCCTCCCGGTCCGAACAGCCCTATCGGTGTCATTTGGTGCGGCTTGAGCAAGTCGGGCATCGGACTGCATGGGACTGCAATGCCGCGCACCATTGGGCGCACGCGCAGCGCAGGCTGTGTCCGCTTTGCCAACTGGGACGCCATTCGTCTTCCACAACTCATCCGGCCAGGAACGCGCGTCATTGTGCGTTAATATTCGCCTATGCGCATTCTCATTGCCGGTCTCTTCCACGAGACGCACACCTTTCTCGACGGACTCACCACTCTCGCTGATTTCCAAATCCGGCGCGGCGAGGAGCTGTGGGCCAGCAAAGGGGATTCTTCACCGCTCGGCGGCGTGCTCGAACTCGCCGATGAATTCGGCTGGCAGATGATCCCCGCCGCCGACTACCGTGCGCAGCCTTCCGTCACCGTGGCTGATGAGGTCATTGAGCAGTTTTGGAGCGACATCGCCCCCGCTGCCGCCAAAGCCGACTACGACGCAATCTACTTGGTGCTTCATGGTGCAATGGTTTCGCAGACAATTCTCGATGTCGAAGGCGAGGTCCTTCGCCGGCTGCGTACGATCACCAATGTTCCCATCTTTGGTGTTTTCGATCTCCACGCAAATTTCTCACCGCAGATGGCCGCCCTGGCGGATTGTTTGGTAGGTTATCGCGAAAACCCGCATACCGACGCACGCGAGGCCGGATTGATCGCGGCGCGCCTGCTGAACCGTTGCCTCACCACGGGCCAGCGTCCGCACATGCAACTCCAGCAGCCTGGCATTGTCTGGCCGCCAACCGGCACCGGCACAGCGAACGATCCTATGCTGACGCTGGAAGCGATGGCACGGCATTTTGAAAGAGATTCACTCTGGGCGATGAACATCGTTGCAGGTTTCAGTTTTGCGGACACCCCGGATACCGGCGTCAGTTTCGTCGCATGCGCCACGGCTGATGCCACGCCGCAGTTGGAAGAACTAGGCAAGCGTGCGCAAGAAATGACCCACCTCGGCCAGATCACCGATCCGCCTGCGGATGAAGTACTGGCGCAGTTGAAGCCTCTGCCTGCGGGCCTGACCGTGCTCGTGGAGCCCTCAGACAACATCGGCGGCGGGGCACCCGGCGATGGTACGGGTCTGCTGCGTGCGCTGATTCGCCATGGCATTCCTAACGCTGCCATTTGCATCAGTGATCCGCAGTCAGTGAGCGAGATCGAAGCGGGTGCGCGTACGATCAAACTCGGAGGCAAAGGGAGCCGACTGGATGCAGGTCCGCTTGAAATCGAGGTCGAACTCATCGCGTTGAACGACGGTCGCTTTGAACTCGAAGACAAGAACAGCCATCTGGCCAGCATGTGCGGGGATGTGTTCGACATGGGCCGCTGCGCCGTGGTTCGGCATGGTGGGCTTACCATCCTCATTACCAGCGTGAAAACACCGCCTTTCGATCTTGGTCAGTGGCACAGCCAGGGCATTGCCGTTGAGGATCTTTCTGTGGTCGCGGTGAAGGCTGCGGTGGCTCACCGTCGTGCGTATGACAAGATCGCTGCGCGCATGCTGTGGGTGGACACGCCGGGGCCTTGCAGCAGCAATTTGAAGATGCTGCCTTACCAGCATTTGCAGCTCGGCCGGTAAATACACCCCAAGAGGATCTTCAGTGCAGCGTGATGCGGTGTGACTTCACGCCGCCATGAACACGAACGATCCTCATCAGCCGCCCGCTTATCCAGTGCCACCCGGTTGGGAGAGGTTTCAACCGCCGCCTGTGGCTGAACCCATTTTTCAGGCGGTCATGGTGGAGGACACGCCGCCTGCACCGGCACGCATTCAACCGCGCGCACCTGCATGGCTGCGCTTCTGGAGGCAAATGGGTGCTGGTTCGCTCATGCTTAGCATTGCGGTGCATGTGGGATTGCTGCTTGTGGCTGGCATGGTCATCGTGGGCACACAGATGGCGAAACCGGTGACGGATTTTATTCCGGCGGGCCCAACGCAGGCGAGTGTCGATGCTTCGCGAGATTTGGAACATCGTGTGAGCATGAATCATCTGAATGCCATGGCGAGAAAGACGCCGCAGACACGCATCAGAGTGGAGGGACCGACTGACATCGCGCTGCCTGAGGCTGGGGTGATGGTGCTGCCAGAGGCAGGGAATGGAACTGGCAGGCTCATGAGTGCATCCATTGGCAACAGGGCCCCCGGCATGGAGGGCTCCGCGACACCCGCCATGCTGACTCATTTGCCGAACATGTTTGGTGGTCGGTGTTCGATGCAAAGCAGGCTTGAGAAATTGAGTGAAAATGGTGGCACGCCGGAGTGTGAAATGGCAGTTTCGCGTTCGCTGGCGTGGTTGAAAGGGCAGCAGAATACGGATGGTTCGTGGGGGAGCAGGAACAAGGCGGCGATGACGGGATTGACGCTGCTTTGCTACCTGGGGCGCTGCGAGACGCCTGATTCTGCGTTCTTTGGCGACAATGTGCAAAATGGGATGCTCTACCTGGTGGAGCTCGGGAGGAAAAATCCGTATGGGACATTGGCGGAGAATGTTGTGTCGAATTCCGCAACTTATGAGCATGGAATCGCGACTTATGCGCTTGGCGAATTGTATTCGTTTTATCGTCTGGGGAGCCGCAGCCTGCCCGGATTGCGCGAGACTTTTGAAAAGGGTGTGAAAATTATCATCGAGCAGCAGAACCCGCAGGGCTCGTGGACTTATGGCGGCAAGGATGCGGGGATGCCGACTGCTTACAACAAGGACAGCCGGGGAGAGGATTTGTCGGTGAGCGGGTGGCAGTTTCAGGCGCTCAAGGCGGCGAAACATTCGGGGGTGAAGATTGAGGGGCTGGATGCGGCCATCAAACGCTGCTGTGATTATCTGGAGTCGAAGCAGACGAAGGATGGTGGTTTTGGCAAAACGAACCGGGACGATCATTATAACCAGTGGAGCCTCACGGGGTGTGGGGTGCTGGGGTTGCAGACGCTGGCGCATAACAAGGAGACTCCGGTGAAGAAGGGGATTCGATTTTTGCGGGAGTTTCTGACCAGCGAACCGCTGGACTGGGAGCGCAACTGCAACCTGTACTGCTGGTATTATTACACGCAGGCCTTCTTCCAGGCGGGGGCGGATGATTGGAAGTTCTACAATGCGCAGTTTTTGCCGCAGGTACTCGGGGCGCAGCAGGCGGATGGTTCTTTTAAACGTGGGCGGCCCAACTGGCCGGCGGGGGATGCTGCGGATGCCATTTATAGGCAGTGCCTGTGCACTTTGCAGCTCGAGGTTTATTTTCGTTATCTCAAGGTGGCGGATCGGGAAGAGAAGTCGATTTTTGAGAGGTGATCGTGAGCTTTGGAGCTGGCGGTGCGCTCTCCGCGCGTCGGGGCTGATTGCAGACGCTGCTGGTGGGCGTGAGGTGTGGTGGAGCGTTGGGTTTGCTTCCGGATGATTCTGGCTATACCCAGGGTCGCCTCGCTTAGGCTCGGCTGACCCTGGGCTTAATTACGCAGCACCTTTGGTGCTGGTGTGGGTGCGGGGCGGAGGGGTGGAAGAAAAGGGTATTCCAGAAGGAAAACGCAGAGTTCCTGGTATCACGGGCCGACGACATGCTGACTTAACTTAGTGCCATTCGATCGGGGTGTTTCATCCGGTGCAACAAGATCGGGTGAGGCATTACCAAGGGGAGGGGAGCGAGGTCACATGATCTGCGCTTCTGTGAGGTCAGCGTGAGCCCAGTGCTCCGCCACCCCTCATGGAAGTTTTTGCCGTCACCATCTTCGTCAGCCTGATGTTCGCCGTCTTGTTTGCGGCTCTGTATCTGGCGGAGCGGTCGCAGAGACGGCGGGGCAGCATCGAACAGGATGCGCTGCTGCCGCTGGATGAGCCTGAGGGTGCACGGATGACCGTGCCTGAATCGCATTCCCGAACCTCCTTTTCCCATGACCAGCACCGCAGCCTCCAAAGTCCCCATTGAGTTCAACGATAAAATCGTCCGCCAGTTCATGCTGGCTTCGATCATCTTCGGCGCCGTCGCCATGCTCGCAGGCGTGTTCATCGCCAGCCAGCTGAACTTTCACCAGCTCAATCTTGCGGAGTGGATGACTTTCGGGCGGCTGCGCCCGCTGCACACGAATGCGGCGATCTTTGCGTTCGTGGGCAATATGATGTTCGCGGGCATCTACTATTCCACGCAGCGGCTGTGCAAGTGCCGCATGGGCAATGACACTCTGAGCAACATCCACTTCTGGGGCTGGCAGCTCATCATTGTGGCGGCGGTGATCACGCTGCCGCTGGGGCTTTCACGCGGCAAGGAATACGCCGAACTGATCTGGCCGATCAACGTGGCGGTGGCGGTGATCTGGGTGGTGTTTGCGGTGAATTTTTTCCTTACGCTGCACAAGCGTAATGAGCCCAGCCTCTATGTGGCACTTTGGTTTTACATCGCCACGATTGTGACTGTGGCGATGCTGTACATCGTCAACCATCTCTCCATTCCCACGAGCTGGACGCACAGCTACGGCATTTTTGGTGGTGTGCAGGACGGACTGGTGCAGTGGTGGTACGGGCACAACGCCGTGGCCTTCTTTCTGACGACGCCGATCCTCGGCATCATGTATTACTTTCTGCCGAAGGCGGCAGAGCGGCCGGTGTATTCGTACCGGCTGTCGATTGTGCATTTCTGGTCGCTGGTGTTCCTCTACATCTGGGCGGGGCCGCATCATCTGCTGAACACGGCGCTGCCGAAGTGGCTGCAGATGCTGGGCATGTTCTTCAGCCTGATGCTGTGGGCACCGAGCTGGGGTGGCATGCTCAACGGCCTGCTCACGCTGCGCGGAGCCTGGGACAAGCTGCGCACGGACCCGGTGATCAAGTTCTTCATCGCGGCGGTGACGTTTTACGGCATGTGCACCTTTGAAGGGCCGCTGCTGTCGATCCGCGCGGTGAATTCGCTCTCTCATTACTCTGACTGGACCATCGGCCACGTGCACAGTGGCGCTCTCGGCTGGAATGGTTTCATGGCGGCAGGGATGTTCTACTGGCTGGCGCCCCGACTGTGGAACACGAAGCTGTATTCTGTGCCGATGGCCAATTTCCACTTCTGGATTGGTACGCTGGGCATCCTGCTCTATGTCGTGGCGATGTGGATCAGCGGCATCATGCAGGGGCTGATGCTCAACCAGGTGACCGCAGACGGGCTGGCGGTGAAGAACACTTTCCTGGACACACTTCAGGCGATCCGCCCGCTCATGGGGCTGCGCGTCATTGGGGGCGGCATGTTCCTCCTTGGCTGGCTGGTGATGTGTGTGAATCTCTGGAAGACCATCCGTTCCGGTACGCCGGTCAACGAGGTGCGTGAAGTGGCCGTGCTCCAGCATGGCAAAACGGACACGATGGGCATGAAGGAGACCTTCTTCAATGATCCCACGGCCTGCACCTTTGGCGCTCTCCTTCTCATCTTTGGCTGGATCTTCCTGCCACCGGGAGCTGATATCGCTTCCCTCATCTGTGCGTGCTTCTTCGCCTTCCTGGCCGTGCGCCGCTTTCAGAAGACGAGCCACACGTGGGCCAACTGGTATGACCGGCTGCTGCAGAATTATCTTCCCTTCACAGTGCTGACGTTTGTGGCCGTGGTGATCGGTGGTCTGATCCAGATCATCCCCACGATCACGGTGAACAGCGCCAAGAACGTCGAAGACCGCATCCAGAAGGTTTATGAGCCGCTGGAGCTCGCCGGTCGTGACATCTATGTGAGCGAAGGCTGCTACAACTGCCACTCGCAGATGATTCGCACGCTGGTGCCGGATGTGATGCGCTATGGCGACTACTCACGCCTCGGGGAGAGCATCTATGATCATCCGTTTCAGTGGGGCTCCAAGCGCACTGGTCCCGACCTCGCACGTGAAGGCGGGCAGCGGCCCAACTCCTGGCACTACGAGCATTTGATGGACCCACGCTCCATGTCCCCGCAGTCCAACATGCCGCCGTATGCGCATCTGAATACCAAGGCCTTTGATCAAAAAACGCTGCCTACCAAGATCGCCGTGCTGCGTCGCCTGGGCGTGCCTTATCCGCCGATGGATGCCACAGAGATCAAGATGAAGGCGCTTGAGCAGGGTGTGAAGATAGCAACCGAGCTGAAGATCTCGAACATCGTGGTACGGCCGGACAGCCAGATGGTGGCCGTGATCGCCTATCTGCAAAAGCTTGGCCAGTATGAGCAACCTGAGGTGGAGGAAAGCCTCACCCGAAAGGGGCAGGGGGTGCCATTCCCGCTCTCTCCCGTCATACCAGACAACGCCCGCCGCGCTGACGGCGCGCAGTAAACACCCCACCCGCCCCTGACCCATGTACAAGCGCATCATTTACGAAAACTGGCACCTCATCGTGCCCGTCGTCTCCTTCGCCACCACCGTGCTGGTCTTCGGCATCATGACCCTCCGAGGCATGCTGATGCGCAAGGACAAGGCTGAGCACATGTCACGTCTGCCTCTCGAATAATCTCACCATGGACTCCAAGAAGCCATCCTCCAACAACGAGCCAGTACTTCGCGATCACGTCTTTGACGGCATCCAGGAGTATGACCAAAAGCTGCCGAACTGGTGGCTTTTCACACTCTACATCGCCATCGTTTACTTTGTGATCTACTGGCTGTGCTACTACCAGCTAGGAATAGGCAGCAGCGACACCGTTGTCATGGACAAGGTCATAGCCGAAATGCAGGTGGCGCGTGACAAGCAGATGGAATCCATCACCGACGAGCAGCTCTGGGCGCTGTCCCGTGACCCTGCCGCGGTGGAGGCCGGCAAGGCCACCTTCATGACGCCGGGCATGTGTGTCACCTGTCATGGCACTGATCTCAGCGCCACTCTTGGCGGTGCCAAGCTGCCCGGCCTGCCCCTGAACGATCAGGAATGGAAGCATGGCGGCAAGCCGACCGAGATTTTCAAAATCGTCCGCAAGGGCTCGCCCGACGTCACCAAAGGCATGGCGGCATGGGAGCTCGTGCTGGGCATGAAACGCGTCAGTGAAGTGGTCGCCTTTGTCCTCAGTCATCACAAAGAGGGCGAACCGATCACCCAAGCAGTTGATACACCCCCTCCCGCAGCACCGCCTGCCGCCAAATAGCCGCAAGGCCTCCTGATGCCACTCAACCCACTGAATCTCGTATCCCTCGGCTCCATCAATGATGATGGAAGCAAAAAGACACTGCATCCGGCGGATGTGGCCGGGAAGTTCACGCGGAGCCGGCGCATCGTGGCCTTGGTATTGATCATCGTCTATGTGGCACTGCCGTGGATTCCGGTGAACGGTTTTCCAGCGGTGTTTCTGGATGTGCTGAACCGCCGCTTCCACTTCATGGGTCTCACGCTGGCGGTGCAGGATCTATGGGTGGGCTTCTTCCTCGTCACGGGACTGGGGTTCGGGCTGTTCTATGTCACCGCGTTGTTTGGGCGTGTGTGGTGCGGCTGGACCTGTCCCTACACGGTGTTTCTGGAGCATGTCTACCGTCGCATCGAGAGACTGATCGACGGTGATGCCACAGCGCGGCGCAAGCTGGATGCCGCACCATGGACGCCTAGCAAGATTGCAAGGCGTGTGTTCAAGCACTCGCTCTACATCTTGTCCTCGCTCATCATTGCGCATGTCTTCCTGAGCTACTTTGTCTCGCTGGAGCAGCTGTATGAGATGATGCACCATTCGCCGCAGGCGCATGCCATCGCCTTTGGGGTGATGGCGTTTCTCACCGTGGGGCTGTATGGAGCGTTCAGCTGGTTCCGGGAGCAGTTTTGCGTGATCATGTGCCCGTATGGCCGCATGCAGTCCGCGCTGGTGGATGATCACACGATCAATGTCGGCTACGACAAAATACGCGGCGAGCCACGTGGCAAGGCGGGTACAGCCGGAGCGGGAGACTGCGTGAACTGCCTGCGCTGCGTGCAGGTCTGCCCCACGGGTATCGACATCCGCAATGGTCTCCAGCTTGAGTGCATTGGCTGTGCCGCGTGCGCGGATGCGTGTGACACCATCATGACCAAGCTGGGGCGCAAAACCGGGCTGGTGCGATACGACTCCCTCACGGCCTTTGAAGGTGGCCAAACGCGCCTCGTCCGCCCGCGCATTATCTTGTATACGGGACTGCTTTTGCTGGGACTCGGGGTCTTTGGATTTTCGGCAAGCCGGATCCAACCCCTGCGCGCCAATGTGCTGCGCGTGCAGGGGTCACCGTATTATGTGACCAACAACATTGTGCGGAACCAGTTTCTCGTGCGTCTGATCAACAAGCGCAATGAACCGCGCACTTTCAATCTGGCCTTGGAGGGTGAAATGCCCGCCGGACTGGCCGCCGCGGGAGCGGACGCGCCGGTGACCATTGCTGCGCAGGATGAGGAACTGAAACCGCTCATGATCACACTGCCGGAGGCCGCCTTCAAGGCCCCGTTCAAGCTCAACATCAGCATCACGGACACGAAGGACGGCAAGACCTACCACACCAAGCCCTTTGAGTTCGCCGGCCCTGACCCCACCCTCAAATCCAATGACTACCTTGACGCCAAGCAATATCTCCAAAAGTGAGTCTCTCGGCTGGATCGCGCGCCGTCCATGGCTGTGGGTGGTGCTGGCTTTTGTGGTGCTCCTCAGTGCGTGGACTGTGCTGTTTTACATTGCCATTAACAATCAGCCGGAGGTCGTGCCGCTGAAGCATCTGATACCGGCATGATGCAGATCGACACCAGCGCCGCAGCCTTTGTGGCTGGCATTGTCACGAGTGTACACTGTGTGGGCATGTGCGGGCCGCTGTCATGCTCCTGGGCGATCGGGCCGAAAGGCAGCGGGTTCATGCGCAGCACGGCGCTGTACCACACCGGACGCATGATCTCGTATGGCATTGCGGGTGCGATCGCCGGAGCGATTGGCGCGGTGCCGCTGGCTTTCTTCCAACATGGGGCGGGCATGGTGCTGCCCTGGCTGCTGGTGCTGGCCTTTACCTGCGTGGGTCTGGGGCTGGATGCGTGGCTGCCGAAGCCGCGCTTTCTTTCTGCAGGGCTGCGCCGGGTGCAGACGGCGGCGTTTAAAATGAAGAGCACGATGCGTGCTGCGATCCTCGGGCTGGCCACGCCGCTGCTGCCTTGTGGGCCGCTTTATATGATGCTGGCGCTGGCCTCTGCGAATGGCAGCGCCGTGAAGGGGGCTGGGTTTGCGGTGGCCTTTGGGCTGGGAACGCTGCCGCTGCTGTTTTTGGCGCAGACGCAGCTTCACTTGATGGGTGGTAGGATGCAGCCTGCCACGATGCGGAAAGTGCAGCGGGGGCTGGCGCTGGTGACGGCGGTGATTTTGGCGTGGCGGCTGCGTGATACGCTGGATTTTGGGAGCAGTGCGGCGGCGAGTTGCTGCCATGCGATGAACTGATGCTAAATACTATGAGGACATTTCATCGAGGCATTGAGCGCGGCAGGTGTGCGGCGGGACTTTTTGAAGACGCTGCTGGTGAGCCTGGGGTGTGGCGGAGTGCTGGGTTTGCTTCCCGGTCATTGATGCGTATTTACCAGGGGAGCCTCGCCAAGGCTCGGCACCCCTTCGCTATGATACGCAGTCCCGTTGGGACTGAAGTGTGGCGAAACGGGGTGGCGAAAGATTGGGGTTCGTTTTTAGGAACGCTCAACGCGCTGCATCGGGGTCAGGAGACCCCGACACCTTGGCGTTGGATTGCTCGCGAAGTTTTCAAACACGGTCTGGTTCATCTCGATGCTAGGAGGGGCTATCTATGAATACAATGTGCCATCACTGTGGGACGCCGGTGCCAACCACGCGGAGCGATGGGTTTTGCTGCGGGGGCTGTCGATCTGTATACGAACTTTTGCAGCAGCAGGGGCTGGAGCATTTCTATGATCTCAAATCTGGCCTGAATCTCCCGCCGGTGCCGCCGCAGGCGATGCGGCAGCAGGATTATGGCTGGCTGGAGACTGCTACGGGGGCGGCAGAGGCGACGCGCGTGAGTGAGGATGTGGCGGCTGAATTGAGCGTGTCTGTGCAGGGTCTTTCGTGCATGGCGTGCATCTGGCTGATTGAGCGGGTGTTTGCCAAACTGGGTGGTACGCAGATTCAGGTGGATATCTCCAGCGGTGAACTGCGCATGGCGTGGCAGCCGGGGAAGTTTCAGCCGGTGGAGTTTGCGCGTGAGCTGCAGCGCTTTGGCTATCTGCTGGGCATGCAACGTGCGGATGGTGGGCAGGCTGGTGACAACAGTTTGGAGAAGCGCACTGGTGTGTGTGGCGCTTTTGCGATGAATGCGATGGCGTTCTCACTGCCTGCTTATTTTGGCATGCCTGCGGACTTTGCCTTTGCCGACTGGTTTGATCTGGTGGCTGCGGCCTCGGCGACGCTGGCGCTGCTGGTAGGGGGTAGCTACTTTGGCCTGCGTGCGTGGCATGCGCTGCGCGCCGGGGTGCTGCATATTGATACGCCGATCACGCTGGGGATTCTTGCGGCGTATGCGGGTTCGCTTATCGGGTGGATGAGCGGGGAGCCGGGACTGAAGTACTTCGACTTTGTGGCGATGTTCATCTTTCTGATGCTGGGTGGCAGGCTGGTGCAGCAGATGGCGGTGGTGAGAAATCGCCGCCGACTGCTGCGTGATCCGTCCATTCCTGAGGCGGAGATGCTGGAGGCTCTGCAAGCTGGTGCGACATTTTGCGTGAAGCCCGGGCAGGCGGTGCCAGTGGCCGCCAAACTCACCGATGCGCATGCGAGCATCAGTCTGGAGTGGATCAGTGGGGAAAGTGATTCATGCACGCGAAGCAGCGGCCAGCTTCTGCCTTCGGGTGCGCTGAACGCTGGCACACGTGCGCTGAATGCGGTGGCGCTGGAGGCGTGGAAAGACTCGACGCTGCACAAGCTGCTGGAGGCACGGCGCGGGGGTGACCACCGTGATCTGCGTCTGGAAAAACTGCTGCGTGGGTATTTGATTGTCGTTGTAATTGCAGGTGTCGTGGGTGGCTTGTGGTGGTGGTGGCACACGGGTGAGTGGGCGCGTGCGCTGCAGGTCATGATTTCCGTGTTTGTCGTGTCCTGCCCCTGTGCACTCGGGGTGGCGGCACCGCTGGCGGATGACATCGCTGCGAGCCGTGCGGCAGATCAGGGTGTGTTTGTGCGTACGCTCGGGCTGTGGAAGAAGCTGACGCGGCTGCGGCAGGTGGTGTTTGATAAAACGGGGACGCTGACGCTGGAAAATCCACTGTTGATCAATCCTGCGGTGTTGGAGGAGCTGGATGAAAGCTCTCGACAGATGCTGCGGCATCTCACCAGCGGCAATTTGCACCCGGTGAGCCGCAGCTTGTTTGATGCGCTGGGTGGAATGCATGACGAAAGTCTCGATGCCGAAGTCAGTGAAGAACCTGGGCAGGGGCTGCGCTGTGAGAATGAGGGCTCTGTGTGGGCCATCTCACGTCCGCAGGATTCGGCGGCGGATGCCGTTTTTACACGGGATGGGCAGACGCTCTGCGCCTTCCGATTTCGTGATGCGCTGCGTGCTGAATCTCTGGTGCAGATGGAGGCGTTGCAGGCGCGCGGCCTGCGCGTGAGCATCCTCAGCGGTGACCGAGAGGCCAAGGTGGCCGCTATCGCTGAGCAGTTGCATCTCGATCCGGAGCAATGGCAGCACAGCCTCACGCCTGACGAAAAGGCTGCGTGGATCTCCGGCCATGAGCCGCAAAGCACGCTGTATATTGGTGACGGAGCGAATGACAGCCTGGCCTTTGACGTTGCAGCGTGTGCGGGAAGCCCGGTGACGGGGCGTAGTTTTTTAGAGCACAAAGCGGACTTTTATTTCCTGGGGCACAGCATGCGATTCATGAGCAGCCTGCTTGATATTGCTGCTACGCACCGCCGCGCTGTGCATGCGGTCTTCGCTTTTTCAGTGACCTATAACATCGTCACCGTGATCGTTGCGCTTGCAGGTTATCTCAGTCCGCTGCTGGCGGCGATTTTGATGCCGCTGAGTTCGGTGGCGACGCTGTCGCTGGTGGCGCTGTTGTTCCGGCGTGGAGGGAACGCAGGGGTGAGGAAGTATGTGGATCCGGATGTGAAGGGTGGGGTTCCGTGTGTGACGGCGTGTTGAGTGGTGTGCGGGGAATATCGCCTTGTTGAGGATTCTCGCGTCATCGAGGAGATTGACGCGACAGGCTTTTGACCAAGGGGAAGCTGGTGAGCTTTGGAAGCGCTTGGACGCCCTTCAGCGCGGCCGTATGGCGGGGCAGACGCTGCTGGAGGACGCGGTGCGCGACGGAGGCACTGGGTTTGCTCCCCGGTCAGTCGGATCATTGACCCAGGGTCGCCTCGCTGAGGCTCGGCTGACCCTGGGCTTAAATACGGAAGGCCTTTGGCCTTCGAGCGAAGGATGTCAGGCTATTGCGCAGGTCACAATGATACGCGATGCAAACTAAACGAGATGCGGGAAGCGACAGGGGGCAGGTGCTGCATCATCGGCTGCATCTTCCAGATGTGAGCGTGTCTTCACCCAGAGTTTCAAAGTGCCGTCGTAGGCGGTTTTCACGCAGGTGTAGCATTCGGGAACCTCGGCGCAGCTGCCGTAGTAGGTGACGATGCGGGTGCCGAGAGGTTTTAGCTCGAGCTGCTGCTGCACGTGCAGGGTGTAGTCGTCGTAGAGCTGGGGTTGCATCTCCACGTCGTGGTCGATGCGGAGCATTGGCAGGATGTTTTCTTCGAAGGGATTGAAGAGGTAGAAGGCATCGTAGGCGTCAAAGGACACCGTGGTGATGTTGCCGTGAACGATTTCGGCACGCGTGATGCGGTGGCGCTCCAGCAGATCACGTGCGGCTTTGACGAGCCTGCTGCGCTGTTCCACGCCGGTGAAGTGGCCCTGGGTGGTGGTGGCACCTATGGCGCAGAATTTTCCGGGGCCGCAGCCGATGTCCAGCACGCGTGTGCCGGGTTTTTCGACGAGCATCTGGGCTGCCATCTGGCACACGTCCAAAGGGGTCCAGTGGCAGGCGGACTGCTGATAGATGTCCTCGGGATAGTCACGGTCAAATTCATGATCTCTGAAGGCGGTCAGAAATTCGCTGTCGGACTCAATGGGTGGAGTCGTGATTTGTGGGTAGAAGCGAGTGGGCATGGGGTCTGGCAGGGTCACCCGTGCGGCTGCCTGGGGGCAGTGAAAGTGCCGATCAATGATCTGCGAGCCAGAGGTTATTTTACGGCTGCCACCAGGCATTGAGCTTTGCGCTCAGCTCCTTCACCTTGTCTGCGCTCTCGGTTGCGAGATTTTTTTCTTCCGTAGGGTCTGCCTTGAGGTCGTAGAGTTCCACGACATCATCGGGCTGGTTGGTCTTGTTGGGCACGATGAGTTTGTCGTAGCCGTTGATGAGCCAGCGCCAGCGCAAGCTTGCGGCGGGCACGTTGAGATCGACGAAGTTGTGTGTGAAGCATTCGCCGTAGATGGTCTTGCGGGCGCTGACGGCGGCGTGATCGAGGAGGTCGATGCCGGGGAAGGTTTTCGTGGGGGTAATGCCGACGGCGTGGAGAAGGGTTGGCACGAGGTCGATGGACTCGGCGAGGTCGGTGGACATCTTTGGCTGTACATGGCCGGGCCAGCGTATCATGATGGGGGTGCGCAGGCCGCCGTCATACTGGCTTTGCTTTGATTTGTCAGCGTAGCGGCCGGTCTTGGGGTTGGTGATCCAGCCGTTGTCGCAGACATAGACGAAGATGGTGTTTTCCTTCAGGCCGTTGTCGTCGATGTGCTTGATGAGTTCGCCGCAGGTTTCGTCGAACCAGTCCACCATGGCCCAATACTTTGCCACTTTTTCGCTGGGCGCCTTGTCCTTGTATTTGTCGAACAAGCGTTGGGGAGGGGTGTGTGGATCATGCGGCATCATGGGGGCATACCAGACGAAGAAGGGCTTCTGTTCTTTTTTGGCTTCGCCGATGAAATCATAGATGGGCTGCATGGTCTTGCGGCCGATGTCGAGGCCTGCATCTCCATGACGGCCGCCGTGGGTCATGCCTTGGGTGAAGCCGCCGCGCTCGTAGCTTTTTTGCCACCACTTGCCGGTTTGCAGACTGAGGTAGCCTTTTTGTTTCAGCATGGTGGGCAGCGTGCTGGCTTCTTCGAGGTGCTTGCTGATTACCTCGCGGCCGGCATCAAACTGCGGGCTGCTTTGAAATTCGCGCGGCTTCATGCCAGCGGGGATGGGAGGGTCGTTGCTCGTCACCTTGTGCTGGTGCGGATACAGGCCGGTGATCAGCGAGGCGAGGCTGGGGCAGCAGAGGCTGCAGGGCACGTAGCCACGAGTGAAGGTGAGGCTTTCTTTGGCCAGGCGGTCGAGGTTTGGCGTCTGGATGACGGGGTGGCCCATGAAGCTGTAATCACTCCACAACTGGTCATCCGAGATGATCATCACAATGTTCGGTGGTGAATCGGCAGCGGTGAGCAGGCAGGGAAGGGCGAGCAGTAAGAGGAAGAGGCGGCGGATCATGGTGGCATGCAAACGATGGGGGTGAATGGCATCTTGCCGGACAATTCGGCGGCAATTCGCACTGCAATGGCAGGATGAAGGCAATCCACACTTGCGAACACACGCCAGAATGACAGCCTAGGGCCATGATTTGGAAAAAAATCCGGCGTTGGATGCCGGCGCTCAGCATTTGCCTCTTCTCACTTACGTCATGCAAAATGCACGTGGGATCGCTGGCCTACAAGGCGATGCACCGTATGTCCAGGCCGCTGACCTCGGAGCCGCTGGACTACCTGCCGTTTCCGGATCTGAAGCAGTGGGCGGCTCTGCCTGGGCCGATGCTTGAGGTGCAGGGTGGTAAAACGATTCCGCGCGGTCTTTTCATTCGCGATGACGAACTGCCGAAGGGATCGCCCAAGGCCAAGCGACCTAGCTCGGGATTGACGGGCAGGGCGGGGGATCTCATGGGAATGGTGACTTCGCTGCTGGCCATTGCTGCTGGGTCCACCTCGGATGACAAGCTGGGTTCCATTGATGACACGCGACGGCAGCTAGCGGTCAATGAATTTCCCTTTGTGCTGCTGCAAGGGCAGGAGCTGGTGTATGTGAAGCAGGACAAGCAAACGTGGCCAAGCCTGGCACGTGCTGACAAATGGAGCAAAATCACCGTCATTACGAAAGACGGGACTTTTTTTGGTATTGCGCAGCGCATTCATTTCCGCAGTGCAACTTCGGAGGTGGTGCTGGAGGGGGACCCGACGGTGCAGTCTGGGCAGCAGCATATTAAGGGAGCCAAGCGGGATGCCATCATGGTGCTGGATTTTGCGAAGCGGCGTGTGGTGGTGAATGGGGCGGTGGTGGAGAAGAAGCTGTTTCGGTGACGGGTGCATTTTTCGGTCTGGCGTAAGCCTCTGCCATCTGCCTGCGTTTTGTCTCTATGGATCCTCTCCTTGAATATCATCGCAGTCAGACGCGTAGGCAGTTTTTTGGCCAGACGGGCTTGCGGGTGGGTGGCGTGGCGCTGGCGGGCATGCTGGGAGAGGAGTTTGCGAGGGGGAGCTCCAATCTTGTGCAGCCGGCGTTGCCTGGACTGCCGCATTTTGCGCCGAAGGCCAAGAGGCTGATCTATTTGCACATGAACGGTGCGCCGTCGCAGTTGGATCTGTGGGACCACAAGCCGCAGTTGCAGCAGCACTACGACAAGGATTTGCCGGAGAGCATTCGCAACGGCCAGCGGATCACCACGATGACGAGCGGGCAGGCGCGGTTTCCGGTGGCACCGAGCATGTTCAAGTTCACGCAGCATGGGCAGTGCGGGCGGTTTGTGAGCGAGTTGCTGCCGCACACGGCGAAGATTGTGGATGAGATTGCGGTGATCAAGAGTGTGAGCACTACTGCGATCAATCATGACCCGGCGTGTACGTTTGTCATGACGGGCAGTGAGGTGCCAGGGAAGCCGAGCATTGGGTCCTGGCTGGGGTATGGGCTGGGGAGCGAGAGCAATGATCTGCCGTCGTTTGTGGTTTTCACGCCTACTTTTCCTGCGGCCAGTCAGGCGCAGGCTTTGTTTACGCGCATGTGGAGCAGTGGCTTTCTGCCGACGAAGTACAGCGGGGTGGCGCTGAGAGGGCAGGGGGATCCGGTGCTGTATGTGAAGAACCCGCCGGGTGTGGATGGCAGTGATCGCCGCACGATGCTGGATGCGCTGAACAAGCTGAATAGCATCAATCACGCCCGTATTGGTGATCCTGAGATTCAGACGCGGATCGCGCAGTATGAAATGGCTTTTCGCATGCAGACGAGCGTGCCGGAGCTGACGGATCTGAGCAAGGAAAGCAAGGCGACGCTGGAGATGTATGGCGATGATGTGAACCGCAGCGGCAGCTTCACGCACAGCGCCATCATGGCGCGGCGGCTCATTGAGCGGGGGACGCGCGTGGTGCAGATTTTGCATCGCGGCTGGGATCAGCATAACAACCTGCCGAAGCTTTTGCGCGGTCAGGTGGAGGATACTGAGCGAGCCTGCGCTGCGCTGATCATGGATCTGAAACAACGGGGGCTGCTGCAGGATACGCTCGTGGTCTGGGGTGGGGAATTTGGACGCACGGTCTATTCGCAGGGCACGCTGACGAAGGAGAACTATGGGCGGGATCACCATCCGCGCTGCTTCACAATGTGGATGGCCGGGGGCGGTGTGAAAGGCGGCATCGAGCACGGTGAGACGGACGACTTCAGTTACAACGTGGCGAAAGACCCGGTGCACATCAATGATCTCAATGCCACGATTCTGCACCTCATGGGCATTGATCATCGCAAGTTCACTTTCAAGTTTCAGGGGCTTGATCAGAGGCTCAGCGGTGTGGAGGAGCACAGTCCGGTGAAGGCGGTGATGGCGTGAGGCACATAAAACCACCTGTTTTTAAGCGGAAAACCTTGCTGTTTCTCGGCCTCTTCTGCTTGTGCACATTCAATGCCGCTGCTGCGGACAAACTGACGAAAAAAATCCGGCGAGATGGCCGGTATAATCCGAAGCTGACGCTGAAGAAGTGAGCAGGGATTCATCCTGCGCAGAACGGATTTTCCCGTGAAGGGAGTGATCGCACACGGCCTGGATGGGGTAGTCACTTCTTGGGCGTGGGCATGAAGACTTTAACACTCGGTTTCTCGAGGTCGGACCAGGCAATCGTGAGCCTGCCCATTTCTCGGATGTAGGTCGATTCCTCCGAGTTCAGGTAGAGCGGGGTAAAGACGTAGATGAGTGTGAGGTCTTCGGGGACATCAATGGTTCGCTTGATCGTGACTGTTTCATCCCCTTTAGACACAATTACATCGAAAGGACGGCTCTTTCCAAGGGCCGTATCCTGGTCTTGAAGATAAAGGCAGACTCGTCCGGTTGGTTGTTCCAGATGAACTTCGGCCGTGACTTCGACCGTCAAGGCTCCCTTCTCGGAGATGGTCGCTTTGGCGGAAGACCACTTGATGGTATCTGCTGCTTTTGATGCAACGGACAGGAGGAGAAAACTGACCATGAGAAGAGTGGTTTTAGCATTCATAGCGAATTGTATTAAATGATATCCAAGCTATCACTGGCAATTAAAATACTGTGTTAATTGTGCGTCAAGGCGATTGGAGGAGTAGGAAAAGATGTGGGGTGTGAAGGGCGCTCGGGTAAGAGTGCTGATCGTGTGTTTGGAGCCGGTGGGACGCTCTTAGCGCGGCGGGACTTATTGCAAACGCTGCTGGTTGGTGCTGCGCGTGAAGAAGGCGTTGGCTTTGCTTCCGGTCGTGTGTTGCCATACCCAGGGTCGCCTCGCTTAGGCTCGGCTGACCCTGGGCTGAGTTACGCAGCACCTTTGGTGCTGGTGTGGAGGCGGAGTGGAGTGGAGTGGCAAAAGAACAGCGTTTACAGAAATGATTTCCGGAAAGCGCAGAAGGAAACACGCTCCGAAGTATTTTTTGAAAATTGGAGGAACCCTCGAATCTGCCGCAGAGGGGCGGAGAGGCAGGGGGAGCAGAGAAGAGATTCAATCTCTGCCTCCTCTGCACCTTTGCCCCTCTGCGGCAAACCGAACATCCTCAGACTCTCCATTCCGGAAATGATTTTTGCGAACCGCTATAACCCAGTCTGCCGGGGAGGATGCAACGAGAGATGCGAAAATGAGCGAAACACCGCCTTAACCGAGGGCCATTCATGTCGGGTGTGAGTGTGGCTTTTTGATTTGGACCTGCCAATGTCGTTTCGTTGGCGGTTCAGCTTCACCGCACAATTTCTACTGTCACGGAGCGGTGGTCGGAGCCTGTTTCGGGGCCGAGGGTGCGCTTTTGCACGGTGAGGCCGCGCTTCACAAGGACGTGGTCGATGGGGATCATCATGGGGAGGTGAAGGCCCCAGGTTGGGGGCCAGACGGGATCGACGGAACGGAAATCCAGGCCGCTGTTTTCACGCAGCAGGCGCATGCCTTCACACCATGGCGTGGCATTGAAGTCGCCGGCTACGATGACTTCGCCACTGAGGCTGGTGACGAGGGTGGCGATGCCTGACAAGTGCTCCCGCCACTCATGTGAGCTCAAGCCACCCATCGGCGGGATGGTATGGATGCCGATGAAGGTGAGAGGTCTGCCGAGATGATCCAGATTGAGCACGAGAGTGGGCAGCCGCCAGATCGTGAAGCGGCGGGCTTCGAGGCTTTTCATGGGCAGCCGCGTGTAGCAGGCGATGCCGAAATTGCCATCGTTCAACTCTTCCACACGGTGCGGATACTTGAGCCGCAGCGGCTGCAAGGCTGCGCGCCAGGAGTCATCGACCTCCAGCAGGCAGACGATGTCTGCGTCTGATTCCAAGACATGATGGATGGCTGCGTCCTGTGTTTTGTTTTCCGTCTGGACATTGAAGGTCATGACGCGCAGTGGTCTTTCACTTGGGGTGTTCACCACCTCAGCCGTTTGATGGTAGGCATGGATGATCTGTGCATTCCAGAGCACGGAGATCAGCGAGATCAGAACGAGCCAGGTGCGACGGCGAATCAGCGCGTAGATTACCACGATGCTGCAGGCAATCACATACTGCAGCCGGAAGTGTGACATGAGATTGAAAAGCCAGCCATACCGGCCCAGGCTGCCGAACCAGGTGCAGGAGAGGGACAAAAAGACGATGACATCACAAATCCCGCTCAGAGAGATGGATTTTTTCAAGAGAGCAGGTTTGTCGGCTGGCGGCGCGTCGTCACTCATCGGCAATGACGGACCCTACGCATGCACGGAGGGCTATGCACCTTCTTCTTGCGCGGCGAGGCATGCCGTTCATGGATGGAGGCATGGGTAAACTTCAAGATAAGATCGCAGTCGTCACCGGTGCCGGACGTGGCATTGGCAAAGCCATCGCCGAAACTTTTGCCGCCGAGGGCGCGAAAGTCGCCGTCGTCAGTCGCACACAGGCCAATGCGCAAAGCGCTGCGGATGCCATCAACGCCAACTACCCCGATGCCGCGAAGGCCTATGCGCTCGACGTGGCGGATGGCGCAGCTTGCGCCGAGGTGGGCAAGCAGATCCTCGCGGATTATGATCACGTGGACATTCTGGTGAACAACGCCGGTGTCACCAAAGACGGGCTGCTGCTGCGCATGAGCGAGGAAGACTGGGATGTCGTGCTGGACACGAACCTCAAAGGTGCCTTCAACATGGTGAAGGCCTTCCAGCGCAGCATCCTGAAGCAAAAAGGGGCGCGGATCATCAACATCAGTTCTGTGATCGGCCTCATCGGCAACGCTGGACAGGCGAATTATGCGGCAAGCAAGGCGGGCCTCATTGGGTTTACCAAATCACTGGCGCGCGAGTTTGCTGGTCGTGGTGTGACTGCGAATGTGGTCTGTCCCGGCTTCATCGCCACGGACATGACGCATGTGCTCAATGATGCGGTGAAGGGGGAGATTTTGAAGAAGATCCCGCTGGGTGATCTCGGCACCGGCGAAGATATTGCCCAAGCCGTTCTCTTTCTTGCCAGCCCTGCGGCGCGATATGTGACCGGTCAGGTGCTGGCGGTGGATGGTGGAATGGTGATGTGAACTAGCGGCTTGATGCTAGATCCTCGATACTGGATTCCAGAATCGAGTTTCTAGGGTCGAGTCATTTATTTTCCATCCGCAAACAGCATGGCGATGATGCTCACGGCATTGAAGATGGCGTGCAGGAGCATGGGGACGAGGAGGCAGCCGGTGATTTCATAGGCGAGGCAGAAAAATACGGCGAGCATCCACAAGGGGAGAAGGCTGCCGACGTGCAGGTGGATGACGGCGAACATCAGCGATGAACTCAGCGCGGCGAAGGGGGCGTCGGTGTAGCGCTTTAGGACGCCATAGACAAAGCCGCGAAACAGCGTCTCCTCCGCGAGTGGGGCGATCACGACGGCCAGGAAGATCACGAGAATTTTGAGGCCGATGCTGTCCGACTTTTGGAAGGCCTTCACCGTTTCCTGGACATCGAGGTCCGGCCAGAAGTTGTGCAACCAGGACACTGTAATCGCCGACACTGCATTCACGGAGATCAAAATGATGACCGTGAATATTGCCAGGGTCACTGCCAGCGAGCGCCAGTGCAGATTCTGCAGGCCAAACAGTTCGGCCGGATTGAGGCCGCGGACCTGAAACAGGTAGAGCAGCAGCCCCGCACATACGGTGAGATGGAACACCATGCCAATGACCAGGCTGCTGTCGCTGACCGTATCACCACCACTGCTGCTGCCACCTGCTGCCTGAGGCTGCATGGAGAGGATGAAAAACAGGCCTATCCCGGCGAGCACGAGCAAATCCGGCGCGCCATAGGGGCGCGAGAGCACAGATCCTTCATGATTCCATGAAACCTCGGGCCTCAGGTGGCGCAGCAACCAGTAACAGACCAGCGCCAACGCCGTGGCGATGCTGACAAAAACGGAAAGATCGTGCAGGACCCCGAATGAAGGCGCATCCAGCATGATCAGTGGGCAAAGCTGGGGGGAAGGTAATAAGGCACGCCGGGCAGGAGCTTTGGCAGCAGGCCGCTGCTCACATCCAACTGCACCTTGGCCGGTGGTGCTCCCGCTTTGGCCGAAGCCATGCCCAAGGCATCAAACAGACTGACTTCGTTGCGATACTTCACCACGCCGGCATCTGGGGCTTCGCCGAGGGTGCGTGCCAGCGCATAGGCGTCCTCCACATAACCGATTTGATCGACCAGCTTGGCGGCCAGAGCTTCACGACCGGTCACCACACGGCCGTCGGCCACGGTGCTCTTGAGCAGTTCCTTCGGCACGCCGCGTGCCTCGGAGACGATGCCGAGGAAGCGGTCATACATCTGCATGACGAGATTCTGCACATAGGCTTTTTCATCTTCACGCATGGGGCGTGCACCGCTCAGCGAGTCCTTGAAGGCGCCGCTGGTGAAGGCGGTCATGGACAGGCCTACTTTGCCAAAGAGCTCGCTGTAGTTCATGGTTTCGATGATCACGCCGATGCTGGCGGTGAGTGTGGTTTCACTGGCCACGATCTTGGTGGCACCGCAGGCGACGTAGTAGCCGCCGGAGGCTGCCATGGAGTCCATGTAAACGACCACAGGCTTGACCTTGGAGGCTTTTTTCACCGCATTGTAGATGATGTCGGAGGCGGTGACCTCGCCGCCGGGGGAGTTCACCCGGAGCACGATGGCCTTCACATTCGTGTCAGCCACGGCCTGCTCCAAGGCGGTCTTGATCGAATCCACGCTCGGCATGGCTTCGGCAAAAAGTCCGCTCACGGACATCGACGAAATCACGCCTTCAAGGTCGATGTGGACGATCTTGTCCTTGGTGGACTGCTTGGGGGACTCGACCGTGACTTCGTGCAGATGCTTCTTGGGCCGAGCGGTCGAAAAGCTGCCGTCAGAGCCGACATCAAGGTCCAGCTTGCCGAGGAACTGGCCCACATTCAGGCCCAGACTCACAATGAGGCCGAGCAGCAGCAGGGCGATCAGGCATCCATAAGTTTTATTGCTCATAAGGAGTGAATGCTAAGCGGCGGGTGGGAACTTGCCAAGCGTGAATGGCACGCAGTTTAGGGGATGATGCTGGATTCGGAGATGGGGGGACGCTCTGCTTGCGGCGGAGTTCAGTGCAGACGCTGCTGGTTGGCGTGGGATGTGGCGGAGTGGTGGGTTTGCTTCCCGGTCGTGTATTGATATACCCAGGGTCGCCTCGCTGAGGCTCGGCTGACCCTGGGCTGAATTACACAGCCCCTTCAGGGCTGGTGTGGTGCGGGGAGGAGTGGCGAAAGATGATGCCAGTCTGCCAAGGAAGTTCCGAGGCAGTGAACGATGCTCCAAAGATGTCGCCTTAACCGAGCGGCATTCTTGCCAAGAAAGTTTATGCCACATTTCACCACCTTTTAGGAGGAGTGGACTATTGGTAGATTCAAACTACCGGGCGGTGCCGCTGCTGCGTTATTTGAAGAGTCCTTTGAGGCCTTTGAAGGTGTTGATGAGGCCTTTGGCTTGTTCTTCGATGTCGTTTCCCAGCAGGCCTTCCAATTTCACTTGGAGGTCGGGTTTGACCTCGGGATGGGAGATCGAGCCGGTGATGGTGAGGTCGAAGGTCAGGCGACCACGGCTGTCGGAAAGGCCCTCCACCACGAGCTGTGAGATAGTCCGATTGATGCCACGACTGGCGATGCCCTGCATGAGGCTTTGCTTGAGAGCCTCGCCGCAGGACAGCCGGGTGAGCAGGCCCTGCTGGTCTTTGGCGAAGTCCATCCATGAGTCACGCTTGATGGTGTAGTCGTAGTCCGGAAGCGAAATGAGTGCGTCATCGAGGAAGCGCAATGACTGCTCGCGGTAGAGGATGTGGGCATGTACATCCTGGGCGAGCATGCCGCCGATGCGGATGGCGCGGAGGTCGATGCCGTATTTCATGAGCTTGTCCAGATGCTGGCCGGCGGTCTCGCCGATGGTCATGTTTCCGCCGATGGAGGAGCCACGGTCGATGATGAGGTTGAGATCCGCCGCAGGCGACCACATTCGCGTGGCGGGGTCCACGGGATTCACGTCTCCTTCGCCATGGAGGGTCATGTCTGCAAAACGGACCTGCCGCGGTTGGCCGCCGATCTGCGCCACGCCGTCCACGACCGCCTTGGCGGCGAGGCGTATGTGCAGCCGATTGTGGGCGGTGAGATCTTCGGGGTCGATGTCGATGTCGGTGAGTGCGAGGCTGAAGTTGCTGATGTCAGCCTTGAACTGCGAATCGACGCCCTGATTGGTGATGCGGAAATGGGCCTGCTCGATGCTGATTTCCTGGAGGGAGAGGCGGGTGGCGGTGGGCTTTGGCTCGGCGGGAGGTGCTGTGATAGGTGGCGTCGTTAAAGCGGGTGGTGGCGCGCCCGGCGGAGGGACGGCGGCCACGGGCGGGGCAGTTTGGATGGGGATGGCACGGGGCACCTCGTCCATTTGCATCTGGGTCAGTTTTTCGGGTGGTGGCTGAAAGAGCTTTTGGAGAGAGCTGCCGTCCTGTGGGCTGATGGTTTCAGTCACATCCAGGCCGATGAGGCGGAGTACACGCGGATAAAATTGACGGTGCCAGAGGCCTTCGGGGACTAGTTCCAGATAGGCCATCTCGGCTTGCACGGGTGCGTGCTGCATTGGCGGGCGGGCCGCGATGGGGGTGCCGGCGTATTGATCGCGCGGGCCGATCTTGATGCCTGTGAGGCGCAGGCTGGGCGGCCAGGAGAGGATGGAGAGGTTTACGTCATCGATCTGGACGCGTGCATTGATGTTCTTCTCTGTCTCCAGCGTGAGGCGCTCTTTGTTCACATACTGGCGCAGCCACCAGACACCGCCCAGAGGGGCTGCCACGGCGAGCAGCAGCCCGAGGCCAAGAAGGATAAGCAGGATGCGGGTGATCTTCATGGGGGTGAGCATAAACAGTCCTGCGCGATTTGAAATTTGAGATTTGAAATTTGAATTGGCGAATCCCGGCTATTGTCATGCCCCGTTTCATGATCGCTCTGCGCGGTCAAACGGCTGTTCCAACCCTCTTCCTTCCATGTCCATTCGCGTTCGCTTTGCTCCTTCCCCCACCGGTGATCTTCATGTCGGAGGCGCCCGCACGGCGTTGTTTAACTGGCTGATGGCGCGCAAGACTGGCGGCACTTTCATCCTGCGTGTGGAAGACACCGATGGCGCACGCAACACGGCGGAGGCTGCTGCGGGGATCATCAAGGGCATGCGCTGGCTTGGGCTGGACTGGGATGAGGGGCCGGAAGCGGGCGGTGATTGTGGACCGTATTTCCAAAGCCAGCGGAAGGACATCTATGATGCGTATTTCCAAAAGCTGGAGGATGCGGGACGCGTGTATGCGGAGGCTGATGGCGCAATGCGTTTCAAGTTCAGCCGTACGGCGATCACGGTGCATGACTTGGTTTGCGGAGACGTGACGTTTGCGCCGACTGAGGAGCCGGACATGACGATTCGCCGCCCGGATGGTAGCTACATTTTCCACTTTGTGAATGTGGTGGATGATATTGAGATGCGCATGACGCATGTGCTGCGGGGTGAGGATCATCTTTCGAATACCTGGAAGCATATCGATCTCTTCAATGCGTTTGGGGCTACGCCGCCGACTTATGCGCACATTCCGCTGATTTTGAATCCGGACGGCAGCAAGATGAGCAAGCGGGATGAGGGCAGTGCTATTGAGCATAGCTATATGAATGCGGGGTTCCTGCCTGCTGCGGTGTTTAACTACCTTTGCATGCTGGGGTGGACGCCGAAGGCGGAGAGCGAAAAGCTTTCGCGTGAGGAGCTGACTGCGTTGTTTGATGCGGATGCGATTCACAGCAGCAATGCGAAGTTTGATCTGAAGAAGGCACTGTGGTTTAACGCGCAGTATTTGCGGGAGCTGAGCCCGGAAGATTTGCTGCAGAATGGACGGACTTTCCTCGCCGCAAAGGGCCTCGTCTGGGAGGATGATGCCATGGCTGCTGCTGCGGTGCACAGCGTGCGGGAGAAGGTGAGCCTGCTGACCGAACTGCCGGAGTGGGTGCATTACTTCTTCCGTGAGGACTATCCTTTTGAGGCGGATGTGGTGACGAAGCTCAAGGCCAAGCCGGAGAATGCTGGGCTGCTGAAGGCTGCGAGTGAGCAACTGGCGCAAGCTGCGGAGTGGACTGAGCAGAGCGTGCATGATGCCGTGGAAGCGGCAGCGAAGGCGCTGAGCGTGAAGCCGGGTGCGATGATGCCGTTGTTGCGCTTTGCGCTGAGCGGGCAGTCACGTGGGCCGGGGGTGACGACGATTGCGCATTTGATTGGGAAGGAGAAGACGATTGCGCGGATTGAGAGGGCGCTGGGGGAGGTGCTATTCCTCAGTTAACCCTATGAATTCATGACCATCTTCAAGCCATACGACCTCGGCTGCGAGCCTTCTCCAAACGTTCCATGCGAGACATTGCTTCAGGACGGATGGGACACTTTTCTTCTGTTCTACCCCTTCGATAGCGTATCTGAGGTGATTGTGGTTGAGTGTGAAGGCTGTGCATCGAGTCGCTTTGGCTATCCCAACGATGAAGGGTTGCCAGAGCACCCACATTACCGTGATGGTATATCTTCAGGGGACGCGTCGATTTTCGTCTCCGATGATACGCCGTGGCTCAGAGAGATATCAAACCAGATGCATGAAACATCGCGGAGAATCTGGGGCGGGCGAGGCATGACTGTGCCAGCCGGACGCGGGGAGAAACTATTTCATTTCATAGCTACTATGAAGGAATCGACCTTTGAATGTATCGCTTCAAACCTTAAAATTGCACATCGAGCGAAGGGATTTGAAGAGGCCTTTTTATATGTTCGCACGAGATTCTCCCAACACTGAAATCTCCACCCACCTCGCGTATGCTTCAGACACTTGTTCTGGTTTCAGGGCGACGATTTCTGGGACGTCGTAGGGGTGGAGTTCGTGGAGGCGGGATTCGAAGAGGGGGTAGGTGGTGGGGGTGGTTTTGAAGATGGCGAGGACTTCGGCAGAGGTTTCGACTTTTCCCTGCCAGCGGTAGATGGATTCGATGGCGGGAATGAGATTGACGCAGGCGGCGAGTTGCGATTCCACCAGGGCCGTGGCAGTCTCGCGGGCTTTCCCGAGGTCGGGGAAGGTGCAAAAGACGATCAGGAGGTCGTTCATAATCGTCAGCCTATGAGATCTGCCTTCATTGACAAGCTTATCAAACGCATGGACCGCCTGGAACCGGGCGAGGTTCAGGGCATTGTGCTGGAGCTGGTGCGGGAGAAGAAATTTCAGGAGAAGGTGTTCGAGGCGCTGCAGGAGGGGGTGATCCTGCTGGATACGGAGGGCAAGGTCAGTTATGTGAACCGGGCGGCGTGCACTTTTTTTGGTCTGGAGCAGGATCAGGTGATTGGCCAGCGGCTGGCGCAGGGGGTGCGGGGGCTGGACTGGAATGAACTGCTTAAGCCGGGGACGGTGGTGAGCCGGGATCTGGAGGTGTTTTACCCGGAGAACCGCTACCTGAATTTCTATATCACGAGCATCGATGATGACTCGGCGCTGGGTTTTGTGATGCTGATCCGTGATGTGACGGAGACGCGGAAGCGGACGGAGGAGCAGCTTGAAAGCGAGCGGCTGAATGCCTTCACGCTGCTGGCAGCCGGGGTGGCGCATGAGCTGGGGAATCCGCTGAATTCTTTGACGATCCACCTGCAGTTGCTTGAGCGCCGTCTCAAGAAGATGGGGGCTAAGGGGGCTAGCCTAAGGGAGCATCTGGATGTGGCTACGGGTGAGATCAAGCGGCTGGATTTCATCATTGGCCAGTTTCTTGCGGCCATCCGGCCGACGAAGCCGCAGTTTCAGCGAGTGCAGTTGAGGGAGCTGCTGGAGGAGTGTGTGCGCTTTCTCCAGCCGGAGATCGAAGCTTCCAAGGTGAAGCTGAAGCTGGATCTGCGATCCGATTTGCCTGCCATGCCGCTGGATCCGGGACAGATGAAGCAGGCGGTGTACAATCTCATTCGCAATGCCTGCCAGGCGATGCCGAAGGGGGGCACGCTGACGATCAACGGCACCTTTACCGATTTTGAGGTGCGGCTGAGTTTTGAGGATACGGGGAAGGGGATCAATGCGGAGCAGATGGGGAAGCTCTTCCAGCCTTTCGCCACCACCCGGACTACAGGGACTGGCTTGGGGCTGCTGATTGTCCGCCGTATTATTCGAGAGCACGGGGGGGAGATCGACATCGAAAGCCGCGAGGGGCTGGGTACGCGGGTGAGTCTGTGGCTGCCGCTGGTGGCGAAAAACGTGCGGATGCTGGAGGCGGGGCGGGATACGGAGGCAAAAACTGAGCCGTAACTTTCCGGCTGCCTGTCCGTTTTCTGTGCGGATGGCATGCTAACTATTAATATTACACCAAAGATTATATTTATTACTTCGGTGCAATCCTGTGCATCACGGAGGTTGACCGAGGGGCGGAATTCTGCCAGCATTTACCCCCATGTCTGACTCAACCAATCCGAAACCCGCCCGCAAACCCAATCCAGCCCTGATGAAGCCCGTCCAGCCGGACGAGATTCTCGCCAAGGTCGTGGGTTCCACCCCGATCTCCCGCGGAGAGCTGACCAAGAAGCTCTGGGAATACATCAAGAAGAACGGTCTGCAGGACCAGACCAAAAAGACCAACATCAACGCCGATGAAGCGCTGAAGGCTGTCTTTGGCGGCAAGAGCCAGGTGACGATGTTTGAGATGACGAAGCTCGTCTCTGCCCACGTCAAGTAAGCCCGGCGTCCGCAGATTCTCCTGAGTTTCGGGGGAATCTCTGAGATTGTGTGCCTATTTCAAAAGCCCGCAGATCTAGCTGATCTGCGGGTTTTCTGTGTGTGGGTGATAGGTGGCTGTTTGATGATGGTAGGCTGGCGCCCAATGGCTGCGGTATGAGTGAATCAAATCTCCCTTGCATCGACCGCGCTTCCGCGTCATTTCAGAGGAACCTGCTCGTCAGCACCACACCTTGGCAACCACCGACTCTTCACGCACCCTCGTAGCCATTCCTGCCCGCTGGGGTTCCACCCGCTTCCCAGGCAAACCGCTCCACCTCATCGCCGGCAAACCGCTGGTGCAACACGTCTGGGAACGCTGCCAGGAGTGTCGGCAGATCGACGACGTGATCATCGCCACTGATGACGCCCGCATTGCGGAGGCTGCAGCCGGTTTTGGGGCCAAATTTGTCCTCACTGCGCCGGAGCATCCCAGCGGCACGGATCGCATCGCCGAGGCGGCGAATTCATTTCCTGACCATCGCGTTATTATCAATGTGCAGGGAGATGAACCGCTGATCTCGCCGGCGCTGATTGACGAACTGGCCCGCACGCTGCGCGACGACCCCGGCGTGAAGATGATTACTGCTGCGGCGCCGATCCAAGATGCTGCGCAGATCAGCGATCCGAATGTGGTCAAAGTCATCTTCGACACGCATGGCGATGCGCTTTATTTTTCGCGGTCGCCGCTGCCGTACCTGCGCAATCCTGAGGCCTGGCCGCGCAGCTACCGCCATCTGGGCATCTACGGCTTTCAGCGCAGCTTCCTCTTTCAGTTTGTCGCCTGGCCGCCTTCGCGGCTGGAGCAGACTGAATCGCTGGAGCAGCTACGCGCCCTGGAAAACGGCTCACGCATCCGCGTCGTGCTGACGGACGAGCTCTCGCCCGGCGTGGATACGCCGGAGCAGGCAGACGCGATAGAAAAGCATCTTCAAAAACAATCTTCTTGAACTGCGCCCCGACAACCTCCAACCGAGAAGCATCCATGAAATACATTTTTGTCACAGGCGGCGTCGTCAGTTCACTTGGCAAGGGCCTTGCCGCCTCCTCTCTGGGCACACTGCTCGAACTCCGTGGCCTGCGGGTCATCATGCAGAAATTTGACCCGTACCTGAACATCGACCCCGGTACGATGAATCCGTACGAGCATGGCGAGGTGTATGTGCTGGATGATGGAGCGGAGACCGATCTCGACTTGGGCCATTACGAGCGCTTTACCCACACGAATCTCTCGCGGCTTAACAACCTCACGTCCGGTCAGGTGTACCAGAGCGTTCTGGACAAGGAACGCGCGGGCAAATATCAGGGGCGTACGGTGCAGGTCATCCCGCACGTGACCAATGAAATCAAAGCTCGCATGCACGAGGTGGAGGCGAAGATGGGAGGCGACGTCATCATCACCGAAATCGGCGGCACCGTCGGGGACATCGAAGGTCTGCCTTTCCTGGAGGCCATTCGTCAGTTTGGCCATGAGGTAGGTGCTGGCAATGTGCTCTACATCCACGCCACCTTGGTGCCGTACATCAAGGCCGCGCAGGAGCTGAAGACCAAGCCCACGCAGCAGAGCATTGCGAAGCTGCGAGAGATTGGTATCGCCCCGCACATCATTCTCTGCCGTACCGAGCATCCGCTGGACCTCGATGTGCGCGAAAAAATCTCTCTCTTCGGCAACGTTCCCATCGAGGCCGTCGTCGAGGTGCGGGATGTGAAGCACACGATTTATGAGGTGCCTTTGAAGCTGCATGAAGAGCGGCTGGACGACAATGTCTGCCGCCTGCTCAATCTCACCACTCCGCAGCCCGACCTCAGCCGCTGGCGCAACTTTGTCCAGCGCGTCATTCACCCCACGCACCACGTTCGCATCGGTGTCGTTGGCAAGTACATCGAATTGCAGGACGCCTACAAGAGCATCTACGAATCTCTCACGCATGCGGGCGCTTCCCACGACTGCAAGGTGGACATCATCCGCGTGGATGCCGAGAGCATCGAGAAAGCCGGTGCTGAACTCTATCTCGCAGGTTTGCAGGGCATTCTTATCCCCGGCGGGTTCGGCGACCGTGGTACGGAAGGGAAAGTTAGCGCCGCCCGCTATGCGCGTGAAAAAGGCATTCCGTTCTTTGGCATCTGCCTCGGCATGCAGATCGCCGTCATTGAGTTTGCCCGCAACGTCTGTGACCTGAAGGGAGCCACCAGCACCGAGTTTGACAAGACCACCCCGCATCCGGTCATCAGTCTCATGGAGGAGCAGAAAAAGGTGAAGCAGCTTGGCGGCACCATGCGCCTCGGCTCCTGGGTGACCGATCTCGTACCCGGCAGCAAGGCCTACGAACTGTACCACAGCGCCACCATCACCGAACGCCATCGCCACCGCTTCGAGTTCAATTCCGACTACAAGGAACTGATGGAAGGGAAGGGGATGCTCATCTCCGGGACTTCGCCGAAGGGTGACTTGGCGGAAATCATTGAACTGCCTGCGCATCCCTACTTCGTGGGCTGCCAGTTCCATCCTGAGTTCCTCTCCAAGCCGAACAATCCGCATCCGCTGTTCTTTGGCTTTGTCAAAGCGGCCATGCAGCACCATGCAGTGGCAGATCCAGTTTGCTGAGTTTTAGCAGCCGGAATGAATTGCGCAGCCGCAATTGAACAACCTCCTTTCTTGCGAAATCCAACCTGTTGCAACCCATGAAAACCTCTCTCTTTTTCAGCCTTATGCTGGCCAGCGCTACGCTGAGCCACGCCAATCCCGAAATCGCCACGGTCATTGATCAGGAATACGGGGCTGCCACCGCCGAAGGAATTCTGCTGCTGCAATCTACCGCCAGCGCAGCCGAACCGCTGCAATGGTCCGTTTTTGCGCGTGATCCCTTCCGCCCTGGGGAACTTGTGCGGGCTTCCCTCACCGCAGTCAACGGTGCCTGGGCCCCCAAGGCCACGGGTGCCGGCCCCAAGCTGCTTGGTCGCGTGCCGCCGCAGCCGATCGCCTTCAACCGCATCAGACTTCGCTCGTCGGACGTGCTTAAAATCGCGCAGCGGAATGCGATGCTGGCCAAAACCAACTTTGTTACTGCTTCGTATCAACTGGCCGCCGATGCCACCACTGGAGCCCCACAATGGGGGCTGGCACTCAATGGCACGGATGGCAACGAAGTCGGTTTCATTGTGATCTCCGCCGAAACCGGCGCGGTCATTCATCAGCAGTGGAACAATGGTCTGGCCAGCTATGAGTCCGGCGTGCCGGTTTCTGCTCCAGATCCCGATGGCAAGGGCGAGCGTGCTGCTGACAACGTGAAGCGTGCCGCCCGCAATGCGTGGGAATGGACTGGCGACACGGGGCTCGAGGTTGGTCACTTCTTCAAGCGTTTGTTCAGGAGCGGGAACTGAGTGAGGGAAATGTTGCGGGCACTTCTGCCCGCAACGATTGCTTGGTGACGTTGGTTTTGCAGGCAAGAGTTCCTGCATTACTTGTCAGAGCTCCACCGCCTGATTCATCACAGCGATCTTTACGCTGCTTTTGACGTGCCTTGCGTCCAGTGCGGCTTTGAGGGTGCTGGAGCGATCGGGTTCGCCGTGGACGAGGAAGACGTTGCTTTTCGGGCCTTGGACGCGGTCAAACCAGCCGAGGAGTTCATCGTGGTCGGCGTGGCCTGAGAAGGAATCGAGGATTTCGATGCCGGCGTGAACCTCAAATTCGTCGCCGAGGATGTTCACGTGCTGGTGCCCCTCGCGCAGCTTCCAGCCGAGTGTGTTTTGCGCGCAGTAGCCGACGAAGAGAATGATGTTGTGATCGTTGCCGACATTGTTGCGGAGATGGTGCAGGATGCGACCGGACTCGGCCATGCCGGAGGCTGATATGATGACCGCAGCCCCTTTGAGTTTGTTGAGGTTCTTGGATTCATTGACATCACGCACGAGCTGCAGCCCCTCAAAGCCGAATGGATCGGCACGCATGAAGGCCGCATCACGCACGGTGGGTTTGAGTTCATCGACATGCATGCGGAAGATCTCCGTGGCCTTCACTGCCAGCGGGCTGTCGACAAAGGTGGGGATCAGCGGGAAGCAGCCTTCATGGCGCAGTTGATCCAGCGTGTAGAGAAGCTGCTGCGTGCGTTCGACAGCAAAGGCGGGGATGATGAGCTTGCCCTTCTGCTGCAGGACGCGGCGGATGATGTTGCAGATGTGGTCGTTGGAATCCGTGGCGAGCTCGTGGTGCCGCCCGCCATAGGTGCTTTCCATGATGATGTGATCGACCTTCTCACAGGGCTCGGGATCAGCCAGCAGATCATTGTTGGGGCGTCCGATGTCGCCGGAGAACAGCAGGCGTGATTTTTTGCCGGTCTCGCGGTCATCGATGTCGAGCACGACCTGTGCGGAGCCCAGCACGTGGCCGGCGTCGATGAAGGTCATGGTGACACCGTCGGCGATGATCATGGGGCGGTGGTAGCCCACGGATACAAACTGCCGCAGGCACTTCTCCGCATCGATCATGGTGTAGCTGGTTTCCAGAAGAGGGAGGTTGTCCTCCTTGCGGTGACGGTTCAGCCATTTGATGTCGCTCTCATGAATGTGAGCGGCGTCGGGCAGCATGATGCTGCACAGATCGCGCGTGGCAGGCGTGGCGAAGATGTTGCCACTGAAGCCGCGCTTGCACAGGTGGGGCAGATTGCCGCTGTGATCGATGTGCGCATGGGAGAGTACGACGACGTTGATTTCCTCTGGATTGAAAGGGAAGTCGCGATTGCGCTCGAAGGCCTCGCTGCGTCTGCCTTGGTACAGGCCGCAGTCCAGCAGGATGCGCTGACCGTTGACCGTGATGAGATGCTTTGAGCCGGTGGTGGTGCCGGCGGCACCGCAGAAGGTCAGTTTCATGGTTGGGATGGGTGGAGTGCTGCCCAAAGCGCAGCGTTTGATCAACGAATGTGCAGGGTGGACGCAATACACCGAATTTACTCCGGCATACCATTGCAAAGCCATCTTTAAATTGTCCGTTATCGGCATTAAAAGGAGGTGCAAAATGCGCCACAGAAACGGTGGAATGATTGCGTACTCATTTCCTGCTTGGCATTCACTGCACAGTCCTTCATCGTCTCAATTCCCAACCATGCGCCTCCTTCTCACGCTCGCCCTGCTCGTTCAATCCGCCACTGCTGCTGAGTGGACCATCTCCACCTTTGCCGGTAACGGCACCAAAGGGGGGAGTGGTGATGGCGGGCCTGCCACGGCAGCACAGATCGACAATCCCTTTGGTGTCGTGCGCGGGCCGGATGGAGCCATCTGGTTCTGCGAATACACCGGCCAGCGTATCCGCCGCGTGGCTGCGGACGGGACGATCAGCACCATCGCGGGCACCGGCAAAAAAGGATATACTGGCGATGGCGGCCCGGCTTTGGAGGCGACCTTCAATCTGCCGCATGAACTGCGGTTTGATGCGCAGGGTGATCTCTATGTCGTCGATATGACGAACCATGTGGTGCGCAAGATCGACATGAAAACGAAGGTCATCACCACCTTTGCTGGTACGGGAGTGGCGGGATACAGCGGCGATGGTGGTCCGGCGGCACAGGCGCAGTTTAAACAACCGCACAGCATTCAGTTCGGTCCAGACGGCAGCCTGTTCGTGTGCGACATCGGTAATAACGTTCTCCGCAAGATCGACATGAAGACCGGTACGATCAGCACCTTTGCCGGCACGGGGAAACCCGGTGCGACACCGGATGGTGCGCCGATTGACGGCACGCCGCTGAAGGGGCCGCGTTCACTGGATTTTGACAAGGAGGGCAATCTGTGGCTCGTCACTCGTGAGGGGAATCAGGTCTTCAGGTTTGATCTCAAAGGGGGGGAGATTCACCACGTCGCGGGAACTGGTGCCAAAGGCTTCACAGGCAATGGTGGTCCGGCCAAGCTGGCGACGCTCAGCGGACCGAAAGGTATTTCGATCGATGCGGCTGGCAATGCCTGGCTGGCTGACACGGAGAGTCACAGCGTGCGCATGATTGATGCAAAGACCGGCAATCTTGAACTTATCGCGGGAACTGGTGAGAAGGGAGACGGCCCCGATGGTGATCCGCTCCAGTGCAAGATGGCGCGACTGCATGGCATCTATTGCGATGCGGACGGCACCGTCTATATCGGCGACAGCGAAGCGCACCGCGTGCGGTTGCTGAAGCAGAAGTAGTGAACTGCTATGAACGGTGGAACGCGGAAATGGATAGATTTGCCTGCCGCAAACGGGAGGCGATTTCATGCGTCATTTCCTGCAGCAGGGAGATCTTCAATGAAGGATTGCGTTCATTCAGGGCGTCGAACCAGACTTTGGAAATGACGACGCATTCGACAGGTTCCATGGCAACGACATCCGCCGAACGCGCCGAACTGTCCAGGAAGGCCATTTCTCCCACGCTCATTCCGGCAGTGAGGACATCCACGCGTTTGCGTGTTTGATTGTCCGTGCGGATCTGTACTTCCACTGTTCCGCTGACTATTACCAGCATTTCTGCGGCCAGGTCTCCGGCACTGATGATCGTTTGAGCGCTCGCGTAATGACGTCGCGGGAGTTCTTTTTCGAGAAAGGCGATGTCCTCGTCATTGCACTGAAGGAACAGAGTGCATGATTTGAGATTCAAAGGCGTGTCCGGCCGCCATGAGACTCCGGTGACTTCCAGCAGCAGCGAATCCTCACAGTGTTCCAATGCGGCATCCATGGTGGTGAAGATGTCGGCTTCAGCGATGCCGACGGTGCGCAGTGCGGTCATGAGCTTGGCGGGCTGGCAGAAGAGCACGCGTACGCCTTGGGTGGCAAGCCGTGTGCCGAGGTTGGTCAGCAGAATCAGACTCACCGAATTGGCGTTCACGACCGCACGCAGGTCAAAAATGATGTGCTTGCAGTCTGCCCCCAGCGCGGTGGCTTGACGAATGACCGGCTCGATGGTGGTGAAGGTGAGCCCTCCCTGCAGTTCCATGACCTGAATCATGGAGCCATTGGCTCGCAGCAGTTCACGCGCCTGTGGTGGCAGCCGCCGCCGGGACACGACCTCGCCTCCATGGTATTTGAGCCGGATGGCTGAGCGAGGAGTCGCCGTCGGATTCATCATGTGCAGGGCGAGCTCACGCGACAGATCCATGCAGACTTTGATGCCACGATCACTGTTGCCCTGCTTGTCCAATGGCGGCGAAAATATGCCGATGCCCAGCTGTCCGGGCAGCACGGCCAGGATGCCGCCGCCCACGCCGCTTTTGGCTGGCAATCCCACGCGATAGATCCATTCCCCCGACCAGTCGTACATGCCGCAGGTGGCCATGACGCCGAGCACATTGTCCACGTAGTCGGCGGCGATGGCCCGTTTGCGTGTCACCGGCTGAATACCCTGGTTGGCGATGGTCGCTCCCATCAGCGCCAGATCCCGGCAGGTGACCTCCATGGAGCATTGCTGGAAGTACGTTTCCAAGGTCTCGTCCGGGTCTTCATCCAAGATGCCAAAATTGCGCAGCAGCCAGCCGATGGCTCGGTTGCGGTGTCCGGTCTCGCTTTCACTTTGATAAACCGACTGGTTGATCTCCAGACTTCGTCCGGCAAAGCCGCTGAGATATTCCACCACCCGTTCAATGCGGCTTTTGCCGTCCTTTTTCAGAATCTGGCCGGCGGTTGCGATGGCTCCGGCATTGATCATCGGGTTGAATGGCGCACCGGTGCCTTCCTTGAGGCTGATGGCATTGAAAGCTTCGCCTGAGGGCTCTACCCCGATGCGTGAAAGGACATGCTCCTCACCGCGATCTTCCAGCGCAAGTCCATAGACCAGAGCCTTCGAAATGGACTGGATGGTGAAGGGATGACGGGTGTCTCCAACCTCATAGACATGGCCGTCACGCGTGGCGATGCAGATGCCAAACAAGCGCGGGTCTGCCTTGGACAGTTCAGGGATGTAGTCCGCTACATGGCCTTCCATGCTGGAGGCGTAGCGCGAGTGCAGTTGTTCCACGTACTCTTGGATGGGAGAGAGCATCCTTAAGATAAAGCATTCGGCATGCCGAATGAGTGAAATTCTGAAATGGGTTTGTTTGTCGGTATGAATATCGGTTGGAAAAAAACCGGCTTTCATCAAGTATCCCTCATCACCACCATGATCTCACCACGCACCTGCCTTCTTGCTCTCTTTCTGCCAGTCCTCGCTCATGCGGATCAAATCGTGCTCGTTGCTGGTGGTGGTGCACAGGATGCCATGGACATCGCGGCTACGGACGCTGTTTTGAAGGAACCGTTTGGCACCGCCTTCGACTCCGGTGGGCATATGTGGATCATCGAGATGGTGTCGGGCAACCGGCTGCTGCGGGTGGATGGTGGCGGCACGATCCAGCATGTGGCCGGACAATTGAAGCCGGGAGACGGTGGGGATGGAGGTCAGGCGATTCGTGCGCAGTTCAATGGTCCGCATAATCTGGCCATACTGCCCGATGACAACCTTTTGATCGCGGACACCTGGAACGGCCGGGTGCGGGTGGTGGATGTGAAAGCGCGCATCGTTTCGCCTCTTGAAGGCTGGCGTGCGCCGGCAGGCAAGGAGAAGGGAAATGGCCCTTACTGCATCACGCTTAATTTTGAGGGCACGAAGCTCTACATCGCGGATTTGCGCCAAGTGCATGAGCTTGACCTCGTCACGCATCAGAGCCGGGTGATTGCGGGCAATGGCAAGAAGGGCAGGCCCGAAGACGGTGCTGTGGCTGTGGACGCGCCGCTGTCAGATCCACGTGCTGTGGCACCTGACCGACAGGGGAACATCTATATCCTTGAGCGTGGCGGCAATGCACTGCGCGTGGTGGATAAAACCGGCCACATCCGCACGGTGGTCAACGCCAGCGGCAAGAAGGGTGGAGAAGGGGACGGCGGCCCGGCGCTCGAAGCGACGATGAATGGGCCTAAGCATCTGTGCGTGGACAAGGATGACAGCGTTATCATCGCTGATGCGGAGGCGCATCTGGTACGCCGTTATGTTCCAACGACCGGTATGATGGAGCGCATTGCGGGCACCGGTAAACACGGCAGTGCTGGAGTGGGTGGTGATCCACGGCAGTGTCAGCTTTCACGCCCGCATGGCGTCACAATCAAGCCGGACACGGGAGAGCTTTACATCACCGACAGTTACAACAACCGGGTGTTGAAGATTGTGAAGCAGTAGGGGGCTGCCATGCCCTGCGTTATTTTAAAATCGGCTCAGGGCTGATCTTGAGCACCAGGGGGCGGTGATCGCTCGCTTTGTAAAAGTCGCGGTCGGAGTGGACGAAGGAATTGCGGGTGTCGATATACGGCCGCAGCAGGCGGCTGGTGAAGCAGTAGTCGAGGCGAGAGTATGTGTCTGTCGTGTCCCAGAAATGCGTCCAGACCTCGCCATTTTCATCGCGCAGGAGGACGTCGCGCAGGGAGGTGTCAGCGGTGCGGGGGCTACCCATGATTTCCGCGAGGGAGGGTTCGTTGCGGTGGGCGTTGAAGTCGCCGTAGGCCAGGATGCAGGCACCGGGCTGCTGGGTGAAGATTGAGTCGATGTGGAGGCGGAGCAGTCGTGCCTCGTTGCGGCGCATCTCGGCTTGGTCAGCCTCGGGAGTCGTGCGCATGGACTTCAGATGCACTCCCAGCAAATGCAGATCAAAGGTGGGCGTGATGGCAATCGTGACATCGAGTATGCCACGCTGAAACGGCAGGGTTTGTGCGCCGATTTGATACGAGAGCGTGGTCTGCGAGTTGCGTGCCGTGATGGGCAGCCGCGAGAGCAGGGCCAGGCGGCGCGATGGATCGCCGCCATGTGCCAGCTCTGTGTAGGGCAGGTCCACACCGGCCTTTTGCAGGCGCTGCTGCAGTTCCGCCAGATCGTCGGCAGTGCCGATCTCACAGACGCCGAGGATGTCGGGGTGGATGGAGGCCAGCATTTTCACCACCTGGGCGCGCTCGTTTTCAGGCTTGGGGGTGGCGGGCCTGCCGATGGACCGCTCCATGGTCAGCCAATTTTTCAGATTGTAGGAGCAGAAGGTGAGGCGCTGCGGCTCGGCGGCGGACAGCAGCGCTGCCAGAGTAAAAAAAACGGCGGGTCCCAAGACCCGCCGCGTGAACTGTGAAGGTGGCAGCATGCCAGCAGAAGAATTGGACTAGGTGTCTTCGACGTTGGCGACGGGCTGGCGCTTTTCCTGAGGAGGGGTGATCTTTGGGCGCTCGACTTCTTCCTGAGCGTTGTGGAGTTCGGCTTCGAATTCGGTGCGGGCCTTCTTGAACTCGCCCATGCTCTTGCCCAGGCTGCGGGCGAAGGTGGGGAGCTTTTTCGCGCCAAACAGCACGAGAATGAGGATGCCGATGATGATCATCTCGGGCGTGCCGAGAGGTCCGATAGCGAGGATGGATGAGGGGTTCATATGGGTACTAGTTTTGCATTGTTCGTGGTGACGTGCAACGCGGACTTTAAGTCGTTCCCAGTGGGGCCATGGTCCTTTGCGCGGAGTGAAAACGACCGGGCTGGTAGGCCATGGTGATGTCTTCTATCTTATTTAACGCTGCATAAGGGCGGAGGTTAGCAAAATCCGCTCATTTTTAGCTGATTTTGTTTTGAACGTTGCTCCGAGCCGTGCCTCCACCGCCTGGTTCAATGCAGGAACCAGAGTTTGCCGATTGCAGAGGCGTGCTGACGGCGTACCAATGCTCTCACCATGATTCATAACGTTTATTTCTGGCTCAAGCCTGACCTTTCTGCGGAACAACTGACCACTTTCGAGACGGAGCTGATGCACCTGCTTGAAATCGACTACCTCGTGCATGCTTTTGTGGGCAAGCCGGCGGATAGCGAAAAGCGGCCTGTGACGGATCACTCCTTCAGCTACTCGCTGACGCTGCATTTCAAAAACATGGAGGACCATGTGTTTTACCAGAAGGAGTGTCCGAAGCATCTGCGCTTTGTCGATGCGTGCAAGACGATGTGGGAACGTGTGGTGATCTACGACAGCTCGCCGATTCACTGAATTTTTCCACTCTACGGCCATGTCCTATACTTTCCCGAAATCTGCTGAGCTCTTTGCCCGCGCTCAGCGCAGCATTGCTGGCGGCGTCAACAGTGGCATCCGCAAGATGGAGGTGCCGGTGCCTCTGTATTTTGACCACGGCAAAGGGTCGCGGTTGTTTGATGTCGATGGCAATGAGTACATTGACTTCCAGATCGGGCAGGGGGCCATCCTCTACGGTCATGCACCGGAAGGCATGGCGGATGCCATTGGCACCCAAGCGCACAAGGGGACGCACTGGGCGGCGCAGAGCGAGCTGGAGATCGATGTGGCCGAGCGGCTGCAAAAGATGATTCCGGGGGCGGAACGCGTGCGCTTTAACAACAGTGCCACCGAGGTTGTACTCTCCGCGCTGCGGCTGGCACGTGCGCACACGGGCAGGTCGATGATTTTGAAGTTTGAAGGGCATTACCATGGCTGGGGAGATGAGGGTCTCGTGGGCTATGCACCGCCGCCGGACCAATGGGGGACGGAGGATGATCCTACGCGCCTGCACCCGAGCAAGGGGGTGATCCCTGAGGTGCTGAGCACGTTTGTGGTGGCGCGCTGGAATGATCCGGCGCATCTGCGTCAGCGCGTGGCGGAGCATCACGATCAGATCGCCGCGATCATCTTTGAGCCCGTGCTGTGTAATACGGGCTGCATGCCGGCGGTCGCTGGCATGCTCGAAACGATTCGTGAGTTGTGCGATGAAAACGGCATCGTCATGATCGCCGATGAAACCATCACGGGCTTTCGCTTTGGTGCGGGTTGTGCGCAGTCGTACTACGGCTTCACGCCGGATTTGACGATTCTTGGCAAGGCCATTGGTGGTGGCGTGCCGTTTGCGGCTCTCGCGGGTAAAGAAAAGATGTTTGCGAAGATCCTGAGCGGTGAAGTCGTGCATGCGGGCACTTTGAATGCGAACCCGCTCTGCCTTTCTGCTGCGAAGTGGTGCCTGGATGAAGTCATCGCGCTTGGGGACAAGCATCCTGCTGGGATGATCGCGCTGGGTGAGCAGTTGATGGCTGGGTTGAGCAAGCTGGCGGCTCAGCACAATATCCCGCTGCAGCCGCAAGGTCCTGGGCTCGTGTTTCATGCCACTATGCTCAAGCCTGGTGCGCCGGAGGGGGAGATCACCAATTACCGCGACTACGCGCTGCGGCAGGATGCGCCGCGCTGGGCACACCTGCGCCGCTGTTTGCTTGAGGAAGGCGTGCGTGCGATTGAGCGCGGGCTGTGGTTCATCAGTCTCGCGCATACGCAGGCGGACATTGATGAAGCGCTGCAACGGGCTGCGCCTGCGTTTGCGCGCCATGCGGCGGAGTGGAAAGCACCATGCTGATTTCCGAGACCTTTTATTCTGTGCAAGGCGAGGGCTCGCTGGTGGGGGTGCCGTCGGTGTTTGTGCGGACTTCGGGCTGCAATCTGCGCTGTACGTGGTGTGATACGCCGTATGCCTCCTGGCAGCCAGAGGGCACGGAGATGAGTGTGGAGGAGATTGTTGCGGTGGTGCAGCGGGAGCCGACGCGCTTTGTGGTGGTGACTGGCGGTGAGCCGATGGTGGCGAAGGGGATGTCGGAGCTGCTTGGGCAACTGCGTGCTGCGGGCAAGCACATCACGATTGAAACAGCGGGAACGATTGCGCCACAGGGAGTGGCTTGTGATCTGGCCTCCATCAGTCCGAAGCTGGCGCATTCGACGCCGAGCGAAGCGAAGGCTGGCAAGGCATGGGCGGAGAAGCATGAGCGGCTGCGTTTGCAGCCGGAGGTGCTGCGGGCGTGGTGTGAGAGTTATGAGTTTCAGCTCAAGTTTGTCGTGGCGACGGAGGAGGATGTGGAAGAAGTGCGGGCGGTGGTGGACTCCATCGGTGTGCCGGTGCCGCCGGAGAAAATTTTGCTGATGCCGGAAGGTGTCACGCAGGAGGCGCTGCGGACGCGGCAGGCGTGGCTGGTGGAGGTGTGCAAACGTACGGGCTGGCGCTACTCCCCGAGGCTGCACATTGATTTGTTTGGCAACAAACGCGGGACATGAAACGGAGGTCTTCGAGCGGGAGGCGATTTTTGTGGGGACTGCTGTGGCTGGTTGTCGCGCTGCTGCAGGCTTGGAATCATTACCGTGACAAGCCGACGCAGCAGGCCAGACCGGAGACGGAGAGACGATTTGTGACGCTGGCTGATGCCCAGCTTGTCGAGGATGCTGACAACGATGGTGACAGCTTCAAGATCGCGTACGAAGGCGGTGAGCATGTGCTGCGGTTGTACTTTGTCGATTGCGCGGAAAAGCGGTTGTATCCGCTGGTGAAAAACCGGCTGAAGGATCAGGCTGCTTATTTCGGCGGCTTGAGCATTCCGCAAACGATGAGCCTGGGGCTGGAGGCGAAGGTCTTCACCGAGAGGCTGCTGCATGAGCAGCGTTTTACGGTTCAAACACGGTGGGAGCGGGTTTTTGACAGTGCGCGCTCGTATGCGCTGGTGTTCTTTGATGATGGCGAGGAGCTATCCGAGAAATTGGTGAAGGCGGGACTGTGTCGGATTCATACGAAGGGAACGTGGATGCCGGATGGGGGGCGCGAGTATGATTTTGAAAATCATCTGCGTGAGCTGGAGCGTGAGGCCAAAGCCGCGCATCGTGGTGCGTGGGGAAGGCCGAGGCCGGTGGAGTGAGGGGGCAGTTCTGCAATCAATAATCGTTGATAATGCAAGGCCTACGTGAGGTTTGGCCGGATGGATTGACGATTGTCGAGCAATCGATTTTTGATTTTTGAATTATGAAGTCCTCGCACGTCATCGGTTGAAGTTGATGGGCACAGTTTGTGCGTCGGTTTGGGACGATTCGTGAATCGATGGACATGGGTCCATCGTGCTGTTTAAACCAATCCCTTGAGCAGTGGCACGTCTGCTGGGGCGAGATTGTAGTTTTGCAACTGGGTGCGCTCCGCCCAGACCAGAGCGGTGTGCTCGTGGGGGTGGGGTTCGGGGCTGTCGGAGGTGAGTTCGCAGAGGAAGGGGATCAGCTCGATGCGGCCCCAGTCGTAGGCGTGAACGAAGGGTGCGAGGGTTTGGGTGATGCGCACAGCACAGCCGAGTTCTTCCTGAAGTTCACGGTGCAGGGCGGCTTCGGCAGATTCACCGGGCTCGACTTTGCCGCCGGGAAATTCCCACAGGCCGCCGAGTTTTTTGTCCGGTGGCCGTTGGGCGAGCATGATGCGATCATCACGCCTGATGATGGCGCAGACGACGGGCACGGGCGGTGGTGTGTCCATTAGGTGGTCGCGATGGTCAGCGCGGCCTTGGCGGTGCGCACGGCGGCGTCGGGCATGCTGATTTTGGCCATGCTGGCACGCATGCGACGGCCGACGGCGCTGTTGTTGATGAGGATGCTTTCGACGGCGGCGGCGGTTTCCTTGGCGCTGTTGGTGACGATGCCGCCCCCGTGCTTGGTGAGCATCTCGGCATTGCCTTCCTCCTGGCCGGGTACCACGTAGTCGATGACGGCGGGGATTTTTGCGGCGAGCACTTCATGCAAGATGGCTCCGCCAGCCTTGCAGATGACGACATCATGCGTGCGCAGAAACTCTGGAATGCGTTTGGTCCAGCCGATGATTTCGAGGGTGTCTGGCGGCATGGAGTCCATGAAGCGCCGCATGACGTGGTAGAGGCGTTTGTCATGCTTGCCCACGGGCAGGGTCATTTTGACGCCAGTACGGAAGAGAGGCTTTAGTGCTTCAAGCGTGGCGGCTACGCGCCGTCCGGTGGTGGAGGGGAGGTAGAGGATGCGGGCACCCTGATGCGGCGGCAATTCGGGGAGGGGCTCTGTGAATGCGAGATCCACCGGGAAGCCGGTGACGCGGATTTTGGACTCCGGCACGCCGAAGCCGGTGACGACTTTCTTTGTCTCGTCATCGGCCACGCAGAAGAGTGCGCTGCCGGCCATGACCCAGACGCGGTTCACGCTGATGGAGTCGGTGATGACGGTGCACAGGGGCGGCACGGCCTGTTTCTTTGCCAGCGACTCCAGGAGGATGGAATAGAGGGGGTAGGTGCTGATGATCAGGCGTGGCTGTTGCGTCTCGATCCGCTTCTTCAAGGCGTTCACCATGGCGGTCTGCCACATGGCATCCGGCCCGGTTACGGAAGGCCTGCCCATGAGGTCATAGGTCATGCGCCAGCCAGCGGGCCAGTGGGTGATGGCGAACTGATAGAGGCTTTTGCAGATGTCGGAGATTAGCGGCAGGGCCTCGCTGATGAGATCGCTGGTCTCGATTTTCTCTTCGGGGCACAGGCGTGTCAAAGCCTCCGCCACAGAGCGCGCGGCGGTGTTGTGCCCATCGCCAAAACCTGCGGTAAGGATCAAAATCACTGCGCATCGCTGGCTGAGAAACGGGTGAAAACAAGCGAAAAGGGCGGTCAAACTCGTGGGTTGACATTATTTCGTAAAAGTTAATAATCAGCATTAATCATGACCCGGCAGCGTGCCAGAACCATGAGCCAAATGCTCGCAGCCACCGTGACACTCGCGGTGGTGCTGATTATGCTCACGCCGCTGCGCCGTGGGCCAGTGGAAAATGAGTCACGTCAGGCGGGCTGGACGCCGCTGCTGAATCTGGGCGGCATGGCAGACACTGATTCCTTTCGCCGTTTGCACACGTCTTCCGCTCACTTTGCTGCGAGCGAGCAGCCTTTTTCGAGAGCACCTTCTTCCAACCCGGTGCGATGAGCGGCCGGTTCAAGCCTCCGGGTCAGTGTCCGGCGTGTGGTGAATGGGTGCCCCGTGGTGCGGCAGCCTGTGATGACTGCGGTGCCTGTGAGAAATCCGGATGGAGCGGTGACACGCATGAGGACGGACTGGATCTGCCGGATGATGAGTTCGACTACGACGAGTTTGTGGCGCGTGAGTTTGGCGGGAAGAGCTCCAAGCAGCCGCTGGGTATGAACCTCTGGTGGTGGGTGGCGCTGGTGCTGCTGATTGTTTTGGTCGTGGGTGTGTTGTTGCCGATGTTTGGGTGAGGGGTGATGGAGCTTGATCGAAGCTTGTGCATAGACTGACGCCATGGAGTTCGTGTGAAATCTGGAGCCGTAGGACTTGGGCTGTTGCGCGGTATTCAGGACGCAAGACATAGCCGCCTGCTGCGCAAGGTCGGAGCAGACGCTGCTGGCACCCGGCGTCATGTGGAGGGGCCTTGGGTTTGCTTCCCGGATTGGCTGAATGAACCCAGGGAAGCACTCGCTAAAGCTCGGCATCCCTGGGCTATATTACGGAAGGCCTTTGGCCTTCAAAACAAGGATGCAGGCTGGAATGGCACTCCGTTAAGATAGATGAGGGTGGATTTTTGTGAGGCAGCTGAGTCGATGGAATCTTTGCTGGGAGCACCGACATTTTGTCGGTGCCGGCCGAACGTCCCTGATGCCTTGGTCCAGAAGGAAAGATGTGGGCAGTCCGTGCGACATGGGGCCAGCGCCGGAGCCGACAAAAT
>DLGZ01000006.1:1013-75806 GCA_002482965.1 Verrucomicrobiaceae bacterium UBA7681 | reverse complement strand
GGAGGTGAGCGCGACGGCGACAAACCACGCACGGGAGGTGAACGCGATGGCGACAAACCACGCACTGGCTCACGTGAAGGAGAGAAGCCCCGCACAGGCACTCGCGAAGGCGAAGCCAGCAAGAAAACCGGAGCACGTGACGGCGACAAAACCACCTCCTCCAGCGAAACCATCACCCTCAAAGTCATCAAAAACGGCGAAGCCGTCATGGTCGGTGATGAAGAAGTCTCCATGAACCGCCTTCGCAGCCACCTCAGCACCTTCCTCCCCGACCACCCCGGCGCCAAAGTCATCGTCACCAGCGATGCCAACGTCCCCTTCGGCGCTCTTCACAACACCCTCGATGCCGTCCGCGACAACGGAAACAAGAACGTCGGCATCAAGTCAGAGTAAGGGGATGCTGCGAAGCGAAACAAATCCTTTCCAATGTCGAACTCAGCCTCCAACCACCGCTCGATGCTGGGTTCGTCTTTCGGCATTCTGATTTCAGTCTTCGTCATTCCGTCACTCGCCACAGCCGCGACTCCCGCTGAAGTCACCGCAGCGGCCACCAAAGCCGTTTCCTTCTACCACTCCCACGCCTCGACCCACGGCGGCTACGTCTATCGCTACAGCGCCGACTTCACCCTGCGCGAAGCCGAAGGCATCCCCGCCCCCGACACCATCTGGATTCAGCCCCCCGGCACTCCCGCCGTCGGCATGGCCATGCTCGACGCATACGAAGCAACCAAGGATGAAAAATGCCTCGCTGCCGCAGTAGAAGCAGCACACGCTGTATCACGCAGCCAACTAGCCTCCGGCGGCTGGGATTACTCAGGCCATTTCGATTCAAAGAACCGCGCATCCCAACTCTATCGCCGCGACGAAGACGGCAAGCTCATCGAGCGCAAAAAAGCCCCGCAGGGCGAAGCCGGCTGGCACCTCTGGATCAAGCACCAGAACAAAAACAACTACTCCACTTTCGATGATGATGTCTCGCAGGCCGCCACCCGATTGCTAATACGTGTCGATCACGCCCTCGGCGGCAAAGACGACGAGATCAAAGAAGCCGCCGACTTCGCCCTGAGCGCGATCATCGCCACCCAATATCCAGCCGGAGGCTGGAGCGCGAACTGGGACACCTGGCCGAGTTCACCGCCACCTCTCGCCATGTATCCCATCAAGCCTGCCTGTTATCCCGCCGACTGGCCGCGCAAGTGGCCCAAGGACTTCACCGGCTGCTACGTCCTCAACGACAACACCCACGCCACCTTGATGAGCACGCTCCTCCTCGCATCACAGCTCCGAGGCGATGCGAAATACCTCGCTGCTGCAAAACGCGGTGGCGACTTCCTCATCAACTCACAAATGCCCGATCCCCAGCCCGCCTGGGCCCAGCAGTACGATGCCGACATGCACCCCTCCTGGAGCCGCGCCTTCGAACCCAGCGCCATCTGCGGTCGCGAAAGCCAGTCCGCCATGTGGGCACTGCTCAAACTCGCCGCAGCCACAGGCGACAAGAAATACCTCACCCCGCTGCCACGCGCGATTGCCTACCTGCGTCAATCCTTGCTCTCAAATGGCCAGATCGCCCGCTACTACGAACTCCAAACCAACAAGCCCCTTTACTTCGAGCGCGGCGCAGGCGGCAAAGGTTTCATCCTCACTTACTCCGACCAAAAAGCCTCCTCCAACTACGGCTGGAAATGGGACAGCGAACTCGACACCATCGAGTCCTTCGGTAAAAAAATCGCACGAATCGAGCCCGTCATCTTTCCCCGCACCGAAAAAGAACGCTGGTCCTCGCCCCCCACCGATTCGGACATCGCAACGATCTTGAAGGAACAAAAGCCCGATGGCTCCTGGCCCGTCACCGATGAAGAACGCGGCTGGATGCGCGACACCAGCGGTAAGAAAACAAAACCCACCGGTGGCGTCATCTACAGCCTCGACTTCGTCCAAAATGTGAAAGCCCTCAGCACCTGGCTCAAGGCAAAACACTGAGGCGAAACATCGAAGAACAACCATCGGCCATGAAGCCCCGCATCCATCCCCTCTGCGTTCTCCTGATCTCTGCGGTGCATCTCTTTGCAACACCTCTGCAAGCCGCCGAAGAATACGAAAACCCCACCCCCTGGTCCTACCAGCGCATACTGCGTCCTGCCATCCCAGCCGTCAAAGACACCGCCTGGCCCAAAGACGACATCGACCGCTTCATCCTCGCCCGCCTCGAAAAAGACAACCTCCACCCCATCGGCGATGTCCCACGCCTCACCCTCATCCGCCGCGCCTCCTTCGACCTCCGGGGCCTCCCTCCCACTCAGGAAGAAATCGACAGCTTCATCCGCGACTCCGCCTCCGACGACCTCGCCTTCGCCAAAGTCGTCGATGCCTTCCTCCAGTCCGAACGCTTCGGCGAACGCTGGGCACGCCACTGGCTCGATGTCGTCCGCTATGCCGATAGCGTGGGCCGCGTGTGGAATGCCCCCTTCACCTACTCCTGGCGCTACCGCGACTGGGTCATCGATTCCCTCAACGCCGACAAACCCTACACCCGCTTCGTCGCCGAGCAGCTCGCAGGCGATCTCCTCCCCGCCACCACCGTCCTGCAAAAGCGCGATCAAATCGTCGGCACCGGCATGCTCGCACTCGGCAGCGTCAATCTCCAAGAAGGCAGCTACGAGCAGTTCGTCCTCGACCAAGTGGATGACCAAATCGATGTCGTCTCACGCGCCTTCCTCGGCCTCACCCTGAGCTGCGCACGCTGCCACGATCACAAAACTGAGCCCGTCAGCCAGCAGGACTACTATGCCCTCGCAGGCATCTTCTACAGCAGCCGCACCCTGCCCGGTCAGGCAAACCGCAGCGACATGAACGGCTCCGGCTATGTCGATCCCGAGATGCTCGTCGATCTCCCCACCAAGCTCGATGAACCCATCGGCCCGCCCTCCAAACTCCCCGCAGGCATTCACTCCATGGATGACATTCGCGCCCTTGGAAATCCAAAGACCACCATCCGCTACGATGTCGATCCCCACTTCTGCATGGGCGTCATCGACGGCGAGATCAAAGACTGCGAACTCGCCGTCGGTGGCGATCCCTTTGACCGCAAAGCCGCTCCCGAACGCGGCAAGTTCGGCATGCCCGCCCTGCCCCCGCTGCCAAAAATCCCTTCCACTTCCTCCGGCCGCCTCGAACTCGCCCAATGGATGACCCAGCCCACCCATCCCCTCACCTCACGCGTCGCCGTCAATCGCCTCTGGCAGCATCTCTTCGGCGAAGGCATCGTCCGCACCGTCGATGACTTCGGCATCACCGGCAGCGATCCCACGCATCCCGAACTCCTCGACCACCTCGCCATTCGTTTCGTCGAAGGCGGCTGGTCCATGAAGAAAATGATCCGCACCCTGATGCTCAGCCGCACCTACCGTCTCGCCAGCACCGGCAATCCCGAGCACCCCGACGCCGGCAACAAATTGCACTGGCGCATGAATCCCAAGCGCCTCGAACTCGAACCCCTGCGAGACACCCTCCTCCAACTCGCCGGAAAGCTCACCTTCGACCGCCCCACCGGCATCCAAGTCGCAGGCACCGGCGGCAAAGGTCGCCATGGCCTCACACGCGGCCTCCTCAGCCCCGAAGATCCCTACCGCACCATCTACCTCCCCGTCGTCCGCGACAACATCCCCGAACTCTTCAGCACCTTCGACTTCCCCGGCCCCACCCAGATCAAAGGCCAGCGCGATGTGACCACCGTCGCCCCACAGTCACTCTTTTTCATGAACAATGAGTTCGTGTCAGAAGTGGCGGCCGAAATCGCCACTCAGGCCAGGAACGATGTCAAAGCAGCCTATCGCCTCGTCTTGAATCGCGAGCCTGGCAGCGAAGAACTTAGTGATGCAGAAGCGCTCAAACGTGAACTCGGGCTCGAAGTGCTGGTACAGGCATTGCTGGGCACAGCAGAGTTCAGATATGTGTTTTAACCCTCTACGATGATGAATCCACTCCTTGCCCGGCCTCTTCTGATGATTTGCGCTCTGAGCTTCGCCGCTCAGCTAAAAGCCGAGACACTCATCCACTCAAGCGAGGTAAACTGGGAAGCTAGAGTTGCTGAAATGCCACCCCAAGTTCAGCAATTGGTGCGCAAGATTCAATCCATGGATATGCATCCCTATTTGCTGTCGGAGTTGAAGAATAATCGGTTGTTAGTGTCGCACTTCACTATTCTCGAAGATTCCCTCGTGATGATGACCTTCGATGAAGGACATACGGCGGAAAAAGTGCTCTTCGATTTTGAGGAAGCACGCGGCTGGACCATCTTACGCCGCTCGCCTCTGGGCGACTGGAGACCGAAAGATCAACGAAACGGAGACAGGCTGACACCCATTCCTTTCCCGACTGAAGCCGGTGCATCTGAACCAATCAAGAAGAAGCCATGACCACCCGCCGCTCCATCCTCCAATCCACCAGCACCGGCTTCGGCTGGCTGGCCTTCAATGCCCTTCACCAGCAGTACGCGAGCGCCGCCGCACCCCCAAAGACCCTCAATCCCCTCGCACCCAAAGAGCCGCATTTCCCCGCGAAAGCCAAGCGCGTGATCTTCATGTTCATGCAGGGCGGCCCCAGCCACCTCGACACCTTTGACTACAAGCCCGAGCTCGCCAAAGCCGAGGCAGACAAAGTGAAAAAATACATGGGCTCCGTGTTTGAGTTCAAGCCACGCGGTAAGAGCGGCCTCATGATTTCAGACGCGTTCCCCGAACTCGCCAAACACGCCGACGACCTCTGCATGCTCAACGGCATGCAGACCCGCACCAACGCTCATCAGATGGCCACCGTTGCGCTCCACATCGGCAGCGAGACCTTCGTCCGCCCCTCCATGGGCGCATGGATCGTCTACGGCCTCGGCACCCAGGCGGAAGACCTCCCCGGCTTCGTCACCATCAATCCCGCCGCCGACTCAGGCGGCGCCATGAACTACGGCTCCGCCTTTCTCCCCGCCACCTTTCAAGGCACACGCCTCAGCAGCGGCGGTGGCGGCGTGCCAGACCTGAGCAATGGCCGCCTTAGCGACGCCCAGCAGCGCAAGCAAATCGAGTTCATCCAAAAAGCCAACCGCAAACTCCTCAGCGGAGATCCCGGCAATCCCGAAATCGAAGGCATCATCCAGAGCTACGAACTCGCCTACAAGATGCAGACCAGCGTCCCTGCCGTGCTCGATCTCGATAAAGAACCACAGCACATTCGCGAACTCTACGGCATCGATGACAGCAGCACCGAACGCTTCGGCACCCAGTGCCTCATGGCCCGCCGCATGGCAGAAAAAGGCGTGCGCTTCATCCAGCTCACCTCCCCCGGCTGGGATCACCACAATGGCCTGCGCGACAACCTCGCACGCCAGTGCACCTCCATCGACAAACCCATCGCCGGATTGATCGCCGACCTCAAGCAGCGCGACATGCTCAAAGACACCCTCATCATCTGGGGCGGCGAATTCGGCCGTGGCAGCGGCTACGACAACGAACCCTACAACGGTCGCGGCCACAATGGCGGCGGCTACACCATGTGGATGGCCGGTGGCGGCGTGAAAGGCGGCTTCACCTACGGCAGCACCAATGACATGGGAGACACCGCCGAAACCGGCATCATCGGCACCCACGATCTCCACGCCACCGTCCTCCACCTCCTCGGCATCAATCACGAGCGCCTCACCTACCGCTACGCCGGCCGAAACTTCCGCCTCACCGACGTCAGCGGCGAAGTGGCCAAGGCGATTCTGGCCTGAGTCTGGATCACCATCCGCACGGGACTCGGCGGATTAATCCAGCTTTGATTTTCGTGCAGCACAGAGAATTTTTCGCCTGTGCAGGCATGGGAGGCGTTGAGTATAGCTCAGCCATCTTCGGTTCAGGCAGCCCCCATCGTTCAATGCAAAAAGAGAAAATCACCGAAATTTTTGATCAACAGGCAGCATCATATGACCAGAAATGGAGCAGGCTGGCTCCACTCAACAGCGCCTTGCATCTGCTCACGAGCACGATGCTTACTGCCCTCCCTCCAACGGCGCGTATTCTTTGCGTCGGGGCCGGCACAGGAAACGAAATTCTCTATCTGGCCCAGAAATTTCCCGGCTGGCATTTCACAGCGGTAGAGCCATCCACAGCGATGATCGAGGTCCTCTGCCGCCGTGCAGAGGAGCATGGTTTCTTATCACGCTGCGTCCTCCATCAAGGCTATCTCGACACTCTTCCAGCGACGGAACCCTTCGATGCCGCCACATCATTTCTGGTCTCGCAATTCATCCAGGATCGTCCAGCCCGTTCCATGTTCTTTCAAAACATTGCCGCACGCCTTCACCCTGGGGGCATGCTGATCAGTTCCGACTTGGCCGGCGATGTATCTGCAGCCACGGATTCTCCAAGTCTCCTTGAGCTTTGGATTCAGGTGATGCGGGACAGTGGCACCATCACCCTCCCGGAAGAGATCGAGCGAATGCGCGAAGCCTACACCCGAGATGTGGCGGTTCTGCCACCCCAGGATATCCGCGATATTATTAAACTTGGCGGCTTCGCCTCCCCCGTGCTCTTCTTCCAAGCCGGAATGATCCACGCTTGGTATGCCAAGCGAATCACCCAATCGCCCGCCTCAGCAAATTCGCCGTGATACGCTGCACACGCTCATCCGTGCCATGCGGTCGTGAGTAGTGGCTCCACACCGGCATATGCCCCGGCGGCTTGCTCAGGCCCTGCGCCCACCAAATGGTGGAGGCATTGAAAATAAAGTTCCCCTTCGGACCATCAAAAATCACCGCCTGCCACTGCTGCGGATTATGCCCGCCCTGGAAAGCCGTGCCCCGGGCGATGATTTCGAGGCCGGGCAGTTCCTTCGGCGCATCACCATGATACTCCCAGCCGATCATGCCGGGAATGCTGTCACCCTGCTTCATGCCCGTGCCTTCAAACACCCAGTGCCCAGGCTTGGCGCAAATCCAGTCGCCACCACCGTTCACAGGGTCGATGTTGCGCACTCCCATAAGATAACCTTCATCCGGCCCACGATGCGGGTAGGGACCATGGTTCTTCTCGCGATCCACCGCATACTTGTACTCCCCACCATACGGCCCACCGCGAAAGACCCGCCGATTGGGAACGCCATCAGCATTCGGTGAAAAAGGCGTGACCCAGCAGACCGAATTGCCGGAAAGGAAAAGCAGATTGACACCTGCATCGCGCATCTTCGCCACGCTGTCGTGCTGGCGGATGTCCCAATACTCGTCGTGCCCGATGCTGATGAAAGCCTTGCACTTCAAACCGTGATCCGGGGTGATCATGTCGGCGTTCGAGCAGTAGGTCACATCGTAGCCATCCTTCTCCAGCCAGTAGGCGGCGGGAAACTCAAAGCACAGCCACTCGCCGCTGCCCACGGACTGCGGATTCTCGTAAATCTGCGAATACTTCCCATACGGCCGATCAAAGCTCACATCCGACCACGGCCCCTGATTCCCCTTCGGATCCGTGTAGAGCGAGTAATCGTCCGGCCACTTGTTGTAGGCCTGCCAGGTATTGTCACTGCACTGAAAGAGAATGTCCGCCTTCCGGTCGTCGGCGACAATAAACACGATGTAACTCTGCCAGTAAGGCTCGTCCGCCGATTCAGGCAAAGTCGTCAGCCTGCCCAGATACACCCCGCTCACCCAGTCCTCAGGAATAGCAATCGAAGTCGTCTTCTCCCATCGGCACTCACGCAGCCGCTTCTCTCCAATCTCCGGCACCACCTGCTCCTTCCCCTCAAACGGCCCCAGCTCCGTCATCAACCGCGCACCGCAGCCGCCATAGTAGCCAGTGCGAAAAATCTCGATCTTAAACTTCGCCGTCGGCTTCGTGCTGACAAAGATATCCAGCATCTCCCCCGCCTTCACCGACTGCCTTGAGCAATACCCCTCAGCACCCCCTCGTTCTTGTCGAGCCGCATGCGCGTGAGCTGCCAGTCATGCGAGCCAGCCTTGGAGTTTTCAGCAATAATCAGAGACATCCCCAAATTACGCAGATTGAAGCCGAAAACGATCAGCACCTCGCCATCCTACAAAACATCGGGCAAAATCACAGCCCCCATTATCACCACCAACGCCTTCCCCCATCCCCAACGGGGATGCGTCATGCAGCCCAGGGCCGCCGAGCCTTGGCGAGGCTACCCTGGTACCCGCCATCAAGACCGGGAAGCAAACCCAGCACGCCGCCACACCCCACGCCTACCAGCAGCGTCTGCACTGAACCCCGCCGCACCAGTTCTCGTGGGAGTATGCCTCGGCTCAATACGTCGCCCTGCCACCCGACAAATCAAACACCGCACCCGTCGTGAAAGAGCAGTCCTCCGAACTCAGCCACGCCACCATCGCCGCCGCCTCCTCCTTTTGCCCAAAGCGGTTCATCGGGATCTTCGAAAGCATGTAGTCAATGTGCTGCTGCGTCATCTGCTTCAGAATATCCGTCTCGATCACTGCAGGCGTCACCGCATTGACAATGATGTTGCTCGTGGCCAGCTCCTTGCCAAGCGACTTCGTCAATGCCACCACCCCCGCCTTGGAGGCACTGTAATGCGCAGCGTTCGGATTCCCTTCCTTGCCCGCAATCGACGCAATGTTCACGATCCGCCCATACCCATTTTTGAGCATGTGCGGCACCACCGCATGGCAGCAGTGAAAAGGACCGTTCAGATTGATCGCCAGCACTCGCTGCCATTCCGCAGGATCAGTCTCCCAAACCTTGGCGTTCGTTCCAGCAATGCCCGCGTTGTTCACCAGAATGTCGATCTTCCCAAACGCACCGATGGTCGAAGCCGCAGCCGCCTCCACAGAAGAGATGCTCGTCAGGTCCACCGTCGCCGTGTGCACCTTGCCCAGAGCAGAAAGCTCAGCTTTCGCCGCTTCCAGCGCCGCCGCATCAATATCCCACAGGCAGACACCCGCCCCTGAGTTCAGCAGGCGTTCTGCAATGGCATAGCCGATTCCGCGTGCGCCACCGGTGACAATGGCAACTCTATCCTTGAGGTCGATTTGATTCATGAGCAGAGCAATCGCACTTAGTCCTCCCAGACTTTCAGCAGTTCCACCTCAAAGATCAGCGTTTCATTCGGCCCGATGTCAATTCCCGCCCCTCGCTTGCCATAGGCCAGCTCCGACGGGATGAAAAAGCGGAACTTCGCTCCCTCCTGCATCAGCTGCAGCCCTTCCTTCCAGCCTTTGATCACTCGCTTCAGCGGAAACTCCGCCGGTTCGCGCCCTGCCAGGTACGAACTGTCAAACTCAACGCCACTCAGCAGCGTACCGCGATAATTCACCACCACCGTGTCCTTCAATTTCGGACTTTTGCCTGCCCCGGGCGTGAGCACCAGATATTGCAGACCGCTGGCAGTCGTGGTGACGCCTTCCTTCGCAGCGTTTTCGGCCAGGAAGGCTTTGCCGGTTTCGAGAGTTGATTGGGACATGGAAAAAGGGGTAAACGGGCGCGCTCCATCACCGCAAGCCTCGGCGCACGCAACCGCAAATCACACACAATGCGCTATTGGTTTCGTCGAAATCATTGCCACTCTAGGAGCGTATCCTGCATACCCCCATTCCACTTTTTCATGCTTCGTCGCTTCATCTTCGCATCTCTCGCGATTTCATCCCTCCTCTCCGCCGCCGAACGCGGCCAGGACGCCTACAATCAGCGCATCCTCCCCCTGCTCCAAAAATTCTGCTACGACTGCCATGGCGACGGCTCGGACAAAGGAGACTTCGCGCTCGATGAATACCCCGAATATTCCAAGCTCATCGGCGACAAGGTGCTGTGGGATCATGCGCGCCAGCAGCTCGTCACCCATGTGATGCCCCCGGAAAAGAAGGACAAACCCTCTCTCCCTGAGCGCGATGAAATCGTCGCCTGGATCGACAACACCGTGTTCTGGTTCGACCCGCAGAAGATTGACCCCGGCCACATCACCTACCGCCGCCTCAACCGTACCGAATACAACAACACCATCCGCGATCTCATGCTGGTGGACATCAAGCCCGCAAGCCAGTTTCCACCCGACGACACCGGCTACGGCTTCGACAACATTGGCGACGTGCTCAGCATCTCGCCCATGCTGATGGAAAAGTACATTCGCGCCGCCAATGCCGTCGCCGCCAAGGCATTGGACACCTCCAACGTCGAGCGTCTTGACATGGAGCTGGGTGCCAAAAAGTTCTGGAATCAAAAAGGTGAAACCAAAGAATGGGAGGGCATCCGCTGGTTCCACAGCAACGCCGATGCCGCCACCAAGTTCACCGCCCCCGCCAGCGGCAACTACAAGCTTAAATTCCACCTCTCCGCCACTCAGGCTGGCCCGGATGCCGCCAAGGTCGCACTGCGGATCGACGACAAGGAACTCGGCACCTTCGACGTCACCGCCCCCTATCACAGCGACAAGGGCCCGTGGCAGACGATCAAACAACTCGTCCCGCTCAAAAGCGGCGAGCACAAAATCGTGATTCGCTTTGTCAACGACTTCGCCGACCCGCAGAATCCAGATCCCAACAAGCGCGACCGCAATCTCGCACTCGAAAAAATCGAAATCGAAGGTCCCGACGGCCTGATCCCGCCACGTGGCACCCGCCTCGTGCAATGGCTGCTCGATGGCAAGCCTGCCGGCCTTCCCGCCATCAATCTCAGCGGTGAAGATTTTGAAAATGGCCAGGGCAATGCGAGCCGCGACACCGGCACCATTGAGCTTCCCTCCAATGGCTATGTGAAGCACCACCTCGATCTCGCCATCCCTGGCAAGTACCGCCTCATCATCAAAGCCGGTGCGCAGCAGGCCGGCGGCGAACCCGCGAAATTCGACGTCCGCATCGGCGGAAAAAATGCCGGCTCCTTTTCCATCACAGCCAAAGACCAGACACCTCAGACGTTTCAGACGGAAGTCGAACTCCCAGCAGGCACGCATGAAATTCAGGTATGGTTCCTGAACGATTTCTACGACGAAAAAACTCATCAAGACCGCAACTTCTGGCTCCATCAGCTCACCGTCGAAGGCCCGCTCGGCCAGCCCGGCGGCGTTGCTCTCGCAGACATGCATGGCTTGGTGGACAAACTCGGCCAGCGCGTCTTCCGCCGCCCTTTGCGCGATGCCGAAAAAGCCAAATGGCACAGCATCGCCGATCTCGGCCTCAAAGAAGGCCTGCCCCCGCTGGAGTCCATCGGCTACGTGCTGCGTGGCATGCTCATGTCCCCCGGCTTTCTCTACCGTGGCTCCCCCACCCCGGTCGGTGAAACCAAAAATGGCGTCGCCTTCATCGATGAGTACAGCCTCGCTTCACGCCTCTCCTACTTTCTCTGGGCCGCCCCCCCGGATGACAAACTCCTGCAACTCGCCGCCAAAGGTGAGCTTCGCAAAAATCTCGCGTCAGAAGTGAAGCGCATGATTGCCGACTACCGCGCCTACAGCCTCTCTGAAGACTTCGCCGGCCAGTGGCTGCAGTTGCGTGACATGGACATCGTCGATGTGGACACGAGGCGCTTCCCTGAATGGAAGGGCGGCCTGGGTTACATGATGAAGAAGGAGTCCCAAACCTTCTTTGACAACATCCTGCGCAACAATCTCAGCGTCATTGAATTCCTCAACGCCGACTACTCCTTTCTCAATGAGAAGCTTGCCAGCTTCTACGGCATCAAGGGCGTCAAAGGAGACAAATACCAAAAGGTGTCCCTGCAAGGCACGCCGCGTGGTGGCATCCTGACTCAGGGCAGCATCCTCACCCTCACCTCCACCCCAACACGCACCTCCCCGGTGAAGCGCGGCAAATACCTCCTCGAAAACATTCTAGGCACCCCGCCACCACCCGCCCCTGGCGGTGTCCCTCCTCTGGATGAAAGGAAGCAGCAGTTTGGCAAGCTCACCCTGCGCCAGCAGTTCTCTGAACATCGCAGCAATGCCGCCTGCGCTGGCTGCCACGCCTTTCTCGATCCCATGGGCTTTGCCTTTGAAAACTACGACGCCATCGGCCGCTGGCGTGACGAAGAAAAGAAGCAGCCTATCGATGCCTCCGGCGCTCTCATTCGCGGCCAGACCTTTGCCAACCTCGCCGAACTCCGCACCATCCTCGCACGTGACATGAGCGACCAGTTCGTCAAAAACCTCGCCGACAATCTCCTCATCTACGCCCTCGGTCGCGGCCTCGAATACTCCGACAAACCAACGACAGAGGAAATCCTGCGCAAGGCCAAAGTCTCCGGCAACCGCTTGCAAGACATCATCCTCGCCGTCTGCGAAAGCGTTCCATTCCAGAAGATGCGGGTGGCTCAGTAAAGCAGGTTTCATTTCGTGCCAAGCCAAGGCAGAATCGGGAACCATCTGCCCTCACTACATGGACCACTCCACTGCTGACAAAAAACCTTCCGGCGATAGCTGGCGCGACGAGGCAATTCAGCCCAAGCAGAAGGCCCTTCTTGAATTTCTCAAGCTGCCAGTGCCGCCGACCCGCGGCGGAGCAAGCAACTATATCAAAGCTGTCTTTGAAGGTCCCTCTGGCAATGCCCATCAGAACATGTGGAAGCTCGCCAGATACGAACTGCACCCAGACCTGTATCCGCCCAAACCCAAAAAAGAAATCCCGAATTATAAGCCTCCTACCTTTTCGGGTTATGTGCTCAAAGCAGCACTTGTGCTGGCAGTGGTCATTTATGCCACTGAAAGGTATCATGACTACGCCATCAGCCATGCGACTGCCATCAGCCCGCCCTCCAGAAATGAACCCGCCGTCGCGGCACCCACCGTCGCTGTCAAAAACGACACACCTCCACCGGCCCCCGAACGCAAGTCGGCCAGTGGCATCATTTCGTTGAAGAGCACGGACGGCCGAACAGTCCAGGCCAAGATTCTCGCACTCACCAAAACAACCGTCCTGATTCGCCGGGAGGATGGCCAGACCTTTGATCTCCCTCTGAACCAACTAACCGACGATTCAATAAAGCGCATCGAAGAATACCGCACGGCAAAACGAACAGGCTTGGTGAAGTAAAACATCACACACTGGTTCCCTGATCAGACCAGATCATTTTTCTTTGAGCGCGCTGCTGCCGACGTTTACTCCGCCTCAATGCATTCCATCCTCATCATCGGCTGCGGCAGCATTGGCGAGCGCCATCTGCGCTGCTTTCAGCAAAGCGGCCGCTGCACCGTCAGCGTCTGCGATGCCAATGCCAAACTCCTCGGCGAGGTCAGCCAGCGCTACAATGCCACGGCTTATGCCAGCCTGAGTGAAGCTGTCCAAGCTCAGCACTTCGACGCCTGGGTCATCTGCACCCCGGCCCACACCCATCTGACCATCGCCCGCGAAGGCGCAGCTCATGGCGCGGCTCTCCTCATCGAAAAGCCCCTCTCAGTCACGTTGGACGGCATTGAAGAAACCCGCACCGCCATCACCTCAAGCGACCGCTTCGTAGCCATCGCCTACGTTTACCACTGCTTCCCGTGGATCATCGCAGCCCGTGAGTTTTTGCAGACTGGCGCCTTGGGAAAACCACTTCACGCCAGCGTCGTTGCCGGCCAGCACTTCCCCACCTTCCGCCCTGCCTATCGCGACATCTACTACGCACGCCACGAAACCGGCGGCGGAGCCATCCAAGACGCGCTCACTCACATCGTGAACGCCATGGAATGGATGATCGGCCCCACCACCCGCGTCTTTTGCGATGCCTCACATCAGCACCTCGAAGGCGTCACCGTCGAAGACACCGTCAACGTCACCGCACGTCACGGCACCGTCCTCGCCAGCTACGCCATGACCCAGTTTCAAGCCGCCAACGAAGCCATCTTCGAAATCCACTGCGAACACGGCAGCCAGAAAATCGAATCCCACGCCCAGCGCTGGGCCACCATGAAACATGGCGAAACCGCCTGGACCTGGCACACCACCCCACCGCTGGAACGCGATGACCTCTTCATCGCCCAAGCGAATTCCTTCTTGGACGGCATGGAAGGCAAGCCCTGCAATTTGAGCACCTTTGAAGAAGCCGTGCAGACCCTGCGCTTCAATCGCGCCGCCCTCGACTCCGCCGCCACCGGCCTGCCCATCACCCTTTCATGAGCAAACAACTCCGCCTCGCCATGCTCGGCATGATCGATGGCAACGGCCACCCCTATTCATGGAGCGCCATCATCAATGGCTACGATCCCGCCGCCATGGCAGAGTGCCCCTACCCCGGCATCATCGCCTATCTCGGCCAGCAGCCCTTGGCCACCATGCACATCCCCGGTGCCCGCGTCACTCACCTCTGGACAGATGATCCAGCAGATGCCCCCAAGGTCGCCGCCGCCAGCCTCATCCCCAACATCGTCTCTCAACCCGAAGACGTCATCGGCCAGGTCGATGCCGTAATCATCTCCACCGACGATGGCGACGATCACATCCGCCGCGCACGCCCCTTCATCGAAGCCGGACTGCCCGTCTTCGTGGACAAGCCCATGGCCACCAACATCGCCGACCTCCGCCAGTTCGTGCAGTGGAACAAAGCTGGAGCCACCATCCTCTCCACCAGCGGCATGCGCTACGCGCCCGAGATGCGCTTGACCGATGAACAGCGCACCCAGCTAGGCGACCTCCGCTGGATCACCAGCTTCACCTGCAAAACCTGGGAACGCTACGGCATCCACGCCCTCGAAGCCATCGAGCCCCTCCTCGGCCCCGGATTCCTCACAGTTCAAGCCCTCAGCGACTCCGGCGGCGACGTCATTCACATCACCCACCGCAGCGGCGTGCGTATCACCATCGGTGCCATTCACGATGCCTATGGCAGCTTCGGCGCCGTCCATCTCTACGGCACAAAAGGCCAGCTCCCACTCCGCCTCACCGACACCTACCACGCCTTCCGCGGCCAGTTGGTCGCCTTCATCGACATGCTCCACACCGGCACCCGGCCCCTGCCCTTTGCCGAAACCGTTGAACTCATGGCCGTCATCATCGCCGGTCGCCGCAGCCGCGAACAAAACGGCGCGCTCATTCAAATCTCAGACATTCTTGCCGAATCCGACACATGAAACTCCGCCCCTCCCGCATCCTCCGCGAACTCCGCGCCGGCCAAAACTGCACCGTCCTCAAACTCAACTTAGGAGATCCTCGCATCGTCGAGCTCGCCGGTCTCTCCGGAGCCAGCGCCGTCTGGCTGTGCAATGAGCACGTCCCCAATTCCTGGCTCAATCTCGAACACCAGGTCCGCGCCGCAAAACTCCACGACATGGACACCATCGTCCGCGTCAACAAAGGCGGTTATAGCGAATATGTGAAACCTTTTGAATGTGATGCCACCGGCATCATGGTCCCCCACGTCACCAGCGCCGACGAAGCCCGCAACGTGGTCGATATGGTCCGCTGCCGCCCCCTCGGTAGCAAGGCGCTGGACGCCGGCAACATGGACGGCCTCTTCTGCCAGGTGCCCCTTGCGGACTACGCACATCACTGCAACACAGAGAAATTCGTCATCCTCCAAATCGAAAGCCCCGAAGCTCTCGAAGTCGTCGAAGAGATCGCCGCCGTTCCTGGATTCGACATGCTGCTCTTTGGTGCAGGTGATTTCAGTCACCGCATCGGCAAGCTCGGCCAGGCCACCCATCCCGAAGTCGTCGCCGCACGCAAACGAGTCGCCGCGGCTGCCCTCAAATACGGTAAATTTCCAGCCGTTGCCTCCCTTTACGGTCAGAAGGAGGAAGTCATCGCCGAAGGCACCCGCATCTTCACCCTCGGTGCCGACGTGATCGAACTCGGCAACGCCTTCAAGAAACTGGTCGGTGACTTTGGCGGCTCTGATTCTGCAAATGGCAGTGATTCAATTTACAAATCCAAGTAAGCATCATGTCCGCCGATCTCTTCTCTCTCCAAGGCAGAACAATCCTCCTCACCGGGGGTGCAGGCCTCTATGGTCGTGGTCTGGCCGCCATGCTGGCGCAGACAGGTGCCACTCTGATCCTCGCCTCGCGTGATGTTGCCAAGCTGCAAGTCGTCGCCGACGAGGAAACAGCCAAAGGCCACCGCGTGTTCGCCGAAACGCTGGATCAAGGAGACGAAGCCTCCGTGATGGCGCTGCATGAGCGCATCACCGCGCAGCATGGCGCACTGCATGGCTTGGTGAACAACGCCGTGCTGCGTCCCATGAAAGGCGCGAATGGCACGGCGGAGCAATTTGCTGAATCCATGCGCGTCAATGCCACCGGCGTCATGCTCATGCACCGTCACTTTGGCCAGACCATGGCCGCAGCAGGTCGTGGCAGCATTGTGAACATCGGCAGCATTCAGGGCATGATCGGCCCCAGCTACGAACTCTACACCGGCACCAACATGGGCGACATGCCGCCCGATTACTTCTTCCACAAAGGAGGCATGGAAAACCTCACCCGCTTCTACGCCGCCCTCTACGGCCCCCAGGGAGTCCGCGTCAACAACCTCGCCGCCGGTGGCTTCTTCAATCACCAGCCCGAGCCCTTTTTGCAGCGCTACTGCGAGCACACCATGCTCGGTCGCATGGCCAGCGAGACCGATCTCGGCGGCACCGTCATTTTCCTGCTCAGCGATGCCTCCCAATACATCACCGGTGTCAATTTGCCCGTCGATGGCGGCTACACCGCGAAGTGAGCCGCCGGTCGAGTTCTGAGTGTTTTGTCGGTGCAATTTTCCAGATCAGCATCGCATTCTAGGCCCTCGTGGTCAGCAGGCTGTCAGCTTTCCGGCTTGCCAGCATTACTCGCATGTTATTATGTGAAATCCTGACCTCATTTCAACAAAACACGCGCACACAACCATGAAACGTCTCATCATGACATGCCTCCTCTTTCTGGGACACTTTTTTCTCGAAGACCTTCACGCGGAGACACTGGCGGAGTTGAATACTGAATACACCGCCAAGCGCACCTCCGGACTGCAGCGCCTGAATGATGCGGCCAAGGTCCAGCTCGAAGTGGTCAAGCAAGGCCAGATGTCCGCAGGCAGCCTGGCAGGAGCCAACGCCACCAACGCCGCAATTGCCGATCTCCCCACGATCGCGGCAAATCCGGCCAAGGCACCCAACACCACGGCCGAGAGTCTGCCACCGGAGGCGGGCCGCATCCTGACCGACCACTCTTCCAAGGTCTGCGCCGGTGTGGTGGGGCTGAACAAGCTCTACATCCCGAGGTACGAGGCGCTGAAGACGGTGCTGCTCCAGCAGGGAGATCTGAACGCCGCCAACGCAGCCGACGGCAAAGCCAAGGAGATGAATCAAGAAAACAGCGTGCTGACCCCCATGATGACAGCGAAGGACAATTCATCTGGAAAAGATGCCTCCGCAGACAAACCCTTCACCATTGAGGGCTATGTGGACGGCAACACCGAACTGCACATCACAAAGGAGGGCTTTTACTGGGCCGTAATAGGTGGCGAGGCCAAAGTGGGCATGAACGACGACAACCACGAGCCATGCTATGTGAATGGCAGCCGGTGGAAGCCCAAGTGGCGCACCCTGGGCACTCGCGGCCCTGATATGTGTGATCTTTATCCCTTCCCCATCCGCTCTCTTGATCTGACCGCCGAGGTGGTCTCGACCACCAATGCGCGCTATGGAAAAGCCCAGATTCGAGCCCCCATCTCCAGCGGCCTCAAAGGCGACCACTTTGTCGTTAATGTCCCCGATCCTGAAGGCGGTGCCGCGTGGTACAAGATTCGCCTAAAACCCGTCGGAACTCCGTAAAAACACTCCGATCAAGGCTGCCGCAGCGCATCCGCAGGAATGCGGAAGACCTTGTCCGTGCGTGACTGCTTCTTGTCCTCACCACCAAGGCAATAAACAAAGCCTTCGAGCTTCACCAAGCCCACCATCGCAGCATACGGCAGCGATTTCGCCTTTCGATAGCTGTCCATCTTCACATCGTAGATCACGGCATCCGCCGTGAAGTCAGTCGTATAGCCTCCGGCCAGATAGATATGCTGCTCATTCAGCGCCACCGCCACGATTCCACGATTTGCCGCCTTGAGCGGCTTGAGCACACGCCATGCATTTTTTGCAGGCGAAAATGCATAGGCTTCCACTGAGTTCACTGGGGTGCTTGTCGGTGCATCGTAGTTCATTCCGCCGAAAACGAAGAGTTCATCCCCCACCACTGCCGATGCCGCCACGGCGAAAGGCTTGCCTGGGTAGTCGGTCATCTTTTTCACCTGCCAGCCACCGTTGCCAAACTCCACGGCATGCACGGCGCGCTGCACACCGGCGATGTTCGCCGCATCATCCATGCCGCCAACTAGGAGGTGCCGGCCATTCACATCCCCCCCGGCAGCGAGCACAACTGCAGCCGGTAGTTCAGGCAGTTGGATGCTGGTTTTGCTCCCTTCAATAACCGCGAGCATTTTCAGCGCCTGCTTGCCGTCACTGCCGCCAAGCCACGAGAAAGCCGTGGCCCCTTGGAGAGCCGCCCCATAGGCCAGCGAATGGCTCAAATCCCGCAGTTTTGCCCAATGCCCCGTTGCCGGATCAAAGGCATGAATCGCCCGCAGCCAGTGCTTTTCTTCACCTTCCCAGTTGGTGCCGCCAACGATGACGATCTTGCCATTGGCTGCGCCACAGATAAAGCCCCCATTCGGCTCCGGCAGCGACGACAGCGGTTCCCAGTCTGCGGCATGCACAGCGCATGCGAGTGGCGCAAACAGCACGGCTCCAATTTTAAACACTCGTGTTATCATCGGGATCAGTCGTGGATTCATAGTGGCCAGTACAGGTCGCAGTTCATCATGCCGAACTTTCCGCTTTATTGCTCAATCGCCTGGTCTAAAAAACAAACCAGGAAACACTTTCGTAAGAGCGCGTTTATCTGCTCTCATCCTCTCTGCCACGCACTCCATGACGCACTTCTCCTGGCTCGATTACACCATCTTCGGCAGTTACCTCGCAGCATCAGTCGGCATTGGTTTGTTCTCGGCACGCGGGTCCAAATCGCTTGGCGACTACTTTCTTGCGGGTCGTGGCATGGGCAGCGTCCTGGTCGCCATGTCGATTCTGGCGGCGTTGTTTTCAGGCATCAGCTACCTCGCCGGTCCGGCGGATGTGTATAAGAACGGCTTTGGCTTTGCCTACATCGTTCTGGCGTTCTTCATCGCCACCCCGTTCACAGCGCTTTACATGCTGCCTAAGTTTTACCAGTCGCGCTTCTTCACCGCCTATCAGTTCCTCGAAGAGCGGTTTTCCCTCTCTGTGCGCCTGCTTGCCTCTGGATTGTTCATCTTTCGTGTCGCGCTCTGGCTCGCCGCCGCCACCTATGCCCCTGCACTGGCGCTGGAAAAAGTCACCGGCATGCCGTTGTGGATCACCATTCTCGCCACGGGGGTCCTGACCACGCTCTACACCGCGCTCGGTGGCATGCGCGCCGTCATCTGGACGGATGTGATGCAGTTGATCGTGCTCTTCGGTGGTCAGTTGATCATTGTGTTCGTGGCAGTCGGAAAGATCCCCGGCGGCCTGGGCGGTGTCTGGGACACGGCCATGGCGGATGGCCGCATGGACCTCAGTCTTACCTTCAGTCTGTCTGAGCGCGTCAATATCTGGAGCGTGGTGCTGGCAGGAGCCTTTCTGCATCTGGTGCAGATGGCCACCGACCAGGTCTCCGTGCAGCGCTATCTCAGCGCGGGCAGTTTGCAGGAGGCAAAGCGCTCCCTGTGGCTCAAGCTTTGGTTCATCCTGCCGGTCCTCGTGCTGTTTTATGGCACCGGCCTGGTGCTATACGCTTTTTACAAAACGCATGGCGATCCCATGGTAGCGGGCCTGATTGCCAAGGAGGACCAAATCTTGCCATACTTTGTCGTCACGCAGCTTCCGTCAGGGCTGCCCGGACTGCTCATTGCGGCGATCTACGCGGCCAGCATGTCCACGATTTCTGCCGGGCTGAATTCTCTGGCGTCCGCCACGGTGGTCGATTTCAAACAGCGCCTCTCAAGCTCACCGGAAGGCACGCAGGCGCAGCAGGTCAGCAGCGCGCGCTGGATCACGGTGATTTATGGAGTCATCGTCGTGGCACTCGCCTTTGCGGTATCGTTCATGCCGGGAAATCTGGTCGAGTCCGTCAATACCGTCATCGGTCTCATTGGTGGGCCGCTGCTGGGGCTGTTCTTTCTTGGCATGTTCACGCAGCGCGCCACCACGCGGGGGGCGCTACTCGGCTGCCTGGCAGGCTTCGTCACGCTGCTGAGTATCTTCATGTATCAAAACGGCGCATTCACGGCCCTGAAGCCGCCAGTGCTCATCTCCTTCATCTGGTTCAGCCTGCTAGGAACGCTGATCACCATGGCTGTGGGCCTACTCACCTCCGGCCAATCTGCCCCGTCGTCAGACCGCCATCAATGATGATGGTCTCCCCGGTGATGTAACTGGCTGCATCAGAGCAAAGAAACACCGCTGCCCCGGCCACATCTTCGGGAGCCCCCAATCGCTTCATCAGGATCTTCTTCTCATAGTGCTCGACCATGCTGCCGTCGCTGGCATGGTGAAGCCCCGCCGTGAGCGGAGTCTTGATCAGGCCCGGTGCCACGCCGTTCACACGGATGCCATGATCTGCCAAAGAGACGGCCAGAGACTTCGTCAGCATGACCAGAGCCCCTTTGCTGGCGTCGTACGCGGCGGAATCCGCCTCCGCCTGAAAGCCGTTCGTTGAAGATGTGATCACAATGCTTCCCCCGCGTTTCTCAGCCACGAGGCGCTTAGCAAAAGCCTGCGCCGCGAAAAACACGGATGCCAGGTTGAGATTCACCGTCTTGTCCCAGCGCTCCCGCGTCATCTCCAGAAAAGCCACGTCGAAAAAACTGCCTGCATTGCAGATGAGTGTGTCCAAACCGGGCTCCGCTTCAAAAGCACGCTGCACCAGTTGCTCAGGAGCCTCCGGGGGGGACAAGTCGCATGGGATGTAGGAGGCCCATGCAGGAAAATCCACGGGACGTTCGGTGAGTCCATGGCACACCACGCGGGCACCGGACTCATGGAGCCCATTTGCAAGCGCCAACCCAATACCTTGCGATGATCCTGTCACCAATGCTGCCCGACCTTCAAGAGAGAATGCTTTCATCATGCAGCTTCAAATAATCGCGGATGTTTGTGTTCGCAATGCGATCCACCATTTCTGTGCCGCCAGCCGTCAGTGCCTCCACTTCGGCCTTGTAGGTGCTGATGAGGCGCACGACCTGTCCGTTGATCTCCGCCGCGTAGCTGTAAAAGGGCGAATCACTGCCCCACATGAACTTTTTCGGATATGCCGCCGCCAGATCGGCGATGACGCGGGCGGGATTGGTGTAGTCCGAGTCAAAGCGCCGCTCTTTCGGCGCGACATAGGGCAACTCCTTCACCACGCCCTCGCAATGAATGCAGTGCGCGGAGTTGTCGAACCAGGTGTTGGGCAGTTCCTGCACGCGGTCGAGGCACTCTTTGTCATAACGGCAGGAGTGCGCGAGGCAGAAGCGCACATGCGGATTTTCCTCCGCGATGTCGAGGATGTCGCTCGCCTGCGCCCAGAGGTCGCTTTTGGCCACGCTGGAGTGAAAGAGAAATGGCACATCCCACTCGGCGGCGAGCTCCACGAAGACCTTGCCGCGATCCCGCAGGTGCTTGACGTCGGCCTGGAGGATGGTGGTTTGCATTTTGATGCCATGAAAGCGGTATTCGCCGCGCAGCTTGCGCAGTTCCTGGGCCTGCCCCGCCGTGTTGCGCATGGGATCTGCCATCACAAACGGCAGCATGCGTTTTCCTTCTTCAGGAAACAGCTCGTAGCATTCCTTCATCAGGCGACGGTTTTCAAAGGCGTACGGGATGTCCTGCAGACGCCCTTTCTCGTCCTTGATCTCGTTTTGCATGAAGACGGTGACGTCCAGTGCAAGATGGCTGACGAAGGGGAAGACGATCCAGCGGTCCACTCCGAGTGCACGCCCCTCGTCGTGCATCGTAACGAGGTGCTGGGCATACGGGAAATCACCGTGCAGGTAAAACAGCAGGTCGGAGCCGACGTGGTTGTGACAGTCAATGATCATAGTTGTGAGACTTAGAGTTGGAAATACACACACGGAGCATGCCATTTCATGGATTCACCTGCATCCACTTCACAGACTCCATACCCGAGGCAAGCTCCCGAACATGCACCTCCCAGGTTCCAGGAGTTTCGTTTTTGGCAAGATCCAGTCGCAGGATCAGTTCACCGTTTTCTACGACGTGGTAACCGTCGAATTCGGCAGGCTCTCCATCCGCATTACGAATAGTGACAGCCACTGGAATAGCCGCAGGCATGGGCTTGCCACCTGAAGTCGTGAGATTGATGCGTGCCTCCGCAATATTCCCACAAGTTGCCGTCTCTGGCAGTTCGAGCTGCATTTCGAGCAATGGTGAAGGCGAGAGCAGCAGTACACGTCCCTCTGCAGGACCTAGGTTTAAAGGGATGCTGAGCCCGTTGTCTGCACGTTTCGGCAGCACAAAGGCGGCATGCGAGAGATCATAGACATTCATCTTCTCCTGCCCAAGATTCAGATTGGCGGTCACGGGAAGTCCCGCCTCCCTCACAAGGCCATGCTGGCCGACATAAGCGCCGGCCGCTCGTCGGTCATTGATGACAAATAAGCAGATTGCCTCCCCTGTCTGGCTGGCGTGCAGAATGACATCGTCACTGTCGCAACTAACAAGCGGCCGCCAGCCAAGGTCCGTACACAACTGGGTCATTCGCTCCGGCAAACGCGGAAACGTCGGCACGACGGACGTAGTATTCGAGGCGTCTGGTGTTGTGCTGTTTCCTTCGGGGGTGTCCGCCCGAACTGTCGACTCAACCGCTTCTGACAATAATGCATCTGCCTTGAGTGCCGGGCAGAGGTGCTCATCAGCAATTATTTTGCCGCCCATTTCCTGCCACTTCCTTATTTTTTCGACAACGCTGACGGGCAGCACGTCGCAATCTGTCATGAGCAAAATCTGACGGCCTTCCAGACCACCATCAGCAAGGGTTTCTTCGTATACAATGTCAGTCTGAATGTGGGCATGCTGCAACGCCAGCCACACCTCCAGCGTTCGCGATGAACCTCCACGATAAAGTCCGCGACCCGCCATCACTTGCGAAGTAAAGCTCTCCAGCATGGCCACGGGCGAACGCCAAGTCTGACGTCTGGCAAGCATGGGACCCAGCGGAAACAAAAGCCGCTTCGCAACGTCTGAAAATGCCGTGTAACTCTGTGGGTGTGTGGCGCCAGGGGTGCTTTGGAGCTGTTTCTCGCCAGTGCGCAAAGCGAACCCTTCAGTAAACACAAGCCCTTTCACAGGTCTTGAGAGCATCATCCAAATATTTTCTTTAAGAATGGCAGGAGCGATGCTGATCCGCTGCAAGGGCGAGAGGCGATCCCATTGCATGATTGATTCCGCAGTCCCCTCAGCGCCCAAAGGAGAAACCAAGGAGCGATCCCAGCTCAAAGGTATGATGCCAAAAACACCCAATTCATTCTCATTTGCGGCGCTCATGGCAAACTGTTGATCCGCGCATAAGCCAGCCATGAGCGGATCACGCGAATTCATGCTCTGATCGCCGATGTATTTTACGGAACTAAAGCCGCCTGCATTTGAAGGCTGACGCACCGATGGATGGTGCATGATCCAGGCATCCGTACGATCCTGCTTGCGCTTTTCGTATCCCCGATGCCAAGCTTCATTCACTGCTTTCCAACCATTCCCCTCAGACCAAAGCCAGCGATAGTATTTCAGTATCGGGTGATCGTCCGGAATCATGCGATTGGTTGGAAAGCCTGGCAGCTTTTTCCAATCCACATCGTTGCCCTGGATTTCGGCGGGGATTTCCTGACCGCTGAATTTACGGTATGCCTCCACATCCACCGCACCAAAACCAGGATGCGTTTCGCTCAATGAGGACGATCTCAGTAAAACGCCAGACCAGGCGTTGCAGTTTCGATAGTAAACTGTGAACACTTGGCCACAAGAAGCCATAAGATTGGCCGCTCCAGGGTAAGCTGCATTGATCTCAGAAGGAGAATACTCTTTGCCATTACGATCTGCCTTTCGAAACCCCCGGCTCAACATGAGTTGGTCATAATCAAGGGCGGCAACGGTCCGAAGTCCGGATTGAAGGCCCGCCTCAATTTTTGGCCGCACGGCAAGTGGGCGGGATCTATTCGCCGTGCCCGCATAGGGTGCATCATCATTGCTGAGGCCGGTCCAATGGGTGAAGGCCAGCGGCTGCAACTGAGGAAGATCAGACTGATTCATGCCATCCATGATCACCGGAAGCATCTGACTGCGTCTGCCGACGATTTGAAACTCCTGCGAACGGCTGACACGGCTGCTTCCCTCGCCCATGACAACTTCCAAAGTGTAGGTGCCCGGTTTGAGCGAAGAGTCAGGACCGAACGCATTGACGTTGGTGGTTCCTGGAGCCAGATCAGGAAAAATGAAAGATTGCTCAACTCCATCGACAATAAAAGTCATGTCGGCTCCCGTTAATGGCTGGGGACGAAGATTGGTGCAGATGATCTTCATAGACGAAGGGCGCTCCATCCGTTCCCAAATATGGGAGACGCCGTTGATTTCCAGCAAAAAAGCCGAGAACCCACGAACGCCTGAACATATCCTCACCTCGTCGATGCCCCCCGGAAAAGCTGCGGCCCCGGCGATGCTGTTGCCTAGGCAGAGCGATTGTGCGCCCGGATGCAATGCACCACAACGCTCTTCAAAAGCTACACCTGAGGGTTGTGAATCGGCAAAGAAGGCAACCCTGCCGGCACCATCATAAGTGAAGGCCAGATGCCGCCACTCGTCGACGGGCAGAAAGACAGGCGTTGAAATAAACTCTTTTACAAACGAACCAAAACCTAGCTTTACAACCATTTGCCGCAGACCGCGCTCATTTGCTGGCAGCAAGTTCCAGCAAAAGTCGTCCATGCGTGCACCTTGTTTGTCTAACAAGCAGGCAGTTTTTGTCTGTGGTGTGTTCGGGGCAACCTTCACCCACATTTCAGCGGAAAAGGCACCCTGCGGCGAATGTCTCGGCAAAGCCACTGCGACTTTGGTGGCAGTGGCGCACTTGAGACCGCCACCAAAGCGCCCATCCGGAACCAGGTTCACTTTGTTCGATACCAGTTGCGCTCCATGTCCAGATGCATCTGCCAGTGGCAGTTCGTCAAATTTCCAACATCCCAGGACGTGTGGCCCTGTGGCATCCAGATTGGCGTAACTCTCCTCCCAGGGGTCTTGCAATGTCGGAGTTCTATTTGCACCACGACAGACCAGCCCCAGAGCCAAAAGATGTAGAATGGCGACGAGAAGTCTCATACATGGCGAGGGAAACTTCACAGTCACAGAGCCCCAAGGTTGCGTCGTCCACCCGCAGGCAAATCCTCAATCTTTTGATGACGTATGTAACGATGAAGTACTGGCGGCACTCCGGCGGGGAGATCAGACGCAGTTCCTGTGCATGGAGATCCTGGAGCAAGGTGAAAATCCTGCCCTTGCAAAGACACAAAGCCAGGATCCTGGCCCTGTTCCGAACCCGCCAGGGTTTGGATTTCCCCCGTGAATTCGTCCACGCTGGGCACCCAGCCCTGTCTGAGCCAATTCCTGCCGAGCTTTAGCAGCCCCAGCTTGCACATGAGTGCCAGGTGATTTCCTTTGGATGTGACATGCAGGATGTTTCCCTGACACTCGACCGTCTCCTCTTGTGTGGAGAGGCGGAACAATACGATTGATCGTGTTCTCAAGGAAATGACCGTGTTGTTGTAGAAGTAGAGGACGCCTTTCCGATACCCTCCTGTCTTCTCGCTGTCGCCACCGTAATGAACGATCTGGTTGCTTCCATCGCCCTCGCGTTCGATGATCACATTCCCATAGACATGGGTGTGGCGATAGGCAGGCGAGGCATTTAACTTCGCGTTGCCTGTGGCATCCACCAGATCAATCTGCCTGTTGCCTCCTTCGATCCAGTTGCAGGACACAATCAAACCTGCAGAGCGGTCCTTGAGATTGTTGCCGGAACAGCCCGCCCGCAGCGGTCCAAAGTGATTGCCCTCGAAGACAATTCCATCGCACTCTGTGTAAGCGTTGTGCTCGGTGATGCTGCCGGGATTGCCATTGTCGTAAATGTGACAGCCCTCCACACGCACATTTTTTGATTGCGCGCTGACCATGAGGCCATTGCTGCTGTCATGAAGAGCGAGGTTTCGGAGCACCAGATGCTCCACCGCCTCCACATTCACACTCGCGGCATTTTTGCTGTAAGCAGTGACGCCGCGCCGGCCTTTGAAGGTGAACGGAGCCCTGCCGCCCCGGATGTCCAGATTCTCCAGGACAATGTACCCGGGAACGGATTTACCCGAGGTATGGGATCCTCCGATCTTCACAACCCCACGTTCCTGGTTCCAGTAATTCAACTGTGCGCGCGTCGTTGCATCCTGGCCGTCGATCACCGGTAGCTGTCCTTTCGGACCGGGCACGCCGCTGATTGTGATCGGCTTCGTTTCTGTGCCACGACAGCTCAAAACCCACTTCTCCTTGTACGGTTGCGACCGCCAGTGAATATGCACCTCATCCCCGGCAACCAGCGCCTCCCAACGGACAGATCCGATGTCGCTGTATGCTTGATTGGGACCGACTTCATAGACCGCCGCCTCCAAAACATTTACCGACAACAAGGCACCTGACAAAGCGATGAACCGAAGAAAATAGGAAGAATAATCCAAAGGACGCATGATTAAATTCAGCTGTGAAATTCAATTGTATTCTCCGGTGCAGGCATTCATTTGCCAGCAAAATTTCCGTTGGTCAGTCATACCAAACGTGCAAAGCCTTGTTGCGGCCCTTGTGACGACTCCAAGGGGGTATTGGCAACGATGACGAGGGATTCATCCAGCGCGGCGAGCATTTCGACGAGCGTCGCTTCTGTGTGGGACCACGTGACGTAGAGCTGGCTGGACATCAAAAAGCCGCGCTGCAGCATGTGGCGAATCATGTGCTGCTTCGCCGCTGGATTGGCAAAGGCGAGCGAAGGTGCGCAAGGCATGCCGCCCACTTTGAGCTGCAAGGTGGGATAACGTGCGGCGACTTCACGCAGGCCTGACTGCAAGCGCTCACCCAACTGCCACACCTGCTGCTGCACGCCCTCGCGCTGCATTTTGCGAATGCAGGCTAGCGAGGCGGCGGTGCCCACACCATCTGTCCAGTAGCTGCTGGAGATGAAGCTGCCATTGGCTGCATCCATGACCTCATTCTTTCCCACGATGGCTCCCGCCGGATAGCCGTTACTCATGGCTTTGGCATACACGGAGATGTCCGGCTCGATGCCTAGCCCTGGTGCGGCACCGGGAAAGCCAAAGCGCCAGCCGCTGGTGACTTCATCCAGCACATAGACGGCTCCGGCTGCATGGCAGGCGTCGATGACCTGCTGCAAAAAGCCATCGCGTGGGAGTTCGGAGCGCATCGGCTCCATGACCACAGCGGCCAGTTTGCCGTCGAGCTTTTGCAGGGCCGCATGGAATGAAGCGAGATCATTGTAGCGAAAGGGCACGGCGGTACCTGCAAGCTCGCGCGGCACGCCGAGTGGCTGGAGGCCGGGAAGGAGATGCCCGTCGAGTGCTGCATCATCGCTTAAATTTGCAGCGAGATACCAGTCGCTCCATCCATGGTAGCCGCAGAAGGCGACACCGCTTTTGCCGGTGGCGGCGCGTGCAATGCGTACTGCAAGGCCGAGGGCCTCGCCGCCACCGCGTGCGTAGCGCACTTTGCCGGCCCAGGGATGCAGTTCCAGAAGTGCATCGGCCAGCTTGACTTCATCTGGCGAGGCCAGCGTGGCGTAGCTGCCGAGATTGACGCGGCGTTTCACCGCTGCGTTCACTTCATCATCGGCGTGCCCGAGCAAAATGGCTCCGACGCCGCCGGTGAAGTCGGTGAAGCGCCGATCATCGAGATCCCAGATGTACGCGCCTTTCGCACGCGAAAAATAGGAGGGCCAGGACTGCGGATCAAACAGGTGCGCCCGCTTTGAAAGGAGGCCGGTGCCGCAGGAGATTTTGGTCTTGGCCTCCTCCCAAAGCTGCGGGCCAGAAGGAGCCGCAGGGGGCGGGCTGAGCAGGCGCAGCGCATTCTCGCGGAAGATGTCTTCCAGATCTCCCTGCGTCATGCCGGTGTCTTCACAGGCCTCGCGCAGGCAGAGCAGAGACTCGATGCCCACAGTGGTGTACTGTCCAAAAATCGTCAGCTTGTCCGCGCTGATCTCGGGATGAATCCAGGTGAAGCCATCGCCCTGCGTGACGCAAGAACCGCGCAGTTCGCTAACCATGTAGTCGCTACCCCAGAGAACGCGGCGCGGGCCGAGGATCTCAAGCGCGGCGCGGAAGGCACCGGCCTGCGTCACGGCGGAGGTGTCCACGACGACGTTGTCGAGATCGACAAGATGATGGAGTCCCTCGCGGGCGTGGCGATAGTTGAAGGAACGCGCCACATGAGCCAGCACGAGCTTGCAGCGTGGGTAGCGGCGGCAGAGACGCCGGATTGCCGCGACATTGCGCGGATCGGTGATGCCGCCTGCCAGCATGATGTGCAGCATCATGATGCCGCCATGCTCATGGCACAGCTCCCACATCCACTCGGGTGCGAAGGATTCGATCTCCGCCTCCCGCGTGTCCGGCACATCTGCGTAAAGGCGGTAGGGCTTGATGCCGACAAACACGCCAGTGCTCAGCAGCCGCCGCACCTCCGCCGGATCATCCTTCGGCGCGGCGAGCACGAGCGCGCGCGAATTCGTGCTCGCATTCACCTGTGACTGCACCCAAGCATTTTCGCCTGCTCGATCATTGCCTGCGCTGGGATATCCAAAGAACAGCCCCTCCACCCGCCGTCCCGGCAGCCAGAGCTGCATGGCCGCTTGAAAATCAGGCATGCCGTATCCGCGATCTTCTTCGAGAAACACCGGGCGATTTCCCGCTGCGAAATGGCGCGAGTGAAACAGGTGCGTATGCACATCAAAGACCGCTTCAGGCACGAATCCGTCTATCGCGCGATGCAGCAGACTGCGATCGATGTCGTTGAGTTCGGTGACGAGTTTGAGTGACATGGGAGGTCAGTCGTTGAGGTAGATGGCATAGACCTTGGCGCTGCTACCGGCCGAGAAGTTCACGCGCAGGGCTGTTTTTTTGCCTGCGGGCAGCGGCTTGGGCCATGTGATGGGCACACGCACGCCGGGGGTGGTTACTTTGACTTCATAGCCGTCAAGCGGGTGGTCAAGGTGGTCAAGGAGTTGCACGGTTATCGGGGTCTCTGGCGTGATGCCGTCCACGTTCAAGGCAATCTCCTTTGCGGTGAAGGGACTGGTGATGAAGTGGCCCTCCTCCTCGGCAACCTTGCGCGAGAGCGAGCCGAAGCCGTCGCGTCGGAGTGTGGCGAGGCCGATGTCCATGTGTTCGAGTTCGCCGCCGGTGTTCCAGTGGGAATACCAGATCATGGTCTTGTCTCCCTCGTTCACAAAGGCATGACCTTGCAGGATGGCGACGTCGTCCCACTCGCCCTCTTTGCCGCGTGGAATGATGGTGAAACCGGGCACGGGTTCGCGAAAATGCACGCCATCGTTGCTGATGAGCAGGCCGAGATCGACGCGCACGCCGTAGTTCCAGCTTTTATCCTTGGGTGGTGGCTGCTCTGCATCCTGCCACATGCCGTGCAGGCCGACCATGACGTTGCCGCGATTCCACAAGCCCGCCCCCATGTGCATCTGCTGGCCTTTGACCGGGGGATTGGAGAGCTGGCCGGGGCGCGCATAGGAGAAGGCCTTCGCCTTTGACCACGACACGAAATCGGGTGAGCGATACGCGAGCATGTCGCGCCCAATGTCGCTGCCATCAGGCCGCCATGACCATGGGCTGAGAAGCTGACCGGTGGCGTAGTAGAAGTCGCCGAAGCGATAGAGACCGCTCACTTCAAAGCGCTCTCCCCCGGCATTGGCGGGGCGGTCGCCGACGCAGTTCCATTTCAAACCATCGGCGCTCGTGGCGGTGACAAAAGAGCCCCAGCGTTTCTCGTTCGGCCCGATTTTGCTGCGACCGCCTTTGACCTCGTCGAATGGCATGTGCGCGATGTAAGCGCACTTGTAACGCTTCGCTGCGTCCGGCTCATCGGGCTCGTAGAGCACAGAGAGGAAATCATTCACGCGCGTCATTGAATAAGGCTCGCCCTCGATGCGGCAGATGTTGTTCTTGGTACTGCCGTTAAACTCCACAAGGCCGAGATCAGGCTTGATCCATGTGACGCCGTCTTTGCTTTCCGCGTAGCACATGGGCCGCCACCAGCCGGGCGCCTGGCCTTTCGCAATCTTCGGTTCGTGCATGCCGAGGTACCACATGCGAAAGGTATCACCCTGCTTCAGGACAGTGCCATACATGATGGCATGCCCGTAATCCGGTGAGCCCGGCGGCCCGCTGCGCAGGACGGGATTTTGCGGATGCTTCTGCGCTGTCTCCAACGTCAGTTTCAGATTGTGCTGCCAGGCGATGTTGTGATCGTCGAAGGCGAAGAAGACCTGCTCGGCTGCATGGAGCGGGAGCATCAGAACGCTGAGGATGCAAAGGGTTAGCTTCATGGGCGAATTATGATGCCCTGTTATGCTGCCACCAGCATGAGCTATTGGTCCGTTGTACATACCAGGGTGTCTATGAATCCGTGACGATGCATTCACAGGCCGGGCATGAAGAACGTTCTATGCCACTCGAAAGCGGTGCCGTCGATGCAGGCTGCGCCTTGCATCTTTGCCACCGATCTCCAAGACGTTGGCGCGTTTACTCAGCGCTCATGCCTCCAAACAACACGCACCAGTTCCACAAGGGATAGGACTGGCCTGCACGTGTGCCGTAGGCGGCGTCGGCGAAGGTGTGCGTGGAGTGTTCGGGATCGGAGTCGCGCAGATTGCCATAACTGAATGAACGCTGGGCGACGATTTCCTGTCCTGCCGCGAAAGGCACGTTGTTGCGCAGTTCGCTCGGCTCATAGCGCAGCACGGTGACGCCGTTGTCTTCACTCGTTGCACGAATGGCCACGCGGGTCGGTGTGCCGGAAAGGTTTGCGACGAAGAAGGCACCTTCTGCGAGCAGGGGCTTGATCTGTGCAGCGACACTGCGCGTGAGCACCAGCTCTGCCGTCTTCTCCGGCCCATCGCGCAATACGGCAAGGGTGCCGAGCGCTGCGGCATAAGGATGACCGTAGCTGATGCGGCAGGTTTTGCCTGCAGGCAGCGGCTGCGCCAGGCGGAGGCGCACCTGCGTGGGTGCGATGACTTCGACTGCTGTGAGCGTGAGCGGCTGCCCGGAGCTGTCATGCACGCGAAAGCCTGCCAGCGAAGTGAAGCCGCCTTTCACCGCGATCTCCTGCTGCGCGAGGAACACGGTGTCGAGCACGAGTGGTGGACGCGGAACGATGAAATCAAGGATGATGCTGTCGCGGCTAGCGGCGAGTTTTGCACTGCGGGGGCGCAGGGGCTGCCAGTCTTCTCGGCGGTCCAGCACGCGGTGCATGACCTTGCCGACTTGTTCGCCCCACCAGCGCTCGCCATCGGCCGAGAGGTGGATGGGATCGCCATGACGGTCTGGCTTGGTGCGGCTGTTGATTGCACTGGATACGGCGTAATGCGGCCCCACCAGCCAGATGTTTTTGTCGGCATCTGCCGCCATCATCTGCGCGTCACCTGCGGGGCCGAGCGTCTGGTAGGTGAACAACGGCAACTCACCGCTCTGCCCGGTGATGGCGCACAAGTCTGCCGACCACTGCCTGCGATAATCAATGAGTTGATCGCGATACCATGCCAGTCCCTGCACGCGTGGCAGTTCGGCGTCCCAGCGCGTGGGCATGATGCCACCCGTGGGTCCGCCATTGCCCTCTCCCTGCATCCAGTAGAGCGCGGCGATGCGAAAATCCGCACCTGCAGTTTTTGCCTGCGCCACTGCGCGCGATGCATCATCGAGACTCGTGCGATAGTAGCCACCACCATGTCTGCGCGACTCTGGGGTGCGTGCATCCGTTGAGATGTCAGCGCTGGAAAGCTCCTGAATCTGCCGCCCGCCCTGCCCTGCGCAAGCCACGAGAAAACGTGAGTTTGCGTGCGCGGCACGTTCCTTGTCATTGTCCATGCGTGAGGCCTGCCAGTGGTCGGCCAGTCCATTGGCCACCGTCTCGCCAAGACCACCATTTGTCTGTGCATAAAGAGGCATCAGCTTGAATGAATCGGCTTCACGCTGTTCAGGTGTGGCCGGGTGGTCATTCGGAAGCCATGTGCGCACCCCACGTGTGAAGGCCATGTTGCCCCAGCCGCTGCCTGTGCTGGTGACGACGGGCAGCGACTCCGAGCCATCGCACAAGGACTGGCCCATGAGCCAGATGCCGGAGAGGGTAGGCGCAGACTCCGCCGTGAAGGCCGCGCTGAGTGACCCAGCCAGCCCAAGAAACATAAGCGAACGACAGGAAGAGAGAAATCGCAACGGCATGGGGTGAATGATTACGGAGTGAACTGGAATGAGTAGATGTCAGCATCCTTCATGGAGAAGCGCAGCCGCAGCGTTTTACCGGCGAGCGTGCCGACATCCGCGCCGGATTTCCATGTGACTTTTCGCACCAGCTCATTGCCGATCTGCATCACGCAATCCTCCACGCCGAAGCCAGGTACCGCTTTGCCATCCGCGCCTTCAAAACCGACCTTCACGCCACCGGCGGCGGAGGTGGAGAAATTCAGCGCCAGTTCTCGCCCGGCAAACACAAGCGGCTTCGTGACGGCGTGCCCGCCTGCATACCCGCAATGCAGCGAGGCAAAACCGTCCGTGCGCAGCGAGTAGCGCCGCATGTGCGCCGTGGGCTGCGCGTAGTCCTGATTCACAAAGACGGACATCTCATTCGGTCCCGTGGGCACCACATTGAGGGCGGGATAATTGGTGCGGGACACCCAGTTCTGGGCGCCGATACCGCCGCGGATGAAGCCTTCCAGAAAGGTGCGGTCATACACACCGGCATGAGTAGCGCCCTCCACCGGGCGTGTGGTCATGAAGATGGCATCGGAAGTGTCCTTGAAATACCCCGGATTCACATGGATGGCAGCAGCTTGCTCATCCGTGAGCACTCGGCGGCCCGGCATGAAGCGCGCAGCGATGGACACATACAGATGCGGTGCACGGAAATAGGGATGCGTTTGATTGGTGTACAAATGCTCCACCGGGGCCTGCATGTCGGGGTTGCGATACTCCATCAGCACAGGAGCCGACCACTCACGGAAGTCTTTGCTTTCGCTGCGAACGATGCGCCTGATGCCCCCCTCAAACACGCGGTAGTAGGCCACATACTTGCCCTCTGCCGCCGACCAGAAGGGCACGTTTTGCGAATCGAACATGTATTTGTACGGCACCATCGCCTTGGTGATGACAGGATCCGGGCGGATCAGATCCCAGCGCAGGCCGTCGGGAGATTTCCAGGCGGTGAGGCCACCGCCCTCCATGGTGCCGCCGAAGGCCTTGAAGCGTTCATCCTCAGGCACGCCGGGGCGTTCATCGCGAAACGGGCTGAAGTTATGCGTAGCCGTGTGCGCCTTCATCAGCACCACGTTGTTTTTGCGCGTGCCCATCACTTCATAAATTCCCAGCTCAGGCTTGGTCCAGTGGCGGCCGTCGACGGATTCCGCGCAGCAGGTGACCTCCTCTTCGCTGCCGTCCTTGTTGGCCACTGCCTTGCCACGGTAGTAGGCGCGCAGTCGGCCGTCTGCGAGCGTCACGAGAGTGGCATAGCCGCTGAAGAGTCCCTCCCACGGTCGGTCAAACTTGAACGCCACGCCCTCATCACGCGGTGTCTGCTGTTGCAGATGCGTGCCGCTGAACGTGTCGATCAAAAAGGAATCCGCAAAGAGTTCGCGGCGGCTGCCGATGTGGATCGGTGCATCGGCTGCGGCCAGGTTTCCAGCGAGCAGCAGGAGGGTGAGTAGAGAGCGTTTCTTCATGGTTGAGATGGTTTCAGTTTTTGCGTCAGGAGTTCCTGCAGTGTCGTGGCCGGTTTTCCATCCTGCGGATAGTGGACCGCACAGGGCACGCCGAGTGGCTGCAGCACCTCCTGCAACATGAGGGCATGCAGGACGCTGTGGCTGGGATCTGTCTGCGGCTGGCCTTTCACGGGAGGCTTGTCTTCTTTGGTGTAAAGGATGAAGGCGGGCGGATCGTCGGCGCTCGCGTACTCGATGGGTGACCAGCGACGGATGTCCGCAAGATGCTGCGAGCGGTTCGCGAGGAAGAGCGGAAAGGTTTCTTTTCGTGACTTATCAAACGGGTAACCGAAGGCGTGGGCACCGTATTCGCTGTTAGGAATCCATTCGACGAGCTGTTGCGGATCAAACGAAGCCTGCGGGGCTTTCGTGGCCGTGAAAAGGACGCGGGTGGACTCGCGGGCGATGGGATCGGCGCTCTGTGGATCAGCCATGTCAGCGTGCATGGCGAGCCAGAGCGAGGAGCAGCCACCGGCACTCACACCACTGGCTGCGATGCGTGTTTTATCCAAGTTCCACTCGGCGGCTTTCGAGCGCACATACTGCAGGGCACGCGCGGCATCCTCCAGCGGCCACTGCAACGGCGGCGCGACCTTGGCGGCGTTCGCATCGAACAGGAAGCGGTAGTTGATCGACACGACGGAGATGCCGGCATCGAGGAACGCGCGAACGTCGAGATGCTGATGGATGTCCGTCTTGTCCTGCGCAGCCCAGCCGCCGCCATGGATGTAAAACACGACCGGTGCGGGCTGCGCAGATTTTGCGAGCCACACGTCCAGCGTCTGGCGGAAATGCGTGCCGTAGGCCACGTCGGTGAAAGTCGCGGGCGCGGCATCGAGTTTCGCGGTGGCGAACTTCTTTTGCACCTCCGCAGGCGGCATCCAGCCGGTCGGTCGCTGCTCGGCGGGTGTGTAGGCGCAGGTGATGAAGTAGAGGCCGTGTGGTGGGAGCTTCTGCGGTGGCACATTGACCTGCACCTGCGTGAAGCCATCGGCAAACCAGCTTTCGTAACCGTCGGCAGCATCTGCCCGCAAAGCGACCCCATTGAGCCGCACTTCGATTTGTTTCGGTGCAGGATACGGCAGGCGCAGGCGGAAGCCGATGCCTTGCGTGAATTTCGCGTCAGTCTTGGCGGCGAGGAGCTGCTCATTCGACAGCTCCATGGCGACCTTGAGTTCCGGCCCTGCTTTGATGAAGCGCTCCACTTCCGTAGCGGTGTCGCCGAGCAAGGAGCGAAAATCATGGTTCGCGACGGCCTGCTTGGCTACTGCCGTGGTGGCGACGACGAGGCTTTCGCGGCCCACCGTCTGCGGGTAGATAAATCCGAGGGCGAATTCGCTCTGCTGATTCCACAGCTCCACGCGACTGGCGCGAAGTGCGGAGGCTGTGGTCCCATACGCGGTGACGAAATGACCAACGAAGTGACGCATGCGATTCACCGGATAGCCGGGCGTTCTTTCATCCAACCACACCTCATTGCCAATGCGCATCAGCCCCTGCATGCGGGCGACGAGGCTCTGCTCCCACGCCACCTCCTGAGTGAGCAGCATGGTGTGGTATTTAGCATAACCGTAGTGCGCAGAATAAAACATGGGCATGCCATGCCAGAGTTTCCGCCCCAACGGCGCAAGCTCCGGCCCCCAGAAGGTGCGCTGTGCATCTGCCTCAAAGCGATCTGAGGGGAAACCCGCCGCGCAGCCTGCCGCGATCATCGCCTCCGTGACCCGCCAGTCCCAAGGACGCAGGGCGTAGTTCGAGTACGCACCGCCGGTGACCTCCGTCATGATTTGACCTTGATACATGCGGCGTGTGCCTAGCTGCGAGGGAGAGTATTCCTGGAGTCCGGTCCCATGCAGGTCCGCGTGAACCTCCGGCTGGTAGTCGTCGACCACCGAAAGAACGGCGGTGAGTTCGGGGGCATCCTCCGGTGTTTTGAGCGTGAGTGATTTCACATCCCACAGCTTGCCGATGCGCCCGCTGCCGGTGTAGGGATCGACCCCGTGCTCATTGCGAAAGCGATCTGTGTAAAACATGGCCAGCGGATTCACACAGGGCATGACGAGGATGACCTGCTTTTTCCGCGTCTCCACCGCGAGGGGATCATCGCTTAGGCACCATTCCGCAAAGGCGAGTGCTCCCGTGGTGCCTGTGCGCTCAGGTCCGCTATGCAGTGTGGTGATGAGGCACACCTGCTTGTCAGCGGCTGGCACGGTTGCATCGGTGATTTTCAGCAGGTACACCGGCATGTTCTGGCCGCTCAAGCCGCGTGATTCGAGCTTCATTCGCTTGGGAAACTTCTGCTGCCAGTGCTTCAGTGTCCCCACATATTCCTCCCAGGTGAGGCGGTGCATGGGAGGATAAGCCTCCTGCGCGTAGAGCGGGTTCAGCACAGCCAGAACGGCGAGGATGAGAGCGACAGCCTTCATGGCTTGAAATCTTTTGGCATGAGTTTCAGCAGCGCGGATACGTCCGCACCGGTGGCGGGGCGGTCTGGCGGAAGGAGCTGGCCATTGATGAGGCAGTTGTCCCAGGTGGCGCTGCCAGTGATTTTGATTTCCATGTTTTCAAACGTGCAGTTCTTGGCTTCCACCACCGCATGCTGAGAGATGCTGCCTAAGCGCGGTTCGGCGAGACGGCGGAGCAGGACGTTTTCCATTTTCATTTGGCACGTGCCTGTGATGCGACCGTTGATCGAAAGAGGATTTTGCGAGGATGAAAGAACGAAGACATTGGTAAGGGTGTAGCGGCCTTCATCGAGAAAATAGAGATCGAAGCCGATGTTCTTCGCGAGGAAGACATTGGTGTAGCTCGTCTGTGCCGTGCCGGTGTCGGTGATGCCGGTGCTGTTGCCGGTGCTGACGAAACCATCCACGCGATACTGCGCGGATTCATGCGCGCTGATGCCATCGTCGCCGCACTCGATGGCGGCGATGTTTTCAAAGATCACCTCGCGGCAGTCGCCGTGGATGTTGAAGCCGTCATTGTAAGGATGTGTGGCGGTGAGGTTTTTGATGACGAGGTGGGCATTGTCGCCGCCGAACTGCACCCCGGCACTGCGCACGGGGGCGCGGATGGCGGCATCTGCGAGCTGCTGTCCGGGCGGCAGCTTGAGGTAGAAGGTGCCGTAGATCTGCTTCGAAGGCGGTTTCTCGCGGGAGGGATCTTTGACAAAGGTCCATTCACCGGGCTGAAGTTCGTCAGGTTTTTTGAGCGGCGCACTGCGGCCTTTGGAGGTACGCCCCATGTGGTTCATCTGGCCGTTCCAGAGAAAGAACCATCGGCCGATGATCGCGTCGTCATTGCGCTCAATGAGATGATCATTGGCAAACAAACCCGGAGAGACCTCGGTCCATTGCCCCGGATCAATCGGGTCACTGCCCTCCAAGGTCGCTCCGTGTCCATCGAGGGTGATGGGCTTGCCGGGCTCGCCTTTTTTGTCGTAGAAGCCAGCGTAGTCATGATAGACCTTGGGTTCGAGATGAACGGTGTCGCCCGGTTGCGCGAGCTTGATCGCGTGTGCGATGGTGGGTGCATCCTTGTCTTGGCCGACGTGGATGTCGCGGGCAACGGCAGGCACGACCGAAAGGGAGAGCAGGAGGAAAAGGTGCTTCATGCAGGAGGTGTGGTGGCGACTGCCGCAGTGTATGTGGCTTTGAGAGTCGGGTCGGTCTGCGTGTGGCTGCCGCGATACACGAGCAGCAGACCGAGGCGGGCGGAGTCCGTCGTGTTTGGCGCGGAGTGGTGGATCGTTTCGCACTGATGAATCGTCGCATCGCCGGGAGCGAGCAGGCCGCAGAACTGCTCAGCGAGCGGCACGCTGGAGGGTTCGGCCATGCCGATGCTGTTGCCACGCACGCCGCTGGGCCGGGTGGGCTGCATGCCTGCTTTGTGCGAGCCTTTGACAAAGAACACGGGGCCGTTTGCAGCGGTGACTTCATCGATGGCAATCCAGACGGTGAGCATGTCCGGCGGAGTCTGGCAGAAGTAGGCATTGTCCTGATGATAGGGCACTCCGGAGCCGATGCGTGCGGGCTTGTTGAAGGTCTCCACGCCGACCAGCACGGGTTCGCCATGCAGCAGCGGAGCGACGAGCGCGCGAATGTCCGCACGCTCTCCGAGTTGGAGGAACCACTCGTTGTATTTCTCCAAGCGCCAGAGATTGCGCACGGTTTTCTCGTCCTTCTCGAAGGTGCGGGCATCAACGGGCTGCGCAGCGAGATCATCGCGGATGTAGCGATCCAACTCGGCACGCACGGCGGTTACTTCGTCCGCATTGAGAAACTGGTGGATGAGAATGACGCCGTCGCGTTCATAATCAGCGAGGCGCTGGGTGGAGTCTGGATTCATGCAGTGAGTTCGGCAAAGAGTGCAGGGTCATCAAGGTCGAGTGCGGCGAACGCCTGGTCGAGATGCGCCGGTGCGCGGCCACCGACAAGGACGGAGTCGATACCCGGCTGATGCAGCGCCCAGGCCAGAGCCAGATGCGCCTGCGAGTGACCGCTGCGTGCGGAGACGGCTTCGAGCGTCGCAAGACGGCGATACGAACCGCGGTGAAAATAGACATCCTGATGCCCGGGCACGAGATCGAACCGCGATCCGCTTTGAACCCCAAGGTGATGTTTGCCCGTGAGAAACCCGGCCCCCAGCGGGCTGTAGGTGACGATGGCAATACCATTCGCCACGCAGTGTTCGCGCAATGCCTCACTCACGTCACTCACCGCCAGGTTATGGTTGTTCTGCACGACGCTGAAGCGCGGACCAGCGGCCCGCAGTTGGTCCAGAGTGACATTGCTGAGACCGAGAGCCTTCACCCTGCCGGAGGCCACGAGTTCATCGAGTGCAGCACCGGCGGAAAGCACACTCTCATGCCACTGATGCAAATACAGCAAATCGATTTGATCCACACCCAGCCGCTGCATGCTGGCAGCGATGTCGAGGCGGTCATAAGGAGGCAGAATCTTGGTGGCGATACTGATGCCACTGGGGCGGCGGGAGGCCAGCCAGCGCCCGAGGATGCTTTCCGATGCACCGTGGCCATAGGCTGCCGCTGTATCAAACAAACGAACGCCACGCGCAAGTGCGTGATCGAGCAATACGAAGGAGGCTTCCTCGTCAATCTCGCGCCCCAGCGTCACGCAGCCGAGACCGATCTGGGTAACCGGCAGTGCCGCGGGCGTGATGACAGCGTGTTTCATGTAAGCTAGGCTCAGCATTCTCTGGTTGCGCTGATGAGCAAACGCGCCTGATCAGTACGTCTTGCCCTCCGGCACGATGGACTGGCCGGAAATTTCACTGAGCACGCTGTCAAAATCGGCTGCGCAGGCACTGAGATGCGCATGCAGCGCGCCAAACTCGCTGCCGAGCACCACGAATTGCGCACCGAGATCGATGATCGTTTTTGCATCCGCAGCAGAGCCGACGGGGCGGCCCCAGGTCTTGCCCTGTTTGCGGCAGGCAGCGGAAATCTGCTTTTGCACATCCATCATCACGGGATCATTCACGGCAGCCGAACAACCGAGGCGCAGTGACATGTCGCCAGGGCCTAAGAAGAGGATGTCCACCCCGGGCACGGCAGCGATCTCTTCGACATTGGCAAGAGCGGCAGGCGTTTCGATCTGCACGGTGAGGAAGGTCTCGCGGTTGGCCTGATCGGTGTAGTCGTCGGGCTTGCCGATCCAATAGTCCGCATCGCGACCACCGCCGCAAAAACCGCGATCTCCGAGCGGTGGAAATTTGATCGCATTCACCAGCGCACGCGCTTCATCCGCGCTGCCGACATGGGGGATCATCAAGCCTGAGGCACCGTCTTCCAGCAGACGGTAGAGGCCGTTTTTTTCCTTGGTCGGCGGACGCCACATGCAGTCGATGTCAGCCGCGTGATGACGGCCCAGCATGGTCTCGGCTTCACGCTGATCCCACGCACGGTGCTCGGCATCAAGCCAGATGCCGTCGTAGTTGAAGTGAGCGGCGATGGCCGGGAATGAAGCGATGGGCGAACCGGTGCAGCAGATGCGGGCAACTTTTCCGGCACGGATTTTGGCGAGGACTTTGGAGCGTCTCATAATATCGTCAGGGTTGGTGTTGGGCGAGCCAGGTGGAGAGGATTTCAAACAAAAGCGAGGCATCGCCTGCGCGGCGTGTGATCATGGAAAGGTCCTGGGCTTTGATGAGGCGCTGCGCGAATGCTTCGTGACGCTGCTCCTCCTGGCTGAGTGTGGGTTTTGCAGTGGAGGGCAAGGCGACCACCACATCCCACTGCTGTGGGCCAAAGCTGAGCGAGTTGTTCATGATCCATGAATAATCATGATGAAACTGCTGCTGATCCAGCAGCGGCAGATCTGCGGGCACGGCGATGATGACGAGATCCTGCGCCATGCTGCGCACCTTGCGCGCGGCGATCTCGATTTGCGCGAGCGTCTGACCTGCGACGGGCCAGGGCGTGACCTTGACTTCGACCCCGGGATACAGCTTTTGTAGAGCAGGCTTGATGAGCTCATCATACGGCGGCATAGCGAGCACTCGGACAGGCTGAGCAGCTTTGATCCGTGCGAAAGCATGCGGCAGCACAGGCATGGGCGGACCGATTTTCCGAAGAGAAACAGTCTGGCCGGTAATGGCCTGCGCGAGAGTTTCGGCGAAGAGTTTGTGTCCTGCCATGTTGGGGTGAATGGCATCGCTGAGGAGCAGATTCCATTCAGAAGCATCCACTGCATGCACGGCCTCGAAAGCGGCAAAGCAGTCGGCCACCACGAGTGATTCCTCTTTGGCCACGTCACGAATGGCCTGCGTGAATTCGGCAAGCCGGGCGCAGGGCCGCGGCCCCGTCTCGACCACGGAATTTTGCGTACACAGCACCACCTCGGCGCCGCTGGTGCGGCAGCGGGCGATCATTTCGCGGAGATTTTTTTTGAAGACATCCACAGATGTCTTCACCAGATCATTCATGCCAAACATGATCGTCACGAGCTGTGGCTTGTGCGCGAGCACATCACTTTCCAGACGCTTGAGCCCTCCTGTGGTAGTGTCGCCACTGATGCCGGCATTGTGCACGCTGATCTGCGCCTGCGGGTAGAGCTGCCGCAGTGCGAGCTGAAGCATCTCGGGATACGCCCGGCGACCGCCACTGTGATAATAGACGCCGGTGATGCTGTCGCCGATGCAGACGATGCGCACAGGCTCGTTCCCTGCGGCGAGGCGTTGTTCGATTTGCAATGGTGCTGCGCCAAGCAGATTCGCGCAGCAAAAGCACAGGAGGAGAATGAGCGTGCGCATGGGCATCAGGGTTGCTTCAACCAATCGAGCGTGATGCGACGGATGCGCAGGCGATTAAGCGCGCCGACTTTGCTGTCGCCAGCGCAGTAGCCGATGAGCATGGCGTCGCCCACGAAATGGATGGCGGTGTAGTGGTAGAGACCATCTGGATCGTCCTCGATGAGCTTGCGCTTGGGCCAGGTCTTGCCGCCGTCCGTGGAAATGGCGGCGACGAAGGGATTGCGCTTCTTCGGTGGGAACGGAAACTTGCCCGAGTGGTCATTGTAGATGGCCAGCAGGTCGCTGCTGCCGGGCAGGCGTTTGATGCTGGCGGGGCCGTTGGGAGATTTCATTTCCGTGGACTCCGGTGGAGAGAACGTCTTGCCCGCATCGGTGGAGCGAAAGCCATACTGCGCACCTTGATCCGTGCGGCACCAGGAGAAGATCGAACCATCCGCAAGCTCCACGACGCCCGGCTCCTGCAGACCGCTGCCGCTGCGCACTGGCATGGCCCACCAGCTTGAGGACTCTGTCCAAGTAGCGCCTTCATCATCGGAATAGATCCAGGTGTCGATGGCGCGTGCGTCCCATGATTTGCTGGTATGCGGATCGGTGCCGCGTGAGCGATGAAAGGCCAGCGGGATGATGATGCGCCCCTTGCTGGTCTGGATGACACGGTCGTTGTTCATGACGAAATAACCCGGTGCCTGCTGCACGAGCTTGGGCTCGGTCCAGTTCTCGCCATCATCGGTGGAAACGCGCATGTGAGGGCGGCAGTCGATCCAGCTATTTTTGATGCAGTAAAACATGGCCAGCTTGCCGCTGGCGAGGCGCAGCAAGGAGACGCTCATCACATTGTTGCCGCCGGTGTTCTCCACCACGGTGACGGGCTGGCTCCAGGTGCGGCCTTGATCGTCCGAATGAATGCGCACGATGCGTGCGGGGCTCTCATCCCCTGCACCGCCGTAAAAATGCGAGTAGCAAAAGATGATGCGACCCGAGGCCAACGTGGCGAAGGAACCTTCGGAATTGCGCGGGTTTTCCTTCGTGGGATCGAGATTGAAGGTGATGACGCTTTCGGCATGAGCCATGCAGACAAAGGCGAGACAGAGTGCGATGATTTTCATGATTGCTGCGGGACGAATTACCACTCGCCTTGGCGAGCGAATTGAGTTTTCACGTTGGCGCTGAACTGGGTGATGGAAGCTTCGAGATCGGCCAGGAGTTCGTCCGTGCTGCGGCCTGCGCCCTCGCGGGCGGCAGGGATGACGGTGGCGCATTCATTGGCGTCCATGAAGCGTGCGGCTTCCAGCAGCCTTGGCTGGTCTTCGGGAGGAATGACCATGAAGCCATGCTTGTCGGCGTGGATGAGATCATCCGGCTGCACGGTGCGGCCAAAGACCTCCACCTCGCAGCCCCAGCGCACGGGGTGTACAAACGCGTGGCCGACGCAGAGACGACGGGCGAGCGCCTTGAATCCTGCATTGGTCATTTCATCGAGATCGCGAATGGCACCGTCAGTAATGGTGCCCACGCAACCAAGAGCACGAAACATGTTGGCGCTCACCTCACCCCAGGCGGAGCCGAGCACGCGGGGTTTGTCGAGATCCTGCACGACGATGATCTTTGGCCCCGGCATGCTGGCGATGTAGCGGCGAAACTCCTCTCCGGCATGTGGGTTCGTCTGGCGGTGTGCGGCGTTTGAAGGCTCAATGACCAGGGTGACGGCGTAGCCCACCATGGGGCCCATCTGCGGCATGAAGTCCCTCGTTTCTTCGATGTTGAAGGCATCTGTGCCGGGATTGTGCCGGGTAATCTGCTCCCAGCCGTTGTAGATTGTGGGAGTGTTCCAGCGTTTGAGCTGGAGCAGGTCGCTGTGCGAGAGGTTGCGCGCTTTTGATGACATGGTAAGGAAACAGGCTGCTGAAACGATTTGTCACAACGTCATGCTGCTGGTCTGTTGTCCAAACCAGATGAAGCCCACCACCGACTCCTCTTCCAGCCCCAGACTGCCGCAACGCATCTCCCTGGTCTCCTTGACTGCGCAGAGCCTGCGCGAGTCGATGCAGGCCGGACACTGGCACGGCCATCTCCCAGGAGAGCGCGAACTGTGCGCACGCCTGCAAGTAAGCCGCCACACGCTGCGTGCCGCACTGCATGAACTGCAGCGCGATGGCTTTCTGGAGGTCTCAGACAGACAGCGGAGGCGTATCAAGACCGATGTGAAAGAGCAGACAGCCGTGCATGACCGGGTGATCGCGCTCATCTCTCCCCGACCGCTGCTGGAAATGTCCCCCTCGACGGTGGTGATGGTGGATGATTTGCGTGATCAGCTTTCTCGTGTTGGCTTCAGCTTTGAAATTCATGTGAGCACCGCATGCTTCTCCTCCACGCCAGCGCGTGCGCTGGAGGCTCTGACCACCCGCTCGCCTGCGGCGGCCTGGCTGCTGTTTGGGTCGCTGGAGCCGGTGCAGAGCTGGTTCTTGCGCCGCAAGCTGCCCTGCCTCGTCGTGGGCTCCTGCGCACCGGGCATGAACCTGCCTTCCATCGATGCCGACTACCGGGCGCTCTGCCGTCATGCAGGCGGCCTGCTCAGTGGCAAAGGCCATCGTCACATTGCCTTCATCCGACCGGCCGGAGACTACGGCGGCGACCTGCAGAGCGAACAAGGATTGCGTGAGGCGCTGGGCGGCACCAACGCGCCGACCTTGCTGGTGATCCCCCATGATGGCACTGCAGCCCATCTGTGCACGCTGCTGGAAAAGGCGCTGCGCTCGTCACGCCCCCCCACCGCCTACGTGGTCGCCCGCGCCATCCATGTACTCACAGTGATGATGTTTCTCACGCAGCGTGGCAAACGCATCCCGCAGGACATCGCGGTGATCTCGCGAGATGACGAAACCTTTCTCCAGCACACGGTGCCGCTCATCACCCGCTATGCCGCGAACACCGGTCAGTTTGCACGCAACGTCTGCAAAGCCGCGCGCCAGCTCGCCGAAGCGGGAAGCCTGCCGCCCAAGGCGATTCGCCTGATGCCCAAAATGATCCGTGGCGACACGGTGTAAAAAGCACAGATGAGTTTGAGCTCATTCCGGATGCGCCGTGCCCTCCCAGACTGAGCTAAAGTTCGGCAGTACTTTAGGGTCGTCACCACGCCGTCCAGCCACCATCAACCGCCAGATTTTGGCCGGTGATGAAGGAAGACGCATCACTGAGCAAGAAGGTCACCGCACCTGCGATCTCTGCCGCCTGACCGACTCTTCCCAGCGGCACTTTTTGCGCGAGACGCTCAACGAATTCGGGCTGCTGAAATTGAATCGTCGGATTGGGAAACGGACCGGGCGAGATGCTGTTGCAGCGCACGCCCTGCCTGCCCCAGTGCACGGCCAGGTAGCGCGCCATCTGCTGGATGCCCGCCTTGCCCACGCCATACTCGATGGGGTTCGGATTCATCGGCGCGGCATAGACGGAAGGATCAGGCGAGACGCTGCCATACATGCTGGAGAACAGCACCATGCTGCCCCTGCCCTGCTCCGCCATGCGCTGGCCGACAGCACGTGACAGCGCAAAGGTGGCGGTGAGGTTGCCGTGGTTTGCCATGTCAAAATCTTCGGCAGTGAGATCCTCAAAGCGCTTGGCCGTTGAGGCATACGTCATCACCACCAATCCATGCGGCACGCCATGCGCAGCGATCTGCTCCTGAACGAATGCTTCCACGGCGGAGGTGTCAGCTGCATTGAGAGAGGCCGCACTTACCTGCGACTCCAAGCCTGCGTTCTTGACCATCTCCGCAGCGCGCTCCGCCAAGTCCACGCATAGCACGCGGGCCTGCATTTCAGCCAGTTGTGCCACGGCAGCAGCGCCTAAATAGCCAGCGCCGCCAAAGACCCAGATGCTGCGCTGATTGAGATCAAACGGATGAGGAGAGGACATGGTGCATATTAAGGACGACACCAGCCCACAGACTCAAGGCCGCGCTGCTGGTCTGTTGTCCATGCCAGACCAGCACACCGTCCCGAAGCACAGGTGGAAAAGAATCTTCAGCACCGATGCCGCAGCCTCACTTTGCCACTTCCTTCTTCTTCACAGGATAGGAACCGGGAGACTTGGCAAACTTCTGCATGCAGTCCACGCAGCAGAAGGACACGAAGCCTTCATCTGTCTTCACGCGATAGATCGGACGCGAGGCTTTGTGATCCACCGGGCATTCATCATTGATGGGCCAGGCAGCGAACACGGTGGCGGTCATGACCAGACTGAGCAGAAGTGGAGCGAGAAACGTTTTCATGGATGGAGTCGAGTTGGAGTTGGCGCGCGTTACCTCATCAACGCATCAGCCCTCCCTCCTCATAGGCCATCGCAAATCCCGCCCATGGATGCGCAAGGCTGACACAGTGCCGGGCTATTTCTCCTCGATATCCCAGTAGGAGAGCTTGGCGATTTGCTCGGGGGACAGGGTGTCGATCCAGCTTTTGTTGCCGTATCCTGAATTGTACATGCGACGCCAGTCAATGGTTCCAACAGGACTTAGTTTCTCCACCGAGACAGAGCCATCATTGCGCCCGATGATGATTTTGCCACCTTTCCATGCGCGCCCACGCTTGTTCCCAGCTTGATCCGAGACGTCCCATTTCGGTGGCCATGCGGCATTGAGTGCGTTTTCCACCACGATGGGCATATCTCCAATGGAGAAATCCGTTTGGAATTTGAGCAGCATCCAGTGGCACTCGCCTGGAGTCAGCGCTTTGGCAAAGTCTGGTTTAATCCCGATGTCGCCATCTGGAACGAACACACTTCGGGGAGGGCAGCCAAAGATGCGCTCATCTGTCACAATCTCTTCTTGGAACAGCCTGCGGAAAATTTGATTCGAAGATTTCGTACCGACCGCTGCCGGTCCAGCGTCTGGATAGGCAGAGCCATTGTCTTTGGCATATTGTTTGAGAGAGAGAATGATCTGCTTGCAGTTGCTCACCCCTTTCATCTGTGAACTGCTCTTAGAGGTAAATGGCACCAGTGCCGCTGCGAGCATCCACCCCAGCAGAGCAACAGTCAGCACCACCCCCCATTGCATACATCCCCAACGCGCCGGCTCATTCATGCGGTTATTCCATCAAAACGGCGGCTCCAAGGCAATCTCTTTTATCACTGCTTCATCCAGCTCACGAGCGAATCACCGACACTGTGAAGACTGAACCAGAGTCCGGACCGGCTGAAGCCGGGACTACAAAACGTGCTGCATTCCATGCGGAGCGACATGACGTTGGAAAGCGTATTCCTCCATGTTTGGCAGTCCTTGTATCGCATCCCGCGCTCCATATTCATCCAATCAGCCACTCTTTCCCGCTTGAACCTGCCTTGCCAGCGCGTTTATCACTCTCCCTCCCAACCACATGATTTTTCTCGCCGATCTGCCCGCACCCAGCCGCATGGGGGACATCCTCATGGCCTTCCTGAGCATTGTCTTCGAAGGCGCTCCCTACATTTTCATCGGCACGATCTTTTCCGGAATTATTGATGCCTTCCTGCCCGCCAAGTTGCTGGACCGCGTGCTGCCCAAGAGCAAGGTGCTGGCAACGCTGGTCGCCGGCTTCCTCGGCCTGGTGTTTCCGGTGTGCGAGTGCGCGGTGGTGCCGGTAATCCGGCGTCTGGTGCAAAAGGGCCTCCCCCTTTCCTGCGCGGTGACTTACATGCTCTCCGCCCCGATCATGAACCCCATCGTGGCGCTCAGCACGCTGACGGCGTTCAAGGAGTTTCAGGGCCTGACCTGGGCCACGGCGGGCAATGCGACAATGACGATCGCACGTCTTTCACTAGGCTACCTCGTGGCTGTGATCGTTGGCCTCATCGTCATGCGCTTCAAACCGGGCCAGGTGCTGCGGGCCAGCATTGCCGCCAAGATCGAAAAAGCGGCGGCGACTGAAGATGACCATGTGCATGCGCCAGCCTCCAGCTTCAATGGCAAGCTGGTGCACGCCATGCGCAGTTCCATGCGCGACTTCCTTGATACGGCGATGTACTTCGCCATCGGCGTCGCGATCACCTCCGTGTTCAACACGCAAATCAATCAAGGGCTGCTGAACACCGTGGCTGGCAACGACTGGCTCGCCGTCCCTTCCCTCATGGGCTTGGCTGTCGTGCTGTCCCTCTGCAGCACCTCAGACGCCTTCATTGCCGCGCCGATGACCGCCTTCTCCATGGCGGCCAAGCTGGCATTCCTGGTCTTCGGCCCGATGATGGACATCAAGCTCCTGTTCATGTACTCCAGCGTCTTCCAGCGCAAGGTGGTCGTATCTCTCCTGATCGGTCTTTTCATCCTCGTCGGCCTGCTCTCCGGGCCGTGGATGAATCTGGTTCAACATCTTTACATCAAACCCTAAATTGCCATGAGTGGAACTCGTACCCTCGTTCATCTTCTCAGTGTCGCCATGCTCCTGCTGTGGGGCGGCGTGATGCTGTACTTCTACATCAGCGGTCGTCTGACGAACTACCTGCCACCGGACGGCGTCTTTCGCCCGATGGTGCTCGTGTCCGGGATCGGTCTCGCCGTGCTGGCTCTCTTCAATCTGCTGACCATGGGTGCCGAGGACGCAGGCTGCGAAGGCCATGATCACGGTCACTCCCACGATGATCACGACCACGATCACAAGGATTGCGGTCACGACCATGCGCACAAGCATGGAGACTGTGGCCATGATCACAGCCACGATCATAAACACGGCGATTGCGGACATGACCACGGGCATGCACACACACACGAGCACGGCACCTGTGACCATGATCATGATCACAAAGACTGCGGCCACGACCACTCGCACGATCATGCGAAAAAAGAAGGCTGCTGCGGCCACGATCACGGACACGCCCACAGCCACGAAGGCCACGCGCACGGCATCCTCGATGAAAGCTCCTGGCCGGGCCGCATCGCCGTGCTGCTCATTCTTGCCGCGCCGCTCTCCTGGGCCGCGATTTCTTCACCGGACCGCTACAGTTCAAACGCCATCGTGAACAAAGGGCTCTACGCCCCCAACTACACGGACACCTCGCGTGCCGAGCAGTTCTCGCTGCAAAACAAGTCCAAGAACCCGGTGAAGCCAGGTGCCGACAGCACGACGGCGATCGTCACCACCGAAAAGGTGGCTGAAATTCCTCCCGCCATGGTCAGCCCGCAGACTCTCGGCCCTGCTGGAGAACCCGCAAAGCCCGCCAAAGCGGCTCCGCCGCCCGGAGTCGCCGCAGCCTCTGCTGCCGCCGCAGAAACCAACACTCCGCCCAAAAACATCCCGGCTCCCGCCCAAGCCTCCAAGAGCTACGGCACATTCACCCTCGAAGACCTCAAGAAGCAGGTGCCACAAAGCAAGGACGGCAACTTCATCCTCGAAGTCCCCGAGCTCTACTACACCGGCGGTGATGTCGAAGTGCAGAAGGTGCTCACCGGTCAGATGGTCGAGACTGTGGCTCAGATCCTGCCTGAGAAAGTGAACAACGCCGACGGCAACCGCCTGCGCATTTTCCGCATGCTCGTCCAGTGCTGCGCCGCTGACGCCCGCCCCTACTCTGTACCTGTCGATTTCGGCAAGAAAGCCCCTGATTTCAAGGACATGACCTGGGTCAAAGTGGTCGGCAAGATGAACTACAAAAAGGAAGGCACACAAACCGTCCCCATCATCGAAGTCACCAAGGTGGAAGAAACCACCGCGCCGGACAATGCGATGATTTACTGAGGCGCGGCCGATGCGTCTTTGGAGCGCGGAACTTCAGTCGGTCCTGGCCTTCGTAGCCTTGGCGAAGAAGGCAGCTCTCCGCGGAAGCACCAGACTCTTAACGACACATCATTCCCTTCATGCCGAGAATCCTCTCGTCTGCGGTATGCAACACAGGCAGCAAGCTCTTCAGAACTGCGATGCTTAAGGGCTAAAGCTTGAAGCGGAGGCGTGGTGTTTGCGGCGTGCTGCGGAATAAATTCCGCGCTCCTTGGGCGCATGATCACGCGAGGTACCTTTGGAGTGCGGCTTCGATGAGCTGCCGCTTTCGTGCGTCTCGTCGCCCTCGTGAGTTTACCCACTTACGAAGAACCACAGACCCCCGCTCTCGATCATTCTTTGGCACCTGCGCGTCACTCAGCCCGTCGAAAGCGGTAGCCGCGTTCGTTCCTCACTACGCAACCGCACTCCAAAAAAGGCTGTACGAACGATCTGCCTGAAAGCACATGCCTGCGCAGCATGCGCCTCCGGCCAAACCTGGAAGCTTAAAAACTCCAAATCTAATCTTCGCCTCAAGGCACGTCATACGTCGCCAATGCCGCGACATCAAAACGCGATAGGCCGGCTTCATCAGCGATCTCATTGAGAGCTTCGATTTCGGCGGTGCTGAAGAGCAAGCCGCCGGCTTTGGCGGTGTGGGCGGCATTTTGCGCTTCGGGCTGGCCGGGCAGCATGCAGGCTTCGTTGCCGTGTCCAAGGATGTCGCCGATCACGGCTTTGATGTTCTCGTTGAAGCTGCGACCGTTGGAGAACAGACCAGTGCTGATCGCATCCGGGTGGATGACCTGAAAGTAGAAGCTGCTGGTGCGCTTCTCGCCTGCTGGGAAGGGCTGGGATTTGATGTCAGGGTGTGCACCGCCACCGCGCAGGGTGGGCAGGCCACCACCGATCATGCCGCCCATGACTTCGATGAGGAGGGAGAGGCCGTAGCCTTTGTGCGCGCCGAAAGGCAGCAGCCAGGCGGCTTCATTGGCATCCGTGGTGGGTTTGCCTTCCTTGTCCACGGCAGCGCCGGGAGGGAGCGGCTTGCCTTCGCGCTTGAGCTGCTGCACGCGGCCCATGGCCACGGTGGAGGTGGCCCAGTCGATCACGATGGGGAAGCCACAGGCGTCCTGCGTCGGCAGGCCCCAGGAATGAGGATTGGTGCCGAGCACGGGGAATTTGCCGCCAAAGGGCACCACTTCGCCAAGGGTGGAGGTGCAGTTCGTGTAGGCGATGTAGCCTTTCTTGGCTGCATCCATCACGTAGCCACCTCCCCAGAGGTAGTGGAAGGCGTTATCGACGCTCACCTGGCCGATGCCGTATTTGTCCGCCATTTCCATGCAGCGCTCCATGGCGCTGAAGGCCACGCTCTGGCCCAGTTTCAGTTTGCCGTCCCAGGCTTCGCTGGCAGCGAAGGGCTTTTTGATCACTTCGATCTCTGCGCCCGGTTTGCAGCCGCCAGTGGCGCTGCCGAAAAGGTGGTCGAGATGCAGCGCCTTGATGACGTTGTGCGTGCGGATGCCGTGGGCCGAGGCCATCTCGCAAAACCGTGCGGCGTCATCAGCTTCCGCCTTCGTGTAGCCACGGTGCTGGTAGGCGGCGCGGACGAGATCGTTGTGGGCTTCAGTGGGAATGACGTGGTAGGTGGTAGGCATGGTTGGCGGATGATGGAGAGAGTGGCGCGGTGCGCAAGAATCAGAAATAACGAAGGCGCTGCCCGTCTGGACAACGCCTCCGCTCAAACAGGGTTCACTCAGGGCTGCTCACTTGCCCTTGAACACGTCGTGGCAGGCCTTGCAGTTGACGGCCTTCTTCCACTCGCTCATGCCACTGGCGTCCTTGGCTTTCACCTTGGCCAGCGCGGCGGAGAGCGCCTTGGTCTTCACGCCCCAGGCAGCCTTGTCACCCTTGGATGGCGTGGCTGCGCTGATCGCCGCGACACCTTTGATCAGAGTGTCGAGCTCGGCGTCAGTCGCTTCGCCTTTGCCGACTTTCTTGGCGATGGCATCCTCGGGCTTGAAGTCCTTTTTCATGACATCCTTGATGACTGAATCTGCGGAGGCGGCGCCAACGCTGGCGATGACAAGCATCAGGGTGAGTGCGATTTTCTTCATGGGGTGTGGTGTGTGCGTGGTGTGGGAATTTCCGGCCTGCGGAAGACCTGAAAATCAAGCGCACCGCATGCCAAAGAACAATCAAAAACGCCTGCGCAAGCCTCTTGAGATTCAGTCTCTTTCATTTGCCCTACTTTCCCCCTCAAAACTCGGCGCGAGATTGTCCCAGTGGCTTCGTTTACGCCGCTTCCAGCCCATGAAACTTGTCCTCCTCCCTCTCTTCCTGCTTGGCAGCATCGCGACTGCCGCAGACACCGAGCTGCTGATCCAGCTCGGCCTCAACGACAAAGAAGGCACCGTTTGGGACGGCTCCATCACGGTGACGCCCGGAGAGGTGCAGGAAGTCAGTGGTTATCGCTTTGAGCAAAAGGACACGCTCAAGGGCAAAAACGCCTGGCAGGCCAGCAGCCGCACCCCTCAGGGCGCAGGCCCCAATAAAGCACGCAGCAACAATCCGAAAAAAATCGGCGCGATGGCGAGACAACTCGGCCCCATTTTTGAAAATGGGGTGTTTGTGAAGCTGAAAGACATCACCCCCGAAAGCAGCGTGGAAGTCACCACTGCGCAGGGCAAGTTGTCCTTCAAACTGGCCGAGGTGATTCCCGGCGAGCCGCTGGATCTGCTGGACGGTCGCGTGGCGGTGCAGCAAACGGCCTTCAACCTGCGCCGCATGTCGCCAGAGCGTACGGACGATGACTTCCCTGCCCTCGCCATCGGCCCCAACGGCCACGGCTTCCTTGTCTATCAGAGCTTCACTCCCGGTATTGACCGCGACGAGCGTGCCAAGCGCTGGGACAAAGAACCCGAGGATTTCGCCTTCCTCGGACAACCCGTGGGCGGTGATCAACTCTGGCTGCACCTGCGCACGGGCAACAAGTGGGAGGAGGAACGCATCGCCGTCACGGAACCCGGACGCGACATCTACAAGTCCGCCGTCGCGCTGGATGGCAAAGGTGGCGCATGGATCGTGTGGGGCGAGCGAGTGGACGGCAACTTTGAAATCCTGGCACGCCACTTCGCAGAGGCGAAACTCGGCCCGGTTGAAAACCTGTCCACCTCCCCCGGAAACGATCTCTGCCCCGTGATCGCACATTCCGCCAAAGGCTCTATGATGGTGGCGTGGATGGCCGCAAAGGATGGGAAATTTGAGATTCGCACCCGCACGAATCAAGACGGTGCCTGGGCAGCCGCGCAGACTGTTTCAAACAACAGCGGCAACTGCTGGAATCCCTCGATCTGTGCTGATCCGCGCGCCGATGGCAGCGGCCAGTTCGCGCTCGCTTGGGACACCTATGAAAAGGGCGACTACGACATCTGGCTCTGCCTGCTCAGCGCCACAGGAAGTGGGCCCTTCAAACCGATGCCGGTGGCAAATACCGCGCAGTATGAGGCCCGTGCCTCAGTGGCCTACGATCACCAAGGCAGCGTGTGGGTGGCCTATGAAAAGAGCGGTGCCACCTGGGGCAAGGACTGGGGCGCTTACGACAGCAACGACGGCATCGGTTTGTACCGCAATCGTGAAATCGGCATCTCCGTATGGGATGGCAAGACATGGCAGGAGCCGCAGGGCAACATCGCTGATGCACTGCCCGGAGCCGTGGCCGCCAAAGGACGCGGCAAGGGCAAGGGTAAGGGCAAAGGACGCGGGGCCGATGTGACCGCCCCCGCTCCGGCCAAAAGCCCCGAAGGCCCCACTGGCCTCGCCTTCGAACAACCCGCCGAGCGCAGAGGCGCACCGGGTTCCCATGCCGAAGCCACCGGCCCACAGACCTACAACAATCTTGGCCGCATCATCTGCGATGCCGAGGGGCGCATCTGGCTCATCGCCCGCACGCGCTTGAACAGTTTCCGAGGGGCTCTAGGCAGCACCTGGGGCAGCGTGGCGGCGTATCTCGATGGTGCGGAGTGGGTGGGCCCCATCACGATTCCTCACAGCGACAACCTGTTGTACAACCTCCCTGCGCTCGCCGCCGGGCCGAGGACGCTGTTCGTTGCCCATAGCAGTGATCACCGCATGGACCGCATGAATGAGTTCAATCGCGCCAGAGACCCGCGAGGCAAAGGCGGCAACGCCGCGCTCGATGCCAGCAAGGACCCCTTTGACAATGATGTCTATTTCAGCCGCCTGAACACCAGCACCCCGGCAAAGTCCGCTGAGCTCAAACCCATCGCTGAAGCACCTTTGGACAATCCCGCGCCCAGCAAGCGCACGCAGGCCGAACGCGCCGAACTGAGCACCATCCGCAGCTTCCGCTCCACCATCGGCGGCACGGAGCGGCAGATCCTGCGCGGTGAATTCCACCGCCACACCGAGATCAGCGGCGACGGCGCAAACGACGGCCCGCTGGAAGACATGTGGCGCTACGCCATCGACGCCGCTTCCATGGACTGGATCGGCAATGGCGACCACGACAACGGCAACGGCCGCGAGTACACCTGGTGGCTCACGCAGAAGACCACGGATGCGTTTTTCCTGCCCAAGGCCTTCACCCCCATGTTCAGCTACGAGCGCAGCGTGGTCTATCCCGAAGGCCACCGCAACGTGGTCTTCGCCCAGCGCGGCGTGCGCACCCTGCCCCGCCTGCCCCTCAGCGATGCACGCGTGCATGAGCCTGCGCCGGACACGAACATGCTCTACAAGTACCTGAAAAAATTCAACGGCGTCTGCGCCAGCCACACCAGCGTCGGCAGCATGGGCACCGACTGGCGCAACTGGGGCGGCGAATTCGAGCCTATGGTCGAAATCTACCAAGGCGCACGCCAGAACTACGAGTACCCCGGCTGCCCGCGCTGCCCGACGGAGAACGACGCCATCGGCGGCTGGGAGCCCGGCGGCTGGGTGTCTGACGCCTTTGCCAAAGGCTACAAATTCAGTTTCCAGAGCAGCAGCGACCACGGCAGCACGCACATCAGCTACGCCATGATACTGGCCGAGGACTACAGCCGCGAAGGCATCCTCAAAGCCATGCAGCAGCGCCACACCTACGGTGCCACGGACAACATCATCGCAGACAGCCGCTGCACTGCAGCCGACGGCAAGGAACACATGATGGGCGACGAATTCACCGTCAAAGGCGCACCCACCTTCACGCTGAAACTCATCGGCACCATGCCCTTTGAAAAAGTGACGCTCATCAAAGACAACGTCGAAGTTCCCATGACCATCTCCAAGGAAAAGGAGATCAACCTCACCTGGACTGATCCGAAGCCCGAGAAAGGCAAGACCAGCTACTACTACTTCCGTGGCGAACAGACCAACGGCGAGCTTGTCTGGGTCTCGCCGATGTGGATCACTCTGGAATGAGGAAGGATGAGGCTTGCGCGCCCGCCCTCTCTCTCATAAAGCGTCAGGCCATTCCAACATGTTTTCAAACAACAGCATGAGCGTTTGCCCCGACCACAATTGGAAGTCCTATTATTACAGCACCGAGAGCGGCCCTGTGATTGTGGGATTCCACACCGACTCGAACAAGATAGAGCAGAGCAAGTATCCTTTGTGTGCCCGTGTCTTGATCACCCTCAAGGCTCCGAATCCACACGGAGGCCCATCCAATGAAGAGGCTCAAGTGTTATGGGCCATGGAGGATCGCCTGGTTGAGCTGCTGAATGCCGCGAATGTGCCCTGCCTGCTGCTGGGACGTTTGACCCACAGCGGCACAAGGGAGCTGGTGTTCCAAGTTGCAAACTACACCCCCTTCCGCCCACCCGTCGGACATTGGATCAGAGAGCATGCCGACTATGAGACCAATGTTTCCGAGCACGATGGCTGGGGCTTTTTCTTTGAATCCGTATGGCCGTCCGCCACTTCATGGGCGCTCATTTTTGACCGTCGTGTCGTGGACAACCTTGTCCAGGCAGGGAGTGATCCATCAAAGCCTCATTCGCTGGAGTTCGTCTTTCGTGGCAACATCAGCGGCCTGGAACAGATGCACGCTGCTTTGACAGCCAAAGGCTACTCCTTGCTGGAGGCATCGGTGTCGGAATCCCGATTGGTCATGGCCCTCAGCATGCCCCTGGATGTCAGTGCAATTTTCAGGGAGAGTCTTTCGCATCGCGAGGAATGCCAGCGTTTGAACATCGAGTATGACGGGTGGGGAGCAGCCGTAGTCAAATGAAGCCGCGCATCCCGAACCCTGAGCTGACCAATCGTCAGAGCCTGATGCGCGCCCTGCCGCTGGCCTTCATTCTGGCATTCGGCATTCATCATTCCACCCACGCCCACCCTGCCGACCAAAGCGAGATGCGCGTGCGGCCCAAGCTGAATCAGTTGGAGATCCGGCTGACGTTCAACATCCTCACACTCACACGGTTTACCGGCATCGACACGGACGGCGACGCAAAGATCAGCATGGCGGAGCTCGCCGCCGCGCAGCCGCGCATCGCGACGTATCTGAACCAGCACATTCAAGTGGAGATCAACCAGCAAAAAGCCATGCTGGGTTCCGGCGTACGCTTCGAGCCGGTTTGGCCGAATCCCGCACAGACACCGCCCATGACCGAGCTCGAGTATGCGGCGCGCAATGTGGATGTGACCTTCGTGCAAAGTATCGAAGGCAAGGTGCTGGAGGACTTTTGGCTGGGCTTCGAGATCTTCGAGCAAACCGGGCCGATGCAGACGGTCCACGCCATCTTTGAGCAGGACGGCCGCAACGAAGACGTGACCTTCAGCGTGCAGGAGCCGGAGTATCTCTACGACACCGGGTACGCGGACGACCCTTTTGTGCAGGACGCGGAGAAGAAGAAATCCGCACAGTCTGCTCAGGCCCTCGAAAACGCACCCATGCCCCCTGCCACTGCGGCAGAGCAACCCTTCGCAGCTCCAGTCGCCCAAATCGCGACATCCATTGATGGATCGGCAGCCACCATCGCGACCGCGCCGCTAAACACCCCCGGCGTCAAACTCGCCAGCTCCATTGATTCCACCGCCCCGCCCGTGACCCCAAGCACCGAACGCTGGTGGATGATCCGCGCCGCCGTGATCATGCTGATGCTCGTCGTGGGCCGCAAAATGCAACTCAGCGCCCGCGCCCGACTCGTGAGTACACGCCGGCGTCCCCGTCCGAGATAGGGTGCCACGGACATCTCGCAGACCACTTGCTCCACTCCGCCCTTGATCGATACGATCAACCGCTCGCGTCCATGGCCATTGCGGGCGACGTCTGGATTTCGCCACGGAGTTCCGCGAGCTGCCCTTTGAGAGTGGCGATTTTCTCCAAGAGATTCGTTTCGTCAACTGCTGCGCGCTTGATCCGCTCCTCCCAGTGAGACATGCCTTCCTGACTGCCAGCGTTCTGTCCTTCCAGCCCCGACAGAATCGGCGGGCGGGTGCGGGCACGGAGTTCGAGGGTCCGTGTATTTTGACGCAGAAAACTCAGACGGCTCTCTTCACGCAGCAGTTCGTCACGCAGGCGGCAGAGACGACTGTTTGGCCTCAACTCGCTGAACAGCGAGCTGCCAGTTTTCACCTCTGGGGTGGCCATGTCATCAGATGAGCTTTCGCCAGTGGCCTGACGCGAGGATGCGCCTGCAGCGTCAGTCTTGCTGGACTGAAGACGTTCCATGATGTGACGCAGAGCGCCCAGTGCCATGAGAATTTCATCCTTCGCGCTGCGAGATTCAGTTGAATCCGCCTCGGCCTGCTGCAGCCGGTTCAGACATTGATCCATCCGCTCTTTCCAGTCCAGCAATGAGGTGATCTGCGTCTCCCAGCCGCTGAGCTGCTGGCGCGCATCTCGGATCTGCGCCGTAAGTGCGGCAGTTTCCTGATCATGCAACTGACGGGCGTCCTTCGACAAGGAACGCAGTTCATCATACATCACCCGCTCCTGCTGGGCAGAGGTGGTCAGTGTCACGATTTCCTGGCGGAGGTCTTTCTCCTGGGCCGTCATCTGGTCCAGACGCTGGCGGGTCTCGATTTCCTGATGGCTGACGGAGTCACAACTGGCGGTGGCGGTGGCAAGCTGCTGCGTGATTTCTTTCAGGGCAGCGTCAAGCTGGGTACGACGCTGGGAAGCCTCGTCCACCTGGCGGCCCAAAATCTCCAAATGCTTCTCCGCAGCCGCCACATTGGCCTGCCGGGATGTCAGCGCCTCCAGAGTCACCTTCAAGTCATGCGCCATTAGGAGTTCCTGCGTCGCGGCATCGAGGGCACTGCGGGTTTCCACCAGCTTTTGCTCCTGCCCTGCCAGGCTGGCAGAAGTGGTCGTCAGGTTCTGTTCCGTCTCCTGTACCGCAGTTTGAAGTTCTGACAGCTTGGCCGTGGCCGTGGTCACACCAGCCTGTTGCTCAGCCAGTTCCCTTCGGGTTGCCAGGACAGATGCGGCAAAAGTCTCGTGCTCCTGCTGGGACTGGCGTGCTGCTGCTGCGGAGGCTTCGCGGTCCTGTTCACGCCGGGCGATCTGGGCTTCGATTTCACGCAGGATCATCTCCTGATTTTGCTGCCGCATGAGCAGATTTTCCACTTCATGGGTCAAGGCCATCCGGCGCTCCTCGGCTTGCTGGCATTCATGCAGTGCCTGCTGCAGTCGTACCGCAGCGGTGTCGATCTCCGCATGACGGGTTTCCAATCGGATGCCCGCCTCTTCATGCTGCTGGGTGAGGCGCTGCAAAGTGATCTCGGTGCCAATGCGTTCCTGACGCAGCGCTTCGAGTTTGCCGGTCTGCTCCTGAGTCTGGCTCTCAAGCTGCTCGGACTTCTGCTCCAGCGCATGAATGCGGTCACCGAGAATGGACTCCTGCTCCTGACGCTCATGCAATGTCTGATTGAGGGAGGCGAGACGCGTTTCGGCGGCGAGGCAGTCATCCTGGGTGCTCTGCAGCTTCGCTTCCGTGGTGGCAAGTTCAGCACGGCAGCCTTGCAAAGCATCTGCGGTGGACTGCCGGGTGTTGACCAGCACGACGATCTCTGCGCCGAGAGCGCGGTGCTGCTCACCCAGCGCTGTCAGCGTGGTTTCTGTTTCAGCGATCTCGTCCTGCACCTGCTGGCGTTTGACGCCAAGATCCACGAGCTCCTGGGTGAACTGCTGAATCTGCCGCGCTGACTCGGTTTCATGCGTCTCGAGCTGGGCCACCGCCCGGCCAAGATCGGCCAGTTGTGCGGTGGCTTCCGTACACTCATTCAAGGTGATGCCCAGCTTCTCCTCCATGCGGGCGAGTTCGCCGCGGCGTGTCAGCAGGGCCTGCGCGAGGGTCTGCTCGCAGGCGCGCAGTTCATCCATTTCAGCCTGACTTTTCGCCCGTTGCTGGCGGAGAATGATCACCGTCTGCTCGTGCTGCACCGCTTCGGCCTTGAGATCCCCCAGCGCTGCTGCCGCAGCCACTCGCTGCTCCGCCAGTTCTTTGACCGCGTTCTGCAAATCAGCGTGGTGCTGGCCTGTCTCCTGTACGGCATGCCGCTTTTCCTGCAATCGCGCCCGTTCATCGGCGATGGCGCTCCGGGTGATGTTGAGAGAGGCCTCGCCTTCCCGGCACTGCGCAGTGAGCTGCGCGAAATTTTGCTCCAAGGCCTGATAGCGCGAGGTCAGATCCACCACATGGCCGGTGGCCCGGCTGCCAGCTTCTTCCAAATAGTTGAGGCGCTCTTGTTTGAGCTTGAGGTTGGCATCCGTCTGCTGGTTGCTCACCTCCAGCCGTGCGATATTGATCGTCAGTTCCTGCTGCCGCGTCTCATGCCGGAGCACCAAGCCGCGCGCCTCGACGATGCGCTCCTGCTGGCGGGTCACTTCGTCGATCGCCTTCTGCAGCAGATCGGAAAGCTCGGAACTGCGCTCTTCCAGCAGCGCGGACTCTGCCTTCAGCCCTGCAAGCTGCTTTGACGCCACGCCCACCTGCGACTCCACAGACTGCTTGTGCCCCTCCCATTCGCTCAATTTCTGCTGCGTCTGTTCCAGACGGCCCTGATCTTGCAGATAGCGGGCGTTGATCTCCTGCAACCGGCCCTGCAGCATCTCACGGTGTCCATTCAGCTTGCCCAGTTGCTCGTTCAGGCTTGCCTCAAGACTGACGAGACGGTTCACTTCTGAAGTCTTCTGCTCATGCAGCCGTGACATCTGCCGCACTTCATGCGTCAGCGCCCGGTGCTGTTCCTGCACAGATTGCAGCTCAGAGTGCCAGCGTTCACAGGTTGCCTGGGCATCCGCAGCGGCGGCATTAAGCTCCGCCAATTTCCCGGTTGGCAGTGACATCTTAGGCACCCTGGCGTCCCGGCTACCATCTAGTTCAAAAGCGATGTTGCTCATAAGTGACTTCGTTGCAGCAATGACTCAACTTACATCAATATTACGGGATGGTTAAGTAGTTTTTTGAAATTTTTCACAATGGACGGGACAGTTTATTAAAAACCGCAATTCTCGTTCATTGTTCCTTAAACGGCCTCTTATCGACCTTTCTCGCAGTACAGCCGCACGCCATCGGCGCACATGGAGGTGACGTTGGCGTCTTCCCCTTTGCGCCAGAGAGCTTCATCAACGCCGGCCTGCATGGCAATGGTGTGCTCGGCCGCCGCATAGTTGCGGCGGTTTTCCTCCACGCCAACGCCCGCCTGGAAATCTGCGGCCACGCGCTCGTAAACCTCTGCAACCCGCTGGCGATAGGTTCTCAGATGCCAGTCCACATCACTCACCTCGCCAAAGTGAGTCAGATAGAGCGTCTTGAAGTTGGCAGCCATGAGACGGTCCAGGGACTTCGCATAGGCGACGGGATCAAACTGCGGCGGCGCTGCGGTGACGGAAAGATAGCGGCTGTGCTCCAGCCGCATGCCCGCCACGTCTCCTGTGAAGCAGACATCACCAATGACAAAAGCGTGATGATGCCGCGCATGCCCCGGTGTGTCCCAGGCGATGACCTCGATCTCGCCCAACGGCACGCATTCATTGTCCTGCAAGGCGACCACGCGTTCCGCAGGTGCGGGCAGCATGTCGCCCCAGAGCTTGTCCATGAGATCACCATAGACCATGCGGGCGCTGTCCATGAGCCTAGAAGGATCAATCAAATGTCGAACGGCCAGAGGGTGGCAGTACACCGTGGCCCCCTGCTGTGCGAACCACCCGGCGGCACCGGCGTGATCCAGATGAATGTGAGTGACGAAGACTTTTTTGATCGCGGATTCATCGACACTGAGCGCACGAATCGCCGCACGCAGTGCTTCCAGCGTCGATCCCGGGCCAGATTCGATCAACGCATACTCGCCCCCGCTCTCAATGAGATAGGAAGCAATGAGTCCAGGGATGCCTTGGAAACAGAGATCGAGGGTGTGGATGCGCATGAGGAAAAGTACTGCCGAGCTTTAGCTCGCTCTGGAAAGAGCGGACGAGATAGTCACTGCCTCACGGCAATTATCAACCCGACACCGAGAACTCCAGCGAACTTGAAACTCGCAGCGAAAATCACCGCATCGCTTCAAAGCGCTTTTTCAGAATCTCCTTCTGCGAGACACCGACGAGCTTTGACTGCGTGTCGTCGATCCACTTCTGCTCCAGAGCGTTCTTGGTGGGGCGGTTGACCTGGTAGTACACGCCGAATTTTCCGGGAGCGAGGTTTTCGGCCATCTTGTAGGCGGCCTGGTCGTCGGTGACGTCGTGCTGCGTTTCGTCGATGGTGTCGAAGGTGCCGCCTTTCCGGGGTGTGCTGTCGTCAAACGCACCGGCGAAGAACATGACGCACTCGCTGAGGCATTCGACGACGCTGAAGCCATCATGCAGGATCGCGCGCTCAAACATGGCCTCCATGTGCTTCACCTGCGCGGCATGCGTGCGGGCGATGAAGGTGGCACCGCTGGCGAGGAGCTGGCGCATGGGATTGATCGGGCGGTCGATGCTGCCGGTGGGGTCGGTCTTGCTCTTGAAGCCGATGGGGCTCGTCGGACTGGTCTGCTTCTTGGTCAGGCCATAGACGAAGTTGTCCATGATGACGTAGGTGAGCTTGATGTTTTTGCGCGCGGCGTGGTTGAGGTGGTTGCCGCCGATGGAGAAGCCGTCGCCATCACCGCCGAAGACGAAGACGTGCACGTCGGGGCGGCTCAGCGAGATGCCGGTGGCCAGAGGCAGCGCACGACCATGGATGAAGTGGATGCCGTGCGTATTCATGAAATACGGGAAGCGGCTGGAGCAGCCGATGCCCGCCACGCAGACGATGTTTTCATGCGGATACTGCAGCTTCTCCAGCACGCGGTAGAAGATGTTCAGCACGGCGAAGTCACCGCAGCCGGGGCACCACGTGGGATGATCCGCAGTGAGGGCTTTTTTGGTGAGCTTGTCAGGGGCAGGAACTGCTGGAGTGACGAGGGCGGTGGACATGGTGGTTGGAAAAATGAAAGGTTGAATGCTGCGGGTTCGGATCAGGCCTGGGCGCTCATGATTTTTTCGACGCCCGTGACAATCTCGCGGATGCGGAAGGCGAGACCGTCGGTTTTGCACACGGATTGGATGCGCGGGTCAGCGAGGCTGGCGCGCAGCAGCATGGCCAGCTGGCCATAGCCGTAGAGACCGGAGTCGTTCATCTCCACGCAGACGACGTGTTTGAACTTCTTGAACAGTCCGTCCAGGCCATCCGGCATCGGGTGCAGGTGGCGCAGGTGCAGCGCACCAGCCTTGTGGCCTTCAAGGCGCAGGCGGTCCACGCTCTCCTTGATCGGGCCGTAGGTGCTACCCCAGCCGATGACGAGGACGTCGCCCGTTTGATCCCCATGGATTTCTGGCAGCGGGAGTTCTTTGGCAAGCTGCACCAGCTTGTTGCGGCGCTTGGCAGTCATCAGCGTGTGCATTTTGGGACTGCCGCTGGGGTGCCCCATTTCATCGTGCTCCAGACCCGTGGACACGGGGTACTTGCCGCCGGCCATTTTGGAACCCGGAGGTGCATGCTGCGTGATGGAATCCAGCGGATAAGGCTTGAAGCCTTCAGGGCGGGTGGAGATGTCGAGCGTGGGTTCGACCCAGTGCTTGTCCAGATCCGGCTCTTCAAAGGCCTCGATGCGGCTGCTCAGAGCCTGATCGCTCAGGATGATGACAGGGCAGGAGTATTTCTTGGCCAGCTTGCCGGCTTCGAGGGCGATGTAGAAGCAGTCTTCCACGTCCTTCGGCGCCAGCACGATGCGTGGGCTGTCGCCATGGCTGCCATAAATAGCCTGCATGAGGTCGGACTGCTCCACGCTGGTAGGCAGGCCGGTGGAAGGACCGCCGCGCTGTACATTGACGACGATCAGCGGGATTTCCGCCATGCTGGCATAGCCCAGCGCTTCCATTTTCAAGCTCAGGCCCGGGCCAGCGCTGCCGGTGATGGCGAGGTGCCCGGCAAAGGCGGCCCCGATGGTCATGGACACGGCGGCGAGTTCGTCCTCCGCCTGCACGTAGAGGCCGCCATACTTCGGCAGTTCCACGCGCAGCGATTCCATGATGGACGACCAGGGGGTGATCGGATACGCGGAGCCGTAGCGCACCCCGGCGGCAATCAGGCCGAGCGTGAGCATCTGATTGCCATCGGTGCTGATACGGTGGCCAGTGGTAGCCTCCCCGGGCACAAAGGCAAACTTTTCGACATCGCCCACCTGGTAGGCAAAGCCCGCATCAAAGGCCAGCAGCGCATTGCGCAGCACGCTTTCGTCCTTTTTGCCAAACTGGCGGCTGACGATGCCCACGAGCTTTTCCTTGTCCAGATTGAAGACGGCGCAGACCATGCCGAGCACAAACATGTTCTTGCCACGGTCACGCGTGGAACCGCCCACGGCCTCCACAGTAGCAGAGGTGAAGGGCACGCCGATGTGGGTGATGCCGCGCTCGTGCTTGATATCTTCCGGCCCCATGTCCGCCGTGTCATAGAAGCAAATGCCACCATCCCGCAGCGCGGCGATGTGGTTTTCGTAGCTGTGCTTGTAAAAGACCACCAGCACGTCCGCCTCATCCCCCTCATGCAGCACCTCGCCAGAGCCCAGATGCACCTGGAAGATGGAGGGACCGCCCGAAATCGTGGACGGGATGGTCATGTAGGTCATCACTTCCTGCGCCGTGCGGCCGGCCAGTCGGGCCAGAAAGCCGCCGATGGACTGAATACCGTCCTGGGAATTCCCAGCGAGGCGGATGACGGCGTTGCGCAGGGACGTGGGTGAAGACGACGAAGGAGCTGTAGCTGAGGACATGGTTGGAGTACGGGCATGGTGGCGCCCGCAGGTTGGTTGGCTGAGGAAAACGCGATTCTAGGAGGTCTTTTGCAGCCGTCTATGCTGTTTAAGAGGGTTTTTTGCCGAGGCGGAGCGGGGAGCTGATAAGTTAGCACCGGTGGAACTAGCGCTGAAGGCAATGACGAAGCACCAATGACGAAGTCCCTAGCCTGGCGCAGAATTCACCGGAATGCCGGGTTGTTCGGCGCGTGTCTTCCGCACTGCTTTTCAAGCCTCGTCATTCGCCATTATTTCGTCATTCGATTGACTCATTCGCCATTTGGCAGGCTCCATTCCCGCCCTGATCCTGCTCTCCAGCCCTCAGCCTCCCAGGCCCCTCAAGATCAAACACCTTGCTATCTCCCCTTTTGGTGACAGTATGACACCCCTCAAATTCTGAGGGATACGTTTCGTTTCTGTTTTTATGAGTACCCACACCTTCCCTGAATTGGGAATTTCGCCCGAGCTTCTTGAAGCCGTTAAATCCCTCGGCTTCGAGCAACCCTCCCCCATCCAGGCTGAAGCTATTCCTGTGGCTCTTACCGGACGTGACGTCGTGGGCCAGAGCCAGACCGGCTCCGGTAAAACCATGGCTTTCGGCATCCCTGTGGTGCAGGGCGTCGATGGCTCCAAGCGCGCAGTGCAGGCTCTGATCCTCTGCCCCACCCGCGAGCTGGCCATGCAGGTCTGCGCGGAGATCCACAAGCTCGCCAGCTTCAAGGAAGGCGTGCGCGCCACCCCAGTGTACGGCGGCGCTTCGTATGACCGCCAGATCCGCGCCCTCCAGAGCGGCTCCCAGATCGTCGTCGGCACCCCCGGCCGTATCCTCGACTTCATGGAGCGCGGCCTCCTCAAGTTCGACGCCCTCAAGACCCTCGTCTTTGATGAAGCCGATGAAATGCTCGACATGGGCTTCAGCGACGACATCGACCGCCTGATGGCCGCTGTGCCCAAGGAGCGCCAGACCATCTTCTTCTCCGCCACCTTTGAGCCGCGCATCCGCCGCCTCGTGGAGAACTACACAACCAACGCCGCAACGATCACCATTCAGCAGAAGGCGCTGACCGTGGCCACCGTGGAGCAGCGTTACTACGAAGTGCAGGGCCGCTCCAAGCTGGAAGTGCTCTGCCGCGTCATCGACATCGAGGCCCCGCGCCTTACCATCGTTTTCGCCAACACCAAGCGCGCCGTGGATGACGCCACCGACGCCCTCGTGGCCCGTGGCTACGCCGCCGACCGCCTGCATGGCGACATCAATCAGACGATGCGCGAGCGCGTGATGCGCAACTTCCGCAGCGGCAACGTCGAAGTCCTCGTCGCCACCGACGTGGCCGCCCGTGGCCTGGACGTGAATGACATCGATCTCATCGTCAATCTTGAGCTGCCGTATGACGCAGAAGATTACGTGCACCGTATCGGCCGCACCGGTCGTGCAGGGCGCAGCGGCAAGGCTTTCAGCCTCGTGGCCGGTCGTGAAATTTACCTCATGCAGCGCATCCAGCGCTTCATCAACATCCGCGTGGAGCGCGCCAAGGTGCCCTCCCAGGAAGAGCTGGAAGCCACCCGCGTGGACAAGACCTTCGACAAGGTCAAGGCCGTGCTGGAAGGCGCCACCTATGCCAATCACGAGCACAGCATCCAGCGCCTGCTGGACATCGGCTTCTCCCCCACGGAGATCGCCAGCGCGCTCATGGACCTGCTCATGAAAGACCAGGTGCGCGAGACCGAGCAGATCGTGGAAGACCGCGCTGGCCGGAAGCCCGACTATCCGCAGCGCGACTTCAAACCACGCGTGCAGGCCGCAGCGCCAGCGCCAAGACCTACTCCGCAGTCCGTCGCCGCTCAGGCCCCGCAGGCATCCCCTGCCCCAGCAGCCGCCTTGACCGAAGGCTCTACCGAAACCCCAGCGCCAGCCTCTGAAGGCACGGAAGCTCCTGCCGCTGTTTCGAACGAAGCATCTGCTGAAGCTCCGTCCGAAGGGTCTGCGCCTGCCGAAGGCTCCGCCCCGGTGGAAAATGCAGCGGCTCCAGCTGAGGGATCCGCTCCCGCCCAGCGCGAAGAATCCGGCCCCGAAGAAGACTCCGGCCCAACGAATCATCAGGCAGCCTCGCCGCGCCCTGCCCCCGCCAAATTCGACAACGAGTATGACAGCGATTCCGAAGAGGAACGCGTGCCGCGCAAGCAGAGCAGCTACGTGCAGAAAGGCCCACGCTCCGGCATGGTGCGTCTGTTCATCAACGTCGGCGGCATGGATCAGGTGCGTCCGCAGGACATCGCCGGAATGCTTTACAACACCATTCAAGACCTCACCCCCGGCAGCATTGGCGCCATCGACGTGCTGGAGAAATGCAGCTTCGTGGAAGTCCCAGGGGATTCCGTTGAGTCCGTTCTCGAAGGCGTCAAAGGCGCGCAGTTGCGTGGCCGTGACGTCCGTATGGACCACGCGGATCGTCCAGACGACATCAGCGGAATTCGCCCCAAGCGCTTCGGCGGTGGCGGCGGCTTCATCAAGAAACCCGGCTTCGGCGGCGGTGGCGGCGGCTTTAACAAAGGCGGCTACGGTGGCGGCGGTGGCGGCGGCTTCAACAAAGGCGGCGGCCCAGGCACTGGCTTCAAAGGCTACGGAGGCGGCGCTGGTGGCGGCGGATACCAAGGCGGCGGCGGTGGCTTTAAAAAGCCCGGCTTCGGCGGCGGTGGTGGCGGTTTCCAGGGCGGTGGCTTCAAGAAGCCCGGCTTTGGCAGCAAGCCCTGGCAGCAGCGCGAAGGTGAAGGCCCGAGCCCCGGTTACGGTGGTGGTGGCGGTGACGACGGCCCACGTCGTGAAGATGCCGGCAACGGCGGTGGTGGCGGCTTTGGCGGTCCACCCAAGCGCCCCTACGGTGGTGGCGGCGGCGGCTTCAAGAAGAAGTGGTAGCAGCCCGGAGCCCTGGCTCCAGATCTAAAGTTTGAAGAGTGTTGGAGTCGCAAGGCTCCAACACTTTTTTATGCCTCAGCCCGCTTCTGGTGGAGAATCCATTCACGTGACACGGTGGGCTTGAAATCAAACTCCGGCAGGTGGCGGTCAACCACCGCAAACAGCGAACTCGCCAGAGCGATCACCACCTCGGTGTCGCCTTGGGACTGGAAGTAGCCTACCGACACGTTGTAGGCGGTGATTTTTTCCTTCAGCACTTTGAGGGCAGCCTCATGCCGTCGGCTTGCCTTGCCTCGGAGTTCCGCCGCCTCTTGGCGGTACATCGTTGCAAGACGCGGATTCGGCCCGGAGAGCGGACTGCCCACGAGTTCGGTGCGCGTGGCCAGGTCCTCCTTGGCCAATGCCTGCCGTTCCGCTTTGGCCAGAGCTTTTTCCGCCGCAGCAAGCTCCTGCTCTTTTTTGAAGAGGTCGGAGATAATAAACACCAGCGCATCGACCGCACGCTTGGGCATGCCCTCCTGCGTCTGGGAGAACGTGGTGAGCCGTTTCACGCTTTCCACCGCTTCCGGCAGTCCCGGCTCCTCTGCCAGCCGTAAAGGTCTAAGACAGAGAATAATGATGGGCGACTGCAAAGGGTCATCCGTCCGGTCTTCTGCCACACCTGGCACGATGGCCCCCAGCACCATTAAAAACAAAAAACATGCTTTCATCTTCATCCAGGCAATAACCCCAGCGGAAATGCTTCGTGTCAGGCAAACTTCAAGTTCGCTCCATTGGCCCGTCACCAGCGGTTGCAGTCAGTTTGAAGGTCATGAGTTGTCTCAAGAAATCATTGGCGGCATGCTTCGTGCGCTCTTAAATCTCAGCAGGATCACCCCCGGCGGTGGTCTATCATTAAACCCATGCCAAACTCCTCCGCTCTCCGCGACGCCCTGACCCAGTCACCGAACAACCTCTCGTTGTTGCTGCTTTATGGTCGGGCGTGCTTGGAAGAACTGCATCTGGACGAAGCCCGCGAGGTCTTCTCCCGCGCCCTGGAACAGGACCCGGACCAGACCGACGCCATGCTGGGCATCGCCAAGGTGTTGTTTATGGAGGGTGACACCTCCGGCGCTGCCGTGCGTGCCGAACGCGTCATTTTCCTGGAACCCACCAATGCCCAGGCCCACCTGCTGCTGAGCCGCGTGTATCTGAGCGAAGGAGACCGCCCGAAAGCCATCGAGCATTTTGACCGTGCCGCGCAGATCGACGGCACCATGAGCGATCCCGCCCTTGAGCGTGAGCTCGGCCGCACGGCGCGTGATGCCCGCAAAACAGCCCCTGCCCCGGCTCCAGAACCTCCCAGCATGGAATCACCGCTGACCGGTGGTGGCACCGATCAGGATGAGTTCTTCGAAGATCCCTTCGATGATCCTCCCTATGACTGGCGCCCCGAGACCTTCTACGCCCCCGGCGACCCCGAGCGTGGCAGCGTCACCTTTGCCGATGTCGGCGGCATGGAAGAACTGAAGGAGGAGATCCGCCTCAAGATCACCTACCCGCTGCAGTTCCCTGATCTCTACAAAGCCTACGGTCGCAAAACCGGCGGCGGCATCCTCATTTACGGCCCCCCCGGCTGTGGCAAGACTCTCATTCTCCGCGCCGTCGCGGGAGAAGTCCCCTGCAACTACCTGTCCGTGGGTCTCCACGAGATTTTCGACCCCTACTTCGGCAGCACCGAGCGCAATCTGCACCAGATCTTCGAAACCGCCCGCGCCAACGCCCCCTGCGTGCTAGTCTTTGACGACATCGACTCCCTCGCCCAGGACCGCCGGCAGATCCGCGAAAGCCAGATGCGCAATCTGGTGAACCAGTTCCTGCACGAGATGGATGGCATCCGCAGCGAAAACCAGCGCATCCTCGTCATCGGTGCCACGAACCAGCCTTGGGCGCTTGATCCCGCCTTCCGCCGCCCCGGTCGTTTTGATCAGGCCATCTTCGTCGCACCGCCGGATGCCCCGGCGCGTGCCCAGATCATCGAACTGCTCGCCAAGGACAAGCCCATTGCGGAATTCGACAACGCAGAGCTGATCGAAGCCACCAACGGCTTCTCCGGTGCCGACCTGAAATGGGTCTTCGATCGCGCCGCCGAACTCGCCCTCTCCGCCGCCATCCACACCGGCCAGCCCGTGCCGATCACGCTTGAGCTCCTGCTCGCCGTGGCCAAAGCGCACTCGCCCAGCACCGCGGAATGGTTTGAAGGCGTCCGCACTCATGCGCAGTCGCAGGAAGGCCCGAACAGCATCTTCAACGACATGCGCAAGTTCCTCAACGCGCCGTCGAATACGAAGAAGGAGCGGTAAGGAGGCAAGCGGGCCGGAGAGGAACGAACGTAGCTACCGCATTGATTCGCTATGTCACCCCTTCGGGGCAGCCTACGGCTGTCTATTTGCCTGCGGCGGTCTGCGACCCGCTTCGCTCCGGTTCCAAATAGCCTCGCGAGTCGAAGCTTCTGATATGGACTGCGGTTGCGGAGTGAGGAACGAACACAGCTACCGCTTTCGCAGGCAGGACGGCGCGCGAACACGATGAAATACCCGACAGAACTCGGGCTGCGGGACGCGCAGGCTGGTCAGCTTCGCGTCTGCCACGAGACGCTCGAAAGCGGTGCTTCCGAGGCAAGGGCCTTGCCCTTGCCTCTCAACCACCGCACTCCGGGGACGCTGGCGCGCGACTCCGAGCGCAGCCCCTACCGCGTCATCACGCCATCCACGATGCGCATGGCGCCGCGTGGGTTGGCATCTTTGAGCAATTCGGGAAGCGCTTCTTCCGGGAAGCCTTGGTAGGAAACGGGACGGACGAAGCGGTAGATGCTGCCGGTGCCGATGCTGGTGAAGAAGCTGTGGCTGGCGGCGGGATATGGGCCGCCGTGATGCATGGAGGGGCAGACTTCGATGCCGGTGGGGAAACCGTTGAAGACAATGCGGCCCACCTTGCGCTCCAGCACACGGATGAGCGGGGCGAAGTCGCGCAGATCCTGCTCGGTGCCCTGAAGGGTGGCGGTGAGCTGGCCATCGAGGCTGTTCGCATAGCGCAGCATGTCTTCGAGGGTGGCACATTGCGTGATGATCGAGCACGGGCCAAACACCTCGCGGCGCAGCTCTTCGTTGGCTTCCAGCACGTCGATGGTTGTGGTGAAGATGCGGCACGCTGCCTGGGAGGCGGTTTCGCTGGAAGGAGTTTCCGATTCACCGACAAGTTGCAGTCCCTTCACGGTCTGCCACACGGCGGTGCCAGCGTCATAGGCTTCGCAGATGCCGCGATGCAGCATGGTCTGCGGGGCCACTTTACTGGCGAGGGCCGCAGCGTTGCTGATGAACTGATTCAGATCGTCGCTCTTCAGGCCGAGAACGACGGCGGGATTCGTGCAAAACTGGCCCACACCCATCGTCACCGAACCTACATAGCCTTCAGCAATTTTCGAGGCACGCTCCTTGAGCGCTCCTGGCAGCACGAAGACTGGATTCACCGAACCCATTTCGGCATACACCGGAATCGGATGCGGACGGGCAGCAGCCACATCCATCAGCGCACGGCCACCGCGCAGGGAGCCGGTGAAAGCGACGGCCTGGGTGAGAGGATGTTTGGTCAATGTGGTGCCGATGTCATTGCCCTTCCCATGCAGCAGCGAGAAGCAGCCCGCAGGCAGCCCCACCTTGTGCAGGGCGCTCAGCACCGCACGCGCGAGCATCTCGCAGGTGCCAGGATGTGCAGGGTGGCCTTTGACAACGACCGGGCAGCCAGAGGCCAAGGCACAGACGGAATCCGTGCCGATGACACCAATGGCGAAGGGAAAATTGCTCGCACCAAACACCACCACGGGGCCGATGGGCAGCATGACGCGGCGCACATCGGGCTTCGGCAGCGGCTGGCGGTCGGGGATTGCATGGTCCACGCAAGCATTGGCCCAGGAGCCTTCACGGATTAGTGCCGCGAAGAGCTTGAGCTGGCCGATCGCACGACCACGCTCACCGGTGAGGCGTGCGATGGGCAGGGCGCACTCGGCATGCGCACGCTCGATCAGCACATCTCCCAAGGCGGTGATTTCATCGGCAATCGTATCGAGCAAAGTCGCACGTGTCTCCGGTGTCGCGAGACGCAGCGCATCATAAGCACCCTCCGCAGCCTGCATGGCTTCATCGGCCTCGCGGTGCGTGGCATCGCCAAACGCAGGCTCAAGCTGGGCGCCGGTGGTGGGATTGAAGGCGTGAAAAAGATGGCCGTGGGGAGCCGCCTCGCGGCCCGCGATGTAGTGATGTCCGGTGAGTGTCATGGTTGGGGAGTCTCTAAAAGAGAAATGCGGTTTCGTCCAGTGTTCGTGCGCCATGCCAGAAGCGTGCGATGCCGACGGTGTTTTCATCTTTGTTGTAACGATAAACAATTCGATAGGGATAGACGACGATCTCCCTTGTAATGCCGTCATCCAGCTCTGGAACGATGCGCCCCCGCTCAGGCATCTGCGCGAGGGACTCGGCGGCACAGACCAGTTTTTCGCCAAAACGATGGGCCGCCTGAGGATTGTCCATGGAGATGTAGCGAACAATCTCCTTCAAGTCGAGCAACGCACGCGGCGAGATAATCACCCGACAATCCATGACGACATCAGTTCACGCACGTTCTCGATGGGAATGCCTTCACCTCGTTCCAACTGGTCAAAGCCCTCACGAATCCCGGCCACAAACTCAATCTCACGGGCCATGTCCGTAAGCGACATGTCTTCTGGAAGCTTCTCAAGGAGGTCGATGGCGATCTGGCGATTGCTCATAGCTCCAACCTGCCTGATTTACGTAGCACGGCAATACAAATTCACCCCTCTGGCTTCCCGCCCCATCACTTCGGCAATCGCGCAATAGCAGCCGTGGTCATCCGCTTCATGATCTCCGCTTCCGTGGGCGGCAAAGGGACCTTGGGCAAGGCGGGATAGTCGGAGTCAGACTGGGCGGAGTGACTATTCGACCTAGCCAGCTTGGCATCGGCCCGCCATACCGCCTTGCCGGTTGTGGTGTTCAGCAACGAATAGCTGGCCAGCAGGGTGCGCGTGGCGGATGTGGCACTGTTGTATTCTTTCACCGTGCGTTCCTGGCAGCATGAGCCCTGGCAGGAACTGCCACAGGAGCTGCTGCTGCATTTGGCTCCGTTTTTCTTGGTGCAACTGCACGATGAGGATTCAGTGCGGGTGGAGACCCATTGATTGCTGCCGTTCTCCACGGAATTGTCGAGCAGATCGATCCATAACAGATAATCCATGCCATGGGCGCGGGTCTTGCGGATGAAGTTCGGAGTGAGTTTGCTGCCGAGAATGACCGGCACATGGGAACTGAACTTCGTCGGAGGTGATCCGGCTGCCGTGCGTACGGCTTCCGCCGTCAGCACTTGGGAAGGCTTGAACCGATGCTGCAACGCCGTGCCCGCATCAAAAACGATGGTGGCCTCGGCCACCTTCCCAGGGTACACCATCAGATCCTGAGCGGTGAAGCCGCCGACAGCGAGGGTCCTGCCGCGCAAGGCATGTTTGCCGAGGCTGCTGGTGATGACGAGTGTCGGTTTCGACGAGCAACTCGTCATCCCCGAAAAGGCAAGAGTCAGCAGGAGGATGGGCGTCTTCATGATAATGAATGCATGCAGACACCCTCAGACGCAGACCTAAACCCTTTATTCACCAGATTTGTCTTCCACCTCACATCCATGAAGCGGCACGAGCCTCGACACGCGCATCCCATACAGCGGTCAAAGGCTCAGCCGTTCCGTTGAAGGCTGGAAGCTGCTTCGGTGCTACGCCATCGGATTCACCAGCGTGCCGATGCCATCAATCGTGATGCTGATGATGTCGCCGCTTTGCAGGGTGAATTCATCTCCGGGGACGATGCCGGTGCCGGTCATGAGGAAGGTGCCGGTGGGAAAGGTGTTGTCGCGGAAGAGGAAGCCTGCAAGCTCGGCGGGTGTACGCTTGAGCTGAGAGACGGTGGTTTCCCCTTCGAAGGCGGCGACTCCTGCGCGGTCGATCTGCAAATGAATGCGTGTGGTGGGCGCTGGAGCTTCCTTCTGAATCAAGATGGCAGGCCCAAGTGCGGCGCAGAGCTTGAAGCACTTCGCCTGCGGCAGGTAGAGCGGGTTTTCGCCTTCGATGTCGCGGCAGGAAAGGTCGTTGCCCACGGTGTAGCCGATGATCTCGCCACGGCTGTTGATGCAGAGCGTGAGCTCTGGCTCGGGCACCATCCATTTGGAGTCGCTGCGCAGATGCATGGCCTGACCCGGATGGGCGACGCGTTGAGGGGTGGCCTTGAAGAAAATCTCGGGGCGCTCTGCGGCATAGACGCGGTCATAGAAGCTGCCACCACCGGCGTCTTTGCTTTCTTCCATCCGCGCGGTGCGGCTGCGGAAGTAGGTGACTCCTGCGGCCCACACTTCCTGGGAAACGATGGGAGCGAGAATGGTTTCCGGTGCGGGTGCGTCCACCGAGGGTGTCGTCGCAGCAATCTGCGCGAGGTAGGCGGAGAGTCCCACGATTTCGAGCAGCGCATCCCAGTTGGATTCTGGCACGGCGTGCCAGGAGTTCGCGGATTGGATGAAACAGCCGTTGGAAGTGCGGTAGAGAAGCATGAGGCGGGCAGACTAGAGGGAGTCGTGCCGGGTGCAACTTGGACAAGGTTCAAATTCGGCGTGTTGGGGTCGGGTGAAGTCAAAGAGGTCCAGAGGGGTCAAGAAGTGCCCTCGAAGCAAAATCCTACTCGTCCTCGTCCTCGTCCTCGTCCTCGTCCTCGATCAAGACGCTCCGCTTCACATGGCGGGTGCAAATTTCCAAGTATCCTCGCCACAGTGCGTCGGTGCATTAGTTTGAGCCGGATAGCCCCAGCGGTCACGCGTTCCAGAACGAGCTAAAGCTCAGGACTACTTTCTCACCGCAGATTCTTGCTGAGGGCCTCGTCGAGGCCGTGCAGGCATTTGACCCATTGAATGGCCTCGTCAGGCAAGGCGGCGCGGTAGCCGTCTGACGCACGCCCGCCCACAATGAAGCGCATGGAGGGCGGCAGCAGCTCGCGCATGCGGCGGAGTTTTGCCACAATGACCGGGCAGTTCTCCGGGTAGACCACGCTCAGGGCCACGGCTGTGGCATGCCGGGCGATGGCGCAGGCGGCGATTTCTTCGACGGGCAGATTGGGGCCGAGATAGGTGACATACCACCCCATGTCACGTGCGGACGCGGCGACGATCAGCGCCCCGAGTTCATGGAGTTCCCCCGCAGGCGTGGCCACCACCAGTTCCGGGGCATGCGCGGGGGTCTGGCAGCCTGGCACGGGCGTGAGAAGCATCTCGCGGATCACGGCAGTGGCAATGTGTTCGTGGCTCGGGCGCATGACGCCCTGCTGCCAGTTGCTGCCGACTTGAATGATGAGCGGGCAAATGACCTGATGCAGCATGCCGCGCTGGCCGAGCTCCCGCCGTGCCTGGAGCAGCACGCGGCGCAGGCCCTCGCAGTCGTAGCGCTTGGAGGCGGCGATGGCGGCCTCCACAAACTGCTCCGGCTGCATGAGGTGATCCGACGTCGGGAGATCCTCGGCGGGCACGGCCGTCGTCGGATCTGCGGGAATGACCTGCACGCGCTTGACCAGTTCCTCCAGTTCATCCGTGCCAAGCCGCGCCACCCCGCCGATGCGGTGACCGTTTTCCGTGAGAATCTTCAGCAGCTTCAGCCTCTTGACCGCCTCGTCACAATACATCCGGCGATTGGTACCGGTGCGGCTGGGGCTCAGTGCGCTGTAGCGCCTCTCCCAGATGCGGATGACGTGCTGGCTGAGGCCGCTGAGCTTGCTGGCGAGCTGAATAGGACAGGGCATGAACAAATGTATGGGAGTTGCCACTTGAGGCTGGCGCAGAAACGTTTACGCATTGCCGCCGCATCTGGCTACTACGTTGTCACATTTTCAACTACGACATGCTGAACTACATCTGGTCCTTCCTCCTCCTCTCCGGCCTGTGCGCCGCCGCGCTGCTCGGCAATGTCTCGGGAGACACCGGCATTGTGGCCGCCATCCTGGCTAAATCCAAAGCCGCGGTGATGGACATCGCCCTGCCGCTGGCCGGGCTGATGATCTTCTGGCTCGGGGTGATGCGCGTGATGGAAAAAGCCGGACTCCTGCAACTGGCCGCACGCCTTCTCTCCCCCATCATGCGCCGCCTCTTTCCCGACGTGCCGGGAGATCACCCCGCCATGAGCGCCATGATCATGAACCTCGCGGCCAACATGCTCGGCCTCGGCAACAGCGCCACACCGCTCGGGCTCAAGGCCATGACGCATCTGCAGGAGCTGAATCCGAACAAGGAGACCGCCAGCAATGCCATGGTGACCTTTCTCGCCATGAACACCGCCGCCTTCACACTGGTGCCCATGACGGCCATCAACTACCTCAACGCCGCAGGCATCAAAGGCGCGCATCAGATCATCATGCCCACCATCCTGGCCACCGCCTGCACGGTCGTCACTGCCGTGGTCGCGGCCAAACTGTATGGCAGGCTGCCGTACTTCGCCCTGCGGCCGGATGACCTCACAACAGCCACTCC
>DLGZ01000006.1:0-933 GCA_002482965.1 Verrucomicrobiaceae bacterium UBA7681 | reverse complement strand
GTAGCCTTCGGAGCCTGCGCGACGCTGGAATTGCTGCCCGCCACGGTGCGCGCGGACCTTTTGCAAAGCACCGGCCTCAGCGAAGTCGTTGCGCAGGCGAAGCAGAAGGCCTCCCCTCCCCCCGCCGCAGCACCCGCCGCCAGCGCGGAGGTTCAGATCGAACCCACCTGGAAGCGCCTCATGAATGGCGGCTCCGGCCTCGCCATTCCCATCGTCCTCGTCATCACTCTCGGCGTCGGGTTGGCCAGGGGCGTGAAGGTGTATGAGGAGTTTGTGGAAGGGGCCAAGGAAGGCTTCGCCGTCGCCACGCGCATCATGCCCTTTCTCGTGGCCATGCTGGCGGCGCTGGCCGTGTTCAACAGCTCCGGCATGCTGCGGCTGCTCGAATACCTGCTGCGGCCCGTGCTGAGCTTCATCGGCTTCCCGGTGGAACTGCTGCCCATGGCGCTGATGCGTCCGCTCACCGGCTCCGGCTCGCTCGGCGTGCTCAATGACATCCTGCTGCGTCCTGAGATCAGCGAGCAGCTCAAGTTCACCGCCGCCATCATGTATGGCTCCACCGAGACCACCTTCTACGTGCTCGCCGTTTATTTCGGCAGCGTCGGCATCCGCCGCATCCGCCATGCGCTCGCCGCAGGTCTCACAGCCGATGTCGTCGGCATGGGCATGGCCGTCGTCCTCGGCAAGCTGCTCTTTGCCTGAAATCGGCCAGCCGCCTGCAGATCATCGACTAGGCGGTGTCTTCGCCAATAGAAGACGGCACTCTGGAGGAAAAATGCGGGAGGGAGCTTTTGGAAAGGGGTAGAGTGAACGGGGCAGCAGCACGCGCTGGGACGAAGAATTCTACGGACGCGCACAGCGCATCCCTACCAGCCCTGCAGGTTGAGGCGTGCGAAAAGGAATGGTAGGGAACCGCTGTGCGGGTCCGTGGTT
>DLGZ01000061.1 GCA_002482965.1 Verrucomicrobiaceae bacterium UBA7681 | reverse complement strand
AATGACGAATGAGTAAAACCGAATGCCGAAATAATGACAAAGCCCGAACAACGAAAAACGCACCGCCGAAAGCGCTAGTTCGACATTCGTCATTCGGCCTTATTTAGTCATTCGGATTTACTCATTCGTCATTTCCCCCACCCTCTCTACCCTCACAGGCCACCCGCCTCATCCCAACACCCCTTTCCTCCCAAACCATGCCCACCCTCACCGTCCAGCCCCGCGCCCGCCTCTTCCACGGCCACCTCTGGGTTTACGCCACTGAAATCCAGAAGCGCTTCGGCGATCCCAAGCCCGGCGATGTCGTCCATCTCCAGGACGTCCGCGGCAAGCCCCTCGGCAGCGCCATCTACAATCCCCAGTCCCAGATCTCCGCCCGTCTCTTCTCCTACCGCCGCCAGGATCTCGACCTCGACTTCTTCACCCGCCGCATCCAGCGCGCCATCACCGTCCGCGAAGCCGCCGGCGTCGACCTCAACCTCTGCCGCATCGTCTGGAGCGAATCCGACGGCCTCCCCGGCCTCATCATTGATCGCTACGGCGACTTCCTCGTCATCCAGACCCTCACCCTCGCCATGGACCTGCGGAAGGACCTCATCATCCAGGCCCTCAACGACACCCTCAAGCCACGCGGCATCGTCCAGCGCAACGAAGGCGCCGTCCGCAAAGCCGAAGGCATGGAGCAGATCAAAGGCGTCATCAGCGGCGAAACCCCCGAGCCCTTCGTCGTCCGCTACCAGGGCAGCGCCTTCCACGCCGACCTCCTCGAAGGCCAGAAAACCGGCCTCTACCTCGATCAGCTCGACAACTACCAGCACGTCGCCTCCCTCGCCAAAGGCCGCCGCGTCCTCGACTGCTTCTCCAATCAGGGCGGCTTCGCCCAGGCCTGCGCCCTCGCCGGAGCCACCGAAGTCACCGCCGTGGACATCAGCGAATCCGCCACCGAAGTCGCCAAGCAAAACGCCGCCATCGCCGGCGTGCAGATCAACTGCATCGCCGAAAACTGCTTCGATTTCCTCAAGCGCAACGAAGCCGCCGCCGCCCGCTACGACCTCATCATCCTCGATCCCCCCTCCTTCACCAAAACCAAAAGCTCCGTGCGCGATGCCCTCCGCGGCTACAAGGAGATCCACCTCCGCGCCATGAAGATGCTCGAACCCGGCGGCATCTTCGCCACCTTCACCTGCTCCCACCACGTCAGCGCCGAAGAATTCCACAGCAGCATCACCGACGCCGCCGTCGACGCCAAAAAAAACCTCCGCCGCATCACCACCTACACCCAACGCCCCGACCACCCCATCCTCGCCACCATCCCCGAAACCGAGTATCTGCGTGGGTATGCCTACGAAGTGGTGGCTTCTTGGTGATCCCTCTGTGAAACGGTCTGCCAGCCTGATTTTCTTCGTCTATATCCATTCATGAACATCCAGACTGCAATAAAAGCCGCTCTACACAATATAGCGCAACATGGTGATACGGACATCTTCCCCTTTCCGTTCGAAAATCTGATCTTCAATGATTGTCTAGCCGAATCTCAAGTAGTGCTAGAGAAGCTTCATCGTGAGTATCCAGTTTGGATGGCCACATACGCCCCACAAACCATTTCTAGCTTGACTATGGTGGGCTATACTGGTTTTCGATGGGCAACCCTAATTGATCCATTTTGGAATGCTTATTACCTCGCCTTGGTAATAAGCATCGCTGATCAAATTGAAGCACAACGAATTCCGGAAGCCAAAAAAACAGTGTTTTCGTATCGTTTTGATTGGCAAGAGAATGATGCAAAACTGTTTAAAGACAGCACTTGGACTGATTTTCGAAAGCGTTGTTTGGAACTTAGTAAGTCTTCGCCAATCGTAGTGCAGACAGATATTGCCGATTTCTACCCTCGCATTTACCATCATCGTATTGAAAATGCTCTGAACCGCTTACCCTCCGCCGGGGACATTCCCATGAGAATCATGGAGCTTCTCGGATCGTTTTCAAAAAACGTATCTTATGGGCTCCCTGTTGGCGGCCCTGCCTCAAGAATTTTGGCCGAATTGTCGCTGAATGGTGTTGACACATTGCTTATTCGCGAGGGAGTCAAATTCTGTCGTTATGCTGATGATTATGCGATCTTCTGCACCGATAAATCCGATGCTTATCGAACACTCGTATTTCTTGCCGAAAAGCTCGCAAATGAAGGATTGGTTCTTCAGAAGAAGAAAACTCGCATCCTATCTGCCGAAGAGTTTCGTCAAACGGCACAATTACTCGATCCAGCCGAAACAACTAACAAACTCGCTACCGACGAGCAGAAACTCCTCAATATATCACTCAGGTTCGACCCTTATTCGCCAACAGCAGAGGAGGACTATGAAGAATTAAAGAAAGCGGTAAACCATATCGACATCATTGGTATTCTTGGCCGAGAAATAACAAAAACAAATATTGATGCGGCAGTATCAAAGCAAGCGATCCAAGCAATTAGCGCTCTTCAACCCAGACAGCAAGAAGATGCGATCAAGATGCTTCTAGACAAAGAAAACTTAATGACACTTGCCCCCATCTTCATTACGGTCATGCGAGCAGTTAAGGATTTGTATTCCAAATGCAGCGACTCATTTCGATCCGCGGTGGATGAGATTCTTTGTGATCTCTATAACGATCACTCCCCACTTCTCTCTGTTGAAGTGAATCTCTCATATTATCTTCAAGCGCTGGCCGGAAATCAAACCCAACGCAAAGAGGAAATTTTGATTAAACTTTTCAACGATTCCGCCAACCCGATGATTCGCCGCCTAATCATATTAACAATGGCGAAGTGGAATTGTCATTACTGGTTAACCGACGTAAAAAATAAGTATGGTGGCATGTCTATTTTTGAGCGGCGCTCATTTTTGATTGCCTCGTATTTCCTTGGGGATGAAGGCAAGCATTGGAGGGACCATACCAGACCTTCCTGGAAGGAGCCAGAGATGCTCGTCAGAGACTGGTTTTCTAAACGATTTCAATCCAATCGCAGCGTTCCCTTATGATTTCCGAACGAGCATTCTCACGTTCGTTCGATGCCTTTTGGCAAGAATTATTGCCCCTTCTAACGCCTCGATTTGTTACTCTTTTTAATGAAGGGTATGAAGTAACTCTGTTGAATGAAAAGGGGAAAGAACTGCCACCGTTGCCTGTTGGCAAAGGTGTGGAGCGATTTGATATTGTAGCCGAGTTTGCTTTTCGATTAGCTCGAATCGCTAATGAACAGTGCATTGCACCTACTGCGCTAAAAGCGACGACGGCAGCCATGGCTGCGGCCGAGAAAGAGGCCTTTGAGTTGATTGATCGCTATGAAGGTCGGAGACCAACCGAAGTTGAACCGCTATCGGAGGCTGAGAAAACCGAAGGGTTGCTTTTGTGTTTACGCTATGATGCACTTTATCGTTCACATCCCGCAGGAGCCAAGATTCAGTTTTGCCCAACATTCCCAGGTGCAGGCTTTTTAAATTCCTCCGAAGGAGACATCGGTGTGGGAAGTACATTAATCGAGGTCAAGACGACAACACGTAAACCTTCTGGAAAGGACATCCGCCAGATCCTTGTCTATGCGGCTCTCGATGCAGCTTCGGGTCGCAATCGTTGGTCGCATTTCGGAATTTTCAATCCTCGGCGCGCCACTTTGCATGCCTCGAGTATTGAGTCGCTAGTTTTACGCTTATCAGGAGGTAAGCCGCCATCGGATGTTTTTGCCGAACTAGTCTCCTTTACTGAGTCGGATCAGTCTGCGATTGAGCGCAGATTTTAGGGGGTCGATCATTTCTCATATCACTCCTCTCCCTCAGTTTAAAGGCTGAAAATTCAATCTTCACCCTTGACTCCCGCCCCATCATAGGCTGAATTTTCAGCCCATGAAGAAAATCGCCCATCTCAGCCGCCGTGAACGGGAGGTGATGGATCTCGTCTTTGCCCAAGGCGAGGCCACACTCTCACAAATCCTCGAAGGCATGGACTCGCCGCCCACGCGCCCGGCGCTCCGCTCCATCCTCACCATCCTCGAAGGCAAAGGCCAGCTCAAGCACCGCCAGGAAGGCCGCGAGTTCATCTACCAGCCCGTCCATTCCCGGGCCGAGGTCGGCCAGTCCACCCTCAGCCGCGTCATCGGCACCTTCTTCGGCGGCTCCCTCACCCAGGCCCTCGCCGCCTACCTCAGCCATCCCCAGACCAAGCTCAGCGAAGAAGAAGTCACGGAATTGAAGGGGTTTTTGGATAGCGCGAAGGCGAGGGGGAAGAGATGAGGCGCTGGGATGTGTGGAGCCACCTTTGAATGACTAATGAGTAAATCCGAATGTCTAAAACAATGACTAAATTCACATGCCTAAGTTTGCAGTGCAGGGGTGGCCTCAATGGTCGCAGGTGGAGCTTTGATTCGCGAGTGCGAGGTCGCTCCGTTTTTCGAGCTTCGTCATTGGTTATTATTTCGTCATTGATTCGCTTTGCTCACCCCTTCGGGGCAGCCTTCGGCTGTCTGTCTCGCTCCGCTCGGCTCGGATTTATTCATTCGTCATTTTGAGCACCGACTCAATCACCCCTTCTCCAACCAAATTTCACGCACCCATCTTATGAACATTGAGCATCTTCTATCTTCGACACCTGGCTGGCTGCTCGATGTCACCCTCCACACCACCGTCCTGCTCCCCCTCACAGGCGCAGTCACTGCCTGCCTGCCCCGGCTCTCCGCCGCACGCCGCCACTACCTCCAGGCCTCCGCCCTTCTCCTCATCCCCGTGCTCATGCTCTGCACCTTCATCGCCCCAGCATGGAGCATTTCATGGGCCGCCCAGCCCACCCCACCAACCGCCGAAGAGCTGCAACAGAAAGCCCAGCAGGATCTCCAAGACCCCTTCGCCCCCAAGCCACCCAGCTCCGCCTATCTAAAACTCGAAGCCCAGGCCGACACCCCGCCCTCGCCCCTCTGGTCCCTGCTCTGGCTCACCGGCATCACCACCGGAGCCATCACCCTCGCCTTCTCAGCCCTCACGCTTCGTCGCCTGCGCGCCTCCTCAAACCCCGTCCAGTCCCCCGACCTTCAACGCATCTTCCACGAGGAAGCCACCACCTACCATCTCCCACTACCACCTACCAGCCTGCGCATCAGCCCCCGCTGCCACGTCCCCATGACCTGGGGCCTCACCCAAAAAACCGTCCTCCTCCCCGAGCAAGCCACCACCTGGTCAGAAACCCGCCTCCGCCTCGTCCTGCGCCATGAACTCGCCCACATCGCCCGTGGCGACATCCTCGTCACCCTCCTCACCACACTCGCCTCCCTGCTCCTCTGGTTCCACCCCCTCGCCTGGCTCATGCTCCGCGCCAGCCACCGCTCCCGCGAGCAAGCCTGCGACGACCTCGCCCTCTCCCACAGCACCCAAGCCCCCGACGACTTCGCCAGCGAACTCCTCGCCGCCGTCGCCTCCCTCGGCACCACCTCCCGCCCCTGGCTCCCGCTCGCCCTCGCCATGTCCGTCTCCGCCAATGCCAAAGCCATGCACCAGCGCCTCGCCAGCCTCATCCACCCAGACCGCAGCCGCCACACCTACTCCCCCCTGCAAAAGCTCACCCTCCTCCTGCCAGCGGTGGTGGGGGCGTTTGGCCTGGCGGGACTGACGGCGTGCCGGAAGGCGGTGCCAGTGGTGCCGAAGCAGATCCTGGTGATGAGTCGGTTTGTGAGCATTCCCATGGACTCGCCCGTGCTGGCAGAGGCAGGGCTGACGCTGGATGGCAACAAGTCTGGGCTGCAGAGCCTGGGTATTTTAAACGAGGAGCACGCCAACAACCTGCTGCGCAAGCTGAGCCAGCAGAAGGGTGTGGACCTGATGAGCACCCCCTCGGTGACGACGCGGAGCGGGCAGAAGGCGACGGTGGAGGTGGTGCGCGAGTTCATCTACCCCACCGAATTTGATCCGCCCAAACAGGCGACGCAGACCGAGCCATTGATCCCGACGACGCCGACGGCCTTTGAAATGAAGCCGGTGGGGGTGCGGATGGAGGTGGTGCCGACGCTGATGGAGAATGGGAGCATCGACCTGACGGTGACGCCTGAGGCGACGAGCTTCGAAGGCTTCATCGACTACGGCACCCCCATCACCCAAGCAGGCAAAGTCGTCTCCGAAAACAAGATCCAGCAGCCGATTTTTCACACGCTGAAGACAACGGCGAGCTTTGTGATGAAGCCGGGACAGAGCGTGGTGTTTGGCGGGCTGGGAGGGCCTGACGCCACGCCGCTGACCAGCCGGATGCCGAAGACGAAGGACCTGATCTACTTCATCATTCAGGCGAATGTGGTGGAGGCTGGGACTGCTAAGGTGCGACCGCCGGAGCCTGCTGTGACGGTGTTTGGTCAGGTGAAACGACAGGGGCGATATCTTTTCAAAGCGGGCAAGACGGTGCAGGATTTGCTGAATGATGCACAAGGGCTAAGCGACCGCGCTGATGCGGACTGGGCGCAGCTGCGCCGTGGGAATGAGTCGGTGATGATTCATCTCAGCAAGGAGGGGACAAAGCCGCTTGAAGCGGAGGATACGCTGACAGTGCTGGAGAAGTGAGGGGGCAGCCGATGGGCAGCGAGAGTGATATCCGCCGTCCGGCACTGCTCACGCCAGCGGCATCCATCCCCCCCAGAGATCCTGATCGAAGACTAATCGGCGATCATTTCCACATCGGCGACGTTTGCACCGACGTGGCCGTCGCTGAAGATGGAGAGGAGGATGGCACCGCCATCGTAGGCAATGGCGTATCCGTTGTCAGTATGTTCGAGGCGCAGGTTGGAAGATGAGCCAGCATCTGCGTCCCAGTTCAGCTTATCGAGGGCGGTGTCGCTGGCGACTTTAGCAGCGGCGGCGCGGTTGTGATTCTTGTAGGCCTGAAAAAAGCGCTGGGCGACCTGGGACTCGGTCAGGATGCTGGCCTTGCTGACGGCACCGGGTTCATCGACACCATCGGGCGGAGGCAGCGTTTCGCAGGACGTCAGGCTGAGGGCGAGGGTGAGTGCAAAGAAGGCTCCAAGTTGTTGGCGATTACAGATCATTTTTTTAGGTATCAAGATGTAATTCTCAATCAAGCAGAAACTTGGACACCTCAAAATTAAATGTCTCGTCTTAATGAGTCAGTGCATAAAACACAATATTGATCCCCAGCGGATACGCATGCTTCTCCGACACATTGCTAAAATACCACGGATCACTCTGCTCCTGCTCCCACCCATCGCCCAGGTCATTGTTCAAGCAGATCAGCATGACCATTCGCCCCCGATCATCAAACACGGCGCGAAAGCGCGGCGTAGCTGAGTCCTTGCGGATTTCATTGCTCATGTTGGTCCGCCCAAGCTTGCGCATCTCCGCCCAGTACACATTGCTGTGCACCTGCGGTGGTGTGGGCAGATCATACACACAGTGAAAGATGGGATGGTCCGGCTTCAGCTCCTCATAGCTGCGATCCGGCCAAATATTTTTAAAGACAGGCTCAAAGCCCTTCCACTCATCGCCACCCCAAAAGTCATCAATCATGACGAAGCCACCATTGAGCATGTACTCACGCAACACCCGCGCCTGCTCATCGCTGATGTCCATGTGCCCCGGCTCGGAGACATAGAGGAAGGGATGATGGCGCAGCTGTTCGGCATCAATGTCGAGAATGACCGGATACGGATTCACCTGCACCGAAGTAAGCTGATGAAGACGGAACGAAAAATTCAGATCAGCCTCCGGATAATCCGCCGTCCAGCGCCCGCCACGACGAAACGGATAGCACAGCCGTGCAAAGGTGAAGACATCCTTGGGTAGATCTTCAGCCACCTTCCACACCGGCGCATTGTGCCCGTAGTGTCGCCAGCCTTTGAACTGACGCGCGTCAGGCGGAAACTGCACCTCCCTGCCCCGGTAGCTGGCGCGACGAACCTCCGGCACACCTTGGGAAAGCGAACTCCGCAGCGCCAACAGCCCAAGGCATGGCAGCATCCATTTCCAAAATCTCATGAACCTCTTTTACCCGAAGCGACTAATCAAAAGCCAGATCTATTTTACCAGACTCAGTCAGCAATCAACTTGTTCACCGTGTAATACGCCATGCGATGCCACAGCGGCGCCCCATCCCTCGCCTTCAACTCCGGCAGCTCAAACTCATGCACATACCCCGTGCGCAGTTCCGCGCAGGCCACCTCCAGCACCAGCCCATCATCCGACAGCTTCGCGCTTGAGATAGCCAGCGGCTTCGCATCCAGCTCATCCCCACCATACTTGCTCTGAAACGGATACGTGTAGCTCTGCCCCGTCAGCTCACCCATGCTCCCCTTGTCCACCGGCAGCGTAAACGTGAAACGAAACCCCGCTTTCGTCAGCTCCATCTTCTCCACCTCCAGCGGCGTCTTCTTCGTCCACACCACCCGCTGCAGTCCAAACGGCCGGTTCCCCTTGCTGTTCCACCCACGATTCGACTGCCCCACCACCAGCGATCCATCCTGCAAGAAATTCAGCCCCAGCGCCGCGCACTGCAGCCCATCCACAAACGGAAAACACGCACCTTGGTATTCACCGCCCACCTTCTCCAAAAACACACGGTTCACACCACTGAGCACGAATTCCCCCAGAAACATCTGCTTCTCAAACGGCCCAAACTTGCCACCGCTCAAGTCGCACGCGATCCCCGTCCCGCTCTGCCCCATCTTCACATACGGCAGCCACACCGCAGGCGGCGTGTACCCCTGCACCGTCTTCATCGCCTCCGCCACCGTGATCCCATCCGGCTGCTTCGCCGCGATCTTCACCGGCGACTCCGGCCGCATCGCATCATGAATGGATTCCGCATGTGAAAAATAAGCCCCCTTGCGCGCATGCATCAGCGGCGTCGTCGGCATCCAGTTGCCCTGCTGATCCGTGATGAAAATATCACCCTCCGCATTCTGACCAATCCCACACGGACTGCGAAATCCCGCACACCACGGCTCCAGTTTACCCTCCGGCGTCATGCGCACCACCCACCCGCGCCACAGCGGATTCTTCTCCTCATCGCCCGCGCCCTTCCACGCCTTGCCCATGCTGGAGTTCAGCGAGGTATACAGATTCCCCTCCTTATCAAACACCGGCCCATACGCATACTCATGGTAAGCCCCCGAAACACCCCAGCCCGTTGACGCGCTAAGATATTCGTCCGCCTTGCCATCACCATCCACGTCTCGCAGCTTCGTCACCTCAGAACGCTGCGTCGCATACAGCGCCCCGTCATGCCAGGCCAGCCCAAGGATCTCATGCAGCCCGCTCGCAAACAGCTTGAACTCCGGCTTCGCCACATCGCCCGGATTCTGCGCAATCCACACCTCACCCTTGCGCAGCCCCACCGCCAGCTTGCCATCCGGCAGCACAGCGATGCCACTCGCCTCAAAGTTCACCCCCTTCGGCAGTTCATAAGTTTCCGTGCGATAATACTCCGCCTGCTCCTGCGCCATCGCTGAAGATGCCATCAACAAAAGCGCGAGAGCGTCCCGGAGTGCGGTGGCCTTTAGCACCGCTTTCCGACACGCCACAAAACTCACCCCCACCCATCGCCCCACCGAAGCGACAGACCCACACACAGGCGTCGAGCCAAGACCACTCTCGCCTCCCAGCCCCCGCACTCCCAAACCCTTCTCATCTACCATGACAAAACCTCCTTCGTAAGCTTTCCGTTTTTGCTGATCACATGCTCAAAGCCACCCTTCGCAGGACGCAGCGTATCCTCCACCTGCTGCCCATCCTCCCGATATCGAAACGTCGGCACCCCATCCTTGCCCAGAGTATATCCGCTATAAACACGCTCTCCCGTTGCCTCAGGCAGAGTCTTCACATCCGTCCCCAGCGGCTTGATCGGCGGCATCGATCGATCCTGCCAGTTGCTCATCGCATCCAGGAATCGTCCCTTCCAAATCACCGTCCACCGGCTCGTCTTCGCATCAAACAACGCATTCAGTCCACCCGGAAATCCAACACCAATGCCATGCGTGCCAGCCCCCTCAATGAAGCTGCGGAAAACGATCACACGCTTTTCCTCATCAGGCTTCAGCTCAAAATCCTCCGATGACATCAGCCCCTCCGGCAGAGGCTGCCCTTCCACCTCACGCAGATACGTCCAGATGCTCTCGATTTCCAGATCCGCCTTCTTCCGCCCCACAAACATCGGCGGCATCACCGTCCCCGGCTGCGTCACCTGCGGATTCAGCAGCAGCTCCTTGAAGTACTCCGGCTGCAAACGCTCCACCGTATGCGTCAGCCGGATCACCGGCGGCCCGAGCGATTTGCGATCCTTCAGTCCATGACACGCCACACAGGCCAGTCCCTTCGCACCCAGCAACTGCCGCCCCGCCTCCGCACGATGGTGTTTCGCCAGACCACTGACATCAATCTCAAACGGCTTCTCCAGCGCATCCGCCTCATTCAGCCACGCGATCATCATCTCCGTCTGCTCCCGCCCAAAGCTCGGCATGTGCGTGTCCATGTAAGGCCGCACACTGCCATCCTTGCCCCACAGTACTTTTTCAAACCAGCCCCGCGTCAGCTTGCGCCCCACCTTGTCCAGATTCGGCGGCAGATTCCCCAGTTGCCCCAGCGATTCCGCCCCAGAATCATTCAGTCCAAAATACTGCGCTCGTGGATCCTCCGGCCCGCCCTTGCCATCGCGATCATGGCACGCGTAGCAGTTCAGCCGCGTCATCTGCCAGTCCACCTTCTCCTGAACCGTCAGCTTCGGCGCATCCTCATTCTGCACCATCGTCAGCGCCAGTTTCAGCGCACGCTTTTCCAGCTCATTCAAATCATAGCGCGGCGTCCCGCTCGGCTGCTTCTCCGCAAGACACCCTTTGTCCACCACCAGGTCTTTCACCCGTTTTATAGTCCCGGCTTTCGTGTCCTCCGTAGCTTTAGCGAAGGAGGAAGCCGGTTCCGGACTTCCGGCCACAGTCAGCACCGCAGTTCCCATCTGATGACAAGCCACACAATTCATCTCCTGAAAAATCTTCCGCCCCTTCTCCACACCCTGCTTCGGAATCTTTAAAGCCGCACGCGCCGCAGCCTTCTCCGCAACTCGTCCTATGTGTAAATACGCAGCAATGTCAGACGCTTCTTGAGCAGAAATCCGCATGTCCGGCATGCGCCCTGAAGGCCGCACCGCCAGCGGGTTCTTCAGAAAATGCGACAGCGCCGTAAAGTCATAAGCATCCGCCAGTGCGATCGGTACAGACGCATTGCCCGGCTTATCAAACTCCGCATCCGCCGCCACCTTCGGTGGTCGCACATCCTTCGCAGGCTCATGGCAGGCCACGCAGCCCACCTTGTGGTACAGCTCCTTGCCCCGCTCCACATCCCCCGCAGGCACTTCCGGCAGATCCTTCTTCAGGCTGCTCAGGTATTCCACCAGCGCCTCCACCTTCTCATCATCACCATCCGCTCCCGCAAAAAGTCCCGGCATCTGCGTGCCCTTCTTCCGGCTCTGCGGACTGCGAATCATCAGCCACAACGTGTCAGGATCCAGCCGCGAACCCACCCCGCTCAAATCCGGCCCCGACTTCGCCTTCAGCCGCTCCTCCCACGCTTTCGGCACCGCATGACACGTCGTGCAGTTCAGCTCCCCCAGCAGCAGCAGCCCCCCATTCACCAGCGACTCATCCGGATCTTCCGGAATGTGAAACTGATCAAACGTGTAAACAAACGCATGGTTGATCGGCTCCGCTTGGAGCGGATGAGCCTGGAGATGGCCGCCCAAGAACGCAAAGGCCGCAAAAAAGGTCCCTAGTTTTAATGAATTCATTTTTGCCTCTTTTTGTGTCGCTTGTCGGCCATTCACATCCGGCTTAGATGCCCATCTTCGCACGCTCGGCATCCAGCGCCTTGATCCATGGCGCAATGAAATGCCCCGAATCATGATACGTGCGTCCCGAATACATGTGCTGATCAATCACACAAGGCTCGTTCACATAAATGCCGCCGCAGATTTCGAGATCAAATTTGCACTTCGCCACTGTCGCCATCCGCAGACCTTTCACAATGTCCGCACGCGCAGGAATCTCCACGCCGTGGCAAACGCTCGCGCAGGGCTTCTTCTGCTCCCAGAACCACTTCGTGATGCGCAGCAGATCCACATCCTCACGGATATACTCAGGTGCCCGGCCACCGCTGAAGAAGATGCCCACATATTCCTCAGGCTTGATGTCCTTGAAGGCGATATCAGCATCAATGCTGTAGCCTTCCCACTCCTTCGTGATCGTCCAGCCCGGCTTCACTTCATGCAGCACCATCTGGTACTTCCGTTTTTCCGGCGCCGCCACCACCGGCGTGTAGCCGCCCTCGATGAGACGGTAAAAGGGGTAAAGAGTGTCAACGGTTTCAGTGGCGTCACCGACAATGATAAGGACTTTGGCTTCTGACATGGTGTAGGGTATGTGGTTGAGTTGCTGGATTGAATGATTAACTGATGAGATTGTCGAGATAGTTCTTCGCCCGCACGATTTCCGCCGTCGTTTCTGCGGCAGTCGGCAGGATGGGAATACCACGCGGCGTGGGGTGCATGAAGATTTCCGTTGGCCCGGTGAAGTTGATCGCCCGCAGCGCCTGAAGCAGCGGCTTCCAGTCCAGCTTGCCGCGTCCAGGCATCTGCTGCAGTTCCTCATCTTTCGGCATCGCCTTGGAGCAGCTCATGCCGTACTCCCACGCATAAAAGAGCGTCATCTTCTGATCGATGTGCTTGATAAGATCCACCTGCAGCGCGGCATCCTGCGGCAGATGATACGGCGCGAGCGCAATGCCAATACCCGGAATATCGCGGATGCCATCCGCCAGCCACCGCAGCGAGTCCGGGGTGTCGATAAGATTGTTGATATGATTCTCGATGCCAAGCGTCACGCCATTTTCAGCAGCCAGCGCAGCATGCGGCTTCATCTTTTCCACGAAAGCTTTCACGTTCACCTTCAGCTGCTCCGGCGAGACCTTCCAGTCCCCCGCCCCGCCCGCGACGATGAACGTGCCACCCATTTTCTTCACAACCGCGATCTCCTCCGTGAGCTTGAACGGCCCCAGATCATACCGGGTCGTGCCACCAAAGCCAATCCCCTGCTCCTTGAGCATCTCCGCAAACTTTTCATGGCCGATGGCATCCATCTCCTCGCGCTGCGTACCATGTTTCTTCGGCCACAGCTCAATGCCCGTGGCCCCCGTCTTCTTCACTTCCGGCAGTATCTCCGCCAGCGGCAGACTCCCATACATCGAAGAAGCCAGCATGTAATTCAGCTTCCACGGCGCCTCTGCCGCAAAAGCGGGGGCGACTGCGCAGGTGGACAATGTTTGCAGGAAGCGGCGACGGTTGGTCATGCGTGATTAAACGCCGCCCATGCCACTACTTCATTCAGACTTTGATTTCCCTTCTTCAGGTTTTGCGGCAGTCTAGCACCCCTGGCTTCGCATGAAAATCGTTGGGCCGCCAACGGCCAAAGATTAGAGTAGTTTCCGAATAGTGGGTCTGCATATCGGCCGGGGCATTCGCGGTTGTAGGATGGGTGTGGCGACAGCCCGCCCGTCCATGAGCGCGCTGCAAACACACGGGCCTGCGAGCGTCCTCGCAGTCGAACAGTTTGGCGGAGGGGTAAGAGTCGCACACTGACATGCATGGCACTCAGCAAGGCAGATTGTCGTCGGTCCGTGATTCCAGGTCCTCGGCTCTTTCTTGTTAGAATACCTTTTCTTTCACCACTCCGCCCCGCGCTCACACCAGCACCAAAGGTGCTGCGTAATTCAGCCCAGAGTCAGCCGAGTCTTGGCGAGGCGACCCTGGGTATTCGCAACACACGACCGGAAGCAAACCCAGCGCCTTCACCACACGCGACGCCCACCAGCAGCGTCTGCCTTCAGGCCCGCAGCGCGGAGAACGTGCCGCCAGCTCAAAAAACTCGCCTCCACCCCTCAATTAAGCGACCTCCCCTCGCCTCACTTATCCTGCACCCGCTCAAGCTGTGCACCCAGTGCAGCCAGCTTGTCATCCAGATGCTCGTAACCACGATCAATGTGATAGAGGCGGTGGATCTCCGTCTTGCCTTCAGCCACCAGACCCGCAAGCACCAACGCAGCCGAAGCACGCAAATCAGAAGCCATCACCGGCGCGCCCTTCATCACAGCACCACCACGAATGCGAGCCGTCGCCCCCTGGAGGTCTATATTGGCCCCCATGCGCTTCATTTCCGCACAATGCATGAACCTCTGCGGGAAGATGGTCTCTGTGATGGTGCTTGTGTCATTGATCACACAGGCCAGCGCGCACATCTGCGCCTGCATGTCCGTGGGAAAGCCGGGATAGCAGAGCGTCGTCAGGTCAAATCCCTTGGCATTCGGATTCGGCCGCACCGTGATGCTGTCCTTAGTGATGTCGATCGGGAAGCCGCATTTGATCAGCGCATCCGTAACGGTCTTCATATGCTCCGGCATCACACGCTTCAAGGTGACACCATCGCCCAACATCGCGCCCGCCACGAGGAAGGTACCTGCCTCGATCCGATCCGGGATCACGGTATGCTCAGCGCCATGCAGCTCCTTCACGCCTTCAATCGTGATGCGATTCGTTCCCGCGCCTTCAATCTTCGCCCCCATCTTGATGAGAAAGTTGGCCAAATCCTCCACTTCGGGCTCAGCAGCCGCTCCTTCAATGGTCGTGATACCTTTGGCAAGCACAGCAGCCATCATGACATTGTCCGTGCCCAGCACGGTGGACCCATGCTTGCCCATGAGATTCATCGCCCCCCCCTTGAAGCCTTTCTTGGCATTCACAAAGATGTCGCCGCCTTCCACGATGATCTGCGCACCGAGTGCTTCGAGCCCTTTGAGATGCAGATCCACTGGCCTGTCCCCAATGACGCAACCACCCGGCAGAGAAACCGTACACTCCTTCAGGCGTCCCGTGAGTGGCCCCAGCACACAAATCGACGCACGCATTTTACGGACGAGATCATACGGCGCGACGGACTTGATCTTCTCCGCCTTCACCACCACGACCCCACTGGCGCGCTCCACCTCCGCACCCAGTTCTCCCAGGATTCGTACCATGTAGTTCGTATCGCTGAGATCCGGCACGCGGCGGATGGTACAAGTGTCGTTGGTCAGCAGTGTGGCCGCGAGAATCGGCAGCGAGGAGTTCTTTGAGCCGCTGATGTTGATGCGGCCCTTAAGAGGTGCGCCGCCGTGAACGATGAGTTTTTCCATGAGTGAATGCTTTGTGCTGCGGAATGCGCCAGTGGCAAGCCATTCTTCGAATTCCTGCGACCAAATAGACGCCTGAAAAAAGTTCTTGCCGATTCGGATTACATGCGTAATCCTCGGATCACATTTGTAATCCGACCATGGCACGCCGCTCCCCCACACCTCCCGCCCCGAAGATTTCCGATGCCGAATGGACCGTCATGAATGTCTTCTGGCAGCGCGGCACCGGCACCCTCGCCGAAGTCGTCAAAGACCTCGAAGGCCGCCTTCACTGGAAGCCCCGCACCGTGCAGAGCCTCATCCGCCGCCTCGCCGATAAAGGCGCTCTCGCCGTCGAAGCCGTCGGCCGCGAGTTCCGCTACTCCCCCGCCGTGGCCCAGGATCAATGCCAGCACGAAGAGAGCCGCAGTTTCCTTGATCGCGTCTTCAATGGCCGCCTCACCCCCTTCGTTGCCGGGCTCATGGATCGCGAAGATGTCTCGCAAGATGACCTCGCCGCGCTGCGTGAAGTGCTGAATCAGGCCGAGAAGAAACTCAAAAAGTAGTCCTTCGTCCGCAGACTCTGCCCACCTGTTTTTCATCATCTTATCATGAATGCTGACTCGATCCTCCATTGGCTCATGCGCACATCGCTGGAGGCCAGCGTTCTCATTCTCGCAATCCTCGGCCTGCGCTGGTTGCTGGGCACCCGCCTCAGCCCAGCCTGGCGCATCGGCCTCTGGATGCTCGTCGGAGCCAAGCTCATGCTGCCCGCCTTTGTACCCGCAGGCTTTGGTCTCGGAGCCTGGATGCAGCAGAAGAGTCCCTCCACCATCGCCCTTCCGAGCATTCCGGCAGAGCCGACGCAAACAGCCATCGTCGCCCTGCGCACAGTCGATCTGCCAGATGGCGGCACGACAACGACCTTTTCCTTCTCGCCCAAGGCCGCCTTGGCGGGCGTGTGGTTCACAGTCGCTGCGGGCATCCTCCTCGCCGCCTTCGCGCGCCAGCGCCGCTTTGACCAGAAGCTCCGCAGCCGCAGGCCCGCCACAGCGCCTCATCTGATCACTTTCATCGCACGCTTGGCCCAGCGTGCGAACGTCCGCAAGCCGGTGCAGATCATCCTCATGCCACCTGGCACCGCCCCAGCCATGGTGGGCATCCGCCAGCCAAAGCTGTTACTGCCCGAAGACTGGGAAACACGCTTCGATGACCGCAGCCTGCGCCATGTGGTTTTGCACGAGTTGTTTCACGTGAAGCGGGGCGATCTCACGTGGAACTGGATCGCGCTGGCCGTGCAGGCCCTCCATTGGTTCAATCCCCTCGTCTGGTTCGTCGTCTCACGCTTCCAGGCAGATCGCGAACTCCGCTGCGATGCCGGTGCCCTCGCCCTCCTCTCCCCCTCCGAGCGCCTCGACTACGGCCACACACTCCTCCGCATTCAGGAAACCTTTTTCGCACCACCGGTCATGGCAGGGTTGGCCTCATGCGTGCGCAACCACCCCACCCTCCGCCAACGCATCCACATGATCGCCCACCCAACCACCCGCCAGCCTCTCCTCCAACTGCTGCTAATCCTCACCCTCAGCGCCCTCGTCTGCTACTCCTTCACCACCGCCCGTGCGGCAGAGAAGGAAGTCCCCGCCAAAGAACGCACCCGCGAAGGCGCCCGCACTCCCGCCGCCGAGCAGCCCAAGACCGGCGCTAGTGAATCAGGCACTCCCGCCCGCTCCCGCGAAGGTGACAGCGGCACGAAAAAAACCGGCATGCGCGACGGCGAGAAACCACGCACGGGAGGTGAGCGC
>DLGZ01000005.1 GCA_002482965.1 Verrucomicrobiaceae bacterium UBA7681 | reverse complement strand
CCACTTGCTGAACACCGCCGCACTGGCAAACGGCTTGCCCTGACGGCTGCTCATCTTGTCTAGCCAGACCAGATCAATGGCATTTTTGCCCGCTTTAAAGCGGCTGGCCACCCAGGAGCCGATGTTGATCTCCTCTTTCTCGCTCAGGTTGTCCTTGCGCCACTGCGTGACCCATTCATCGAACTTCTCGCCACGCAGTTTGGGCAGGTTGAGGCGGGTTTCCTCCAGCTTCTTCGCAAGTTCCGGCGAGGTGCCTCGATGGTTCAACGATTGCATCACCTCGGTGTCGATCTCGCGGGTTTCGGAGGCCACGCGCTCATGCCACACGACGCTGATAAACACCTTTTCCCCGCTCACCACCGGACTGCCGTGACCGCCGTACTCGTTGCTGGGGATGAACTCGCTCTCCCACACTTTTTTCAGCCCCTCAGTGGGAAAAGCGTCCGCAATCGGGCTCGTATCCTGCGAAACCCCATTGCGATCCGGCCCACGCCATTGATTCCAGTCACCAGCCCATGCGGTGGAAGCGAATAACAAGACGTGCGCAGCAGCAATAGTGTATTTCATGTGCAGCGCTTAACGGCCCAAACATCCCTGAAGTTTCACCGGCCAACACCCTTCGATTTATTATGGGAAATGGTACGCAGGGAGGGGATCGAACCCTCGACCAATTGGTTAAAAGCCAACTGCTCTACCGCTGAGCTACCTGCGCATTTCCGAAACGGGGGTTGGTATGTATTCACAGGAGCGTTCAACGCAAGCCTGAATATGCCCCAGAGCGGACTTTTTGCATCATCGCGCCAAGTCCGCCTTCGGGTCGCTTCACGTGAAAAGCATGAATTCCGCAGCTTTGCGCCCCGGTCAGATCACATTTCACGTCATCGCCAATGTGCAGCGCCTCCTCTGGCAGGCAGCCCGCAGCAGCCAGCGCAGCCTGAAACATGCGCGGATGCGGCTTGGCCGCACCGACCTCACTGGAGATGATGACCTGCTCAAAAAAGCGCAGCAGGTCATGCCCGGCCAGGATGCTGCGCAGTCGGCGGTCAAAATTCGACAGCACCAGCAGGCGGTGATCACGTGAGAGGTCCTCCAGCGCTGGCACCACGTCGTCAAACACGCTCCAGGCCTGCGGCTGCGCGTAGTGCAGGTAAAGCTCGCCAAACAGTGCCTCCAAGCCATTTTCCGCCAGCGGTGCGCCCAGCACCCGGCCAAATACATCTCCCACCAAGGCCCGCCACCAGCCACGATCATCATCTGCGGCCATCTGGCCCTCCGGATGCAGCGGCGGCGCTGTCTCCTTCCAGGCCATGCGGAAGGCCTGCATGATGGCCTCAGGCTCTGCCACGATGCCATGCCTCATGGCATGCTGCGCATACGTCCGCCCCACCGGTTCTGCCGGCCGGATCAGGGTACCGGCCGCATCAAAAAACAACATTCGCAGCGGCATGGGTCTTAAAAACAAAAAACGGGAGCGACCTTGCAGTCGCTCCCGTGGGAAAATCAGATGAAATTACTTGGAGTACGTGACCGGATTCTTACCATAAGTCTCTTCCTGCTCAGGCTCCACCGGGAGCTGGGGCAGGCGGCAATGGTAGCCAGAACCAGGGAGCCGATAACCGGCGCTCAGATCATTCAGGCTGCCCACCATGTAGGACTTGGGCTCCGGCGGAGTGATGATGTCAACAGCGCCAAAGAGGCCGCGGCTGACCGTTTCCCCGTAGGTATACAGGGCACTTTGATACACTCTTTTGGTCGAGACCATGCCGCGCTGCATGATGCCCGTCGCCACTCCAGGCCAGCGGCGGATGAACCTGGACCCAAAGGTGGCGGTGTCATCCACCGTGTCCATGGCATAGTCGGTGTAGCGGTTGGTTTCACGGAAAGCGATGTCGTCCGTGCGAAACACGGCATCCATGCCGATGTTGGTGTAATCTCTGGCCTGACGATCACTCACCTTTCCAACGAAATTGCTGCCGTCATCGACGATGTCCACCACGCTGGTGCCCGCCTGACCGACGCCCTGGCTCGCATAGCCGAGTCCTCTGTTCACATATCCTGCGTCACGGCAAGGCAGCACGGAAGAAGGACGCGGGTTGTTTACCACGTTCCTCGTAGCGGTGCAGGAAGCGAGAGTGGAGAGTAGAACAAGGGGCAGGAGCAATTTCATAGATTAATGCGTGATTCTGTCGGAAAGGACCATGGATTGTCAAAACTAAAATCCGCCAATCTCCGTCAAATGCACGCGGGAATCACACAGAAAGTGAAAGACCTCTGCCAGCAGGGCGTTATCGCGCCATCCCCCACTGCCTATTTCCATGAAGCTGAATCCCCTCTGCGCCCTGCTCGCATCGTTCGCCACGTCGGCCCTGCTGGCCCACGCCGCCCCCGAACTGAAAGCCACCGCCGCCAAAATTGACGAACTCGTCAACGCCAAGCTCACCAAGGAGAAAATCCAGCCCAACAAACCCGCCAGCGACGAAATCTTCGTCCGCCGCGTGTACCTCGACGTCGCAGGCCGCATCCCCACCCTGCAGGAAACCACCGAATTTCTCAAAAGCAGCGACACCGACAAGCGGACCCAGTTGATCGACAAGCTGCTCGCTGGCGACGGCTACGTACAGAATTTCTACAACTACTGGGCCGATATCCTGCGCATGAAGACCCAAATGGTCGGCGGCGGTCAGAGCCTGCCAGCGTTTTACGGCTATTCCAGATGGCTCAAGGACAGCCTGCGCGACAACAAGCCCTACGACGAAATGGTGCGTGAAGTCGTCACTGCCGACGGCAAGAGCTATGAAAATGGCGCCATCGGCTTCTACATCCGCGATTACAACATGCCGCTGGATAACATGGCCGTCACCACCCAGATCTTTCTCGGCACCAGCATGGTCTGCGCCCAGTGCCACAACCACCCGTTCGATAAATGGACGCAGATGGACTACTACCAGATGGCGGCCCACACCTACGGCATGACAGGCAGCAACGGCGTCACCAACCCGCTCCTAGCACAGGCGATCTATGGCGGCGGCCCCGCGAAGAAAAAAACCAACCGTTACGGAGGCGCCGTCACAAAATTTGACCTGCCCGAAGGTATCGAGCGCAAGGACGTCGGCCGCGCCATGACCGAAATTCTCCGCCCCCTGCGCTACAACACCGTGCTGGATCAGACAGACAAGAAGGCACTCGCACTTCCGCACGATTACCAGTACTCCGACGCCAAGCCCAAGCAGAAAGTCGCGCCCCTCATCCCCGCCTCCTTCAGCAAGGACGGCAACATCGTGAAGGACGGCGCCAAGCCCATCACCGCCTACGCCGGCTGGATGACCAGCAAGGAGAATCCACGATTCACCACCGTCATCGCCAACCGCCTGTGGAAAAAGCTCATGGGCCAGGGCATCATCGAACCCGTCGATGAGATCACCGACAGCACCGTGCCGAGCAATCCTCAGCTCATGACCTTCCTCGAAGACACGATGAAGGCCGCCAATTACGACATGAAGGCCATCCTTCGCGCCATCCTCAACTCACAGGCCTACCAGCGCGAAGCCTACACCAAGGACGTCGAACTCGGCGAGGTGTACAACTTCCCCGGCCCCCTCCTCCGCCGCATGAGCGCCGAGCAGATCTGGGACAGCATGGTCACCCTCTACAAACCCGGTGCCGACATTCCCAGCATCGCGACCAAGGTGGATGGCGAGATCGCCCTGCGCCGCATCGAGTGGCTCGACCGCGCCCTGAACAGCCTCTCCCCCCAGCAGCTCCAGGCCTGCACCATCGCAGTCGCCCAGAAGCAAAAGGAACTCGCCGCCGAAGTCCGCACCGCCCAGGAAACCATGGATGCCGCCTCCAAGGCCAAGGACGAAGCCGCCATCCGCGCCGCCCGCAAGGCCATCCAGAGCCAGCGCAAGCGCATCGACGAAGCCGTGGACGCCGTGGTCTATGATGCTGGCTTCAAGCGCTTTGCCGAACTCGCCCGCGAAGGCAAGCTCGACGACTTCACCAAGGATGCAGACTTTGCCAAAGAAGTCGCCGCTGTGCTCAAACTCAAGAAAGACGGCGAAGACCTCGGCATGGATGAAGCCCTCGATATTCTGGCCAAGCAGCGCCGCGCCAAGCTCACCGCGCAGGCCAAAGCCCGCTTCACCGCCGACGCCGGTCGCTTTGAGGTCAATGAAAAAAATGAAAAGGCCTCCCTCACCGCCTGGGAAAATTACCGCGACACCTTCATGCTGCGCTCCGCCGATCTGCGCAGCCCGGCCCCCAACGGCCACTTCCTGCGCGACTTCGGCCAGAGCGACCGCGAACTCGTCCAGAACGCCAACAATGATGCCAGCGTGAGCCAGGCGCTGACCCTGCTGAATGGCAAGGTCTTCAACAATCTCATGAACCGCTACACCGTCATCGCCCGCGCGATGGACAGAGCCCGGAAAGAAAGCCCGGAAGCCGTCATCGATAGCGTCTATCTCAGCCTGCTGAGCCGCAAGGCCACCCCTGAGGAGCAAGCCCTGCTCAAACCCATCGCCGACAACGCCGACTCCACCGACCGCGGCGACGTACTCTGGACCGTGTTGAATACCCGCCAGTTTTTCTTCATTCAGTAAAGTCGCCCAGTTGCGTTGCTCCTTAAGCCCCCCCCCGTGCGACTGCCTGGGGTAAGACTACTTCATACCTGCAAGCTCCCACATACCTCCATAAAATTCTGATCGTGACATGAGATTATTTTGATGCTTCGGTGGCTGCAAAAGGCACCATGACCACTCACGAAGCGTTGCGAATTCTCGATCTAGCGGCCCCCATCAGCCGGGACACATTGACAGCTGCGTATGAGGAGGGGGCCGTGGTCTGGAATCCAGATCGGTTCGAAGGAAATGCGGAGCTGCAAGCCAGGGCGGCGGCAAAGCTGGATCAGCTTTATGCAGCGTATTTGCAGCTGTGGGAAATGCCTGAACATGAGTTTCCATATCGAGAGGCTGACACCATGGATGCGCCGCAGAATGTGCCACGTGCCAGCAGGCCACGACCGCAGTCGCTCACGCAGCAGCCGCAGGGGCAGGTGCCGCCACCAGCCCCGTTGCATGCCTATGTTCCGCCGCCGTATCCCCAGATGGAGATGATGAATGCTCTGCAGCCGAGGCGGAAGCCGAAGGCCATGAATGTCGTAGCCTGGGTGGTGGTGGGTGTGGGAGGGGTGGGCTTGCTGGCTCTCTTTGCCATGCTGCTCTCTCCGAACAAGTCGGGGAGCGAGGCAGCAGGCACGACCACGTCTCCGGTTGAGCAGCCCCTGACCCTGGAGGATATGCAGGCGCTGGACTTGAAGGACTTAGAAGCCCTGGCTGAAAAGGGAAACGTCCTGGCGCAGCGCGAGACGGGCATGCGCTATCTCAAAGGATATGTGTGCGCACAACTGAATGACAGGGCCGCGCTGTGGCTGCGCAAGGCTGCGGAGCAGGGCGATGCGGAGGCGCAGGTCTGGATGAGCAGGGCCTGCGTAAAGGGCATCGGTATGAGCAGCGACCCTGAGGCTGCGATGAACTGGGCCCGGCAGGCGGCGGAACAAGGCCACCCGGCGGGAATGTCTCTTCTAGGCCGCTTTCACTTCTACGGCCAAGTCACAGTGAAGAATGAAGCTGAGGGCGTGAAGTGGCTGCGCCAGGCTGCCGAGAAAGGCGATGAGCAGGCGCAGCTGCTGATGAGTGAGGCCTGCTACGATGGCAAGGGCACGCAGAAGGATGCGGCGGAGGCTGTGCGATGGCTCCGCCTGTCTGCGGAGCAGGGCGTGGCAGAGGCGCAGGCCACCTTGGGGGCACTCTATTTTGAAGGCTTCGGTGCGGCCAAAGATCTGACGAAAGCCGCGGAGTGGATGCTCAAAGGTGCGGAGCAGGGAGACGCCGCCGGTCAATTGGGGCTGGCGGTGCTGTATGAGATGGGCTTTGGCGTGAAGAAGGATGCCGTGACTGCGGCGAAGTGGATGCGCCTGGGGGCGGAAGGCGGCAACAAGGATGCGCAGTTTCACTGGGGAAGGCTGCTGTTCGGCGGGATAGGAGTGAAGGCAGATCAGGAGGAAGCCTACCTATGGATCAGCCTCGCCAAATCCCGTGGGCAGCCGCAGGCGGAGGCGGGCATCGCCGAGGTGGAAAAACAGCTGCCAGTAGATCAGCTCATCCTCCTCCAAGCCAGGGAGGCGGACTGGCGGAAACTGCAGGAATTCGCGTTGAAGAAGCGCAAAGAGACGGCGGTCCAGGCTCCGCCCGGCCCCCCACCTACAGGTATGGCGGCGACTTACAAGGCCATGCCTCCGGCTGAGTTGCGCACTTTCGCAGAGCAGGGCGATGCAGAGGCGCAGTTCTGGCTGGCCAGTGATTTCCAGGATGGAAGCGGGGTGGAGAAAAGCCTGAAGGAGGCGGAGATGTGGTACCGCAAGGCGGCCGAGCAGGGTCATGCGATAGCACAGCACAATCTGGCCTACTGCTGCTTCATAGGCTGGGGCACGCGCAGGGATCTAGTGGAGGCGGCGAAATGGTTTCATCTCTCCGCTGCGAGTGGCCACGGTGCTGCCGCCAACATGGCCACAGAGCTGCGCAGCATGCTGATGCCTGAACAACTGACGCTGGCGCGACTGAAAGTGAAGGAATTTCAGCGCGCCCATCCCGCAGTGGCCGATACCACACAGCCTGCCGCACCGGCTTCCAACCCTGCCTCTGCTGAGCCATCTTCCCAGCCAGCCCAGCCGTCTGCAGCGGAGGGCTTTTGGGCCAAAGATCTAAGTGTGGCCGAGGTGCAGGCAATGGCGGAGCGCGGCGAGGCGAGGGCTCAGCACGTCATGGGCTGCGCTTTGCGTGATGGCACGGATGGCTTGGTGATCGATTTGGGCAAATCACTCGACTGGCTGCGCCTGGCGTCAGCACAAAACTATGCACCTGCAATGCATGAACTGGGCGGGGCCTACCTGCTGGGCAAAGGTGTGCCGAAGGATGCGGTGGAGGCGATGCGCTGGATGCGCAAGGCGGCGGAGCAGGGATTTGCACACTCGCAGTATGAGCTCGGCATGGCTTGCCTGGAGGGTAAAGGAGTGGAGGGAAGCATCGAGGAGTATCACAAATGGATGCGCAAAGCAGCGGCGCAGAACCTGCCCGAAGCCCAAGCTCTTCTGGGCGACAGCTATGACGCTGGAGTCGGAGTGGCGCAGGACTATGCAGAAGCCATGAAGTGGTACCGTCTGGCTGCAGCCCAGAATCTGGCCTATGCCCAGTATTGCATCGGCCTGTACTACGTGGAGAGCAAAGGGGTGATCCAAGACCTTGCGGAAGCGGCACGGTGGTTTCATCTGGCTGCTGAGAAGGGTGATGCCGGGGCGCAGAAGGAACTGGGCGTGGCGTACTACAAAGGCTCAGGTGTGGCCAAAGATCCGGCAGAATCATTGAAGTGGTCTTTGATCGCCTACGGCCAGGGAAACAAGGAAGCGGACCCGTGGGTAACCAAGGCCCACGACGAACTGACGCAGGAACAGCTCACAGAAGTGTACAGGAAGGTGGCGGAGTTTGAGAACACGCGGTTGTCCGCAAAGGCGCCCGCAGCGTCAGCCTCGGTACCAGCACCGGCTGCGAAGTCCAAGTGGAAGCCCGGCATGACGCCAGCCGAGCAGCTAGAGCTGGCGAAGCAGGGCGATGCGGAGGCTCAATACCAGGTGGGCTCGGTCTTGCTCATCGGCGTCGGCATGCCTCCGAATGCAGAAGAGGCTGCAGTGTGGTTTCAAAAATCCGCAGAACAAGGCTACGCCTTAGCCCAGAGCTCACTCGGAAACCTGTATCATGATGGCAAGGGTGTAACGCAGAATTTCGACACCTCAAATCAGTGGTTTCGCAAAGCCGCTGACCAGGGCAACTCTGGCGGACAGTACGGCCTGGGCCGCGCCTATTTGTATGGCGATGGAGTGGATAAAGATCCTTTGGAAGGGGTGCGCTGGCTTGTCAAAGGAGCCAGCCGAGGCCATCCCTACAGTCAGTATCAGCTGGGTATGTGCTATGCCTGGGGAGATGGAGTGCAAAAGAATCAAATCGAAGCAATGAAATGGCTTCTGCTCGCCTCCGCCAATGGCTTGCCTAGAGCTGCCGAGGAAGTCGAGAGGATAGGAGCGCTGCTGACGCCGGAACAGCGCGCTCAGGCAAAACTCAGTGCGGAGGAATTTCAGAAAAGCTTGAAGTAAAAAAGCTGGGAGACAGGCATTGCTGTCGTGCCCCCCCCTACACCAGCACCCCCTTCACCACCTCGCCCGCCACATCCGTCAGTCGGAAATCGCGCCCCGCGTAACGATAGGTCAGTTTCAAATGATCCAGCCCCAGCAGGTGCAGAATCGTGGCATGCAGATCATGGATGTGGACTTTATCCACCGCCGCGTAGTAGCCGTAGTCATCCGTCGCTCCATAGGCCGTGCCCGGTTTGCAGCCACCACCAGCCAGCCACATGGTGAATCCGTGCGGGTTGTGATCGCGCCCGTCCGTGCCCTGCGCCACCGGCGTGCGGCCAAACTCACCGCCCCAGACCACCAGCGTGTCCTCCAGCAGGCCGCGTGATTTGAGATCTGCCAGCAGCCCCGCGATGGGTTTATCGACCTCAGCAGCGTTTTTCGTGTGCCCTTTGAGCAGATCACCGTGCTGATCCCACTGCACAAAGCTGTCGCTGTGCGTGACCTGCACAAACCGCACGCCGCTTTCAGCAAAGCGCCGCGCCATGAGGCACTGCCGCCCAAAATTCGCCGTCACCGGATCATCCAGCCCATACATTTTGCGCGTAGCTTCCGTCTCCCCCGAGATGTCCTGCAAGTCCGGCAGCGTCGATTGCATGCGGTAGGCCAGCTCAAAAGAATTAATCCGCGCTTCCAGTGCCGCATTCGCCCCAGCCGCATCCAGATGCGCGTGATTCATCTGTGACACCAGATCAAGCTGCGCGCGCTGCATTTCCGGCGAAAGCATCTTGTTATGGATGTGCCGCACCACCGCCTGCTCCGCCGGGATGCTGGCATTGCCCAGCGGCGTGCCCTGGCAGTGCGCAGGCAGAAAGGCGGAGCCCCAGTTGTTCACACCACCATGCGCCAGCGTCGGGCAGATCGTCACAAAAGCTGGCAGGTCTGAATTTTCCGTCCCCAGACCGTAGCTGACCCAAGAGCCAAGACTCGGCCGCACCAGCGTATCGCTGCCCGTGTGTAGTTTCAGCAAAGCCCCGCCATGCGCCGGATTCGTACCGTGCATGGAGCGGATGACGCACAGGTCATCCACATGCTTCGCCACATGCGGAAAGAGATCGCTCACCGGCAGACCGCTCTGGCCATACTGCCGGAACTTCCAGGGCGACTTCAGCAGATTGCCCGTCTCCGCAAATTTCACCCGAGGCAGCGCAAACGGCGGCGGCTTGCCATGGTCCCGATCCAGCATCGGCTTCGGATCAAACGTATCCACCTGCGACGGGCCGCCCTTCATCAGCAGAAAAATCACCCGCTTCGCCTTCGCCGGAAAATGCGGCTGCTTCGGTGCCAGCGGATCAATCACCGCCGCCTTGGCCGATTCAAGCCCCAGCACCCCCTGCAAAGCCAGATAACCAAATCCCGCGCAGGAACTGCGCAGCATCTCTCGACGGCTGAACGGTGGCAATGTAGGCATGATTCTCACACAGCAACATACGGGCCGTATTCGCAGGCTCTTGCTCTTTGTCTTGTAGTCCCGGCTTCAGCCGGTTCGGGTCGCGCTGTCCAGCACCGGCTGAAGCCGGGACTAGAAGACGAAATCCTCCTCATGCCCGCCCCGACACCGGAGTCCGGCGCTGGTCATCGTCATGGAAGAACTTCTCCATGCGCTCGCGCAGGTCGGTGTAGAAATTGCGGGACATCTCCTCGATCACATCCGCCGTGTGGCTCACACCGCTCTTGGCGGCCAGTTCCCGCGCCAGGCGGCTTCTCTCTTCAAAGTCGCGCTCCAAGTCCATCAAATAGACGAGGAACTCCTTCGCCGAGCGAGCCCCATCCACACCAGTGACGAGCGCGCGTTCCAGCGTCTTGTTCCGCGTGAGGTTCAGCATCTTGCTCTCTCCCAGCTCCTTCATTTGCAGGCTGAAACCTGCCATGAACGCTTTGCGTTCGCCATCATAACCCATCTCCTCGCGGTCCAGCATCGTGTCATACGGGCCGGGCTTGGAGAAGAATTTCACGATCAGCGGAATCGTGTCCACCAGCATGAAGAGCAGCGTCAGCACCAGATACGCCACCAGCGCAAACGTGCCGCCCTGCGCGCCCTGCTCAAACAACTCATGCAGCGCCAGCGTCTGCGTGAGGAGATCCCGGCGCGGCTCCGCGCGAATACCAGAGATGCGCACGTCCTCGTCTTTGATGAGCTGGGTGATCTCCGTATGCAGATTCTTCTGCTGCAGTAGCAGCGCGTCGATCTGCGTTTTCAGCGTCTCGCGAATCGCATTCTGCTGCCCCACAAACTGGTCCGCCTGCTCCGTCTGCACCTTCTGCTTCAGTGCGGCAATGCGATCCCGCTCCGCCTTGTCGAGCGCTGCTTTCTCAGCCGCCTGGGCATCCAGCGCGGTGTTCACACCGTCCTCAGCCGCTTTGATCTCGGCCACCACCGCCACGCGGGTCTTCGTCATCGTGTCCAGCACGCCGCTCAGACGCGCGGACTCTGCACGCCGCCAGGTGAGCTGGTCTTCCTGGATGCTCTTGGCACGCGGCCCCAGACCGATGATGCCGCTGCGCTGGCCATTCACCTCGCGCTCAAATTCCGTTTGCCAGTGATTCAGCTCCTCGGCGATTTTTTGATAATCCTTGCTCAGCGTGGCCATCTCCGTGTCCAGCTTCGTCAGTCGCTCTTGGCCCGGAGCCACCGCATCAGCAATCTTGGCTTCACGTGCGGCTTTGTCCGCCTTCTCATCATCCGTGAGCGGCTTCTCCACCGGCTTGCCGTTCTCATCCAGAAACTTGGCGCTGAAGGTCGCATTCCAGTTCTCACGCTGTGTGGCGATCTCCGCCTCCAGCGGCACGAGGCGCGCCTCCACGGCGACCTTCTGCTGCTTCGAGACTTCACGCGCAGCTTCGATCTCGCCCTGGCGATGTTTTTCAATCACAGAAGTGATGGTGTCCTTGAAGAGCAGCAGCGTCAGCGGATGCGAAATCGTGATGCCCATCAGCGCTGCCACCACCATGCGCAGCGAGAACTGCGCGGCCTTGCGGAAGAAGGACTGGTAAGCGCGATAGGTCGCCAGCAACGCACGGTCCACCGTCAGAATGATGAACGACCACACCAGCGACACCGGCGCGATGATCAGCCAGTTGTCCGTCAGCGTGCTAAGCGCATACGCACAGGCAATGATGGCAAATGTGGAGGGCACCAGCACCGTCGCGCCAAAGGCCACGTACTTGCGCCGCTCCCACGCCGGGCAGGCATCAAGGTTGTCGGAGGAGGCTGCAGAGAGCCAGAAAAAGACGCGTTCGATGCGTTGCAGGAGGTTCATAGGCGTGGGGGACGACCGGTTTCGAAGTGTGCGGTCGGGCGTGGGATTGTCAATCTGCGGGACTGGATTAATAAGACCCTCCTATGACGCCAGTGTTCGACGATGCATTCATCTGTGATTCCGTTCCCGCGGAAATCATGGATCATGCCTGGGCGACAGGCTGGCGGCATTTTGGCAGGCATTTTTTTCGTTACAGCACGCAGCAGGCCAGCGATGGCAGCCTGCAAACCATCACGCCGCTGCGCATCGATCTGGCGTCCTGCACCCTCACCAAAAGCCAGCGCCGCGTCCTGACCAAGAACGCCGACCTCCACACCGACATCTCCCCCGCCGCCATCGACGACGAACTGCGCGCCCTCTTCCAGCGCCACAAGCAGCGCTTCACCCACAACATCCCCGACACCCTCGAAACCTTCCTCGGCCCCGATCCCACCCGTGGCCCCTGCACCAGCCGCATGCTCCGCGTCTTCAACGGCCCCCGCCTCATCGCCGCCAGCTTCCTCGATGTCGGCCAGCACTCCGCCTCCAGCGTCTACGGCATCTTTGAGCCCGAATACTCCAAACGCAGCCTCGGCATCTTCACCCTCCTTCTCGAAATCCAGCACTGCCGCGAAGCCAACCACCTCTGGCTCTACACCGGCTACGCCACCCACGAACCCAGCGTTTACGATTACAAAAAACAGTTTCGCAGCACCGAATACCTCGACTGGACCGCAGGTGGGTGGCTGCCCCTGCCCAAGAAGCCGGGGATTCGCTGAGCGTTAGCAGTGTTGAGCATTGACTTGCAAAGCGCAAATACGCCATGCTTCCCCGTCTGACAACTCCAGCTCATTCGACTCCAAGCACCTACCCCATGATGAAGAAGAAATGGCCTTCCTTTTCCGTGGTGCTGGGTCTCATGGCTTCTCTGCTGCTGGGTGCCATTTACTGGTGGTCCGGCGATCTGGTTTATCTTTATTGCTCCAGCGGACAGCCTTCACAGAGAGCCGCAGCAGTAAAGCTCGTCATAAACATCCCCTTTCTGCGCAAAGCACGCCTCGTTGAACTGGCGGGGTCTCGTTGCTTCAGGAGAAGCGGCGTAGAGCTGATGCAGATCCTCCGAGGGAGATACTCTGAGGCGGTGCTGCTGGACGAGGTGGAGGCCCAGTGGCGCAGCAGGCTAGCTACCGAAGAATACTCCAAGGCGGGGATCATGCTTGCTTTTGCGCGTCACCTGTCTTCCGAGGGGTTTCGCAATCGAGTCCGCAAGGATCAGATCGAAGCGCTGATAAAGGGGCTGGGCCCCGGTTTGGACGGGTACCTGTCCTGGAATTGGAAACGTGTCGCAGCAATGGACGACCTGACCTTCGAGAAATACTTCGCCTTCACTCCTGAGCAAAGCCTTGAGTTCTTACTGGCCGACCTCAAGGCCTACCCGCTGAATTGAATGCTCAACCACCAAAAATGTCGCTGAAGCCTGATACCATCACCGACTTGAAGTGGTCCGGCCCAATCCTTTCGTGGCACGCAGCCGGAGCGCCCAAACATCTTGAGCTTCCGCAGGATATAGCGAATGCCCTGGTGCTGCATTCGGAAGGCATCGCCGTGGTACTGGTTGGCAAAAACTGGGATGACCGTTCCCTGATCTTAAATGCCGATGGCTCCATGCGCGCCGAATTGAAAAAACCCTTCCCGCCGGAAGAGGGAATAGAGTTTCGCTACTTCATGTACGAACGCGAGCGACTGATCGTGGTCCTTGCCAGGAGAAACGATTTCAAGTGTTACGTGGATGAATCCACAGGGTCGCTCTCGAAGCCGCAAGAGACACGCTGAATCCACACCTCAATGCCGCGCCACAAATGGCCAGAACAGCGGAATCAAATAAACCGATAAGCCCCAGAAAAGCAGGTTCAAAGGCACCCCCACACGGACGAAGTCACTGAATCGATAACCGCCGGCATTGTACACCATGGTGTTGGTCTGGTAGCCCACGGGAGTGGCAAAGCTGGTGGAGGCCGCGAAGGTCACTGCAATGAGGAACGGCTTGGGATCAAGACCAATGCTCTGCGCCGTGGCGATGGCGATGGGGGCGATGAGGACGGCGGCCCCGGTGTTGCTCATGAACTCGGTGAGGATGGCGGTGACGAGGTAGATGCCAGCAAGCAGCGCGATGGGAGATTCCCGCCCAGCAAGCTGGAGAACGACGTCCGTGATGGCTTGGGCAGCGCCGGTCTTTTCCATGGCGATGCCCAGCGGCAGGATACCAGCCAGCATGATCAGCACGCGCCAGTCCACCGCGCCATAGGCCTGCTCGGGACGGAGGCAGCGGGCTATGATGAGCACGAGCACCGCCGCGAGAGCACCGACAATGATGGGTAAAATCTTCAGCGCCGCAAGCACGACAACGAGGCCGAACACACCGAGGGCCAGAAGCGTTTTCCCACGATGGCGGACGGGCGTTTCCATCTCATTGAGAACGAGCAAACCGTCCTCCGCGCGCACACGGTCGATGTCAGCCTGCTCTCCCAGCAGCAGCAAAGCGTCGCCGATACGCAGCCGGACAGTGGAGAGCTTCTCACGCAGCACGTGCCCAGTTCGCTGTACAGCGAGAGCGATCACGCCGGTTTTCTCGCCAAATCGGAGTTCCACAAGTGTGCGGCCAATGTAGGGTGAACTTGGCGGGACAATCGTTTCACAGAGCTTCACATCCGTGGAGCGGATGGTTTCGTCACGCAGCTTGAATTCCGGCTCGATCTCAAGCTTCAGCTCCGTGGTGACTGCGAGCAATTTGTCCGGTCTGGCACGCACCAGCAGAAGGTCATGAGCCTGCACCGTTTCACCGCTCGTGGCCCTGATCGCACGTGTCCCACGGCGGATCTCGATCACCGTGACGTCATGATTCTTGGACAGCTCGGTCTGGCCGATCCGCTGACCGATGAGCGGAGAGCCTTCCATGACGTGCAACTCGGTGACGTACTCACCCAGTTGATACACATCCGTGAGCTGCTCGGCGCGGCGCGAGGGCAGCAGCCAGCCCCCGAAAAACACGAGATAGGCACCCCCGACAACTGTCAGCAGCAGTCCCAGCGGGGCAAATTCAAACATGCTGAAGCTGCCCTGTCCCGACTTCTCGTAGATGGAATTGACGAGCAGATTGGTGGAGGTGCCGATGAGGGTGCAGACGCCGCCAAACTGGGAGGCGAAGCTCAACGGGATGAGCACACGCGAGGCAGGGATTTTTTTCGCCACGGCGGCAGCGATGACCAGCGGCAGGAAGACGGCGACGGCCGCAGTGTTGTTGATGAAGGCGGAGACGGGCGCAACGCAGAGCATGACGAGCATGCAGAACATGCCAGGGCTGCTGCCACCGCTTTTGGAAAGAAGCCTGCCCAGTGCGTCCAGCGCACCCGTCCTCTGCAAGGCGGAACTGAGCACGAACATGCAGCCCACGGTGATGACGGCAGGATTGGAAAAGCCCGCGATGCCTTCATCCACGGTGACGACTCCCGTGATGAGCAGAACGGCGGTGGCCAGCAGCGCGACAATGTCCACCGGCAGCTTTTCCGTGGCAAAGAGGATCACCGCCCCGAGGAGCGTGATGAGGGTTACCCAAAGATCAAAACTCATGCAGGTGAATAATCAGGGAAGAGCGCGCCTAAGCAGCGGGATCTTTGGATGAGTTGAGGACATTTCATATGAGTGAGCTCAGAGAGGAATGCGGCATAGCCCCCGTCAGTGCAGCATGGTATCGGTGGAACACCCCGGCGCACGTGTCACGTTTTTCATGACAATGTCGGCGCGCCTTGGTGCAGCGTGAGCTGGTTGAACGGAATGTTCCAGCCGTTCTGATTGCAGGCATCCACGCACATCCTCTGGATTGCCCGCGTAATGAAGGAGTACCGCTGCGCCACCTCGCCCGAGAAATCTGCCAGCACCGTGTAGTTCAGCGCAGAACTGCCCGCTTCAGACAGCTCCACATCCACGTTTTTGAGATGCTCCGCACCGATGAGGCTGCGCAGCTCCCTCTCCATGTGCGCTTTGAGTTTCTGCGGCACCTCCGTGATGCTGATGCTCTGGTGGCGGTAGTCAATGCGGAAGACACTGCGTACGCGGAAGCTCTTCGTCAGGTTTTCCGGGCACAGTTGCAGAAACATCTGTGTCGGGTAGGTGCGGCGGCTGCCGCCCAGCAGCACCAGTTGCACCCAGTCCGGCGTCTGCGTCACCACCTTGCCATGCGTTCCATCGCTCAGGCACACCCATTCATCCGCCGCGCATGGAAACCACACTTCGTCCTCATCCGGCCGGGAGACCATGGCCGTCAGCTCGCGCAGCGGCAGGCGGATGTGCCCGCCGTCCAGCGCCGGATTGCGCAGCTCTGAGAACACACCCACGGTCCTCACCTCCCACGGCAGCCCCTTGTAAATCACCCGTTCCCCCTCACGCACAGAGCCCAGGTTCAGCAGCAGCTTCACCTGCTCATACACCGCCGGCAGCGTCTGCTTTCCCGTCCAGGCAATGCCGATGAGAAACAGCACTGCCAGCCCCATCAGCACCCAGTCACCCGCCAGATAAAATACCAGCAGCACCGCAAACACCGCCAGCAGCACACTCAGGCCATGATAACCCACCGCCGCGATGCGCACACCGAATGCGCGGTTCTTACGCCTCAGTGCAGGCAGCTTGCTCAGCCGCTGCCACAGCAGCCGCATGCCACCAAAAATCAACAGGCTGATCACGCATGCGAGCAGCAGATTCCGCCCGCGCTGCCGGAAGAAGCCCGCTGCCACATCCCGCAGGGAGCCCAGCACCCCGCCACGCTTCATTTCCAGTTCCTCCAGCTTAAACTCGGCCACGGCCAGTTCAGTGTCCGCGTCATTCTGCCGTTTCTTCCATTGAATCAGCAACTCCCCCAGCAGCGGCTTGAGTGTCGGATCGGCCACCAGCTTGATTTGCTCCTCCAGCCTCCGCAGTGCCGTCTCCGCCAGCAAGTGCTGCTGTCGCAGACCGGCCAGTTGCCGGCGCAGCCCCTCCGCCTCCCGTGGCGAAGCCGTGAGCTGCTTCAGCTCCTGGACGATGGGCAGCAGCAGATCTCGCGTCTCCTGCTGCAGATTCAACTCCTGCCCCGTAGGCGCGGTGAAGTTCAGCGGCTCCACCCCTGTGACCACCAGTTCCAAATCCTTTAGCAAAGCCTCCCGCTTCGTGCCCAGCGCCACCACCTTCTCCTCCGTCCGGGTCTGCTCATCCGCAGGCAGCTTCGTCTTCAGCAGCTCACGCGCCGCTTTCTGCTCCTCATCCACCTGCCGAAAAGACTCCGCCAGCGCGCTCAGCGCGACCTCGGAACGTCCGTTGCCAGAGGCCGGCACAGCCTGCGCCTGCGCTACGGCATGAACCGGATCAAGGCATGTCAGGCAAAGCAAGGCCACCATCGACCCGCCAGTGAGCATTTTTAGAAAAGTCATCCTCATGGTCGCAGGCCATCTTATCTGGACCGACCCCAACCACAAATCATAAACCTTTCCTTTAAGCTCCCATTCATGCCACAGAATCGAACGACAAAGCCAGTTCTGCCTGTTACTTCATTCATCATCTATCTGGCTTCCAAATCCGCATCTGCCGCTGCCTGACACATCCAAAGCATGACTGCCTCTCCCATCGAAATCCTCGCGACCTCCCTCTTTGCACTCGCCGTGCTGCACACCTTTGCGGTCAAGCAGTTCGCCCGCTTGGCCAGTCGCTATCCCGAGGGCTCCATCAAGGAAAACCTCCTGCATTTCCTGGCCGAAACGGAAGTTGTCTTTGGTCTCTGGGGGGGAGCGTTATTCGCGGGAATCGTCGCACTGAAGCACTCGCTCCATGACGCGGTGGCCTACATCGAAGGGCTGAATTTCACAGAGCCCAAGTTTGTCTTTGTCGTCATGGTCGTGGCGGCCACCCGTCCCGTGGTGCAGCTCGCGGAAACCTGCATCTCAGGCCTCGCGCGAGTGCTCCCGTTTCAAGCCAACGTCGCCTATTACTTTGCCGCCCTGTCCTTCGGCACCCTGCTTGGCTCACTCATCACCGAGCCTGCGGCGATGACCCTGATTGCCATCCTCCTGAAGCGTCGTTACTTTGACTGCGGCATCGGCACGGGTCTCGCCTATGCCACGCTCGGCCTGCTGTTTGTAAACATCTCCATTGGTGGCACTCTCACGCACTTTGCCGCACCACCCGTGCTCATGGTTGCCTCAAAGTGGCAGTGGGACTCCTGGTTCATGCTCACCCATTTTGGCTGGCGTGCCGTCGCCAGTTGCATCGTCGCCACCGCGCTCATCACCTTTATTTACAGAGCCGAGCTGAGCCGCGTGGAAGTGGTTGAGCAGCCCTCCCAGCCTCTCCCAGCGTGGCTCACGCTGCTCCATGTCATTTTCCTCGCTCTCGTCGTCTTATTTGCTCATCACCCGGATGTTTTCTTCGGCGTTTTCATGCTCTTCCTCGGCATGGTCTATGCCACGCATGAATATCAGGACGATCTGCGCCTGCGCGAAGGCCTGCTCGTCGGCTACTTCCTCGCCGGTCTGGTCACGCTCGGCTCGCTGCAATCCTGGTGGCTGCAGCCCCTCATCGCCGGACTCGATGGCTCCAGCATGTTCTTTGGCGCCACCGGCCTGACCGCCCTGACCGACAATGCCGCTCTGACCTATCTGGGTTCCTTGGTCGAAGGCATCCCCCCCAAGCTCCAATACGCCCTCGTCGCCGGTGCCGTCACAGGCGGCGGCCTCACTGTCATCGCCAATGCCCCCAATCCCGCCGGCATCGGCATCCTCCAAAGTTCCAAAGCCTTCAATGACGAAGGCGTCAGCCCACTGCGACTCTTTCTCGGAGCCTTGCTGCCGACCTGCGTTGCCATTGTCTTCTTCTGGTTCATCTAACTCCAACAAGTTGCCGCACCGCCCGCTCAAGGCGACGGGGTTTCACGTCACGCCCCGCCCCCGTTGCCAAGGTGCCGGGGTCTCCCGACCCCGTGCCTTTCTAGCCAGTTCGCATCTCAGCTTCTCACACTTCTCCTCTTGCCATTCGCCTGCCACCGGGTATTCCCGCATTGGATGTCCTACCAACGCACCACCGGGCACGAATATGATGATGGCGAAGAGGATTGCATGATCGCCATCGGCGAAGTTCAGTCCGAAGAGGACGGGCACATCGCCGGCGTCACATTGCATGAACTGGGCATCCCTTTCGAACTGGTCCACAATGAATCTCAGGTGGACCATATCCGCCGCTTTCTCGAGGGCTGGTCCGCAGGAAAGCGATTGTTTGTCAGACCACAGGATGCGGCCCGCACCCAGTCTGTCGTGGGTCTCAGGCTCGCGCCCACTCAGATTTGGACAGATCCATCCTCTTATCTCGAACAGTGCCCCACGGCGCATCTTTTGAAGCTTCTGGACTTCCGCGCCATTTGGAAAGAACCCTGGGAAGAGGCTGTCCTCGATACCGCCGCCAAGGGGCTTGCCTCCCGGGGCGTCACCTACCCGCCTGACGGGACCTGTTCCAAGTTTTTGCCCATCATTTACCTGCTGGTCGCAGCATGCCTGGGCCCACTCAGCCTCTTTTTGCCATCCGTCAACCGCATGAGACGCACCGAAGACGGCGGCACCCGCCCCCGCTACGATGAAAAAACACGCTTCAGGCTGGAGCGCTGCCGCAGAAACGGAATGATTGCTTGGTGCGCCTTGTATCTCCTGCTTTGTCTCTTTTTGAAGCTGACGATTCCACGGCAGAAAGAAAACACACAACCGCAAATGCCCGTCATCCAGCATTCCCAGACCAAGGTGATTTGACGATCCCGTCCCTTCTCACTCAGCCTTTTGACTTTGCACCTCCGCCCCCTACCGCCGGATGTGCAGAAACAAATTCACCCCCTCAGGCTCCCACATCACCTCAATCGAATCCGCAGCCGCACCAGCCTCCAGCGCAAGTTCGCGCAGGTGATCCCGCGTACGGTGCTGCAGCACCCAGTCGCCCAGCAGTTCCATGTAGTCGCGGCTCGGGTTGTGGTCCGAGAAATTCCCCACCACGACTTCCCCGCCCCGCTTCGTCACGGCCATGAGGGCTTTCAGCAGATAGACAAACGTGCGGTCCGTGAGGTAGTCGAACAGCCCGGCGGACCACACCAGTTCGTAGCCCTTGGCCGGCAGAAAGCGCAGCACATTGCGGTGGTAAAACTCCACCCTCTTCGCAAACGGCTCGCACAGCTTCTTCGCCCGCTCGATCGCATGGATCTCCGCGTCCACGCAGTCGAAAAACACCTCGCGCTCCGGATTGTCCAGCACCCACTCCCGCAAGTCCCGCGCCGGACCACTGGCCACGTTCAGCACGTTCAGCGGTGCCTTGGTATGCCCCGCAGAATGCGAATTCAGCAGCTGGTGAAAGTAGGCCTTGCGATTGCGCACCGCATTCGGCGCCGCCTGCGAGTGGAAGTAGAGGTCCCAGCGTCGCAGATGCGGCTCTTGGGCAATCTGCAGCGTGTAGATCGCCTCAATGATTTCGAAGTCACCGCTGTACCCGTATTTTTTTCCCAGCGCCCGGGCCTGCATCGTCCCTTCCAAATACCGATTTGTAACGTCCTGAGCGTAAGCCAGCACGTCATCACGGGCGATCACCTTCGCCCTCACCGCGTCTCCCAGCAGCCGCAGCGTGCGGTTCATCTGCGCGTAGTCATTCGGCATCGGCCCGCCCTGGGCCATGAGTTCCCGCAGCAGATCATCACATTCAATCAATGGCGCGAAGTCGTTCTTACGAACTGAATAGCGTTCTTGGAGGACAAGGGGCGGCATGCGCGGTAGTGGCAGATTGAGACCTGGGTAGGCGTAATTGCTTGATAATAAGCATTTATTTATAATTCTGGAAGCGAAAAATTACACCCACCTCCGTTTCAGTCGTTTCAGAAAGCCCCGCTTTACCCAACTCCTGCTCCTGAGTATTGAATCCCATGAGTCAGCCCTCTCCCGCCGGCAGCAAACGCCTGCGCATCCTGTGGATCCGTGCCGGCGGCTGCCTCCCACTCACCTCCGGCGGTGTCATTTACTCCTATCACCTGCTCATGCACCTGAGGCAGCACTGCCACGTGCACGCGCTGGAGCTGCGCCGGTTAGGCGAGGACGGGCAGAGCGCAACCGTGCCCTATGCCCATGTGCTGGAGTGCCTCACCGTCGAGCAGCTGCCCGAATGGTCGCCACGTCACTTCTTCCAGTTCATCGGGCCGATCCTCTGGAATCTCTTCGCCTCGCGCAAGCCCTTCATGCATTCCCTGTTTGAAAGCAGGGAGTTCAGCCAGCGTATTCGGGAACGCGTCCTGAGTGGTCAGTTCGATCTCGTCATCGCAGATGAACTCCACGTCGCACCAAACTTCGAAGGCTGGGAAAAAGAGCGTCAGGTGCCCGTCATCCTCCTGCAGCACAATGTCGAGGCCAACATCTGGAGCCGCATGGCCAGCCTGCAGCGCAATCCCTTCACTTGGATCTTCTACCAGGAAATAGCACGACGCATGCGCCAGCGCGAGCCGGAGCTCTGCCTCACCTTTGACGGCGTCCTGACGAATTCCGGCCACGATGCCGACTACTATCGCGAAACCTACAAGCTCCCCAACGTCCTCGGCAGCGTCCTCCCCGGCACCCTTCCCTGCCAGAGCGAGCCTCCCCCCGCCGTGTTGCAGCAGCAGCCCTCACCCTGGATCGCCTTCGTCGGCTCCATGAACTGGCCACCCAACTCCGATGCCGCCCTCTGGTTCATCCGTGAAGTCCTGCCACTGATCCGGCAGACGTGCCCAGACGTTCGCTTTCGCGTCATCGGGCACAAGCCACCCCCGTCCTTTTACCAGCTAGCAGCCTCAGACCCCGGCATCGAAATCACCGGCACCGTGCCCGCCGTACTCCCCCTGCTCCGCGAGTGCACCCTCCAGGTCGTCCCTCTGCGAGCTGGCAGCGGCGTGCGGCACAAAATCCTCGAGTCCATGTCCGCCGGCGTCCCCGTGGTCAGCACCACCATCGGTGCTGAAGGCCTCTACCTCCGCGACCAGCACGAGATCCTCCTCGCCGACGACGCCACCTCCCTCAGCGCCGCCATTCTCCGCCTGCTGGATGACAGCGCCCTGCGCAGAACCATCGCCGAAAACGCCTTCACCCGCATCAACCACGAATTCCTCTGGGAACACAGCGGCAACAAACTCCTCCGCCTCTGCTCCACTCTGCTGACAAACACCGATTGAGCCTGCAACGCCCAGCTATGCTGCCGAGCATCACTGCGCGCGACTCGGGAGTCCGTACTGGGAGCGCTGGTTTTTAACCGGCTCTGGGAGCTCCGCCACTCGAACACGCCCCGCATTTTTCAAGCATACCGGCATGCATCGTCACTTCCATTTGGGGAGGCACACAAACAAAAGCTGCATTCATCCGTAAAAACCCTCCATCTCGCGGAGATACAAACATGCCACCTCATGTCTCCGACCGAAAACGAACGCCATCACCGCTTCCTGCGCAGCTTCACCGCGCATGAGCCCGCCATCCGCGCCCACGTGCGGCGGTTGGTGCCAGCACGTGCGGATGCCGATGACGTGATGCAGGAGATCAGCGTCGTTCTCTGGGAAAAATTCGACACCCTGCGCGAAGGCGCAGACTTCAAACCCTGGGCCTTCGGCGTCGCTCGCTACGAAGTCCTGGCCTGGCTGCGCGACCATGGTCGCGACCGCCTGGTGCTCGACGAAGAAGTCATCACCAAGATCGCCGAAGAAACCACCGCCATCGAGCCCCTCCTAGAACGCCAGCGCGAAGCCCTGGAACTCTGCATGCAAAAAGTGCCCGAGGACCAGCGCGGACTCCTCATGCAGGCCTATCAGCCCGACTCAAGCATCCAAGTCGTAGCACAAGGCAGCGGCCGCACCGTCCCCGGCTTCTACCAATGGCTGCACCGCATGCGCAAGCGGCTGCTCGACTGCATCCGCCGCGCTCTGACTCAGGAGGTGGCATCATGAAAGCCGACCTCACAGAGCTCATGTCCGACTATCTCGACGGCTCCATCTCCCCACTGCAGATGCAGCAGCTCAATACCCTGCTGCTCGCCGATGCCGCAGCACGCCGTGAATTTGCCGAACTGCTCAACGTGGACTCCGCCCTCGCAGCGCTGGCCGCAGACTGGACACCCGCTCAGCCTGCTGCAAAACCTACACGCTGGCTCACATCCTCACCACGCTGGATCGCCGCCGCAGCCTGCATCTCCATGCTGCTC
>DLGZ01000047.1:218239-227756 GCA_002482965.1 Verrucomicrobiaceae bacterium UBA7681 | reverse complement strand
GCCTTCGAAACCGAAGCCACCAAGGTCGGCACACCGACTGCCGCCTGGGCGGAAGCCGCGCTGCTCAGCCTCGCCGCACGCAAGACCGGCAGCCCGGAAGCACGCGAGATGTCACAGAAGGCACTCGATGCTGGCTGGGCCGATGCGAAGCGCCGCGTGCAGATCATCAACGCCGCCTCGAAGACCAAGAGTCACGTCGTGGACGACAAGATCTTGGCCGCTACCTCTGACTCCGATGCGCAAGTGGCCAAGGCTGCCCAGAACGCCGTGAAGAGTCTCAAGCTCGTCGCCAAGGGCGAGGACAAGACCCCCAAGGTCGGCACCCTCAAGCCCGAAGACGCTCTTGCCGCCGTGATCAAGACGAAGGGTGACATCACCCTCGGCGAACAGATTTTCACCAAAGCCACCTGCATCGCCTGCCACACCACCAAGGAATCCGAAGCGCAAAAAGGCCCCTACCTCGGCAACATCGCGCAGACTTACAAGCGCCCCGATCTCGCCCAGAACATCCTTGATCCGAACAAGACCATCGCGCAGGGCTTCGCCAGCGAGGTGATCACGCTCAACGACGGCACGCAGCAGCTCGGCTTCATCACCCTGGAGTCCGCTGACAACGTGAAGCTGCGCAACGTCGCCGCGCAGGAGTTCACCTTTGCAGTGAAGGACATCAAGACCCGCCAGAAGCTCCCCATTTCCATCATGCCCCCCGGCCTGATGACGAACTTCACCGTCCACGAATTCGCCAGCCTGCTCGATTTCCTGGAATCACTGGCGAAGAAGTAGATCGTCAGCCAAGGGGGCCACACCACGCGAAGCGCGCCGAAGGCAATCCCCTGTGCGACCACTTGACTGACGTCCTTGCAAGGCCCTGTGAGTACTTCTCACAGCAGGGGCTGCCATGCCTTGATTCAAAGTGCCATAAGACGCCAAATCAGCGAATTGGGTGCCATTTTTCGTTTCAGCTCTTTGATGAGGAGGTGTGAGTATATTTTTGTCTCAGTTGTGGAATTGATACTGCTCGTGTACTTGCCATTCTCCCCATCCATGCACCTCCGAATCCTATCTATTCTCGCCCTGTTGGGCCTTGCTCAGTGTAGCAAAAATGCCGCTCCTTCGGCCACGGAGAACAGTTCCGGACTGACTCTCGTCACTGAAGGGAGCTCGCCGCACTTTCAAGCCGTTGCTTCGAAGCTGGAGGTTGGAGGGGCTTCATTCACGTATGCCGAGGAAGAAGATGTGATGGGGCTGCTGGGCGGTTTTTTTGAAGAGGTGATCAAGAACATGCCGGAGAAGGAGAAATCCAAGCTGCCGCCCAATTTTTCCATCAAGAAGGTAATGTCGCTGATCGGGCTGGACTCAATCAAGGCGAGCGGGACAAGCTCGCGCAAGGTGTCCGAGGGCATGAATCACCAGCGCAGTTTTGTCTACACACCCCTGGGTCGGAAAGGATTGCTCACCTTGACGGGCGGGCTGGCGGAGCCCCTGCTGGTCCCAGCGCTCGCGACGAAGGATGCAGATCTCGCGTTTGAGTTTCCGCTGCATTTGAAGGACTGGGTGGCCGAGGCCTGGCCGGTTTTGATGGAATACACCCCCGAGGAGCAGCGGCCGATGATCGAAATGATGGCCAACGCCCCCCAGCCAGCGCTGGGCATGTCCTACAAGGAGATGGCGGAAAAGCTCTCCGTGCGAGTGGCTGTCATCGCGACAATGATGCCGGAGCAGTCGATCTCCGCCCCGGGTTCGCCGATGACTTTTCCCGGCGTGAACGCCGCCATCGTGATCGACAAGCTCGGCTGGATCAAAGACGTGCTGAAAGCGCAGGTGCTGCCCATGTTTCAGGTCCCGGGTACTCCAGTGGAGCTGCAGACGGTCAACGGTGTGGTGGTGGGACGGTTTAGCGCGCCGATGGGGCCGCCGCCCATGGACTTCCAGCCAGCGTTTCAGCTCGACGAGGCCGCTGACCGCCTGATCATCGTGACGCGTCCGGGTTACCTTGATGCATTGCTGGCCCCGGATGGGAAGCTCAGCAGCCAGCCCGAATTTGCCTCCGTATGGAAGGGGCTGCCCAAGGAAGGCAACGGCTGCCTGTTTCTTTCCAAGCGCCTGATGGGTGCCGTGGTTGACGCATTGAAGACCGGTGTCGCCGCCTCGGGAACAGACAAAGCAAGCAGCGAAATGGCGCTCAATCTGGTCAGTCTGATTTCCAAGCATGCCCGCCACCCTCAGGCAGTTTGTTTTGCCAATCTGCCGGATGGCGTGCTGAGCGCCAGCAACACCAGTTTGCCGACGCTGAATCCGGGGTCGTTCTCCAGCATCACCACCCTGGCGGTCATCTCGTCTCTCGTCGCACCGGTGATGACTTCCGTTCAAAAGCAGGCCGGGCAGATGAAGTCGCTCAGCGAGGGCCGCCAGGTGGTCACTGCACTCAATATTTACGCCGCGGGCAATGGTGGCAAATACCCGGCCAAACTGGAGGAGCTGATTGCTGCGGGCACACTGACCAATCCGGAGTTGCTGACAGTGGCTGCCCAGCCTGGCGCTGAACGGGAACCCTGGCTTTACGACAGCACTCTCACACCGGCGTCTGCGGGGATCAGCATCGTGCTGGCCGCCCCTTCTGTGAGCAAAGCCGCCAACGGCAAGGAGACACGCATTGTCATTCGCAATGACGGCCGTGCGGAGTCGCTGCCAGAAGCAGACTTTCAGCGCGTCAAAGACTACTACCTGCGCTGAACTCCGCATGGAGAGGGCAGAAACCCTGCGTTCGATCATTCAAGCGATCACTTCCCTCATCACGCGCCCATGCACGTCGGTGAGGCGGAAGTCGCGGCCTTCAGCACGGAAGGTGAGCCTCTCATGGTCGATGCCCAGCAGATGAAGCAGGGTGGCGTTCAGATCATGCACATGCATGGGATCACGGGCGACGTTGAAGCATAAGTCATCCGTTTCGCCGAACTGCAGACCGGGCTTCACGCCGCCCCCGGCCATCCACATCGTGAAGCAGCGGCCATGATGATCGCGGCCATGGTTGGTCGGTTCCAGCTTGCCCTGTGAGTAGGTGGTGCGGCCAAACTCTCCGCCCCAGACGATGAGCGTGTCATCGAGCAATCCACGCTGCTTGAGATCGCTGATCAGTGCGGCGCAGGGCTGGTCGATGTCGCCGCATTGGAGGCGCAGATCGCTCGGCAGGTTGTAGTGCTGGTCCCAGCCGCGATGGTAGAGCTGGATGAAGCGCACACCGCTTTCCGCCATGCGGCGAGCGAGGAGGCAGTTCGCGGCGAAACTCCCCGGTACGCGTGACTGCGGGCCATAGGCCTCGAAGGTGGCGGCGCTTTCGGTTTTCAGGCTGATCAAATCCGGCACGCTGCTCTGCATGCGGTACGCCATTTCATACTGGGAGATGCGTGTCTCGATCTCGGGATCCAGCTGCTGCGCAAGTTGCCTGCGATTCAGCGCCTGGATGACATCAAGCTGATCGCGCCTTGCTGCCGCGCTGATGCCCGGTGGATTGGAGAGATACAAAACCGGATCGCCACTGCTGCGGAAACTCACCCCCTGATGGTTCGAGGGCAGAAAGCCGGAACCCCACAGCCGCGCATACAGCGGGTCCGCCGGGCGTGCCGCACTGCCGCGTGAAATGAGCACAACGAAGGCTGGCAGGCTCGCATTTTCACTGCCGAGTCCGTAGCTGGCCCAGGCACCAAAGCTCGGCCGCCCCGGCTGCTGATGCCCTGTTTGCAGCAAGGTGACGCCGGGATCATGATTGATCGCCTCCGTGTTCATGGAGCGGATGATGCACATCTCATCCGCCACACGCCCCAGATTCGGCAACAGCTCGCTCATCCACGCGCCGGACTGGCCGTGCTGCTGAAAATTGAAGAGCGATGAAGTGATCGGCTTGCTCTTCTGCCCGCTGGTCATGCCGGTGAGGCGCTGATCTCCGAGCACGGAAGCTGGAAACTCCTGGCCATGCATTTTCTTCAAGCCGGGCTTGTGATCAAACAAGTCGAGCTGCGATGGCCCGCCGTGCATGAACAGGTAGATCACACGCTTGGCCTTCGGCGCAAAGTGCGGCGCGGCGAAGGCCTGGCCCTCGCCCAGCAGCGAGGCCAGCGCTGCGGTGCCGATGCCTGCGGAGGCACGACCAAAAAGCTGTCGGCGGGTCAGTGCGGCGTTCATCGGCGGGTGATGGTTTCGTCGAGGTTGAACAACGTGTGCAGGGTGAGCGTCCACGCGGCCAACTCCACCGGATCAAGATCTCTGCCGCGTGTGGACGCGCCAGCCGCGAGGAGTTTCGTCGCCGCATCGCGATCAGCGGCAAAACGCGTACGCTGCCTGCTCAGCAAGTCGCTCAGCATCTTCAACTCCTCGGACTCAGGAGTACGGCAGGTCACGCGCCGGAAGGCGAGCGCGAGCCTTTCGGACTCTGAACCCTTCAGCACCAGCGCCCATGCGGCGAGGACACGTGCAGCCTCGATGTAGGTTTCATCATTCAGCAGCACAAGCGACTGCAGCGGCGTGTTGGTGCGGGCGCGGCGCACCGTGCACTTTTCCCGCGTGGGTCCGTCAAAGGTGAGCAGGGCAGGGGGCGGCGACTGCCGTTTCAAAAACGTGTAGAGACTGCGCCGCCACAGTCCGTCGTCCGTATCGGTCACATAGGTTTCCTCGCCATTGTAGGAGACTGCCTCCCACAATCCGGGCGGCTGATAGGGCTTCACACTCGGCCCGCCAATCTTCGGCACCAGCAATCCGGAAACAGCCAGTGCCTGATCGCGCACCATCTCCGCGCTCAGGCGGAACGATGGACCGCGCGCCAGCAGACGGTTGGCCGGATCACGTGCAGAAAAGGCCGAGCTTTGCCGATACGTCGCGCTCATCACCATCAGCCTGAGCATCGCCTTCACATCCCAGCCGCTTTGCATGAAGCGCACCGCCAGCCAGTCGAGCAGCTCCGGGTGGCTTGGGGATTCCCCTTGCGAGCCGAGATCATTCACCGTGCGCACGAGTCCTTCGCCAAAGCATTGCATCCAAAGCCGGTTCACTGCCACGCGTGCTGTCAGCGGATTCTCCTTCGAAACGAGCCATCTGGCAAAGCCCAGCCGGTTGGGCGGCGCGTCTGCCGGCCATTGGGACAATGACGCCGGCACACCGGGGCGCACCTCTTCGGCAGGATGGTCATACTGGCCGCGTGTCAGAAGGTGCGTTTTGCGCGGGCTGGGCATTTCCTGCATCACCAGTGTGGTGGGAATGCTTTCCCGCAGGCGGGCTTCAGCCGCTTTGGCCGCACGCACATGCTGGTGGGCGGTGCGTGTTGGCGCATCCGCATGATGCTCGACAAACCAGTCTTGCAGCAACGTGGTGTCTGCGGTGCTGCGCTTGGCCGCTGGTGTCGCGGCGATCCCGCGCAGGCGCTCGCTCCAAAACCATGACTCCGCCTCTTGCGCAGTCACGGGCCGTTGCAGCAGGCGCAGCTCATCAAGCTGGCCGTAAAAACCGAGACTCGAATCTCGCCTGCCAATGCGCAAAGGCTCGCCCGTCGTAGTGGAGCCCGTCAGTGAATCGCTCATGGTTTTCGTCGCGGCAGGCTGGCCATCGATGAAGACGCGGATGCCAGCAGCGCGGCGTGTGCCGTCGTGGCTTACTACCAGATGATGCCATTTTTTGGAGGAGGCAGGTTCCTGCGTGACGAGTTCGATGTCATTCGTGCCCCACTTGCTGACCAGATTGATCTGAAAGCGCCCTTTCTGCCAGATCACCTCAAAGCCCCGGCGTCTGCCTTCGGGCTCGATCTTTGACAAGACACCGCTAAGCGATGTGTCTGCCATGAGCCAGAGGCCAACGGTCCAGGCAGCGTCGGTGTCGAATGCTCCTTCCCACTCCGCGTGCTGCGTGGCGTCAAATTTCGCCGACTGGCCGAGGATACCGTTTTGAAACACATCGCTGGTACCGAAGTGCTTCGCATCGATCTGCCCATCGAAAGGGAAATGCGCGATCAGCTTTTCAACAGGGGAAGGCTTCAGTGACGCCGCCGCTGTTTTTTCCCATTCGGCGATCTGCTGCCGCAAAGCCGCAGTCACCGGCATAAACTCCCTCTCTGCCTGCTGTGCGGCTGCGGAGACGCGTATCATTTCCTGCGTCTGCTGTTCCGACGGAACGCTCAGAACAGGTGGCGGGTTGTCATTTTTAATGAGGCCGGACTCGGGCACGCTGTTGAAAAAAGCAAAGAGCTGGTAGAATTCACGCTGCGTGATGGGATCGTATTTATGATCATGGCAGCGCGCGCAGCCGATGGTGAGCCCCAGCCAGGTGGTGCCGGTGGTTTCCAGACGATCCGCCACGTATTCCACCCGGTATTCCTCATCAATGATGCCGCTCTCGTTGTTTGCCATGTGGTTGCGGTTGAAGCCTGTGGCGATGCGCTGCGCGGTGGTGGCATTGGGAATCAAATCTCCGGCAAGCTGCTCAAGGGTGAATTGATCAAAGGGCATGTTGCGGTTGTAGGCATTGATCACCCAGTCTCGCCACGGCCACAGGCTGCGGGTTTTGTCGCCAAAGTAGCCGTTCGTATCCGCATAGCGCGCCGCATCCAGCCACTCCACCGCCATGCGTTCACCGAAGTGTTTCGAGGCCAGCAGCCGATCCACGGCGTGTGCATAGGTATCCGCGCTTGGATCCGCGCGGAAGTCATCCATTTCCTTCAGCGTTGGTGGCAGGCCGGTGAGATCAAAACTCACACGCCTCAGCAGCGTTTCGCGCGCGGCCTCCTCGCTTGGCGGCATGTCCTCCTTTTCCAGTCGCTCAAGAACGAAACGGTCGATCTCATTTCGCGGCCAGTTCCTTCTTTTCACCTCCGGCGGCGCTGCGCTTCTAGGCGGGATCAACGACCAATGCGCCTCGTATTCGGCTCCTTCGCCAATCCAGCGTTGCAGCACATTCTTTTCTTCATCGCTGAGGGAGCTCTTTGAGTCCGGTGGCGGCATGAGGTCGTCGGCATCGGTCGTGAGGATGCGCTTCACCAACTCGCTCGCCACCGCATTGCCAGGCACGACAGCCTGCTTGCCATCACGAGAGGCGATGGCATCCTCCCGGTGATCCAATCGCAGGTCACCCTTGCGCCCCTTTTCATCAAAGCCGTGGCAGCGGAAGCACTTGTTGGATAGGATCGGCCGGATGTCCCGGTTGAAGCGCAGCCGCGTTTCTTCCGCGCTGGTCACGCTCCTGATGCAAAGCAGCAGGATGAGGCAAGCAGAACGCATGTGGCGGATGCACATGCAAGATACACGGCTCTCGGCCTGCGTTTTATCATTCTCAATCCAGCCAGTTCTCGACGCGCAGGCCCGGGATGTGCTGGAAGTCCGAAAGGTTGCGTGTCAGCAGCGTGGCGTCGTGTGCGAGGCAGATAGCGGCGATCTTGAGGTCCATGGTGCCGGTACGAGGATGCTCTTTCTGCAACCGGTGAAATGTCAGGGCCGCTTCTCGATCAAACGGCAGGACGGCGAAATGGTTCAGTGTCTCAATGCATGCGAGCAATCGCGCGTATGGCTCGAGCTGGTTTATGCCGTTCGTCCGGCTGCGCACCAAGGCCAGCCAGCCTCGCAACGATTCTTCGGCAGCCACGATGCAGGAGAAGACATCCGCGTGGCGTTTTTTGATGCGTGCCATCAACTGTTTGCCAAATGGGGTGCCATTGGCGAACTCGGTGAAGTGATTGGCATCAAGCACAACGAACATGTCATTAGCGGCGCTTGTTCTCCCGCGCCCGCCATGCGGCCCCGAGCCGTGTGGCTGCGCGGGACAGATCGTCGTCTTTCATCGAGCCAAAAGCCTTGCGCCAGGTGGACTTCGCCACCGGCTTCACCTTTGCCTCCAGCGTCTCCACGCGCAGCTGCAATTCGGCCAGTTTCTGTTCCAGCATCTTCGTGCTCATACGTGTAGTTTAAATCACCCGTGAAAACTGACCACTGAAACTTTATGGTTCCTCAAGCGATCACTTCCCGCACCACATGCCCGTGGACATCCGTGAGCCGGAAGTCTCTTCCAGCATGGCGGAAGGTGAGCTTTTCATGATCAAGTCCAAGCTGATGGAGGATGGTGGCATGCAGGTCATGCATGTGGACTTTGTCCTCGACGGCCATGTGGCCGAGTTCGTCGGTGGCGCCGTGGGCGTAGCCGGATTTGAAGCCGCCACCTGCCACCCAGACGGTGAAGCCGAGAGGATTGTGGTCACGCCCGGTACCGTTTTTCTCGGCGTAAGGTGTGCGGCCAAATTCGCCGCCCCACCAGACGATGGTGTCTTCGAGCAGGCCGCGCTGTTTGAGATCGGCAAGCAATCCGGCGATGGGTTTGTCCACAGCGGCGGCGTGGTCGCCGTGCTTGGGCAGGTTCGAGTGCTGATCCCAGGCGGGGTTGTTCGAGTTGTCGCCGTAATTCACCTGAATGTAGCGCACGCCCTGCTCGGCCATGCGGCGGGCCATGAGGCACTGGCGGCCGAAGTTGTCAGTCGTTTTTTCGTTGATGCCGTAAAGCTTGAGCGTGTCTTCCGACTCGTCGCTGATGTCCATCGCTCTCGGCGCTTTGTTCTGCATGCGCCAGGCGAGTTCGTAGCTGCGAATGACCGCATCAATGTCCGTGTCGCCGGGCATGGCATGCGCGGCTTGTTCGGCATTCAGCGCGCTGAGCAGTCCGTACTGCTTGCGCTGCTGCTCCGGCGTCCAGATCGCGTTCGTAATGTTCTTGATGGTGGACTCCCTTGCAGGCATGCCGCTGCGACCGACGGGCGTCCCCTGAAACACAGCGGGCAGGAAAGCATTGCCATAATTGCGCGGGCCGCCGTTGCCCAGGCTCGGGCTGATCGTCATGAAGCCGGGCAGGTTTTCGTTTTCTGCGCCCAGGCCGTACATCACCCAGGAGCCCATGCTCGGGCGGATGTTGCTGGTGGTGCCGGTGTGCATGAACAGCGTGGCCGGGCCGTGCGCCACGCCCTCGGTGTGCATGCCATGCAGGAAGCAGAGATCATCCACATGCTGGTTGATGTGCGGGAAGAGATTGGAGGCCCAGCGGCCGGTTTCGCCGTGCTGCTTGAAGTCCCACAGCGGCTTCATCACCCGCTGCAGCGCACCTTTGCCCGTCTTGGCGAGGGCACGGGAATCCATCACGTCAATGATCTTGCCGTCGTCTTTAAAGAGACGCGGCTTGTAGTCGAATGAATCCACATGACTCACGCCGCCCTGCATGAAGAGGAAAATGACGCGCTTCGCCTTCGGCTGATGGTGCGGTTTTTTAAGCGTCAGCGGATTGGCCAGCGCCGCCTGACTCTGCGCCATGGCCTGCCACGCGAGGTAGCCGAAGCCACAGCCAGTGGTCTGAAGGAAGTCGCGACGGGAAGAGAACATTCTGCCTTAACGTAAGCAGGGAGCGGGTTTCTTCACGCAGGCACAAAAAAGCGGCACCCGCCAAGGTGCCGCTTCAAGCTTATGCGCTGGTATTACAGCATGTCAGCCACAAAGGAGCGCTCATC
>DLGZ01000047.1:175318-218164 GCA_002482965.1 Verrucomicrobiaceae bacterium UBA7681 | reverse complement strand
TTGCTCTTCACGGCGATGGAATGGATCGCGCCAGGGGTGAAAAGGGAACGGACGTGATCGACGAGGGCGTTCGCGGCGGAGGCGGCGGAAGAAGCGCCACGGGCGGCGATGATCGCAGCACCACGCTTGCCCACGGTTTCAAGGAAGGGACCTTCGAGCCATGCCTGGTCATTGATGACTTCGGCTGCGGCCTTACCACCGATGGTGGCATGGGCGAAGGACGGGAACATCGTCGGGCTGTGATTGCCGTAGATGAAGATGTCCTTCACTTCAGTGAGGTCCACGCCAGCCTTTTGGGCGAGCTGGGTCTGGGCGCGGTTCTGGTCCAGGCGCACCATGGCGGTGAAACGGTCCGGCGTGAGGCGCTTGGCCTGGGAGGCGGCGATCATGCAGTTCGTGTTCGCCGGATTGCCAACGACGGCCACGCGGGCGTCATCTGCCGCGACGGCGTCGATGATTTTACCCTGTTCGATGAAAATCTTGCCGTTGTCCTTGAGCAGGTCTGCACGCTCCATGCCTGGGCCACGTGGCTTGGCACCCACGAGCAGGCACCAGTTGGCGTCTTTAAAGCCCACAGCAGGGTCGGAGGTCTGCACAATGCCCTTGAGCAACGGGAAGGCGCAGTCATCGAGCTCCATCGCCACACCGGCGAGGGCTGCCATGGGCTTTTCAAACGGAGCTTCGATGAGCTGAAGGATCACCGGTTGATCCGGGCCAAACATGGCACCGGAAGCGATGCGGAAAAGGAGAGCGTAACCGATTTGACCGGCGGCGCCGGTGACTGCGACTTTGATGGGTGCTTTGGCCATAGATGATTGGGGATGGGCAGTCATCAGAGCAAGATGAGGCGGCAGGGCAACCCCCGGCTGAGATTCATGGCAGAAAATGCTTGGGCGAAACACCGAGTCCTGTTATAAAGTCGAATTTCCCCTATTTTGATGCTCCTGCAGCCTTTCCCGAAATATCCTGAAGCCGTGTTGCCACGTCGCCCGCTTACTCGCGGCGCTGTGGCGTGTCTGATGATCATTCTTGGCGGAAATGCAGTCATGCCTGCTGGTGCCCAGTCAGTCTCGGCCATGGCCCAGGCCGAAGCACGCCGCCGCGCCATTCAGGTCAACACGCTGAATACTGAAATCGAGCGCGGTTATCAGCTGATCGATCAGCAAAAGGCGGCTGAGGCGCTCACCTTGTTTCAGGAAACTTACACAGCGCTGCCAAACATTCCTCTTGCCCAGGAGTCACGACTGGCTGCACGCAATGGCTACGTGGTGGCAGGCTGCCTGATGGCCCAGGAATTTGCGGCCAAGGGGGATCTTGCCGCGGCGGGCAAAGTGCTGGATCAACTGCTGGCACCCGATGTGGCACCGAAAGACGAGCGTGTGTTGTCGCTCAAGAAACGTCTCGCAGACCCCGATCGCTTTCCTCCCGCACTGACAGCCAAGCACGTGGACAACGTGGGCGCCGTGCAGACGCTGCTGCTCAAGGCCAACTCGTTTCTTCAACTCGGTGATCTGGACAAGGCCATTGCAACTTTCCGGGATGTGCTGCGCATTGACCCCAACAACAGCGCCGCACGACGCGGCATGGAAAGCGTCGAGCGGGAAAAGCAAAAGTACTATAAGGCGGCTTACGACCATCAGCGTGCCAAAATGCTGGGTGCGGTGACTCAGACATGGGAGGATCCCGTGCCCCTGACAGACGTGGACCGCAGTTCACTCTTTGGGGCCGCTGCGGCATCTCTCGTCAACCAGCAGTCCGGGAGTGAGCGAATCACGCAAAAGCTTCGCAGCATCACTTTTCCCAAGGTCGAGTTTGACGGAGCCACGCTGGACGAGGTGGTGGAACTGCTGCGAGTTCGCAGCCGTGATCTGGATCCTGAGGGCAAAGGGGTCAGTTTTGTCGTCAGTGCGCCGCCTGAGGCGCGCAGCAAGCCTGTAAGCCTGAATCTTCTCAATGTACCGATGGAGGAGCTGCTGCGCTATGTCAGCGAGATCTGCGGAGTCGCCTACAAGGTGGATGAGCATGCGGTGATCTTTGTGTCCTTCAGTGAGCGCAACAGTGCGGTCGTCACCCGCTCCTTCCGGGTGCCGCCGGATTTTATTCAGAACTCCCCAGGAGCTGATCCGGGTGCTGCTCCGCCGGCGGATCCTTTTGGCGCTCAGGCTCCGGCAGGAGGAGGGCTGATCATTCGCCGCTTGGGTGCCAAGGAGTTTCTCGAAGCGCGTGGAGTGACCTTCCCGGAGGGAACAAGCGCCAGCTACAACTCATCAAACAACGCGCTGACCGTTCGGAACACGATCGCCAACATGGAGACGGTCGAAATGATCGTCGAGCAGGCGACCAAAGCCTCCCCGAAGATGGCCGTGATTCATGTGCGAATGCTGGAAGTGAATCAGACCAACATTGAAGAACTGGGTTTCGACTGGCTCATGGGTAGCAGCGGAACCAATAACAAAGTCTTCATTGGTGGTGGTAGCTCAGGAAATGGAACACCCACAAGCGCAGGTAACTATCCATTTAATACGCCCTATATTGTTCCCGCTCTCACGGTAGGCACCGACCAGGTGTTTCCAGCACTTCCCGTCAACGGAGCTTTTGCAGGCCCATTGCCAGCCGGCACCTCGGCACCTTATCCCTACGCAGGTGGCCCCCTCACTGCAGGTCTCCGATCTGGCGACTATGCGACGACGGCCAATTCCTTGGACTCATTGCTCAATGCCGGTTCCGTCACTGGAACCAAGAACGTGGCACCGGGTGTTCTGTCCATTGCTGGAGTGTTTACCGACCCTCAATTCCAAACAGTGCTGCGCGCACTTTCACAGAAAAAGGGAATTGATGTCAATGCCTCCCCCAGCGTGACCACCAAGAGCGGTCTCAAAGCGATCGCGGAGGTGACACAGGAGTTCATTTACCCGACCGAGTTTGATCCACCCAGACTGCCGCAAGGTGGTGGTACCATCAGTAGTCAGCAGCAGATGATTGCCACGCCGACAACGCCCACGGCCTTCGAAATGAGAAAAACAGGGGTGGTGGTGGAAGTCGAACCCGTGATTTCAGAGGATGGTCGCACGGTGGAACTTACGATTGCTCCAGAACTGACTCAGTTTGAAGGCTTTGTGAATTACGGGTCGCCTATTTATGTGCCCGCAAGCCAGGACGTCCTGCCCATCCTGTTGCCGAATGGAAACGCTTCGGCCGTCGTCCCTCTTAGCTCACCTGATCAATTGATCACCCCCAACTTAATCCTCCAGCCGGTCTTCAAAACGCAGAAGGTAACCACTGCTGTTAAAGTGTATGATGGTGCAACGGTGGTGCTGGGCGGGGTCAAAATTGAGAATCGTACGCTGGTAGAAGACAAGGTTCCGATCCTTGGGGATCTTCCTTTTGTGGGCAGGCTCTTCAAGAGCAACACCAAGCAGACGAGCACCAAGAACGTTATCATCTTTGTCACGGTGGAGGTGGTGGACCCCTCCGGTCGCAGGGTCAACCACGACGCTGCCGCAGTGACACCCTGAGTCTTTTTTAGGCGGGGTTGGTCGGGACAGCTTCGACCGACGCGATCTGACCGGCCAGTTCAAAATCCAGCCGGGTCAATCCTCCAGCACTGTGGGTGGTCAGACGCACGGTGACTTTGCGCCAGCCGACAAACAAGTCCGGGTGGTGATTCATCGCCTCGGCCAGACCGCCAACGCGCCGCACAAATTCAATGCCGGCCAGATAGCTGGTAAAACGGAACTCTTTCACCAGTTCCGTGCCTTCCCTCTGCCAGCCGGGGAGGGGTGTCATCTGCTGCTGGATGGCGGATTCGCTCAAAAGCTCCGGTTTCATGGGGTAGCATCCGGCGGTAGGTCACAGGCTTCAAGCATCGGAATTGCTTTCTTCCCGTCGCTGGATTAAATACTCCGCCCCCCGCCAAGCCAACTGAATGTCCATCTCCCGCACCCGCAATTTCTCCATCATCGCCCACATCGACCATGGGAAGACTACGCTCTCTGACCGTCTGTTGGAATTCACGCAAACCATCACGGTAAGACAGCAGCAGGATCAGTTGCTCGATTCCATGGATCTGGAACGCGAACGCGGCATCACCATCAAGGCGCATCCCGTGTGCATGAACTACAAGGCCAAGGACGGCCAGATGTACAAGCTCAACCTGCTCGACACCCCCGGCCACGTCGATTTCAGCTACGAGGTCAGCCGTTCTCTCGCCGCCTGTGAAGGCGCACTCCTGCTGGTGGATGCATCTCAGGGCGTGGAAGCGCAGACCGTTGCAAATTTGAACCTCGCCCTGCAGCAGAATCTGCACGTCGTTCCCATCATCAACAAGATCGACCTCCCGAGCGCCGACGTCGAAAAGGTGAAGCGCCAGCTTGAGGACATCCTGCAGCTCTCTTCCGATGAGGCTGTGCCTGCCAGTGCGAAGATGGGCATTGGCATTGAAGACATTTTGGAGGCCATCGTCGCCTTCATCCCGCCGCCGACAGATCCTGGCGACGGCTACCTGCGGGCTTCCGTGTTCGATTCGATCTTCGATCCGTATCGCGGTGTGGTCAGCTATGTCCGCGTCATGTCCGGCACCATCGTGCGTGGTCAAAAGGTGCGCCTCATGGCCTCAGGCAACGATTCCGAAATCAAGGACCTCGGCACCTTCCGCCCGAAGATGGTCCCCTGTGAAAAGCTGGAGGCTGGCGATGTCGGTTACATCATCGCCAACGTCAAAACGACCGCTGATGTGAAGATCGGCGACACACTCACCGAGAGCCGCAAGCCTGCCCCCGAGGCACTGCCCGGCTTCAAAGAGATCCATCCCCTCGTCTTCAGCGGCATCTATCCCGTCAGCACTGACGACTTCGAGGCCTTGAAGCTCGCCGTCGGCAAGCTCCAGATCAATGACGCCGCCTTCACCTTCATGGCAGAAAGCTCCGCCGCTCTCGGCTTCGGCTTTCGTTGCGGCTTCCTCGGACTGTTGCACATGGAAATCGTCCAGGAGCGCCTGCGCCGTGAGTTCGACATGGATGTCATCTCCACCTATCCCTCCGTCATTTACGATGTGAGGAAGACCGACGGCACCGAGCTCAAGGTGGACAATCCGACCTTTCTGCCACCGCAGGCTGAGATCGACGAGATTCGCGAGCCGATCGTGAAGGTGAACGTCATGATCCCGAACGAGAACATTGGAGACATCATGCAGCTCGTCATGGACAAGCGCGGCGTGGTGAACAACACCGAGACCCTCGACGACCGTCGCGTGCTTCTGCACACCGTCCTGCCACTGAATGAGATCCTCGTGGACTTCAACGACAAGCTCAAGTCCATGACCCGTGGTTACGGCAGCATGGAGTATGAACACGCCGGCACCCAGGCCGCCGAACTCGTCAAGATGGACATCCTCATCGCCAGCGAGCCCGTGGACGCCTTCTCCTGCATCGTTCACCGCAGCAAGGCTGAAAGCCGTGGCCGCCAGCTCTGCGCCAAGCTCAAGGAAGTCATCCCCCAGCAGCTCTTCGTCGTCGCCATTCAGGCCGCCATCGGTGGCAAGGTCATCGCCCGCGAAAGCATCAGCGCCATGCGCAAAGACGTGACCGCCAAATGTTACGGCGGTGACATCTCCCGTAAACGCAAGCTCCTCGACAAGCAGAAGGAAGGTAAGAAAAAGATGAAAGCCATCGGCCGGGTGAACATCCCGCAGGAGGCGTTCATTCAGGTGCTGAAGAACGACTGAGGTAGGGCTAAAACACGGTCCCCCAGGACTCGTCTTCCGTTTCAAAGACGGTGCCCAGCGGCCACGCGAGGACGGGCTTCATGCCATTGGGTCCACTGCGTCCGAGGGACCGTTTGTGAGAATCTTTTTGGGCAAGGCCTTATTGCGGTCTGAATGGAATGCCTGGTTGTTGGCGGTTATTATAATGGGGAATCATGTATGAAGACGTTTGACGCGGAATTGATCGTGTTCCAATTTGACTAGGTTTAAATGCGTGATCTTGTGATTAAACGAGTTCGTTTGATAAGAAAATTATTTATTTAATCGGATTTATGTTGGACGGTCTGAAAGCAATGCGGTCCTCGTCAGGTGAAAGCTCGTGGAAGGAGTTCGGCGTCCTTTGTTTCAGAGGGCAGCGCAACACGGATCAGGTCGGCACCGAACATTCCGCCGTGGAGGAGCCATCGTGGGTTGATCTTTGGAGCCGCGCCATTGAAGCTGAGTTCGGGTTCTGGAATGAGACGGTCAAGGCTAGGTCTCACGCGGTGGGCTTTGATGAAATTCTGAAGAAGCAGGAGAAACTGGCACCTAGCCAGCATTCCATAAGCCTGGCCCTCCGGCATGGGCTGTGGAAGGCGGTCATGTCGGTGGGTGCTGTCCCGGCCAGCGCTGGCATGGCCACTGCTGGAACTTGGCGTGCCCTGAGTGAGAAGACACGCTGGCAGGCTGGCCTGCTGGCCCAGTGGGCGGAGAACACGGCGGGGCAGGTGGAGATGCGCAAGAAAGTGGTGCGGGCCCTCAGGGGGTTCAAGGCCCGTAAAGGGATCAAACCACAGATTATCTGCGCACATGGCCTGACCTGCCTGCCTGTTTATGATGCTCTGATCCGGCCGGAGAACCAACATCTGGGAGAGGGGATCATTCTTATCACACTGGCTTCCCCGCTTGGGAATCCGCTGGTACGATCCGTCTTCGGAGGGCGTCTGATGATGCCGCCTGTGGCATGGTGGTTCAACCTGACGAACCCCGCGGACGATTCTCTGAGCGCGCCTTTGCAGACGGTCTCCAGCACGCATTCACGGGGAGGGAACAAGGCTGGAGGTGCCTCCACCGCCGCGTCTGGCACAGAAGCGCCCGCGCCCACGTTTCGCGAGATATTGACACCTTTTTCCAATCCCTCTGACCAAGACCCCTCTCCTGAGCAGTACCTGCAGCACCAAAATGCGCGTTTTGGCATGTGGCGCATCCTCGCCGGCACCTCGCCGATGCCGTATGACACCGTCTCACAGGATGCTTGGCTGGAATGGGATAAAAAGGTGTCCGCGTCGGCGCTGCCGGGTGGCAAAGGCAGGCGTGCCCTGGCACGCCCTAAGGAAGACTGGAAGGCCTTGGTCATTGGTATCAATGACTACCCGGATCCGGCGCATCGCTTGTCCGGCTGCATCAATGATGCGTACCTTGTCAGCCGTTTTCTACAGAACCGTGGCTTCAAGGCGGGCGACATCCGCCTGCTGCTCAATGAACGTGCCACAGCCAGCCAGATACGTGACCGGCTGGAGTGGCTGCTGAAAGACGCCCCGCCAGACTCCACCCGCATCCTCTACTATTCCGGACATGGCGCGCAAATCGCCTCCTATGGTCTGGGGGAGACGATCGACGCGCTGGACGAATGTCTGGTGCCGTACGATTTCGACTGGAGCATCGAGAAAGCAGTCACAGATGACTGGTTCTACGACTTGTACAGCCAGCTCTCCTACGAGGTGAATTTCGTGGCCTTCTTTGACTGCTGTCATGCGGGCGGAATCAGCCGTGACGGCGTCCGCCACCGCGGGCTGAGTCCGCCTGCGGACGTGCTGCACCGGGAGATGGAGTGGTCTCCGAAGAAGCAGCGGTGGGACAGGAAGAACCGGGAAAGCTATCTACAAGGGCAGAAGCAGGAGTCGGCGGATGGGCCGCTGCAGACACGCAAAATTGGCAAGGCCGACCCTCTGCGCACCAAGCTGGTGAAGAACCAAAGTCGTTTTGAAAAACTTTACGGGCATAAAGGACCGTTTGAGCCCGTGATCTTCAAGGCGTGCAAGGAAAGCGAGGTCGCCGAGGAAATCCACGAGGGCTCCGTGACCTACGGCGTCTTCACTTACGCCCTGGCCAGCGTGCTCCGAGCCCTTCCGGACGCGCCTCCTACGGCCCTTGCGGACCGTTTCAGCGCAAACAAGCTTGCCGAGCATGTCGCGGAAAAGATCCGGGAGCTGCGCTTCCGCCAGACTCCTGACGTGGATGGTCCCGACCACGTCTTGAAGGAGCCGCTGGAGGTAGGACGGCGCTCACGTTGATCCCGGCACCTCCAGCCCGACTGACCTATGGATGATATGACACGAACCCCGCTTAACATCGTCCAGCTTGCCTGGGTCGTGCAGGCATTGTCCTGGGATCACGAGCCTGAGGTCATCCAAGTGAGTTCCGGAGTCGCCATGGAGGGCACGGGAGTGCCTGCGGCCGGGGACATTCACGTTGTCCTCACCCCGGATGGCCGGCTCTGGCCGGGCCATCCCTGGAATAACCAGACGGCGGCGGCAGGCCAGGGGCGGGCTTTCAGACTGGGGGTTGTCGGCGGGACTGGTCCGCAGGCCACAGTGACTCCTCTGCAACTGCAAAACCTCGGAGAAGCCATCACCTGTCTGCAAAAGAAGTTTCCCGTTCTGGCGCGGCGTGGCCGCGTCACCCTCCTTCCGGCGGCGGCTGGCGCCTCGTCACCTCTGACCGAAGCAGTGCTGCTGAGCCACGTCGCTCGTGCCAGGACACCAGCCGTCTCCAAGCGGCGTGAGCAGGCACTTCGGGCCTTCAGTCCCTCCTCCGTTCAGGGGCGGGCCGCAGCCGCCCTGCTCAGTCAGCTCCTCCTGAATCCCACCATGAACACACCTATGATAACCAATGACACCACCATTGCTGCCATGCAGCCCGCCCGAGACCTCGACCTTGAACAACTGACGCCTGAGCAGGTGGCCACTTTGAAGAAACACGTCATCAACCTCAGCCATGGCAAGCTCAATGGCGGCGGGCCCTTCTCCACCTCCGAGAAGGATGTGAACACCTTGTTCGACACCCATCTCGCCAAGGCCCTGGCGGACGCGAAGAAGGACAAGCGCAAGCTGCGCATCCTCATCTGGGCCCATGGAGGCCTGGTGAATGAGCCGGGCGCGCTGGATCACGTGCTGCGCCACCACAAGCAATGGCTGAGCGTCGACGTCTATCCTGTCTATTTCGTCTGGGAGACCGGATTCATGACTGCCTTGCGCAGCAAGCTGGGCTGGGACAAGGAGGAGCGCGGCTGGAAGGACTGGATCAGCGCGCCCACCGACTGGGCTCTGGAAAAGGTGGCGTATTACCCAGGCAACGCGATCTGGGGACAGATCAAGCAATATGCCGCAGATGCCGTGAAGGCGGACGGGGGCGCGCTTTATGCCGCCAAAAAGCTGGCCGGCTTCATCAATGCCAGCACGAATGCCGATCATATCGAGCTGCTGGCCTGCGGCCACAGCGCCGGGTCCAACTTTCACTCCTTTTTCATTCCCACCGCCCTCAGAGCGGGTGTGCCCGGCTTCAAGGAACTGTTCCTGCTGGCCCCAGCCATCACCTCCGAGGACTTTGAGTCACGTCTGGCGGGCCTCATTGGCAAGGATAAGGGCATCGGCCGCAGCACCATGTTCACCATGAACGAGAAGACGGAGCTGGCGGACAACTGCTTTAAGATCTATCGCAAGTCACTGCTGTACTTCATCAGCCGCTCGTTTGAGCCGGGGGTGCCCACGCCCATCCTAGGCCTGGAGGAGTCTCTCCGCGCGTCGAAGTCCCTGAGGGAGCTCTACGGGCTGAACGGCTCCCCCTCAAAGCTGGGGCAGGTGGTGTTCTCCCCCACTAAAGAGTCCACCGGCGCCTCCGCCACGCAATCAACAACGCACGGTGGTTTTGACAACGACTCTCCCACGCTGAACAGCATGGCCTCCCGCATCGTGGGGAAGACGGTGGCTCCCTTCAAGCCGGAGGACGAGCGTGCGCTCGCAGACTTTGCGCCGTCGCTGGAGGAGGCTGTCGTTGACGCCGGATGGCGCGGGGGAGACCGCAAGTCTCTGCGTCGTGCATTGTGCATCGGCATCGACGACTACCCGACCAAGCCCCTCTCCGGCTGCGTCAACGATGCACGCCTGTGGAAGGCGGAGCTGGAAAAGCTGGGATTTGACACCGGACTCCTGCTCAATGGACAGGCCTCGCGGGAGGGCATCCTCAATGCGGTCAAAGAGCTGGCCCGCGGCTGCAAGGAGGGGGACGTGCTGGTGGTGCAGTGCTCAAGCCACGGCACCCAGGTGCCGGATGTCAACGGGGACGAAAAAGACCGCATCGACGAAGCGCTGGTGCCCTTTGACTATGAGTCTGGAAACCTCCTCATCGATGACGACATCGGCAGGCTTCTGGACCGTCTGCCCAAAGGCGTGAACCTCACGCTCTTCCTGGACTACTGCCACTCCGGTACAAGCAGCCGCCTGTTTCGTGCGCCTGGCCTGTCCTCCATTGATGACGAGCGTGAACGTTTCATGGTGCTGCCACGGGCCGCACTGGATGCCTACGTGGACAAACGCAAGGATGAGCCCCGTGGCGCGCCCAATCCGTATAAAGGCACCGTCGAAGTGCTCTTCGCCGCCTGCAGCCCGGCCCAGACCGCCAAGGAAAAAGACGGACACGGATACTTCACCCGCACGGCCGTGCCTCTGCTGGGCCTGAGCAAAGGGGGCATCAGCCACGCTGATTTCCTCAAACGCGTGCTCCAAGGCTTCCCTCTGCCATCGGACAGCCAGCTTCCACAGCTTGATTGTGACGACAAGAAGCAGGGCTCGCAGCTCTTCGGTGCCCTGACTGTCCGGGAGACTGAGAATATGACCGAGGTGGCCCCCGAAGCCGGTGGGCAGAAGGTGGATCCCGCCGTGCTGATGGAAACCATGCGGGACTACATGAAGCTGCTGAACAAGCTGCTGTGATCTGATGCCAGGAACCCTGCACGTGTCTGCGGCATGCGGATGCGTTGCAGGCGCTCCCGTCCTCTCGGTGGCAGGCTGGTGGTTGTCTGCCGGAAAATTGAGCATGCCCTCGCAGCAGCGTTCAACTGTCCATTCATGGAAACGCGCAGCCCTCCAGCGACGTTATCTCCGGTGAAGTGAATCCCAACCATCTTTCACCCGCAGACCAGCAGCGGCTCGATGACCTGTACGAGCGGCTGCGCACATGCCGCACTCGCAGCGTCGGCTATCCGACGAATCAGGCCTTTGATTACTCGGAGCTGCTCCGCTTCCTCGAGTTCAGCATCAACAACGTCGGCGATCCCTTTCACGGCACGAACTACCGTCTCAACACCATGGAGTTTGAGCGCGAGGTGCTGGCGGACTTCGCCCGCTTCACGCGTGCGCCTGCGGATGAATGGTGGGGCTACGTCACCAGCGGCGGCACGGAGGGCAACATGTACGGCCTCTACGTGGCGCGGGAGCTGTACCCAGACGGCATCTGCTACTTCAGCGAGGACACGCACTACAGCGTGGCCAAGGTTCTGCGCCTCCAGCACACGCGCAACATCATGATCAAGAGCCAGCCGGACGGCCAGATGGACTACGCGGATCTGCGCGAAACACTGCGCATTCACCGCGATGTGCCGCCCATCATTTTCGCCAACATCGGCACCACCATGAAGGGTGCCGTGGATGATCTGGCGCAGATTCGCGCCATCATGGACGACCTCGCCATCGGCAACGCCTACATCCATGCTGATGCAGCGCTCAGCGGCATGATTTTGCCCTTCGTCGATGCCCCGCAGCCCTGGAACTTTGCAGATGGCGCGGACAGCATCTCGATCAGCGGGCACAAGATGCTCGGCTCTCCCGTGCCCTGCGGTGTGGTCCTCGCCCGCAAGGTCAATGTGGACCGCATCGCCCGCTCGATCGAATACATCGGCGCACTGGACACCACCATCGCCGGTTCCCGCAGTGGCTTTTCTCCGCTGCTGCTCTGGCACCGTTTGCGCACCCTCGGAGACGCTGGATTGCGGGACATGGTGCAGACCTGCCTGACCAATGCCGAATATGCCGTGCAGCAGTTCCATGCGCAGGGCATCGAAGCCTGGCGGCATCCGAACTCCATCACCGTCGTGTTTCCCAAGCCGCCCCCGTCCATGATGGCGAAATGGACCATCGCGCCGCGCAAAAACATCGGTCACCTGATCGTCATGCCCCATGTGACCCGGCCCATCCTTGACGCCTTTGTCGCTGACTACGCCGCCGCCGTGAAACTGTGTACCTGAAACTCCCGCCATGAAACAGCTCACCATCCTTGTGCCGAACGAACTAGGCATCGCCGCCAAGCTCACCACCTGCCTCGCCGAACGCGGCATCAACATCGAGGAAATTGACGTCGAGAGCGTGGCAGATCACGGCATCGTGGTGCTCAGCGTGGATCGCTATGACGAGGCGCTGCGCGTGCTCAGCGACGAAGGCTTTCGAGTCATTACCCAGGACACCCTGCTCGTGCGCCTGGAGGACAAACCGGGCGCGCTGGCCGCCGTGGCCGTGCGGCTGAAGGATGCGGGCATCGATCTTCGCTCCATGCACATCCTGCGCCGGGATGACAGCGGCACCATTGCCAGCCTTGTGGCATCCGACCCGGCGAAAGCCGCAGAATTGTTGACGGACGTGCTGGTGGTTGAAAGGCCGTCTGCGGAAGGGTAGGGCATCAACTGTGTCATGAGTGATCCGTCCGAGACCTACGAGCCTGCCTGGGAGTTTCGCATGCTCTATCATGATATGATGTCGTACGAGGGCACTGACCTCTATGTCGATCTTCTGGCGCCTTGGTTAAGGAAGAACGGTGAAGCACGAGAGTGGCTGCTTGATTTCGCTCAGCGTCAGGGCTCCCCGGTGCCTCCTGCATCACTCGAGGAACTGCATGCGCTGTACGCGGCGAATCGTGTGAATGACATATTGCTCGGCTCCTTTCAGCCAGCCACCGAGCCGCAACTTCCGGAGTTGTTCATCACCTTGGACCAGTATGTGGCGTTCATGACGTCTCTGGGGTTTGAAATCACGGAGGCCACGATATTCTCCCCGTTTTATCATGAAATCGTTGAGGTCATACCACAGATGGAAGACGACGCGCCGGTGGAGGTGACAGGAAGTTTTTGGCCATGCCTGATGCTGGGAAACATGCTCTTTTCTCGTTCTGGGGTGAAGGTGCGTTCTGGCAGCCGCTGGCTGAGGCCCGAGCTTGCCACTTCCACCACCCTCTACTGGACTTACCGCCGCCGCTGCCGCCCATATCAAGACCTGTCCCAGGGCTGGGGCAGCAATTCGCAATGGCGCACCAACTTCCGCCGCGACTACCGTTTCGGCCGGGACATCTATTTCAACGTGGATGAGCAGCGCGACGTCACCTACGTGGACCCGCCGGGGAATGACCCTTGCACGCTGACTCTGGAAGAGCGCATTGAACTGGTGACCCACCGTTGTTTTGTCACCCTGCCCACAGCCCATGAGGATTTATTTCCCTACTGGTACTCCCTGCGCCTGAGCGAGGAGACGCGATGAATTAGACTCACTCCGGCACTTGAGCATTGCCTGCCCCACCCTAGTATCACATTTCCGACCTCATGTTTTTCCTCACCCCCCGCTACCTCAAGCATGCCAAGCTCCTGCACAAGGGCGTGACACGCTTCATCAACTACAAGCGTGACATCCTGCCGGAGGCAAAGCTGCAGGAGATCACCACGTTGCGCAGCAGCCTGGAGGACGCCATGCGCGCCAAGGACAAGGCGCGCATCAGTTCCTTGAATGACGAGATCAACAAAGCCTGTGAAAAGGCGCTGCCTCATGTGGAGCATTCGGACATCGGCGAAAATGTGGAAGTGTTCTTTGTCGCCATTGTCATCGCGCTCGGCATCCGAAGCTACGTCGCGCAGCCGTTCAAGATTCCCACCGGTTCCATGCAGCCGACTCTGTATGGACTGGTCGCAAATCATACCGAACAGGATGTGACGCCCAATTTTTTGGTGCAGTGCAAGGACTGGGTGGCGGGACGTTCATATTACAATGTCGTTGCCAAGCGTTCGGGCTTCCTGCGCAAAGGGGAGCCTCCTCTGACGGAGCACAGCTTTCTCGGCTTTTTTGCCCATTGCCGCCTGCATTTTGAAGATGGCGGCACGCAGTGGATCTGGGCACCCATGCGCCAGCTTGCCACCGATCCAGATGGTCTGAATCTGGGGATGCAGCGCTACCTGAATCTTCCCGTCAGTGCAGACGGTCAAAACATCACTCCGGATGCGCAGGCGGAGCAAAAGATCGGAGCATCCGGTGGGACATATGTCACCGAGGGGCAGCTCCTGGCGCGCGGCACCCTCGACACCGGGGACCACGTTCTGGTGAACAAATTCGCCTACAACTTCCGCCGCCCAACCCGTGGCGAGGTGTTCGTCTTCACCACCAAGAACATTCGCAGCCCCTACATGCGCGTGAGCGTTGAAGAGGGCTCGCAGCATTACATCAAGCGGCTCGTCGGCGTGCCAGGAGACCGGCTTGAAGTCAAATCCCCCGTGCTGTGGGTGAACGGCAAGCCTGCTGAAGAGTTTGGCATGAAGCGTGTGGGGTCGATGGAAGGCCTCTACAAAGGCTACGGCAACTTCCAGTTTCTTGCGGAAGGCACCGTGCGCGAGTTGAGCAATCGTGACAACGCCCGGGAATACTGGGCCATGGGCGACAACAGCTACAACAGTTCCGACAGCCGCTACTGGGGCGCTGTGCCAGAGCGCAATCTCGTCGGCCCCGGCTTGTTCTGCTACTTCCCGCTGGGTCGAAACTGGGGTCTGATCCGGTAGTTCACTCCCTCTTCACTTCTGCGTCATGCGGTAGAACCTGCGGCTGGGCAGGCCGAAGATGAAGCGGTACAAAAGGGTGGTGAACAAAGCGGTGAGAAGTAACGCTGCGACAAGATCATACTGGCTTTGATTTTTGTCGGTTTGCTGGTTCCAAGTGGTTGCAATTTTCCGCGCCGTTCCAGACATTTCGATCCACATTATATAGCTGAGCAACATCAGATACATGACCCCCAAGGCGTAGGTGATGCGGCTGCGCTTGAACGCATGAAAGGCGACCAAGATGATCACCATCACAGAGCCTGAGAGTGCAGATCGGAGGGATTTGAAAGCATCGAAAAACGCAGGTCCCCGTGCTTGGTATTCAAAGTAGCTCATGACAATGAGACTAACGATGATGAGCCACATCAAGCCCAAGAGACACCCGGTCGAAGCGGGTCGTGGCATCGAGGTTCTGTCTTCCCCAGCGGCGTCACATCACTCTGTGGAGCCGCGTAGGGATTCAGTCCATCGCCTTCAGGTTGCATGGGCGTGTGCGGAAACTCAATCCCGCGCCTCTTATGCCTTCAGGCCTTCCTGGCGCAGGAAGTTCTCCACCCAGGTGATGTCATACTGGCCGTTCTGGAAGTCGGAGGTCGTCATGATCTGGCTTTGCAGCGGGATCGTGGTCTTGATGCCCTCGACGGTGAACTCACCGAGCGCACGGCGCATGCGGCGGATGGCAATCTCGCGCGTGGCACCGGTGACGATGAGCTTGGCGATCATCGAGTCATAATACGGTGGCACGGAGTAGCCGGAATAGACGTGGGTGTCCACACGGACGCCACGACCACCGGAGGTGTACCACAGATTGATCTTGCCAGGGCTGGGGGCGAAGTTGCGGGTTGGGTCTTCGGCATTGATGCGGCACTCGATGGCATGGCCACGAGGCACGGCGTCCACCACGTGCTCGCTGAGCGGCAGGCCGGCGGCGATGCGGATCTGCTCCTTGATCAAATCACAGCCATACACTTCTTCGGTGATGGGATGCTCCACCTGAATGCGGGTGTTCATCTCCATGAAGTAGAAGTTCTCGCATTTGTTATCGACGAGGAACTCGATGGTGCCGCAGTTCTCATAACCGATCTCCTTGCAGAGCTTCACGGTGGCGTCACCCATGCGCTTGCGCATTTCGGCGGAGATTTTTGGGGAAGGACACTCTTCGATGATCTTCTGATTGCGGCGCTGCATGGAGCAGTCGCGCTCGCCAAGGTGGACGACGTTGCCATGGGAGTCGGCCACGACCTGAAACTCGATGTGGTGAGGCTTCTCGACCAGCTTTTCCATGTACATGGAGCCGTCGCCAAAGCATTTCATGGCTTCGAGGGAGGCAGCCTGAAAGCTGGAGCCCAAGGTGGCCTCATTGAGGACGGGGCGCATGCCACGGCCGCCGCCACCGGCGCTGGCCTTGACCATGACGGGGTAGCCGATCTTGCGCGCCCATTCGAGGGCTTCTTCCTCGGTGTGAATGAGGCCGTCAGAACCGGGGGTGATCGGCATGCCTGCCTTCAGTGCCGTTTCACGTGCCACGTTCTTGTCGCCCATCATGCTGATCACGCGGGCGGAGGGTCCGATGAACTTGATTTTGCACTGGTCGCAGACCTCGGCGAATTCAGCCTTCTCGGAGAGGAAGCCATAGCCGGGGTGGATGGCATCAACGTTGGCAATTTCCGCCGCGCTGATGATGCGGCTCATTTTCAGGTAGCTCTCGGAGCTGGGACCAGGGCCGATGCAGATGGCTTCATCGGCCAGGTGAACGTGCATCGAATCGACATCGGCTTCGGAATAAACGGCGACGGTTTTAACGTCGAGTTCTTTGCAGGCACGAATGACGCGGAGAGCGATTTCACCACGATTGGCAACGAGGACTTTTTTGAACATGTGAGGCGCGGAAGGTAGGAAAAGTCTGCTTGGCTTGACGGTAGCCGGGCCCGATTTGGCGGGCCTGGATGTCAGGACAGGGGCAGGGAGGGCAAATCAGGCTTTCAACTCGAACAGAGGCTGGCCATATTGGACGGGTTTGCCGTCTTCCACGAGGACGCGGACAATGGTGCCACGGGTGTCAGCCTTGATTTCGTTCATGACCTTCATGGCCTCGATGATGCAGACGTTGCTGTTTTCGTCCACGCTGTCGCCGATGTTGGCGATGGCTTTTTCTCCCGGAGCGGTGCTGCGGTAGAAGGTGCCTACCATGGGGGAGTTGATGGTCGGTCCCATGGCGGCTTCGGCGGCGACTGCGGGTGCAGCCGCAGCGGCGGCTGAAGGGGCGGCAGCAGCGGCTGGAGCCGGGGCGGCGGCGTAAGAAACGTGCGATCCCGAGGACGCGGGCAGGCTCTGGAGCAGTTCTTTGACAGCCTCCAGGTCAGAACCCCGGCGGAGTTCGAGCTTGGCGCCTTTTTGCTCGCTGTGGAAATACGTCAGATTGTTCTCAGCCATGAGTCCGACGATTTCGCGGATCTGTTTGAGGTCGTAGGCTGAGGACGAGGGGGCTGGAGCGGGAGCAGCAGGTTTGGATGTGGTACGTTTGGCCATGTCAGGGGAGAGTGAGTCAACAGATGTCTACGATCATACAAACTCCACCCGAAGTGGCAACCATAAAGGCATTCTTGACTTTCAAGCCGCCGTTTATTCAGGCAGCCTTTTTAGCTCAGGGCAGCCGGGGGAATTTGGAGAAATCAGGCTTCCGCTTTTCCACGTAGGCATTTTTGCCCTCCTTCGCCTCTTCACTCATATAATAGAGCAGGGTGGCGTTTCCGGCGAGATCCAGCAGGCCCATCTGGCCGTCGCAGTCGGCATTCAGGGCGGATTTGAGGCAGCGCAGGGCCAGCGGGGAGTGCTGGAGCATCTCCCGGCACCATTTGACCGTCTCTTCTTCCAGTTGATCCAGCGGCACCACCGTGTTCACCAAGCCCATTTCCAGGGCCTGTTTGGCGTCGTACTGGCGGCAGAGATACCAGATCTCCCGTGCCTTTTTCTGGCCGACAATGCGGGCGAGGTAGCTGGAGCCGAGGCCGCCGTCAAAGCTGCCCACTTTCGGCCCCGTCTGGCCAAACTTTGCATTGTCTGCGGCGATGGTCAGATCGCACACGATGTGCAGCACATGCCCGCCGCCGATGGCGTAGCCGGCCACCATGGCCACCACGGGCTTTGGGATCGTGCGAATCTTCCGCTGCACATCGAGGATGTTCAGCCGTGGCACGCCGTCTTCGCCAATGTAGCCAGCATCCCCGCGCACCTTCTGGTCGCCCCCGGAGCAGAAGGCCAGAGGGCCTTCGCCACAGAGGATGATCACGCCGACGCTGCGGTCCTCATGCACGATCTCGAACGCCTCCAGCATCTCCTTCACCGTCAGCGGCCGAAACGCATTGCGCACCTTCGGCCGGTTGATGGTGATTTTGGCGATGCCATCGCTGGTTTTTTCCAGCTTGATGTCTTTAAAGGTTTTGATCGAAGTCCACATGGGAAAGGGAAGTTGGCGGTTGTTTGCAGTTGTTGGCGATGGTTTGCGGCGGTCAGGCAACAAGGGCAAACAATTGCCAACCACCGCAAACAACAGCAAACTCAGAAGTTCGTAAAGCTGCGCAGTTCCGCAATACGTGCCTCAATGTCCGCCTTCGTCACCGTCTGCAGCTTGTGAGTGCTGAAGGCTTCGCAGGTGTAGCTGGCAGTGACGCTGCCGTGCACGACTGCGGTCTTCAGATCTTCGAAGGTCGGCTTGGTCTTGCCATTGGCGGCGAGCCAGCCGGACAAACCACCGAGGAAGGAATCTCCGGCACCGGTCGGGTCAAACACGTTGTGCAGGGGGTAGGCGGAACAGGCGAAGAATTCCTCCGGCTTCTCTCCAAAGAGGAAGCTGCCGTGTTCGCCACGCTTCACGATGACAAAGCGCGGGCCCTTGGCCTGCAGCTTGCGCCCGGCTTCCACAAGGTTGGTCGTACCGGCGAATTCCTTGGCCTCGCCATCATTGATGACAAGGAGGTCGATGCGCTTGAGCACATCATGCAGGCGCTCGTTGGCGATGTTGATCCACAGGTCCATCGTGTCAGCGGTGACGAAATCAGCCTGCACCTGGTCGATCATCTGCATCTGGTTGTCGGGGCTCATGTTGGCGGCTACGGCCACCTTGGCGCCTTTGGCGGCGGCAGGGAGCTTGGGCTGCCACTGTTCCAGAACGTTGATGCCCACCTTGTGCGTGGTGCGGTTGTTCATGTCCTCGTGGTATTCGCCCGTCCAGGTGAAGGATTCGCCGTCGCTGCGCTCCAGGCCGTCGAGGTTGATGCCGTGCGAGGCCAGCAAGTCGAGGTGAGCTTTCGGGAAATCATGGCCAATCACGCCGACCATATGGATGGGCTGGCAGAAGATGCTGGCGGCAAGCGCCGCATAGCTGGCAGAACCGCCGAGCAGGTTTTCCTGCGAATCCTGCGGGGTTTTAACATTGTCGAGGGCGACGGATCCGGCGATGACGACTGACATGGGTGTGTATTTTGGTTAGATAAGGTGTAACAGTTAATCCTTGCCTCGCAGGCAGCGAACTTTTAACGGTACAGCTGTCAGCGGGGACGCGGATTATCGGTTCCACGTCCTCTGTGTCAATTGCCACTCCGCACACTCTTTCATGCGTCTCAGTCTTTGCTTTTTCATGCTGATCCTCCTTCCCGTGGCGACGGGGGTGCATGCATGGCTGTTTTGCAGTGAAAATCTCCCCGTGCTCACCGAGGAGGCTGTGGCACGCCTGAAGGCCGCCGGAGTGCGCGATCCTGTCGTGGACGTGCGATTTTTCGACATTGCTGTCAGTGGCGAGGCACCAGACCCGCCTGCACGCCAGCAGGCACTGGCGGCCCTTCGCACGCTCGTCCCATTGCGGCTGAAGCCCGGCGCGGAGAATATTCACGTGCTGGCCACTCTCAGTGCCAAACTGGACCAGAACACCCTCCGTCTCAGCGGCTGGCTGCCCGATGAGGCTGAAATCAATCAGGCGCGCCTCCTCATCGCAGATCTGCGCCCCGATCTCGTCATCAATACCGATGGGCTGCACTCCGCCCCCGAAGTGCGCTGGCCGGAGGGCTTCAAACCGCCGCTCACCGCCGGCAGCGTCCTGCTCAGGCCGATCATCGGTGCCTTGCGTGTGCCTGCTGAACTCCACATCCATACCAAGGACGATGCCATCGTGCTCAGCGGCCTGCTGCCAGACTCCGCCTTGAAGGAAGAGCTGGTGGACACACTCGCGGAACTTGCTGGCGCACGGGTGGTGGATCCAGCCGCGCTGAAAGCCAGCCCGCACGTGCTGCCCGCTGCCTTTGCCAAACCGGAGCTGCTCGCCGCCTTCGTAAACAGTTTTTTCAGCGTCCCTCCACCACGCGCCTTCGACATCCAGAGTGATGGCATCCCGCACCTCGAAGGAATCGCCACACGGCAGATGGAAAGCACCTGGCTCACCCTCCTGCGGCCTGTCACCGGCGGGGCAAAGGTGGATGCGCATTTCACCTTGGTGCCGTCGCTTTACCATTTTCCCGGCTATCAGGTTCAGTCCAAGCTGCCTCCGGCAATGATTGATTCAGTGCGTGAGGCCCTGCGGGGCTGCGTGATCGTGTTTGATGCTGGCTCCGCACGCATTTCCCCTCAGGAGCAGACCCGGCTCGCCATCCTGTCATCCACCTTGCTCGCCGCCGGACCGCGGCTGGGCTTGGTCATCGGCGCTCACCCTGATCCCGCCGGAGTCGAGAAAGTGGAAAAGAACCTCGGCCAGACACGTGCTGAGGCCGTGATGTCCTTCCTCGTTGAACAGGGCCTGCCCGCTGCTGACGTCCGTGCGGTGGTGTTTGATTCCGTTCCTGCCGGTTCACCTGCGGCTCCGGCCAGCCCGCGCAGCGTCGAACTCCTCATTAAATAGTCATTCATGAAATCCGACTTTGAATCCCTTTCTGCCGAGCCGCTGTTTTACATGCTCATGCACAGCGGTGCTTTTGTATGCGTGCTGGGGGCCATCTTCTTCGTCGTCGGCCTGCTGTTTGGCTATGCGACCTGGGGGCGCTTCAAGCGTCAGACACGCAAGCTGCTGGGCGAGGCATCCTCAATGAAGGACGAAATCGCCAGCTTGAAACGCAAGGTGGGGGATCACTCCATCCTTTCGGGGCCTGCCGTCGCAATGGCCACCGAGACCATTTACATGCCCAAAAAAGAGGTCGCGACCGCGGCCGAGACCGTCCCCGCCGTCACCGAGGAGACCATCACCACGCGCGACCTGCCGACCACGCCCCCCGAACCTACCGCGCCGCCAGTGGAAGCTGCTGCCCCGGAGGATGTACAAACGCCCGAACCACTGCCCACCGTACCGACGGAGCCACCCGCCGAGCCGCCGCTGCATGCTTCACCGCTCGCCTCCATCATTTCCGCGCCGCACGTCCAAGAAGAATCGGAGCCCGGTGTGGATGCGCCTGCCGCGCATGGAGGCCTCGTGCTTGCCGACACCCTTCCCGCATTGACCGAGCTCTTGCTGCCTGCCCTGCCTGAGCTGGATTCGCAGCCCGAACTCAAGCTTGAGCCTCAGCTCGACTCAAAACTCGATCCCAAGCTCGGGTTCATCTACAAGACACGGCCTGAAAAGACCGACGACCTCACCGCACTCGAAGGCATTTCGCTTGTGCTCGAAAAGCGTCTTCAAGATATCGGCATCTACAGTTACGAGCAGATCGCCGCATGGGATAAAGACCACGTCAAAGAGTTCTCCACCCGTCTCGCCTTCAAAGACCGCATTCAGCGTGAGCGCTGGGTCGAGCAGGCCCGCGAGCTTGCGATCAAACAGACAGCCGTCTGAGCCCGCATTGAATTCGCAGTCGATACGCATTCCCTGCGCAACCGCCGCCGCAGCGCTGGGTTGGATGCGCTCATGATCACGCGCCTTTCTCTGCTAGTTCTGCTGTCTTCCACCCTCACTGCCAGCGCCGCCGACTGGCTGCGCTTTCGCGGCCCCAACGGCAGCGGCATCGCCCCGGATGACAAACCCGTGCCGGTGGAATGGAGCGCCACGAAAAATCTCAAGTGGAAGGCCACTCTGCCCGGCCCCGGCTCCTCCAGCCCCATCGTCGTGGGAGATCGCGTCTTCGTTACCTGCTGGAGCGGCTACGCCACCGACGGCCAGCAGGGCACCGGAGACATCACCGCGCTGAAGCGCCACCTCATCTGCGTGGACCGCGCCACCGGAAACATCCTCTGGGACCGCTCCGTGCCCGCCAAGCAGCCCGAGGAGCGCTACGGCGGCATGTTTGCCCAGAACGGCTATGCCAGCCACACCCCCGTCTCGGATGGGAAAAGCGTCTTCGCCTTCTTCGGCAAGTCCGGCGTCCACGCCTTTGATCTCGATGGTAAACCCCTCTGGCAGGCCGAAGTGGGCGACTGGGATGACCGCCGCGGCTGGGGCACCGCCTCCAGTCCCATCCTGCATGGCGATGTCCTCATCGTCCCCGCGCTCGTCGAAAGCCAGGCCCTGTTTGGCTTCGACAAAACCACAGGCAAACAACTCTGGAAAGCCCCCTCCGAAGGCTTCGCCGGCACCTGGGGTACACCCATCGTTGTTGAAGTTGATGGCCGCGCCGATCTCGCCATCGCCGTGCCCAGCGAGGTCTGGGGCTTCAATCCCGACACCGGCAAGCTGCGCTGGTATGCCAACGGTCTGCAAAGCGACTCCGTCTGCAACAGCGTCGTCACCGACGGCTCCGCCGTCTTCGCCATGAGCGAGCGCGGCGGCGGCTCCGTCGCCATCAAAGCCGGCGGCAAGGGTGATGTCAGCGCCACCCACACCCTCTGGACCGGCTCCAACGGCTCACGCATCGCCACCCCCATCCTCTGGGAAGACCGCCTCTACTGGGTCAGCGGCTCCCTCGCCACCTGTCGCGATGCCAAAACCGGCACCGAAATCTACAACGAACGCATCGAATCCACCGGCGGCACATCCGCCAATCAAGACTCCGGCGGTGGCGGCGGACGTCGCGGTGGTGGCATGAGCGGAGGCGACTACGCCTCCCCCGTCGCCGCCAACGGCCACCTCTACCACGTCAGCCGACGCGGCGAAGTCCTCGTCATCAAACTCGGCCCCAAGTTCGAACTCATCTCCCGCAACAAAATCGAAGGCGACACCTCCGACCACAGCTCCACCCCCGCCATCAGCAACGGCCAGCTCTTCCTCCGCTCCGCGAAGACGCTCTATTGCATCAGCGAGTGAACTGGGCTGCGAAGCGCAGCATTTTTTGGAGTGCGGTCGCGCAGCGAGGCACGAGCGCAGCTACCGCTTTCGACGTGCCAGATGATTCGCGCATGCCAGTGCCTGTCGAATGCGGGAGCCTGTGATCTTTCTCAAGCCAGTCAGCCCAGCGCACCACGAAACCAACGAGACGGAAATGAATTTTGCGCTTGGCCTTCGAGTCTTCGCTCTTGCTGCGGAATACCGTTTTAGATAAAACGGGGCATGATTTCCCCGCCATTGAAATTCAACTGCACCCTGCGCTGCGCATGAACTGGCGCATTCTGCCTTGGCTCTTCCTGGCCTGCACACTCTCAGCTCAGGATCTCAATTCACTCCTCTCGCCAAACCTCGCTGGCGGCTTCGATTTTCCCGTCGGCGGAGCGGATGGCACAGCGGGCTACAAAGATCAGGCCACCAAACGCTGGCATAAAAAGTGGAGCGTGAGTGAGTCGGTCATCGATGCGCTGGGGCTTGAATCCCACGAAACATGGAATGGCATTGGCGGCAGTGACACCGCTGCAAACCAGCCTGTTTACACCCTCGCCGCCGGTACCGTGACCGAAGTGAAAAACGGCGAGGTCTGGCTGGAGCATCGCTTTCTCGATAATGGCCAACCCCAGCACGTCCTGACTGGCTATGCAGGCATTCACGCCTGCACGCTCAAACCCGGAGACACCGTGAAGCGGCGGCAGCGCATCGCTCAGATCGCTCCCGGTTCGAATGGCCATCCCGCACAACTCACCCTCACCCTGCGACATCTCCTTTACACTGAAGCAGCCACCTGGCCGCAGAGCATCTCCACTTTCATCCGCAGCCACAAGCACCTGCTGGTGCCTGCGAAAGAGGAACGCCTGCTCATCGCCGTGAAGCATGCCTATCAACTACACGTCTGCGAAAAAGGACAAATCAAGCACACCATGCCCATCGCTCTGGGGCAGGACGGCAGGCAGCGAAAAACCACCGATGGCGACAACCGCACCCCCTTGGGCGAATACCGCATCACGCAAAAAGCGAAGGGGCCATTCGATGGCGAATACGGCGCTTATCTCGGCGCCGCATGGTTGCGCTTAAACTATCCGAACACCAACGATGCCCGGACCGCCTTGATCGAAAAGCGCATCACCCAGAAAGAGCATGATCGAATTGCTGCGGCAGCACTGCATGGCTCCTTAGCTCCCACAGACACCGCACTCGGCGGCGGCATCGGCATCCATGGCTGGATCAGCGACTGGCCCGACGGCCATCACCATCTCACCTGGGGCTGCCTGAGCCTACGCAAAGCCGATTTGCTCCAGCTTCACGATTGGGTGAACAAGGGAACACGGATTTTAATCCTGCCGTGAAGGTCGGAGCTTTCGGCGCATGGGGCCTTTCGATCGCGCCTCCAGGTTGTGCTTGGAAAACTGCGCCAGATGAGTGCATACTTTTTCTCCGAACGGAAAAAACATGACTGCCTGCCGCCCATTTTTATTTCTTGTCGTCTTAATGTCCTTTTGGATGCAGGCGGGCGTGCGCTGTGCGGAAAAGCAGCCTGATGAAGATTTTCTGGTGATCCCGTTGAACAAGTCGGCGGAGTTCACAGCAGCCCTGCTTCGCCAGGTGGAAAAGGTGATGGCACCGTTCACGCCCTCGAAGGAAAAACAGGCTGCAGCCTCCAGCTTCGTGACCGGTGAAGGCTGCTACGTGCTGCATGGGGATCTCTTTGGCAGCGGGCATCGTTTTGTGCTCCTGGAGCTTGAGGTTGAATCCTCGTTTGAGAAACTGGCGACTCAAGAAAAGGTGGTGGGCCTTGCGCGGCTGAATGCCGGTCAGTGGGAACTGTGCACGCTGCTGGACGTTACCCCTGTCTGGCGACCCAAGGGGTGGGAGAAAAGCGAAGACGATTACCTGCCGATCACTCCCGCAGAGAAGCCATTTGAACTCGAAGACCTGTCTGGTGATGGCGTGCCTGAAGTCATACTGGCCGCTGATGTGCACAAGTACGTCCAGGAGCATTTCATCCTTCGCTGGAATGCCAGAACAAAGAGCCTCACCTTTGCCGGGTCCTCCATGAGGAAGCCAGTGCAAGATGGTGGATATGTGATTTTGTATTCCAACTCGGGGCGTCGCTCCATTTGGGAAGACTGGCGATTCTGCCAATGGGAGACAGACAAGCTCATTGAAAGGGCCTCATGGCATGAAGAGGTGCCATACAACGCCCCGGAGGAGAGCTTTATGCTGGCGACACGCATGAACGACCAAGGTGTGGAGTCTGAGTATAGGGTGAAAACACTGGAGTCTGATTCAGACAAAGACTCGTTGTATCAAATTACCCATCAGGACAAGCCTTTGGCACGACTGACGTTCAAGTGGTCTCGGTCATTGGCGGATTTCACAGCCGATGGATATGATCCGTCTAGCGAAGAGTCTGCGTACCTCTTTGAAAAGCTCACAGGACTGCCACGCAAACTCTATCCTGCGAGCAAATGGGAAAAGCATCTCAAAGTGCTGGAAAAAAACGTGAAGATCCATGTCGAGGGAGAGTCTGCGGCAGTGCAGATGCTTTCACCACAATAGAGGAAAATTACCGCCACTCATGCCTCGGATACCTTCCCCGCAACTGCGCCTTCACCGCCGGATAGCCCTCGCGCCAAAACCTCCCAATATCCCCCGTCGTCTGAATCGGCCTCTGCGCCGGTGACAGCAGATGCACGGTCACGCTGATGCGCCCTGCCGCTACTTTGGGGTTCTCATTCACATCATACATGTGCTGTAGCACGGCACTCACACTCGGCGGCTGCTTTTCGTCATAGACGATGCGGGCGGTCTTGCCATTTTTCAGCGCGTAGCGTTCAGGCGTATACTTCTCCAGCATGTCGCGCTGCGAGTGGCTGAGCCATTGGTGCAGGGCAGGGAAGATGTCTTTGTCCTTGAGCTGGCGGTAGGCGATGCAGCCGGTGCAAACCTGCTCAATGATCAGATGCCGGTCCTCCTCGCCGATGGCGGGGATTTCGAGATCGGGCATCCATTTGGAGAGGCAGTTCACGCGCGTGATCCACTGCTCCACCTTGTCGTTCCAGTTCGTGAGTTGCAGGCGTCCGGCGATGACTTCGGCGGCCAGCAGACTGGCGGCGGTGGATTCATCCGGTTCGCCACGCTCGCGACTGCTAAGCACGAGACTGCGGAAGCGCACTTCCTCCAGATTCATCACGCGGCGGTTAATGGCATCATAAGCCGCGCGGGAGGCGGTGGTGAAATCCTCGGGGAACAATTCGCGCAGCCAGTCTTCCTCAATGCGCGTGCAGTTGTTAAGCTGCACCGTGAGCGCCTTGCCCTGCACCTCCACGATCTCAGCCGCGACGATCAAGCGCGGCGGACGGATGTGTGCGTCTTTGCCAAGGTGCCCGCTGTAGCCACCCGCCAGCCGGTAGATGCGGCTGCCCGTACTGGTCTCCACCCCAAGGTGATCGCTGAACGCAGCGAGTAGCATTTTCGCCAGCGCCGTGGGATCCGCCACTTCATCATTGATCGGCAACCCCGAACGTTTCGCGAGTTGCAAAAATTGATCCGCGCTGCGTGCAGCCTCGCGTGAGGCATTGGCATGAATGCCATAGCGCGCGCATTCATCAGGGTTGAAATTCATCGCCTCAGCACGTGCAAAGGCGCGCAGGATGGCCTGAAACTCCGTCACGTCATCGTGCTCCCACAGGTCTTCGTTTTTGTGCGAGGCGTTGTTTTTACCCACCAGCAAAATATCGCGCCCCTGTGCCGCAGCAGCGCACAGTGTGGCCTCACGCAAACACCCATACTGCGCCGCAGCGAGCAGCATGCGCGCAAAGCGTGGGTGCAGCGGAAACCGGCTCATCTGCCGACCCAGCGCAGTGATGCGGCCTTCATGATCCAGCGCACCAAGCTCGCTAAGCAGATTCTCCGCGCGTGATTGCGATGCCGGCGTCGGCGCTTCAAACCAATCAAACGGCTCCCGTGAAAGCACCCGCAGCGCGAGCAAGGCTTCACTCAAATCAAGCCGCTGCACCTCAGGCAGTTCGCTTTCAGGACGCAGCAGGTGATCACGCTGTGTCCACAAGCGCACGGCAATACCAGGACCGAGTCGGCCTGCACGTCCGGCACGCTGCTCAGCCGAGGCGCGGCTGATTTTCTGCACGGTCAGTGTGTTGATGCCACGGCGTGGATCATACGACGCTGTGCGTGCCTGACCGCCATCCACCACAGCGCGCACGCCTTCGATGGTGAGTGAAGTTTCCGCCACGTTCGTGCTGACGATGATCTTCGGCTGCTCGCCAGGCGTCACAGCCGCATCTTGATCCTGCGGCGTCAGTTCCCCATGCAGCGGCACCACTCGTCGGCCCCGCGCAAAGCTGCGCCCTTGGATCGCCGCGATGGTCTTGCGAATCTCATGCCCACCCGGCATGAAGACGAGCATGTCGCCTGAGAATCCAGGCGAGAGCGCGAGATCCTCACACGCACGCGCCGCCTGATCCCAAATAAACTCCGGGTAGCCTGTCTTGAGTTGCAGCGGTGCTTGATACCGCACTTCCACCGGAAACGTACGCCCCTCGGATTCCAGCAGCTTGCACGGCTGCATGAAATCCACCAGCGGCCCCGAGACCAGCGTGGCGGACATGACGATGATCTTCAAATCCGGCCGCCGTGTGCGCTGAAGCTGCCGCGCAAAAGCCAGCACCAGATCGCCATCCAGATGCCGCTCATGGAATTCATCAATGCAGATGCAGCCCACACGCTCAAGCTGCGGATCTTCCAGCATCTGCCGCAGCATCACGCCCTCCGTCACATAGCTCAGTCGCGTCTCCTTGCTGGTGATGTTTTCAAACCGCACCTGATATCCTACCTCGCCACCCAGGCGTGCATTGCGCTCACGCGCGACGCGCTGCGCCAGCATGCGCGCGGCGATCCGGCGCGGCTGCAGCACAATGCAGCGCTTGCCCTCAGCCAGAAGCCCAGAGTCCAGCACGAACTGCGGCACCTGCGTGGATTTACCAGAGCCCGTGGGCGCTTTGATCAGCAGATTCGGCAATGCCGGATCCAGCAGAGCGGCAGTGAAGGTCTGGCGGAGTTCAAAGATGGGAAGCGTGGCAGAGTTGGACATGGACACCCATGGTGTGGCCCATGAAACCCATGAAATACACGAAAAAATAACCCGATCAGTGCCTTCCCTGATGAGACCTCAATAATTGAAGGTCATCATCCAATAGGCAAAGTCGGCATCGTCACTCGGCCCCGTGGCCGCGAGATAAGCACCCGCAAAGAAGTGCGAGTAGCCGAGCAACATGTCGAGATTCGGTGTGAGCTTGGTATTGATGGTGAAGTCCAGCTCACAACCCGCATGGCTGCTGGCATTCGGATTGATGGCACGCACACGCGTGGTGCCGTTAGCGCGATACCACGCATCCCCTGTGGTCGAGAGCCAGAAGGAGTGGAAATCGAGCGTGGTCTTCACCTTCGCATGCGGCTGCGCGGCAAGGCGCAGCACGACGTTCTGCATGTTCTGCCACGAGAAAGTGTCCATAAAGCCATAGGGCGGATGATTCGTGGGAAAGAGGTTTTGAAAAGTATGCGCATGCCCGTCATTGGGATCGCTATCGCCGCTGCCCGCGCTGTATTCGAGCGCAAGGCGCGGCTTCCACGCGTGTTTGAGCCAGTTGTAGCCGCCCTCCAGATGGTAGGCATAGGCGCTGAGAGCCTTGCCGTTCAACTGGCCGCTCTGGCCCACGAGCTCGACGGTGTAATCCCAGCCCTTCAGCTTGGTGGGGTCACCTTTGTGCCGCGTGCCGAAGGTGACGAAGTTGGAGACGCCCGTGAGGTTTTCTTCATGCAGATGAAAGGCGTAGAGATCCGTCGTTTGAAACGGCAGGAACTGGCTGCTGAAATAAAGACCGCTGAAGAACTGATTGCGCGTGACCGAGTCATCCTGCCAGTCAGACAGATTGAACTGCGAACGCCGAATGCGCACGACGCTGGAGGTGAAAGCATCGACCCACCACGTGGACGTCTGGTAGTGCAGTTTCACCGCATCAAAGGTGCGGCTGAAGTTCAGCCATTCCAGCGGGCCCACGAGACGTTCATCACCATAGCTGAGCACTTGCCGCCCTGCCTTAACGCTGAGGTGAGTTGGATTGCCGAGCTCAACGCTCGCCAGCCGCAGATCAACACTATCATCACCCTCCGCTCCGTTTTGCAGAGGCACGTTGGCACGCTTCGAGAAAGCCTCGCGCACATCCTGCCCCTGCACAGCGATCCTTATCCAGTCATCCGGCTGCCACTCCACCCCCAGACGCACGCGGGTCAGCAGGTAGGTGTCATCCGTCACCGCCTTGCGGCTGGAGTCAAAGTCATACGTATTGTTGCGCGTCTCACCCCGGGTGCGAGCCTGGAAGTTCCACTTGAGCTGTTCGGCGATGCCCTCGCCCATGGCAGAGACGGCACAGACACTGAGAAGGAAAAGCGGGAGGCGCATGCGGCGTATTTCTCACAGATGTTTCATCGGCGAAAATAGGCGTTTGGTATGGTTTTGATGCTGGCGCGTTATAGGAAGAGCTGCTGCAGGGCCATGCCGCCACGGCATCAAAACGATAGCGAGATGAGATTTTTGTTATGTCGGCGGGGGCTTATGTGTGTCCTTAAATTTCAGCAAATACATCCATGAACTACGACGCCCTCATCATCGGTGCCGGACCTGCAGGTTCCAGTGCTGCGGCCATCCTGGCTGAATACGGCCACAAGGTGCTCATCCTGGAGCGCGAAAAGTTTCCACGCTACCACATCGGCGAATCGTTGATTCCCTTCACCTATGGCCCGTTGGAGCGCCTCGGCCTCATCCCGAAGATGAAGAAGTCACACTTTGTGAAAAAGTACAGCGTGGCCTTCGTGCAGCCCGGCGGCAAGGCCTCGCAGCCCTTCTATTTCTTCAATCGCTACGATCGCGAAAGCGTGGCGCAGACCTGGCAGGTGCTGCGTTCGGAGTTTGATCAGATGCTCCTCGATCATGCACGTGAAAAGGGCGCAGAAGTAATGGAAGAGACGGCAGTGCAGGAGCTAATCAAAGAAGATGGCCGCGTCGTCGGCGCTCGTGCGAAGGACAAGGATGGCAACGTCACCGAATACCGCGCCAAGATCACCCTCGACTGCACGGGCAAGGAAGCCTTCAGCGCGACACGCAACAACTGGCGCATGCGTGATCCCTATCTGAACAAAGTGGCCGTGTGGACCTATTACAAAGGCTCGAAGCGTGAGCCCGGCATCGATGAAGGTCAGACCATGGTCGCCTACATCCCGGACAAGGGCTGGTTCTGGCACATCCCGCAGCACGATGACATGATCAGCGTAGGCGTCGTGGCCGAAGGCAAATACCTCACCCGCGGCGGCGTGAAGGATCCCAAGGAAATCTTCAATCGCGAGGTCGAGGAAAATCTGTGGATCAAAGAACACCTCAGCACCGGCACCTCGAACGGCGAGTATCGTCTCACCAGCGAGTACTCACACCATGCCAAGCACTGCGCCGGACCCGGCCTGCTGCTGGTGGGCGATGCCTTCGCGTTTCTCGATCCCGTCTTCAGCAGCGGTGTCATGCTCGCGCTGAAATGCGGCGTGCTCTCCGGTGAGACCATTCACCAAGGCATTCTCGACGGCGATCTCTCTCCTGAGCGCTTCACCGCCTATGGAGCAACGATCCGCGAGGGCGTGGAAAACATGCGCAAGCTCGTCTACGCCTTCTACAATCCTGACTTCTCCTTCCGCGAAGTCATCAAGCGCTATCCCGATGCGGGCGGTGCCATCACCGACTGCCTCTCAGGCGATGTGAACAAGGACTTCAGCGTGCTCTGGAGCCAGATCCGCGAATTTGTCCCGCTGCCAGAAGACCTGCCCTATGGCGAGCCCCTGGCAGCGTGACGGTTCCGCCGTGGCCGTCCTCACTCGATCTTGATCTGTTCAGTGATGCCCACCTTCTTATGCATCCACGCAATAAAGAAAAACAGGCGCAGCCGCCACCACGCCGCGAAGGACAGTCGGGTGCGGCCAGCCAGCACGCAGTTGATCGCGCACATGATGTGCATCTTGTTCGTCGGCTGGAAAAAGATCTGCGCAAAGTGCAGCTTGTAGAAGTTTTCAATGAACTCCCAGTACTGCCCGATGCGCGCCCGCGTGTCCTTCTCGTAGGCGTGCATGGCAGGCGTCAGACCCTTCTGCTGCCGCAGCGCCTCATCAATGACCTGCGCGCCTTGCTGCCCGCTGGTCATCGCCAGCAGAACTCCACTGGAGAAAATAGGATCAATGAAACCCGAAGCATCACCGGCACGCAGTACGCGGTGTGAGACCAGGGTGTCATTTTTATAGGAGAAGTCAGTCACCACATGCGCCGGAGTCAACTGCACAGCCTTCACGAACCGCTCGCTCACGACCTTGGTCGTGCGCACGGCCTCGTCGTAGGCCAGCTGGGGTTCCACGCCCATGGCCTTGAAGTCAGCGGCATCCATCACCAGGCCCACGCTGGTCTTGTTGTCTTCCAGCGGGATCATCCAGAACCAGGAGTTTTCACGGCGGACAATGAGGATGTCTCCTTTCTCTTCTCCAAGCGGCATGTCCACTGCTTCGAAGTGGTTGAAAATGGCGATCTTCTTATGGCCTGGATAGTACTTCCTCATCGCGGCCCGGTTCGCGGTGAAGTTGGACAAGCCGCTGGCATCCACCAGGAATCTCGCGCTCACCGTTTGCTCGGTTCCTGCAGCATCCTTGTATCGAACAGTGACATGGGTGTCGTTGACCGTGTGCTCGATCACAGTGCTTTCTTCGCGCACATCCGCTCCGCACTCCCGCGAATGATCGAGCAGAATTTTGTCAAACTTAGAGCGCTCCACTTGCACCGCCGTCGGGTACTCGGTGAACGCTCCCTTGGAGAAATCCAGGCGCACCTTCCGGCTGCCATTGGCCATCAGAAACTGCGCTCCACGCTTCAGCATGAATCCGCCGGACTCGATTTTCGACCACACGCCGAGTTCATCGAAGATCTTGCGGTTGTAGGGCAGCAGCGACTCACCCACGTGAAAGCGCGGAAATTTCATTTTCTCCAGCACCAGCACACGCCTTCCTGCCTTGGCCAGTGTGGTGGCGGCCGTGGAGCCCGCCGGGCCGCCGCCGATGACAATGACATCCCAGGATGGGCTGGTGGAACTCGGAGTAACAGGAACGCTCATTCAGTAAACAAATTGGAGGGTGAAACGGCACTCTCACGCAAGCGCAATGAAGGCGCAACTTCGCAAGCAACAGACACACGGTGAAAACACACTCACGTCCCTCATTTCACCCAATGAAAAGTAATGTCTCCTTTTACCTCTTCACCCTGCTCATCGTCGGCGTGGGAATTTTTGCCGTCCTGCATTTCGGGGCCACGCTGCCAGTCCCAGTGCGTTCCGGCATGGAAACAATGAAGGAAAGCATCGTCGCAAAGCCTGCAGCCTCCCCCGGCAGTTCGGCCTTATCATCCGTTGTGGATGGCCTGTTCGTGAATGCGAATGAACCTCTGAGCCGGCTGCTGATCCAGTTGCTGGTAGTCATTCTAGCGGCTCGTCTGACGGGCGTTGTGTTCACCCGCTTTGGGCAGCCTGTGGTGGTCGGCGAGATGGCTGCCGGTATCTTGCTCGGGCCATCGCTTTTTGGCTGGCTGTCGCCGGACGTCTTTCAGTTCGTTTTTCCAGCCGCTTCTCTGGGCACGTTGAAACTGCTCAGTCAGATCGGGGTCTGTCTCTTCCTCTTCTCCGTGGGCATGGAGGTTGACGCCGGGCACGTTCGTAAAAAAGCCCACACCGCCGTCATGGTCAGTCACGCCAGCATGGTCATCCCATTCTTCCTCGGCGTGCTGCTGGCTTATTCCCTTTACACGGCGCTGGCACAGCCCGGTACCACGTTTAGTGCATTCGCCTTGTTCATGGGCATTTCCATGAGCGTCACCGCTTTCCCTGTCCTGGCGCGCATCTTGCAGGAGCGTCAGTTGACGAAAACTTTCCTGGGCAGCACCGCCCTCACCTGTGCCGCCGTGGATGACGTCACGGCATGGAGCGTGCTTGCCTTCATCGTGGCGATCGTGCGCGCTACCAGCATGGTTTCCTCCATCGTAAATCTGGTGCTGGTCGTGGCTTTCATTTCCTTCATGGTTCTGGTTCTCCGTCCCGCTTTGCCTCGCCTGATTGGCGGCCGAAATTTGGAATGCGAAGACCCGCCCAAAAGCGTGCTGGCCGTTGTTCTCTGCGTGGTGGTGGCGTCCGCCCTGATCACGGAGATCATCGGCATCCACGCCCTTTTTGGAGCCTTCCTGGCTGGGGCTATCATGCCAGAGGTCGGCGGTTTTCGGAAGAAGCTCGCAGTGCGTGTCGAAAACTTCAGCTCGGTGTTTTTGCTCCCCTTGTTTTTTGTTTTCGTCGGTCTCCGCACGCAGATCAATCTGCTGAACGACTGGCAGGGCTGGCTGCTCTGCCTGGGCATCATTGCCGTGGCCACTCTGGGCAAGCTCGGCGGCAGCGCCATCGCCGCCCGCTGGTCCGGCATGAGCTGGAGCCAGTCCCTGCAACTCGGCGCGCTGATGAACACCCGCGGCCTGATGGAGCTCATCGTTTTAAACATGGGCTATGACCTCGGCATTCTCTCGCCGCGCATCTTCACCATGATGGTCATCATGGCCCTGGTCACCACGATGATTACAGGACCTCTGCTGACCCTTTTCGGCAGCAAGGCGCCTGTGCTGGGGCACGAACCTGTTCCGGCATAGCTCTCCAATCTCGTCTTCAACCATTGCCATTCCAAGCCTTGCAAAGATCAAACACATGGGTCCAATAAATACTGAAAATACCACCACCTACGATGTTGTGGTCATGGGCGGCGCTCTTTCCGGCGCTGCCACCGCTACACTGCTGCTGCGCCACAATCCGGGCATCCGCGTCTTGATCCTGGAGAAAAATGAGAAGCTAGGACGGCGCGTGGGCGAGGCGACGGTGGAAGTTAGCGCCTACTTCATGGGCAAAGTTCTGGGGCTGACGAAGTACCTCAACGAATCACACATAGTGAAGCAGGGGCTGCGTTTCTGGTTCGCCAACAAAGACGTGGCGTCCATCGCCGAGGCGAGTGAGCTGGGCTCCAAGTATCAGGTCAAGATGCCGTCCTATCAATTGGACCGCGCCACCTTTGATGAGGAAGTCCTGCGCCGTGCCTGTGAAGCAGGTGCCACGCTGCTGCGTCCCGTGAGCATCACCAGCGTGCAGCTTGCCGTTGGCGGCATGCAGACCATTACTTATAAACAAAGCGACACGACTCACACCGTGCAAGCGCGCTGGATCGTGGATGCCTCCGGCGTGGCCTCGCTCATCTCCCGCAAGAATGGCTGGTGGAAGTCGAACTTCGAGCACCCCACCACCGCCGCATGGTCACGCTGGAAGGGCGTGAAGGATTGGGATGGCCGCGAGCTGGCGGAGAAATATCCCGAGTGGTCTGCGGCGCTCTTCTGCGTGCGCGGCACAGCCACGAACCACGTCATCGGAGACGGCTGGTGGAGCTGGTGGATTCCCCTCAAAGGCGGCGACATGAGCGTCGGCGTCGTCTTCGACCAGCGCATCGTCGATTTCCCGACCGAAGGCGGCAAGGTGGGCGACCGCCTGAAAAGCTTTCTCATGAAGCACCCCGTTGCGCGCGATCTGCTCGCTGATGCGCAGTATGACGAGACCGATGTGCACTGGCGCAAGAACCTCGCCTACTACAGCACCACCTTCGCCGGAGACGGCTTTGTTCTAGCAGGAGATGCCGCCGCATTCATGGATCCATTCTACAGCCCAGGCATGGACTGGATTTCCTACACCACCAGCAGCGCCGCAAACCTCATCACCCAGCAGCGCAAAGGCGCATCCATGGCCGAACTGGTGCCGCAGTACAATCACACCTTCTCCACAAGCCACCGCTGCTGGTTCCTGGCTCTCTACAAGGACAAGTATGAATACATGGGCGAGTTCGATCTCATGGATCTGGCCTACCGCCTCGACCTCGGGCTCTATTACTGGGGCGTGGTTAGACACCCGTTTGAGCAGGGCCCCACAGCCCTCTTCACGCCCCCCTTTGCCACGGGGCAGGGGTTTGTCTTCAAGCTCATGAGCACCTACAACCGGCGCTTTGCACAGATCGCCCGTCGCCGCCGCCGCACCAAGGAGCTCGGCAAAACGAATCGCAACAACCGCAGCCTCATCACCGGCTTCAAGATCCATCGCAACGACGCCATCAAACTTTTCGGAATGCTGGCCGAGTGGGCCGTGCTGGAGATCCGCGAAGGCTGGCGCAGTTGGGGTGAATCTGCTGAAGATCTCGCAGCATCACATCTCCCGGCGCAGCCAAAGGTCACACCAGCGATGGCGTGAGAGTTCTTGCGGCAACCCACTACATGCTGACCTGCGGCTGATCTCCATCCGGTTCCGGCTTGTAAGTGCCGGAACCCACGAGGCGCTCAAAAATCGGTGAAGCCATCAGCGTCGTGACCACGGCCATGATCACCAGCGTGGCGAACAAGCCTTCCGAAATGATGCCACGCTGCAGGCCGATGTTGATGATGATCAGCTCCATCAAGCCACGGGCATTCATGAGAATGCCAATGCCCATCGACTCGCGTGCGGAAATGCCTGTGGCGCGTGCCGCCAGAGTGCATGCCAGCCATTTACCCATCACCGCTGCCACGAGCACTGCGGCGCACATGCTCCAGAGGTACCAAGTGTTCAGCAGGCCGATCTTCGTATTCAGCCCCGAGTAGGTGAAGAACAGCGGCAGCAGCAGCGCCACGGCCAGCGGCTGTATGCGGGCGCACAGATCACGCACCATGAGGCCGCGCGGCATCGCTGCACCCATGATGAAAGCGCCAAAGACGGCGTGCAGGCCGATCAGGTCGGTGAACCACGCACCCAGAGACATCATCGCAATGCCGATGACCAGCCCGGCATCCGTGAGCTTCTCGTCTTGAATCAGCAGCGTGGAAAACTTCGCGAGCAGTGGCCGGATGATGAGCAGCGCAACGCTCACGAAACCAATGGCTCCGCCGATGTTGTAAAGCGCGTGACCAATGTTGTTGTCAAAACTCGCCAGCACGACCGCGAGTAAAATCCACGCAGTGGCATCATCAATGGCACCCGCCCCGATGGCCACGGTGCCCATGGTGGTACCGGTGAGGCCTTTGAAGTGGATGATGCGCGCCAGCATTGGGAATGCAGTGATGCACATGGACGCGCCCAGAAAGAGCATGGCCTCCATGAGAGAGGTCTTTTTCGGAAACAGCTCGGTGTGGTGGTAGAACAGCCACGCAAGACCCGCGCCCAGCAGAAACGGCGTCACCATCCCGGCAATGGAGACGGCGACACTGCTTTTCAATCGCTTGCCCACGATGTCCATGCGGAACTCCATGCCGACGATGAACATGTACAGCGCCAGCCCGAGCTGCGACGCTGGAAAAAGATAGCAGGAGGTGTCACGCAGCTTTTGCGTGGTGTCCCAGGGAAAAAGCCAGTGCTGCCATTCAGGGGCCAGCAGGCCAAACAGCGAAGGCCCCAGCAGCACACCGGTGATCATCTCCGCCACGACCTGCGGCTGGCCGAAACGCGCCGCGATGGCCCCCACCGCACGGCAGGCTAGCAGGATGACGGCGATCTGGAGGAAAAACTGGACGGCAAGGGAGACGTTATTCATGAATGAAGCTTAGAATGTCGCAGAAGCACTGGTAACGAAAATAGACTTTCGTTATCTGTTTTATGCCGATACGTTATAGATAGCACCGATCATGGAACTGCGACATCTACGATATTTTCAAGCCGTGGCCGAGGAGCTGAGCTTCTCGCGCGCAGCACGTCGGCTGCGCATCGCTCAGCCAGCATTGAGCCGCGTGGTGCAGGAAATGGAGCGAGAATTGGGCGCTCAACTCATCGAGCGCGAACGGCGCTCGCCACGGCTGACACCCGCAGGTGCCGTGCTGCTGCATGAGACAGGTTTGATTCTCGAACGCCTGGACGATGCCCTGCGCCGCGTGCGCCGAACCGCAAAAGGGGAGGAGGGCGAACTACGGCTCGGCTACATCGGCCCACCCACGCGACCTTTTCTAGCGCGGCTCCTCAAGGAATACGGCAACCGCTTCCCGCGTGTGACGGTGATCCTCGAAGAGCGCACGCCAGAGCGTGTTTGGGAAATGGTGTCAAAGGGGCGTCTGTCCGTCGGCCTGACGCGCCCCGTGCTCGCACATGAGGTTCTCGGTTTGCAGACCCTGCTGCTGCGGGAGGAGAAATTCTGCGCAGCGGTGCCGCTGGATCATCCTTGGGCGAATCTGAAGTCGCTGCCATGGAAGAAGCTCGCGGGAGAGCCGCTCATCATCCTCGCGCGGCGCGAGGGCGCAGGCTCGCACGATGCCGTTCAGGCGAGCTGCCAGTCCGCAGGTTTCGCACCGCGCGTGAAGCACACACCGAGTCTGATCGGCACCGTATTGCAATACGTTGAGGCAGGCGCAGGCGTCGGCATCGTTCCAGAAAGCACGGCGAACAAGAGCCTCGTTCTCATCCCTCTCAAACCCCAACAGACCATCCCGCTGGTCATGGTCTGGGCAAAGGAAGGCGACGATCCTGCCGTCCTCGCGTTTCGCGATCTCGTGAAGGAATGGCTGCGCGAAGGGAAGCTGTGGGCAGTGTGAGCGGCCCGTTCTCGTCTCAGGGGTGGATTCAACCTGTCAGCGAATATCTGTCTGTGCGGTGATTGTGAGCAATTGTTTTGGACGTCGGAGGGACGGGGTTTAGGATCACCGCATGGAGATTGGAATCGACAGTTTTGTGGCAAATCCGAAGGACCCGAAAACCGGCATCGCTCCCAGCGGAGAAGAGCGCATCCGGCATCTGCTGGAAGAGATCGAGTGCGCGGATCGCTCCGGTATCGACATCTTCGGCATTGGTGAGCACCACCGGCATGATTTCGCGGACTCAGCCCCGGCTGTCATCCTCGCGGCGGCAGCGGCGCGGACGAAACGTATTCGCCTGACCAGCGCAGTGACCGTGCTCAGCGCGCACGATCCAGTGCGCGTGTTTCAAGACTTTGCCACGCTGGATTTGATTTCGCAGGGCCGCACAGAAATGATCGTGGGTCGGGGTTCGTTCATCGAGGCCTATCCCTTGTTCGGTCTCCAGTTGCAGGACTATGAGTCGCTCTTCATCGAAAAGCTCGACCTGCTGCTCAAGATCCGCAGCGAAGTTGAAGTGACCTGGTCTGGCCGCCACCGTGCGGCTTTGACCGGGCAGGGCATCTACCCGCGTCCAGTTCAAGATCCGCTGCCCATCTGGCTGGGCGTAGGCGGCACGCCGGAGTCATTTGTCCGGGCGGGCACGCTGGGCCTGCCGCTCATGGTGGCGATCATCGGTGGCCAGCCATTCCGTTTCCGGCCGCTGGTGGAGAAGTATCGGACTGCCTGGCGCAAGGCGGGCCACCCGGAGGAAAAAATGCGCGTCGGCGTACACGCTCTCGGCTATGTGGCGGAGAGCGATGAGCAGGCAGGCGAGGATTTCTTCCCCGGTTACGCACGGGCCTTCACGGAGATCGGCAAGGAGCGAGGCTGGCCACCCACCACGCGCAGCCAGTTTGAGGCGGGGCGCAGTCCACAAGGTGCCTTGCTGGTAGGCAGTGCCAAGACCGTCGCGGCGCGGGTTCTGAGCTTCAGCAAAGAGCTGGGCGGCATCGATCGCATGACCTTCCAGATGAGCGTCGCGTCACTGCCACATGAACAGCTCATGCATTCCATCGAAATCCTCGGCAATACGGTTGCCCCTGCGGTGAAGGCCGCCAGTGCGCGTTAGATCCCAATCGGGAAATGAAGGGTAAAATGGAGGCTCTGCTGAGCGCGAAACTCTGTTTTCTCTTCTTCCATTCCTCGAATCCGCGCTTGCCCCAGCGCCCCCGTGGTGCTCCTTTCGCACCCCCTTTATCGCCGGTGGCAGTCCAGTCATTCGGCACACCTCATCCACTCAATCGTCCCACCTACCATGTCCACCGACGCCAAGAACTCTATCGCGCAAATGGAGAAGATCGTTTCCCTCTGCAAGCGCCGCGGCTTCATCTATCAAAGCAGCGAGATCTACGGCGGCTGCGGCGGCGTGTGGGACTACGGCCCTCTGGGTGCCGAGCTGAAGCGCAACCTGCGCAGCGCCTGGTGGAACACCATGACGCGCGAACGCGAAGACGTGCTGGGCCTCGATGCCAGCATCCTCATGAATCCGGCCATCTGGAAAGCCAGCGGCCACGTGGACACCTTCGCCGATCTCATGCGTGAGTGCTCGCTGACCAACAAGCGCGTGCGTGCGGACCATGTGGACCCACAGGACGGCGTGGTCATGAAATACAGCGGTGCCACATCCCCCACCGGCTGGCGCTGGGACCGTGTCGTGTCTGCTTTGATGAAGAACGGTGAGCACATCGAAAGCTTCCGCAAACGCATCCGCGCCTTGATCGCGCAAAACGCCGGTGCAGCTGCAGGCAAGCCCGAGGAAATCGAACTGCTCAACGAAGAGAAGATTGATGCCGTGAATGGCAGCGTCGATTTCCATCCTGAAACCGGCGGCGCTCTCGGCGAGGCGCGTCCGTTCAACCTCATGCTCAAGACCTACCTCGGCCCGACAGCGACCGAGGCCGACGTCACCTACCTGCGCCCGGAAACCGCACAGGCCATCTTCGCGCAGTTCAAGAACGTCTATGACTCCAGCCGTGTGAAGGTCCCCTTCGGCATCGGCCAGATCGGCAAAGCCTTCCGCAACGAAGTCACCCCGAAGAACTTCACCTTCCGCAGCCGCGAGTTTGAGCAGATGGAACTCGAGTTCTTCATCAAGCCCGACGAAGCCGTCGAGATCATCAGCGGCGAAGTCGCCCCGTGGGTCGAAGGCGCGGACCTCAGCGAGCCCAAGCCTAACTGGGGCTGGCAGATGTGGCACCGTTACTGGGTCGATCAACGCACCAAGTTCTACGAAGGCATCGGCCTCGGCGACGTGCTCGAATACTACTGGCAGACCTCCGACGACCTCGCCCACTACGCCCGCGCCTGCGTGGACATCCTCTGCGAATTCCCCTTCGGCACCGAAGAACTCGAAGGCATCGCCGCTCGTGGCGACTTCGATTTGTCCGCGCATCAAAACGCCAGCACCAAGTCCCAGGAAATCTTCGACGAAGAACTCAAGACCGCCGCTGCGAAGCTCACTGACGAGCAGAAAGAAGCCCTCATCCAGAAGCGCCTCGCCGCTGAAGCCGCCAAGACCAAAGGCTCGCCGCTTTCCGAAACTGCTGTGCGCGCCTGGTTCGAGCGCCTCTTCAAAGGCAGCTACGTCCCCCACGTCATCGAGCCTTCCGCTGGTCTCGACCGCATGGCTCTCGCCGTCCTTGCCAAAGCCTTCTCCGAAACCGAAAAGGTCGATGAGAAGGGCAAGAAGGAGATCATCACCGTCCTGCACCTGCATCCGCGTGTCGCTCCGATCAAAGTCGGCGTCTTCCCACTGCTCAAGAACAAGCCCGAACTCGTCGCCAAGGCGCGCGAAGTCTATGCACTGCTCAAGAAGCACATGAACTGCTTCTACGACGAAACCGCCTCCATCGGCCGCCGCTACGCCCGTCAGGACGAAGTCGGCACCCCCTTCGGCGTCACCATCGACTTCGACTCCCTCGGCGAAAAAGGCCCCGAACTCCTCGACACCGTCACCCTCCGCCACCGCGACAGCGGCGAGCAGGAGCGCGTGAAGATCAGCGATCTCCTCGGCAAGCTGCTGCCGCTGGTCTCGTAAATAAGGAACTTCAAACGCCGCAGAGATTTTTCAAAATCAATCTCCCGAACAACCTCCACGGTTGCATCGACAGCCGACGCTTTACGGCAGGGGACGTACCTTGTCGCAAAGCGCGGCGAGCGCCTCTTATTTGGAGTGCGGTTGCGAAGTGAGGCACGAACGCAGCTACCGCTTTCGACGTGCTGATCGGCTCGCGCATATCACGGGTAATTCGAAGGCGGGAGCTGATGGACTTTCGCCAGCCGGTCAGCGCACGCGCGCCACGAGACGGTCGAAAGCGGCAGCTTCACCCTTTCAGGGTTGCGCAGCCGCACGCTTACCTCGGCGCTTCGCGAGATGGAAACATGGATTGCAGCGACGACGTCGTCTGCTGGGTGACATCGCGCCCCTGCGAATAGACCTGGATCTTGCTGCCACTTTTGGAGCGATGCTCAGCTGTGATGAATCCCTTCGATTTGAATGGAATCCTATACGGCGGATGTCCGTCGATGTGGATGCGGATAAACTCCGCATGGATCTCTACATCGGCTGGCAATGCATCGTGCTGCGGAGCAGGCTTGGCGTAATAGGGAAATCCATGCAGATCGGGTAGATACTTGCGATTCAACTTCCAGTCGTGGTTGGTCATCCAGCTCGACGGTCGATTGAAGTAATGCCAGCGTCCCTTCGAGCCAACGTACTCCCACGATGAGCCCGGGTAATGCGCCGCCTCGTGAGTGTAAATGTCGATGGGTTTAATCTTCGGAGTTCCGAGCGTGCAACTGCTGAGCAGCAGGGCCGAAATGGATAGAAGAACCAAGTGTTTCATCTTGTGGCTGTTTCTAAGCGGACACGTGGAAGGGGCACATACTTTTCCGATAGGAGGGGGATCACCTTGATCCCCCAGTTTGGAAGCAATGTGAGAAAGCAGAGCTTGGAGGGATCAAGGTGACCCCTCTCCTTACGCAACCATCCGCAGCGCGAAATACGGCACCAGATTGAGCAGCAGAACGCCAACCTTGTAGAACGCCATGGCAGCGTAATGGATGGCATCGAATCGTTCCGTGGAGATGCGAAACATCCGGGCGTGAAGCTGATGCAGCGAATCATGCGCCAGCGTGAAAACGAGGAACCAGACGATGAGGATGCCGTAGTTGATGACGGCACACCACAAGAGGAACTGGCAGGTGGTTGCGATGTTCATGCGGGGAGCATCTGGCCATCTGCGGGTTTGTCCAGAAGGGAACCTCCGTCAAAAATCACTTGGGAAGCTGCTTCACCTTGATCGTCTTGACGGTGACTTCGGAGCCGTGGGAGGGATAGACCATGACCGGGCTGTCGACTTTAGAATAGTCGCCAGCGTGCTCAAACCGGAGCTTGTCATCCACATAGATGGATTGTTTCTGCTCCGTGACGACCCAGCGGATGGTCACATATTTGTTGGTGGGGATGAGTCCCGCGCCGGGTTTATGCTGCCCATCGGCGGGGCCTCCTGCGACACGAAGCTGGGTGAGCCCGCCTTCCCAGTTGAAGATCAGTTCGCTCACTGCATAGCTCAGGCGGAGATTGGTCGAATCGGTCTTGGCTTCGATGATGATCTCCACGGGTGGCTTGAAAGTCGCCTTGGTGGTGGCGGTTTCCTTTCCTTTGAGTTTCCTGGGCGATCCCCCACGTTCCATGAGCATGCCCATGTGCTCGGTGAATCCGTCAGAGTCCGCTGCGCAGAGCAAGTTTGCGGCGGAGATGAAAATGAGGGCCAGAGAGATGTGTTTTTTCATGGATTGCGGTGGACATCGAAAGGGTGGGCGCAGGTTTTGACCTAGCGTTTTTAGTGTCCTATTGCCGCAGGATAGCCAAAAACCTCTATGGTAGGCAAGGTTTTTATTGCTTAGGGTGTTGGGATTGTCATGGGCTCAATCCAGCCTCACCTAAGGACCTCCCAGGTCTCCGATGTCAAAAAGTGGGGCTGCCGATCTGCCCTGCCTCACATCTCCAAAAAATTCTTCAGCAGCTTCTTGCCTTCCTGCGTCAGGATCGACTCAGGATGAAACTGCACCCCGTGAATGGGAAGCTCCTTATGTCGCAGACCCATGATCTCGGACTCATCATCACTCGCCGTCGCGGTGATGGCGAGGCAGTCGGGCAGGGTGTCGCGTTTGACGAG
>DLGZ01000047.1:162743-175253 GCA_002482965.1 Verrucomicrobiaceae bacterium UBA7681 | reverse complement strand
CCGATGGCCTGATGCCCCAGGCAGACGCCCAGCAGCGGAGTCGATTTGCCAAAGCGCTCGATCACCGCGCAACTGATGCCCGCTTCCTTCGGCGTGCAGGGACCGGGAGAGATGCAGATGTGGTCAGGATTGAGCTTGGCAATCTCATCCAGCGTCACCTGGTCGTTGCGGCGGATTTCCATCACGGCTCCCATCTCGCCGAAGTACTGGACGAGGTTGTACGTGAAGGAGTCGTAGTTGTCGATGATGAGAAGCATGGGGAAATGTCAGGCTGTCGGTGGGCCGGTGAGCAGTGGCTGGTTCGTCCTCGTTCTCGTTCTCCTACTCGTCCTCGATCAAGGCGCGCCGTTTCAAATTTAAGGTTTCAAGTGAGTCGGAGTCCTCTTCCTCGATCCTATGGCGTTGAAGACAGCGGGCGTGGTCGGTAAAAGATGAACGATTCTTGGTTTGCAGCAGGTCAGAACCCGCGGAGTTGAAGGATGTTGTCGAGCTCGGCCTGGAAGGCGGGAATATCGGCAGCAGGTGGCTGGTAGCCGGGTGCCGGGCCTCGCATGCCAAAGCGGCCCTGCTCATCCATGAACCACTGCACCGTGACGCCATCGCTGAAGGTCGCCCTGCCGCTGATGACGGCGCCGGGCGGCGGGACTTCATCCACGGAGACTTTCAGGCCGCCGCCCGCACCCGCCTCGGGGGCGGCGAGTTCATCGGCCACAGGCACGGTGCCATCCGCCGCAGGCTCAGGTGGTGGCGGCGCAGGCTTTTCCACGGGCGGCACTTCACGCGGCTTGTCCTGAATTTTGACTCCCAGCTCCATGATGAGCAGACGCGTCTCCATGTAGGTCAGCGTGGCCTCGCACTCGCTGCGCAGGCGGTCCTGGATCTGATTGAGATTGGCACCTTCAGCGGCCCATTGTTCGACGAGTTGACGCTGCTGTGGAGTGAGATTGGCCATGAGAAAGGGGATACGTAGCGGGAACGGCTTCAGCCGTTCATCTTGTCGGTGATGATGTGGCAGAGCGAGGAGGCTTTTTCATGCAGTGCCTTCACTTCTTTCTCGGTCAATGCCTTGCCTTCCGGCACATCCAGCAGCGGAAGCATGCCTTCCAGACCTTTGCGCAGCTCCTGCAGCGCAGGGTTTTTCATGATGCTCGGGTGCAGGCTCTCGAGGCTCATCATGTAATACTCCGCGATGTCACGGCGCGTGAGCTGGCGGGTCTTTTCCTCCGCGTAGTTGTCGCTGATGCTCTTGGTGGCGATCTCCAGCGCCCGCAGCCAGCCGCCGAGGCTGATCAGGTGGGCGATGTCCACATCCCTCAGCAGCACCATCTCCGCCTCCACATCCGCCTGGGTTTTGGCCAGTTCGGTGCGCAGGTCCTGCCAGTTGCCCTTCAGGCTGTACTCAAACAGGCTGCCGGTGTGCTTGTTCATGCGGTTGCCCGCTCCCAGCGCCTTGCCGTACTTGATCATGGCCCGGCCCACAGACTCCATCTCCTCCACACGCTCGCATTGCACGATGAGGAATCCATCAGCGATCAGGGTGCCCAGGCCCATCGCCACGATGACGCGGTCTGCCGGAGTCTTGTCCGTGAAGGGCCGCTTCAAGTCGTCAAAGCGCAGCTTGCCCACGTTGTTGAGCATGTCGAAGAGCTTGCGGATGGAGGGCGTGGTGAACTGGTTCACCCCGAATTCTTCCCGCACATGCTCATCACCCACCACATCCTCAGGGATGGGGTTCTTTGCCGGCGTGCGCTCCGGTGCTTCCTGGGCCTTGAGCACGGCAATGCCAGCGGCTCCGAGCAGGGGCAGCAGCAGGCGGGCGATGAAACGACGAGTCATGGTCGGGGAGGATACGTAGTCGTTCCGGGATTTCCAGTGCGAGTCTGCAAAAGTCTTTAGCGCGCAATTCGCTACATTTGCCCGATTCCCACCGTTCATTCCTTCCACCATGCGCCTGTTCTTCACCCTGATCCTTCTTTCAGCCTTCCACCTGTCCGCCCAGGAGGCCCCCCCACCGCTGACGGAGTATGAAGGCCGCGTCATCGCCCAAACCATGCACTGGAAGGGCGCGGAGTGGCTCATGCGCCGCATGCGCGAGCGGGAGGAAGGCCCCGCCCTGATGCGCAAGCAACTTCACGTCAAGCCCGGCATGGTCGTCTGCGACATGGGCTGCGGCAGCGGCTACCACACCCTCCCCCTGGCCGAAATGGTCGGCGAAAAAGGCAAGGTCTATGCCGTGGATGCCCAGCCCGAGATGATCGAAATGCTCAAGCACAGCATCGAGAGCAAAGGCCTGAAAAACATCATCCCCATCACCAGCCTCTTTCACGATCCCAAGCTCCCCCCCAACACCTGCGACATGATTCTCATGGTCGATGTCTACCACGAATTCTCCCACCCCGTCCAAATGCTCGCCGGCATGCACGCCGCCCTCAAACCCGGCGGCCAGCTCGTGCTGTGTGAATACCGCGCCGAAGATGAAGCCGTCCCCATCAAGCCCGAGCACAAAATGAGCAAGGCCCAGATCAACAAAGAGATGAACGCCAACGGCTTCAAACTCACCCGCGAATACGACGGCCTCCCCTGGCAGCACCTCATGTTCTTTGGGAAGGACGAGAAGGGGGGGCGAGGCCAGTATCAGCTCAGGAAAAGTAAACCAGAATGCTCATCCGGAATGCGCTGCCATTGCGTTTCTGCCTACGTAATGATCTCCTTCACCACGTTCCCCTTCACATCCGTGAGTCGGAAGTCGCGACCGGCGTAGTTGTATGTCAGCTTTTCGTGATCGAGGCCGAGCAGGTGCAGGATGGTGGCGTGAAGGTCGGGGACGCGGACTTTGTCCTCGACGGCTTCGTAACCGTAATCATCGGTGAGGCCGTGGGCAAAGCCGCCTTTCACGCCGCCTCCGGCCATCCACATGCTGAAGGCTTTGTTGTTGTGGTCGCGTCCATCGGTGCCCTGCGCGTGCGGGGTGCGGCCGAATTCACCGCCCCAGATCACCAGCGTGTCCTTGAGCAGTCCGCGCTGTTTGAGATCGGTGAGCAGCGCGGCGATGGGTTGATCGACTGAAGCGCAGTTGGCTCCGAGCGCTTTGGAAAGATTGAAGTGCTGATCCCAATCTCCATGAGAGACTTCCACAAAGCGGACGCCAGACTCCACCATGCGACGGGCCAGCAGACACTTGTGGCCAAAGTCCGCCGTCGCTGCGTTGTTGAGGCCATAGAGAGTTTTCGTGGCTTCGGTTTCACGCGACAGGTCCATCACCTGTGGCATTTCCTTCTGCATGCGGAAGGCGAGTTCATAACTCTCGATCACACCCTCGACTGCCGGATTGAATTGGTCGCGCTCCAAGGTTGCGCGGTTGAGTGTTTGCACCAAGTCGAGTTCGGCGCGCTGGACGTCTGGGTTGAGCGGTGAATGCAGATTGCGGATTTCGGCGCTGGCGATGGGTCGATTGTCGGAGCCGATGCGCGTGCCCTGATAGATCGCGGGAAGAAACGAAGAGCCGTAGTTCTGCGCGCCGCCGGAGGCTGCGGGCGGCGTCAGCGTGACGAAGCCTGGAAGGTTCTCATTCCCGGTCCCGAGGCCGTAGAGCGTCCATGCACCCAGCGATGGGCGGACAAACTGAAACGAGCCGGTGTGCATTTGCAGGAACGCCTGCGGATGCGCGGGCAGATCGGTCTGCATGGAGCGAAGCAGGCAGAGTTCATCAGCATGGTTCGCGACATTGGGGAAGAGTTCGGAAATCCAGAGTCCGCTCTGTCCATGCTGCGCGAAATTCCATTTCGAGCCGAGCAGCTTGGTGCCGGGACGTGTGCCTGGCGCTCCGGATTTGGCGGAGAGCTGGGGCTTGTAATCAAAGGTGTCCACATGGCTCGGCCCGCCCCTCATGCAGAGGAAGATGACGTGCTTTGCCCGTGCAGGAAAGTGCGGCTGCTTCGGCGCAAGCGGCCCTTCGCGTGACGCGGCGGACTGCTCCGCAGCGCGTGCAGCGAGGCCTGCAAAGGCAAGATACCCGAAGCCACTGGAGGCGGCTTTCAGCATCTCGCGGCGACTGAAGGCGGGATAGTTAGACGAGGTCATGTGGAAAACGGAGGAAGGCGGTTAGTTGAGAAAGCGGAACTCGGCGCTGGCGAAGAGGGCGCGGCAGAAGGAAGTCCAGGCAGTGGTCGCGTCGGCGTTGGTGGTGCTTGGAAATTTTGCGAAGAAATCGGCGGCTGCCTGCTGCTCGGCTTCGCTCGGGGAGCGGGAGAACACGAGGCCGTAGGCGAACTGCACGCGCTGTGCATCGTTGTTGCTGGCGCCTGCGGGATAGGTGGAGATCACATGCTCAGCGAACTTCTGCGCGGCGCTGGCGATGAAGGGCGAGTTCAGCATGTAGAGCGCCTGTGAAGGGACGTTGGTCGTTTCTCGACTGCCGGTGACGAAGCCGGGTTCTGCGAAGTCGAACACGGCAAGGGCATCAGGCAGCAACTCGCGGGCAATCGGCAGGTAAACGGAGCGCATGGCGGTGCGGCTGCCGGCTTCCACGAGCACATCCTCCGGCACGCCGGCATCGGGGTATTGCTGGAACTGCCCGATGGGTCCGTTGCCGTACTCAGCGATGGATGAACCCAGGCGCGGACGAAGATCGAGCTGCCCGCAAATCGCGAGCATCGCATCGCGGATCGCTTCGGCATCGAGCCGCCGCTTGCTCATGCGCCACACGAGTGTGTTCTCTGGGTCGGCCGTGAAGTTCTTTTCTTCGTAGGTCGAGGAGAGCTGGTAGGCGTGGCTGAGGACGATTTCACGAATCAACTGTTTCACCGACCAGCCACTTTCGCGGAACTTGACGGCGAGCGTGTCGAGCAGCGCTTGATTGGCCGGCTTGCCGCCTGTTGTGCCGAAGTTGTCAGGCGAGTTGACGAGGCCCTGCCCAAAGAGCCATAGCCAGACGCGGTTCACCATCACTCGCGCGGTGAGCGGGTTGCCATCTGAAAGCATCCATTCGGCCAGTTCGCGCCGTCCGCTGCTGGTGGCGGGCAGTTTCGGCGGCGGCTGGTGAGTGAGCACCGAGAGGAAGCCGCGCGGAACCTTTTCGCCCGGCTTGTTCACGTCGCCGCGCTCGAACACGGGGGACTCGTTCACGACTCGAAACTCGGGCGGCCTGGCAAAGCGCCCATCACGCTCCAGGTAGCGCGAGGCGATGGCTTGATCCGGCGTACTGTTTTCGTAGCGCGGTGTATCCCGCCCTCGTGTCTGGCTTTCTTTGCGCTGCGCGGGCTGATCCATGACCCCCATGGCGAGGGGCCGCATTTTTCCATCGGGACCGAACGATCCCAGTTCCGACTCCAGCAACCCGATTTGATTCATGCGAAACAGCAGCAGCAACTGACCGCGTGGATTGCGCTCGCCACCGGCCTTGGGCTTGAAAGTCGCATTGGCCAAGTCGTTCGTTTCCTGGATCAATTTGTCGAGTTCGGCCTGCTTTTGCTGGCGCTGCTGGGGTGACAGCACCAGCGGCAGCACAGGCGCAGCCGCTGCTTTCGGAAGCTCGATCAACTGAGTGGCGCTGCGATTCTGCGCGGCAAAGAAGGTGCCGTAGTGCGTGTCGGTGGAAAGGAAAATGCCCGCCAGCGAATAGTACTCGCTCTGCGGGATAGGATCGAACTTGTGATCGTGGCAGCGCGCACACGCCGCCGTGACGCCCAGCAGGGCTTGCGAGACGGTGTCGATTTGTTCATCTGCCAAATCGAGCGCGAACTGTCGCGCGTTCGCCTGGTTCACGCTCTTGGTGCCAATCGCGAGGAAGCCTGTGGCGATGAGCTGCTCGGCGCGTTGCTTGTCGTTCGTGGCTGGCAGCAGGTCGCCTGCAAGTTGCTCGCGCAGGAACTGGTCATACGGCTTGTCCTTGTTGAAAGCGGCGATGACGTAATCGCGATAGCGCCAGGCATTGGGGAAGGCGAGGTTGATGTCCTTGCCCGTGCTTTCCGCATACCGTGCCACGTCGAGCCAGTGGCGGCCAAATTTCTCACCGAACTGCCGGGACTCAAGCAAGCGGTCCACCACCTTTTTGAAACCATCGGGCGAGTTGTCGTTGTAGAAAGCGCTGACCTCCTGCGGCGTCGGCGGCAAGCCTGTGAGGTCAAAGGTGACGCGCCTGAGCAGCGTGAGCTTGTCCGCATCGCCTACAGGCTTCAGCCCTTTCGTCTCAAGTGCTGAAAGAAGAAAGCGGTCGATGTCATTCCGCGGCCACGCTGCGTCATTCACTTTCGGCGCTGGGGATTTCTTCGGCAACTGCCACGCCCACCACTCCTTGGCCGTCGTCCAAGTGTCAGCCTTTCTCGCTGCTTTCGACTCGCCCTCACGCGGATCGGGAGCGCCAAACTGCACCCACGTCTCGAAGTCCTTGATCACATCATCCGCGAGTTTCCCGCCTGATTTTTCTGGCGGCATCGCGAGATCACTGTCGTGATAACGAATGGCCTTGATCAGCAAGCTGGCCTCCACATCCCCCGGCACCACCGCATGGCCGGAATCGCCGCCCGCGCGAGTAGCCTCGCGTGTGTCGAGCGCCAGCCCGCCTTTGACTTTGTCCGCATCCGACGAGTGGCATTTGTAACATTTGTCGGCGAGCACGGGCCGGATTTTTCTCTCAAAGAATGCCAGGCTCTCAGGGGTGGTGGCCTTCTCGGCCGTGCGCGGCGCTGGGGCTGGCTGCGTCGAAGCGGGCTGAGGAGTCGTCGGAGTGGGTGATGGATTCGGAGACGATGGCGCAGAACTGCCGCGAGAAAGTCCCATGATCCCTCTGAACTCCTCCAGCGTGAGCGCTCCATCTTTATTGGTGTCGAGCTTGCCAAAGACCTCCCCTGCATTGGCGCCGCTCATCGAGCGTGAACGCTCGATGAATCTCGCAAACTCCTGCGCGTCGAGCTTTGCATCCTTGTTGGCATCCACGCGCTTGAAACCTTCGTCGATTGCGGGGACCGACCGCGAAGAGGGTGGAGTTTGGGCCGTGGCGACAGTGGCGGACAGGGCCGCGAGTGCTGGAAGCAGGACTAAAAGTCGATTCATGAGGCCATCTTGCCACCGCGAAGATGAGCGGAAGATGAGCGAGAGAGCTATTTTTTACTGTGCAGCGACATCTGGAGGGTACCGCTTTCACCCAGTTCGGCAGTGAGGACCAACTCCAGGGCCACGGCGCAACTGCTCGCGATGGACAACCCGAGGCCCGCGTGGGCCGCATCGCTGCGCGTGGCATCCTTCCGCCAGAGACGGTCGAAGAGATGGGGAATGTCCTCGGAAGTGAGGTCGGGTGCTGGATTGCCAACGCGCAGAAAAGGATCGCCGTTTGTCGCCGCGATGACAATTGCGGTTCCCTGCGGCGCATAGTCCGTGGCGTTGGCGATGAGATTGGAGACAATGATTCGCAGTAGGTGCGGATCGGTCTCCACGATGAGGGACGGATCGTGCTGCAAGTCGAACGTCAGCTCGCGTTGTTTGGCGCGGTCCAGGTGAAGCGTGAGACATTCCTCAACAAGCGCACTCAGTTCCACCGGTTGGGAAGTGACATCGGCCGAGGCCGTTTCCACCCGGGAGAGAAGCAGCAGGCTGTCCACGGTCTGCTGCAGGCGCATGGTGGCCTGCGTGATTTCATGAAAGTCATCCGGTGAGGATTGCTCCGGCCATTTCGCGGCGACTTCGCTCGTGGCGCGGATGGCGGCCAGCGGGGTGCGCAGCTCATGCGCCAGATAGCCGCTGAACCGGCGCTCGCGCTCGAAACCCTGCTCCAGTCGCGCCATGAGATCATTCAATCGCGCCACAAGAGGCGCAATCTCCGAGGGCATCGCTTCCGCGTCGAATCGCTCATGCAGTGAACCCGCGCCCATGGCTGCCGCCTTTTCACCCACCTGCGCCAGCGGACGCATCGCCACTTTGAGCGCGAGCGCTGACAGCAGGCAAAGCACGGCGCAGCACCCAATGCCGCCGATGGCCAGATCAGTCAAAAGCCGGGACAAGCGTGCCTCGCCCTCCCTGCGGCTGAGAGCGACGGCAAACGCCAACGGCGGATTCCCTCCTCCTTGGGGATACTGCATGGTGCTGACGCGAACTCTTTCACCGTCCCTCAATGTGCCATTATAGCGGATGGCATCGTGCATGGATTTGGGCGGGGGCGGCAGATCTGCGTTGCCGAGGTTGGGAGATCGGCGCTCTGGCTCCCCCGTGGATGTCCACAATTCGAAATACTGGCCGGGTGATTGAAATTCTTCTTTGGCAACGAAAGCTCTCAAGCCCGGTCCTCGTGATGCGCCCGTTCCGGCTGTCGTCTGATTGCGCAGTGCGAGTCGCGCCGAGCCCGCGAGCCTGCTCAGACGCGCATCGAGATCAGCTTCAATCGCCTGCTGCGCTGAATAATAGACCCCAAAAATCGCCACGGTGCATACCAATACGAAGCCGGGCAGAAGCCATCCAAGAAGCTGGACGCGAATGCTTCTCATGGGAATTCGGGAATGATATAACCCATGCCTCGACGCGTGTGGATGACCGGCGCGCTCTTATCGGAGAGGGTGATCGCACGGCGCAGCGCGCACACCGCAGTGTCCACGACATTGCTCATGGGCGAGACCAGTTCGTCATAAATGTGCTCCTCGATTTCCGTGCGCGAGACCACCTGTCCCTTTCGCAAAAGCAGATATTCCAGCAGCGCGAAAAGCTGGGGTGTCAGATGGAGCTCGCGCCCTCCGCGCCGCACGGTCTTTGCCGCCTGATCTAACTCCAGATCCCCAACGACAAGAATCGGAGAACGCTTCGCATACTTCCTCCGTCCCAGCACCTCAACACGAGCGAGGAGCTCTTCAAGCGCGAAGGATTTGGTCAAATAATCATCCGCACCAAGCCTCAGGCCGGCAACGCGATTCTCGACTGAGTCCTGCGCCGTCAGAAACAACACCGGCGTCTCATTGCCGGCAGCGCGAAGCCGCCGCAGGATTTCCCGTCCGTCCATGCCAGGCAGCATGATGTCGAGAATGATCACGTCGTAGTCATGATCTTGCAGCATTTGCCACCCTTCTATGCCATCCCCGGTGGAGTCCACAGCATAGCCTGACGCCTTAAGCGCCTTCGTCACCGGCTTGCGGATGGATGCGGAATCTTCGACGAACAATAGGCGCATGAGGGTGGTAGGGAGAATTCTGGAGCAACCAAACCCACAAACATGAGGAGAAGATGAGGAAGGCGCAGGCAACTTCAGTCATCACCGTAGCATCTGCTTGTTCAGGGGCATTGCGATGGAGAACATGAACCGAGCTGGAAATGGCCTGTCCTCCTCATCGGAGCACAGGCCCGCCTGTTTCCACTACAGCACGTTCACCGCAGCCCCACCATCCACCACAATCCCCTGTCCGGTAATATAACTCCCCGCCTCACTAGCCAGCATCAGCGCCGGACCAGCCAGCTCACGCGGTGCCGCCCAGCGCTTCACCGCCGTGCGATCCGCAAAGTATTGCTTTTCCTCATCATTGAGCAGCTTGCCGGGCATGTCGGTGAGGAAGGGGCCGGGGCACAAACAGTTCACCGTGATGCCATACGGCCCGAGATCCAGCGCGCTCGCGCGTGCCAGACCAATCAGCGCCGCCTTGCACGCGCAGTACACATTCCGCTTCAAGCGACCGCCCACGCCGAGGACGCTGGAGATGTGGATGATGCGACCCCACTGGCGCGACTTCATGCCGGGCACAACGGCTCGCGTCAGCGACATCACCGCCGTGAGATCCACCTCCACATTGCGATCCCACACTTCATCCGTGATTTCATCAATCGCCTGCGGATTGTTGATGCCTGCGTTGTTGACCAGAATGTCGATCTTCCCGAGGCGCTTTTCAGCCTCCACGGCCAGTGCTTTGACTGCAGGCCGATCCGCCATGTCCGCCACCATCCACTCGACTTTGACGTTCAATCCCGCGCCGATTTCAGCCGCAGCGGCGGCGAGTTCCTCAGCATTGCGGCTGGAGATGAACACATCCGCGCCCGCTTCGGCGAAGCCACGGGCCATCGCTTTGCCAAGACCTTTGCTGCCGCCGGTGATGAGTGCTGCTTTGCCAGAAAGATTGAAGAGAGGGGAGGACATTCGCGCGGTTTAGCATGCGTGCCCGTCTTGCGCGAGTGGAAAGCGTGCTCTGCCGCCAGATCACCCTGACACGCTGAACGTTGACGCAGGATCGACACTTCAAAAATCAACAATCCTTGTTCATCAATCCTCAATCGCGCACAACCAAGGCGCCCTGCAGCCAGAAGATTGACGATTGTCGAGCAATCGATTTTGGATTGTCGAAGTTCCAAACCACCAGCGTAGGCACGCGATGAATGCCTTCACGCTGTCGCGAGTCTCAAAAACTACTTCACCACCTTGCCACCCAGCGAAAGAATCCGCGCCTTGCCCTTCGCATCCTCAGCCTCGGCGATCTGCTTGTTGCTCACATACATCTGCGAGAGCGCGGTCCACGCCAGCAAATCGTTGGGCTGAAGCGTCGTCGCCATCATCCCGGCACCAATCGCCTCCTTCACCTCACCATTGCGCAGCAAGGCCATGCCCAGCGCATGCCAGCTTTCAAAGTGGTTCGGGTCCAGCGCCACGCAGCGCCGGTACAGCGCGATGGCCTCCGGCAGTTCGCCCAGGGCCACGTGCCCGCTGGCGTCATCATAGAGATCTTCGACGTTGGATGGCGTGTCGCTCATGTACGTCGAAGGGCGGTGCCTCAGCCCAGCTTGGCGATCACGATGCGCGCGGCTTCGTGCTGTTTCTTAAACCAAGCCTGGAAGAGGCTCATGCGCTCCTGACCCGAAAGGGATTCCACCTGGTTCTTGCGCAGTTCGGCTGAATCAGGGCGCTTGCGCAGTTCCTTGGCGCTCACGTAGATGAGCAGGGTGCCCTTGTCGAAATCCACAGCATGCGAGATGCTGCCGACGGCGGTTTTGGCGGCCTCCTGGCCAATCAGGAAGCTGTTGGGCAATTCCGTGGGTGGATTGGCGGTGTCGATGTCCGGCAGGGGCTCAAGCGTGAGTTTCTGCGCCTTCACCAGTTCATCGATCTTCTTGCCCGCCTTCAAGCCTTCGCTCAAAGCCAGACGCGCTTCATTCACAGCCTTGGCGCGGGCTTCATCCGCCTTCTGTCCCACCAGCACCTCTTTGATTTTGGCGGTCACTTCAGCCAGCTCCTGCTGCTTGGGCTCTTCGATCTTGGTGACATCAAACACGTACCAGCCCTTGTCGCCTTCGACGGCTTCCGCCGGTGCGGTGGAATCCTTGGGGCGGGCGAAGATGAGATCGAGCAGGTTGTTCTCGGCCTTGAGTGCGTCGGGAGGGCTGCCTTGGGCAAACGCAGGGACGGTTTCGACTTTTTCCTTCGTTGCTGCTGCCGCCTCGGCAAAGGTTTTGCGGGACTTATTGTCAGTGGTGAGGGCATTGAAAGCGTTCACCCGTTCCACGATCGCGCGCTCGGCCTTCTGGCGCTCTTCGAGCGTCTTTTTGTCGAGATCCTTGGCTTTCTCAAAGAAGACGTAGCTCACGGCGCGCTTTTCGACGCTCATGTAGTTCTCCTTGTTCTCCTCGTAGTACTTTTTGATCTCGTCATCGGTCACGGTGGCGGTCTTTTTGAAGGCCTCGGTTTCGAAAGTGATCTTGGCACCTTTGAAGGTCTGGTAGCTGCTGGCATACTGCTTCTCAGCGGCCAGCGGGGAGGCCGTGTAGCTCTTGGTCACAAGTTCCTGCAGCTTGCGCAGGCCGATGGAGTCTTTCATGATGTCCAGCAGGGCCTCGCTGTCGAAACCCATGGAACCAGCGAGCTGCTCCAGCATCTGGCCACGGGAGACGTCGAGCTTGCCGTTGTTTTGCAGGGCAGGGAGTTTGTCCAGAGCGGCGCGGGCTTCCTCATTGCTGGGGCGGATGCCGAGATCTTCCATGAGATGACGTGCCACGAAGAGATTGGCGAAAGAGTCCAGGCCGCCAGAGGATGGAATGATCCTCAGGATCGAGGCCATTTCATAAGACTGCAGGTAATATTGGGAGAACTCCACGGAACGCTGCGCGCGCTGGATATCGGCAACGCTGTAATCCTTGCCAAACACCGTGAGAGCGATGTCGGTGGGGAGTACCTTTTGTTCACGGCTTCCGGTGGTCTGTGAAATACCATACCAGAACATGGAGATGATGATGGAGGTCGTCAGGGTGATGAGGAAGGCACCACGGTGGCGGCGGAAAAATTCGAGCATGGGAATTCGGGTCGGTTGAAGGGCGCGCAATAAGCCGCACCGCACCCCGGCAGCAACTAGAAAGTGGAGCTCAGTCATCTGGCACCACCGGGAAACATTCGGCCTCATCTCTTGACATTGCAGGCACCCGGCACACTTCATGCGCTCCGTTTTTCTGTTGATCGTCTGCCCTCATGCCCCAAGCCCCCACGAAACGCTACTGGACCGTTCGCTCCTCCTCCATCCACAATCGCGGCATTTTTGCCCGTTGTGACATTCCCAACGATTC
>DLGZ01000047.1:137940-162705 GCA_002482965.1 Verrucomicrobiaceae bacterium UBA7681 | reverse complement strand
ATCGAATACATCGGTGAAAAAATCACCAAGGCGGAATCCACCCGGCGTGGCGAGGCGCTCGTCGAGAAGTCCAAAAAGACCGGCTGTGCCGCCGTCTACGTGTTCACCCTGAACCAGCGCTACGACGTTGATGGCGCCAAAGGGAAAAATCCCGCACGCTACATCAATCATTCCTGCGCCCCCAACTGCGAGGCCTACATCATCCGCGGACGCATCTGGATCTATTCCTTGCGCGAGATCAAGGGCGGCGAAGAGCTGACCTACAACTACGGTTTTGATGTGGACACCTGGGATGAGCATCCCTGCCGCTGCGGCGCAGAGCGCTGTGTCGGCTTCATCGTGGAAGAAAAGCAGTGGCCCAAGCTGCTGAAGAGGATGGAGAAGGCTGAGCAGGATATCAAAAAGAAGAGGCTAAAGCTCGCCGAAGCGAAGAACGCCACAGCGCCTGCAAAGAAGACTTCAGCTAAAAAGACGTCAGCCAAGAAGCCGCTGGCAAAGAAGAAAAAGTAGCGCACTCCTCACACCCGCCGCGCTTCACGTTCCGTGATCCGTGCGGCGGCGCTGTTTTGAAAATGGGTGATCGCCGCAGCCAGGGCGTCGGCGGCATCAGGCTCCGGCGTTTCTCGCAGATGGAGCTGGGCGCGTACCATGAAGGCCACCTGGTCTTTCTGCGCAGCACCACGCCCCACGGCGGCCTGTTTGATTTCACGCGGGGCATATTCGTAGATCGGCAGCCCGTGCTCGGCAGCGGCGATCAGGCAGGCACCGCGTGCCGTACCCAGCACGATGGCGGTCTTGTAGCTCTGCACGAAGATGGTGGATTCAATGGCGCACACCGTCGGCGCGTGCCGCGTGATGACATCATTCAAGCCGGTGCGAATGGCCACAAGACAGCCAGAGGGGAGCAGGGCGGGCTTGTTATGAATCACGCCCCATTCAATCGCACGCACCACACCAGCGGCACTTTCCACCACGGCCCAGCCCGTTTTGCGCAGTGCCGGGTCAATCGCCAGGACGCGTTCGACCGCGGGCGTCACGGCAGCAGCGGTGGGACTGCGGACGATGCGGGCCATCAGCGGCGTTTTTTAGGCCCGCTCTGACCGAGGCGGAAGAGTTGGTCCACAGAAACAGTGCCAGATCCAAACAGGAGCAGCGTCACCGTGATGATCAGGTAAAGCCACGCAGCCTCCACCCGGGGAGAGTCCGCATTGTGCAGCACCACCAGGGTGGTGATGACCACAGGTAGAAAGATAAAGGCAAAAAGCCGGGTCAAAAACCCAATGATCCAGCTCAAGGCCACGCCCACGATGAGCAGGGCGACCACAGGGGCCAGCAGGTGGGCCTGGGGCATGCCCGCCTCATGAAACGCCGGGACCCACGCCCAGGGCTTTTCCTGAAAGAAGAAGTGGTAGGCGTTTTGCACGGCACCCAGGCCGTAGCGTGTCATGAGCAGCAGCCCGGTCCCGATGCGGAGGATGGCGGCGGTTTGAACGAGAGAACTCAGGGGGCTTTGCGCAGAGGAGGGACCACTGCCGATGTATTCGAGCATGGTGCGAAAATTAGATGTCGGGAGAAAGTGTGATGATGTCACCAGCCTGCGGCTTCCAGTTTTTATTCGCGGCTTCCAGCGAAGTGAAGAAATGGCGCTGGCCTTGACGTGAGATGTAAAATCCGCGTGTGTTGGAGCCCGGCTTGCGCCCACCGGTGACGGTCACGGCCTGCTGCACGCTCATCGCCTTAAAGACCGGAATGAACTCCGCCTCCATCACATCTCCATTGAGCGAGATGACCGGGGTGTTTTCCACCGAGATGATCTGCACGGTGATCTCCCGGGTGTTGCGGCCTGCCAGCCGGAAAACCGTGGCGATGGCCTCCGCAGCCTTGGGTAGGCGCAGGCCCCCGACACGTGCCGTGCCCACCTGGCCTAGAGGGAGCGTGCCATCGGAGGTGATCATCACAATGCCGCGATAGATGCGTACCGGGCTGCGTGTGCCTTCATAAACTTCAAGGCGGATGGTGTGCCCAAAGCCAAGAGTGCCACGTGAGTTGAAGGGAACATCCGGATCTTCAGCGCCCTCCGTGTCCCTCTCCGCCATCCCTGGGACGAGCTTGGCCACCGTATTTCTGCTCGGCAGGCTTGGCAGGCCAATCTTTGGCAGCTTGGGCATCGAGTCGGGAATGATGCTCTTGATCATGCCACAGGAGCAGAGTGCGAGGCTGGTGATGGCAGAAAGAAGGGCTGATGGGGCACGCGACATGGTGAGGCAAGGAACAGGTTCCAGCATGATGGCGGCACGTGGTGCGATGGCAAGAGGCTTTCGTCTTTGGCACGATTCCTTCCTCATCCACTCACTGGCTTTGGCGGGGCGGGGGGGGGATCACGCTCCGGCCATGGTGCCTTTTTCATACACCCGCAGCGCCTCGGCGACGGTGGCCGGACGGTTGGCGGGCAGTCGGTTGATGAGCCATTCGACCCACTTCACCGTGTGCGCGGGCAGGTCGGGCCGCAGCGCGGCCAGCGGCCGGGTGCGGGGGTGCAAATGCGCCACCATCACCTGCGGCTTGGTGTCACCCTCGAAGGGGTGCTGCTGCGTCAGCGCGTAGTAAAACAGGCAGCCCAGTGCATAGATGTCCGTACGCACATCCACCACCGCGCGTTCAAACTGCTCCGGAGCCATGAAATGAATGGAGCCAGGCAGCCCAGTGCAGGGGCTCGGGTCCAGCCTTCCTCCCTGCGGGGTGCTTTTCGCCAGGCCAAAATCGAGGATCTTCACCTGCAAGCCCCCCTCTGGCATCCGGTGGAGCATGAGATTCCCCGGCTTCAGGTCCAGGTGCAGGAGTCCCTTCGCGTGCACGGCGCGCATCCCGTCCAGAGTCTGCCGCACGAGGGCATCGAAATCATGGGCCGGCAAGGCGCCGCGCATGATCACATCTTCCAAAGTCTCGCCCTGGACCAGCTCCATCACAATGAAGCCACCCTCGGTGTCTACGCCATAATCATACACGGCCACAATGTTCGGATGCTCCAAAATCGACTGCTTCCGCGCCTCGCGGATCAGGGCATCCACCGCGGTGCCGCAGCCACCCGACTTGCCCGTCAGGATGCGCTTGACCGCCACCTCGCGGCCCAGTTGTGTATCCCGCGCTCTGAAAACAGCCCCTAGGCCACCCTCGGCGATGGGAGCGAGCAATTCATAGCGTTCGTTCATCTGGAAAGGGATGCTGACACTTTCAAGCTTTCGCGCAATGAAACTTTCGCGCGTTTTATCAGCTGTGCTAAATTCACGGCTTCCACCATGCACCTGCTCAGCGTTAAAGACCTCAAAATTCACTTCCCCGTGCGCGGGGGCTGGTTGGGCCGTACCACCGATGTCATCAAGGCCGTGGACAAGGTCAGCTTCGAAGTAGAGGAAGGCAGCACTGTCGGTCTGGTCGGCGAGAGCGGCAGCGGCAAGTCCACCGTGGCCCGCGCTCTGCTCAAGCTCACCCCCGTCACCTCAGGCAGTGTGAACTATCGCGGCATGGAAGTGCTGCCCATGACCGAGAGCGAATTTCGCCCGTTGCGCAGGGAGATGCAGATGGTGTTCCAAGACCCCATCGGCTCGCTGAATCCGCGCATGACCGTCGAATCCATCCTCGGCGAGCCATTGCAGATTCACTTCAAAGAACTCTCACGCGAGCAGCGCCGCGAGGTCTCCGCCGGGCTGCTCAAAAAAGTAGGCCTGCCCGAAGATGCCCTGCAGCGCTACCCGCATGAATTCAGCGGCGGCCAGCGCCAGCGCATCGGCATCGCACGCGCACTCGCCGTGAAGCCCCGCTTCCTCATCTGCGACGAGCCCGTCAGCGCCCTCGATGTCAGCGTGCAAGCGCAGATCCTCAATCTCCTCAAAGACATCCAGGCAGAGCTCGATCTCACGCTCCTCTTCATCGCGCATGATCTCGCCGTCGTCCGTCACATGAGCGATCACATCGTCGTCATGCATCACGGTAAAATCGTCGAGCAGGGGAATGCAGATCAGATCTGCGAGAACCCGCGGCACGACTACACCCAGAAGCTGCTCGAAGCCGTGCCCGTGCTCATTTAGCGGCAGTGGTGGCCTCTTCGCCTCAAACTTTTTTGCTCTGATTCAATGACTCCTCTCTTTAAAAAATTCCTCGGCATGAACTGGCTGCTGGTGTTGAACATCGCCGCCCTCATCGTCTTCGGAGTGTATGCCATCTACAATGCCTCGGCGTACAAGGATGATCCGGCCATGGCCCTCAAGTGGCGTGACCAGATCCGTTGGGTGATGATCGGCCTGCCAGTTTTCTTTGCCTCCTCATTGCTGGATTACAAGTGGGTGCGCTGGGCCTGTGTGCCCATGTATATTGCGGGCATTGGCGGTCTCGTGGCGGTGCTGGCCTTCGGAATTGAGATCGGTGGCAACAAAGCCTGGATTCAAGTGGGCGGCATGATGATGCAGCCTTCACAGTTTGCGATCATGTCTGGCATCCTGATTCTGGGCGTCATTTTTGGTGAGCTACCACGCATGATACCAGTCTTTCGTCGTCCCTGGCTGCGCATCATGGCGGCCGGCATGGTGGCCGGTATTCCCGCCATGATGGTCATCAAGGAAGACTTGGGCTCCGGCCTTGTCTGGGGTCCGGTGTTCCTTTCGATGATGCTCGTCGGCAGCATCCCATTCCGCTACATGATCACCATGCTGCTCGGCGTCGTCAGCGTGGTGCCCTTGGTCTATGTCTTCGCGCTCAAGCCCTACCAGCAGGCACGTATCAACTCCACCTGGTACATGGCTACAAACCAGCTCGATAAAGTGGATCTTCAAAACGAAGGCTGGGTGGCCAAGCACCTGCAGATCGCGGTTTCCACGGGAGGCTTGGAAGGGAAGGGGCCCGAATCCAAAAAAGTTCCCGATCAGGCCTCGATCCACCGCACCTTCTTCCCGCACGAATCCATCAATGACTTCATCTTCGGCGTCATCGCCGAGGAGTTTGGTTTCCGTGGCTCCGTGCTCCTGCTCTCAGGCATGGCGCTGCTGCTGCTGCAAAGCGTCTTCGTCGCTTTTTGCGCTCGCGATCAGTTAGGGCGGCTCATTGTCGTCGGCGTGGTCGCCATGTTCTTTGTGCACACCTTCCAAAATGCCGGGATGAATCTCGTCATGCTCCCCGTCATCGGTCTGCCCATGCCCTTCATCAGCTACGGCGGTACCTTTGTCGTCGTGACCCTCTTCCTCATGGGCATGGTCCAGAGCGTCTGGGTCCACCGCAACATCTCCGCCGTGAAGAAAAAACGCTCCGTGAACGGCCCCCGCGACGAAGACGACGACGATTGAGTAAGCTGGAACGCAGAGTTCTTTAACACCGCTCGGCCACGCCTCCCATATGGACTGCGGTCGCGTAGCGAGGCACGAGCGCAGCTACCGCTTTCGACGGCCTCGGTGATTCACACCTATCAGCAAACACTCGAAAGCGGGAGTGAATGATCCTTCGCCAGCCCGCCAGTTCACGCCAATCACAAGCCACTCGAAAGCCGCAACTCAGCCGCACTCCAAAACGCCACCCACGAGCGCAGTCCCTCTGGCCTGCGCTCGTTCATCAAGTCACTCCTCAAACAATCTCCCACCCCTTGCGGTAGTCCCTTCGCACCATCTTGTCCGCCGCAGCATTGTTCGGAATCTTCAGCGCAGGAGCATCCCACGTGAGGCTCTCATTCGGGAACGCACTCGCAAGGCAGCCCAGCAGCACCGCCTCCGTCAGCGGCCCCGCATAATCAAAGTTCGCCGAAGGCTTCTTGTCGCCCTTCAGGCAGCAGTCGATGAAGTCACCCCAGTGATCACGCTTCTCGATCTTCGGGTACTTGTAACCGGTGAACTTGTCGCGTGGGTAAAGCATCGGCGTGGAGCCATGCGCATGCAGCAGCACACCCTCGGTGCCGAGATAGATCGTGCCCTGGCCGGGGAATTTGGAAACGTCGCCAATCAGCGCCATCACTTCCGCAGGTGGTCGCGCATCACCATCCGTCCAGGTGACCTTGATGCTGTCGCCAGCAGTATACTTTGTGCCCTTGAAGGTGTATTCGACCACGGCGTTGATGTTCCAGTTGTCCTTGTTCGGTGCCGGACCGCGTGAGACCACAGAAGTCGGCGCTGCGAGATCGAGCGAGCGGAACCAGCCGCTGAACATATGGCAGCCCATGTCTCCCAGCGTGCCCGTGCCGAAGTCACGGCGCCTGCGCCAGTTGCCCGGATGATCGTAGCCCTTGATGTAGCTGCGCTCGCTCGCGACTCCGAGCCACTTGTTCCAGTCAAAGCCCTCCGGAATCGGATCACTCTTCTCCGGGCGCACGTCCACGTCGCCCCACTTCTTGTTCGAAAAAGTGTGCGCTTCCTTCACCTTGCCGATCGCTCCCAGTTGGATCAGTTCCACCGCCAGACGCTCGGACGAGTCCGAAGAAACCTGGATGCCCATCTGCGTCATGACCCCTTTTTCACGCGCACGCTCCACCATCTGGCGGCATTCCCACAGGTTGTGTGCCAGCGGCTTCTGGCCATACACATGCTTGCCCTTCGCGATAGCTGCCAGCCCGATGCTGCCGTGCATGTGGTCAGGCGTGGAAACGTTCACGCTGTCGATGTTGGCAGACTCCTTCTCCAGCAGTTCACGCCAGTCCTGATACACCTTGATATTCGGCCATTTCTCCTGCGCCTTCGCAAAGTTCCGCGTGTCCACATCGCACACCGCAGTCAGCTCCCACATCGGGTGGTTCGACATCGCGGTCATGTCTGCCATGCTCATCCCCGCAGCACCAAACGCCGCATGTCGCAGCATGCCGTTCGGAGATGCCGCACGCATACCCGTGGTGACCCAGGGGGCGGCAAATAGCGTGGCGGCGGACTGGCGGATGAAGTGGCGGCGTGATTGCATGTGGAGTGGGAATGGTTGAACGTGAAAATACGTTGCACGCACAGCGCATCTTCCGTTTCTCTTTCCAACACATGACCGCCCTCTCCGACCGCCTGCAAGCCATCCGCGACCGCATCACCGCCGCTGCCCAGCGCTGCGGCCGTGATCCCGCTTCGGTGGAACTTCTCGCCGTTTCCAAAACCTTTCCCGTAGAAGCCATCCGCGAAGCCCTCGATGCCGGTCAGCTTCTCTTCGGTGAAAACAAAGTGCAGGAAATCCTCCTCAAAGCCCCGCAACTGCCAGCAAATCTGCACTGGCATCTCATCGGCCATCTTCAGTCCAACAAAGTGCGCAAAGTCCTCCCGCATGTGAAGTCCATCCACAGCATCGGCTCGCTCGATCTCGCACGGGACGTGGACCGCATCGCCGCCGAACTCGGCCTCTTCCCCCAAGTCTATATCGAGGTCAATCTCGCCGCCGAAAGCAGCAAGCACGGCTTCAGCGCCGACCAGCTCCGCGCCAGCCTGGAAGCTCTATACTCCCTCAAGCGCCTCGAAATCCAGGGCCTCATGTGCATCCCCCCCTTCGATGCCGACCCCACCTTGAGCCGCCCCTATTTCACCCGCCTCCGCGAACTCCGCGACGAACTCGCCCAAAGCGGCGGCGCACCTCTCCCGCGCCTCAGCATGGGCATGAGCCACGACTTCGAAATCGCCATCGAAGAAGGCGCCACCATCGTCCGCGTCGGCAGCGCCATCTTCGGCAATCGCACCTACCCGCCCGCCGCATGAGCCAGCGTGCCGACAAATGGCTGCATCATGTGCGCGTCTTCAAAACCCGCACCCTCGCCACCCAGGCCTGCGCCCGCAGCAACGTCACCATCGACGGCCAGCCCGTAAAAGCCTCCCGCGATCTAAAGCCCGACGACGTCCTCGAAGTCGTGCGCGGCGATCTCCGCCTCCGCCTCCGCGTCATCGCCTTTTCCCCCCAGCGCCTCAGCCCACCCAAGGTGTCCGAGTTCTACGAAAACCTCACCCCCCTGGAGTGGATCCAACGCGCCAGCGAACTCCGCCGCGAACGCGAACTCATCCAGCCCCGCGCCCACGAAGTCGTCGCCAAGCCTGACAAAAAACAGCTCCGCGAACTCCGCAAATTCTGGGAAGAGCACAGCGAGTGAGGCCACCCAGGACTTGTTATCGATTTCGCTTGAAGAGCGCAAGATTTGCATGCGCTTTGTGATATTTGATGAAATCCTGAACAATAGATAGGTCTAAAAACCGGACGTTATATTGCATGTCACGGTCCTCGACAAAGAGTTCCATTGAAACATCCAACCCTTTTGTGCGTCGAAAATCCTCCGCGAGCATTTTGAATGTGGGTTCAGTATGCCGATATTCTGAGGAATCCTTGGTGAGCATTTCGCCGCTTGAAGAACGGACAACCCCTCCTGTGGCGAATAGTTTGTTCTTCTCCTCTGTTAAATAAGGCGAAACTGCGAAACGGCACGCTCGGTAGTAATACTCTTCCGCTGTCGGTTTCGTGCCTTTGATGCATCTTGGATAAGAAAAGTCAGTCCATTCTCCATTGAGGCGCATGATATGAAAACAGCTCGTGGGCTGCTCGGGATTTCTAGCTTTATAGAAATAGTCAATCCCAATTCCGATCTTCTCGTCCGGATGCCTCTGAAGTAATTCAAATAGCAGGCGGCTATCCTCCAGATTGATTTTCTGCCCATCGTTATATCGATTCAGCATCTTTCTGAAGAAGTCAGTCGCGTCACTTTGTTTTGCAAAAGGCTTGCTTGGAAGTTCAACTGGTTTCGCACTGCTCATTTTTGATGAGAGACAATTCTGTCGAGTGCGTCAACAGTATTAAGTGAAAAGTTGTCAATAAAGTTTCCAGGTGCGAATGGCGCTTAGTTAAGACAGATTGTCGCCGGTCCGTGACGGCGGGCACTCGGCGCTTTCTTGCCGGAATACCTTTCGTTCCACCACTCAGCTCCGCGCCCGCACCAGCCCTGAAAGGGCTGCGTAATTTAGCCCAGGGTCAGCCGAGCCTAAGCGAGGCGACCCTGGGTATAGCAACACACGACAGGGAAAGCAAACCCAGCACATCGCCACACCCCACGCCTACTAGCAGCGTCTACAAAGAGCCCCGCTACAGAAAGAGCGTCCCGCAAACTCCAAAACCCCACGATCAACCCTCAACCAACTTCCACTCTCCCCAGGCATTCAATACATCATGTGCCCATGTTCTGATCACCAGCCCGCAAAACTCAAAGCGAAGTACTCACCTTCTTCACATCCGGCTTCTCATAAGTCGGCGCAGTCGCCATCCGCACCACAATGTCCTCACGGTCCTTCCACGTAGTCCGATCCCAGCGGTCCTTCATGCCACGCAGGCACCACGCCGCAGTCTCCTGCTGACCCAGGATGAGCGACACCAGCCCATAGTCACTGCGCAGCTTCAGGCTATGCGGATAGGTTTCGATGCCCTGCTTGATAATCACTGGCATCAGCTTCATGTCCAATCGTGGGATGAGGTGCTCATAGTTCCCGTTCAGCACCACCCAGCGCAGGCAGTACGCAGCATTTTCAGGGTGGGCCCCCGCGGCGATCTCTTTCAGCGTCGCTGCGATCAAAGCTCCACCGATTTCCTTGTTGCGATCCAGGTAGCGGCACAGGCTGACCTGCATGTGAAGATAGTCCGGGAATGCTTTCATCCCCTCCTGAAAGGTGGCCGCCACGGCTTCCATCGTGGCTCCCTGGCAGCGGTGCAGGTCCAGTTGGGTCGAATACCATTCCGGGCATGTGCGCGGAGCCTCTGACAAAAGAGCCTGCGCTATGGCGATGCGTTGCTGATAGGCCGCATACTTGTCAGTTGGCGGCCTGTCCGACTCTTCATACGCATGCTTCGCGTACTCGAGATAGAAGTGCGCCTCGGCAATGCGCGCAGAAACGGAAACCGCCACCGCCTTCCGCCAGCGGACGATTCCCGCCAGCATTTCATCCCAGGCCGTCTCACTGTTCCTTTCCCAATCAAGGGGCACCGTGGCTCCATAGCACAGAAACAGCGCGCGTTGTCCCGAGGGCAGGGCTAGTTGGGTGCTTCGGGTGGATTTGAAAAGGTACTCCAGTGGCCCGACTCCTCCGTCCTGAATCCGCAGCCGTACCATGTCCATCATGGCTTTGTACATCGCGTCACCGTCAAATTCGTCTCGTTCCTTTGGGAATCGATACGCTTCGAACTTCTTGTTAATCATCAGCGCATACATCGCGCAAAAATGCTCATGATAATGCATCTGCTTGCGCACCCAGGTGACTCCGCGGTCACGGCTCAGCAGCATTGAAAAGCGCAGCTTCGTGTCGATCAGATCCAGCCCTTCACGCGCCGCCTTCACGTCGCCATAGTAAAGCAGCGTGTAGCATCGGGCCATCAGGATGGCCCCCGCGTCGTGGTAGGATTTGTATTCATGCGCTGTTTCCCAGCTCTGAAAATTTTGGATCTTTTCCGAAAGTCTCAGCGCCTCGGGCAGCACATGGGCCAGTGCTTCATCCATGTCGGGGATGTTTTTCAGGTTTCGCGAATGGGCCCAGTATTCAGCGGCCATTTGAAAATCTTCCACCTTGTCCCGCGCCCGCGGATCACGCGCCTCCCGGCGCAGCTGCTGCATCTTGTGCTCAGGCAGCGGGGCTTGCGCCAGAACTTGAGCGGAGAGGCCGAGGAGAAGCAGGGATGTAAGAAGAAAAGACTGCATTATAGAAATTATAATGCAGATGACCCTTGGGTCAATGGCTGCCTTCTCTCCGCAATTAAACTTACTCCGCCTTCGCCTTGCCTTTACCCTTCTTCCCTTTGCCCGGTTTATCAGTCTTGGTATCCAAAGTATAAGGCGGCCCCTCAAACGGCACCGGATCAGCCACGACTCGCGGATCCCCCACCGCCTTCAGCTTCTCCATCAGCTCCGCCGCCATCTTCGCTCTCACCTCCGCATAAGCAGCTTCCTTTGCCACATTGATCGTGGCGTCAGGATCTTTGCGGATGTCGTACAGCTCTTCCTCCGGGCGCTTCGCAAACGCATAATCAAAGTACCACTTATACTGCGAGTCATTGCGATGCTGAACCAGCCACGCCTTGGCAGGCGACGCATCCATGTCAGGAAACGCCACATACGTCTCGTTCTCCAAATCATCCTGCGAAGGCGTGAAGCTGTCCGTCAGCGTTTTATAGTCACCCATCGGCATGCGGTCCGGCTTGAAGTTGTGGATGTAAAGGAAGCCCTCCTTGCGCAGCGCACGCTGCGGGTACGGCAGGTTCCCCTCACGGGCAATGCTCACATGCCGCTCACGCCCCGTGATCACATAGTCACGCTCCTTCTCAATCCGTCCCGATTTACCAGACTTCATCAAGCTCACCAGACTCTTGCCATTCACCCCGTCAGGAATCGTCGCACCCCCAATCTCCATGAACGTAGGCGCGAGATCCATGAGATTCACGAAGTCCTCAATATACCGTCCGCCCGGCTGACCCGGCCAGCGGATCGCCAGCGCCACATTCACGCCAAAGTCATAGAGGTTGCACTTGCCACCGGGGAATCCGGGCGCGCCATGGTCGCCGCTGATCACGATGACCGTGTTGTCGTACTCGCCCGCCTCTTCCAGTCGCTTGATAATGACACCCACCTGCGCATCGAAGGCCTGGATCTCACCCAGGTAGCTGCCGAAGTCCTCACGAAATTCCGGTACATCCGGCAGGTGCTTCGGCAGCTTGCCCTTCAGGTCGTCCGGATTGATGCCCCACTGCGCCAGCCCGCTGCCTTTGACCCACTTGCGGTGTACATTGGTCGGCCCATGCCAGAACACAAACGGCGCGCCCTTGGGCCGCGCCGCGAGGAAGCTGTCAAAATTGCCCCGCACCTCGTCGTAGATCTGCTGCTTCGCCGCCTCGACCTCGACCCCTTGCTGCATGAGCTTCTCCACGTTTTGGGAGAACTGATTGCAGCGCCCGCCCGACTTCTGATACGCAAACTGCTGCCCGCCATACGGCGCGTCCGCAGGCTCGCCCGGCCCCCAGACCTTGTAGGATTTGCCAAGGTGATAGCCCTGATCCTTGAGCAGCAGCGGGTAGCTCGGGATCGCCGGGTCCCACACCGCGCCATTCAGGATCGCCGCGCGTCCGCAGTTGAAAAAGTACCGGCCGGACAGCAGCGCGCTGCGGCAGGGCGTGCAGCTCGGGGCGTTCACATACGCCCGGCTAAACAGCGCGCCTTCACGGGCAATGCGGTCAATGTTCGGCGTCTTGACCACCTGATTCGGCGAAGGGAACTTCTCATGCTCCGCATAAATGCTCGCATAGCGCCCCCAGTCGTCCGCAAAGAGAAAGAGGATGTTCAGCGGCTTGTCAGCAGCAGCAGCGAAGGTGGTCAGGGCAAGGCAGCAAAGAAGAAAACGCATGGTTGCGTCATAACGGGGGCTTGATGCGTAAACCTTCGCAAAATTGAGCGCAAACATGGCAGCGACACCCCGGCATTGCTCCCGAACCTTTGAACATGATTCACTCCCTGCTCGATACCACCCAAGTCATCAGCATCCTAGAAATTGAAGGGGTCCCGTTTGAGGTTTGTATTGAGGCGCTCGCCACCCATGACCGCAGCAAAAACCAGCTCACAGTGGAGCTGCGCGCCTTTCTGCGCGCGGAGAAGCACGATCACATTGGTGAAATTTCCACGCCATCCTGGCTTCCCGCCGCGCATTCTGTCACAGAGCACGTCAGCTCTGAAGAGGCGCATGCGGTCGCAGCCGATGTCCTCGCCAGTTGGCGGCAGAAAGTGGCAGGCTGTCTGCCTAAATAACTGCGGACGAACCTTTGTCTTGATGGTTGCACTAGGGACGTTTCAACCCATGAATACGCGCGCATGAACCACTTTAGCATTCTCTGCCTCACGACCACATTGACGTGTGCCTCCTGCAGCGTCGGGCCCAACTTCAAACTGCCGGAGGTGCTGCTGCCCTCCAAGTGGAAGAATGGCAGCAAGGCGAACACCGCAGATATCCCTGTCCCCGGCGAATGGTGGAAATTGTTCGGCTCCGCTGAATTGAACCGGCTGGAAGAGCGTGCGATGGAGAACAACCAGGAACTGCGCGGCGCCCTGGCACGCGTCGAAACCGCACGCGCGCTCGTCGGCGTGCAGCAGGCGGACTGGTTTCCCCAGCTCAGCATGAAGGATGGCATGCAGTATGAGCGCCTGTCACAAAGCTCCTTCGGTGCCAACCTGCCTCCCGGAGTCTCCTTGCCCAAGACACAACGTCGTCGGTTTCAAAACCTGCTGGAACTTGGCTGGGAATTTGATCTCTGGGGACGGGTGCGTCGCGGTGTGGAGAGCTCCAAGGCCTCCCAGTTTGCCGCCATGGAGACCCTCTCCGCCCGGCGTCTGACCCTCGCCGCAGAAGTGGCGCGGCTGTACTTCCTGACTCATTCACTGGATCGGCAGATGCTGGCCGTGGTTGGCACGCAGACCTGGCGTGAAGAAGCCCTGAAGCTCCAGGAATCACGCTTCAAAGGCGGGCTGGCGAATGAAATGGACGTGGCACGGGCCCGGACAGAATTGGAATTTGCCCGCAATGATCTGGCCGCTCTGGAACGCCAGCGTGGCAATGCCGAAAATGCGTTGGCCGTCATTTGCGGAGATATCCCTTCCGATTTCCACATCAGCAAGGTCAGCAGCCAGCCTCGTCCACCGAAAGTGCCGGCCGGACTGCCATCCACACTGCTGCAGCGTCGCCCGGACATCCGTGCGGCGGAGCAGAAGATGCGCGAAGCAAACGCCCAGGTGGGGGTTTCAGCGGCTTCGTTCTACCCGGCGTTCAGCATCGTCGGCAGCGGCGGTCTTGAGAGTATCGGTGCCGAAAATTTCTATGATCAGCGCAGCCGCATCTTGTCCATCGGCCCCAGCATGACGCTCCCGATATTTCAAGGCGGCAAGCTGCGGGCTAACTTGAGGGCGAGCAAGGCCACTTATGAAGAGACCCTGGCCAATTACCGCCAGAGCATTCTGGTCGCCCTGCAGGAAGTCGAAGACAGCCTGCTGGATGCCCGAGCCTATGCCAAACAGGGGCGGGCCCTGGATGCCGCCATCGCCTCCGCGCAGGAGACCCAGCGCCTGGCCGAACTGCGCTACCAGAAAGGTCTCGCCAGCTATTTTGAAGTCGTGGATGCCAACCGCACCGTGCTCAACGCCAAGCTCCTCTCCGCTCAGGTGGAAGGACAGCGCCTCATGGCCAGCGTTGCCATGCTGAAGGCGCTCGGCGGCGGCTGGCAGTGAAATAGCGCTTTCCAAAACTGATTTCCGAAAAGCATGCGTGGCGACACTCGGCGGAGGCTTGAGGACAAGCCTCCCTGCCTCGCTCCGGGCATTCGCCAACCCAGCACAGGTAGGGCTGGCTGTCCCAGCCAGCCGCCGTCGGAGCCCATGGCTTTCTCGTTAGAGACAGCCTGCTAAACGGAAATGTGTTTTGCGAACTGCTTATAAGTCTACTTCACCTGCACCCACACCGGCGATGACCACGCCATGTTCCCATCGTTCTGTTCGACGCGCAGGTAGTAGCGGTTCTCGCCCGCGATCGGTGCTTCATCAGTGAAAGTCTGCTCAAAGCTTTTCGCCTTCGGCTCCCACTGCTGGTAGTTCTGCTCGTTGCGCACCAGTGTGACCCGCGTGATCTCGGCGGTGCCGTCCACGCTGAATTTCAGCACGGGTTTGCCGGAGAGCGCGATCTCGGTGCCCAGCAGGTGGTCGTTGCAGGAGAACTCCACGAAAATCTTGTCCGTCGCGGCGATGGTCCGCCGGGCGTTGATGGCCTCAATGATGCCTTCGCGCGTGAACTCCTTCACATACACGCCACCATAGCTGGTGTGGGTGGAAATGTGGTCGCTGTCCGCCCACACGCCCAGCTTGTGGCCGAGCTCCAGCGCATGCTGATAAACGCCGTTGTTCTTCTCCGTGAAGCTGCGGATCGGCTGGCCGACGACGGGCTTGCCGACCACGGTGGAGGCGTGGTTGTAGGGCTGTCCTTCACGCATCCCCACCGTGGGCTGCGGCACATTCAGGCCCTCATAGCTGACGCGTGCCCCTTGATAAAGCTCGACCACGTTTTCGATCCGGTGATCCATCGGCGGCATCTGGTCCCAGTCCGTGCCCATGCTGGTGGCTCCCGTATGACTGATGGCAGTGACTGGTTTGCCATAGCGCACCAGCACGTCCCACAGTTCGCTGGGGTGCAGCTCGGGCTCACCCTCGGTTTTCACCGGGAACTCCTTCTGCCAGGGTGATGCCAGGTAGTTCTTGCGCTGGATGTACACGATCGGTCCGCCACGCTGCGCGAAGATCACATTGCGATGCCCATAGGGCCACTTCTGCTCGCGCTCGTAAGCGTACATGCTCATGAAAAATTCGGGCGCGTAAAAGACCTCCGTCATCTTCTGATTCAGCCACCACTCATAGGGGTGATAGATCTTCGCGATGTCCGTGTGATCACTGAGCCCGAGAGTGTCCAGTTTGCCCATATCCCAGGCATAGCGGTACTGCTCCAGCACACAGCCATCATTCGCGGTGACGCAGTTGGAGATGTCCGTGTGCCGGTGGTAGTCGCCCCAGTAGAGCTTGTACTTCACACCGTTGTGCGTCCAGGTATGGCGCTCGCTGAGGTCACGCTCGGGCGTGGTGGCATTGATGTAAGCGGCAAAAGGTTCACGCGGTTTCACCGCCGATGCCGTGACGAGTTTCACCTCAGCATCCGTGGCGATTTTGGCCAGATGCACCCCCGTGGTCAGTTGCAGCTTCGAGGTGCGCAGATCACTGGACCACGCCATCCACAGGCTGCCGTCCTTGCCCAGCGCATGCGTCGTCTGGCGGTCCTGCGTGTAAACACTCTCCGGGATCAAAGACGGCTGCGCCCACTGCTTCGTGCCCGCATCGTAACGTGTCAGCGCAATCTGCCAGCAGAAGTTCTTAAAGTAGCGCACCGTGAGCCATGGCCGGCCAGCAGCATCCAGCATCAGGTGTGGCAGGTTCGCCGCGCCGATCTCATTCGGCGCAGGCTTGCCCTTGGCCTTGAGCTGCGCTGCCTGCGCCTTGGCGCGCTCCTCCGCTTTGGCCTTGGCCTTCGGATTGTTCGCGCGCGGTGCATTGGCTCCGGCAGGAGTTTTGGGGCCGGGCAGTGCCGCCAGCAGCTCGTCAGGGCCGGGCAGTTCCTCCACCTTGCCGCTGGCAAGATCCCAGTAGGCGATCACCAAATCTCGCCGTCCGTTCAGCCCCACCTGACCGCCATGAGCACGCATATCCAGCCCCCACTGCTCATTGCCACGTTCACAGGCCAGCCAGATGCCTTTGCCGTCGGTTGCCGTGGCCGCATTCACCCGGCCTTCATAGCGGCTGGTGGCGATGAGCTGCTTCGTTTCACCCACCTTGAGTTCAGCATCCACATGCGTGGCATAAATGTTGAATTCATTGCCGCGTGAAGAGTCATAGCAGACCCACGCGCCGCCCTTGCCATCAAATGCCACGCAGGGCTCCCATTCGCCGCCCGGATCCTTCGTGACCTGTACTTCCTCCGACCACGCGCCTTTCTTCGTGTCATAGACGCGGCAGAATATGTCAGCCAGCGTGCCGCGCATGCTCTGCCACACCACCCACACATCGCCTGAGCCATCCGCTGTCGCCTTCGCAAAAGCATTGCCGCCGTTTGGCGAACTCGCCAGCGTCGTAATCTCCCCTTGGACCTTGCCATCACGAATGATCGCCGAACGAAGCTCCATCAAATCCTTGTCGTTCACCTGAGACCACACCACATGCAGAGCTCCCGTTCCATCCGCCGCCAGCGCTGGCTGGTGAATAATTCCCGGCTGTCCCACCGTCAAAACATCGCTCAAAGCCCCATCACTGAGCTTCGCCACATGCAGCGTGTCCTTTTGGCTATCCCATTGAATGTAAGCCACATGGGGTGTCCCACCCGCATCGACACACATTGAGGGAAAGTCGGACTGCATGCCTTCTTGTCGCAGCACCTGCGTCTTCGGCAGCAGGTTTTGTGCAAAGGCTGAACTGGCGAGTAGGATGGCAAGACAGGTCGGTCGGAACATCCCGTGTAAACATTCTGTTTGCCCATTCCTTTCATGCAGCGAAGGAAACCGTCGGCCCAGCCAACCCAATCTCCAGCCATGCAATTGCGTACTCTTCTAGCTTCCGTCCTGCTTTCCAGCCAGGTCCTCCATGCAGCAGATCATGACATCGTCATCTATGGCGGCACCTGTTCCGCCATCATCGCCGCCGTGCAGGCCAAGAAGATGGGCAAGTCGGTCATCGTGGTCTCCCCCGATAAACATCTCGGCGGCTTGAGCGGTGGTGGTCTCGGTTTCACCGACACCGGCAACAAAGCCGTCATCGGCGGCCTCTCTCGTGATTTCTACCACCGCGTCTGGAAGCACTACGATCAGGAAGCATCCTGGGTGCAGCAGAAGAAATCCGAATACGGCGGCAAAGGCCAGGGTACTCCCGCCATGGATGGCGAAAACCGCACCATGTGGATCTTCGAGCCCCATGTGGCCGAGCAGATCTTCGAAGACTACGTCAAGGAATTCGGCCTCGAAGTCGTGCGCGACGAATGGCTCGACCGCGCCAAAGGCGTGAAGAAAGACGGCGATAAAATCACCTCCATCACCACCCTCAGCGGCAAGACCTACGCCGGGAAAATGTTCATCGACGCCACCTACGAGGGCGATCTGATGGCAGCAGCAGGCGTGGACTACCACGTGGGCCGCGAGGCGCAGAGCGTCTATGAAGAAAAATGGAACGGCGTGCAGGTCGGCGTCCTCCATCACGGCCATCACTTTGGCCAGATGAACATCAGCCCCTACGTCGTCCCAGGCGATCCCAAGAGCGGCGTGCTGCCTCACATCAATACGGAGCCGACCGGTGAATACGGCGCGGGCGACAAAAAAGTGCAGGCCTACTGCTTCCGCATGTGCCTGACGAATCATCCCGAAAACCGCGTCCCCTTTGCTAAGCCTGAAGGCTACGATCCGAAAGAATTCGAACTGCTCGTGCGCGTCTTCGACAAAGGCTGGACCGATGTCTTCCACAAGTTCGACCCCATCCCAAACCACAAGACCGACACCAACAACCACGGCCCCTTCAGCACCGACAACATCGGCCGCAACTGGGACTACCCCGAGGCCAGCTACGAGCGCCGTCGTGAGATCATCACCGCGCATGAAAACTATCAGAAAGGCTGGCTCTATTTCATCGCCAACGATCCACGCGTGCCCAAGGAAATTCAGCAGGAGATGCAGACCTGGGGCCTTCCGAAGGATGAATTCAAAGACAATGGCAACTGGAGCCACCAGCTCTACATCCGCGAAGCACGCCGCATGATCGGCAGCTACGTGATGACCGAGAACGAACTGCTCAAAAGGCGCCCCACACCCGACAGCGTCGGCATGGGCAGCTACGGCATCGACTCCCACAACATCCAGCGCTACATCACGCCCGAAGGCTTTGTGCAGAACGAAGGCGACATCGGCGTCAGCACCAAAGGCCCCTATGAGATCGCCTACGGCTCGCTGGTCCCTAAAAAAGGGCAGGGGAGCAACCTCCTCGTCCCCGTCGCCATGTCCGCCAGCCACATCGCCTACGGCAGCATCCGCATGGAGCCCGTGTTCATGATCCTCGGCCAGAGCTCCGCCACCGCCGCAGTCATGGCAATCGATGCAGGCATCCCCGTCCAAGACGTGCCCTATGAACAGCTCAAGACACAGATTCTCAAAGACGGCCAGATCCTCCACTTCGACGGCCCCACCACCATGCGCGGCATTGATCCGAAAAAGCTCAAAGGCATCGTCTTGGACGACACTGAAGCCAAGGTCACCGGCTCATGGCATGAAAGCGGTGCCGCCAAATCTTTCATAGGCGACGGCTACACCCACGACAGCAACGCCAAGGACGGCAAAAGCAGCCTGCGCTTTGAGCCGAAGCTCACCAAGCCCGGCAAATACCGCCTCATGCTCGCCGCCCCGCCCAACAGCAACCGCGCCAGCAACGCCCCCGTGGAGGTCCAATACGCCGGCGGCGTGAAGAAGCTCAAAGTTGACCTCAAGTCCCCCAAGGCCGCTGAAGGCGTGTACTGGATCGACCTCGGCGAATACGAATGCGGCAACGACACCGCCATCACCATCTCCAACGAAGGCACCGACGGCTACGTCGTCGTCGATGGCGCTCGCTGGCTGCCCGTGGAGGATTGATCCCATGGAAAAGGATGCGCTGCTGCGACGCTACCGCTGGGTTCTCGGCCTCTTCATCATCGGCTTGATCCTCAGCGGTCTCACCGCTTTCCCCTTGCTCCATGAGCTCCGTCTCATGGCCTCCTGGCTCGGCATCGAAAACCATGCCGCCTACGCGCAGCACGAAGGACTCGCCTTTTGGCTCGGCTACGTCTGGCACGGTCTGGAAGTAACGCAGCAGCACTTTCCCTTCGTCGCCTACGGCACCGATTGGCTGGCGTTCGGCCACCTCATGATCGCGGTCTTTTTCATCGCCGGACCCTGGCGCGATCCCTTGCCCAATGCCTGGGTCCTGAAGGTGGGGCTGTTCGCCTGCGCGGCGATTTTTCCCCTGGCACTGATCTGCGGCGAGGTACGCGGCATCCCGCTCTCCTGGCGGCTGGTGGACTGCTCATTTGGCCTCTTTGGAGCCCTTCCGCTGCTTTACTGCCTGCTGCTGGTGCGCCAAATGTCCGCAGGAACTTCAAGCAGTTCGTAATTTTCCGTTTCTATGGGGCGTATGCCTATCGACCCCATACCCCTGTCATGTCCACCATTCGTCATTTGATCCTCATCACCGCAGCTTGTGCCACCAGTGCCTTTGCCGCGTACCCCACCTTCAACACCACGGTGCCAAACGGCGGCCAGCGTGGCACGGAGGTGAAACTCACCGTCACGGGGACCCAGCTGACCGACTTTGAGAGCCTGATGTTCTTCTCGCCCGGCTTCACCCAGAAAAGCGTGGACAAGGTGGAGGCCAACAAGGTGCAGCTCACCATCGGCATCGCGCCAGATGTCGCGCCGGGGAATCACATCATGCGCATCCGCACAAAGACCGGCATCTCGCATGCCCGCCAGTTCTTCGTGGGCATCTTCCCGAATGTGGACGAAAAGGAACCCAACAGCGATTTCGACACCCCCCAGGTCATCCAGTTGAATCAAACCATCGAAGGCGTCGTGCAAAACGAGGACGTGGACAACTACCGCGTCAGCCTGAAAAAAGGCCAGCGCCTTTCCGTCGAAGTGGACGGCCTGCGTCTCGGCTACACCGTGTTTGACCCCTTCCTCGCCATCATCGACAAGAACCGCTTCGAAAAGGTGATCTCGGATGACACCATCCTGCACCGCCAGGACGGCTACTGCTCCTATGTGGCTGAAGAAGACGGCGACTACACCGTCATGATCCGCGAATCCTCCTACCGTGGCGGCGGCACCTCCTATTACCGCCTGCACGTCGGTAGTTTCCGTCGTCCGGATGTCGTGTATCCCGCCGGTGGCAAGATCGGCTCCAAGCAGAAGGTGCGCTTCATTGAGCGCGACAGCTCCTTTGAAGAAGAAGTGCAGCTTCCGGCGGAAATCGATCCTGACTACATGCTGTTTTCAAAGTCCCAGGAGCCCGCACCTTCCGGCAATCCCTTCCGTCTCGTCAGCTATGACAACGTGCTCGAAGCCGAGCCCAACGACGAGCAGGCAAAAGCCACGGTCGCTCCCGGTTCGCCGATTTCTCTGAACGGCATCATCGAGAAACCCGGTGATGTGGACTTCTTCAAAGTGCCGCTCAAGAAAGGCATGACCCTGGAAGTGCAGGCCTTCGCGCAGAGCCTCGGCTCCCCGCTCGACAGCGTGGTGAACATCTACAATGAAAAAGGCGGCTCCATCAGCGGCAACGACGACGGTGGTGGCCGCCGCCGTCTCGACAGCAAGTTCAAGATCGCCATTCCTGCCGACGGCGACTACTTCGTGCGCGTGACCGATCACTTGGAACGTGGCGGCCTGAACTACGTCTATCGCCTTGAGCTCATCGCCGCCGAGCCCGAGGTCTTCTTTGCCTCCCCTCAATACTCGGTGAACGACAACAACTACCGTCAGTTCATCCCCGTGCCGAAAGGCGGGCGCTACGCCACCCTCGTCAACGTCAGCCGCAACAACGTCGGCGGCGACTTCAAGTTTGAAGTCCAGAACATGCCACAGGGCGTGAAACTGCTCACCGAACTGGCACCGAAAGACCTCGGCAGCGTGCCACTCCTCTTTGAAGCCACCGCCGATGCACCTCTCGGTCATCAGGTCGTCCCCATCTATCTCAATGCCGTCGATCCCAATACGAAGTCCCGCGGCAAGCTCCGCCAGGAGTTCGACATCGTGCGCAATGGCAACGTCGTCTATTACACCCAGATCGAAGACCGCCTCCCCGTCGCCGTCGTGGAGGAGGCTCCCTACTCCCTCGAAATCGTCAAGCCCGCCGTGCCCCTGGTAAACAACGGCATCCTCGAACTCAAGGTCGTCTCCAAGCGCAAGGAAGGCTTCAAGGCCCCCATCCGCGTGCTCATGATCTGGAAGCCCAACGGCGTCAGCGCTCTCGGAGAGCAGACCATCCCCGAAGGCCAGAACGAGTGCATCTTCCAGTTGGATGCGAACGCCGGCACCCCAGCCGGTTCCTGGAATTTCACCGTCATGGGCGAGGCCGATGCTGGCAGCGGCCGCGTGTACAATGCCTCCCCATTCACCGCCGTCGTCACCGCCCCCGCTTACATCAATGCGCCCGCCATCCCTCTCGTCGCGGTGGAGCAGGGCAAGGAGGCCTTCATGGTCGCCAAGCTGGAGCAACTCCTGCCCTTCGAAGGCGAGGCCACCGCCCAGGTCCTCGGCGTTCCAGACACCATCCCGATCGAGCCAGCCAAGATCACCAAGGACACCAAGGAAGTCTCCTTCAAGGTGGTCACCAATGACAAGTCCCCCATCGGCAAACAGGCCAATCTGTTCGTGCGCGTCGATGTCCCCATCAAAGGCACCAACACCACCACCATTCACCGCATTGCTCTCGGCTCCATCCTCCGCATCGACGCCCCACGCAAGGTGGTCGCTCCGCCGCCTGCTGCACCCGTTCTCGCCGCCAACAAGCCCAAGGAAGCCCCCAAGCCCGCCGCTCCCGCCGCGCCGAAAGTCCTCTCCCGTCTCGAGCAGCTCCGCCTCGAAGCCGCAGGCACCAAGAAGTAACACTCTGGGTCTGAGTTTGCCTGCTGCGTAACAAGCCTCTTGTTCCGCAGCACTCTTAGCTCCGAAATTCACGCGCCTCACAGCGCCGTTCCGCAGTCCCGGCTTTCGTGTCCTCCGTAGCTTCAGCGAAGGAGGAAGCCGGAATCCGGCGGTCTATGGCGTTTAGCCGCGAACGTTCCCATTTGGACTGCGGTTGCGCAGCGAGGAACGAGCGCAGCTACCGCTTTCGCCGGGCTCCCTGATTCACGCGTGCCAGAAACTCCCCGAAAGCGGGAGCCGGTGATTCATCGCCAACCGGTCACCTCCCGCATACCACGAGACACTCGAAAGCGGCAGCAAATCGCACCCACACTGCAAAACGCACATCCGCTCGCGCCCAAGGCTCACTCAACTCATCCTCACTTCGCGTGCGGCAAATCCCACGCCTTCAGCCACTCCACCTTCGTCCGCTTAAACCCCTGCTTCATCAGCCGCTCCTCCATGTCTCCCAGATGCGCGGCGCCATAAAAAATGGCAATACGCTTTTTCCCAGCGGCGATCTCCTTGTCCATCACCTGCAGGGCCACCTTGTTGCGCTCCCCCACAAGCACCGTGCCGTCGCCGGTTTCCATCCCCGCCATGATGTCCTCCACACTGTCAAACTCCTGCGCGATCATGCGCTTCAGCTCCGTGCTGCTGTCCTTCATTGTCAGAATCTTCAGCAGCATCACCATCCCCGCCGCATCCGAATTGACGCCACGCTTCTCATTCACCTCTTTCTGCGCCTGCGCGGCCTTGAGGTAGAGCGAAAGAAAGCTCTCCTGCTTCTGAGTCTGCGTCTTCGTAAACTGCGGCATGTCCATGTCGGCATGCACGAAATTCTTCGCTGTGTAGTCGATGCCTTCGAGCTGGCCGTGCAGCTTCAGCGTGTCACGCATCATGGCCTGCAACTGGCCCACCCACTGCAGCTTCTCCGCCTCCTTTTTGACCTCAGGCTTGCCCCGTTCCTCAAATGACGGGCCCACGAGTTCATACAGCACCGCCTCATAGCCTTTGAAGCGCACGTTCAGCGCATCGAAATACGCCTTGTCAGCAATGTGGATCGCTCCCACCAGATCCACCTTCACCTTCTGTGGCGACTCATAGCTCACCACCGCAGTTTGCAGGCTGTCGCTCTCATCCTCCTCCACGAACCGGATGAAATTGGTGGGCTCTTCCGCTGCCGTCAGCACGGCAAAGGCCAGAATGGCTTGCAGCAGCAGAAATCGTTTCATGGGAGGTCTCCTTGTTTCAGCCTTCCGTCTTGAAGATGCGTGCAAAAAAGGCCTTCATCTCCTCCCAGGAGGCTTTGTCAGCGGCTTCATTGTACGCCACGCCTTTGCTGTTGTCATTGCCCGCAGCCTTCTGCGTGAAGCCATGCACCGCGCCAGGGTAGCTCACCAGCTTGTAGTCCACCTTCGCGTCCTTCATCTCCTGCTCAAACGCGGCGATGTTCTTGGCCGGTACAGTCGGATCGTCCGCACCATGCAAAATCAGCACCTTGCCCTTGATATTCTTGCCATCAGCAGGATTCGGAGAGTCCAGCCCACCGTGGAAACTCACCACGCCCTTGATCAGCGCACCGCTGCGCGCCAGTTCGATCACGCCTGTGCCACCAAAGCAGTAGCCGATGGCCGCCATTTTGGACACATCCGTGTGCGAGTCTTTGCTCAGCACTTCCAAGGCGGACAGCATGCGCCCGCGGTACAGCTTGCGGTCAGCTTTATACTTCCCGGCTTCCTTGCCTGACTCAGGCGGCTGCGGGCGTACGCCTTTGCCATAGATGTCTGCGGCGAAGACGTTGTAGCCCAGTTCGGCCAGCATGTGGGCACGCATCTTTTCGTTGTCACTCAGCCCGGTCCACTGGTGGATGATCAAGATGGACGGCAGCTTGCCGGTCTTCGCAGTATCGAAGACGTGCAGGCCTTCGCAGACCACGTCACCGGATTTGTATTCGACGACGGATTCTTTGATCTCCGCCTGCAGCAGGCCTGTGGAAAGAAGCAGGGAGGAGATGAAAAGCAGAGTGGGGTTGGTTTTCATGATTATGAGCCAGTGTACGCAGAAGGAGGCGAGTTTTCCAACTCGTTTCCCGGACGAACTCGAAAGATGATTCTACTTGAGTTCCTGAATGCGGATGTTTTTCCACATCACTTCCTTGCCCACCGCTTCCGTTTTTTTGCCGATGCCATGCACCTGCAGGGCGATCACGCCCTCGGCCGTCATCTCATCGGTGAAATCCGCCGCCAGTACACCATTGAGGAAGGTCTTGATGCTGCTGCCACGGCACTCGATGCGCGCCTGGTTCCACTCACCCTGCTTGAAGGCCTTGCGCGCCGCCTCGTTGTTCTTCAGGTCAAACAGCCACCCACGGCGCCCTTCATCATACACACCGCCCGTGTAGGCACGCGCACTCGGATCAATCTCAAACTGGTAGCCATGCACACGATCAGCCGGAAACTTCCTCTTTTTCCCCGCGATCTCCACCTCCGTCTCCTCCGTGTAGTAGTTGCTGCGGAACTGAATCCCCGAGTTCATCGA
>DLGZ01000047.1:123655-137892 GCA_002482965.1 Verrucomicrobiaceae bacterium UBA7681 | reverse complement strand
AACGAGTTCCCCGTGTCCGGCACCGTCTTGCCCACGATCACACCATTCTCCACACGGTACTCCGCCTTGCCACTGTGCTGCTCCCAGCCTGCAAGGGTTTTGCCATCAAACAGCGGGACAAAAGCATCCTCGGCATGCAGGGCGGCAGTGAGGGAAACGAAGGCGGCAAAGGTCAGCAAACGGTGGGTCATAGGGCGTGGTAAACGGGCTGCTGCACGCGGTCTTTCTCCCCTCCTGCATCATTATATATATAACCGTCACGCCTCGCTCAACAACCTTGCCCGGCTTTGGCTGACGCTACGAGGTGGTTCAGCTAAAACATCGCCCCCATCCTGCAGGGCCGACGCATGACTGGTCGTTTACGTAGAGAAATAAGCCCACATTTATTTGATTGGCTGCGTGAATTGTGGCTCGTTTTTAATGATTTAACCCATCGGGTCAGCCGCCATTCAGGGCCGACAATGAAGAATTGTACATCATGAAAACCTGTTGAAATCCATAGCCGCTGATGAAAAATCAACGTGAAGTAACCCTGCGGATACGACTGGCGGCCATAGCGATTCTTGGGCTGTTCATCGTCCTCGCTGCAGCGGCTTACCTCAGTGGGCGGCAGGTGGATCTCAACAGCCAGTTGCTCGACAAAGACGCGGTGCCTGGCACCATCGGTGCGCACTATTTGCGCATGGCCATGTCCCGCAGCATCGGCTGGGCGATGGTGGCTGCTTCGGCACAGACGACGCAGTCCCGGGACGCGAGTCTGAAAGTCGTGCATGACGCCGACTTGGCATTTGCCGAGGCTTTAAAGGAATACGAGACGACCATCAAAATTGATCCGGTGGAGGACCGCGCGTTGCTTGCGCGGGTGAAAAGCACCTATGCAGAATATGACAAGCAGCTGATGGCCTATGAGTCATTGATTCTGGCCGGGAACCACGAATCGACCGCCGCCTTCCTCGAACATGACTTGGTTCCGGCTTATCTTCCGGCGATAAAATCCGCCGAAGAGTTGCTCAACTACAATCACGGCAATACCATCCGCTTCGCCAATTCCATCCGGGGCAGCGTTCATAGCCTGTATTGGGCGGTGGCCATCGTCATGCTGCTGGCGCTTACCGGTGTGGCGGTTCTCGTTGGCAATTTGACCATCCGCCGTCGGGAGCTGAAGGAACTGCGGGAAAACGAAGAAAAATATTCCAAGGCTTTCCTGGCCAATCCCAGTGGCATCGCCATCACCGAAATCGAGACCGGGCGCTACATCGAAGTGAACGAAAGCTTCTGCAAAATTCTGGGCTACCCCCTGCAGGAGGTCATCGGATACACGATTTTGGATAAAGGCATCTGGAGCAGCGCAGAAGAACGCAGCCGCATCCTTCAGCCGCTGCTTGCTGGCGGTACACTGCACAATCAGGAGATCCAGGCGCGCACCCGCTACGGCATCCGCAAGACGGTTTCACTCAATGCCGAACTGATCGAACTGCGCGGCAGGAAGTGCATCATGACCCTGATCGAGGACGTCACTGAGCGCCGGCAATTGGAGCAAAAGCAGGCACAGCTGGCAGCCATCGTTGAGTCCTCCGAGGACGCCATCATCGGCAAGACGCTGTCGGGCGTGATCACCTCCTGGAACCGGGGCGCGGAGAAAATCTTTGGCTACACGGCGGCGGAAGCCATCGGCCAGCCGCTGCTCATGCTCCTCCCGCCCGAACGCCAGCATGAGGAGCAGGGCATCCTGGCAAGGATTGCGCATGGCGAGACGATCCAGCATTTCGACACGATCCGCGTCCGCAAGGATGGACGCGAGATTTGCATTTCGGCCACCATCTCCCCGCTGATGGACGGCAATGGCACAGTGACGGGTGCCTCCAAGATCGCGCGTGACATCACCTCACAAAGGCTGGCGGACGAAGCCTTGCGGGAAAGCGAAGAGCGCATCCGCATTCTCGGAGACAATCTGCCCAACGGCATGATGTATCAGCTCGACATGGGGGCTGATGCACAGACGCGGCAGTTCACTTACATCAGTGCCGGAGTGGAAAGGCTGCATGGAGTAACTGCCGAAGCGGTCATGCGGGACGCGCAGACGCTCTACGGGCAGATTGTTGAGGCAGACCGGCCGCTCGTTGCAGCGCGTGAAGCCGCTGCACTCGCCGACATGAAACCCTTCATGGCAGAGCTGCGCATGCAGATGCCCTCCGGAGCCATTCGGTGGAGCCACCTCGCCTCCGCTCCCCGCCGCATGGCCAATGGGCATGTGCTGTGGGATGGTATTGAATTTGACATCTCCGCGCAGAAACGCGCGGAGGAATCCCTGCGGGAAAAGCAGGCCCAGCTCATTCTCGCCATGGACATCGCGAAACTCGCTCACTGGGAGTTTGATGTGGCGAAAAACAAGGTCACTGCTGATGAGCACATTTTCCAGCTTCTCGGCACCACCTCGGCGCTGGAAGGTGGGCTCTCCATGTCTCCCGAGGAATACATCCGGAGATTTGTCCATCCGGAGGATGCCAGCATCGTTGCCGGTGAGGTGGCCATGGGGCTCGCCACGACTGATCCAAACTTCGCCAGTCAATTTGAGCATCGCATCATCCGCAAGGACGGCACGGAGCGCGTGATGCTCGTACGCTCCAGAATCATCATGGATGAGATGGGTCGGACGGGCAAAATCCGCGGCACGAACCAGGACATCACAGAACAGAAGCAGGCCGAGCTGCGCATCCGTCAGTTCAACCGCTTGTATGCCGTGCTCAGCGACGTCAACAAGGCCATCGTTCGCGAAAAAGATCCGCAGCGCATGCTGTCGGATGCCTGTCAGATCGCGGTGGAGAAGGGCGGCTTTCGCATGGCTTGGGTGGGCATGCACGACACCGCGGCGCAAAAGGTGCAGCCCGTGGCTTCTGCGGGCGTGGTGGATGGCTTTCTGGATCTGACCAACGTTGACCTGCGTGACAAGGCGCGGTGCAGCGGCCCCTCCGGGCGCTGCTTCCTCTCCGGAGAGCCTGTCACCAGCAGCGACATGGAGCACGACCCGCTCGTGATTCCTTGGCGTGAGGAGGTGCAGAAGCGCGGCTACCGTTCCGGTGCCAGTTTCCCGCTCAAAGTCGGCGGCAAGGTCGTCGGCATCTTCACTCTCTATGCGAGTCAGGTGGGATTCTTTAACGAGGAGGAAATGCTTCTCCTGGATGAACTCGCCAGAGACATCGGTTTTGCCCTGGAGGTCAGCGAGAGCGAGGCCAAACGTCGGCAGACTGAGCAGGAACTCCGCTGGCGCACCGCCTTCTTTGAAGCCCAGGTTCACTCGGCCATTGATGGCATCCTCGTGGTGGACAGCGCCGGGAAGAAGCTGCTCCAGAACCGGCGGATGAACGAGCTCTGGAAAATCCCGCCGTCCATTGTCGATGACCCTGACGACTCCAAGCAGGTCCAGTTCGTCCTCGGCCAGGTCAGGGAGCCACAGGCCTTTGGCGAAAAATTAGCCCACCTCTACGCGCATCCGGATGAGTCCAGCAGCGACGTCATTGAACTGGTGAATGGCACCATCTTGGAGCGCTACTCCGCTCCCGTGCGTGGCACTGACGGCAGGTACTACGGACGCGTGTGGACCTTCCACGACATCACCGAGCGCCACAAACTCGAGGCGCAGTTCCTCCGCGCGCAGCGCATGGAGGGCATGGGTACGCTCGCCAGCGGCGTGGCGCATGATCTGAACAACATCCTCACGCCCATCATGATGTCCATGACCATGCTCCGCATGAAGATGTCGGACGAAATGCGCGAAAACCTCTTCGATACCATTGAGGCGAGTGCGACGCGCGGCGCGCAGATCGTCAAGCAGGTGCTCACTTTTGGCCGCGGCTTGGACGGTGAAAAACATCCGCTGCAGCTTGAGATGCTGATCCATGAGATGGAACAGATGATCCGCAGCACTTTCCCGAAGGACATCGCCGTCGAAAGCGTGATCGAGCCGCACTTGTTGCCAGTGCTCGGAGATTCCACACAGCTTCACCAGGTGCTGCTCAACCTCTGCGTGAATGCGCGCGACGCCATGCCAAATGGCGGCACGCTGCGACTCAGTGCCACCAATCTCGACATCGACGTCAGTTACGCCAGCATGCTGTCAGAGATCTCACCCGGCTCGCACGTTCTGCTGGAAGTGGCAGACACCGGCACCGGCATCCCGCCGGAAATCATGGAGCGTATTTTTGATCCATTCTTCACCACCAAGAGCCTCGGCAAGGGCACCGGCCTTGGCCTCTCCACCGTGCACGGCATCGTCAAGACCCATGGCGGTCTGCTCAAGGTGACCAGCGAGCCTGACCAGGGCACCACTTTCCATATTTACCTGCCCGCCGCCTCGGATCAGGTGGCAGTTGCAGACGCCGCCTCATCCACACCTCCTCCCACCGGCAACGGGGAACTGGTGCTCGTGGTGGACGACGAGCAGTCGATTGCTGACTCGGCACGCTGGGTGCTGGAGTCGCATGGTTACCGCGTCTTGCTTGCCAACGATGGCGCTGAAGCCCTCTCCGTCTTCTCACAACACGACGACATCGCCGCCGTGTTGACGGATGTCATGATGCCGGTCTTGAATGGCGTGTTGTTTCTCCGCACCCTGCGGAAGATGAACAAGGACATCCCCGTGATCGGCTCCACAGGTCTCGCCGAGAAGTCGCAAATCGACGAACTGAAAGCGCTTCACGTCGAACCCATCCTGCGCAAACCGTACAATGCTGGCACGCTCCTGCGCACCCTACACGATGTGCTGCACCCAAATCCGTAGGGAAGCTCTGAACAAATCAAACACCCGTGGGCAAGCAACACCACAGCTGCGCAGCCGCGAAGAGAAATCTGATTCATCATATATTCCGCTGCGTTCTCCAAATCTCTGCGTGTCCTCCGTAGCTTTAGCGAAGGAGGGCGGTGTAAATCAGTGTCTCCTTTGTTCTACTTTGGTAAGTCATCGGGGGCACAGAATCCATTGGCCGGTTGTCGCCGTCTTTCATCATCCCACTCCGCTTCACACCAGTCCCAACGGGACTGCGCATCATAGCGAAGGGTTGCCGAGCCTCAGCGAGGCTACCCTGGTACAGGGTTGCAACCTGATCGGGAAGCAAACCCAGCGCCTTCGCCACACACCACCCCCACTAGCAGCGTCTGCAAGGCACCCCCGCCGCACTCACAACGTACCGCCAGCCCCCAAACCCGCTAACTTACCAAAGTAGAAGTAGGATGGGCACGTGGTGAACGGAAGCAGGTCTTGGGGCTTTCCCCTCACAGGCATCAAGAAACGTCACGCCCCGGTCACAAACCTTGTCCGGTTTTGGCTCGCACTGCGGGATGAAACCGCTAAAACCATTGGCACCTTGCTCCAACCCAACCCATGAAGCGCTACTCCCTCGGCATCGACTACGGCACCAACTCCTGCCGCTCCCTTCTCATCGACCTCGACAACGGCGCTGAAGTCGGCTCCACCGTCTTCAATTACCCGAGCGGCGTCATGGGCATACTCCTCGATCCAAAAGACCCGCACGTCGCCCGGCAAAACCCGCAGGACTACCTCGACGGCCTTGAAGCCGTGGTAAGCGGTGCCCTGCAGCAGGCGCAAACAAACGTCCCCGGCTTTGATCCCGCACAAGTCATCGGCATCGGCATCGACACCACCGGCAGCACACCCATCCCGGTGAACAAAGAAGGCACGCCACTCGGACTGCTGCCCGAATTTAAGAACAACCTCAACGCCATGGTCTGGCTCTGGAAAGACCACACCGGCTATGCCGAGGCGGCGGAGATCACAGAACTCGCCAACAAAATCCGGCCCAACATCATAGCCAAATGCGGCGGCATCTACTCCAGCGAATGGTGGTGGAGCAAAATCCTCCGCCTCCGCCGCGTGGACGCCCACGTCTTCGAGGCAGCATACAGCTTCGTCGAGCACTGCGACTGGCTTCCCGCCGTGCTCTCCGGCAACACCGATCCCCTCACGCTCAAGCGCGGCGTCTGCAGCGCCGGGCACAAAGCCATGTTCAGCACCGAATGGGGCGGCCTTCCCGACAAAGAGTTCCTTTCCCAGCTCGATCCCGCCCTCGCCGATCTGCGTGACCGCCTCTACTCCGCAGCCCACACCGCCGATGTCAAAGCCGGCGAACTCTGCGCCGAATGGTCCCGGCGCCTCGGCCTCAAACAAGGCATCGCCATCAGCGTCGGTGCCTTTGATGCCCACATGGGTGCAGTCGGCGCAGGCATCAAAGAAGGCACACTCGTCAAAATCCTCGGCACCAGCACCTGCGATCTCATGATAGCTCCTACCAGCAAGCCGCTGGCAGACATCCCCGGCGTCTGCGGCATCGTGAACGGCTCAGTCCTCCCCGGCTACTACGGCATCGAAGCCGGACAAAGCGCCGTCGGCGACATCTTCCTCTGGTTCGTCAATCGCCTCGTCCCCGACACCTACGGCGCGACCGTGGGCGAAAAATTCGTGAACATGGAGAAAGCCATGCTCGGCAAAAAGCCCGGCTCCACCGGCCTCCTTGCGCTCGACTGGAACAACGGCAACCGCACCGTCCTCGTTGATGTCCGCCTCACCGGCCTCCTCCTCGGCCAGACCCTCCACACCGAAGCCCACGAAATCTACCGCGCCTACATCGAAGCCACCGCCTTCGGTGCCCTCACCATCATCAAGCGCGTCGAAGAATACGGCGTCAAAATCGACGAAGTCATCAACACCGGCGGCCTCTCCAGCAAAAACGCCACCCTCATGCAATGCTACGCCGACATCATCGGCAAGCCCATGAAAGTCAGCCAGAGCGAACAGACCTGCGCCCTCGGCGCCGCCATCTTCGGTGCCGCCGCCGCCGGGGCAGGGGACATCCACACCCTCCAGTCCCAAGTCACCGCCACCCGCGAAAAAGTCTATTACCCCATCCCCGAAAACCAGCTCATCTACGCCGAACTCTACACCCTCTACCGCACCCTCCACGACGCCTTCGGCACCCCCACCTGGACCGGCAAACTCAACCACATCATGAAACAGCTCCTCGACATCCGCGCCCGGCAGAGCTGACCCACATGGAATGGCGGACCTACATCTACTTTGGCCTGCTGCTTCTGCTGCTGTGGCTGGGACCGTACGTGTTCATCCTTTTCTCAAACGATGCCAAAATTCCGCCGGACAAATCAGCAAGTGATCGCCGCCTGCTCCGTCTTTGCTTTCGCGGTTTGGTAGCGATCACAGTGCTCCTGCTGCTCTGCTGGTGGCTCGGCTGAGCCGCAGAACTGCGGCTTGTTTTCGGCGCTGAGCCCAGCTAAACTCCCTTCGTGGAAACAGAAACCCTGGCCCGCAAACTTGGCACCACGACGCACCTTTCCCCGCTGCTGATGAAGGCGCGTCGGCTGGGGCTGCGTGTGCCTGAGGATCTGCGCACGCTGGCTGTTCAGCGGGGATGCCGTCACTACTGGCAGGGAGATGAGCCTGCGGGCGAACTTGTCCCGGTGGAAGTCTTCTCGAATGAGGAGCTTGCCGTGGCGCTACTTTCCATCGCGCAAGTTTATGATCCTTATTCGATCCGTTGCGGGGCCGCCATGCTCGGAGCGGACGGCAATGATCCCCAGGCGCTTGCGCGGTTTGCGATTTGGGAGCGCAGCGAAATGGTCGTCGCCTATGTCGCCGCATGTGGTAAGAAATACGAACCCGACAATTCTTTTTGGACTGAACTGCTGGCGCTGCTGCCGTCCATGCCTGACCCTAAAGAGGGCGTGATGCCTCATCCCACCCGCTTCGTGGCGATGAATGGTTACGAGCGGCATGTGGGGCGAAAAACCACTTTCGAATGGCAACGTCCTCGGCGTTTAGCTGCATGACTAATGCTGAAATTATTGCCTCCACTCTGGATGGTTTGCTGGACCATGAGGTTTCCTTGGTGGCTTATGGCCGTGCCTCCATCGCGCTTGGATTCGATGACGTGCCAGCAGCCATTGGACGTTCATTGGACATGGATGTGATTTTACGCTTCTCCAAGTCCGCTGAACTTGAAGCAGATGACCAGTTTTGGGAGGCACAGGCCCAGGTGAATGCAATTCTGGAAAAGCAGGGGCTCTACATGACACATCTGTTTCAAGAGGATCAGGTCTTTCTCCGCCCGGACTGGGAGAACTTCATTGTTCCAGTGCTCCGTCCGGCCAACCGATTCCTGAAAATCTTTCGTCCCCATACCATCGACCTCATTTTGACCAAGATGATGCGCGGCAACGACCCTCAGGACATGCACGATGTGGAGTTCCTGATCCGTCACGATGGCATTACCAGCGAAGTGATGGAACCCGCCTTTCGCGACGTGCGCATGCCGGACATCCAGGAACTGCGCGATGCCTTCGAGCGTGCGCTGCCGGTGGTCCGGAAGCTGCTCGATTCACGGGCGCGGCAGAACTGATAAATGAATACTAGAATGAGCATGCTCGCTGCCAAAACATCCCTGCCAGCGCCTGTGGCCGTCATACTGGGCATTTTGGTGTTGATATTTGGAAGCTGGGTTTGTCACTCTGTCTTCACCCGCTGGGAGAAGTTTCGCAGGCGATACCCATACTTGTCGCGATGGGGCAATGAGTTCGTGGGATTTCCAGCCAGCCGCATTGGCATGTTATATGGTGCTGTGACGTGCATTCTCATGGGTCTCTTGCTGATTGGTAGAGCCTTGGAATGGGACATTCCGATGGAATGGCGCGGATATTGTGTCGCTGGATTCTGCGGTTGGGCTGTTCTCGGCTTTTTTGTCGCACTCCGTGATTATTGCCGCCACCGTGCCAGCAAGGATAGGTGATGCTGCCTGCCTGTTTGAGCCATTAAATTCCACGCCCACTCCCCGCAAGCTCCGCCCTCTCCCCGCCGTTCTTTCCCCCGCAATGACCCTCCGCACGCTCTCCCTGCTCCTCGCCCTCACCCCTTCGCTTCTCCTCGCCGAAGACTGGCCGCAGTGGCGCGGCCCGCGTCTCGATGGCACCTCCAAAGACACCGGCTTTCCCATCTCCGCTGACGGCAACGTCACCTGGAAAATCGAACTCCCGGGCAGCGGCCACGCCTCGCCCATCGTCTGGCAGGGCCGCATCTTCATCGTCGCCGCACTCCCTGAAAACGAAGAGCGCGCACTCCTCTGCCTCGATCGCACCTCTGGCAAACAGCTCTGGCAATCCACCGTCCTCAAAGCGCCCACCGAAAGCATCCACAAGCTCAACAGCCAGGCCTCCAGCACCCCCGCCACCGATGGCGAGCGCATCTTCACCGCCTTCCTCGACAACACCGAAACCGACGCCACCCGCGCCATCAATGCCGGCAAAGTCATCGGCAAAGGCGAAGTCCCCAAAGGCACCGTCGTCATCTCCGCCCACGACTTCAGCGGCAAACAAATCTGGCAGGTGCGCCCCGGCCTCTTCTCCAGCAAGCACGGCTTCTGCTCCAGCCCCATCGTTTTCGAAGACAAGGTCATCGTCAATTGCGACCACGATGGCGACGGCTACATCGTCGCCTTGGCCCGGACCGACGGCAAGGAACTCTGGCGCATCGCCCGCCCCAACAACACCCGCAGCTACTGTGTCCCCCTCATCCGCGACATCGCCGGCCGCACCCAGATGGTCCTCTCCGGCACCCTCTGCGTCACCAGCTACGACCCACGCACCGGCAAACTCCTCTGGATCATCGACGGCCCCACCGAGCAGTTCGTCGCCTCTATCGTTTACAGCGAACAATCCGGCCTCCTCTACATGACCGGCGGCTTCCCCGAGCACCACCTTCTCGCCATCAAGCCCGACGGCACCGGCAACGTCACCAACACCCACATCGTCTGGCGCACCAACAAAGGCGTCTCCTACGTCCCATCACCCATCATCGAAGGCACCCACCTCCTCAACGTCTCCGACTCCGGCGTCGCCCATTGCTTCGATGCCAAGTCCGGCGACATCCAATGGGAGGAGCGCATGCGCGAGCACCACGCCTCCCTCACCAGCGCCGAAGGCCACGTCTTCTTCATCAACGACTTCGGCATTCTCCGCACCATCCACCCCGACAAAACCTACAAGCTCCTCGCCGAAAGCGAACTCAAGGAAAAAGTCTTCGCATCCCCCGCACTCAGCGAAGGCCAGATCTTCATCCGCACCGACAAAAGCCTCATCTGCCTCGGCAAACGCACCACCAAAACCGCTGCACGTTAGGAACACTAGGCTTGGCAAGGATAAGCCTGGGCTCGTTAGGCGGACCCACATCTTTAAAATGAACATTTTTAATTGGTTCAGAAGAGCTGAGGAGACAATGGACGAACCTGTCCCGCCAAAACGCCTGAGCAACGACCTCTGGGTGAGGTTGGTGGACCTTCCTGGTTATCGGGAGTGGGCTGCTGATTACGATCGACTCGAGAGGATAATACCCGACTTGGAGGATTACCACCTTCTTGTTCACCCGGCACACGTGAAGCAGCCGCCCGCTGGCTATTTCGAACAAGTGTTTCAGGGTTCGTTGGACAGTCTTTACGAGGACTTCGCTCACTTAGATCTCCCGCAATACAAAGTGCAGGATTACAAGCATGGCGGCAAACTCTCAACCAAGTGATCCAGAGTACATTAGGTTGTGACGCCACTTTTCATAAATATCTCCCGCTTCACAACGTGCGTCCGAGTAGCGCCTGCAAAATAGCCACCTCGCTCCGCGAGATGCGCCCAGCGCAACCTTTCCCACCCGCTTTCATAGCCATGCCGAAGGATCTGATGGCATGATAAGCCCGAAATGTTCCTGCCCTTTAGTCCTGTTAATTTCTATTTTCATCCCAACCCTCCCAATGCTCCACCGCTCCCTCTCCCTCCTCCTCTTCACCACCCTCGCAGCCTTCGCCGCCGAACCCATCCCCACATTCCACGGCTCCATCGAGCGTCTCGATCCCACCCTCGACTCCCTGCTCTCCCCCGACTCAAAAATCGAAGTCCTCGCCTCCGGCTTCAACTGGTCCGAAGGCCCCGTCTGGCGCGACGGCGGCATCGTCTTTTCCGACGTCCCCGAGAACACCGTCTTCGGCTGGAAAGAAGGCGACACCGCCGCCAAGGTCATCCTCAAACCCAGCGGCAGCCTCAGCGGCGACGCCCAGGGCTCCAACGGCCTCCAAGTCGATGCCCAAGGAAATCTCATCCTCTGCCAGCACGGCGAACGCCGCATCGCACGCCTCGAAAAAGACGGCACCTTCACCTCCCTCGCGGACAAGTTCGAAGGCAAGCGCTTCAACAGCCCCAACGATCTCGTCATCGCCAAAACCGGCACCCTCTTCTTCACCGATCCCCCCTACGGCCTCAAAAAAGGCGAAGCCCCCGAACTCCCCCACCACGGCGTCTACTCCGTCACTCCCGCCGGCAAAGTCTCACTCGTCATCGCAGACCTCCGCTTCCCCAACGGCATCGCACTCAGCCCCGACCAGCACACCCTCTACATCGCCGTCTCTGATCCCAAGGACACCCGCATCATGGCCTACGATCTCCAAGACGACGGCACCGCAAAAAACGGCCGCGTCTTCTTCAATGCCCAGCCCCTCAAAAGCCCAGCGCGCAAAGGCGGCTGCGACGGCATGAAGGTGGACACCAAGGGCAACATCTGGACCTCCGGCCCCGGCGGCATCCTCATCATCAGCCAAGACGGCAAACACCTCGGCACCATCCTCACCGGCCAGGCCACCGCAAACTGCGCCTTCGGCGACGCAGACCACAGCACCCTCTACATCACCGCCGACATGTTCCTCCTGCGCATCAAAACCCTCGGAAAAGGCCTCTGACCAAGGCACCGGGGTCTCCCGACCCCGAGCACGTGATTCAATTTGCGTCGCCGCAAAACGAAACCCCATCACCCTGCACCAGCTTCATCAGCGCCAGCCCATTCATCACCGCCTTCGGCACAAACGACCCCGGCTCCACATACTCCGGCAGCTTGCTCCCATCCGCACTGCGTTCAGAGCAGTGCGCATTCGCCCCATAAGGCCCCAGACCATCCAGCGTCGGCGCCAGATGCCACAGGTGGTTCGCATCGCTCAATCCGCCGCGCGGCACGGAGACCGCCGCAAGACCCATCATCGCCGCGGCTTCATGCCAAAGACGAAACAAAGCCTCCGACTCCACACCCCCAGGCCACGCCGCCGTGACACCCATGCGCTCCGCCGTGAGCTTCGCGCCATTCGCCGCTATGCCGCTGAGTCCCGCAAAAAAATCATCCGCATGCTGCAGCGCCGCAGGCTCCGTGGCCCGGCACTCCCACTCCGCCACAGCCTCATGCGGCACGCGGTTCACCACCGTCCCACCCTGAATCATGCCAATGTTCACCGTGCGTTCAGCCTCCGCGTTCGTCAGCGCAGCGATGTCCGGCAGCACACGCGCCAGCGCATCAATGGCATTGATCCCTTCATGGTGCTTGCTCCCCGCATGCGCGGCCTTGCCTTCGGCGCTGAGCCTCCACGTGCTGCGCCCTTTGCGCGAACTCACAATGTGCCACCCCCGTTCATCCACCGGCCCGCCTTCAAACACCAGCACCGCACGCGCCTTCCCTCCGCAGCGTGCCGTGGTTGCACGGCCAAAATCATCCCCAATGATTTCCTCAGCAGCATTCGCCGCCACCAGCCAGTGCGTGCGCTCAAACACCTGCGGAGCCGCATCCCGCAGGCTCTGCAGCATCAGCCAGATCAAAGCAGTGCCGCCTTTGTTATCCACAGTGCCCGGCCCATAAATGCGGCCTTCATCGGCGCGTTCATCCCATTTGAAATCATTCAGCGCTTCCTCCTCAGCCGGAAACACCGTGTCGGAATGCGTGACCAGCACAATCGGCTCACCACCCTCACCGCGATGCGTGAGAAAGAGATGATGCCCCGTGCCTGCAGTGCTGCATGGCGCAAGTTCAGCCTCAAAACCCAGCGGCGCAAAAGCCACCGCAGTCAGCCGCGCCACCTCATCCACCCCCGCAGCATTCGCCGTGAAACTATTGATGCCCACAAGACCGCGCAAGAACTCCAGCGCCGCCGGGAGATGCCGCTCTGCCGCAGATTGTAGAAGAGAAACATTCATCGCAGTACAGCGCCAATGCCAGGGCGGCTAGGCATGATAAGGTTGCCTGTGGCATCATACGTGATGCCCGCGAAGTCGTCATTGCTCACATAGAAATGCCCGTCCAGGTCGATCCAGTCCGCCCACGGTGCCAGGTGCGCCGCCGCCGTCGTGCCCAGGCTCGTTTCAATCATGCAGCCCAGCAAAATTTGAAGACTCTGCTCCTTCGCCGCCGCCATCATGGCCACCGCTGCGTCGAAGCTCCCGCTCTTCAGCAGCTTGATGTTCACACCATCCACGAAGTCGGCGAGCGCCACGATGTCCTCCACCGTCTGCACACTTTCATCCGCAAAGATGGGCGGCGGATTGCCCGGCAGCAGCGCCCGCAGTTCCACCCATCCTTCCACGCCCAGCCGGTGATGAATCGGCTGCTCGATCAGCGTCGGGCTGTATTCCGCCACCTTCTCAATCATCAGCGGAGCCTCCGCCATGTCCCACCCACCATTCACATCCAGCAGCAGTTTCGCATGCGGCGCTGCATAGCGTGCGACGGACACCGTGGCAATATCCAGCCCCAGATCACCGGAACCCAGCTTGAGTTTGAGCACCGGAAACTGCTCCGCAATCTCCCGCACCTTGTCCGCAAAAATGTCAAGATCCTCCGGAATGCTGAACGAGCGGCAGCCGGGTGGTGTGTGATGCACGGGTTCGCCCAGTTTGGACTCCGCATAAGCCGCCAGCGTCCGGCCAGTCTGGTGGCCAATGATGTCATGTCGCAGCAGATTCAGCGCCAGTCCAGCCGTGCGCGGCAGCACTTCTGGCAGCACCGCTTGATTCAGCACCGCAAGCGTCAGCGCCGGGTCTTCTCCATAGTAGGGGACAAACGGGGCCTCAGTGACGCGTTCTCCATTCGAAACACGGAGCACCTGGCGCGTAGCCGAAGTGCCGTGGGCGATGCGAAAAGGCTCGTTGAGATGAAGGGTTTTGATCTCGAAGTGCAAGGCACCCAGTCAACGGTCAAGAGCTCCAATGGTCAAGGAATCCTGTCTCAATCTTGAATGGATCTGCCGGCAGGCCGTGTTTGAAGACCTCTCCGTATACCATGGAATGACGCGCCAGCGGCTCTGTACTGGGAGCGCCAGTTTTTAACTGGCTCTGGACAGCGCACCGCCACACGAGCAAGCGCCGCT
>DLGZ01000047.1:86774-123605 GCA_002482965.1 Verrucomicrobiaceae bacterium UBA7681 | reverse complement strand
AACGCTCCGTTTCGCCCCAGACTCTTGACAATGTAGAACCAACCCTCACCAAATCACTCCCGCTTCGCGTCACGGCTGAACATGCGTTGAAAAAGATTCTTCTTCCTCGCAGGCACCTCCACCGGCTCAGGCTCAGGCGGTGGCGGGACCTGTGGGAACCTCTGCGCCGCCTGCGTACCCGCTGTCGTGCGGATGTCTTCACTGAGCGAGGTCTCGCGCACGCCGTCCGTGTCAGTCACCACCTGCGGCTGAATGAAAACGATCAGCTCCTTGCGGGTCACGCTGTTGTTGTCCGTGCGGAAGAGTTTGCCCAGACCGGGGATCTTGCCCAGGAAGGGAATGCCGTTCTGCGCCAGGTTCTTTTCCTCGGAGATCAGGCCTCCGAGCACGATCGTGTTGCGGTCCGGAATGGTCACCGAGGTGACAAGCTGCTCAGTGCCGATGATGGGCACGAGGTTGGGCTGAATGAGCTGGGTGCCGATGAGCGTGTCGTTGATTTGAGAAATGGTGAGGGTGACCTCGCCATCGGTGTTGATCAGCGGCACGACCTCGAGCTTCAGGACCACATCAAGGTATTCGGCGGTGGAGGTGACGGTGCCGTTGTTGTTGCCGACGTTGGTGACGGTGCTCTTCGGATAAGGTACTTTGCGACCAGAAGAGATCACCGCCTTCTTGTTGTTCAGCGCGAAAATAGAGGGCCTGGAGAGGACTTTGAAATTGCTGTTCGTCTGCAGGGCGTTCAGGTAAATGCCCAGGCCGCTGCCAGCCGCACCATACAGGTTCAGGCCGGAGGCGGGGCCAAATGGCGCGGTGATGGCATTGTTGCGCAGGTCATTGATGGCGCGTCCCGCGCCGCCCGTCGTGCCGAGGATGTCCGTGCGGTTGGTGATGCTGCTGGCGCTGAGGTTCTGGTTGGTTATGGAGGAGATGTAATCAATCCCAGTTTTCATCGTGTCGGTGAGCGTGAGCTCGCCGATGACGGTGGCCAGGTATACCTGGGCCGGCTTGCGGTCGAGTTTGTCGATGAGGGCATCGACTTTCTCGATCTCCTCCTGCCGGCCAATGACAATGATGGTGTTCGACATCGGATCCGCCACGATGCGGGACTTGCCGACAAGCACCGAGACAGGGGCGTTGTTTTCCGTGGGGCCGGAGACCACGTCAGCACGTGAGCCTCCGGTGCTTGTTGATGTGGTCCCAGTAGTTCCTGAGGCCGCACTGGCGGTGTCTGAGCTGGAGGTGGCGGCTGCCGTATTGCCCACCACACCACCTCGGGTGCCCTGGGTTGTTCTGCCGCCGAGGAGCTGGCTGCTGTTTGTGGCCAGCACCTGCTGGCGCTGCTGCTGGATGCTGCCGCCGCCAGGTAGCTGGGTGCTGCCGGTGTTCACTTCCTGCAGCCGGTCCACCAGCGCACTCAAGACATCCAGGGCCGCAGCGTACTTCAGCTTGCGCTCATACGGCTCCGTACTTTCCAGCGGTTTGTCAAATTCGGCAATGAGGCTGGCCACGTAGGTGTAGTCCAGCGGCGAGGCCACGACAAGAATCTGGTTCAGGCGCGTGTCTGCGACGACCTGCGTGCTGGGCTGCGGGCTGAGCGAATTTTGATTCGATGAGAGCGATGAATTGTTTGGCGCTGACGAGGGCGGCCTGGGGGCGTTGTTGTCGCCGCCTTTTTCCCGCCCATCACTGGCGGCGGTACCACGGATGGTGTTCACACCCTTCGTTTCTTTTTCCTGCGCCTGCGCATTCAAGGTGGCCTGAATGATCTGGGCGACCACGGCGGCATCGGCGAATTTGATGGGAATGAATTTCGTGACGAGGGAGGAGCCTGTGTCTCCGAGATCAATGGCTTCGCGAATGCCGATGAGCTGCTTGACGATGGTGGCGCTTTCCGTGATGAGCAGTCCCGGTGGGGATGTCACCGGAGTGATGCGCCCATAAGCACCCAGCCCGACGTGACCTGAGAGCATGGCTGCGGCTTCCTCTGGTGCGAGGTAGTCCAGCTTCATGAAGTAGGACACGATGCTTTCACCGTCGGGAATGTCCTTGGCGCTCGTGTAAAACCTTACCCCATGGGAGAACTGGACCGCATTGGCGCTTTGATTGCGTGCCGGCAGGATCTTCGCGCTGTTGCTGCCAGGTTCGGTGACAATGGCGTAGCCATTGGCGAGCAGTGAAGCCTCAATGAGCTTGATGGCTTCGGCCTTGGGCACCTGCTTCGGCGTTACGAGGCTGATGGTGGCCCCTTCAAAGATGTTGCTGTCCTTGATCAACGTGTAGCCCGTGAGCTTTTCATAGATCGCCAGCAGGTCGGCCACCGGATTGTTGGCAAACTGCATCATGACGTTGTCGCCGGTGATTAGAAATGCCTCGGCCTCTCCTGGTGCTCCTCCACCGTCAGCGCCCATGCCTCCAGGACCGCCAAAACCGCCACCCGGTGCACCACCGAAGCCTCCGCCACGGCGGCCAAAACCACTCCGTCCACTTCCGGGTCCACCGCCTCCTGGCGGCATTGCGGGGGCCGCGCCGTCGGCTGCGGCGGGAAGGGGGGGCGCAGGTGTTCCTGCCGCAGGCGTTGCAGGGACGGCGGGCGCAGACGCGGGCACTTCAGGTGCCGCCGTCGTCGTGGTCGTCGTCGTGGTGGTCGCCGCCGGGGCTACGGGAGTGGGCGCGGGCGCTGGCGGTACGATGCTCTGCCCGCGAACAACGGCGGAGATGGCAAACAGAAACGTGGTGAGGACGGGAAGACAACGATGCATGCGAAATGGATGTGGCGTGATTGGCGGGTGTGGAGCTTCAGCGGGGCGGGCTATTTGCCCTTGCCGTCATCTTTTTGGATTTTCTCAAACATGGACTTGATGGCATTGCGGCGGTCTTCTTCAGGGGCATTGCGGAATTTTTCATCGCTGAACTTTTCACGCATGGCATCGCGGAACTTCTCCTTGGCCTTGTCGGAGAGGCTTTCGTATTTCTTCCGGTCCTCATCGCTGGGGCCGCGATTGCTGCGGTTGAGCCGGTCTCCGCCAGAGTCACCTCGCGGGCCTCTGTCGCCCTTGTCACTTTTGCCTTTCGTCAGGTCGTTCTTGTCCAGCGCACTGTGCCGGATGCTGAAGGTTTCCCCTCCGATGGCGATTTTTGCCTGCGCACGCTCAATGTTGGCGGTGGGCAGCGCTTCCATCAGCTTCCACCCCTTGAGATTGGGCTCTTCGGTCACCACCAGGGACTGCTTCTCGTTCTTGTCAAAAATGGTCACGACTGGCTTGCCATTCACGTAGGCCATGCCGGTCAGCACGAGGGAGTCCGAGATGCTGACGATGCGCGTGAACGGGGAATTTTGAATGATCGCGCTCAGGGAGGTCGCATCAAAAGGCTGCGGCAGGTCGGGATCCACCGGTCCGGTAGGAGCTGCGGGCGCTGCAGGTGCGGCCACGGGTTCCTGCGGCATCAGGAGTTCGTCTCCGGGCAGCGGCAGCAGATCAGAGGTCGTGAGTGGCGCTTCAGCAGGCACGAGGGACTGGGCGCGCACGCTGAGTGCCGCGCTCAGCATGAGCAGAGTGGTGAAAAGGGTTTTCATGGCTGGAATCCTGTTTCAGGCTTGAACCAGCGCGCCAGTACGAGGTTGCACAATGTCTGGGGTGTCTTTTCTTTAGCCTTGGTGTCGATCTCCAGCTCAAGCTGCTTGATGGCTTGAAATTTTTCCGGCGACTGCAAACTCGCCAGCCAGCCCAGCATCGTGGTTTGATCCCCGCGCAGCCGCACTTCCACGGCCACTTCGCGATACACCGAGGCGTTTGCCTTGCTGTCGGCAGCATCCGGCAGCAGTTGCTGCTTTTGCACTTGCAGTTGGTAGTCCAGGGCCACGTTCTGAATTTCCTCCAGCAGCTTGGCCTGCGCAGTGCCCAGGCTCTCGGTGGTGGGCATGTGCTGCTCCATCCAGGCAGAGCGCTTGTCCCAGAACTCGCGGTCATCCATCCAGTGCCCATTCTCCTTCTTCTCACTCTCCAGCGATGTGATGCGCGCCAGCACCGCCGTGCGTCGGTCCAGAAACTGCTTCAGCATGATGAACGTCGCCATCAGCAGCAGGGCACCTAGGCAGGCACCGAGCAGTTTCTTTTCACGTTGGGTCAGGGCGAGGGCCATCGAGGAAAAAGTTAGCGGATTTTGTCGGCATCAAGGAACTCGCGCATAGTCCTGGCGTAGTCCCCCAGGTCTTGATAGCGCAGGCTGATGTACCCGTAGCAGGTCCGGCTGCTGTCGGCCGCATCTGCTTCGATTTTTTTGAGCGCGTTGCGAAAATTCAGCACCACCGTTTCCACCTTGGCGGTGATTTCGGTGGCTGAAATGCGCGGTCTGTTGACATGCTCTTTGAGTCCGGTCATGGCGCTGTTGACGGACGGATGTTTTTTCCATCCGTTCAGATCATGCTTGAGCACCGAATGCACCGCCGTCACATAAGCATTCGCATCTTCCAGCCTCTTGGACTGCTGGGCAAACCGCCCCCACTCAATCGCTTCCCATTGGGACACACTGTCCAGCCGGTAGCCGAACAGCCGCACGGACGATTTGATCTGCGAACTGGAATTCTGCGCTGAAGCAGTGTCAGATTTGTCTGACAGCGAGACGGTGATGCTTTCGGTGTCCACTCCCAGCACCTTCCAGCTCACGGCGTTTAAAATGGGGCTCCCGCTGTTGCCATGAAAGGTTGGGGCGTCATGCTCGATTTTGACCGGCCCTAGAGCGACGATTTTTCCTTCGGTTTGCAGGATCGTGCCGCCACCCAGGCTGTTGCCGGGAATCAGGATGGGGTCGCCGGTCTTGTTGGTGGTGTTGACACTTGCCTCGGTTTCGAAATACGCCTTTGGCACCTCTGCCAGTTTCAGCAGGGCGATGTCGGCATCACGCGCACCGTAAATCCCGGTGATCGGGACATCGGTGCCATCCATGGTCTTGGCCTTGATGGAGGTTTGCCCGCTGATGACATGCATGTTGGTGATCAGAAACACGTTGTCCTTGATCTTGGCAAAGAAACCGGTGCCGCTGCCCTTGTCCCCAATGATGACGACCATCGCGCTCTTCTTCTCAGCGGGCAGTTTGTCCACATAGTCGCTGCTCGTGGCCTGACGATTGGGTTCGAGTACCTGGCCAAAGGTGCCGCCGCAGCCGCACGCAAAGACCAGCGCGTACAGGAAAGTGTTGAGCCTTGGCGTGTATGATTTCATGTGTCGGGTGTTCATGTGTGATGAAAGTTACGGCAGCTTGCCCTGGGCACGGAAGGAGGCCGTCGTGCCTTTCACTTCGGGCCGGGGATTCGTCCATTCATAACGGCTCAGGACGCGGTTCTTTTTGAAGTCTTCGATGAATTGAAAGGCGAGCTGCGCATCCCGGGCTTCACCACGAATGTCGATCTCCTTGCCCTTCACTTCAAATTTACGAATGACGATGCCGCTGCCGGGCATGATGCGGTTGATCTCACCCAGCAGAAACAGCGGATACCGCTGCGGCTCAATGGCAGGTGCCAGGACTTTCCAGCGTTCATTGGCCTTGCGCACGGCCGCCGCAGGCTCGCTGGTGACCTCCACTTCTTCGGCCAGTTTCGCCGCACGCTTTTCCTGAAAATGCAGATATGCGAAGCCGAGGAATGCCAGCGACGCGTACAGCATGCCACCCAGCACGAGCGCGCGGATGAGCTTGGAGCGCTGCGTGCTGCTGCTGATCGCCCGGCGCACACCTGAGGGCAGCATCGGGGTCCAGGTGCGGGTTTCCAGGGCACCATTCGGCGGCAGATCCGCGAGAACTCGCACCGGCAGGTCCAGAATGGAGCTGAGACGCGTGGTCAGCCCCTTGTCAAAATTCGCTCCCACCAGCGCCACCCCGTCAATCGAGTCGGGTCCGAGTTCAGATTCCAATGTCAGCCGTGCCAGCGTGATCTCCAGCGTCAGCGCCTCTTCAGCGCCCGGTGCTTTGGCAAAGATGTGGCTGTGGTACAGCTTGCCCTGATGACTGGCCGCCAGCACCAGATCACCCTGCTCTTCAATGATGACAATGTGGCCAACGGGAAGCTGCGCCAGCCTCAGCGCGGCGGTGTAGTCACTGGCGTGGGTCGCGGCCAGCGCTTCGGGGAAGGGCTCCGCCAGGATGTCCACACTGATGATGGCAAGTCCACCGTTCTGACCCAGCAGGTGCCAGCGGTAGTTTCTGCCCACCGCGTCCTGTTCGAGTTTGAATCCTCGGCGTTCGAGCTGTGTGGCAATGATCTGCTCCAGCAGTTCGGTGTCCGTCTGGGGCAGGATCAGCCCGATCGTGCGGCACGCGGAAGCGGGCAGCCCGATGAGCAGCGGTTTGCTCACATGCCTGGCCTCGGCCGGGCTCTCCACCGTCTCGGCGCTTGAGGTCGCTCGCGGCTTCCACACACGCCAGGTGGCATCAGGGGCGGGGAGGAGCAGGGTAGTGGCGGCGAGTGACATTCGTGAAGAGCTGGGTAGAACGCGCGATGACGTGGGAAGTTGCAGGATTGAATGACGATTATCGAATGTCGGGTGAAGCTCGGGTTGTCGAGTCGTTTTACTCCTCAATCCGCCCGAGATAAGTCACTCCTCCTGTTGTCTGATCGCGCCGGGTGACTAGGATGATCTTGGACCGCTTCTGACCGACCCAGCCGATGCTGGTGATGCGGCGCAGCGTCGTATCGCTGTCATTGACGATGCCAGAGACGGCGTCCAGACGGTCCCCGTTGAGGCCCAGAATCTGGTAAGCTTCGGGTGCACGGATGCGGCGGTCATCTTCCGTCCCTGGGATGCCATCTCCACCATCGCGTTCGCTGATGAAGCGCTGCACATCGTTTTCTGACGCGCCGGTAATGGCCAGCAGTACATCTTTGAAAACAGTCCGCAGGTCGATCTGGCCTTCCCCGTAAATGCTGAAGAAATTGCGCCAGTCCGGTTTTTTGCGGTCCACAGCAGCCATGCCACGCACCAGAATCATTTCCTCCACTCGTATGAATCCCCGGTTCCGCGGTGCATCATAGATGCCCAGGCTCTTGTAATACTCGGCCTCCGCACCGTTGGCGCGCTGAGTGCTGTCATTGTCCACCCAGTCAGCCAGCGAATCGGCCGCCACACCGGCGTCTTCCGCATTGAGCTGCCAGTAGATGAAGAGATTGTAGATCGCCTCACGCAGCCGTTCATCCGTGATGTAGTTGATCGGAAGGCGGGCGCCTTCGTAGTTGATGACCACATCAAAGCCGCTGTCAGGCCCCACCTTTTGCTTCATCACAATGTCACCCCGCCGCGTGCTGGGATTCAGGCCGACGGCGATTCCGCTCTCTGCGAGATGCAAGGCGCGGAAATCATACGCCGCCTGCTTGGATTCCTCAGCGCTGTAGGTGATGTACTCCACCACTCCCATGACTGTGACAGACATGAGCAGGATGGCCCAGATCATGAGCATGAGTGCAGAACCCCGTTCCGAAGCGGAACAAGTGCTGCCAAAAGTTGCGTGTGTGTGTGTCTTCATGGTCCGGCACCTCCTCCTCCGCCACCGGGAGGTCCGCCGCCGCCGCCTCCTCCTCCAGGTCCACCACCGCCGCCGCCCCCCCCTCCGGGGCCACCACCACCGCCGCCTCCTCCAGGTCCACCCCCGCCGCCGCCTCCTCCAGGTCCACCCCCGCCGCCACCCTGGCCCCCACGTCCGCCACCTCCCTGACCTCCGCCTTGACCATTATTACCACCGCCAGTGTTGCCGCCTTGCTGATTGTTGCTGCTGCCGTTGTTCGCCGGAGCCCTGCCTGCGACCAAGGTCAGCACCGGCAGGCTGAAAACCATGCGCACCGGCAGAGTACGGTTCTTCATCACCAGCTGTCCTTCGATGAGGTCCGGCCAGTTCGACTTGCTCCACTCTTCATACCACGTCTCTTCCTTCTCGACATAGAAGCGCCATTTGAACGACACCACATCCGGCAGCAGCGGCATCCAGTAACGCCCCTCCGTGTCCGGCGCATAAATCCCAGTCGTGGACTGTTGAATGCCAGATTTCATATCACCAGTCTGCGGGATCAAATCCTCACGCGAGAGGCTCAGGTTGTTCAGTGGCATTTGGTTGTCGTCCACCACCGCATCCGGGTACGGGCGCAGGCTCAGGATGGTGTCCTTCGAAGTGATGGGATTGCTGCCAAACGGAAAGCAGTCCGGCGAGCCGGTGATCGTCAGTTCCTGAATCACGGGCTCCGTGCCCTGCACCATTTTCAAAGCCAGCGTCGCCGTGCTCGGCAGCGTGGCAAACGTGCGCCGGCACAGCTCAATGTACCGGTTCATCGAATCGCTCTCACGCTGGATGTGCTCAATCTCCGCAGCTCCCCGCACCGAGCCGCGAATAATCGCAAACAGCGTGGCCGTGATCATGGAGAGGATCGTGATGCCGATCACCACCTCGATCAATGTGAAGGCTGAGTGCCGTCTATGGCTGGGCAGGTTTGTATACATAGACGTCCAGGTTGTCCTCCTGCGGCACACCGTCGAACGACGAGGTCGCGTGGATGTTGAGTTTGTACATGTCGCTCAAAATGCCGCCACTGGTCGTCTTCAACGACAGCGCCTCCGTGCTGCTCGTATAGGTGATGCCGTACGTTGAGTCCACGATGGTCGTGCTCATCTTCGCCAGCGGCTTGTTCCGCAGCTCTTCAAAAACGTTGCGCATGCCGATGCGGATGAGCTGGTCTCTCTTCAGCAGATTCGCCGTCTCCAGCGCCTGGTTCAGCGCCTTCGCCAGCCCCAGCACCGCGATGGCAAAAATCGTCAGCGCCAGCACCAGCTCAAAAAGAATGTAGCCGCGTGAAATCCGGCGATGGAATTTCGTTTTCATCGCAGGTCCACGGTTTCCTTCACAATGTCTGCAGTCAGCGCCGCGAACTCGACGTCAAACGTCGAGGAGGACCCTTCCACATGAATCTTCAGCGGCTGGCAGACGCCGCTGGGCTGGAACACCCACAGCTTCACCAGTTCCCCCTCGATCGTGGTTGGCTCAGCATCATACCAATGCTGAATCGTATACTTCACCTCCTTGGGCAGCTCATAATTTTCCGACCAATGTTCATCGTACTTCGGCGGAGGCGGGGCCAGCGGCAGTTCGGAGATCTTGTTGGCGCTTCCATTATCGAGGTCGCTTTTATCACCCTCTTCGACAGAGCTCACCACCTCGGTTGCTTCTTCGCCCGACTCAAGAAATTCGTTCAACTCCGCCAGTTGCAGGTACGGATTGAAATAACGCGATGCCGTAAACCCCGTCGCATGAAAAGCCACCTGATAGGGCCGCTTCTCCTGCATCGCCCGCATCCGCGCCTCACGCGCCAGCTTCAGCAACGCCGTCACCGGCTCGCGCGCCAGCCGTTCATCCTGGAAACCCTTCAGCATCGGCACCGTCGCCGCCGCCAGTACCGCCACGATGGTCAAAGCAATGACGATTTCGATGAGCGTAAACGCCCTTTTTGCCGAATCCGACACACGCCCGACGAAGATGTCCTGACCGCTGGCGTCATGGCATCTCTTCGTGCTTCGGCATGTCCCATTCATTTTGCAGCAGTTTTCTTCCAGTTGCCAAGATCGTCCTCGTCACCATCAACGCCATTCGGACCAGCCGTCCAGACGTCATAAGGCTTCTTCGATTTCTGTGCAGGGAAACGGTACTTATACGGCACGCCCCAAGGGTCTTTCGGCAGCTCTTCCATGAAAGCGCGGTAGTTTTCCGGAATTGGCTCCAAAGTGGGCTTTTCCACCAGCGCCATCAGCCCCTGCTCAGTCGTCGGCATGCGCAGTGCGCGGGATTCATAGGACTGCAGCGCCAGCCCAATCGCCTGCAAATCGCTGTCCACCCGGGTGTCCTTGGCGGAGTCGATCTGACCTTTAAGCAGGTAAATCGAGCCAGAAGCCAGAATGGCAATAATGGTCAGCGTGATCACGATTTCGATAAGCGTGAAGGCGGCTGCGGAGCGTGTTTTGGAGTGCGTTGTGCGGATTTTCATGACGGGACGATTGAACAGGATTTATGGATATATGAACAGGAGGAAATGAGGTTGGTTTCACCAAGTTTAGCCGCCGCCACGGATGCCGGTGACACTTTGGGCGATGGCGGCGACGATGGAGTAGGCCACGGTGCCGACCATGACGGCCATGACGATGAGGATGATGGGGGTGATCATCGAGGTCATGCGCTTGATACGCTTGTCGAGTTCCTTGTCGTAACGGGTGGCGCATTTTTCCATCGATTTGCCGAGCTGCCCGGTCTGCTCGCCCACGGCGATCATGTCCGCCAGCAGCAGCGGAAAGCTGCCGACCTTTCGCAGGGTGTTGGACAGCGGCGCCCCCTCGGAGACCTGGGCGGTGACCTTGGCCAGCAGCGACTGGATGAAGACGTTGGAAGAAATTTTGGAAACGAGGCGGATGCTGTTCAGCAGCGGTACTCCGTTGGTGATCAGGTTGCCCAATGAATGCGCGAACTGCGCGTAGAAGCGCATGCTCATGATGGCACCAAACAGCGGGAGTTTGAGCTTGGTCTCATCCCACCACATGCGGCCCGCTGGGCTGGAGATGTAGCCGCGGAAGGTCAGCCCACCCGCCGTGATGGCCGCGCCGATGGCCCACCACCACTGGCCCATGAATTGATTGAAGCTGATGAGCAGCTGCGTGGCCGCCGGGAGCTTCTGCCCGTTCTTGCCCATCAAGTCCATGATCTGCGGCACCATGAAAGTCATGAACACCACCATGAGAACAATACACGCACCAATCAGGAAAGCCGGGTAGATCATGGCCTGCGTCACTTTGGCCTGCAGGTCGGCCATCACGGCGAGATTGTTGGCCAGACGCCGCAGAATGCTCGGCAGAGAGCCGCTCACCTCACCGGCAGCGGCGAGATTGCAGTACAGATCATCGAAACTAGGTGAAGCTTTTCGCAACGCTTTGGCCACCGATGAACCTTCGCGCAGCTCGTTGCGCATTGTGGTGGCAATGATGCGCAGCGCTCCCGATTCCTGCCGCTCCTGCATCACCCGAAACGCCTGGTCGATCTGAAGCCCGCCATCCAGCAGATCCGCGACTTCTTCCGTGAACAGGATGAGCTGGGCGCGCTTCAGCTTTACGGGCCCTTGATCCGCTGCAGCGATTTTTGCTTTGGCGGCATCTGACTTTTCCTCCTGCGTGACCTTCACGGGCGTCAGCGCCTGGGACTCGATTTTCCGAAACGCTTCCGCGCGTGATCCCACCGTGATGGAGCCATTGACGGTCTGTCCGGTGGTAGTGAGTGCGGTGTAGGTGAAGGCGGGCATTGGAATCAGCGCTGGCGAAGAATTTTGCGGATGAGTTTAGGATCGCGGCGGCTGTCGAGGATGGCGGCTATTTGGACGGTATCGCCTTCGATCCGGTAATAGACGCCGTGCGGAAAACGCTTGGAAGCATAAAAGTGGAGGCCGAAGCGCTGACGATGCACGCCACCAAACCCACCGAGGGTTTGAAGTTCTGCCTGCATTTTGTCGAGGAAATACCAGCCGGCTCCCGGTTCGTCCTCCTCGTAAAAATGGAAGCTCTCGCGAAGGTCTTGTTTGGCATCATCTTCGAGGGTGACATTCATGCCAGCTCTTTCCGCAAGTCCTCGAAAGCCTGGTCCAGATCATGCCAGACAGCTTTGCCACTCTTGATTTTTTCGAGACGCTTGCGCAGGATTTCTTCATGCCATGCCGGTGGTTCGATTTCCTCCTGATGATCTTCGACCACCTCCTGCCAGAGAAACTGGAAGGCCTGCCATTTCTGATCGGCCGTGAGCTTTTCGAGCATCAATTCAACGGGTGGGTTGTCTTCGAGAATCATGGGGGAGAATACTGAATCGTGGGTGGATTTGCAACCCTACTCGCTCGCTGCGGTCACGGTCATGACTTCTTCCAGGGTGGTCACGCCTTCAGAGGCTTTGCGGAAGCCGTAGTAGCGCATGGGGACCATGCCATCCTTAAGGGCCTGGGCTTTGAGCTCCATGGTGTTGGCGCGTTTGTTGATCTTGTCCTGCAAGGCTTCCGTCATGAGGCAGATTTCCATGATGGCCAGACGTCCGGTGAAACCGGTGTTGCGGCAGGCACGGCAGCCGACGGGATTGAACAGCTTGTCTTTCCATTCCAGCGGGAAACCAATGGTGCGCAGATGGCTTTCTTCGTGATGCGCGGGCTGCTTGCACAAGCCGCACAGGGTGCGCACGAGGCGCTGGGCCTGGAAGGCGCGCACGGAGGAGGAAATCATGAACGGCTCGATGCCCATGTCGATGAGACGTGAGATGCCGCCGACGGCGTCATTGGTGTGGAGGGTAGAAAAGACCAAGTGACCGGTCAAAGCGCCACGGATGGCGATCTCGACCGTTTCCTGGTCACGCATTTCCCCGACCATGATCACATTGGGGTCGCCACGCAGAATGCTGCGCAGGCCGGCGGCGAAGGTGAGATCGATCTCCGGCTTCACGGCGATCTGGATGATGCCGTCGAGCTTGTTTTCGACCGGGTCTTCGATGGTGACGATGCGGCGCTCCTTGGTGTTGAGCTCCTTGAGGAAGGTGTAGAGCGTGGAGGATTTGCCGGAACCGGTGGGGCCGGTGACGAGGATGATGCCGTTCGGTGCCGCGAGGAGTTTGCGAATGGTGGCCTCGGTGGCTGGATCCAGGCCCAAGGCCATGAGGTCGAATTTTTTGCGGGTGAGCAGGCGGAGGGCGACGGATTCGCCGTTCACACTGGGAATGGTTGCCACGCGGACGTCGATGGGTTCGCCATCGAGTTCGAGATTGATACGACCGTCCTGCGGCATGCGGCGCTCGGCGATGTCGAGGTGCGCCATGATCTTGAGGCGGGAAATGAGCGAAGCCTGGAGAAGACGCATGTTGGGCGGCACGGGGACTTCGAGCAGCTTGCCGTCCACGCGATAGCGGATGCGCAGGTCGCGCTCCAGAGGCTCCATGTGGATGTCCGTGGCGCGCTCCTTGAGGGCTTCGCGGAAGATTTGGTTCACGAAGTTGAGCACGGTGGCCTCTTCATCCGCCTCGTCGAGGACGGTGGTCTCCTGCTTCATGTCGTCGTGCTCGTCGCCGCCTTCGCGGCCTTCGAGCAGTTCTTCGAAGTTTTCTGCTCCCACGCCGTAGCCCTGATGCAGGGCTTCCAGGATGCGGTGGCGGGGGGCGATCTGCCAGTGGACGCGTTTGCGCAGCTCCTGGCCCACGGCCTGACGGGCGCTGAGATCGAATGGATTGTAGGTGAGGAGTGTCGCTTCACCATTGGCGACATGCAGGGGGCAGATGCGGTGGCGCAGCGCGAGCTTGGCGGGGAAGTTGTTGCGCAGGCCTTCGGCGGCCTCGCCAGCGCCTTCCTCGGCATAGGGCATGCCCAGGCCGGTGGCGAGCTGGGCAAAGAAGCGGTCTTCATCGACCATGGTGCTGTCCACCACGGCATCCATGAGCGGCTGGCGGTTGTCAGAGGCGAGTTCGAGGACGTGGCGCAGCCGCGTGGGTTCCTCGCATCCGGCGCTGGCAGCGGTGCGTACGAGAACGTCGATCAGAGAAGGGGTGGGCATGTGGGGCGATACAACGCAGCAACGAGGACAAAGTTTCTCACTGTCTGCAAGCTTATCATCCATAAAGAAAAACGGTGGAGTGAGAGCAATCGTGTGCTAAATGCGCAGCCTCTATGAATTCGCATCCCTCCATCCTTCGCGGTTCCCTCAAGGCGCTTGCCTTTGCCGGACTCGCCCTCGCTCTCAGCAACTGCGCCGCCGTCAAAACAGGCGGCCATTCCTCCCTGAGCTATGACCCAGTGACGAAGCCGGTCAAAAATCCTGCCAATGTGCGGGTGAAGATGAGCACTGGCGCCCAGCGCGTTTATGTGATGGAAGGCAATGAAGTGCTGCTCGCGACGCCATGCTCGGTAGGCACCGCCAGCACCCCGACGCCCAAGGGCAACTTCACCATTTACAGCAAAGTGGCCAACCGTCGTCGTCAAAGCAGCCCTGGAGCCGGCTACCCGATGACCTTCTGGATGGAGTTCCAGTCCGCCTACGGCATGCACTGGGGCTGGGTTAAGCCTTATCCCTGCACCCACGGCTGCGTCCGTCTGCCGATCAAGTCCGCGCAGAAAATCTTCAGCATGGTCAGGACCGGTACACCGCTCAATATCGCCACATCTCAGCCAGAAGACCTCACCATTGGCAAAACTCTGCCAGTGCTTGACGATAGCAAGCTCGCCGACCCGCCAGATTCGTATATGAATAGCAGCAAGGTCTTTGAAGACGCCGCCAAAGGCAAAATGTACTACTGAGTTATTTGAACTCCCCTCTCATGTCTGCACCCGCTCCAGCCGCCCGTCGTGTGAATGTTCGCACCCCGGAGGTGATGGAACGCGTGCAGGCCGAGGTGGAGACGCATTACCGCAGCCGCATTGTTGAACAAATTCGCGCCAAAGGCAGCGTGATTCAGATAGGTGCCACCACGGTGCGGCTGGCCCGGGATTTTGGCTTCTGCTATGGCGTGGAACGCGCCATCGATCTTGCCTACGCCGCCCGTAAAGTCTTTGCTGACCGTCGCGTTTTTCTGCTGGGTGAAATCATCCATAATCAGGAAGTGAACCGCCAGCTCACCGAAATGGGAGTGGTGAGCATTCCTAATGTCGATCATGAGACGATGGTCGCCACCATGACGTCTGAAGACGTGGTGATTGTGCCTGCCTTCGGCGCAGAAACCCGGCTCATGAAGCTGATCGCCGCTCGCGGCTGCATGGTGGTCGATACCACCTGTGGCGATGTGATGAGTGTGTGGAAGCGTGTCCGGCAGTATGCCAAGACTGGGTTCACCTCCATCATTCACGGCAAAGCCAGCCATGAGGAAACTCGCGCCACCTCCTCCCGTGCCATGGGCGATGACGGCATGGGCAACTACCTGGTGGTGCTCACCTTGGCCGATGTCGATTACGTCTGTGACTACGTCCGCAACGGCGGCGACAAAGACGCGTTCTTGCAGCGCTTTCCAGCCACCGCTCATTCCGATGGGTTTGATCCTGATCTGCACCTCACGCGCATTGGCGTGGCTAATCAGACGACCATGCTCAAGTCGGAGACGGAGGAAGTTCAGCGACGTTTGCGTCAGGCAGTGCTGGATCGCCACGGACCCGAAGCAGGTGTCGCAAATTTCCAGGTCTTTGACACCATCTGCGGTGCTACGCAGGAGCGGCAGGACTCGCTCTTCGGCCTGCTGAAGCAGCCCTTGGACGTGTTGCTCGTCGTCGGCGGCTACAACAGTTCCAACACGACGCATCTGGTCGAAATCGGCGAGCAGCAGCTCCCGACCTTTTTCATTCGTACGGCCGACTGCCTCAAATCTCTGGAGGAGATTGTCCATTTTGACCTTCACCTTAAGGCCGAGAAGGAAAGCTACTCCAACAAGCTGGCCGGTGATGGCCCCGTGACCGTCGGTATCACCGCCGGTGCCTCCTGCCCGAACAATCTCATCGAAGACACTGTGCTGCGTGTGTTTGGACTGCGTGGGGTCGATGAAGCTGCGGTGCGTGCCGCTTTAGATTTGAACTGACATGCAAGAGACGCCGACGATTGAGACCCGGGAAGAGGTGATGTTTTTTGACACGGACTGCGGTGGCGTGGTGCACAACATCGCCTACCTCCGCATGATTGAGACTGCACGTACGCGCCTTGCTGCTGGGATGGGCATGAAGATGCGTGAAATGGCGCAGACGCAGCTTTTCCCTGTCGTGGTACGTACCGAGATCGACTATAAAAAACCCGCCCGGCTGGGGGATGAACTCATCATCCATGGCAGGCTCGAAAGCGTCGATCGCGTGCGTTTCTGGTGCTCGTTTGAAGTGCGGCGTGCAGAAGACAATGCGCTGCTGATTACCTGCCGCCAGTCATTGGCGCTGGTGCAGATGCCGGAGGGCAGGCCTGTACGTCTTCCTGAAGACTGGAAGACGAAGTATGGGCATCTGGTGAAGGTGAAGTAGCCCAGTTGCGCTGCAACTGGAGCCCACAGCTTCTCCCAAATGCTGCAGGCACTTCTGCCCGCCCCCGCGCGTCCAGGGCGTGGCGGCAGACAGACGGCCATTCGCCCGCCCAGCCGGGCTCACGCGCCAAATTCAGCCTGCGCAAAGACACGCGCAAGGTTTTGAAAATCAAAAAGCTGGATGCGGAGTGAAGCAACTGAATGCCGGGTAAGAATGGCACTCAGTTAAGGACGTTGATCGTGAGTTTTTGGAACTGACGGAACGCCATGAGTGTGGCGGAACTCTTTGCAGGCGCTGCTGGTGGGTGTTGTATGTTGCGGCGCGTTGGGTTTGCTTCCCGATGCAGATGCTAGGACCCAGGGGAGCACTCGCTAAAGCTTCCTCCTTCGCTCTGCGAGCTTCGTAGGACACGCGGCACCCCTGGGCTATATTACGCAGCCCTTTCAGGGCTGGTGTGTGGCGACGCGGAGTGGCGAAAGAGGGAGGCATCTCTGCAAGAAAACGCAGTGTTTCGGATATTATGGAACCAACGAAAAGCTGCCTTAACTGAGTGCCATTCATGACTGGTAATTTTTTCAGGATGGCCGGATGTCGGGTTAGAGTCATTGAAACGACGCTTTGCCAGAGGATCACAGAAACAAAGAACAACTCACAAAAACTCATTTCCCCCCAGGTTCGGAAAGGCTCTCCACCAGCTTCTGCGCCTGCTGTGTTTGCTCGTGGTCTTTGCCCAGCGCCTTCAGCCGGCCCTCATAGGCGCGCTTCGCGTAGGTCAGAGCTTCCTCGTTCTTCTTCAGTTCCCGCAGGCATAGCGAGAACGTGACGCAGTGCTTCAGCGTGTAACTGTTCTCCGGGCCGAGCACGCGGCTGCTCACAGGGATCAGCGCGCGCAGGACGGCCTCGCATTCGGCATATTCGCCCGCCGCGCCCAGCATGGTTGCGTGCGTGCCGCGGGCTTCCATAGTCATCCTGGCACCAACACCGTCCACACGTTCACAGATCGCGGCCACAGCGCCCTGCTCCTTCGCAGCGGCAGCGTACTTCTCCTGCGCAAAGAGGCAGTCAGCCAGTCCGGCGCGTGCGGAGAGCGTGTCACCATCGTCTGCACCGAGCAGCCGTTCTTCCATGGCGATCACCTCGCGCAATTCAGCTTCCGCTGCGGCAGTCTTGTCCCGCCGCATCTTCGCAGAGAGAATCGCCGCCCGCGTACTCAGCGTGTGGCGATGCTCCGCGCCCAGCACGCGCGTCAGCACCGGCAGCATCTCCTCCCGCAGCGCCAGCGCTTCAGCCTCCTTGCGCTGCGCACCCAGCAGTGCCGCCAGCAGCAGCCTTGTCTTTAGAGTTTCAGGATTCTCGGCCCCGATCTCCTGCGTGTGTTTCGCAATCAGCTCCCGCGTGGCCTGCTCCGCCTCGGCATACATCGCTGCTTCGTTGGGCTCGTCGCCCGCCGCCGGAGCTTTCTGCGCGTATGCCGCGCACATGTTCAGAAAAAGGAGAAAACTCAGGAGTGTCTTCATGCAAAGACAAGATGCCAGACCCTGCGCCGGAATGTCGAGGAATGATTTAACGCATTCGCAATTCTCAGCTCCTCCGCGCTAAGTCTAAGACACCCCTTTTGTCTTCGTACAAACCAAATGTCTGGCAACTTTTTCCTATGTGAGAAAAGACAAGCGCGTCAAAGGGCAAGCAACTCAGTTGTGCTGCAACTGAGTGTTGTTCCTGAGACCAGTTGTGCTGCAACTGGTCAACTTTAGCGGCCGCTGACGCCGGCGGGCTTCTTCGGTTTCTTCTCTGCTTTCGGCTTTGCTTCACGGGGTGGGAATTCCCAGCTCATGATGCGTTTTTCGCCGGGGGTGCAGACGAGGAAGGTGCTGAAGGGGCGGCCGCGTTTGGAGATCATGCCGGTGATCAGCGAGGTCTTGCCATCGGCGAAGAACTCACGGGCGTTTTCGGGTGTGATGTCCTTTTGGCAGAGCTTTTTGGGCAGGCGGGCGTTGCACTTGGATGTCTCAGTGGCGTTGATTTTGCACTGGTAGGCATCGGCCGTTTCGTAGATCTTTTCATCCTTGCGGCCTTTCTTGGCGCACACGGGGCAGTCGGTGATCACGGGGCACTCGTCCCAGTTGATGCTGTCGGGGTCGGTGCCGTCGCCAAAGACGAAGGCGATCTTCATGTCGTCCTTGATCTGCAGGGCGGCGCTGAAGTCCTTGCCCTTCTTGCTACGGAAGCCTTCGAGGGGACCGAGGAAGCGGGTTTCGATGAGGGTGCGAATTTCATCTTCGCTGAGTGCGCGGCTGGCCACGGTCTTGAAGACGCGCACCTTGCACTTCGGATTTTTGCAGCCGTAGAATTCTTCGGTCTGCTTGTAGCCTTCCTTGCTGCCGCACACGCCGCAGGTGGCTTTGAACTCAGGGAAGACCTTGTCCTTGGCAGCTTTGGAGTAGGCCTTGGTTTTTTCCACGACCTGCTTGGTCAAGTGGCGGATGTCCCGCATGAAACTGGCGCGATCCAGCTCACGATGCTCCATCTGGCGCAGCTTGTACTCCCACTGGCCGGTCATTTCCGGTGAACTAAGCGCGTCGATGCCGATGGCGCTGATCTGCTCAATGAGAGCCAGTCCCTTGGCGGTGACGTGGAAGTCACGCTGCACACGCTCAATGTACCGGTCCATGATGAGACCTTCGATGATCGCAGCGCGCGTTGCGGGCGTGCCGAGACCGCGTTCGCTCATGGCTTCGGCGATTTCTTCGTCCTCCACGAGTTTGCCGGCGCCTTCCATCATGGAAAGAATGGTGGCTTCCGTGAAGCGCGGCGGCGGCTTGGTCTGGTGCTCGTTCACCTCGACATCCAAAGTTTCGGCTTTGTCGCCGGTATTCGCAGCCACGAGCAGTTTGGCGGCGTCTTCGCCACCTTCAGCAGCTTCTTCCGCCGCTTTTTTGCCATAGACGCCCAGCCAGCCGGGCTCTTTGAGGACCTTGCCGTTGCTCTGGAAGGCATCCTGGCCCACGCGGGTGATGCGAGTGGTCACTTCAAATTCAGCCGCAGGGAAAAACACGGCCACAAAGCGGCGTGCCACCATGTCGAACAGCTTCTGCTCGGCTTCAGGGAGTTCTTTCGGGGGAATCTGGCCGGTGGGGATGATGGCAAAGTGGTCGCTGACTTTGCTGCTGTCGAAGATGCGCTTGTTGAGCCGCACCCACTTCTTGTCCAGCGCGGTGGCGGCATGCGTGCCCAGCTCATGCGGCAGGGCGTCCTGCTTGCGGCTGTCATGGCTGGCGAATGTCTGCAGAGTTTCGGTCACGGTGCTGAGGTAATCTTCCGGCAGGTGGCGTGAATCGGTACGAGGATAGGTCAGCACCTTGAACTTTTCATAGAGCGCCTGGGCGATCTGCAGGGTGCGCCGTGCGGAGAAGCCAAAGCGGTTGCTTGCTTCGCGCTGAAGGCTGGTGAGATCGTAGAGCAGGGGAGGGGCCTGTCGGGTCGGCTTGGTGATCTGCTCGACGATCCCTGGCTTGCCTTTGCATCGATCAGCGATCGCCTGCGCGGTGCCCTGGTCCCAGAGGCGCTCGGCTTTCTTGTGCTCGTCGTTCTCGTCCTTCTTGAAGCCTTCATTAATCCAGCGGCCGGAATACTGGCCAGCTTTCACTTCAAACAGCGCGATGGCTTCAAAATACGTGCGCGGCACAAAGGCGGCGATGTCATGTTCGCGCTGGGCCAGCACAGAGAGCGTTGGCGTCTGCACGCGGCCCACCGGGGTGAGGCGGAAGCCGCCATGGCGTGAATTCAGCGCGGTGAGTGCGCGGGTGCCGTTGATGCCCACGAGCCAGTCGCTTTCGCTGCGGCACTTGGCGGCGTCTGCGAGGGGCAGCATTTGCTCATTGGTGCGCAGGTTCTTATAGGCATCCAGAATGGAGCCCTGGGTCATGGACTGCATCCACAGGCGCTGCACGGGCTTCTTGCAGCCGCTGGCGTCCATGATGTAGCGGAAAATCAGCTCACCCTCACGCCCGGCATCGCAGGCATTGATGACACTGTCCACGTCCTTGCGCTTGAGCAGCTTGGTCAGGAGCTTGTAGCGGTCTGCGCTTTGCTCGATGGGATTGAGCTCAAACTGCTCCGGCATGATCGGCAGGCTGGTGAAGCCCCAGCCGACTTTTTTCCCGTCCACCATTGGCATGCCGAGTTCCAGCAGGTGGCCGACGGCGGAGGAGATCACGTGGGTTTCATTCTCGTACCAGTCCTTCTCTTTGGCGAAGGGCTTCATGCCGGGGGCTTTGGCAAGTGCGCGGGCAAGATCGGCTGCGACACTGGGCTTTTCGGCAATGATCAGGGCTTTGGGCATGTGCGTATGAACAGGTTGTATCGGAAAAAGTGGGCTACTTAGGGCATGCTTTCACCCCAGATGTCAAGATTTGCGCACGTTAGTCCGCAAATGGGTTACGCAGTTCAGCCAAGTTCAGACTGCCATTCATGAAAGAACGAAACAACGCTCACGTCGAGTTCAGCCTGAAAAGCTCCATGAAACCCTCCCTTATCCGGGTGGTGTTTCTATTTAAACTTTGGCTTAGAACGAGACACGGGTGCAGCTAAATATATAAATCATAATTTAGCGGTGATGTGAGACTTTCTATATGAATATACATACCATAGCAGCCGTAATAGTTGCATTGGTTTACAGATAAAATGCTTTTCAGCACCAACCCACTCAACCACAATGGCTCCTACTACTAAAAAAATCATGCTCGTTGATGATCATGCCATGTTCGCAGAGACCTTGGGTCATTACCTGCAAATGGTGTATAAAGATTTTGAAATCATCGTGGTAACCAGTGCGGAAAAAGCACGTGAACAGTCCTCCATACAAAGTTTTGATGTCGTGCTCATTGATTTGGAGATGTCTGACTGCTCTGGTTTGACGCTGCTGGCGGATTTTGCCAACGCAATGCCCTCTCCTGCCTGCATCGTTGTCAGCATGCACATTCAAGCCATGTGGATTGAACGTGCGTTGAAGGCCGGGGCCTGTGGCTATGTGGCCAAGGATTCGCCCCCGGGTGAGATCGTCACCGCCATCAACTACGCTCTGCGTGGGAAAAAATACCTCTCACGCAGTGTCGCGCAGTCCTTTGCTGAAAATGCGGTGAGGCTGCCGGTGGGCGGGAAAGAACTGCACACGCTGCTGAGCACCCGTGAATTTGAAATTTTCCTCCAGCTTGCTCACGGCAAAAGTCTGAAAGTCATTTCGTTGGATCTCAGCCTTTCCATCAAGACGGTGTCTGTGCACAAACACAATATCTGGAAGAAGACGGGCATTGATTCGGGTGCGAAAATTGCCCGCTACTGCGTGGAGCATGGGCTGCTGGCAGGTGGCACTCAGGCCTTCATGGCTGCGTAAATCTACGTTGGCAAGTCATCGGGGGGGGGGAGCCAGCGGGACGCTCTGAACGCGGCGGGATGGCGGGCAGACGCTGCTGCAACGCGTGTCCTGTTTGTGAGGGGAGGGCTGGCTGCTGCATCAGCACGCTTCCCAGAGCAGGCAAGGGATGGCCTGGCCTGGGCGTGTGCAACGATCTGTGAGTCGGCAGACTCTTATGCCGACACCTCTTGTGGCAGTGGCTTGCCGATGCTGTACACTTTGAAGCCGATTTGACGGAGCTTCGCGTGATCCAGCAGGCTGCGGCCATCAAAAATCCAGGCGGGTTTCACCATGGAATCATAGATGGCTTCAAAGTCGAGCTGGCGGAATTCATCCCACTCGGTGAGCACCAGCAGTGCGTGTGCACCGGCGGCGGCCTGTGCGGCGCTGGTGGCGAACTCGACATTCGGATGATCACCTTCAAGGGCGAGATCTTTGAGCATCTGAGCGGTGCCGACTTTCGGATCGTAGATGGAGAGCATGGCGCGCTCTTCGATGAGATCCTTGCAGACGTAGATGGCGGCGGATTCGCGGGTGTCGTTGGTGTCCTTCTTGAAGGCGAAACCGAGCACGCCGATGCGCTTGCCAGTGACGGTGTTGAAGAGGGTGCGGAGGACGCGCTCGGCGAAGCGATGCTTCTGCCAGTCGTTCATGATGATCACCTGATCCCAATAGGCGGCGACTTCAGGCAGGCCGAAATGGCCGCAGAGATAGACGAGATTGAGCACGTCTTTCTGGAAACAGGAGCCGCCGAAGCCGACGGAGGACTTGAGGAATTTAGACCCGATGCGGGAGTCGGAGCCGATGGCCCGTGCGACTTCATCCACATCTGCGCCGGTCTTTTCGCAAAGAGCGGAGATGCTGTTGATGGAGGAGATGCGCTGAGCGAGGAAGGCGTTGGCGACGAGCTTGGACAGCTCGGAGGACCACAGGTTCGTGGTGAGGATGCGCTCGCGGGGGACCCAGTTGGCGTAGACGCTGACAAGTGTCTCAATGGCGGCGAGTCCGCCTTCGGTCTGCTCGCCACCGATGAGGATGCGGTCAGGGCTGGTGAGGTCAACGACGGCGGTGCCTTCGGCGAGGAACTCGGGATTGGAGAGCACCTGGTGTTTTAATCCTTTCTCGCTGGAGGCGAGGATGGTCTGAATGGCCTGGGCGGTGCGCACCGGGATGGTGCTTTTTTCGACGATGATTTTGGGTGAGTCTGCCACTTCGGCGATGGTGCGGGCCACGGCCTCGACGAATCGGAGATCTGCCGCCTTGTGCGCCCCGACGCCGAAGGTCTTGGTGGGGGTGTTCACGCTGACAAAGATGATGTCGGCAGCGTGGATGCTGGCTTTGACTTCGGTGGAGAAGAAGAGGTTTTTCGAACGTGAGCCGCGCACGAGGTCATCAAGTCCTGGCTCATAGACGGGCAGTTCGTCGGAGTTCCAGGCGGCGATGCGCTCGGCATTGAGATCGACCACATCGACGCGGATGTGAGGGCATTTGGCGGCGATCATCGCCATGGTGGGGCCGCCGACATAGCCAGCGCCGATGCAACAAATTCTCATAGGGTTTTTTAAAATCGGGTAAATCAGTTGAGGGTCAATTTTTTCAGAGGTGCCTTCATCGGCCGTGGCTGTTTTGCGGCCGGGCCTGCGAGCAGTTGGGCGAAATAAGCAATGGTGCGGTCGAGACCCTCAGACAACGGAATTTTAGGCTCCCAGTCGAGACGTGTTTTTGCGAGCGTGATGTCCGGCTGGCGCTGCTTGGGATCGTCTGCTGGCAGAGGAAGGAAGACGATTTTGGATTTGCCGCCGACTTTTTGGAGGACCTGCTCGGCGAGGGCGAGCATGGTGAATTCACCCGGATTGCCGAGATTGACCGGGCCGGTGAAATCGTCGGTGTCCATGAACTTGACGAAACCGCTGATCAAATCATCGACATAGCAAAAGCTGCGGGTCTGCTGGCCGTCGCCGTAGATGGTGATGTCGTTGCCCTTGAGGGCCTGGACGATGAAATTGGAGACGACGCGACCGTCATCGGGCAGCATGCGGGGGCCGTAGGTGTTGAAGATGCGGACGACGCGAATGTCCACGCCGTTCTGGCGGTGGTAGTCGAAGAAGAGGGTTTCGGCGACACGCTTGCCCTCGTCATAGCAGGAACGGGGACCGATGGTGTTGACGTGGCCCCAGTAGCTTTCTGGCTGGGGATGGACTTCGGGGTCGCCGTAAATTTCAGAGGTGGAGGCCTGGAAGACGCGGGCCTGGAGGCGGCGCGCGAGTCCGAGGACATTGATGGCGCCCATGACCGAGGTCTTGATGGTCTTGATGGCGTTGTATTGATAATGGGGCGGGGAGGCGGGGCAGGCGAGGTTGTAGATCTGATCCACCTCCACATTGATGGGCTGCGTGATGTCATGGCGCATGAACTCGAAGTTCGGATTGTCCATGAGGTGGGCGATGTTCTGCTTGCGGCCGGTGAAGAGATTGTCCGCGCAGATGATTTCGTGTTCCTGTTCCAGCAGGCGTTCGCAGAGGTGAGATCCGAGGAAGCCGGCTCCGCCAGTGATAAGGATGCGTTTTTTCATGGATGTGAGCTCGTGGTTGGGTTTTGAGGGCGAAAATTTAGCGGGCGGTGGTTTCCAGCGGCAGGCGTGTATGATCGCCCTTGAGAGAGCAGAGTCAAAAGCCAGCTTTAGATGCAACGGATTCTTTCCATACCGAGTCCTGGCCCGGTGGAAATCCTCGCAAGCGCGGGGAATGAATCGATGTTTGATTCCTATGCCTTCCGCCTCAGATTTCTTCGGTTCCCTGATCTTCGGAGCCATCGGGCTTGGAGCCTTGCTGTACGGCAAATCGGTGGGATCCGTGGTCAAAATGAGCCTGGGGGCGGCGATTCTGGGCTGCTCCTACCTCATTACCGAAGGCTGGCTGCTGTGGACCAGCGGCGCGGTTTTGACACTGCTGCTGATGCGCTGGAAGGAGTAGGCGGGCTGCACATGGAGGGGCTTGCCCTTTGGAGAATGCGGGGTCTGATAGCCACCCTCTCTAAATGATTTCTGCCAAATTGCGCAAGCCTGAATACACTGCCCGAGTGATCGAATGGCATGCCGACAAGGGCTTTGGCTGGCTGCAATTCGACGAAAAACGGTTGTTCCTGCATCGGCGTGATTTTGCCAGATTCCACCATGTCCCGAGGGTGGGGGAGGAGATACGGTTTACCTGGGGGCTGGATGCGCAGCGCCGTCCGTGTGCGCAAAATGCCGTGCAGGTGCGCGAGGTTTCGGATGTCAGTTTGCTGGGGCTGTGCGTCCTCGCTGCGTTGCTGGTGCTGCCCGTCTATGCCTGGCAGCAGATGGGCTGGGAGATCTGGAAGCTGGCGGCCTATGTGTGCGTTTTGTCATGGATCACCTATGCGGCGTATGCCAGCGACAAGCGAAAGGCGCGCAAGGAGGCATGGCGCACTCCTGAGACGTACCTGCATCTGCTGGAGCTTGCGGGCGGCTGGCCGGGCGCCTGGGTGGCCCAGCGTCGGCTGCGGCATAAGTGTTCCAAAACCAGCTATCTGTTCGAGTTCTGGCTGATCATCTGCATTCATCAGTTTGCGGCGTTCGACTCGCTTCAACACTGGAAATATTCCCAGATGTTGAAGCAGGCGCTTTTCGAGGATCACCGCGAAGCACGCGGCCGATACAGGCGGTGAACGAGATCAGGACACCTTCAGGCCTTAATACGAGGGGCAAACGCATTGAGTCAAAGGGATGGGTGAAGGAGCAATCTAGGATCTTGTTTGCGAAGGGCATCGCTGTCCCCTCACCCCAGCCCTCTCCCCCGAGGAGAAAATGAGCTGTTATCGTGTGACAGGGGCGGGGAGAGGGGGCCGCTCTCGCTGCCCTGTTACGCAATGATTTCAGAAACTCTAGCGCGCTGGATTATGAGACCTTCAATCCGAGATACGCCTTGGCATTGGGGTAGCAGATGTTCTTCACCATGGTGCCGACGAGGGCGTCGTCGTTGGGGATGAGGCCGGCTTCGACGTCTGCGCCGAGGAGATTGCAGAGGGTGCGGCGGAAGTATTCGTGGCGGGGGAAGCTCATGAAGCTGCGGCTGTCTGTGAGCATGCCGATGAAGCGGCTGAGGAGGCCGAGATTGCTGAGGGCATTGATCTGCCATTCCATGCCTTCCTTTTGATCGACGAACCACCAGGCGGAGCCGAACTGGACTTTGCCGGGGGTGGTGCCGTCGGCGAAATTGCCGGCCATGGTGCCGAAGACGTAGTTGGCGTTCGGATTGACGTTGTAGAGGACGGTCTTGGGCAGGGCGTTCTCGGTGTCGAGGCGGTCGAGGAAGCGGGAGAGCGTCTCCGCCTGCGGCCAGTCGCCGATGCTGTCGCAGCCGACGTCTGCGCCGATCTCACGGGCGAGGCGGCTGTTGTTGTTGCGAACGGGGCCGAGGTGGAGCTGCATGGTCCAGCCATGGGCGGCATTGAGGCGGCCGATGTGGAGCATGATGTTGCTGGCAAACTGGTCCTGCTCCTGCGCGCTGGCGGCGGTGCCGCTGCGGGCTTTCTGGAAGATGCGCTCGGCTTCGGCATCGCTGATGAAATTGGAGTGGCAGTAGTTCAGGCCGTGATCGCTGAGGCGACCGCCGACGCTGTGGAAGAAATCATGGCGCTGTTTGAGGGCGTCGAGAAGGGAGGCGTAGCTCTTCACTTCGATGCCGCTGGCGGCGCTGAGTTTGTCGCACCAGGCATTCCAGGCTTCGGGGAGGTGGACGGTGAGGGCCTTGTCCGGGCGGAAGGTGGGATAGACGCCGACTTCAAAGCCGTCGGCGGCGCATTTTTGATGATGGGCGAGGTCGTCGATGGGATCGTCCGTGGTGCAGAGGGCTTTTACTTTTTGCGTGCGCAGGATGCCACGGGTGCTCATCTCCGGGGTGGCCAGGGCGGCCTCGGTCTGCTCCCAGATGGCTGGGGCGGATTTTTCATCAAGCAGGGTGTCGATGCCGAAGTAGCGCTTCAGTTCGAGGTGTGTCCAGTGGTAGAGGGGATTGCGCAGTGTCTGGGGCACGGTCTTGGCCCAGGCGAGGAATTTGTCGCGGGGGCTGGCCTTGCCGGTGATGAACTCTTCCGGGACGCCGTTGCAGCGCATGGCGCGCCATTTGTAGTGGTCGCCTTCGAGCCAGATTTCGAAGATGTTTTTGAACTGGCGGTTCTCCGCGATGTCCTTCGGCGGCAGGTGATTGTGGTAGTCCAGGATCGGCTCGTCCTTGGCAAAGCTGTGGTACAGATGGCTGGCGGCCTTGGTGGAGAGAAGAAAATCGTCGTGGATGAAAGACATTGCTGTTTGTCGGTTGGTGGTGACCTGCTTACACTGGCAGGATGACGAAAACACGCAACTGGTTCGCGTTCCTGCCACTCCTCGCGATGTGCGCGTGCAGTACGGTGAATTTTTACACCCAGGCGATCAGTGGACAGACGGAAATCTGGCGCAAATCGCGGCCGAATGCCGAGGCGCTGGCCGACCCCAGCGTGGCCGAACGGGTCAAGCAGCGCTTGAGGTTGATCGAAGAACTGCGTGCCTTTGCCGCCAGCGATCTGCATCTGCCGACGAAGAGTTTCGGCAAGTACTGCGACCTGAAGCGGCCCTACGTGGTGTGGGTGGTGTATGCCGCGCCGGAATTTTCCACTGAAAGCAAGGAGTGGTGGTACCCGCTGGTCGGCAGCCTGAAGTATCGCGGCTTTTTTGATGAGAAGGATGCCCGACAGGAAATGGAACAGCTCAAGAAGAAGGGGTATGATGTTTTCATGGGTGGGGTGGAGGCGTATTCGACGCTTGGCTATCTGGCGGACCCGGTGCTGAACACCTTTCTGCATCGCAGTGATGGCGAACTGGCCGAACTCATCTTTCATGAGCTGACGCATGCCAAGGTGTTCATCCCCGGGGACACCGATTTCAATGAAGCCTTTGCGACCGCGAACGGGCAGGAGGGGGTGAGACGCTGGATGCGCTCAAAAAACAATCTGAGTGGGCTGCGCGAGTATGAAGCAAACCTGAAGAAGAGCCGTGATTCTGTCCACCTGATGCTGCGCACGCGCGAGAAACTTAAGGCTGTCTATGCCCGCACCTATCGCAGCGTGGAAACGGAGAGGCTGGCCAAGCAGCGTGCCTTTGACGACATGCTGAAGGAGGCGGGGGCCGTAAGCCCCCATGCGCGGATCAACATCAATCATGCGCCGAAGTTATGGAACAATGCGCGACTCAACACCGTGGCCACCTATTACACGATGGTGCCCGGGTTCGAGCGGCTGCTGAAGGAAAAAGGCGGCGATCTGGAAGCGTTTCATCAGGAAGTTGCCTCGATGCGGAAGCTGAACAACGAGCAGCGCATGAAAATTCTCGGGACCTCTGCCAGCCATGATTGACCACCTTCGCTCTCAAATTCTTTTTTCCATCCTGCTGCTGCTTGCCTGCGGGCTGGCTGATGCCCAGGACAGGTCGAGCTGGACGGAGCCGTTTCCGCCGCACCGGATCGCGGGTAATTTGTACTATGTCGGGTCGCGTGATCTGGCTTCTTATTTGATCACGACGCCGGAGGGGCATGTGCTGATCAACAGCAGCCTGGAGGAATCTGTGCCGCTGATCCGCGCCAGTGTGGAGAAGCTGGGCTTCAAATTTAAGGACATCCGCATCCTGCTCATCAGCCATGCGCATTCGGATCACTGTGCGGGCAGCGCGGAGATCGTGAAGCAGACGGGGGCCAAGTATTTCGTGATCGAGCAGGATGCTGATGCGGTGGAAAATGGCGGTGCGAAGAAGGCGCGGGTGGGGAAAGGGGACTACACGCAGTTTCCTGCTGCGAAGGTGGATCGCCGATTGAAGGATGGCGAGGAGGTCAAACTCGGCGATGCGGTGCTGGTGGCGCACCTCACGCCTGGGCATACGCCGGGCTGCACGACGTGGACGATGAAGGTAATGGATGCGGGCAAACCGCTGAACGCGGTGATCATTGGCAGTCCGAATGTGAACCCCGGCTATCTGCTCGTGGGCAACAAGAACTACCCGGGCATCGCGACGGATTATGAGAAGACTTTTCGGGTGCTGAAGGCGCTGCCGGTGGATCTGTTTCTGGGTGCGCATGGCGGCTACTACGGGATGGAGGCGAAGCATGCGCTGATCGGCACGAGTGCCACGAATCCGTTCATCGACCCAGCGGGTTATCTCCGCTATGTGACGGACAGGGAGGATGCCTTCCTTGCGGAGTGGGAGAAGCAGAAGAAGGCCCAGTGACCGGCTTCTGCCGGGGAGCGGGCAAGGCCGTGTGGATTGCTTGCGTAATGTGGATGCCGCCACACTATTGCGCTGCCTCCAGCCGTTCCAGCCATGCAACGTTTCTTCGTTTATTTGATCCTCGCCAGTACGGCCAGTGCCGCACCACTACCGTCCGTCACTCCTTTTTTGGAGCAGCACTGCACCGAGTGTCATGATGGCGATGTGAAGAAAGGCGGGCTGGATTTGACATCGCTTTCGTTCAAGCCGGAAGACCGGCAGAACTTCGACCGCTGGGTAAAGCTCTATGATCGCGTGAGCAAAGGCGAGATGCCGCCCGCGAAGAAGCCCCGGCCTGAGGCTGCGGCATTGAAGAGCTTTCAGGCAGCGCTGAAGGCACCGCTGCTTGAGTATGAAGTGGCGCAGCAAACGGCGAACGGACGCACGGTGCTGCGCAGGCTGAATCGCACGGAGTATGAAAACACGGTGCATGACCTGCTGGGCATCTCCCTGCCGCTGAAGCACATCCTGCCAGAAGACACGCCGCTGCATGGGTTTGACACCGTGGCAGAGGGGCTGCGTTTTTCGCAGCTGCAAATCGAGAAGTATCTGGAGGCGGCTGATGCTGCGCTGGATGCCGCCATTGTGCTGAGCAAGAAGCCGGTGGGGATCAATCAGCGCTACAGCTATAAGAACGAGCAGGGGATTCGTAAAAATCTCGACACGCCGCCGGGCACCTTGTCTGACAAGACCAACCCGAAGAGCGGGCACCGGGTGATGTTTCGGGAGAACGACAAGGAGGTGATCATGTTCACCACGGGCGATTATCTGGTGGGGCTGAAGCAGTGCCGCCTGCCCGGTCCGGGCAACTACCGCATCAAGATCTCCGGCAATGCGTTTCAGAGCGAGGGCGAGCCGCTGACGCTCATGATCTCTGGCAACAACTACAAGAACAAGCGCCTGCTGAGCTACTGCGAACTGCCGGCGGACAAGCCGCGCGAGTATGAATTCATCACGCGACTCGACGGCAGCGAGCACATCGTCATCAACTGTGAAGGTGTGGGGCGCGACAAGAAGGGGCAGAACATTTACAATGTGGGTGCGGCTGAATTCCAGGGAACCGGACTCGCCATGCAGTGGATCGAAGTTGAGGGGCCGCTGTCTGCTGAGTGGCCACCTGCGAGCTTGAAGAAGGCGCTGGGGGATGTGCCGCTGACCGAACTAGGAGACAAGCAGAAGAAGTTTCGCGATGGCAAGCAACTCGGCTATGAACTCGCGCCCGTGGATGTGAAGCAGGCGATTGCCAGCGGGCTCAACGGCTTTGCAGCACGTGCGTTTCGGCGGCCGTTGGAACAGGATGAGGCTGCTCCTTATATCGCGCTTGCCACTCAGTCGCTGGATGGGGGCAGCACTTTTGAAGATGCGATGCGTGTGGGATTGCGCGCCATTCTGACGTCACCGGCTTTCCTGCTTTTAGAAGAGCATCCGGGCAGGCTCAGCGATCTCGCTCTGGCTACGCGGCTGGCGTATTTCCTCACGAGTTCGATGCCCGATGATGAACTGATGAAGGTGGCTGGTGCGGGGAAGCTGACGCAGCCTGCGGTGCTCAAGGCTCAGACCGAGCGTCTGCTTAAGGGACCGAAAGCGGCGACGTTCGTGACTAACTTTGTGGGGCAGTGGCTGGAACTGCGCAACATCGACGCGACTACGCCGGACACGAAGCTCTACCCTGAATACGACATGCTGCTGAAGCTGTGCATGGTCACGGAAACGGAGGCATTTTTCAGCGAGCTGCTGAGCAAGAATCTGCCAGTGGCCAATCTCATTCACAGTGACTTTGCCATGGTGAACAGCCGCCTTGCGGAGCACTACGAACTGCCGGGCATTGCGGGTGAGGAGTTTCGCCGGGTATCATTGCCGAAGGATAGCCCGCGTGGTGGGGTACTCACGCAAGCGAGTGTGCTGAAGGTCACGGCGAATGGCACGGTGACCTCGCCGGTGATTCGTGGGACCTGGGTCATGAAGCACCTGCTGGGGCAGCCGCCCGCGCCGCCGCCTGCGAGTGTGGGTGCCATCGAGCCTGATACGCGTGGAACGACGACGATTCGTGAGCAGTTGGCGAAGCACCGCGACAGTGAGACCTGCGCCACCTGCCACCGGCAGATTGATCCGCCGGGTTTTGCGCTGGAGAGCTTTGATGTCATTGGCGGTTTTCGTGAGAACTACAGATCCAATGAGAAGGGGGCGAATGTGAAACGCAAACTTCGCGGCCAGAACATCTGGCAGTACAAGGAGGGGCTGCCCGTGGATGCCAGCGGTGAACTGGAAGACGGGCGCAAGTTTCAGGGCATCACTGAATTTAAGAAGCTGCTGCTGGATCAGCAGGATCAGGTGATGCGTGCGCTGGCTGGCAATCTGGTGACCTATGGCACTGGCGCTGGCATTCAGTTTTCTGATCGTGACGCCATCGACGCTATTGCGAAGCAGGCCAAAGCTGATGGCTCGGGACTGCGAACGCTGGTGCATGCGGTGGTGCAGTCTCCGCTGTTTTTGAGCAAGTAAACAGCATGCTACTCCACCAACCAGTCTTCAAATCGCAGTCCTGGGACCTTGGCAAAGTCCACGGAGTTTTGGGTGAGGAGAAGCGCTTCGTGGGTGATGGCGATGCAGGCAATCTTGAGGTCCATGGTGCCGATGCGGATGCCTTGCTTGCGGAGGGAGTGGAACAAAGCCGCTGCATCCTCATCCAAAGGCAAAACCGTCCAGGCGGCGTAGGCTTCGATGAGACCATAAAATTCCCGATAGGCATCGATTTGCCAAAGCGGGTCGGGTGTGGCATGGACTTCCTTCAACCAGCCTTCGACGCGTTCCTGAACATTCACCACGGTGGTGGTGACCTCCTCGCGGGCTGCATTCAGGCGCCGGGTCAACCGTTCGGCAGAAGGTCCATCACGACTCAACGCAGACAGGTGGTTAGTATCCAACACCACCACGGGCCTCGATCTCCTTTTCGTAGGTTTGGCTGCGGCGATAATCCTCGCCCGCCTTGGTGGCGGCCTCATGCAGCTTGGAATTATTGGCCCAGCCAACCGTTGCCTGCCAATCCTTCTTCACGGGTGGTGACAGCCAGGGCCGAGTCTGTATTTCCGCAAGCTTTCGCTCAATGGCTTCGACTCGTTCTTCCAACGTTGCGCTCATAGTACTACCATAATATCTCACCCCTCGCGCTATTTCAACCCGCATCACCGCTTCTATGATCACTCGCCCCGCCATTTCACGCCGCGCTTTTCTGCACGGTTCCGGTGTCTCGCTGGCCCTGCCGTTTCTGGAGGCGATGATGCCGCGTCTGTCCAGTGCGGCGGCTGCCACGCCGCCTAAACGCATGGTGTTTGCCTGTGCTTCGCTGGGCATCTATGGGCCTTCGTTGTTTCCGAAAGAGACGGGGCGTGGTTATGCGCTGACGCCTTATCTGGAGGCACTGAAAGATCATCGGGAGGACTTCACGGTGCTCTCGGGGGTGAGCCATCCGGATCAGGCTGGGGCGGATGGGCATACGTCGGAGATGACGTGGCTGACTTCGGCACGCGGGCCGGGGCTGGGTGGTTTTCGCAACACGGTGTCGATTGATCAATTCGTTGCGGAGAAGATTGGCTATGAGACGCGCTATCCTTCGCTGGTGCTGAGTTCGGCAGGGCAGTCGAGCCAGAGCTACACGCGCAGCGGTGTGATGGTGCAGGCGCAGTCGAAACCTTCGCAGGTTTTTGCGAAGCTGTTTCTTGATGGGACGCCGGGCGAGATCAGCAACCAGATGCGCAAGCTCAAGGAGGGGCGCAGCATCATGGACACGGTGCAGGCGGAAGCGAAGAGGTTTGAGAAACGCGTTGGCGCGGCGGACAAGGAGAAGCTGGATGAATACTATACTTCTCTGCGGGAGATGGAGGAGCGGATGCTCAAGTCTGAGGCGTGGGTGCAGAAGCCCAAGCCGAAGGTGGATGCGAAGCAGCCGACGGATGTGGAAAATGAAGCGGATCTCATCGCCCGCATGAGGCTGCTGTTTGATCTGATCCCACTGGCGCTGCAAACGGACAGCACGCGGGCGATCACGGTGCTGGTGCAGGGCAGGGGTGATGTGCCGCTGATCAATGGGGTGACGATGGCGCATCACAATCTGTCGCATCATGGACAGGACCCGATGAAGATCGAGCAGTTGCAGCGGATTGAGCGTGCGGAGTTTGAAGCTTTGAATGGTTTGCTGACATCACTCAAGGCGAAGAAGGAGAGCAATGGCACGCTGCTGGATAACACGATGGTTTTGTTTGGCAGCAACCTTGGCAATGCCAACAGCCATGACTGGCATAACCTGCCGCTGGTGTTTGCGGGCGGTGGCTTCAAGCATGGGCAGCACCTGGCGTTTGATGCGAAGAACAATCAGCCGATGTGCAATCTCTTCGTGCAGATGCTGCAGCGCATGGGGATTGAGGCGGATGAGTTTGGGTCGAGCTCGGGGACGAGTTTGCCGGGGCTGGTGGTGTGAGGTTGCTACTATTCTTTCACTGCATTGGCACAATGCATCTTTACCGCCCATGAAAAATATTGCCGCTTTGTTTTGCCTTGGGATTCTGTCCATCGGTAATCTGCTTGCGAACGATTATGGGCAGCTTGGAATGGGTGAAATGGTTGAGCACGCTCAGCAGATTTATATCGTCAAATTGGAGCCGGAAGGAGATAAGCTTCACCTGCGATTTCAGGAGGTTCTCAAAGGAAGTCCAAGGCAAGGTGTTGTTTTAACCGCGAGCATTTCTTCCTATGAGAATCAAGGTCGGGTGAGTCGAGTGGCCGTCTTTGGCTCAGATGCGAAGGTGTCACTAGACGAGGGTGTTTTGTCTGATTTGAGAATCCTTTTTCTTTCGAGCTATGATAAAAGTGGGCTGCGGACGTTTCATCCGAATTGCGTCCAGTTGATCGACAAAAAAGATCAGGTTTTGGAAATTTTGGCCATGAGGTCTGATCCTGCTGTGTTCGTGAATTCTCCAAAGTATGCCGACAATTTGGACCTGATCCATGTGCTAGGAGAGGTGTTTGCCGCTATTCACATTAGTGTCCCGACTTTTTCTGCATTGGAGTCCTACCTCGGACGGAACTTGGCGTTGAATGAATATATTCCGTGGCAGCATGTTCGTTTTGCCATGCAGTTCTCTTCGACCCCTTTGAACAAGCCGATGCTGCAACTGGCGCCGCTCACGGTGAAGGGCGATGTGCCAGACTTTTTTTCACAAGGCTTCGGCTGGCTGTTACTCGAGAAATATGCCGAGTCAAAAAAAGACATGGTGCCAGCCATGTTCGAAGTGATTGTGGATACCAAGGGCCTTCCAAAAGCAGGTGGTCTCTCTTTTGACGATGCTGCGATCTTCCTCAGAGGCAGGCTTCGGTCAGGCAAATTGGAGGTGGTGAGGGCCGCCTATCTTGCTTTAACCAAGCTTCTTGACTCAGAGGCCGTGCCTGTTGCCATGGAGATGATGAGTCATCAAGATCGGAAATATAGAAGAGAGGCTGCAATGTTCCTTTCTTCTGCCAGAGATCCGCGATCAATAGGTTCACTTTGCGCGGCTCTTGATGAATTACCATCTTGTGTTCGATATGCAGCGAAAGGCTATGACGAAGACGATAATCGGCTCAGTGAGGCCATTGGCAGGGCATTGTTAAATTTGCGTGACCCTCTCAGTGTGCCCTCGCTCAAGCGGGCTGCGTTGAAAGGATATGCAGGGGATTGGATAGCGATGACCTTGAGCCAGGTTGGCGATGAGACGGCCTTTGAGCCGTTGATTTCTCATCTTCGAAACCCGAACGTGGATCATTACCCGTCGGAGTTAATCACGATGATTCGGCGCTCCAATCTTCCCGTTGAGGCTTGGATGACCAAGGGTTTGTCTTCGGATGACTCTCAAGGAAAGCAAGACCGAGCCGCCAAATGGATCGCGTGGTGGGAGGCCAATAAGGCTTCATTTCGTATCGTCCGAACATGGCGAGAGGCTCAGAAGGTTCCGGCCCCCTAAAGCAGAACAATGGAGCCTTGATTCCTACTCCTCTACGGCATCGAACACATCCGGCACCGGGGCATGTTCGGCGACCCAAGCCAAGGCTTGTTCTTTGGTCTTGAGGATGCCTTCGAGCTGGAGGGTTTGGAGAGTGGTGAGGAGTTTGCCGAGGGCTTTGCCGGCGTGCCAGCCTTGGGCGATGAGATCGGCACCGGTGATGATGCGTGGGGGCAGCATGGGCTCGCTGGCGAGTTCTTCGCGTTTTGCACGGAGGAAGTCGTAGTTGTCCAGCCAGCCGTTGGAGCCGAGGCAGTCAACGCGATGCAGGGCGAGTTCGTCATCGAAGGAGGGGCGGGCCATGAAGCGGCGCAGCTTGGCGGTGCGCATCTTTTTCACGTCCTTGAAGACCATGTGGTTCTCCACGGCGATGACGGTGGGCTCGATGACCTCGTTGGAGAATTTCATGCGGCGCATGATCTCGCCGGTCTTTTCGGCACCGAGTTTGTCGTGACCGTTGAAGCGGATGCGGCCTGTGTCGGCGTCGCGCGTTTGCGTGGCCGGTTTGGAGATGTCGTGGAGGAGGACGCTCATGACCAGCGGCAGAGAGACCTCGGCGGGCAGCAGGCTGAGCATGAGGCGCGTGTGGATGAAGACGTCGCCCTCGGGGTGGAACTGCGGTGGCTGCTCGCAGCCTTGGAGAACGAGGATCTCGGGGAGGAACTGCTCCATGAGGCCGCTGTTGACGAGGAGATCGAAGCCGCGAACGCGATTTGGGTGGAGCATGGCTTTCACGAACTCTTCGCGGATGCGCTCGATGCTGACGCTTTTGATTTTGGGGGCGAGGCCGCAGATGGATTCCCAGGTGGCGTGTTCGATGTCGAAGCCGAGTACGGTGGCGAAGCGCACGGCGCGTAGCATGCGAAGGTGGTCTTCTTCAAAGCGGTCTTTGGCGACGCCGATGGCGCGGAGCAGGCCCATGCGAAGGTCCACCTGGCCGTCGACGTAATCGATGACCTGATCGGTGAGCGGGTCGAAGAAGAGGCCGTTGATGGTGAAGTCGCGGCGCTGGGCGTCGAGTTCGGGTGTGGAGTAGGTGACGCTGTCCGGACGGCGGCCGTCGCTGTAGCTGCCGTCGCTGCGGAAGGTGGCGACTTCGACATGGACGTGGTTCCGGCGCACGATGACGACGCCGAAGTGGGCACCCACGGTCTGGGCGCCGGGGAAGAGTTTCACGACCTGCTCGGGCGTGGCGCTGGTGGCGACGTCGAAATCTTTGGCTTCGCGGCCGAGGAGCATGTCGCGCACGCAGCCGCCTGCCAGCAGGGCCTTGTGACCGGCTTGCGTGAGCTTTTCGATGATCTGGATGGCGGTGGCGCGCATGAGGTAGATTTGGCGTGGCGGGAGTGGGGGGTCAACTTGAACGGAGGGTTGATGTTGGCTGTGTGAGAGGGCTTGTGGGAATTTGGTTAAGGTGGGTGTGGCGAAAGCGGCGCTGAAGACGCCGCATTGATTCGCTGCGCTCACCCTTCGGGCAGCCTGCGGCTGTCTATCTCCGCTGCGCTCCGGTTCCGGGGACGCTGGCGCGAGTTTTGGCAATCCAGTTTCCGCTGTTCAAATCGGGGACTGGCGTTACACTCGCGGCCCCTTATATGGACCCGCTCATCGAACTGCTCCGCAATAACTCCAACCGCAGCCCCAAAGAGATCGCTCTCGCACTGGGCCTCGCCGAATCCGAAGTCACCGCCCGCATTGCTGCGGCGGAGGCGGATGGCACGATCCTGGGGTATAGCGCGGTGGTGGACCGTCTGAAGGCGGGGGACCGCCGTGTGACGGCGCTGATCGAGGTGCGTATCTCGCCGGAGCGTGATGGCGGCTTTGACCGTCTGGCACGCCGGATTTCCAAATTTGACCAGGTGCGCGACTGCTTTCTGATGAGCGGCGGCTATGACCTGGCTGTGATCGTGGAGGGCCAGGACCTCCTCGATGTGGCGACTTTTGTGTCCGAAAAACTCAGCACCCTGGGTGGTGTGCTGTCCACGGCCACGCGCTTTGAGTTGAAAGCGTACAAGGAAAATGGGTTCCTCGCGAACGGTGGCGGCGATGAAGAGCGCCTGCC
>DLGZ01000047.1:83647-86725 GCA_002482965.1 Verrucomicrobiaceae bacterium UBA7681 | reverse complement strand
CTGCCGCGCTCCGGCATTCGCGATTTCTTCGAGCTCGTCATCGGTCGCACCGATGTCATTTCGCTCGGCGTCGGTGAACCCGACAAACCGACCCCGTGGCCGATCCGCGAGGCGGTGATCCGCTCGCTGGAAAAAGGGCAGACGAGCTACACTTCGAATCTCGGTCTCGAATCGCTGCGCATTGGCATCAGCGAGTATGTGACGAAGCACTTCCGCACCACGTATGATCCGAAGACGGAAATTCTGGTGACGGTGGGTGTGTCTGAGGCGCTCGACATCGCTTTCCGTGCGGTGTTGAATCCGGGTGATGAGGTCATCTATCATGAGCCGTGCTATGTGAGCTACTCACCGAGCATCAAGATGGCCTATGGTGTTCCGGTCGTGGTGCAGACCCGCGAAGAGAATGAGTTTGCGCTGATGGCTGAAGATGTGGAGAAGGCGATCACGCCGAGGACGAAGGTCATTGCGCTGAACTTCCCCACGAATCCGACGGGTGGCATCATGCCGCATGAGGAGCTGGCGAAGATCGCCGCGCTGGCGGTGAAGCATGACCTGCTGGTCTTCACGGACGAGATTTACAGCGAACTGCTTTATGATGGACGTCAGCACAAGAGCATCGTCGAGTTTCCTGGCATGCGTGAGCGCACCATTTTGCTGCACGGCTTCAGCAAGGCCTTTGCCATGACTGGCTGGCGTCTTGGCTATGCCTGCGCTCCGGCACCGCTGCGTGAGGCGATGATGAAGATTCATCAGTACTGCATGCTCTGTGCTCCGATCATGAGCCAGATGGCGGGCATCGAAGCGCTCAAGATGGGTGAGACTGCGTATGAGGATATGCGGAAGAGCTACGAGCAGCGCCGCAATCTCATCGTGAGCAGACTTAACGGGATGGGGCTGCACTGCTTCAATCCGGGGGGCGCGTTTTACGTCTTTCCTGAGATCCGCAGCACGGGGCTGACGAGCAAGGAATTCGCCATCCAACTGCTGGAGAAGAAAAGTGTCGCCGTTGTGCCTGGCAGTGCCTTCAGCAGCGCCGGTGAAGGCTTTGTGCGCTGCTGCTACGCGACTGCTCCCGAACTCATCGCGAAGGCGATGGATTTGATGGAGGAGTTTGTGAACGAGGTGCGGGCGAAGTAGCGAAAGCTGCGTCGGGCGCGTTTAAGCCAGGCGGAAGAGCTTGCGGGAGTTTTCGAAGAGGATCTTGCGCTCGACGGCTTTGCTGGGCGCGAGCTTGCGGATGGCGGCGAGGGTGGCGGCACCCTGGCAGCCGGGGCCGCGGCCGAGGTGGTCGGCGCAGTCGCTGCCGTAGAGGATCTTGTCCTGATGCCGGTCAAAGAACTGGGTGGTGTGCTCTTCGTCGCGGGTGAGGGCGAGGAGGCCGCTGCCGGCGGACATGTCGGCAAACATGTTGGGGTAGTCGGCGAGATAGCGGTCGGTGATGCCACCGGGGGTGATCTTGCCCTTGGGGTAGTTTACTTTTTGATCGTGCTGCTTGTCGATGTTGCCCCAGAATGCCTGTGCATGGCCGATGAAGTTGGTCTTGGGGAACTTCTCCAGCATGGTGTGAAGGCGCTCGTAGCCGAGGTTGTAGGTCAGGTGCTGGAAGTGCAGGAGGATGGGCACGTTGTAGGCGGCGGCGAGGGCGTAGAGTTTCTGGCTCTCGGGTGAATCACACTGCACCATGAACTTTTGCTCGCCGATCATGCATGCACCCTGCTTGAGCCATTTTTCGATCTCGGCGGGAGCCGTGTCGAGGTCGGTGACTTCATTGGCGGCCCAGAGGTAGGCGTCAGAGTGCGCCTTGGCGAAGTCGCGTGCGGCCTCGGTGGTGGCGCATTGGGCGGCGAGGCCGTTGGATTTGCCGTTGTGGGTGGAAGGGCGGTCCAGGTAGGTTCCGGCGGGCAGGATGATCGTGGTGGTGATCCCCATGGCTGCCTGATGCGCGAGGAGATGAGCATCCTCACGCTTGTGGTAGTGCATGTGCTGGTGGATGTCGATGACAGGCTCAGCGGGTGGCGTTTGAGCCAAGGTCCGTGAGGCGATGGTGGCGAGTCCGGCAGACAGGAAGGTGCGGCGTGAGGGCATGAAGCCATTACGCCGCCCGGAAGGCGATGTTGCTCGCTGCATTTGTAGCTGTACTATTTAGCCGAGCTTTGGCAGGCCTTGCGTGTCGGCCAGGATGGCACCGGTGTAGATCATGCCGGTCTGCGTGGTGCCAGTCAGGTTTGCGGCGATGAGGTCGGCATTGGTGAAATCGGCGTTGGTCAGATTGGCACCTTCGAGGTTGGCTCCGGAAAGATCTGCGCCACGGACGTTGGCATTGGTCAGGTTGGCATGACGCAGAGAGACGCCGCCGAGGTCGGCTCCGCTGAGATCAGCACCGCTGAGATTGGCGTTGTCGAGGTTAGCTCCGCTGAAGTCGCCGCCGGAGAGATTGGTGCCGGCGAGATTGGCCTTGGTGAAGGTGGTGCCGACGAACTGGGCTTTGGCCAAGTTGAGGTCATTGAGCGTCGCGCCTGCGAGGTTCATGCCGGTTTCGTCGATCTTGCGACCGCTTTTGCCTCCGCTTTCAAGCCATTGAGTGTGTGCGAGGAGTTCTTCAGTTGTGATGCTAGCCATGGTGACCAAATGAAAACCCGATTTACGAGGCCGTAAATCGGGTTTTCAAACTAGTTGAGGGGATTTTTGTAATCCCCTGCGGGCTGGCGCAGCAGGGGATCAGCCATTCACCTCAGCGACGATCTTTTGCGCTGCGTCGGTCAGATCGGCGGCGCTGGTGATCTTCAGGCCGCTGGCGGCGAGGGTGGCCTTGCCGGCTTCGACGTTGTTGCCTTCGAGGCGGACGACGAGCGGGATGTTCAGGGAGACTTCCTGCGCTGCGGCGATGATGCCGGTAGCGATGATGTTGCAGTCCATGATGCCGCCAAAGATGTTCACCAGGATGCCCTTCACGTTGGGATCGCCGAGAATGATTTTGAAGGCTGCGGTGACCTGTTCCTTGGTGGCACCGCCGCCGACGTCGAGGAAGTTGGCGGGTTCGCCGCCGTGGAATTTGATGATGTCCATGGTGGACATGGC
>DLGZ01000047.1:41945-83625 GCA_002482965.1 Verrucomicrobiaceae bacterium UBA7681 | reverse complement strand
AGGCCGGCGCCGTTGACGAGGCAGGCGATGTTGCCGTCGAGACCGATGTAGTTGAGGCCGAATTCGCTGGCGGCAACTTCACGTGGGTCTTCTTCGGTGGTGTCACGCATGGCGACGACGTCCTTCTGGCGGTAGAGGGCGTTGTCGTCGAAGTTGAACTTGGCATCGAGTGCCACGACCTTGCCGTCGTCGGTGATGGCGAGGGGATTGATTTCCACGAGGGAGCAGTCGCTCTTGATGTAGAGATTCCAGAGGGCGGTGAAGAGCTTGACGGCCTGAGTGGCGAGAGGCCCGGTGAGCCCGAGGGAGGCAGCAACCTTGCGGCACTGGTAGGGCTGGAGACCGAGGGCGGGATTGACGAATTCCTTGGTGATCTTCTCGGGAGTCTTCTCGGCGACTTCTTCGATGTTCATGCCGCCTTCGGTGGAGGCGATGATGGCGTGGCTGCTGGAGACGCGGTCAAAGAGGATGGCGAAGTAGTATTCCTTCGTGATGTTGACGGCTTTGGCGATGAGCACTTTGCTCACGAGCTTGCCTTCCGGGCCGGTCTGGTGGGTGACGAGGGTCTGGCCGAGCATCTTGCCGGCGATGTCCTCGGCTTCTTCCGGGGTGTTCACGAGGTGGACGCCGCCTTTGAAACCGTTCTTGAAGGTGCCTTTGCCACGACCACCTGCATGTACCTGAGCTTTCACCACGAGTCCGGCCTCACCGATTTCGCGAGCCGCGGCTCCTGCTTCTGCCGCCGTGCTGGCGACGATTCCTTTGGGACTGGCGACGCCGAATTTGTCGAACAGTTGCTTGGCTTGATACTCGTGGATGTTCATGGAGAAAAAATGGGGGAGCCCGATAGTAGAAGTGCGACCCCAAGCGTCAAGGCGCATTCCCGGTGAAGGTGAGAATGCCGTGCTTGCCGTGTCTGCAAGGCTGCGGCATAGCCCGAGAATGCAAATTGATGTGGTGACGTTGTTTCCTGAACTGGTCTCGGTGCCGATGGGCCTGAGCATGATGGGTCGTGCGCAGGAAAAAGGCATTCTGGACCTGCGGGTGCATGATCTGCGTGAGCAGGGGATGGGCAAGCATCGCCATGTGGACGACACCCCGTACGGCGGAGGGCAGGGGATGGTGATCCGTCCGGAGCCGATGTTTGATACCCTGGACCGCCTGGACACCCCGGAGGCGCGCATCATTTACATGTCACCTGCAGGGAAGCGGTTTGACCAAGCGACAGCGCGGCGGCTGGCCACTGAGCCGCATTTGATCTTCCTTTCGGGCCATTACGAAGGGATCGACCACCGCATCATTGAGCACTGGGTGGATGAGGAAATCAGCCTGGGGGACTACGTGCTGACGAATGGAGCCATCGCAGCCGTGGTGGTGATGGACGCCATCGTGCGCCTGCTGCCCGGCGTGCTGGGAGATGAGATGAGCGCGGTGGAGGAGAGCTTTGGCGCGAGCGGCCTGCTGGAGGCACCACAGTACACGAAGCCAGCGGAGTACCGTGGACTGAAGGTGCCGGACATGCTGCTGAGCGGGAATCATGCGAAGATCGCCGCATGGCGTGAGCAGCAGGCGCTGGAACGCACACGGGCGAACCGCCCTGATTTAATCGACTGAGATGCGCACAGGTATGACATTTCGTTTGACGATGCACCGGGCTGCACGCTAAATAAGCACTCCGCTGGCTGACCACCTGCGGGACAAATTCAATGAATGGTGAGGTGGCTGAGTGGTCGAAAGCACATCTTTGCTAAAGATGCGTAGCCTTAACAGCTACCGAGGGTTCGAATCCCTCCCTCACCGCCATTGCTCTCAAATGAGAGCAGCCTCAAATCCCAGGAGGAAAGCTATGGATGGACAGTTCTTGCCGCGAGAGGCTATTCAAACGGCTAAATCCTGAAGATCTCATCCAGTTCGATGATGTGTGTTCCGGTGGCGCAAACTTTGGGCGCTTCAGCGAGTTTTTGGGCGAGGATCGAGGTGGGCAGTGGCCGGAATTTTCTGAGCATGCCGAAGCGGTTCATGATTTTCAATCCATGGGCGATGAGCCGCTCGCTCGGGCGATCGGTGTCCTTGCGGAGCAAGAAGCCGGGGCGGAAGATCATGCAGGAGTCGAAGCCGAGTTTGATCACGGCGTCGTCTAATGAGCCCTTCACTCTGGAGTAGAAGACCTTGCTGGTGGCGGAGGCTCCATAAGCGGAGAGCAATACGGCTTTGGGGATGCCATTTCTTTTGGCGATTTCGGCGAACTTCAAAGGGATGTCATGGTCGATGTGCCATTGCTTTTCCTTGGATCCGGCGGCTTTCAGGGTGGTGCCCAGGCAGGAATACCAGATGTCGCCGTTGATGGCGTCTGATACTTCCTCAAGCTTGTCGAAATCGGTGATGATCTCGGCGTATTTGGGGTGTTTCAGACCGCTGGGACGACGGACCCATGCGACGACTTTTGTGTAATCGGGGTCCTGCAGCAGCACATTGACGAGGTCTTTGCCTGTCGCCCCGGTGGCTCCGATTATCAGTGCTTTCATCTTTTTGTGTGGTGAATGCCGGGGACTAGGATGTTTGTTTCCCCAAGCGGAGGAGGATTTCCGTCACCGCATGGGGGTGTGAAATGAATGGAGAATGGCTGGTAGCGAGTTCAAATACGGCTGTGATGCCGGCTCCGGCGATCATCCGATCCTGCAGGCCTGGCGAAATCACCCGGTCTTTCAGGGTTTTGATGTACACTTTTTCAACGGATCCAAATCCAGCGCTGGTCAGCATCACCTTGTTGCCAAACGGAATGGCGGGTTCGGGACGATAGCTGGCGATGACGCGTTCCTTTTCAGCCGGTGAACCATCATGGATGAAAAGATCGGTCAGACTGTCATGGGCCACATCGAGCGTCAGTTGATCAGCGGAGGGAATAAGCGAAGGCCCCAATTTGGAATCGGGATCGGAAAAGGCCAGGTCCGTCAGGGCTTGTCCGGAGGCAGGAAGGAAAGCTCCGAGGTAAACGAGCTTGCTGATCTTGGAAGGTATCTTCTCGGCCACATGGGTGATGACCATTCCTGCCAGGCTGTGTCCGACAAGGACCACCTGGCCAGCCACGTCCGAAAGTGCTTCGATGACTTTGTCTCGGTAAACATCCAGCGTCAGATTTTGCGGAGGAGTCGTGTCGGCACCGTGTCCGGGCAGTTCGATCACGATGACCTGGTGACCTTGATGGAGAAGAGCGGAGGATACGGCGTCCCAAACGTAGGGGGCCTGCCAGGCTCCGTGAACCAGAACATAGGTTAGGGGCTTGACGTTGGAGTTCGCATCATCGTCAGCGAGTGAGGAGTTTTCGAGTTTCATTTGCTTGCAAGTTGAATGGGTGTGGCTGGATTCTTATGTGGCTTCACGGTTTGGAGCGATGGTCAGGCATGATCCGGGGCGGGCATGTCAAAGCCGTTCAAGAGCGTGGCGATGAGGCTGTAGCCTCCGATGAGATAGAAGAGTTCCGCGACGCCATCGCGCCCAAGCAGGTGCACTGCATGGCGATAGGTTGAGTCTGGAACGACATGGCCTGTGACGAGTGAGCGGGCAATATCATGGGCGATGGCTTGCTGACCGGTCATGCCATGGGGGCGGCCACCTGCGGCCAGTGTGGCGATCACCTCCGGCGCAAGGCCAAAGGCCGCCGCCATGATCTCATGGGCATAGAGCTCAAAGCGCGCACCATAGGCGCCCCCGACGGTGAGGATGGCAACCTCACGCACGGCTTTGTCGAGCGTGGCGTGGGTGTCGAGCGAGCGAAGGAAGGTCAACGCAGGAATGCCGAATTGTGGGTAATGAAGCAGAGGCGGGAAAGGGCCGGTCAATGCGCCTTGCGAATCGATCATGGTTACCTGCCCCTGGCTGCGGCCCACCAGATTGGCGATCTCGTCGTGAACCTGGCGTAATTCCGGACCAAGCGTGTCCGGCGGTAATGGTAGAAGACGCATGGTTTTATTCTTTCTGTGATGAGGTTGTCTCAGCAGTGAATTGCCCGTCGATCAGGATAAACGCCATCCGGCAGATATTTCCCGAGCGGTTCGACCATGCATGGTTGGTACCATTCTGGATCACGATGTCACCCGCCCGGATCGTCGTCTCGGCACGATCAAGGATCAGCGTCATCTCGCCTTCCAACACGATCCCATAATCCACCGTTTTTGTCCGGTGCATCAAAGGATGCGGGGCTCCTTGTTGGGAGGTGGAGGCATGACCGCCTCCCATGGCTTGGAATTTTTCCAATGCTTCTGAGCCGGACAGTTTTCGAATTTCGTCCCCCTCTGGAGGAAAGTCGATCACGCGAATTCGTGTTCCGTTCGGTGGCGGAGCCAGGACCAGGCCGGACTGCTCTGGCTCAGTGGGCTGCGGGTGGATCAGGGCGGGAGTTTGCAGCGTCTGCCAGACCTCGATAAAAGTGGGGCCGCCGGGACCTCCGACCAAATGTGAACGGTCAGGCGGTGCCTCGGAAACAATGACTGCTTTTCCATCAGCATCATGACCTGTCACGATGCGTTTGAATGTCTTTGATTGTGGATTCATGTTCTTGGTTTGTTCGTGGTTTCTGAAACTGGATCAGTCGAAGTGGTAGCGGGATAGCCAGTGGGCATAGGAAGGCGGCAGGGTGGATGCGGGATTCGGGACGCCCAACTCGCGGGCGGCGGCGAAAGGCCAATGGGGATTGGCCAGCATGGGACGGCCGATCATGACGAGATCAGCAGCACCCTCCTGAAGCATTTGTTCGGCGAGGGCCGGGGAGTTGATGTTCCAACTGGTGGAGCCGGGCAGACCGCTTTCGTGCAGGACACGGTGGGAAATTTCCCGCAACTGGCCGGGCCCCCAGGGGATCTTCGCCGTGGGTGTGGAGAAGCCCATGCTCACATCGAGGAAATCGAGGCCGAGTTCTTTGAAGCGTTTTGCCATGGCGATGGATTCCGCGAGTGTTTCCTCGTCGCGGTCGTCGAACTCAATCACGCCGAACCGCGCGGCGAGCGGAAGGTGTTCGGGCCAAACGGCGCGCACGGATTCGAGAGTTTCGAGCATGAACCGTGCCCGATTTTCGGCGCTGCCGCCGTATTCGTCGGTGCGTTGGTTTGACCAGGGGGAGAGGAAATTCTGAGCCAGATAGCCGTGGGCGAAGTGCAGCATGAGAAACTCAAAGCCGATATCGCGGGCGCGTTTGGCGGCGGAGACAAAATCCTCCCTCACGCGGATGATGTCCGCCTTGGACATCTCGCGCGGAACCCGCGGAAGTGCATCTCCGAAGGCCATGGCGCTAGGGGCGATGGGTTCCCAGCCACGGGGATCGCCTTCCGGAATGTGATCGTCGCCAGCCCAGGGAACATTGGCCGAGGCCTTGCGTCCGGCATGTCCAATCTGGATTCCGGGAACTGAGCCAGCGGCCTTGATGCCATCGACGATCGGTTTCAGTGCTGCCGCGTGAGATTCGTTCCAAAGGCCGAGGCAGGCAGGAGTGATGCGCCCCTCGGGGCTGACTGCGGTGGCCTCGACCACCACCAACCCCGCGCCACCACGGGCGCGGGACAGATAGTGGGCGGGATGCCAGTCGGTGGGAAGGCCATCAACCCCTTGGTATTGGCACATAGGCGACACGGCGATGCGGTTGCGCAGGGTGATTCCCTTGAGGGTTAACGGGGTGAAGAGTTTAGGTGTCATATGGTTATGAATGAGGGTGCTCAAAGTGAGGTTAGCGGGTGATCAGCCAGTCTTTTACCGCGATGGAGAAATCGGAGACATCGATGGGGTGACGGCTGGTGATGAGGTTACCGTCGGTCACGACGGGTTGCTCCAGCACTTCACCTCCTGCGTTTTTAAGATCGACCTGGATGTTCCAGTAGCCGGTCAGTTTTTTGCCTTTGAGGATATCGGCGGAGGCAAGCACGACCGGGCCATGGCAGATGGCGGCGATGAGTTTTCCGGATTTGTTGAACTCCTGGATGAAACGAATGACGTCCTTGTCGTTGCGCAGGTTGTCTGGGTTCCATGCGCCGCCGGGAATGAAGACGGCATCGTATTCATCGACTTTGATCTGATCCGCGGTGCGGTCCACTTTGATCCAGCCGACCGGATTGAGATACTGGATGGCCATGATGTGATCCTTCGCCATCTCGGGAGTGCTGAGGCCGTATCGGGCGGGTGCCGGGTTGAATTTCGGGGCGATGATGTCCACCTGTGCGCCGAGGGCTTTGAAGTACCAGACCGGGCCGGTGAGTTCGATTTCCTCGAAACCGTCGGCGGCCAGTACGGCGATGCGTTTTCCTTTCAGCAGGGTCGGATCCTTCACCGGGGTGAAGAAGAAGGCCTTGAGCGCTTCATTTCCGGGTGCGTTGAGCAACTGGGAAACGGGCATGGAGGAAACGGCCGATTGGGTGGCCAATTGGTTGATCACGTTCAGCTCGTGTGTGCTGTTTCCTTGGGCGGTGACATTGAGGGGGGCTGACAGGCTGAGAGCGCTGGCGGCGAGGATTGAATACACAGTTTTCATGGCGTCAGTTATTTGGATGTTTGTTGTCTTTTTGAGGCTCGGATGAATCCATTGTGGATTCATCACGAGATCAGATTGCCATGGTTCGTTTATATCTGAAATAGAACGATTCTATTGCGGTGATCTAAAAAACAGATTACCATTTTGCGATGGAACTGCGCCACCTCCGTACCTTTCAAGTTGTTGCCGAAGAATTGAACTTTAGTCGCTCAGCGGAACGGCTGCATGTCGCGCAGTCTGCCTTAAGCCGCACGGTTGCTGATCTAGAGTCAGAAATGGAGGTGCGATTGTTGGAGCGGAACACGCATGGCGTGGCGTTGACTGAAGCAGGTGCGCTCTTTCTCGAAAGGGTGAGTCAGATTCTCCAAGACACCCGCGATGCAGTCGTGCAGGCGCAACGCCGACACCGGGGCGAGACGGGCATTTTGCGCATCGGTTTCATCGGCACCTTGAGCCAGTCGCTGTTGCCGGAACTCCTGCAAGCCTACCGTGCATTGTATCCTTCCGTCGATCTGGTGCTGCGCGAGCAGGGGCCGGTGCAGCAGCGCGAGGGGATCCTTTCGGGGCGGCTGGATTGCGGATTTATTGGTCTCGCCGTGGGCTCAACTGACCCGGAGTTGGAGACCTTGATCGTCGCGGAGGATGATTTGGTGGCGGCCATTCCCGCGAAGCATGCTTTGGCGGAAAAGACCACCGTCCGCCTGGCGGATCTGAAGAGAGAAGCGATCTATCTCACCGCGCAAGCCAACGCGCCGGTGTTCAATCCCTGGCTGGTGGAGTTGTGCAGGAAAGCCGGATTCGAGCCACGCATCGCCCGAGAGACGGATCGGGCGTCCACGGTTTTGAACTACGTCGCGGCCGGATTCGGGGTCTCCATTTTCCCATCGCGAATTTCATCGTTGGCGACTCCTGGTGTGCGGTTTCTGCCGCTGACGGGGCGGATGCCGAAGTATCAGTATAGGTTCGCCTGGCTGCGGAGGAACTCGAACCGAGCACTGCGGGAGTTCGCGCAGCTGGTGCAGGCGCGGCGGTGAAGCCCGACTCCAGCCGTTCTGCCACTTGAAAACTCGGCAAATTGGGTGGCGACGCGTGGAAACCTCGGGCGCTTCGCTTCCGGCTTGATGCCGAAGGGGGGGGGCGTCATCCGCGGGCACCAGGTCCGCCCGTTTTTGTAAGATGACCCCACGCTGACTGCGTCTGGCAGACCACCATCAAGGGCGAACGGACTGCGAAAAACGACGGATAGGCCCTCAAAAATTCGTTGCAACGGCCTGCACAGGGATGCAATTGCCTGTTGCACAAGGGGTTAAAATACCACATTCTGCCACCCCATGAAAATCAATACCAGCATTACCATTGATCCACGCATTGCCAAACTGGCGAAGAAATACGCGGCGCTCGACGGCCGCAGCTTTGCCAACTACGTGGAGCGTGCCGTTGCCCGACAGGTGGAGCAGGATCAGAACGCCGAGAGCCCGAAGGCCAAGCCTGCGGCGAAGAAGAAGTAAACAGCACCGCAAATTCGGCAGGGAAGGGGCGCGATGAGAGTCGCGATCCAAGTCTTTTGCCGTTTCGAAGTGAAGAGATTCAGACCACTGGAAAGTGGTGGAGCTAAGGGGATTCGAACCCCTGACCTTCTCATTGCGAACGAGACGCTCTACCAACTGAGCTATAGCCCCAAAATGGGATGTTTGGTCGGTGCCTGGTGATTTTGGGCAGCCGTCAGATTTCTCTGGGATGTTGCTGGGTGCGGGCCGTTGAAGGCCGCTCACATAGAGCAAGGATCGTTTGAGAAAGCAGGTGAATGCCTTGTTCACTATTCATCGAACGGAATTTATTATGCGAGGTTCCGGCATTCGGGCAAGCATATTCGCCGGGGCCGGGAAAGTGGCAGCGGGGAAGGGGGCACGATTAAAGGCGGTGAGCTGGGGGCGGCGGCGCTGTCTGAGCGTGGCGAGACTCATTTCAGACGCTGCTGGTGAGGGCAGTGTGTAGCGGAGTTCTGGGTTTGCTTCCCGATCTGCTGAATGCAAACCCAGGGTTGCCTCGCTGAGGCTCGGCGAACCCTGGGCTAAATTCCTCAGCACCTTTGGTGCTGGTGTGAGGCGGGGCGGAATGGCGAAAGAGGGTGATTTCTCGTTAGGAAGGCCCCGTTTTCAGGAGCGAGGAAGTGAAAACAAATGACGTCACCGGTTTAACTGAGTGCCATGATTGCCTGGCAGTTTTTCAGGGATGGATCAGCCCTGCGCGAGCTTGCGGTAGAGCTTTTCCATGGCGGCGGGGCTGCGGCAGGCGATGGCGGCTTGGGCGAGGATGCTGGCGACGTCGAGACGGGAGATTTTGACGCCTTGCTGGATCTTGTCCCACGGTGAGGCGCGCATTTTGGCGACGGTTTGAATGCCGAGGAGGAGGGGCAGGGCGGTGGCGTAGCGGAGCTTGGCGTGGGTGACGCGCTGGACGTAAAGCAGGCCGCATTCGAGGTGCTCGGTACAGGTTTGCAGCCAGAGGCTCCACTCGGTTTGAATGTCTTCGGGCTGGCAGGGGAGGTAGCAGCGGCCGTCGCGGGTGTCTTCGCCGATGTCGCGGAGGATGTTGATGAGCTGCAGGCCTTTGCCCATGCGGGCGCCCCATTCCTGCATTTGCTGGGTGGTGACAGCGGGATCGAGGGAGCCAGGGAGTTCAGTGGCGCAGAGCTGGGTCCAGAATTCGCCGACACATCCGGCGACGAGCCAGGTGTACTGGTCGAGTTCTTCGGCACTGGCGAGGTTGCGCAGGCGGCCGTCGGCGGGAAAGCGGCGGATGTCGAGCATCTGGCCGTCGATGATGTGCTCCAGCACGCTCTGGATGGCGGCGAGGGGGACTGGCTGCATGGTGCGCAGCCAGGCGATGCCGTCGGCGAATTTTTCCATGAGGCGGCGCTCGGCGTCGTCGCTCTGCTGGGTGCAGAACTGGGTGATGAGGGTGCTGGCGAGGGTTTGTACTTCGCCGGAGCCACGCACGAGGGCGCGGTAGCGTTCGAGGCAGTCGAGCCGAACGTTGGCGCTGACGATGGCGGTGTCGGCGATGGTGTCTGCCGTGCGTGCGAGCAGGTAGGCGAGGGAAATGGGCTCGCGCAGCTCCTTGGGCAGCGCTTTGAGCGTGAGGTAGAACGAACGGGAGACTGACGCCAGCAGCTGGCCGCCGAGTTCGCGTTCGTGATGGGTTTCGTCGGACATGTCTGGATTCTAGATGCTGGATGCTGGATGCTAGATCAAGCTTTCTCTGCTAGCATCCAGCATCCAGTTACCAGCATCTAGAATCCAGCCAGTGAAGCATCTCTACGTCCATATTCCTTTCTGTCACCGCATCTGCCCCTACTGCAGCTTTCACAAGCACACGCCGGGCGGGACGGACATGACGGCGTTTGTGGATGCGCTGCTGCGGGAGGCGGAAAAGCAGCCGCTGCGGCCGCAGACGATTTTTTTCGGCGGTGGCACGCCGACGATGCTGAGTGATGTGCATCTGGAGCGGCTGCTACGTGGATTGCAGGAGCGGGTGGACATGTCCGAGGTGGTGGAATTTACGATGGAGGCGAATCCGCGCACGGTGACGGCTTCGAAGGCGGGGATCATGCGTGAGATGAAGGTGACGCGGGTGAGCCTGGGGATTCAGGCCTGGGATGATGAGACGCTGAAAACGCTGGGGCGTGACCATGCCCGGGCGGATGCGGAAGCGACCTGGCAGGTGCTGAAGGAGGCGGGGTTTCCGAGCTTGAATCTGGATCTGATGTTTTCGATCCCTGGGCAGAGTGTGGAAACTTGGGGCAAAACCTTGGAGCATTCGATCTCGCTGCAGCCGGATCACATTTCGGCCTACAATCTGAACTACGAGGAGGACACGGATTTTTTCCGCCGGCTCAAGGCGGGGGAATATCGCGAGGACGAGGGGCGTGATGCGGAGTTTTTCAATCTGGCGATCGACACGCTGGAGGGCGGCGGGTTTGAGCACTACGAGATCTCAAACTATGCGAAGCCGGGGCACCGCTCTGTGCACAATGAGGCCTACTGGCTGGGAGAGGACTATCTGGGCATCGGGCCTGGGGCGTTTTCGACGGTGGGGGGGAGACGCTGGAACAACGTCAAGGACACGCCGCGCTACATGGCGATGACGCTGGCCGGTGAAGAAACGGCGGTGGATGTGGAGGAACTCACGCCGGATCAGCGCCGCACGGAGCGCTTTGGCCTGGAACTGCGCACGGCACGGGGGCTGCCGCTGGACTTGATCAACCCTGAATCACGCAAGATGCTGGAGACACTGCGCGAACAGGGGCTGCTGAGCCACGATGAGAGCCACGTGCGACTGACGCGGGTGGGCAAGCCGCTCGTGGATCCGATCGCCGTGGCGCTGATGGGTTGAAATTAGCGGGGGATTTTCATGCCAGAACTGACGGCGGTGAAGATCACGGCGAAAAAGGCGATGACACCGATGACTGCCAGGCAGAGGCCAATGAGGGTGAGGATGCCTTGAAACTTCCAGTAGCGACGCTGCTGGGTCAGGGCGGCATCGAGATCAGCAACGGAGCGAGTGGACATCAATTTAGCGATGCTGTTGGCATACTTCCAAAGTTTCACCGCCGGATAGATGACGAGGAATGCAATCAGGCCAAGATACACCGATGTGCCGATCAAAATGCCAGTGATGAAGGCGGGACTACCTGCGAATGCGGGGTTGCCTGCAAAGGCGGGATTGTTGGCAAAGGCGGGATTGTTCAATCCGCCGGAGGCAGCGAGAAAAGCGTAGAAGCAGCTGATGAGCGCCATCAAACCACCGGAGAGCCAGAAGATCACCGACATGAAACGAACCCATGGCTTGGTGCCTGCGAGCTGGGCGATCGTACTGGGCGAGACGGCGTCCACAGCGCCACCTGAGGCGGAACCGAATAAATTGGCGGCAGGAGAGGCGTAGGGATTGGAGAGGGGCGATTCCATGGCTGGGCGGAAGTAGAGGGGTGAATATGTGCCGGAACAATACCCAGCATTAACAAATCCTACGAAAATAATTCGTGGGTTGTCAAAACCAAACGGAACCGCTTCATTAATCCACAATGGCAGCGGCACGTGCGGACACCTTGCAATCAGTCGAACTCGCGGACGGCGTGGAGATTCAACTGCGCGTGGCGGGGCCGGCGGTGCGGAGCATGGCCTATCTGACGGATCTGCTCATCCGCCTCGGCATCGACATCGTGGTGGCGATCATTGCGTTCTGGCTGCTGCCAGATCTGATTGGCGAGGAGATGACGCGCGGACTGATGATGTTGTTCGCGTTTTTCATGGAGTGGTTTTACAACGTGTTTTTTGAGGCGGGTGCGAAGGGGGCGACGCCGGGGCAGCGCTCCATGAAACTGCGGGTGATGAGCGTGACCGGCGGGCCGGTGTCTCTGGCGCAGGCGGTGATGCGCAATTTCCTGCGCGTGGTGGATTTCATGCCGGGGCTGTACCTTACGGGCATCGTGTGCATGTTGTTTACCAAACGGTTTCAGCGTCTGGGAGATCTGGTGGCCAACACCGTCATGACGTATGCCGAGGTGCCGCAGTTCATCGCGCCGCATGTGGAAATCCGTGCTGAACGCCGTGCACCGTCGCAGGTGCTGACGCGTGAGGAGCAGGCGGCGCTGCTGCAGTTTCTTGAACGTGCGCCGCTGTGGGCGGATGAGCGCCGGATCGAACTCGCCACGCTGGTCGAGCCGCTGACAGGGGCGGCGGGAGTGGAAGGACTGCAGCGGCTGTGCGGCATGGCGCTGTGGCTGCAGGCCCCGGAAGACAAAAGCGGGACTCCGCCACCGCTGAAAGGGGCAGCCATGTTGCGCTCATGACACCGGCCCAGTTTGAAAAGCAGATCGAGCCGCGCTGGCAGAAGCTGGAGAAGCTGCTGAAGGAAGCGGAGCAGTCACACCCCACGGCGGCGGTGGAGGAGCTGCCCGCCACCTTTCGGCAGGTGTGCCATGATCTGAGCGTGGCGCAGCACCGCATGAGCCCGCAGCGCCTGACACAGCAGCTCAATGCGCTGGCGATCCGCAGCTACCGCGTGCTGGAGCGCCACAGTGCGGGGGGATGGGAAGCGTTTGCGCGTCTGTTTCTGTTGGAGTTTCCGCAGGCGGTGCGTGCGGAGTGGAAGCTGTTTTGGTGGTGCACGGCTTTGTTTTATCTGCCGGCAGTGCTGATCGCAGTCATCACGCCGTGGTATCCTGAATGGGCGATGACCTTGCTGGGGCCAGGTGGGATGATGCAAGTCGAGAGCATGTATGGGGAGGCCAGCAAGCCGTCCGATTATGTGCGTGAAAGCTTCGGCTCCGGCTTTTCTGCGTTTTGTTTTTACATTTTGAACAATGTCAGCATCGACTTCAGAACCTTCGCCGGCGGCATTCTGGGAGGTGTGGGTGCGTTGTTTGTGCTGTTGTACAATTCCATTCAGCTCGGTGCGGTGTTTGGTTATGTGCATTATTCAGGCAATCCGCTGACGCTGTACACGTGGGTGGTTGCGCATGGTGCGCCGGAACTGACAGGCGTGGTGATTTCGGCCATGGCGGGCATGCGTGTAGGGTGGTCGGTGCTGCGCCCCGGCAGAGTGGACAGGCGCACGGCGCTGGTGCTGGCTGGGCGCAAGGCGCTGCCTTTGCTCGTCGGTGCGGCGGTGTTGACCAGCATTGCGGCGGTGCTGGAGGGGTTTTGGTCGCCGATGGATCTGCCGCTCGTGATCAAATTCACTGCGGGTGGCATGTGCTGGCTGCTGGTGGCGGCGTTTCTTTTGTCCAGCGGAAGGAGGCAGGCGGATGCGGCTTGAGGACATCACCGTCGCGCTGCGGCCACGGCAGCCATGGGAGTCTGTGGACCTGGGCTGCGCCATGGTGCGGCGTGACTTTGGCCGCATCATCGTGCTGTGGGTCTGCACGGTGCTGCCGCTCTGGGCTCTCGTTTGTGTGCTGCTGCGTTCGTCGCCTGCATTGATCCCGCTCGCTGTGTGGTGGCTGAAGCCGCTGTATGATCGTGTGCCGTTGTTTTTTTTGAGCCGTGCAGCCTTTGGGGAGAGACCCACTTTTTTCGAAACCTGGAAGCAGTGGCCGCGGCTGTGGATCAAGAATTTTCTGCCTGCGCTGCTGTGGCGGCGGCTGTCCTTCATCCGCAGCTTTGCCCTGCCAGCGCAGATGTTGGAAGGCTTGCGCGGTGCGGGGGTCAAGAAGCGCATCAAGACTCTCGCGATGGATGGCGGCAGCTCCGGGGTTTCGATGACTCTGGCGTTTTCTAATATTGAAGTCGCCGCCTGGCTTGGGCTGATGTGGGGAACGTATGGCCTGCTGCCGGAATCCGCGCAGCCTGACTGGGCGGGGCTGTTTCAATCCTTTGATTTCGAAACTACGATTCCGAATGCTTTTCTCTGGTGGGGTGCGGCGTGCCACATGGTCATCGTCACGCTGGTGGAGCCTTTCTATGTGGGCGCGGGCTTCGCGCTGTATTTGAACTGCCGCACGCGCATCGAAGGCTGGGATGTGGAGCTGGCATTTCGCCGGCTGGCCACGCGGCTGACCTCCGCGACCGCGGCGGTGATCATCGCCGTGCTGGCACTGTGTGGCGGTCAGTCTACCGTGCAGGCTGCTGCGGATCCTGCGGCAGCGGTGAGGGAAGTACTTAAAGAGCCGGAGTTTGAAATCCACAAGCGTCAAAGCCCGGAATGGGTGTGGGATGACAAGGACAAAGACCGTAATATAGACACGCCAAAGGCGCAGGGGCTGGATTTTGTTGCCGTACTAATCAGGCTGCTTTTTTGGGCGTTGGTGCTGGGGCTGCTGACGTGGCTGATCATCTACCTCGTGAAGAACCGCCGGCTGTTCACCTCACGCAGTGTCAGCAGGGCCCCGGTGCAGGCACCGAAGGTGCTCATGGGCATGAACATCACGCGCGAGAGCCTGCCGGATGACATTGTGGCCGCCGCACGTGCGGCATGGGCTGCGGAGGATTTCAAGGAGGCGCTGAGTCTGCTGTATCGTGGCTCGCTGTCGTGGCTGGTGAACCGCCGCCGGGTGCCGATCACGGACAGCGACACGGAGGAGGACTGCCTGGTGCAGGTGCTGCGGGCCGGTGAAAAAACTGAGGCTGAGTACTTCCGCCAGCTCACGGGCGCATGGGTGCAGGTGGCGTATGCGGTGCTGCCAGTGTCGGATGCTGAAATGGGGGCGCTGTGCGACCGGTGGCCGTTTGTGGACAAAGGAGGTGCGGCATGAACTGGCACTCCATTCGCGCGCTGATGGCGCTGGCCGGTGCGCTGCTGCTCTGCGGTTGTGGCGAAGGGCATTGGGAAGATGCGGAAAAAATCACGGGCTACAAAGGCAAGGCGCGGGTAAATCCGTTTCTCGCGGCGGAGCGGCTGCTCAATGAACTCGGCCACGACGCCCATGCTGCGAAGTCGCTGGGGAAACTGCCACCACATGATGCGGTGATCTTCATCTCAGGCGAAGGGGGGCTGCCTGAAGGCCGGGCGAAACAGCTGCTGCGCTGGACGTACAGCGGTGGGCACCTCATCTACTTCCTCGACGGGACACGGCCCTACAACGATTTTGAAACTCAGTTCGGCGCTTTCATTTCCGCCATGCTGCTGGAGGAGCAGAAAGATCCGGTGCTGGAACAGCTTGGCGTCGGGGTGCAAAAGCGCTTCCCAGCGGAGGAGATCAAAGAGCTGCTGGAAAAAGGCGCAGGCAAGCAGGAGGACGAAGACGAAGCGGATGACGAGGAGAAAAAATCCAAGGAGGACGATGCAAAGCTGGAGTCCGAAGAGGATGTGACGTGGAATGGCAGGACCTACCACCTCAGCCTTGGAGGCTTCCAGCACATGATCCTCAAGCGCAAACTGCAGCCGGGTGAGTTTGCAGCCGGATCCAAGGATGAATCGCTGGCTCTGCATCTTAGGCATGGCATGGGCACGGTCACGCTGCTGGCGCATGCCCGCCCTTTCCGTAATCACTGGATCGGGGAGCACGATCATGCGCGCTGGCTGTCCGCGCTGGTGGGTGAGAATGGTTCCAAAGAGGTGCTGTTTGTCGCAGCGACCACGGGCAGCTTCTTCGGGCTGCTCTGGCAGCATGGGTGGATGGCTGTGGTCACCCTGTTGCTGTGCCTCGGCTTCTGGCTCTGGCAGCAGATGCCGCGCTTCGGGCCGCTGGCGGAGGTGGAGCTAGATTCCACGCGGCATTTTGCCAGTCACATCGGCGCACTTGGGGAGTTTTTCTGGCGCATGCGGCGCGTGACTCTGCTGGTGAATGCCGCGCGTGATGCGGTGTGGGAGCGTGTGCGTGAGAGGCTTCGCTCGCTCGATGATGGCAGCCGGCAGATGAACGACCAGCTCGCGGGGGAAATAGCGCGCCGCAGCGGACTGCCGGTCAAACGCGTGACCGATGCGTTCGACGTGACGCCGCCGAACAGCGCCCATCAATTTGTGAATCTCATGCGCGACCTTCAGGCCATCCGCCGTGCTCTTTAAACAATCACCCACACCTCCATGAACCCGATCCTCCCTGAACCTGACGTCTCCAGTCTCTACGTGCCGCCGCCGCCCGGTGGTTTTGCGCCGCCTGTCGTGCCTAGGAGCTCGGAGATTTTTCAGAAGATCCACGCGGCGGTGAGCCAGGTGTTTGTGGGGCAGGAAGAGGTGCTGTATCAGGTGCTCGCGGCTTTGCTGGCCGGGGGACATGTGCTGCTGGAAGGCAAGCCGGGCCTGGGCAAAACGCATCTGGTGCTGGCGCTGTCTCACACGTTTGGCGGCACCTTCCGCCGCATTCAGTTCACGCCTGATCTGATGCCGTCCGATGTCTGCGGCCACACCTTGTTTGACATGAGCAGCAGCACCTTTCGCGTGCGGCGCGGGCCGGTGTTTGCCAATCTGCTGCTGGCGGATGAAATCAACCGCGCTCCGGCGAAAACGCAGTCGTCACTGCTTGAGGTGATGCAGGAAACGCAGGTGACGATTGATGGCGAGAGCCACGCGCTGACGCCGCCGTTTATGACCTTCGCGACGCAGAATCCTATCGAGCAGGAGGGCACGTATCCGCTGCCGGAGGCGCAGCTTGACCGCTTCTTGCTGAAAGTGCTGATCGACTACCCGGATGTGGCGAATGAGACCTGGATCGTGAAGGCCGTTTCATCCCGTGCTGCGGGGGGCGGTCTCTCCACTTCATCGGTTCAGCAGATCTGCACGCCGGAGGATATTCTGGCCGCGCAGGAAGAAGCCGCCGCCGTGCAGGCAGTGGAGCAAGTGGTGGACTACGCGGTGAAAATCGTGCGTGCCACGCGCCAGCATAGCGCCATCTCGCTCGGTGCCGGAACGCGCGGCGCGATCAGTCTGGTGCGCATCGCCAAATCGTATGCGTTGCTGGAAGGGCGCAGTTTTATTACACCTGCGGATGTGAAACGCGCGGTGCTGCCAGTGCTGAGGCATCGCGTGCAACTGGCGCCGGAAATTGCGATCAGCGGCCAGAGCGTGGATGACATGCTGAACTCGCTGCTGAAGACCATCGAAGCACCCCGCGTCTGATTTTCATGCGCCCGACCGCCCTGCTGCTCCGACTGCTCATCGCCTGGCTCGTTCTGGCGGTGGTGGCGTCTGTCTGGGATGGATTCGCCGTGCTCTGGCAGATCGGCGGCGGATTGCTGCTGCTGGCGCTGCTGGCGGATGCCTTCACGCTGCCGCGTCGCGGGCGCATCACGGGTGAGCGTTCACTGCCGGGCCGTTTTGCGCTGGGGGTCGCATCTCCGGTGACGCTTACCGTGACGCACGCTGCCGGACGCATGCTGACGCTTGAGGTGTTTGATGGCATTCCGACAGCGGCAGAGGCTGAAGGACTGCCGCACCGAGTCAGCATTCCAGCGGGAGAGTTTGCCGCGATCTCGTATGAGGCCCGGTTTGTGCGGCGAGGGCAGCATGCGTTCACGCCGGCACATGTGCTGGTCGATTCGGCTTTTGGCCTGTGGCGGAGGCTGCATTTCATTGCGGGCGAGAGCCAGACGCGTGCCTACCCGAACTATGAGCCGGTGGTGCGCTTTGCCCTGCTGGCGATGGCAAACCGCGTGGAGCAGATGGGCATCGTCAAACGGCGGCGCATGGGAGCCTCGCTGGATTTTCACCAACTGCGTGACTATCAGGACGGGGATGTGCTTTCGCGCATCGACTGGAAGGCCACCTCACGCCGCTCCATGCTGGTGAGCCGTGACTACGAGGAGACGCGCAATCAGACGATCCTGCTGGTGCCGGACTGCGGCCGCCGCATGCGTGCGCTGGACGGCGGGCTCAGCCAGTTTGACCACTGCCTGAATGCGATGCTGCTCATCGCCTTCATCGCGCTGCGGCAGGGGGATGAAGTGGGCGTGGTGGGTTTTGGCGGAGTGCAGCGCTGGCTACCGCCGGTCAAAGGAGCGCACAGCATGCCGAAGCTGCTCAATCATCTCTACAACTACGAGGCCAGCAGCGAGCCCAGCGACTTCATCGAAGCGGCTGAGCGCGTGATGACGTTGCAGAAGCGGCGTGCCCTGGTGATCATGCTGACCAATCTGCGCAGCGAAGACGGTGCCACGCTGGCGTCAGCCGTCGGTGCGATGCAGAAGCGGCATCTGGTGCTCACGGCTACTTTGCGTGAGCAAGAACTGGAACAGCGTGCGGCGGCTCCCATCGATCATCTGCATGACGCGCTGCAATACGGGGCGTTGACGCATTACTTTGGCGAGCGCCGTCAACTGCTGGAGTCTCTGCGCGCACGCCGGGTGCTCACGGTCGATGAATCTGCCCAGATGCTGCCGGTGGCGCTGGCCAACAAGTATCTGGACGTGAAGGCGGGCGGGCTGCTGTGAAGAGTTAACTCAGGCGTTGGCGGCGGCGCTTCAGCAGCAAAGATGCGAGGCCGAGGAGGGAGAGCAGCGCGCGAGACGGCTCAGGGGCCATCGCGGAGAGCATGAGGTCGTGTCCGCCAAAAAGGGCACCGGTGGCGAAGTTGGCGCTGTAAAACATGGCAAAGTCCTGGCCATCGATGGTGACGAAACCGTCTGCGCCCATGCCTTGGTAAACCGAGGCCCAGTCGTTGGTGGAAGTCAGGGTCATGTTGGCAAAGTGGGCATCGCCTTGGATGGCGTTGCCTCCTGAATTGATCACCACCCAGTAGCGGCTGTCCACGCCGGTGGCGCTGCCAGCGGCCCAGGTGCCGGCGATGGCGGCATTCTCCAGGCTGAAATTGCCGCTGATGGTGAGCCGGTCTGCTTGCAGGGTGGTGGAGCTGTCGAAATTGACGAAGAGAGTGCTGTGCGCACTGGAGCCTACGCTGGAGATCAAGCTGAGATCCCCTTGAATGTTTAAGGCCCCCACGCTCGCTTGGGTGCCGCCGGTGATCGTGCCATGGTTTCCGACGATGATTCCTGCCGACGCGGTGATGGTCCCTGTCCCGCCGATCAAACCTGAGCCTGTGGTGTTGTTCACGCCGCTGCTGTTTCCCTGACCTACGCGGATGGCCGTGGAGCCGGTCTTCGTCATGGTGCCGTTCACGATAAGCGATCCAGTGGAGCCGTCCTCACGGCCCACGTAGAACTGTCCGGTGGTCTGCTGTGCGTCGAACGAGGCATTGGCACCGATGACCATGCTGCCGTTGCCGCGTTCACCCACGGTGACATCGGCGGTGACTGCCGTGAAATTGAGAGTGCCTCCCGTCATGACGTAGCTGCCGGTGTGAGTGGCGGATGCGCCAACGGACATCGCGCCGCCGACGTTGACGGTGCCGCCGCTTTGGGTGGCTGTGGCGGTCCCTGTGCCTGTGTCCACTGTGTCACCGCCCACGTAGAAAGTGCTGCTGGTGGACAAGGTGCCAAGCTGCATGTCGAAGTAAGACTCGCCGCCCTTGCCGGACATGACGATTTTGACCACACTGGTGGTGCCTGAGATTTGCTGGAAGGTTCCTTTTCCTGAGAGGCCAAGGTGCAGGGTGCCGCCTGCCATGGTGAACTGACCACCATTCACCTGGAGGAGTCCCGTTGCGCCTGCCTCGCTGCCCACGACGACGGAGGCACTCTTGGAGTAGTAAACGCCGCCGGTATTGATGTAAGCGGAGCCGTTGCTGCCGTTCTTGGTGCCGATCCAGTCAAAGTTCGAGGAGTTGTTGGTGAACTGGCCGCCACTTTGCACGGTCATGATGCCGGTGCCGACATAGCCGAGATTAAAGTCGCCTACGGATCCGCCGGTATCGCGGATAAATGTGCCGTTGTCGCGAATGGTGAGCGTGCCCTCGCTGCCCGCGTTTCTTGCGAAAAAGATGTCCGCTCTGGTGCCGTTGAGGCTCTCTAATGTGGCACCGTTTTCGACGATGACCGTGCCTTTGCCGGTGTAGCCCACGGTGAGCTGGCCGATCTCCCGTGTCATCTTGGCTCCTGCGCCGCTCAGATTCAGCAGGCCAATGGAGCCCACAAGGGAACCCACCTCCACGGCATCATGCGTGTTGAGCTGACCACCTGCATACACATTGATGGCGCTCTGGGTGGTGGGGCCGGTGGCGGCACCGAATCTGCCGATGCGAATCACCCCGGTCGTGTCTCCTTCCATGCGGCCGTCTGATTGAATGTTGATGATGCCGTAAGCACCGGCGGTGATGCCGAGATTGACCTCCACATTGGTGCTGGTGGCGGTGATGCCATCGATCAAGGTGTTCAGAATCAGCACCGCACTGCCGGCAGCGCCCACGCCATCGCCAACATTGACCACGCCTGCGCCATCGGCGGTTTCCAGCCCGACCTGCAGCGGCCCGTTGAGGTAAACGCCACCGTTTTGAATATCCAGGGTGCCGGCGCTTTTATTGCCGATTCGGACCCAGCCTCCGGTGGTCTGTGTGAGAAAGCCACCATTGATGGTGATCGTGTTGCCATTGGCCACGCCGAAGTCGTTTGAGTTGCCGCCTGCTGCGTTGGTGATGCCCACATTGGATCCGGCATAGTTGATGGTATTTCCCGTCAGGATCGTCACGCTGTCAGTGCTGCCCGTCTTGGGGTTGGCGTTGCCCTGCCAAGTGCCGCTGGCGTTCCAGGCGCCGGAGCCGGTGCTCTGATAAGTCGCGCCTGAAGCATGGCTTCCTGCCAGGCTGAAAAATGTCAAAACTGCCGCAACAGTCGTCCAATATGAGGGTTTTATCATCCCCTTCACCTGCCTTGAAAAAGACGCTCCGACCAAAGGTGAATGGTCACAAAAACTTTCATTAGAAGTGCTGGCTTAAACTCATGTCTTGATGACAGGAGGAGCAGCGAAGCCGCATGAGAAAATGAAGGCTGTTTGAGGGCGGTGGAGAACTCAATTTGCCATCGGCATTTTGTGCACGTATGCCCCTTTTATCCCTTGGTGCAGCCGAGCAGGAGACTGGTGCCAAACCTGTGAATGGTGGCTGTTGCTGCTGACTTCGTCACATTGGTAAAGAAGGTCAGGATCCGTGCAGGGCCAATGCGAGTGCCGGTGGCTCTGGACGTGAAGGCGGGCGGGCTGCTCTAAATCACCCCTTTACATAAAGTAGCGCCTACCGCTATGTGTAGCGTTATTTGCGACAAATCTGTCATGGATAAAGGTGAAGTCATGCCAAGCACAACCAACCACTGGTCTTTGCTGTATCCGCAGGCGGATCAGCGGCATCATGCCGCAGCCCTGACACAGGCGATGCAGCGCGTGAGTGACAGCGGCAGCTACATTCTGGGGACTGAGGTAGCGGCGTTTGAAACTGAGTTTGCTGCTTTTCTCGGAATCAATCATGCAACGGGAGTGGCAAACGGCACGGATGCGATCGAACTGATGCTGCGGGCGCTGGAGATCGGTGCTGGGAGCAAGGTGGCGGTGCCCTCCTTTGCGCCCTCCGCCGTGGCGGCGGGGGTGGCACGCAGCGGCGCGGAGCCGGTGTTTGCCGACATTGAGCCGGGCACGTTCACGCTTTGCCCGGAAGCCCTGGATGACCTGCTGCGTTCTCCCCGTGGGCACGGTGTGAAGGCGGCTCTGGTGGTGCATTTATACGGGCATCCGGCGGACTGGGAAAACCTGCAACGCGTGGCGGACGCGCACGGCATCGAATTGCTGGAGGACTGTGCGCAGGCACACGGTGCCCTGTGGCATGGGCGAATGGTCGGGACGCTGGGCAGGGCGGCGGCGTTCAGCTTTTACCCGACGAAAAATCTGGCGGCCATGGGAGATGCCGGTGCGGTGGCAACAAATGACGCCGAGCTGGCGGAGCGTGTGCGCGTGATCCGTCAATACGGCTGGAAAGAGCGCTACGTCAGTGATCATGCCGGAGTGAACAGCCGGCTGGATGAGCTGCAGGCAGCGGTGCTGCGGGTGAAGCTGGGTGCTCTGAATGAAAGCATTCTGCAAAGGCGCAGGCTGGCGGCGGAATATGATGCCCGGCTGGTGGGCAGTCGCGTCGTGACTGCACCCGCAGTACGGGGCGGGTGTGAGCATGCCTACCACCAGTACGTGGTGCGCTCTGAACGGCGGGATGCACTGATGCAGCACCTGCAACGAGCCGGGATTCCTGTGGCGGCGCTTTATCCTGTGCCGCTGCATCGTCAGCGGGCTTTTGGTGGCAACAATGAGATCATGCTGGAGTCCGACCGCGCCGCTGCCGCAGTTCTCTCACTGCCCATGCATCCCTACCTGCCTGAGGAGGCTGTGGGGGATGTCTTAGAAGTCTTGGAAAAGTTTGAACATGAAGGCTCCTGAATACGATCTCATGCGGTCTGTGGAGGACCGCCACTGGTGGTATGCGGTGCTGCGCAGCCTGGTGCAGCATGCGCTGGCAGGGCGGCTGCCGCCGAGGGGCCTGCTGCTGGATGCCGGATGCGGCACGGGCGGCATGCTGGAGTTTTTGCAGGGACAGATCTGCGATTTGAATGCGGCAGGTGTGGATGCTGCGGAGGAGGCGGTGCGGCACTGCCAGCAGCGCGGTTTGAGCTCGGTGCAGCTGGGTTCGGTGGAGGCGCTGCCGTATGCGGAGGCAGCCTTTGATGCTGTGATATGCCTGGATGTGCTTTATCATGCCGGGGTGTGTGAAGAGCTGGCGCTGGCGGAAATGAGCCGAGTGCTGCGCCCGAATGGCCTGCTGGTGCTGAACCTGCCTGCGTTTGACAGCCTGCGTGGATCCCACGATGTGGCGGTCAGTGGCGCCAGGCGCTATGGCGAACTTCAGGTGCGGACGCTGCTCGAACATTCCAATTTTGCAGTCGAGATGATCCAGTACTGGAATGCCTGGCTGTTTCTGCCGCTTCTCGTGTGGCGGCAGCTCAGCCGGATCAAAACAGAGCTGGGGCCGGCGGGTGAGTCGGACCTGAAGATCACGCCGGACTGGATGAACGCGATGCTAACCGGTGTGGGCAAGCTGGACGCCGGGCTGTGCCGGGAGCTGCGCCTGCCGTTTGGCTCCTCAGTCTTTGCCGTCGCGCGAAAAAGGAATCGCTCAACTGGAGGGATGCTGCATGGCAGCAACTGAGAACGCTCCAGTGCTGAGTTTTGTGGTGCCTCTGTATAACACAGGGGAGGGGTTGCCACGGCTGCTGGACGCCTTCCGCGCTTTGTCGCTGCCAGAAACCTGGGAGCTGGTGCTGGTAGATGACGGCAGCGTGGATAGTACGGCCGCTACGGCGAGACTGGCGGTGGCGGATTTTCCCGCGCCCGTGACCGTGGTGGAGCTGGCGCGCAATTTTGGCGAACATGCCGCCGTGCTGGAAGGCTACCGGCATGCACGTGGCGAATTCGTGGTGAACCTGGATGATGACCTGCAAAATCCCCCCGGTGAAGCTGTCAAGCTGCTGAGTCACCTGCGCGAGTCGGATGCCGAGGTGGTCTATTCGCGCTATGCGGAAAAGAAGCATCACTGGGCGCGCAATGTGGCCAGCTGGCTGGCGAACTGCTGCGCGACTTTCCTGCTCGGCAAGCCTCACGATCTTTACCTCTCCAGCTTTCGGGCGCTGCGCCGCGAACTGGTGGAGCGGATTGTGGTGTATCGCGGCCCCTATCCTTATGTGGATGGTTTGATTCTTGGCGCGACAAACCGCATCGCCACGCTGGAGGTGGCACATGTCGGGCGTCAGGGCGGGCAGAGCGGCTACACCCCGCGCAAGCTGATCCGGCTGTTGCTGAGCCTGCTGTTTGATTTCAGCGTCATGCCACTGCGCATCGCCAGTGTGCTGGGCGTGCTGCTCTGCGCGCTGGGAGCATTGATTCTAGCGGAGGTGGTGCTCGAAACCGTCTTTGTGGGGCAGCGTCAGCTTGGCTGGGGTTCGCTGATGGGGGCGCTGGCCGTGTTCAGCGGGGCGCAGCTGCTGATGCTGGGGCTCATTGGTGAATACGTGGGGCGTGCATTTCTGACCGTTTCCGGCAAACCGCAGTCTCTTGTGCGCACTCTGACAACACACGTAAAACAACCTTCCGCATGATCCACGAAACCACCATTGAAACCTGCTCTGTGCGCGGCGTGCGTCTGTTTGAGATGCGCCATGTGGTGGACACAGTGCGGGGCAATCTAACGGCGCTGGAATTCACCCAGGACCTGCCCTTTGTCGCGCAGCGCATCTTTCTGACCTACGGCATCCCTTCGCTGAGCACACGCGGCGAGCACGCGCACCGCGAGTGTGAGCAGTTCCTTGTCTGCGTGCATGGCGAGTGCCATCTCAGTGTGGATGACGGTGAGAACCGCGAGGAGTTCTGCCTGAATCGTCCCACCTTTGGCGTGCTGGTGCCGCCCATGGTCTGGGCGCAGGAGCATCTGCATTCACCGGATTCGGTGCTGATGGTGCTGGCTTCGCGCCCGTATGAGGCGGCGGATTACATCCGTGATTACGATGAGTTTACGGGTATGGTGAAAGGATGGAAAACGACGCCATGAATGCCAGCACATTCACTCCCCTCTACGAACTGGAAAAGGCGACAAGGATGAAGCGCTGGTGGGCGGAGGCTACGAATGCCATGCGCAGCCAGTCCGTGTGGATCACGATAGCGGTGATGATGACGGTCACGCTGGGCATCGGCTGGCTGGACAACATCACCGGCTTTGAGGTGACGTGGTTCGTTTTTTACGGCATCCCGATTTTTTTGGCGGTGTGGTGGGCGGGAAACAGGGCGGGGCTGTTCATCGCAGTACTCTCCGGGGTGGTCTGGTGGCTGGCGAACATGAGCACGACTCCCTATGAGACGCAGCTGGGCTACGCCTGGGCCCTGGCCAACCGGCTGGTGTACCTGTGCGTGGTGGTCTTTGCCGTGACCGCGCTACGCAACAAGCAGGAGGCGGACGCGGCGCGGATCCAGATGCTGGAAGAACGGCGGCAGCTTGAAAAGGACATCGTCAGTGTCAGCGAACATGAGCAGCAGCGCATTGGCCAGGATCTGCATGATGGCATCTGCCAGCAGATGGCGGCGATCGGCTGTGCCGCACGCGTGCTGGCGGAGGACCTGCAGGCGCAGGGGATCCAGGCCGCGCACGACGCCAGTCTGATCGAAGCATCCCTGCGGATGGTGGTGATGGAGGCGCGCAATCTCGCGCGTGGCATCTTTCCGGTGCATGTGGACCGCAGCGGACTGGCGGCGGCGCTGGAAGATCTGGGGAAAATGATGAGCAGCCTCACCGGCATCCCCATCGTGGTGAATGACTGCGTGGATGTGCCGCTGGACGCCCCGGAGGTCTCCATGCATCTCTACCGCATCGCCCAGGAAGCCGTGGCGAATGCGGTCAAGCACAGTGGTGCGACGGAGATTCAGGTGGCGATGAAGCTCGAGGACGAAATGCTGGAACTGCGGGTGGAGGACAATGGCAAGGGCATGCGCCCCACCTCACGCACGCGTAGCGACGGCATGGGGCTGCGCACGATGCACTACCGTGCGCAGGCGCTGCAGGCCGTGCTGGCCATCGAGACGCAACCGCAAGGCGGAACTCTCGTCAGTTGCCGTATGAATTTGAAAGATCTCCAACAACTCAAACATCACAACGACCATGAAGAAAACTGAATTAAAAGCAGCGAACAGTTACAAGGTTCTCCTTGTCGAGGATCATCCCATGTTCCGAGAACATCTGGGACAGCTCATTGACCGTGACCTGGGCATGTCCATCTGCGGTGAAGCAGACAACATTCGCGATGCCATGCAGCTGATCCTGGAGACCAAGCCCGACATCGCGATTGTGGACATCACCCTGCATGGCTCCAGCGGTCTGGAGCTGCTCAAAGACATCAAAGCGCAGGGGCTGGACATCAATGTGCTCGTGCTCTCCATGCATGATGAGGAGCTGTACGCCGAGCGCGCCCTGCGTGCTGGCGCCAAGGGCTACATCACCAAAAACGAAGCCTCCACCGAGGTGATCGAGGCCATTCGCTGTGTCATGAAAGGGGACGTGTATGCCAGCCGGCAGATGACGGCAAAGCTGCTGGAGCGCATGACGCAGAAACGCAGCAACACCGAACTGGCCGGGATGGAAACACTCGCGGACCGCGAACTGGAGGTATTTCAAATGCTTGGCCGCGGCAAAAGCACGCGCGAGATCGCCCAAACTCTCAATTTGGGAGAATCGACAGTGGAGACTTACCGTGCCCGCATTAAGGAAAAGCTTCAGCTGCGAAGTGCCGCTGAACTGTATCTGCGTGCCGGGCAATGGGTGCGCGACCATGGCGCGTAATTTGTGATGTGTGAATGCTTTAGGTGTGGTGGCGTCTGACGCGACAGGTCTTGTCCTTTGAAGGAAGGGCGCGTTTCGGGGCAAAGTACGCGAATTCAAAAATTCACTTCGCCGAAGCCATGTCTAAACGCACACGCAGCAAACATTCTAGCGGAAAAAACGCAACACGCGCTGTCACGAGTCGTTCTGTGGTTCACGCGGTGCCTCCAGAAGCTCTTGCACCCCAGGAGACGGCACCTGTTCAACCTTCACGTGCCTCCCGGTTTTGGGTGCATGCTGCGCTGGCGGCTTTGCTGATGGGCCTGTGTGCCAGCCTTTACGTGTGGACCGCCGATTTTCCCATGGCGTTCGACGACCATACCTATCTGAAAGACAATCCGTTCTTCCGCACAGGCAGCAGCTTTGCCCATCTGAAAGACTTCAACGAGTTCGTGAATCGTCCGCTAAAAATTGGGTCTGATCCTGACTATGCGGTCAATGCCATCATGCGCCCGGTGGCCTATGCGAGTTTTCGCCTGAACTACCAGTTGGATGAATTCAATCCCCACTGGTATCGAATGGTCAATGTCGCCATTCACGCATTGAATGCGGTCCTCATCTACGGACTGGTGACGGTGCTGCTCCGTCGTTCGACCTTGGCAGTCCGTTTGCAGCGGAGTTCGGTGCTGTTTATCTCTGCGGCAGCGGCTCTGCTGTTTGCAGTTCATCCGCTCGCCACGGAATCCGTGACCTACATCGTTCAGCGCTTCACTTCGCTGGTAGTGCTGTTTTCGCTCCTGAGTTTGTTGCTGTATTTCACTTCATGCTCCGTGCAGTCACGGTGGGGGAGGGGGCTGCTGCGCGCCGGTGCGGTGGTGACGCTGCTGCTGGCCATGCAGACGAAGGAGGATGCCTTCATGATTCCTGTGCTGGCGGTGCTGCTGGACTGGCTGGTGGTGGGCTCACGCCTGCGGACGGCGGCCCTCAGGGCGCTGCCGCTGCTGCTGTGCATGCCGCTCATTCCCGTGCTGGTGTTTATGACGGCGGCAGCGCAGCATGGCGGGTTTGATTTCGATGGCGCCATGAACATCGTGAACTCACGGGATGCGCCGCTGAATCACTGGCAGTACTTCGTGACCGAACTGACGGTGATGACCCACTACCTGCGGCAGATGTTCTGGCCCAAGGGGATGAATCTCGATCCTGAATGGCCGATCTATGGATCGCTCTTTCAGGGGCCGGTGCTGATGGCCCTGGCGGTGCTGAGCGGAATCGTGCTGACATCATGGGGCTTGGTTCGCCGGTTCAAGGGGGATGTGCGCTTTGTTTTGGGCTTTGCCTGCGTGTGCTGGTTCTTCATCACCATCGCGGTGTCGTCAGCGCTGACGCCGTTGCCGGACTTGGTGGCGGAGCATCGCTCCTACCTGCCATCCATCGGCATTTTTATTCTGGTGGCATGCCTGCTGGACTGGGTACGGAGCAGCAGCAGCAGCGGCGCCCGCGCCAAGATGCTGCGGGTGGGGATTCCGGTGTTCACCCTCCTGTGTGTGGGGGCGCTTTCCTGGAAGACCTGCATTCGCAACAATGTCTGGCGGACACGTGAAAGCCTCTGGGAGGACACTGTGGCCAAAAGCCCGGGCAAGTACCGCACGTGGGGAAATCTGGGGGCAGCCTACTCTGATGCCGGGCAGAACGAGAAGGCGGTGCACTGCTTCCGCGAGGCGCTCAAAGTCGAGCCGCGCTTTCAAAACGGACTGCTCAATCTTTCCAACTCACTGCTCAGGCTGAACCGCCCCAAGGAGGCGCTCGACACGACGATGCAGCTCATCAACATCGATAAAAATGCCACCACCAAACCGCCGGTGGCCTTCACCCTTGGCCTCAGCCTCGCAGGGGTGGGCAGGTATGATGAAGCCGTTTCGGTCTTCCGGGACATCTTGCGGGCCATGCCCAATGATCCACAGACGCACAAGGCGCTTGGACTTGTTTATTATCAGACCGGCATGCCTCATCGCGCCTTGGATCATTACGAGGCCGCCGCCCGCGTCCAGCCGGGTGACCACCAGCTCCAGAACCTCATTCAAGCGGCCCAGGTCGCCATGGCTCAGAAGGGCAGGCCACGTTAAGCCAGCGGGAATTCAGCGCGGTGCTGGAATGTGTGCCTGAGGGTTGTCGGCAATCCACCCGGCGGCGAGTTTCAACACCTCATCGCGCTGGCGGAAAAAGAGAAAGTGATCTTCGCCGTCGAAGCGGTGAGTGGTGACGTCCAGCCCTCCTGCCTTCAGCTTTTCAGCATAGCCGGAGACGTACTCCCATGGGACGCGGTCATCGCTTCCGCCGGAGAGGATCAGGACGCGGCGCGGCTGCAAACGTGCGGCGAGGTCGGCAGGCCGGATGAGGTTGTGAAACACCGCCGAGAGGAAGATCAGGGAGCGGAACTTCGGCCCGTCGGTTGATTCGGCCAAACAAAGTCCTTTGCCACCATTGGAGAGGCCCATGAGGTGGATGTGGTCGGGATCAATCGCGGCGTGCTTTCCGGCATCCGCAATGGCACGCGTGATGGCTTCGTAGCCGCCCTTCTTCTCCCAGTTTCCCATGCCAAAGCTGGGCGCGATGACGGTGATGCCGAGTTCATCGGCGATCTTTGACAGCAGCCAGGTGTAGGCTTTGAAATTGCCGCCGCTGCCATGCAGAAACACCAGCGCCGGCGTGGGCTTGGTACGGTCCACACCTGCCGGGATGTAGTGGAAGTAATGTCCGTCGCGGAACTCCTGGAAGGACAGCTCGCGATAGATCGACGGCAGTGCAGAGCCGACGGCGGTGAAGTCTGGATCAGCGCCTATCTCGGCATACATCGTGTCAGTCATTGCTGCCAGATCACGGCGCTGCTGCCGGGTGAAGAAGGGATCGAAGGCCACTGCTGCGGCATAGCCGAGATGGATCTGATCGATTTCTGGAATGAAGGAGCCAACTGAAAAGCGATCGTAGTGCCAGGCACCATCCGAGAAGCGCGAGTGAATCTTGGCCGTCTCCGGCGTGTGTGCAGCGGGCGTCTGCCACAGCGTGGCCGCTGCACAGACGCAGGCCACAAGCGGCAATATCTTTCCCAACCGCATCTGCAGCACGGAGCCGCGTTCGTCACCGATCCAGAAGAGCAGGGGGCTGATGGCCAGCAGACCGATGGCAGCGCTGAGCAGCATGCCCTGCCAGGTGACCATGCAGATGAGGCCGATCATGCTCAACGGTCCCAGAAACAGCGCCAGCAGCAGCGCGAATGCTTTCAGGAGGGCGAGGGGGGAGGACATGGTGGGATGGAAGGTGCTTCAAGGCTGCGTGCAATGAGAACTTTGACAGTCATGGATTGGCAGTGAAAAAGCATTTTCGCCTGAGAGCGCCTATGATAAGCTCGCAGGAATGAACACCAGCTTTGATGCCCTCCGTGAGGCCGTGCTGCATCTGCCCAAAGGGGACCAGATGCGCATTCTCTCTGTTGTGGCCATGGAGGTGGCGGATGCCCACCCGGGGATCGATTTTCAGGCGAATGTGTGCGGTGGTGTGGCTCGCATCATCCGCACACGAATTCCGGTCTGGCTGCTGGAATTCCTGCGCCGTCAGGGAAAGACGGATGCGGAACTGCTCGCGGCCTATCCCACATTGAACGCGGAAGACCTCGCCAATGCCTGGAATTACGCCCGCTCACACCGCGAGGAAATGGACAGGGAGATCGCGGCGAATGGTGATGAGTCATGATCGCACGTTTGTATTCCAACGAGAACTTCCCGTTGCCCGTGGTCGAGGAACTGCGTCGCCTGGGGCATGACGTGCTCACCACCCGCGACGCAGGCAAATCGAACGAGGGCATCCCGGATGACGAAGTTCTGCGTTTCGCCGCAGAGAACGGTCGCGCCGTCATCACCCACAACCGTCAGGACTTCATTCGTCTGCATCGCCAGAACCCCGACCACGCTGGGGTCATCGTTTGTACCGGCAATCCTGACTTTCTGGTGCTTGCCGCCAAAGTACATGCTCAGCTTGAAGCGAGGGAATCGCTTCAGGGCGAGTTGGTACGGGTCAATCGCGGTGCGTGAGTTGAGCAACTGGCGGCCGAACTAGAAAACTCTGCGATGAAACAGCTACTTCTTCGAGATTGAATCAATGATCCCATCCCAGACTTTGGCGGCTTGCTCTTTGGAAAAGTTCGAGGGAGGGCTGTACGAGAGATAGATGCAGTTGGTCGCGATGTTGGTGGCGATGTAGGCTGAGTATATCAGGCGCCGAGAGCCGTCCTCCATCTTGAAGTTCATGATGGAGGCGATCACGGCAAAGCCGCCGACATTGCGCTTTTTATGAGCCACCAGCTCATGCCCTCCTGCTGCCAGTTCTTTTTTGAAACTGTCTTCGTGGGAGAATTTTTTCTGCTCGGCGAAGTAACCTACATCCAGCGAGATTTTGCCCCAGACGTAGCCTGTCTGGGGAAGATCTCCGGTGGCTGCAGCGGGCTTGACGGCCTGCGGCAGCATCCAGTAGGTGTAGCTATCATCCACATCGAGACCCTCGGCGTGGAAATACGCTTTCGGGACGTTCAGCTTGAGCGGCAGAGGCTGCATCTGGCCGGCAAAAAACTCGTCGATGCTCACCGTCTTCATTTCAACATCCGCAGCATGGAGGGATGCTGAGGCCAGCGTTGCGAGAATGCCGGCCTTGAAGAATGAGGTCATGAGCTGTTTGAGGTGGATCAATAGTATTTCACCAGCCCATCGCGCCACAGCGGCTTGAGCTGATCGATTGGGGAATCGATCAGGGTGGTGCCGTTGTGGGAGATGTAGAGGTAAGGATCACGCGTGGAGTCGCCGATGATGGTGAGGCCAGCGGCTTCGGCGGCGCTGACGTGTTCGGGGGCGATCTCGATGAGGAGGCGGCCGGGGGTTTCGCCGAAGAGGAGTTCTGCGGTGGTGAGGCCGGCGTGGGCGGGCATCTTGTCGGTGGCGATGCGGATACCACCTTTGCCGCTGAAGGCCATCTCGGCTAGGGCGACGGCGAGGCCGCCTTCGCCGATGTCATGGGCGCTGAGGACGGCACCCTGCTTCACGAGCTCAAAGTAGCGGCGGTAGGCGGCGAGGCTTTCGACTTCGCAGAAGTCGGGGCCGGCGTCCATGCCGATGCCCTTGGTGTATTTGGCGACGATGCTGCCGCGCAGACCGGCGCTGGCTTTGCCGAGGATGGCGATCTTGCTGCCGACGCGGCGCAGGGAGGCGCCGATGACGTGCTTGGCATCTTCCACGACGCCGAAGCCGCTGAGGAGCAGCGTGACGGGGATGGAGACGGGGCCTTCGTCGGTGATGAAGTAGTTGTAGAAGCTGTCCTTGCCGGAGACGAAGGGCGCGGCGTAGGCGATGGCGGTTTTGGCCATGCCTTTGGTGCATTCGACGAGGGCACCGAGCTCGCGCTCGTTGTCGGGATTGCCCATGCAAAAATTGTCGAGGATGGCGATGCGATCAGGGTTGGACCCCATGGCGACGAGCTGGCGCACGCACTCATCGACGACGGCGCGGCCCATGAGATGCGGGTCGGTCTTGCCCCACTCAGGGAGCAAGGCGCAGGCGAGGGCGACGAGCTGCTGGCTGCCATCCACACGGATGACGCTGCCGTCCTGCGGGGCGTCGCCTGAAGCACCGGCGAGGGGCTTGAGGACGGTGTTGCCCTGCACTTCGTGGTCGTACTCGCGGATGATGGGCTCACGGGAGACGATGGAGAAATCGGAGAGCAGGGTCTTGAGCGTGGCGGTCCAGGATTCAGGACGCACGGGAACCACTGGCTTCACGGACGGCGGGGTGCGCCATTTGGCCTTCATTTCGCGGCGCGGGGCCTCGTGCAGAGCGGTGACGTGGAGATCGCACACGATGGTGCCGTGGTGGAAGACTTTGAGGCGCTGGGAGCCGTCGGCCTTGGCCAGCACGCAGAGCTCCGTTTGGTAGATGGCGGCGAGTTCATGCATCGCAGCGAGGTCTTTTTCCTCGATGGCGATGACCATGCGCTCCTGGGATTCGCTGATGAAGACCTGCCAGCTTTCGAGATCGGGGGCCTTGAGCGGGGCGTTTTCCAGCCACACTTCACCGCCGGTGTCGCGCAGCATTTCGCCTGCGGCAGAGCTGAAGCCACCCGCACCGCAGTCGGTGACGAACTGGATGAGGCCCTTCTCACGTGCGGCGAGCACGAAGTCGGCGGCCTTCTTTTCTTCAATGGGATTGCCGATCTGCACGGCGGTCTGGTCTTCTTCGTGGGAGCCTGTGGTGAGAGATGCCGAGGAGAAGGTCGCGCCTTTGAGGCCGTCCTTGCCGGTGCGACCACCCGCTGCGACGAGCAGATGCCCGGGCTTCACTTCCTTGGCGATGTCCTTGATTGGGATGATGCCAGCGGTGCCGCAGAAGACGAGGGGGTTGTAAATGAAGGTGTCGTCAAACTGGATCGCACCATTGACGGTGGGGATGCCCATGCGGTTGCCGTAGTCACGCACGCCGCGTACGACGCCACGCATGACGCCGAGGGGGTGGATGACGTCCTTGGCCTTGATGTCTTCCTGCTCAATGTTGGGCGGGCCAAAGCAGAAGACGTCGATGGAGGCGACGGGCTTGGCACCTTTGCCTGCGCCGAGGATGTCGCGGATCACGCCGCCGAGGCCGGTGTTTGCACCTGCGTAGGGCTCAATGGCGCTGGGGTGATTGTGCGTTTCCACCTTGAGGCAGACGGCCTTGTCGGCATCCAGGCGCACGAAACCGGCGTTGTCTTCAAAGGCTCCGAGCACGAAGTCGGGCTTGTTCTTGCAGATCTCCTCCGTCACGGCACGGATGTAGGTCTTGAACAGGCCGTCCACGACTTCTTCCTTGCCGTCGAGCGTGTGCTGGATCTTCGCGCCAAAAATGCGGTGCTTGCAGTGCTCGCTCCAGGTCTGGGCGATGACTTCCATCTCGACGTCCGTGGGCTCGCGGCCTTCGTCGTTGTAAATCTTCTGCACGGCGAGCATGTCGGCGCGTGAGAGCGAGAGCTTCATGCGCTTCGAGAGGTCGAGGAGCTGGTCGGCGTTGAGTTCGCGGAGGGGGATGGTGCGGAAGACGGCTTGGGACATGGGTGGGACCCCCTGACTTGGCGAGGAATCCGTCGGGTTCAATGGCGGAGGGGGAGGAAAATGACGGGGTATTGCGTCGATGCCCGCCGCAGGTCCCTAGGACTATGCCGTTTTTAGCCCCTTAAGCTGCGGGCAAGGCCTTCTCGGCAATGGCCATTCGCAGGCGGTTCAGAAACGCCTGAAGTTCAGCAGGTTCCAGGTCGCGTATCATCCACGCGGGCAGTTCGGTGACCCGCAGTCCGTCCAGCAGCATGGCGACGACGGCAGGCTCCCAGCCGCCGTCCTTGGTCTGAGCATCTGGCAGGGCGGCGAGCAGGTCGTGGCCTGCCTGTTCCAAAAAGTAGAGGTCCACCACGTCCTTCAATTCGGTGCGACTGATCAGGGTAGTCAACTTGTTGGCGATGATTTCCCGCAGCGTGTCCACGCGGATGCCGTCAAAATCCGCTTTCTGCGCATCAAGCTGCGGTGCGCGATCCACGACGACATCCACCAGTTCACGTTCATCTCCACGAGTGAGTCGAAAACGGTGAAAGTCCGGAGCGGTACGCAACGCCTGACAGTCTGCTTTGATTTCAGCAGCGACACGGTGCACGAGATTTTGCACTTCGATTCCTTCGACCTCGTCGCTGGTAAAGAGGTCCAGATCATAAGAGCGGCGGTGATCGAGGTAAAAGAGCCCGAGAGCGCTGCCGCCCGTGAGGAAAAAACGCTGCTCCTGCACGAACCAAGCGCGAAGAAAATCACGTTTCAGCGGTGTGCAGGCGTTAGATTCTTCCCAGCTCATGAGCGGCGCGGAGGAGATGCTCCCAGACGGGACGACGACGGCCAAGCATGGGACTGAGTTGTTGGAAGCTCTCGGCGACCTGGCGAAGCGTGAGGAATTGCCAGACTTGGTCCACCCTTGCCTCGCGCATGAGCCAGGCGGCGGTGTGCAACCAGTCAACGCCTGTGCTGGTGGCGAGACGCACACGCAGGCTGGAGGCCGTTTCAGGACGGTCCCACGCGAAGTCGAGGTTGTCAGCGGGCATGGCTGCTACAGGCGGCATGGCACGAGAGTAAAGGCCCGTAGCTGGCCCGTCAAGCCGGGTGGAGGGCGGATAGGAGGTGGTGTGAAGCGGTTGATGTTCTTTCGGAAGCCGCTTTTATGTTCCTACCATGGCAACCATCGCAGTTCTCGGCACGCTCGACACCAAAGGTCACGAACACGCCTATGTGGCGGAAATCATCCGCGCACGCGGGCATCAGACGATGCTCATCGACACTGGCAGCGGGGAGGTGCCGCAGGTGGAGCCGGATGTGACGCGGGAGCAGGTCGCGGCGGTGGGGAATGTGGACCTCGCGGGCATCATGGTGCGGCAGGACCGTGGCGAGGCGGTGACGGCGATGGCTGGGGCAGCGGCGGCGTTTTTGTCTGCCTTGGTCGCAAGTGGCAAGGTGCAGGGGGTGATCTCGCTCGGCGGTGGCGGTGGCACGGCCATCGGCACGGCGGCGATGCGGGCGCTGCCGGTGGGTTTTCCGAAGGTGATGGTCTCCACCCTGGCGGCTGGCAATGTGGCACCGTATGTCGGCACGAAAGACATCGTGATGTTTCCGAGCATCGTCGATGTGAGTGGGATCAACCGCATTTCTCGCGTGCTGCTGGCCCGTGCGGCTGGGGCGATTTGCGGCATGGTGGAAACCACGGTGCCTGAGGGAGAGGACAAGCCGCTGATCGCCGCCTCGATGTTTGGCAACACGACGGAGTGCGTGAACCGGGCGAAGCAGATTCTGGAAGACGCCGGGTATGAAGTGCTCGTCTTTCACTCCACGGGCACGGGCGGCAGGATCATGGAGTCGCTGATCGAAAGCGGGATGTTTGCCGGTGTGCTCGACATCACCACCACCGAATGGGCGGATGAACTCGTGGGCGGCATTCTTGGAGCGGGTCCGACACGACTGGATGCGGCGGGCAAGGCCGGCGTTCCGGCCATCGTGACGCCGGGCTGTCTCGACATGGTGAACTTCGGCGAGCGGGCGAGTGTCCCAGCGAAGTTTGAAGGACGGCACTTCTACATTCACAATCCGCAGGTGACGCTGATGCGGACCAACGTCGCCGAATGCGCGGAGCTGGGCCGCATCCTCGCAGAGAAGGTGAATGCGTATCGCGGCCCGGTGACTGTGCTACTGCCGCTGAAGGCCATCAGCATCATCAGTGCAGTGGGCAAGCCGTTCTATGATGCCGAGGCCGACGCGGCGTTGTTTGATGCCATCCGTCAGAATCTGCGGCCTGGCATTCCGCTGGTGGAGATGGAGTGCGAGATCAATGCGCCGGAGTTTGCGGCGGCGTGTGCGCAGGCGCTGCTGGGGAGCATGCCTGATGCGGCAGGCTGATTGCAATCTCACATCCGTTCTGTCATTGCTACCTCGAGCCGTCCGGCCACCTTGGCGGCCACATGTACTACCCGCTCAACTTCCGCTTCAAGCTCATGACGTCCACGCCGGAGATCGATGTCACGGATGCTTATGGCGGCACGATCTGCCATGTGAGGCAGCAGTTTTTTCGTCTTAAAGAGAAGGTGGAGGTGTTCGCGGATGACTCGGAGAGGACGCTGCTGGCGACGATTGAGGCCGACCGCATCATCGACTGGTCGGCGCGCTACACATTCAAATCTCCCACAGGCCAGGTGCTGGGTGAGGTGGGCAGGCGTGGCATGAAATCCATGTGGAAGGCGCACTACGATGTGTTTGCTCCAGGTGAGGAAAAACCGACGTTTGCGATTCAGAATGTCAATCCTCTTATCACCATGGTGGACGGCCTTTTGAGCGATATGGGCATCAGCCTGCTCTCAGGCTACTTGCTGCGCCCGAGCTACCTCGCCACCCGTCGCGAAGGCGGAACTCCCGCGATGCGCCTGACCAAGCAGCCTTCGCTTTTCGACGAAGGAAGCTTTGGATTGAAGCAGGAAGGCCCGGCGGATGAAAGCGAACAACTGGCCCTGATGCTGTCCTTCCTCATGATGAGTTTGTTGGAGCAGGTGCGGGAGTGAGGACCGTTGCCCTGATCCTGCGGAACAGGAATTCCTTGTTGCGCAGCAACAAGGCTACTTTGCCAACCGATCGAGCGCTTCAGAGCTTGCCAGCCAAATGATTGACGCCACCTTGGTGGCCTCATGAACTACCCGCTCACGTTTCGTTTCAAACTCCTGGCATTCTCGCCGCAGATTTACGTGACGGATGCCGGCGGCAGAACGATCTGCTATGTGAAGCAGAAGCTGTTTCGCTTCAAAGAGAAGGTGGAGGTGTTCACGGATGACACGAGGCAGACGCTGCTGGCGACGATTGAGGCGGACCGCATCATCGACTGGTCGGCGCGCTACACTTTCAGATCTCCCTCGGGCCAGGTGCTGGGCGCGGTGGGCAGGCGTGGATTGAAATCCATGTGGAAGGCGCACTACGATGTGTTTGCTCCAGGCGCGCAGACGCCGACTTTTGCGATTCAGGAGGCCAATGCTTTCGTCAAGGTGTTGGACGGTCTTGTGGGTGGCATTCCAGTCATCGGCATGTTCACTGGCTACATGCTGCACCCGAGCTACATCGCCAGCCGTGGCGAAGCCGGGGCTCCCACGCTGCGCCTGACCAAGCAGTCAGCGCTTTTCGAAGGCCGCTTTGGATTGACGCAGGAAGGTCCGGCGGATGAAGGCGAACAACTGGCCCTGCTGCTGTCCTTCCTCATGATGAATTTGCTGGAGCGGGCACGGGGTTAAGCGGCTCTCCAGATTGCGGATTAGACTTTCGCTGCCCCGACCACCCGGCTAGATAGTGCAGGAAGTTCACCTCGCCAGCGCATGAAACCCCAGTCAGATATCCGGACGAAAATGCTGCGATGGCTGTACGGTCTCGGCGTATTCATACTGACTGTGGCGATGGCGCTTTCACCCATCGCCTTGGGGCTGCATCTCATGGGGGAGCTTCTGATGTCTGCGGGCCTTCTATATGGCATCGCCATTCCCATGTGTGTCCTCTTCATGGTATGCCTCATCAAGTTTCCCTGGGATACCAAGATCATCATGACCGTGTGTGTAGGCGGGCTTTTCATTATGAGCATTCAGGTCATGAAAAGCATTCGCGAAAAGCGGCAGCAGCGCAACCTCGACACACAGCCGGGAGCCGCAGCACCTTCACCAGAGCATTCTCACTCCGGCGTCAGCGTCACTTCCAGCTTGTATTGATCCGTCTTCAAGGCCGTCACCGGCTTTCCGCTTTCCGCTAGAACCTCGGCTTCAAAAATAGTCAGCACCTCGGAAGCCTGTGTGGCATCCGTTTTGCCCGGAGTGGCGACGGAGACATAAAGCGTGTCATCCTCCCGGTTTTTGATGATCTTCACGATCCACATGTGGGTTTCAGAAATCGATAGAGGCATCTGTATCTGTTCTCCCGTGATTTTAGAGGCGGTCGTGGAGTACACCTTTCCTTGTGCGGAGGTGAACTGCACCATGACGGTCACCGGCTTTGGCACATCAGCCCCGCGTGTTGCAGGTGTTGCCAATAACAAGAGCAGTGAGACAACAACGAAGTCGAGTGGTGAGAGGTGTTTCATGGTAATGAAAGAGTGGTGCTATAAACGTATTGCACGGGAAAAATGTTCACGCGGGGATGCAGCCGGTTCAAAACCTGGCCAGTTACTTTGACAACCGCTCAAGCACCGCCGCGGGCAGCTCCACCGTCTTCTGCCGACTGGAAGTGCCGCGTATCAAGGTGATCTGGCCTTTGGGGCAGTCGAGGGCTTCGGCGAGGAAGCGGATGAGTTCGGTGTTGGCTTTGCCATCCACAGGCGGCGCATGCAGTTTCACCAGCAGCACGGGGCGGCCTTTTTCATCGGCGGTCCAGCCCGCGAACTCGGATTTCTTCGCGTTCGGTGAGACTCGAACTGCGAGCTGGGAACGATCAGTGGAAGCGGCCATGATCAGACGAGTTTGAGGCGCTTGCGCATGAGCCACTCGGCGGTGAGCAGGAGGATGGCGGCACCAAACCACCACCAGCTGGACCAGAGATTGGTCTCTTTGGTGATGACCTGCTTGCGGTCCATGTTTTGCAGCAGGCCGGGGAGTTCGGTGGCGGCTTGTTCTTCGCGCAGGAAACGGCCGCCGCTGTTGGTGGCCATGGTTTCGAGCAGCGTGCGGTTCATGGTGAGCGTGGCCCATTCGGGATTGCCGGTGTCGGAGACATGGAGGGAGAGGCGTGCATCACTGCGTGGCGCACTGGGACTTTCCGCCACGGCGATCTCATAGGTGCCGGCCTTGAGCGGCGGGGTGAGGGCGCGATAGACGCCGATGTGGGTGGGATCTGCTTCGAGCTGCAAGGTGGCGACTTCAGTGCCGTCGTGCAGGAGGTAGGCGCGCGGCTGCGCATCGGCGATGATGTCGCCCTTGTCATTGCGTACACGCACTCGGATTTCAGAGGCTTCACCGGGCGAGTAACGCAGGCGGTCGGTGCCGACGGAGAGTTTCTTTTGGTCGATCTGAAACGGCGGCGCAGCGATCCACGCACCCAGTTGCATCCAGAGACGCTGATGGTACAAGTCCGCGACTTGGAAGCGCCAGCGCCAGAGTTCATCCGTGCCAAGATAAAGCACCGCACCGGCGCCGACCTGACGAAACACAATCGCGGGCTGCTGCGCTGTGGCTAGCGTGATGGCGGCGGGCAGTGCCTCGACATTGGCATGCCAGTTTACTTTGGAGAGCGTAGGCCAGAGCGCGGTGTTGGCGCTGGGGCTGTCGCTGAGGCGCAGCGCATCGAAGCGCTGGCCGTCGGTGGTCAACTCGATGCTGGATGCTGGATTCTTGATGCTGGATGCCAGAAACCGAACAGGAATGAGCGGGGCGGTTTTGCCCTGGCTCCATTCGTGCAGTTTGCCGCGCTGGCCGTCGATCATAATCAAGCCGCCGCCGCGTTTTTCGACGAACTCGATGATCCAGTCGAGGCTTTCGGACTTGAGTCGGTTCAGCGCGACTTCGCCGAGAATGATGAGGTCATAGCTCAGCAGATCATCGCGTGTTTTGGGGAAGTCTTTTTGCAGGCTGCCGTTGGCGGCGTTGTCCGCCATGTCATCGAAAATGATGGTTGCCTGCCAGCGCTCGTCGCGGTCGAAGTGGTTGTGGATGTAGCGTGACTCCCAGCGCGGACGTCCGTCGAGGATCAGCACTTTGCGCTTCTTTTCCAGCAGGTGAATGGAGAGCTCGCGGGCGTTGTTGGAGCGCGTCTTTTCCAGCGCGGCGCGGTCTCCGCTGGCGGTGATCAGAATGTTCACGTTACGCAGTGTCTTGTCGCGCTGACCGGGGGCAGGTGGCGGCAGCTCGGTGACGGGGAAGACGAAATCGAAAGCCTTTTCACCTTTGCCGGTGGTGGTGAAGTCCTTTTTCCACAGCACCTTGCCCTGGCTCTCGATGCGCACATTGGCGGGAATGCCTGCGGGCATGCTGTCGTTGACGGTGAGGCGTCCCTGGAAGTTTTCCTTGGAGAAGACGGATTCGGGAGCGGTGACGGCCAGCAGCGCCAGATCCGGCGGTGGGATTTCGGTGCCGAAGCCGATGGTAAAGATGGCGGTGCCGCTGGCCTTGAGCGCGCTGCTGAACTCTTCGGGAGAGCCGCTGGAATTGTGCTGGCCGTCAGTGAGCACGATAAGCGCGGTGCCAGCGGTGGCGGGGCCGAGTGCTGCGCGGAGCGTTTGATCGAGATTGGTGATCGGTGAGGTGGCGGGCAGCTCAAATGTGGTCGGCATGTCGCCGGATGTGTCCTTACCGCCCTGGCGGTACCACCACAGCCGCTGCGTGTTCATGCCACGCAGTGCCACGAGTTCCACATCCTGGGTCTCGGCGAGTTTTTTCAGCAGTGGCGTCGAGCCTTTGAGCAGGAGATCCTCGGCGCGTTGGAAGCGTGCTTTGGAAGTGCCTGTGGCAGCGCCGGCGGCTTCGTCCGTGAGTTGCATGCTGGCGGAACTGTCCACCGCGATGACGACACGGCCAAGCTGGCGCAAGGTGGTGACGTGGCGCAGGATCGGGCCGGCGAGCGCGAGTACGAGAATGAAGACCGCCAGCGAACGCAGAACGGCGGGCACCTGCGCGGCGCGGCTGCCGACGTACTTCAATTCACGGCGGTAGAGAAACCACATGAACGCCGCAAGACCAAACGCGAGCACGACCACCGGGAGCGGCGAATAGCCGCCGGTGAAGCGCAGGGTGGTTTCGGTTTGCGGGGTCATTCTTTAAGTGTGTCAGCCTTTGGCGATGTGCTGTTGCAGGAGGACTTCGGCGAAGAGAAGTCCCAGCAGGAGGATGAGCAGGGGCTGCCAGAGTTCGCTGCCGTGGCGGCGGGTGCGGTCGAGGGCCTGGTAGGCGGGCAGGGTCTCGGCATACGCGGAGTCGTAACGCTGGGCGATTTTTTGGATGTCGGCGGGAGGCAGGGCTTTGAGGTTGGACTCGGTGCCGTCGATGTTGAAGGCGAGCAGGGTGGTCTTCTCCGTGCCGACCTTTTGCAGTTGGAAGATGCCGGGCTGAGTGATGGGTGGGCTTTGGATGAAGACGGCGTCACCTTCTTTGGCGGAATTCAGCGTCTGCGTCTGGCCGGTGGGATCGCGCAGCGTGAACTCGGAGCCGAGCTCAGCTTTTTCGAGCGGCAGGCGGATCGTGGAACCGACGAGCTGCCAGGCGGGTGCGCTGCCTTCGGTGGCGAGGTAGGTGGTGAGGCGCTGCATGAGCGGCACGAAGAAGGGCTGCAGCGGGAGATTGCTCCATGCGGCATTGGCCGTGGTGGCGACGGCGATGACGCGGCCACGTCCGTATTTTTTCTCGATCATCAGCGGCACGTTGCGGTCGAGATTGAAGATGCGTTGAGTTTGATCGCCCTGCGGTACGAACTCAAACCAGTGGCGGAACTCGGCGTCCTGCAGGCGGCCGGCGCGAACGTCGTTGAAGTACAGCGCGGCGGGATGCGTGAAGCGCTGCATGAGGATGCGCGCGGGCAGGGAGTCGGAGTCGGCGCGGGTCTGTCCCTTGATGGCGGCAGGATACAGACCTTCGCCTTTGCGGAAGAACTCACGGTTGTACCAGTCAACATCGCAGTCAGGTCCGGCGAAGACGAGCAGGCCGCCGCCTTCTTTGACGAATTTGTCGATGTCATTCTGGGTGTTGCCTTGCAGGCGCGCCACATCGGCCATGATGATGACTTCCTGCTGACGGAGGTCGTCATTGCGCATTTTGCGCAGATCGATTTTCTTGGTGCGGATGAGATCCTTGAGCGTCGCAGCTGCGACGGTGTGCGGAGTGAGTGCGATCTCCAGGAAATCAGTGGCACCACTGAGCGGTTCTTTGCCGGGACTGCCGTCGATGAGCAGGACGTTGAGCTG
>DLGZ01000047.1:17817-41774 GCA_002482965.1 Verrucomicrobiaceae bacterium UBA7681 | reverse complement strand
GCGCCGTCGGCTTCGAGATGCACGGGGATGTCCTGCCAGGGGCGTTTGCCGTGGTTTTTGATGCGCACACGCAGACCGATGGGCTGGGATTCAGCGGCGACGAGTGCGGAGATGTCGGCGCTGGCGATGCTGAGATTTTCCGCGAGATCGCTGCCGACACGGTAAAAGGTGATCTGCGGCTTGGGCTCCTGTTTGTTGAGGTTTTCGAGCGCGGGCAGTGCGGCGCCGTCGGCGATGGCCTTCCAGTCGGCTTCCTGGAAGTCGGAGACGATAACGACTTCGCGCGCGGCATTGGGCGAGTCCTTCAATGCCGAGGTGGCAGCCTGGAAGGCATCATTCGCAGCCAGCGGGCCGGACATGGAGGGCACTTCGCTGAGCTGCTTGGGCACGAGATCGAGGTCCGAGGTGGCTTGATCGAGCAGTTTGCGCGGTGTGCCGCCGGAGAGAACGACCTGCGCACTGGAGCCGTCAGGCAGATCAGTGAGCATGGTCTGCATGTCCTGGCGTGCCTGCTGCATGACGGTGCCTCCGGGAAGCGTGGTCTGTGCGGCGGGTGCACGCATGGAGAAGGAATCGTCCAGCATGACGATGAGTGAGGAACTGCCGAGGCCGAGCGAGCGCAGCGCGGTGAGCACCGGGCGTGCGAGACAGAGCGCGAGCACGATGGGAATGGCGATGCGAATGATGAGCAGCAGGAGCTGCTCGACCTTCATCTTGCGCTTCCGCTGGCGAATCACCTCATGCAGCAGGTGCATGGCACCCCAGCGCACGGTGATGACCTTCCGCTTGTTCAACAAGTGGATGATCAGCGGGATCAGGAAAGCCAGGCCGCCAGCCAGGAGGATGCCGTGAAGAAAACTCATCGCATTCTCAGGGCTAAATAACTCCGCAGCGCAGCGGAGTGGGATTCGTCAGTTGGCAGGCTCAGGTAATCGACCTGATGTTTGCGGAAGCCGTCTTTGAGCTGCTCGGCGAATTTCTGCTGGGCTTCGATGTAGCGCAGGCGAATCGTGGCGGGGTCGAGCAGGAGGAAGTCGTCGTCGTTTTCGAGGTTTTCGAAGCGTGCCCAGTTGCCAAAGGGGAAGTCGATTTCATCGCGATCCCAGAGCTGGAGGGCGATGATCTCGTGGCCTTTTTTGCGCAGGACGCCGATGGAGCGAAGCAGGGCTGCGGGATCGTCAAAGAAGTCGCTGATGAGGATGACGAGGCCACGGCGCTTGAGGCGCTGGGCGAGGGATTCGAGCACCGGGGCGAGGCTGGTGTCTTTGCCGGGCTCGGTTTTGACCATCGTCTCAAGCATCAGATGCAGGTGCGTGATCTTGGTGCGGCAGGGAATGACGTCGCGCACCTTGGAGTCGAAGGTGATGAGGCCCACGGCGTCCTGCTGGCTCATGAGCAGGTAGGCGAGCGAAGCTGCAAGCTTGCGGGCGTAGTCGAACTTTAAAATGCCCTTCTGGCCGCGGTAGCCCATGCTGCCGCTGGCATCGAGCACGACGGTGGCGCGCAGGTTGGTCTCCTCATCAAACTCACGGATGTAGAAGCGGTCGGTGCGCCCAAAGATCTTCCAGTCGAGACGGCGGATTTCATCGCCCTGCACATAGGGGCGGTGCTGGCGGAACTCGACACTGAAGCCCTTGTGCGGCGAGGCGTGCTGGCCGGTGGTGAATCCTTCGACCACCGTACGCGCAAACAGCTGCAGCGACTGCAGACTGGTGATGTCTTCGGCGTGAAGGATGTCGGAGAGAGTAGCCACTAGGGAGTGATTAGAGAGCGGCGGGTGTTGCGGGGGAGAATGACGAATGGCGAAATCCGAATGACGAAATAATGACGAAGGGCGAATGACGAAGATCCAGCATGGGGCGCGTTGTTCGGGCTTGGGGCTTCGGATTTATTTAGTCATTCGGATTTACTCATTCGTCATTGGCTTGGCCTCAGAGCACTCGCGTTTCGCTCTTCTTCGTCTTCTTGATCAGTTCAGCGACGATCTGATCCACCGTGATGCCTTCGGCTTCGGCGTGGAAGGTGGGAACAAGGCGGTGGCGCAGGGCAGGGGCGGCAAGAGCTTCGATGTCGTCGGTGGTGACGTGCGTGCGACCCCGGAGCAAGGCGCGGACTTTACCGGCGAGGACGAGCATTTGACTGGCACGCGGGCCGGCACCCCAGCTGAGCATGCTTTTGACGTAATCAGAGGCGTCGGGCTCGGTGGGGCGTGTGGAACGGACGAGATCAAGGACGAAGTCGATGACGTGATCTGGCACAGGCACCTTGCGGGCGAGCTGCTGTGCGGCCTGCAATTCTTCAGCGGTGATGACGGCTTCGATTTCCTGCGTTTCGCCGCCGGTGGTGCGGGCGATGATCTCGCGCTCGTCGTCGCGCGTGGGGTAATCGACTTTGATGAGGAAGAGGAAGCGGTCTTTCTGGGCTTCAGGCAGCGGGTAGGTGCCTTCCTGCTCGATGGGGTTCATCGTGGCGAGCACGAAGAAAGGCTTGGGCAGTTCATGCGTGACCTGACCGACGGTGACGTGCTTTTCCTGCATGGCCTCAAGCAGGGCGGCCTGAGTCTTGGGCGGTGTGCGGTTGATTTCGTCGGCGAGGATGATCTGCGAGAAGATGGGCCCCTGCTGGAAGACAAGCTTGCGGCGACCCGTCTCGGCATCTTCCTGGATGATTTCGGTGCCGGTGATGTCCGCAGGCATCAGGTCGGGCGTGAACTGGATGCGGCGGAAGGTGAGGTGCATCGCGTCGGCTAGCGATTTGACGAGCAGAGTCTTGGCGAGACCGGGCACCCCTTCGAGCAGGCTGTGGCCACCGGCGGCGATGGCGATGAAGACCTGCTCAATGACGGCCTCCTGTCCGACGATGCGTCTGCCGAGGGCAGCTTTGAGTTTGTTGTAACCTGAGACGAGAGCGGCGGCAGCAGCGGAGTCGGACATGAGGAGAGATGACGAAAGCAGAATGACGAGTGACGATTGAGGCCGTGAGAGGCTTCAAAAGAGGAAGAGTGAACACGAGGACGGAGCGCGAGTTCTTTCCACTCTTGCGCACATGCTGGCAAGAAGACAAAAAAGACGTCTTCGCGAATTCCGGACGGATCAGATTTTGCTGATGCAGGCGACGGCCATGGCGGCGATGCCTTCCTCCCGCCCGACGAAGCCGAGGCGTTCGTTGGTGGTGGCTTTGACGCCGACCTGATCGGGCTGGATGCCCAAAGCGGCAGCGATGTTCTTTTTCATCGCGGCGGCATGGGGATTCACCTTGGGGGCTTCTGCGATGAGGGAAGAATCGACGTTCTCAATGCGCATGCCTTTCTCTGCGGCGATCTGGGCGCACTTTTCGAGGATTCTGAGACTGCAGATGCCCTCGATGGTGGGATCGCTGGGCGGAAACCAGTGGCCGATGTCGGGCTCGCCAAGAGCGCCGAGCACGGCGTCAGCAATGGCGTGGCTGAGCACATCCGCATCCGAATGGCCTTTGAGGCCGTGCGAATGCGGAATGGTGACACCGCCGAGGACGAGGGGGCGGCCTGCTTCAAAGGGGTGAACGTCGTAGCCGATGCCTGTGCGAACCATGGTCAGATTAGGCGTTGTGGTCGGCGGCTTTCTTCAGACTGGCAAGCACCTCGGAGATCGGGAGATCAATGCGCTGGCGGTTGAGGAAGTAGCTGACGTTTTCGTAGCCTGCTTCAGTCAGGTGGTTCAAGGCGGTGACGAAATGCTCGCCGACGCGCAGCGCACGGTGCGAGTCGGAGCCGAGGACGACGGGGATCTTGCGATCCGCCATCATGCGCAGCATTTCATTGCCCGGATTCATTTCGGAGTAGCTCTTGTTGAGGCCGGAGGTGTTCAGTTCCATGGCCACGCCGGTGGCGGCGATGCGGTCGAGGGCGGTGGAGACGGTGTTTTTGACAATGGCAAAGCACCAGGAGTCCGGATGGTAGTTTTTCACCAGATCGGGATGGGCCAGGCAGTCGTAGAGGCCGGATTCGGCCGATTTGGCGAGGTGCTCGAAGTAGGTGCGGCGGAAGTTCTCGATGGTGCCGGTTTCGTACTTGTTGAGGTACTCCTTGGCCTGCCAGTGGACGGCGCCGAGCACGTAATGGAAGTCGGCACGCTGGTGGAGCGCGGCGATGTATTCCTCACAGCCGGGGTAGTATTCGCTCTCGATGCCGAGGCGGATGTCGAGCTTGCCCTTGAAGGCGTCGGCGGCGCGCTGCACGAGTGCGAGGTAGATTTCGAATTCACTTTCCGACATGCGGACCGTGGGCCAGAAGCCGTTGGGCATGGGGCAGTGGCAGGTGAAGATGATGCCTTTGAGGCCGGCCTTCAGGGCCTGCTGGGCGTACTCTTCTGGCTCACCCCAGGCATGCTTGCACAGCGGGGTGTGCATGTGGGAATCGTAAAACAAAGCACCACTCTTGGTGGGGCCGGGGGCGGGCAGTGGCTGGGTGGGTGCTTTCTTGACCACGGCGACCACAGGGGCGGCAGCGGGCGCAGCTACTTCCACAGGCGGGGCAGCAGGCTTTTTGGCTGGCGCAGCGGCTGCGGGAGCCTTGACGGCGGGAACTGGTTTCGCAGGGTCGGCTTTGACAGCGGCAGGGGCGGGGACTGCGGGAGTTTTTGCAGCGGCGGCGGGCTTGGCAGGCACCTGCGCTTTGGCTGCTTTAGCCACTGGCTTGGGGGCAGGTTTGGCGGGTGCCGGAGCGGGTTTCACCGCGACAGCTTTGGTTTTTGACGGCGGAGCCTTGGCCGCAGCTTTCTTCACCACAGGCTTGGGCGGAGGCGCTTTTTTGACCACCTTCTTGGGGGCGGGCTTGGTCGCGGGCTTTTTAGGCACAGGCTTCTTGGCGGGAACCGGCTTCTTCTGTGTCAGCGTTTTCTTGGCTGGCACGGGTTTGGCTTTAGTCTTGGAGGCCACGGCCTTTTTGGATTTTGCCGCAACAGGCCTGGCCTTACCTTGGGCCGCCTTTTTCGTATTTCGTGTAGGTTTGCTCACAGTCTAGCTCCTGGTTCCATGCAATATCAACCATCCCTTGCCTTCGACATCTGCGATCCGTGCGTTTTTACCGCTGCCTGGTGGGCCTGGAAAACAGAGTCTCATAGTTAAAGGTACCTCTTTCCAGTTTCCGGTCTGCAGTTGCTGGAGAAGTGGCTGAAACTTAGGATCTTTACGATCGAAGTAGGCATAGACGACGTCATTATCGTCGGGATGCTTGATTTCGAGCAGTTCGCTGCCCATCGGAGCCGCCTCAGGCGGAATGTTCTGCGGCTTGGAGGCGATCACTCGGAACAGCGTGGGCGCGGAAGGCTGGGTTTTGAGAAACTCCAACCAGTCGATTTCGCCGTAACGCACCGAACTTTCCCAGTCCACCCGGAAAGTGCCGTCCACCAGTTCTTCAATGATGAGGCTGACGGGCTCTGCATTGGCAAAAACGGCCTGGGCATATCCGAAACGGTAGCCCTCCTCTTCCACCGGCAGAATCCAGCCCAGGTTTTTCCACTCGACTGGCGTGTACGGATGCCTGCGATAGTAGTTCTCCATCAATGGCCGCACGCGCTGGGAATCACGGACAAAAGCGAGCCGCTGGTCCAGGCTGGCAGCTTCAAAATAGCCACGGAGGGAGTGCTCAATTTTGGGCCTTTTGCTCTCGATGTCTTCAATGGCGGTGGGGCTCGGTGTGTCTACATCTATGATTTTCAGTGAACTAGACTGAGAAACACCAGAGGCCGCGGCGGTGACTTCACTGGCGGGACCTTCTGCTGATGGGCGGATTTCGGAGGGATTGCTCAGGAGGGAAGGCTGCTCCTTGATATTGCCTGACCAGTGCCGCCCCTGATCATTTTCATACATTGACTGTGCGTACTCGGGATTGACCCGGGCGGACTCCCAGAGCTTGATCATGACGACCCGCACGACCGTGGCGATCATGATCACCAGAGCCATGCAGCCAAGAATCGTGGCAACGGCGTTGATCATGGCCTCTCGCCGCCGGGCTCGGCTGCGGCGTGGTGGATCATTGTCAGCAATGCTCGGAGGGGTCATGGCAAACACGCGTTGGTGGAGCCGAAGGCGGGATTTGAACCCGCGACCCTCGCATTACGAATGCGATGCTCTACCACTGAGCTACTCCGGCATGAACGTGTGACTTTAAGTCTTTAATTATATAAGGGGCTGCTCAGACCTTGTCATTTTCTTTCTTTGACAGGTCGAAAAAATCCTTAGCTCAGGGGCCGTTGAGGGAAGCTTCCGCAGGCGCAAACCTCGGTTTCCCGACTCACTGCAGCTCGTGCTTGAATCTTGGAAGATCCCATGGATCTGTGCCGAATGCCCAGTCAATCCATAACCGCGCAGCCTGGTACTCCCTATGGTGAATTCCTTGCTGAGCAGGAGGAAATTCAACGGCTGAAGTGGCTCGCCAGCGAGCGCGAAGGTCATGACATTGGGTTTGAGTACGCACTCAATGACTGGGCGCAGAATCACCGTGCCGAGTGGCGCAGCATGCGGAACAAGCAGCGGGCCTGAGTTTTTTGCCCTTTCACCGGGCAATATGGCTGCGAATGCCGCGTTATGGCTGGATCATGATTTGTCGCGCTGCCGCCCTCGGGGTGATGTTATTGCTGTCCACCCCGCTGCTGCACGCCGCAGCGCGCACCAATGTTTTGTTCATCATGGCGGACGACCTGCGGCCGGAGCTGGGCTGCTACGGCTCGGTGGCGGTCACGCCCCATCTGGATGCGCTGGCCAGGCGCGGCATGATTTTCCGGCAGGCCTACTGCCAGCAGGCCGTGTGCAATCCCTCCCGCTCCTCCATGCTCACCGGCCTGCGTCCGGACACTCTGGGGCTGTATGTGAATGGTACGCATTTTCGAGAGCTGAAGCCAGCGGTGAACACGCTGCCGGGGTGGATGAAGGAGCACGGGTACACCACCCGCTGCGTGGGCAAAATTTTCCACAACTGGCATACGAAAGAGCATGGCGACCCGCGCTCCTGGAGCGCTCCTGAGTTCCTGCACTATGCGAATCATGGCGACGATGCGCCCCAGGTCAGCGGACCGCTGCCGCCAAACCTGACCACGCTCTCCAGCAACCTGCGCCAGTATGGCAAGGTGCCGCTGTGTGAGTGCCGCGATGTGCCGGATGAAGCCTACTACGACGGCCGCGTGGCCGCCGAGGCCGTGCGTGTGCTGGGCGAGATCAAAGACCAGCCTTTCTTTCTTGCCGTCGGTTTTTGGAAGCCGCACGCCCCGTTCAATGCACCCAAAAAATACTGGGACCTGTATCAGCGGGACCAGCTGCCAGTGCTTGATCCCGCACGGCCTGCCGGTGCTCCTGAGATCGCCTTTCACCAGAGCACGGAAATTCTGGGGCCGGTGAAAAATCAGAAGCAGCCCACCGCTGAGCAGGCGGCGGAGATGCGGCATGGCTATTTTGCCGGTATCAGCTACCTGGACGCCCAGCTGGGGAAGGTGACCGCCGCCCTCGAAAAGCAGGGCTTGCTGGACTCCACCCTCATTGTGTTCTGGGGGGATCACGGCTACCACATTGGCGAGCACAGCCTGTGGGCCAAGACCTCGAACTTTGAGCTGGATGCGCACGTGCCGCTCATCGTCGTGCCGCCGCAGGCAAAGCATGCCGGGACCAGCACGAATGCCCTGGTGGAAATGGTGGATCTTTTTCCCACCATCACCGCCCTTTGCGCTGTCCCTGACGCGCCCGGTCTCGACGGGGTCAGTCTCGTGCCGCTGCTGAACGACCCGCAGGCCAAAATCAAAGACGCCGCCTACACGCAGTTTCCACGGCCTGCTTATCCAGACCGCACCCCGCGTGGCAGGCCGGAGGTGATGGGCGTGAGTGTCCGCACCCCGACGCTGCGCTACACCGAATGGCGGGACTATGACACTGGCAGCGTGGTGGCAAGCGAACTGTACGACCATACCCGTGACGAGGCGGAAATGCGCAATGTGATCGCCAGCCCGGCTGATCCCGCAGCGCTCGAACAGGCGCGGGAGCTTTTGTCCCGCCAGTTTCCGCCTGGAAAGCGATGAACAGGCAAAAGGACTCTAAAAAAGCGCAACTTAATGGTTGCCAAAGACGCCCAAATTTTGTTAATCATCATTAAGCCACATGAAAAATCGTTTTCTATTCCTAGCCATCACCCTCTGCACCCTGTCGAGCATCGCCTATGGAGACATCCAGTCTCCTCCCGGACATCACTTTACGTGGAGCCGGAAGCTCAGCCGCGGTATCGGCAACATTCTCTTTGGTATCTTCGAATACCCGGCTGTCTGGCGCAAGACCAACGAGTCTGACGGCTCCGTCGCCGCCGCCTCTGATTTCTTTGTTGAAGGCACCAAGCGCACTCTGGTGAGAGCTGGCTACGGTCTCTATGAGATCGCCACCTTCCCGATCCCGAGCTGGAAGCGCACCTACCGCCCACCTTATCATCACAAGGAAAATGTGGACACCTGGTGGGGCTACACCGAGTTCGCTCCTGAAGTGGGCTTCCGCTCAGAGATTCCGTATTCCTCCTCCCAGGGCTGGTAACAGCCATCAGGCGAGTTTTTCAAGGCACAGACTGCAAACAGTCTGTGCCTTTTGTTTGCAAAGCATCTTTCCTGCTGGCAAGAAAGGACCGTTTCCTCATGCCTGACGCTCATCAGATAGACATCCACCATGTGGCCAAACTGGCCCGGCTTACGCTTACCGAAGAAGAAGCCACACGCTATGCGTCCCAGTTGGATGGCATTCTGACCTACATCGACACCCTGACTCGGTACGATCTGGGCGGAGTGGAGCCGACGGCGCATGCCATGCCCGTCTATGATGTACTGCGGGCGGATGAACCCCGCCCGGGTTTCACGCAGGAGCAGGCGCTGTCCAACGCGCCGAAACGTATCGCCGACCAGATCCAGATCCCCAAGGTGATCGAGTAACCGTCCAACCGCCGCCGCTGCTTCCCGCTCTCTTTTTCCTATGCTCGCCTCCTCCACCATCGCAGCCTTGCGCAAAGGCCTCACTGCGGGTGAAATCACGCCACGAGACATCGTTTTGGATGTCGCCAAATCCATCGAAGCAGGCAATGCGGAGATCGGTGCCTATTTGTCCTGGGACGTCGAAGCCGCACTCGCGGAAGCTGACCGCGCCGATATCACCAAGCCGCTGGGCGGCATTCCCATCGCGGTGAAGGACAACATGAACGTGACCGGCCAGCCCTGCACCTGCGGCTCGCGCATCCTGGCTGAAAACTACACCGCTCCTTACGATGCAGGCGCCATCCAGAAGCTGCGTGCCGGCGGTGCCATCCCGTTTGGCCGACTGAACATGGATGAATTTGCCATGGGCTCCAGCACGGAGAACTCCGCCCTCGGTATCACGCGCAATCCGCGCGATCTCTCCCGCGTTCCCGGCGGCTCCAGCGGCGGCAGTGCTGCGGCGGTGGCGGGGGATCTCGCCATTGCGGCCTTGGGTTCGGACACCGGCGGCTCCATCCGCCAACCGGCGGCGCTGTGCGGCTGCGTGGGCATCAAGCCCACCTATGGTCGCGTATCCCGCTACGGACTCGTGGCCTTTGCGTCTTCGCTCGACCAGATCGGACCGCTGACTAAAACGGTGGAGGATTCCGCGCTGTTGCTGAACCACCTGTGTGGCTACGACGCCCACGACTCGACCTCGCTGAACATCGAAGTTCCCGATTTCACCGCGTCCATTGGCCGCGACATCAAGGGCCTTCGCATCGGCCTGCCCAAAGAATATTACATCGACGGCATCCATGCCGGAGTGTCCGCCAGTGTGCAGGCGGCGATCCGCCAGCTTGAGTCTCTGGGGGCGATCATCGAAGAAATCAGCCTGCCGCATACCGAACTCGGTGTCGCGACATACTATGTACTGGCTCCCGCCGAGGCATCGGCCAATCTCGCCCGCTTTGACGGCGTGCGTTACGGCCACCGCAGCAGCAGTGCAGGGGATTTGCTGGAGCAGTACACAAAGTCCCGCTCGGAAGGTTTCGGCCCCGAGGTGAAGCGACGCATCCTGCTGGGCACCTACATGCTCAGCTCCGGCTACTATGATGCGTATTACATTCGTGCGCAGAAGGCGCGCACGCTGATCCGCAATGACTTCACCGAGGCTTTCAAGAAGGTGGACGTGATCCTTTCCCCAACCAGCCCGACGCCAGCGCACAAGCTGGGCGAACTCAAAGACAACCCGCTGGCCGCCTATCTGGAAGACGTGTTCACCATTCCCGTCAATCTGGCCGGACTGCCCGGCATCAGTCTGCCATGCGGCAATGTGGAAGTGGAAGGCAAGGCGCTTCCCGTCGGTCTCCAAATCGTCGGAAAAGCTCTGGATGAGGCCACCGTGCTGCGTGTGGCGCATGCCTACGAGCAGTCGCGCTGATCAGCCTGTAAAAAGTGAATAAAAACTCTCCACAGAGTTTGACAAAAGAACGCACTGGTCTATTCTCGTTGCCCGCTGTTTCAAACACAGCGGCTCAGAAAAAATCAACGCACCCGTAGCTCAACGGATTAGAGCATCTGACTACGGATCAGAAGGTTTCAGGTTCGAATCCTGACGGGTGCGCCACTCATCAATGATGAGTTTTGAGTTTTTATTACGAACTGATGTTCGACTCGGACATTCACTGGGCGCTCATTTCCTTTGAGGGTGTTACCTGACTCAACCACTGCTTCTGGCGCTTGCACAAACTGGCAATGTGGGTGGCTTTGGGCTCCTTCAGTTTGCTGAGGCCTTATGAGGGGGCATCGACGACTCGGGTTCACCAGCCAGGCCGAGCAATGGAGTGTTCACCCCATTGTGACTGGTGAGCTGCGGCACCATGCTGGCGGTCAATATGATAAAAAAGCGTCTCTGTGGTTTGGTTCTTGGCTGTCTGGTGCTGGTTGTTTTCGATGGCTGTGTCTCGCCGCAGGAGAGACGGCTAAAGCATGCACGTGAGCATGCGTTTATTAGCCACTGGCCGGCGCCTGCGCAGAGTCAGGGACTGCGGCTGGCGGTGAAGGACAACATCGACATGAAAGGACGGGTGACCTCGGCGGGATCCGAGTATCTGGCGAAGAACAGTCCTCCGGCAGTGCGCGATGCCGCGTGTCTGGCGCTGGTGCGGGAACGAAACGTGCAGATCGTGGGGAAAACCAATCTGACGGAGTTTGCCGTGACGGTTTCGGGCGAGAACGTCTTTTTTGGCACGCCGAAAAGCCGGTTGGATGGCAAAGGCGATGTCATCCCTGGTGGTTCTTCGAGCGGTTCGGCGGTGGCGGTGGCTACGCGCATGGCAGACGTGGCGTTTGGCTCGGACACGGGGGGCTCGATTCGTGTGCCGGCTGCGTGCAACGGTGTGTATGGACTGAAGACGACCTTTGGTCTGGTTTCCACCAAGGGTGTGTTTCCGATTTCGCCAAAGCATCTGGACACGATCGGGCCGCTGGCAAGAAACATCAGTGATCTGGCCAAGGGCATGGATTTGCTGGAGCGCGGGTTTGCGGGCAAATACCGGGAGGCAGTGGCTGACAAACCACGGGCGCGGTACATCACCATCGGGCGGCTTTATGTGAGCGGCACGGATCCGGCGATTGATAAAGCCATCGACGATGAGCTCATCGCGAAGCATTTCAAGATCGTCAAGCTCAGCAAGGACTTCGAGAAGAAATGGCGTCAGGCGGAGAAAGACGGCAAGGTGGTGGCGCTGGGGGATGCGTGGTACAACGACCAGAAGTACGCGCATCAGAAAGGCGTGAGCCTGCTGACGAAGCTGGTGCTGGCCAATGGCGAACTGGATTACAACTTTGGCTACAAAGAGGCGGTGAAGCGCAAGGCGGCATGGCAGCGTGAACTGCGCGCGGTCTTCAGGCACGTGGATTTCATCGCGATGCCGACGCTGAAGAGCCTGCCGCCAAAAATGCCCTTCTGGGGTTCGGATGTCATCTTTGAACTGCGCGTGTTTAACATGCAGAACACGCTGCCGGTGAACTTTGCGGGCAATCCTGCGCTGGCCATTCCGATTGCGATGCCACCGACCAAAAAAACCATTCCTGTGACCAGCCTGCAACTTGTCGGGCCGCGGCTGAGCGAAGCCGCACTCTTGAATGCGGGCCGCCTGATTGAACTTCCAAACTAACACCATGTACCTAGCCTCCATCTGCCGAACCGCTGTCTTTGCCGCAGCACTGCTGCTCTCCTGTACGTCTGGTCGTGCGCAAACCGCGACTGAACTGATGCAGAGAGGCGATGTCTATGACCTCAAATTTCAGGCCGACGATGCGCTGCGCTATTATCTGCCGGCGGAGAAGCTGGAGCCCGCGAATGTGGATTTGCTGGTGCGCATTGCGCGGCAGTACCGGCATTTGATGTCGGATGCGAGCACTGGTGCGGAGAAGCTCAGGATCGGTGCCGTTGCGCTCGACTATGGCAAGCGTGCGGCCAAGCTGGGGCCGAAGGATTCGGATGCGCAGATCTCACCGGCGATCACCTACGGGCGCATGCTGCCGTATCAGGGAAACAAGGAGCAGGTGGCGGCCACTCCGCTGATCAAAGCGGCGGCGGATCGCGCCATCGCCCTGAATCCGCGCAATGATGTGGCCTGGCATGTGCTGGGCAGATGGCATCAGGTGCTGGCCAACATGGGCGCGCTCAAACACATGCTAGGCGGACTGATCTACGGCAAGCTGCCAAGCACAACGAATGAAGCGGCGATCGTTTGCTTTGAGCGTGCCATCGCGATCAATCCGAATCGTCTGCGCCATTATATCGAGCTGGGGCGTACGTTTGCGCAGATGGGAAAGAGCGCTGAAGCGCGGAAGTACATCGAGAAGGGGCTCAGCATGTCCAACATTGAAAAAGATGATGCCGAACTGAAGCAGCGTGGACGCGAGGACCTGGCGAAGCTGCCGTGAATGATGGGAGCGCGGACTGTAGTCCGCAGCAGGTGGCTCGTGCAGGGCGGGTAATGTTTACTCTGTGTGCCGCAAGCAGAGGGAATTTTCGGCTTCGATAAAGCGGCTGGAGAACTTCGGCGCTGAACGTGTTCACGGTGTGCTGCGGACTGAAGTCCGCGCACCGCATGCTGCTGCTACACCTTGCTGGGCGCTGATGTCGGCAGATCGGCCAGCGATCCATCGATGAAGGTGTGATGCCAGAGCTGCGTGGCGACGACGGCTGCGAGGCCCATTTCCACCGAGAGGCGGGGCAGGGAACCGACACGCAGATCACGGAAGGCTTTCCGCCAGTGCCGCACTTGCGCGATGTCGAAGTAGCCGGTGCGGCGCAGGGATTCCTCGCTGAGCAACTCACTCACGAACTTGGGCTCAGGGTCGATGTGGAAGCTGTCGAGCGGTGCGCGGAAGATGACCTTTTGCCTGCGGGCGATCTCTTTCGGCAGCCAGCGCTCGGCGACGAGACGCAGCAGATGCTTGTCGCGAAAGCCATGCAGTTTCCATTTGGGGTCGAGCTTGGCGGTGAAGTCGAACACATCCTCGTCGAGAAACGGGTAGCGCACCTCCACGGAGGAGTGCATGGCCACGCGATCTCCCTTTGCCTGCAGCAGGTGTCCGGCCAGCGTGACACGCGCACCGACCCACAGGCTGCGATTCAGCGGGCTCCATTTCTTGGCACGCTCAAGGTTTATTCCAAGCCCTTCCCAGGGACGTGCGGTGGCCAGAACTTCGCGCATGGGCTCGCCATAAAAGCGAAGTTTGGACAGAGCCAGCACGCCGTAGCTGTCGATCCATGCATTGGGGCCGCCGACAGCGTTCTCCCACATCTGGCGGCTGGTGGCTGGGTAGTGCGGCACTTTGTTGAGCCGGAGATAGCCACGGCGTGCCAGATCGCTCAGCGGCAATCCTGGGATGACATCGAGAGCATTGAAGATCTTGGCGATTTTATACCACGGATAGCCCGCGAGCCATTCGTCCGCACCCTCGCCGGTGAGCACGACTTTTTGTCCGTTGGCGTGAACGCGCCGTGCCAGCATGAGCAGTGCGGCACTTGAGGTGTCGATCACGGGCGCTTCGGCGGCGTGGATCAGTTGTGGGTACATTTCCAGCGCATCGGTGGTGCGAAAGTCCTGCACGATGGGGGGCTTGGTGCCGATGTGTTTGGCGGTACGCTGGGCGGCGCTGAGTTCATCGAGCTTCGGATGATCCACACGAATGGTGTAGGTGTTGATCGACTCGCCTTTGAGCTTGCAGGCCATGGCCACGATCATGCTGGAGTCGAGACCACCGGAGAGGTAGGCGCCCACGGGAACATCTGCACGCAGGCGCTTGTCCACGGCCTGCAGCAGGAGACTTTCAAATTCATCGACAAGCTTGGTCGGATCCACGCCGGGGTCCTCGTCGCCTTGATTTGGGAAATCCATCTCCCAGTAGCTGTGCTCCTGAATGGGCTCCGCCTGACCGGGCGTGATCTGCAAGTAGTGTCCCGCAGGCAGAAGCTGAATGCCGGCAAAACACGTCGTCGGCCCGGGCATGGCACCGAAGGTAAAGATGTGATCAATGCCATTCAGATCCGCCTGTGGAGTCACCATACCAGAAGCCAGCAGGCCCTTGATCTCAGAGGCAAACAGCAGCCAGTCGCCCTGCCGCGTCCAATACAGTGGCGAGATGCCGAAGCGATCACGCCCCAGCGTGAGCTGATGGCGGGGAGCGTCATACAAGGCCACGGCAAACTGGCCGCGCATGCGCTCAAACATGCCCTCATGACTCTCCTCCCAGAGATGCGGAATGATCTCGGTATCGCAGTGGGTGTGCAGAACATGCCCGCGTGAAACCAGCTCCGCGCGCTTCTCGGGGAAATCAAAAAACTCGCCATTGTAGACGGTGAAGGCGCTCTCGTCTTCATTGCACATCGGCTGCTGACCATCGGCCAGACCGACAATGCTCAGACGTCGAGACGCCAGTGCAACGCCCGGTCGATGAAGGAATCCTTCTTCATCCGGCCCCCGGTGAATCAAGGCCCGTGCCATGCGTTCGACCACACCTTCGGACACCGTTCGCCTACCGGCCAGGTCCATCACACCAGCAATGCCACACATATGCGGCCTGTTATCGTTGCGTTTGGGGGTGGGAAGCAATCGTTAACTGGTCAGGTAGGGTTAGACCCCATCGGACTGTTTGCATACCTGAAGCGTGGCAGACTTGGGTAGGGTTTTACCCCATAGCGATGAAGGGGGGCGATCGGCTAATGGGTGGGACTGCCGCTGTAGCTCAGCGGTGCAGACGGACTCATGCAGCGGGGCCGTGAACTTTTTTCCATATCAAACATGCCCACACCCAAACATTCCTCCTCGTCTCTGTCGCCTGCACTGCCAATCTTAAACAAGGAGAGTGTTGCCATCATCGGGATCGGCTGTCGTTTCCCTGGTGGAGTGAATGACGCGGAGTCGTTCTGGAAGCTGCTGGAAGAAGGCCGCGACGCTGTGTGTGATGTGCCGGCTGACCGCTGGAATGTGGAACGCTTTTATGATGCGGAGCCGGGGATCGTCGGCAAGACCGTGGCCAAGCGCGGTGGCTTCATCGACGGCATTGACCAGTTTGACCCGCAGTTCTTCGGCATCTCGCCGCGTGAGGCGCCTTACATTGACCCGCAGCAGCGCCTGCTGCTGGAAACAGCGTATGAGGCTATTGAGGATGCGGGGCTGGTGCTGGATCTCGACAAGGGCACGGACATCGGCGTCTTCGTCGGCATCTCGCACAATGACTATCAGGGCTTGCAGCACACCGCGACGGATCGTGCCGGCATCAGCGCGCATACGCCCACGGGCAGCGCGCACAGCATCGCGGCGAACCGCATCTCCTACTGTCTGAATCTGACTGGCCCGAGCATCGCGATGGACACGGCCTGCTCATCAGCGCTTACCGCAGTCCATGTGGCCTGCGAGCACATCCTGGATGGTCGCTGCAAAACGGCGATGGCAGGCGGTGTGACGGTGATGATCACCCCCGATGGATTCATCGGCTTTTCCCAGGCGGGGATGCTTTCCCCCGAAGGCAAATGCAAGGCCTTCGATGCTTCCGCAAACGGCTTCGTGCGCGGTGAAGGCGCAGGCATGGTGCTGCTGAAAAAACTCTCCGATGCCATCGCGGATGGTGATCCGATCCATGCGGTGATCATGGGTTCTGCGGTGAATTCAGATGGGCATACCAATGGCATCTCGCTGCCGAGTCCTGAAGCCCAGGCGCGTCTGGTGCATGATGCGTGTGTGGTCGCGGGTGTTTCACCAACAGATATCGGCTATGTGGAAGCTCATGGTACCGGCACTGCGGTGGGGGACCCCATCGAAGCGCATGCACTTGCCGAGGCCTTGTGTGCCGAGCGTGCGGAGGACGCACCGCTCGTGATTGGCTCGGTGAAGACAAATCTAGGACATCTTGAAACCGCGTCCGGTGTGGCAGGGCTCGTCAAAGCTGTGCTGGTGCTCAAGCACGGGCGCATTCCTGCCAGCCTGCATTATGAATCGCCCAATCCGCACATCGACTTCAGCGCGCTGAAGCTGCGTGTGCCCGTGGCCAGCGAAGAGTTTCCTGAAACTGGAGGCCTGCGTCTTGCCGGTGTGAACTCCTTTGGCTTTGGCGGATCCAATGCGCATGTGATCCTTTCTGAGGCACCGAAACAGGCCCCGCGTGCCCATGTGACTCCTGTTACGAGCCGCGCCTGGCCGATGACACTTTCCGCCCGCTCCGAGAAGGCGCTGGAGTCCGCAGCATGGCAGCTCAGCGTGTGGCTGGACGATCACTCCAAGCTGAACGGCAGTTCGCCGCTGATGCCTGACATCACCTACATGCTGGGTGCACGGCGCAATCATCACTCACACCGTCTGGCGCTCACCGCGCGCACACTGGGCGAGATGGTGCAGGAGCTCAGCGCTTTTGCCACGGGACAGCCCGGCCCCCGTATGCGCAGCTCCTTCACTCCGCGGCGCGAGCATGCTGCACGCGTTGTTTTCGTGATGAGCGGCCAGGGGCCGCAGTGGCAGGGCATGGGCCGCGAACTCATGGAGCATGAGCCGGTCTTTAAAAGCATGATCGAAGCCTGTGACAAGGCCATGAAGCCATGGGCGAAGTTCTCCTTGATGGATGAACTCAATCGTCCCGAGGCGGAAACGAAGATGCAGAAAACCGCGATCTCGCAGCCTGCCATTTTTGCCATGCAGATGGCACTGGCGGCGCTGTGGCAGTCATGGGGCATTCAGCCTGCGGCAGTCGTGGGCCACAGTGTTGGCGAAGTCGCCGCAGCCTGCATCGCTGGCATTCTCACGCTGGATCAGGCCGCGAAGGTCATCGTGCTGCGCGGACGTTTCATGGATGAATGTGCTGCCGCAGGTGGCAGCATGCTGGCCGTGGGCATGAGCCCGGATGAAGCGCGTGCCGTGATCGCCAAACATGACCGCACCGTGAGCATCGCTGCATTCAACGGGCCGCGTTCGCTGACGCTGTCGGGCTTGAAGACTTCGCTGGAGGCCATCGCTGCTGAACTGGAGGTGAAGGGCATCTTTGCGCGCTTCCTGCAGGTGAGCCATCCTTTCCATCATGCCATGATGCAACCCGCTGCGGATGCCTTGATGGCAGCACTCAGTGATTTGAAGCCGCAGGCTGCTACGATGCCGATTTTCAGCACCGTGACCGGCAAGCGCCTTGATGGCGCCGCCTGCACCGCAGGCCATTGGTCCAGTGGTGTGCGGCAGCCTGTGGAGTTTGCGCAGGCGATTGCTTCTGTGGCGGAGTTTGGTGTCGATGTGTGGCTGGAGATCGGGGCGCATCCCGCGCTGGTCCGCTCCATGCAGGAATGCCTGGGCGAAGATGCCAGCAAAGCTACCGTGCTGGGCTCTGTGCGCCGTGAACGCGAACATGAATCCTTGCTGGAGACCGCTTTGGATCTGCACCTTGCCGGAGTCGTGCTCGACTTCCATGCGATCACACCTTCGCGCCGTCATCTGACCTTGCCGACCTATGCGTGGGACAAGAGCCGCTGGTGGAATGAATCACCCGAGATGCGCGAAGGTCGTCTGGCTCCCGGAGGCAAGGGCTTGCTCGACATCCGCCTCGCCTGCGCCACGCCGACGTGGATCACGCGGCTGGACAACCGGCACATGGCCTTCCTGAAGGATCATCGTGTTGAAAATCTCATCATCTTTCCTGCGGCAGGCTTTGTCGAAATGGCGCTCGAAGCTGGTGTGCAGCTTTTTGAAGGCAAAGCCTTCGTCATTGAGGATTTCGAAATCCGCAAGCCGCTCATCCTGCCTGATCCACCTTCCGGCCTGCTGCTGGAACTGACGTATGATCTCAAGGAGCGCACGTTCTCCATCCAAAGCCGTTTTGAAAGCGGGGCCTCATGGTCCACTCACGTCGTGGGTGCCATGCGCGGTGAACGCACCGAGTCATCCTTCGCTGCATCGACCTGGGAAGCTTCCAAGCTGCCTGCCGTCGGTCTCGACACTTTCTATGATCACATGAGTGACATGGGACTGCGTTACGGTGAGGAGTTTCGCCCCATCCGTGAGCTTTCCGCCAGTGCTGGCAAATCGGCAGGCCGCGTGTCGCTGAGTGCTGGGATTGCCACGCGTGCTGCGGAGTATCCACTGCATCCGGTGCTGTTTGATGGCGCGCTGCAAATCTTCTCCGCAGGTGCGGCGACCGTTGAAGGTCGCACGGCAGGACTGCGTTTGCCGGTGCGTTTTGCGCGAATCTTGTTCCTACGTACACCAGGCGCATCGAGCCGGGTCTGTGCCGGAGTGAAGGATGCGAATGACGAATTTGTCGAAGGCGGTATCGATCTGTATGACGAATCCGGCAGGCCCTGCGTCCGCATTGACGGGTTCCGTGCCATCAGCGTCGAAGGATCACGCCGCACTGGCAAAAACGGCAAAGGCCGGGACGTGACGTATCACATCGCCTGGGAGGAGCGCACCCTCGGTTTGAAGACCGCTGCCGCCGCCCCGGTTGCCCTGAGCCGACTGCATGCTGCGGCACAGCACGCGCTGGATGAAGTGCTCGATATGCGCGGACGCAACAACCTCGACGCTGCCAGCGCTGCTGGCGATGAACTGACCGCCGCGCAAGTCGCGAGCGGTCTGCGTGCCATGGGTGCGGAAGGTGACTTCACAGCGAAAACACTTGGCGTGAGCGACTCCATGCAGCGCTCGTTTGTGCAATTGATGAACAACTTGGTGAAGCAAAAGCTGCTGATCCAAAAAGGTGCCGGGTATCAGACGACACCTGCCTTCACGAAGGCTGCAGATTCGTCAGCAGCGCTGCTCAGCTCTTGTATTGGCCTCTATCCGGGACACATGCCAGAGGCGCTGCTGTGCGGGGCCACCTGTGCGGAACTCGGCCCCATCATGCGCGGTGAAAAGGAGGCCGTGCAGGTCTTGTTTGCCAGCGGTGGCGCGGATTTGCTGGATCAGTTTTACGGCGACGGCCTCGTCACCAGTCCGTGGCTTGCGGCAATCGCCAGTGCGGTCGGCGAAGCAGCACGCCAGCTCCCTGAAGGACGCGGGCTTCGCATCTTGGAAATCGGAGCAGGCACCGGCGGTCTCGCCTCTCAGGTGCTCCCCGGCCTTGAGCGTGGGGTGCATTCCTATGTCTTCAGCGATGTTTCACCGGCCTTCTTTCCTGCTGCGAAGCAGAAGCTGAACTCTTTTGCGGAAGTCGAATACCAAGTCTTCGATCTGGAGAAGCCCGGCACTGAGCAGGAATTCAAAGCTGGCTCGTTCGACATCATTCTCGGCACGAATGTGATTCATGCCGTGAGCGATGTTCGCAGCGCCCTGCGCAATCTTAATGACCTGCTCGTTCCCGGCGGCAGTTTGATGTTTGTCGATGTCGCGACACCGCATTTGTGGCTGAACGCGGTCTTCGGACTCACCAGCGGCTGGTGGCGCTTTACGGATCGTGATCTGCGCCCGAATCACCCGCTGCTGGAGCGTGAGCAATGGCAGAAGGTTCTTGGTGAGACTGGCTTTAGCGAAACCGTTTCGCTCTCCGGTTTGATCCGTTCCCAGGGTGGGGAAAGCTTGATCGGCCTCATGGCACGCAAGCCATGGAGCGAAGCGGTGATCAGTGCTCCGACAGTGATGGAAGTGCCGGTGGAAAAATCCTGGCTCGTGCTGGCGGATGCAGGTGGTCTTGGAGATCAGCTCGCTGTTCAACTGCGTGCGAGTGGTGCAACATGCCGGGTGGCTTATCGCGGCAATGCCTTCGAGCCGGAAGGCACGGATGTCTTTGCCCTGCGTGCGGAGTCGCTGGAAGACTGGCAGCTGCTGCTGAAGTCCTGCTCGGATGAAGTGCCGGAACGTTTTGTTTACCTGTGGAGTCTGGACGAGAAGGAATCCGTCGCTGGCAAAGACGCCGCGATGATGGGCACCGATGGTTTGTTTCACCTGACTCAGGCGCTCGAACTTTTCAATCCGGCGGCAAAGCTGCGCATCGATGTGGTGACACGTGGTGCGCAACCCTTCGGCCGGAACAATCCTGTCGCACTGGCCCAGGGGCCTACGCTCGGACTGATGCGAGTGATCGCCAATGAGCACAACAACTACACCTGCCGTGGCATTGACCTGCCGTGTGTGGCATCCGCCGCAGACGATGCAATGCTTTGGACTGAACTTCAGCAGGAGGACGCCGAACGCGAAATCGCCTTCCGTGGTGAAGCCCGCTATGTGCGGCGTGTGAGCCGTGGCTTGCAGTCGCGTGAGCAGGTGCTGGATGCTGCTGTGCCGCTGCGGCTTGAATCCCGCGAGCGCGGACTTCTTGATGCGCTGCGTCTGGTGCCCTTCGCCCTGCCGCCCTGCGGTGCCGGTGAGGTGGTCATCGAGGTGAAGGCTGCCGGCATGAATTTCCGCGATGTGCTCAAAGCACTGGCGCTGTATCCTGCCGAAACGGCGGATGCGCGCGTCTTTGGTGATGAAGTCGCCGGGATCGTGAAGGCCGTAGGCAGCGGTGTCTCGCATGTGAAGACGGGCGACCGTGTGTTTGGCCTCGCGGTGTTCGGACTCGCAACGCATTCGATGGCGCGTGCCGGTGATGTGCGTGTCATCCCCGCAGGGCTGTCGTTTGAAGAAGCAGCGACGCTGCCGGTGGTCTTCATGACCTCCTGGTATGCGCTCAAAACTGTGGCGAATTTGAGAAAGGGTGAACGCATCCTTGTCCATGCGGGTGCCGGTGGTGTCGGCATGGCGGCGGTGCAGATTGCTCATCATCTGGGTGCAGAAGTCATCGCCAGTGCCGGGAGTCCGGCGAAGCGTGCGCTGCTGACGACTCTAGGTGTGAAGCATGTCATCGACTCGCGTCGTGGAGACTTTGCCGAAGCGGTGATGGAACTCACGAATGGCAAAGGGGTGCATGTGGTGCTGAATGCACTCGCAGCTGAAGCCATCCCAATGGGGCTCTCATGCCTTGCACAGAACGGCCGCTTCATTGAGATCGGCAAACGCGACATCTATCAAAACAGCCGCATCCCGCTGTGGCACCTGCGGAAGAACTCGTCATTCCATGTGGTGGCGATGGACGCGATCTTCAGCGATGACGAAGAGCAAACTCGCGAGCTGCTTGGAACAATCTCTGAGCTGGTGGAAAAGAAAGCGCTGCATGCGCTGCCGTTCCGCGCCTTCCCGGCCTGCCGCATTGATGTGGCCTTCCGCCTGATGGCGCAGGGCAGACACACTGGCAAAGTGATCGTGTCATTCCCCGAGCCGTTTGTCGTGAGACGCGGTGAGCCGCTGACGCCGTCCTTTGCAGTGAAGCCGGACGGTAGCTACCTGATCACAGGCGGGTTTGGTGGCTTTGGCAAAGTGCTGGCCGAGTGGCTGGTAGATTGTGGCGCGAAGCACCTGGTGCTCTCCAGCCGCAGCGGTCCGTCCACACCTGCAGCGGAAGCCTTTCTGATGAAGCTGCGCGCACGCGGGGTGGATGTGAAAGTGGTGCTGGCAGATGCTGGCGCACCGGAAGACATCCATCGGCTGCTGAATGAAATCACCGCGACCAAGATTCCTCTGAAAGGCGTGTTTCATCTGGCGATGGTGATTGATGATGCGCCGATGGCTGCACTGACACGTGAGCGGATGCGCACGGTGCTGGCACCGAAGGCTCACGGAGCCTGGATGCTGCATGAAGGAACGCTGGGCATGAGCCTGGACTGCTTCGTGATGTACTCGTCCATCTCAAGCATCTTTGGCAACGCCGGTCAGGCCAACTACGCGGCTGCGAATGCCTTCCAGGATTCACTTGCGCATCATCGTGCGGCCATGGGGCTGCCAGCGCTGGTGATCAACTGGGGCGCACTGGGCGGGGAAGGGTATGTGGCGCGCAACGAACGTGTGGCTGAATACCTCGCACGCCAGGGCACCACGCCGCTGTCTCCGCGTGAAGTGGTCCATTTGACGGAATCCTTTCTCAATGCCGGTGCCACACAGGCCATGGCGATGCGGGTGGACTGGTCGAAATGGCGGCAATCATCCCGTGGTGGTCAGGAGAGCCCCTTGCTGGAGCGCATCTACGCCGCAGGCGTGGACGCCCCGGAAACGAGTGGTGCCAAGAGTGACTGGCGGCGCAAGATCGAGTCCGCAGCACCTGCTGACCGTGCGGAAGTCATCGGCCAGGCCGTGCGTGATGTCGTAGGCTCAGTGCTGCGCGTCAAACCTGAGGGGCTGCGCTTTGACCAGCCGCTCACCGATCTTGGGCTTGATTCATTGATGGCAGTGGAGATCGAGAACTCGATTGAAAGCTCCATCGGCGTGGCTCTGCCTCCGGCGAGCCTGATGCGTGCGCGCACCATCGGCCAGATCGCGACATTGATTTCTGAACACATGGGAGCTGTGGCTGCTCCCAAAGCGCCTGAGCTGCCCGCAGAACCTATCCCAACGGATGACGTGGATCTGGAAGCACTGAGTGACGAAGAAATTGACCGCCTTCTCGATGATGCCGATGTGTCGGATGCCCAACCACGGATGCTGGAAACAAAAGCCTGATGTCACAAGACAATCGAGCACGCCTGAAGCAGTGGCTGGCCAGCGGTGAAATCCGCCTGCAGCCGTTGAGCTTCCCGCAGCGCGAGCTGTGGGAGGCGGCCCCTTTGCCCGCCGCTGATGTGTCGAACAACATCTGCGCCCTCATCCAGGTGCGCGGGATGCTGACACCTCAGGGCAGCGAGGCGGCTTTGCAAAAAGTCGTGGACCGGCAGGAGGTGCTGCGGCTGTCGATCCTGCCTGGCAAAGAGCAGCCCATGCAGATGATCCGCAGGAGCGCCGCGCCTGCCTTGCGCTTTCATGAGCTCTCCTCGGCACAAGGACAGCCGGAGGCTATCGAAGAACTCACACGTGAGATTGCCCGCCAGCCGTTTGATCTGGTGCAGGGTCCGCTGTACCGCGCCGAGGTGTTTCGACGTTCTGCGGATGAGCATGTGCTGGTGCTGGTGATCCATCATGCCATTGCCGATGGCTGGACACTGGGCGTGTTTGTGCAGGATCTGTTCGCCTCCTACATGCAGGGCGTCCGAGGCAATCACGCTGCTCTGCCGCCGGTGCCGCAGACCTATTCGCAGTGGGGCGCTGCCGAGCGTGCCTTCTGGCAGCCAGCGGTGCTTGCACCACGGCTTGAGTTCTGGCGTGCGCACCTCGCTGGAGCCCCACGGCTCTGGAACACCGCCGCGACTGGCGCACTGCAACGCTGCGTGACTCAGGTCTCTGCGGAGCTTGGTCGCTCGGTGCGCGAACTGGCACGCCGTAATGGCGCCACGCTGTTCAGCACGCTGCTGACCGCATTTCAAATCACGCTCTCAAAGTGGACAGGGAAGGATGACATCGTTGTCGGCACGCCGGTGGCGAATCGCAGCACGCAGGCTGCGCGCGAGACGATGGGCTACTGCTCCGGCATCGTGCCGTTGCGGGGTCAGATTGATCGCACGCGTTCCTTTGCCGAAAGTCTGCGCAGCGTGCATGAGACCACGGTGGAATC
>DLGZ01000047.1:0-17785 GCA_002482965.1 Verrucomicrobiaceae bacterium UBA7681 | reverse complement strand
GGGCACAATCCGCTCTTTGAAGTGCGGTTTGCGCTGCAAAATCATCCGATTCCCGATGTCTCTGTGCCGGGCCTTTCGCTCCAGCTCCGCATGCGCAGCACGGGAACGGCACGCTTCAACCTCGCCTGTGAGATCAACGAAGAAGGGGATGCCATGGAAGTCGCCTGGCTGTTCCAGCCAAATCAGTTTTCACTCGCCGACATTCAGCAGGTGGGCCGCATGTATCTCGACGTGCTCGCCGGTGTCTGCCACTCACCCGAAATTTTGACTGCCGTCCTGATGACGACACTGCGATGAACACTGCACCTGCCATCACAACGCATTGGGTGAGCCGCTCGGCCTTCCAGATCGTGGTCTTTCTTTTTCTGTTCACTGAAATCGCGCTGGGTACGGTGCTGTACAGTGGCGCATCGCTCTGGTGGGCTGTGCCGCTGGTGCTGCTGGCCAGTCATCTCATGCATGGGGCGGCGGTGGGTTTTCATGAGGCAACGCATGGCCTGCTGAGGAAAAACCGGCGCTTCAATGAGTTTGATGGCGTGCTGCTGGGCATCTTCAGCTTCACGAGCTTCAGCCTCTACCGTGCGGCGCATCAAACTCATCATGCCTACTTTGCCACGGAGCGTGATGAAGAGCTCTGGCCGTTCGTTTTCACGAATGCACCGCGCTGGGGGCGGATCCTCGTCGCTTGCATCGAGCTCACCCTCGGGCTGGTTTACACACCGCTTCTGTTCCTGCGTTCGTTTCTCCGTAAAGGATCGCCGATCCGCAGTCCAAAAGTGCGCCGCCGCATCTGGCGTGAACTCGCGCTGATGGTCGTCGTGTGGATCGGTATTATTGCTGCCCTCTCGTACTGGCAGGTGTGGCACTACTTTGTGTGGATGTATCTCGCTCCGGCGTTTATTGCAGGGAATCTGCAAAGCTGGCGCAAGTATGTGGAGCACGTGGGATTGACCGGCAGCACGCTGAACAGCGCAACGCGGCACATTGTGGCCGAGGGTTGGGCTGGAAGGCTGGTGGCCACCACACTGCTGCATGAGCCCTATCATGGCGTGCATCATCTTCATCTTGGCATACCCCACGCAGAACTGCCACACCATGTGGCGGAGATATTGCCAGTGACACCTGATGAACTGCCGCCGTTTCCGAGCTATCGAATTGCGATGCTGGACGTGTTTCGCAGTCTGGGTGATCCACGCGTGGGTGCGCAATGGCATAGGAATGCCAAACAAACATGAAGCGCATGTTCACCGTCGTCTTTGCCTTTGTATCTGTATTAAGCCTGGTGGCATGCCAGGGGCTGCAGAGCGCCAGTTTGGAGCAAGCGCACGAGGCGTGGCAGGTGATGCAGCATGAAAAACCCGGCACGGTGCCTGCGCAAACAGCGTTGCTGAAGTATAACCATGCCGTGGCCCAGGTGGTGCAGTCCCTCCGTGCCAGAGAAGGAACAGCGGCATGGGGAAAAGAAATTCAACTTGGGGGGGCACGACCCTGGCGGCTGACGTTCGATGCTCCCGTTCAACCCAATTCAATACGCACACTGGCGCTGGCGGAGTTCGCGCACTGCCAGCCTGCTGCCGAGGTCAAAATTCATGGGTTTGAGCGTGTGGTCGAGCATGGTGGGCTGGGGGTGCCGGTGGTGCTGGTGCAGGATGATCCGCAGCGCTTGAAGCAGCCCTGTCACCCGCCGAACGGAGAATACCTGCCTGCCACGGCGGTGCTGGATTTTCCGCCCAAAGTTCTCGGGCATGCCACCGAGGCACGGCTGCGGTTTTTCAATCCGCTGGCGGTGTCAGCGGTTGAGGTGGGCCGGAATTCACAGCCATTGGCAGAGAACCTCACAGCCGCGCTGCAAGCCACGCTGAGAGATGTCAGCAGGGATGAAACCGGGCCGGGCAAACAGCTCACTTCGGCCTCGGGTGAGCATGCGTCACAGTTGTTTTTTCTCAGCCGGTATGACCAGGGCAGGGTGCCAGTTGTATTCCTGCATGGCTTGTTCTCGGGCACGGACGTTTGGAAAAACTGCGTCAATGAAATTTACGCCAATGACGAACTGCGTCGTCGTTACCAGCCGGTGTGTTTCAGCTATCCCAGCAAGCTGGCGATTCCTGCCTCGGCCGCACGCCTGCGGGAGCTGCTAACCGATGCGCGGAGCAGTCTCGATCCACATCACCAAAATGCCGGGTTTGGCCGTATGGTGCTGGTGGGGCACAGCATGGGGGGACTGCTGGCGCGCATGCAGGTTGTGGATTCCGGTGAGGATATCTGGCGCGCCTTTTTTAAAGTCAGCCCCCAGCGTTTGGAAGATGAACTGGATGCAGGCACAAGGCACATGCTGCAGCAGTCGTTGTTTTTTAAGCGCCGAAACGACGTCAGCACTGTCGTGTTCATCAGCACGCCGCATCAGGGCAGCATGCTGGCTGACAACCGCCTGTATCGCACGCTGCTGAGGACGGCGCTGTTCCTTCCCAAGACGGCAGGGAAGCAGGTGAAGGCGCTCATGGCGCTGCCAGCCTCCTTCATCGAACCGGGGGCGCGGGCTTTTCATGCATGGGGATTAGGAGGTGTGGAGAATCTCTCTTCCAAACATCCCTTTCTACGCGCCCTGGCCCGGAAGCCAGCTGGTGTGCCCTTTCATTCCATCATTGCCACTCGCGGTGCGGGTGACTGCCGCGAGAGCAGTGACGGCATCGTGGCTTACTCCAGCGCGCATCTCGACGGAGCCGTTTCCGAAACCCTCGTGCCCTACTCACACCGCTGCACCGAGAAGACTGAAACGGTGCAGGCCGTGATGAAAATCCTGGCAGGTGTTCGATGAATCCTTGAAACCATGACACAACCCCTACCAGATTCCCCCGCAGCTGCATCACCAGCCCTCGTCTTCGAGGCCCGGGACTTGAAAAAGCAATACGATGACGGCTGCGTTCAGGCGCTTCGTGGCGTGAATTTTCGCATCACGCAGGGAGAGTTTGTGGTGATCATCGGCCCGAGTGGCTGCGGCAAGACGACGTTGCTGCAGATGCTTGGCGCGCTTGATGTGCCCAGCGCGGGCATTCTGCACTATCGCGACAAATCAATTGCCGATCTGCCTGATCCCTCGGGCTATCGCGCCCGAGAGATCGGCATCATCTTCCAGGCCTTCCATCTGCTGCCGACATTCACGGCGGTGGAAAATGTGCAGCTGCCGATGTTTGAAACGGACCGGCCTGCTGCCATGCGAACTGAGCGGGCGGTGGAGCTGCTGAAGTCCGTGGGGCTGGGGCATCGCCTCAATCATTTCCCCACGAAGCTCTCCGGCGGTGAAAAGCAGCGCGTGGCCATTGCCCGCAGCCTGGCCAATGGTCCTTCGGTGCTGCTCGCAGATGAACCCACTGGGAATCTGGACAGTGAAAATGCGAAGCACATTCTGGAGCTCATCATCCGGCTCCGGAGTGAGCAGAACATGACTCTGGTGCTGGTGACGCACGATCTGAACATCGCGCGATTGGCGTCACGAGTCATCGAGATGAAGGACGGCCTGATCGTGGCCGACAAACAAAACACCCACTCCGCATCCTGACATGAATTTTTTTACCATCGTCACTCGCGGCCTGCTGCGCCGTCCTGTTCGCACGGGGCTTACCCTTGTTGGCATCTCCATCGGCATCGCCGCCGTCGTGGCCTTGATCGGCATCTCGCGCGGCTTTGAATCGAGTTGGGCCACTGGAATGAAGGTGCGCGGGACGGATATCGTGGTGAGCAACATGGGCAACGCACTCGCGCCGAAACCCTTCAGCTCCGAGGTGCGTGACCGCATTGGAAAATTGCCGGAGGTGTCTGCGGCATGCTCCATCTATGCCGATCTGACCAGCGTGGAGGATGCCTCAATGATGGTGGTGTCCGCGCGTGAATGGGATGGCTTTTCATGGCAAAATTTGAAGCTGATCTCCGGGCGCATGCCGAATGATGCCATGGAGCCGGCGGTGGTGCTGGGCCAGACAGCCGCCGAGATGCTCAAGAAGAAAATCGGTGACCCGCTGCAGCTTGAAACGAAGGAACTGACGGTCGTCGGCATTGTCGATGGCGGCGCGATGGTGGAGAACGGCTCGGTGATTCTGTCGCTGGCGCTGTTTCAAAACATCACCGGCAACGAAGGCCGGATCAACGTCATCGACATCCGTGCCGCACCAGGCCTGAGCGAGGAGGCGGTGAAACAGCTTTGCGACAAGATCGACGCCATCGCTCCGGAAGCGAAAGCCATGGTGGCGGGTGAGCATCTGGGCAACAGTCAGGCGTTCCGTTTCATCAGCGCCATGAGCTGGGGAACCTCGCTGCTGGCGGTGATCGTCGGTGTACTCGGGGTGATGAACACGATGCTGATGACGGTCTTTGAGCGAAAGCAGGAAATCTGCATCCTGCTGGCCATCGGGTGGAAGCCGGGGCGCGTCATTCGCATGATCTTGTGGGAGTCGGCCCTGCTCGGCTTTCTCGGCGGCATCGTCGGTGTTATCATCGGCACCATCGGCGTGAAAGTGCTGGAGACGCTGCCCGCCATTCACGGCATGCTGGAGCCGGATTTCAATGCAGGTCTGATGGGGGTGGCGGTCGTTCTATCCGTAGTCGTTGGCGTCCTCAGCGGGCTGTATCCCGCGTGGCGCAGTTCACGCCTGACACCGAGCCTTGCCATGCAGGGCTGATCTTTTACTCAAACACACTTCTTATGAAAACACTTCTCCGGCTGATCATCCCGGCACTCCTGGCGGTCTCCGCCCTTGCGGATGACTCCGCGTCTGAACTTGCCGCCAAACTGGGAGCGCTGCAGCAGAATGGCTCGTCTGTGGTGCGGCTGAAAATGGAGGTGCAGGGCGCCGCCAAGTCCACGCTGCAGCTCCAGATCAAACAACGCCGCACCAACTCGGCCACGGAAGTCGTCTATCAGGTGCTGTGGCCCAAAGAGCGGGCAGGAGAAGCCGTGCTGCTGCGAAAAACGGGCGATCAATCCGCCTCTGGCACGATCTTCATCCCACCCAACACCGTGAGTACTCTCGACAGCTCCCAGATGAAGGAGGCACTGCTGGGCAGCGACCTGACTTATGACGATGTGGTCGAAAACTTCTTCCTCTGGAAACAGCAGGCCATAGTCGGCACGGAAGTCGTGAACCGTGTGAGCTGTGACATCCTCGAATCCAAACCTGGCAGAGGACAGCGTAGCTACTATGGGAGCGTCCGCACCTGGGTGGACCGCCGCCGTGACGTGCCTCTGCGCGTCGAGAAATACAGTTCTTCAGGGAAGCTCGTCCGGCGCATCGAGACCACGCGAGTCGTCACCAATGACGACAAACAAGCCGTTCCCGCGAATCTCACGGTGAACGGCCCACGGCAGGGATCCGTCACTGAACTGAACGGCTCCAGCGTCAAACACGGTGTGAGTTTCAGTGACAAAGAATTCACTCCTGCAGGGTTTATGGAAGTGAGCCCGGCACGTTCCGCCTCCAATTAATTTTGAATACAGGAAGGGGCAGGTCGTTTGAACCTGCCCCTTTTGATTTCTCTGGTGTGCATCAGATGCACGCCTGCCGTGCTTGATCAATGATACCTCGGCAAGAGCTGGAGGTTTGAGTGCTGCTGCAGAACGGGAGTGTTGACGCGAACGTTGGCGTTGTGGCCGCGGCCATGCTGCGGGGAGTGATTCTGATGGCTGCCACCGTAGTAGTACTGGCCGTTGTGAGAGTACCTGCTGGTGTAGGGTCTTCCTTGGTAGCTGTAGTTGCCGGTTTGATAATTGCCGCCGGAATAATAGCGGCCGTTGTGATTGTAGGCGCTGCCATTGTAGTTGCTGGGCAGGGTCGAATAGGTGTTGTAGCCGCCGCCGTAACCGTTGCCGCTCGCATAACCGGGGCCGACACAGGAAGACATGCCGAGGCTGAGAGCCAGGGGTAGAAGGAGAAGGAATGAGGTGAGTTTCATCGTGATGTGGATTGTGTTATGCTGGTTGAGTCAAATCCGCCCGGTGAGGAGCAGGACGATGAGAATGATGACGATGAGGCTGGCACCGCCGCCCACGAAATGGTTGCCGGAGCGGAAGCCGTAACCACCACCTCCAAGGAGCAGAAGGATGAGGAGAATGACGATGATGTTCATGATGAAGAGTGGTGGATGCGTTGCGGAAGCAGGGTGGAACAGTTGCTGTGGAAGAACCATGGGGTGTTCACCCCGGTTGGTCTGCGCCTGCCATGAGATCATGGCACGATGCAGTGACTTCAGTCGTTAGTGAGTATGACTTTCAGCGCCCGCTCATGTGAAGCATTGCCAAAGGTCTCGTAAGCACTCATGACATCACCGAGCATGAAACGGTGGGAAATAAGCTGCTTGGGCTGGAGCTTGCCGGACATGATGGTCTTGAGCAGCAGCTGTGTGGTCACCGCATCGACCAGTCGGGTGGTGATGGTGATGTTTTGCGACCAGAGTGTTTCGAGATGCAGCGGCACGCTTTCGCCATGCACGCCGACATTGGCGATGTGCCCGCCGGGGGCGATGATGGTCTGGCAGAGATTGAAGGTGGCCGGGACGCCAACGGCTTCGATGGCCACATCCACGCCGCGACCATAGGTCATCGTCATGATTTTGGCCATGGCCCTGTCGTCGCTGTTGTCGATCAGTTTGGTGGCTCCGAGCCGTTTGGCCGTGTCGAGACGATGCTCATCGATGTCAATCATGATGATGTCCGCCGGTGTGTAGAGTTTTGCGGTCAGCAGCGTAGCGAGGCCGACAGGGCCGGCACCGATGATGGCCACAGTGTCGCCAGGTTTGACGCAGCCGTTGAGCACGCCGCATTCGTAGCCGGTGGGCAGAATGTCGCTGAGCATGACCATGCATTCCTCGTCTGCATTTTCTGGAATGTGGTGCAGGCTCGTGTCCGCCCATGGGATGCGCACGAACTCGGCCTGCGTGCCATCAATCGTGTTGCCCAGAATCCAACCGCCCTGCTCGCAATGGGAGCACATGCCACGGCGGCAGTACTCACACTTTCCGCAGGAGGTGATGCAGGAGATGATGACGCGATCCCCCTTGTGGAAGCGGGTGACACCCGTTCCCGTCTCTTCAATAACGCCGATGCCTTCGTGTCCCAGGATGCGGCCCTCGGTCACCGTCGGAACATCTCCTTTGAGAATGTGCAGGTCGGTGCCGCAGATGGTGGTTTTGGTGATGCGCACAATGGCATCCGTGGCCTCCTTCAGCGCCGGCTTCGGCATGTCCTGAAGGTCTTTCTTTCCCGGTCCATGATAAACGAGAGCATGCATGCGATTGGGCATTGTTTTAGTGTTCTGACTGCTCGTGAGCTTCGACGAACCAGAGATTCATGTCGGACCCGCGTGAGACCTGAGTGAAGATGTCCGCAGTGTCGGCATCCTTGAGCTGCGTGGAGGTCGCAATGGCCTTGCGGATGAGTTCGCCGTAGAAGGCGATGGCATGCGCCAGCTCAGCGACATGCTTTTTGCCGCTGGTGATGTCCAGCGGGTACTCCGGCAGGCTGGACTTTTTCGCGGCCACACGAACGGTGCCCTGCGCGATGCCACCGAGCTGTACAATGCGCTCGGCGATGAGATCGACGTAGGTGCCCGTGTCGGTGTACACTTTGTCGAAAAGCTCATGCAGCGCGATGAAGTTGTGGCCCTTCACATTCCAGTGCGCTTGTTTGGCCTGCATCATCAGGTCGATGGATTCCGTCAGCCGCTCCTGCAGCAGCGCCGTGATTTCGATCCTTGTCTTTTCCGGCAGACTGTTGCGTGTGTGCGTGAGCTTGTTTTTCATCGCTCAAGCGATAGGCGGAGAATCCACGTGTCTGCCATGGGGTGAACACCCCAAATGCAAGGCCGCCAGCAGGCAGAGGCTCATCCCCAGCACGGACTCAGGAGGCCAGGCTTCGGCAGCTTTCGCTGTGGCGATCTCAGGCTGAGGAAGTGTCTTCATGCGCCGCGTGCAAAACTAGCGCAGCGTGATGACCGGATTCGCTTCTTTGAAATATTCGCGCACATGGGCGGCGATCTGCCGGTAGGTCATTTTGTCTGCGGTCTCGACAGCCACGACGCAGCCTTTGGGCATGGCTTTTTCGAGTTCCTTGACCAGCTGGCCCTTGGCCTCTCCAGGGCCGAAAACCAGCAGACTGTCGGCATGGCGCACGTAAGCCACCACCTCCTCGTAGTAATGATGCAGCTCCGCAGTGAATTTACGCTGCGTGACGTCATCGGCTTCGACTTTCAGAGATTCAAACGAAGCTGTGGAGCGTTCGCCATGAATGCGTCCCGGCTGGCGGTCCGCGTCTGATAAGATCACGTGGGTTTCTTCTCCCGTGCTGGATTCCAGCACGATGACCGCCCTCTGATGGTCGATCCATAAGCCGATGTTTTTTTTCATAAGGGAGTGGTGAGTTTGGGTTTGGATGCAGCCGGATCAGAAGGATTCCTGCAGGCAGTTTTTGTCCGTGCGTTCCTGGGTTGAGTCGGTCCAGAGGAACATGCATTTCACAACATCGATGAAGCCCATGAATTTGTTTTTCTCCTGCTGGAGCTCGACGACAGCGTGCTGGTACTCCTCCTCGCAGTCAATGGTGCTGCCTCTTTGGAGCGGCGGGCGGGAGAGGCGCATCAGCAGCTTTTGCACCTGCTCATCGACCTCCTCGCTGGAATTGCTTTTGAGCAGTTCGAGTTTGATGTGCAGCGCATCGGCGCAGTTGTGAATGACTTCCAAATGAACCTCCATGATTTTGGCAATGGCCGCCCATTCTGTCTGGACTGAGGCATTCAAACCCACGGCCTGGCCTTGCAGCGCGTGCAGGGTCTGCTCCAGCCGGATGTCTTCAATCTGGAGCTTCGTCCATGTTTGCAGCGCTTTTTCATGACGATTCGCATCGTGGCTTTGGATGCCATGCTGCACCTCACTCACAAGGTCGTGAATCCTGCATAAAATGATCTCCACCAGATCCCAATGATGGCCCCATGCGTTGTTCCAGTCTCCGGGTGAGCCGTATTCGGCGCCCAGACCACGGCCACGCTGCAGCACATGGATCAATTCCTCCTCAAGTTCGGTCATACGAGCAGCATCCGTCCGCAGTCCGATTTCAAGCCGGGCGAGTATGTGAGTTTTGCCGTGCGTCATCATGATTTGTCAATTTATGGTTCCGAATGACCGAACACCGCCATGGGGTATAACCCTACCTTGCATTGTCGGCGTTCCGATACAGAGGCCTCTTTCGAATGGGGAGAAGACCCCATCGTCGGCGGGGCATGTGCGGCGTAAGGTGTGGCTGGGTCAGACGATCAAAAACGCCTCTGTAACACTGATGAAGCCATACTCTCCTGCAGATGCCCTCGTGGCGGTCTCCAAGTCGCATGACGAAACCAAAACCTGCGTCCGGGATTTCAAGCGCAGTGTCTGCGACATGAAGCAGCTTGCCTTCGTGGGATGTGACCACACCACGGGCCTGCCTGTGGCCGGCTGTGGTGCTACGATGGGCCGCGTAAAGTGCTGGGGGGCTATCGGAGCTTTCTGGGGCGGGGTCTGGGGCTGGCTGTTTGGCTCCACGTTTTTTCAGAACGAGGGAGCGGGTCCCCTGAGGGTGGCGGAGCCGCTGGTGGGCTGGATGGTGGGCGCGCTGGAAGGCGCTGTCATCGGCGGCGGTCTGATTGTCGTGGTGGCCTGCCTGTACAGCCTGTGCAGCAGGAAGAACGGCATCGTGTTCAGCGAGACGGCGCTGAAGCCTGAAGATCATCGTGATGTTTCACGGCAAGGCTGAGCACAACAAATCTTTGTCAGTGCTTGATCGGAGAAGAAGCTAAAAAGGCGCAGCCACTTAGCTGCGACTTAGGGTTCACGAGTTCTGGATCGCGAATCCGACTTTGAGAATAACCTGGAACCAACAGTGCCCCTGGTTGTTTTGTGGAAGAGCCACTCTTCACCCTCGGGGCGTTGCCGTGAAGATGTTAAGGAGTGTTTGTCCCATTAGGAGAGAATGCTGCTCTCGTTTGGACCGGGGTCGATTTGCGGCCCGCCGGTGACGCTTTGATCCAGCACGTCCCGCAGTTTCTGCGCCAGCGCGGCAGGGGTAAAGGGCTTTTGCAGCAGCACCACGTCCTGGTTTAAGACGCCTTGATGGACGATGGCATTCTCGGTGTACGCGGACGTGAACAGAATGTGGGTTTGCGGACTGAGCGTGCGCAACCGTTCGGCGAGTTCCTTGCCGCTCATCTGCGGCATGACGACGTCGGTGAACAGCAGGTCGATTTCGCCCGGGTGGTGTGCTTCTCGCAAGGCCAGCGCTTCGATGCCGTTGGCGGCTGTCAGCACCGTGTAGCCCAGCCGTTGCAGCAAGCCTGAAGCCATCTCACGGAGAGAGGGGTCATCTTCGACGAGCAGGATGGTTTCCGTGCCACGTGGCAGACCGGGGGCGGCGGCGCGCTGGAGGGGGCTTCCTTGCGCGGCGGCGACCTGCGGCAGGTAGATTTTGAAAGTCGTTCCGACAGCAGGTTCGCTATAGACGGTGATATGTCCGCCGCTTTGTTTGATGATGCCGTAGCAGGTGGACAGGCCCAGCCCGGTGCCTTCACCCACACCTTTGGTGGAGAAGAAGGGCTCAAACACCCGCGCCTGCACCGCAGCACTCATGCCCGTGCCGGTGTCGGAGATGGCCAGCATCACATAGTCACCGGCTTTCAGTTCGGGATAGCGCTCCACGCTGGTCTGATCAAAGGTGACGTTGGCCGTTTCCAGCGTGAGCTTGCCCCCGCCGGGCATGGCATCATGCGCGTTGATAACCATGTTCATGATGACTTGAGAAATCTGCCCGGCATCCGCCTTCACCGTTTGGAGTCCAGCAGCAGGAACACTGCGAATGTCGATGTTCGTACCCACCAGATGCCGAAGCGTTCCCGCCATGCTGGCCAGGACCGTGTTTAGATTCAGCATTTCGGGCTGCAGGGTTTGCTTGCGGCCATAGGCGAGGAGCTGCCGTGTCAGGATGGCGGCACGTCCGGCGGCCTGTTTGATTCCGGCCACTTTAGGGGTCTGCGGACTGCCTGCGGGGAGATCAGCCAGCAGCAGCTCACTCTGGCCGATGATCGCCGTCAGGATGCTGTTAAACTCATGCGCCACGCCACCCGCGAGCTTGCCGACCGTTTCCATTTTTTGCGATTGAATCAACTGCGCCTCGAGTCGTTTGCGTTCGGAGATGTCTCGCTGAATGGCCACAAAGTGTGTGATGGTGCTGCTGGCATTGCGCAGGGGAGCGATCTGCCATTCAAGATGGAATGCCGTGCCGTCTTTGCGATAGTTGATCGTTTCACCGGCAAACACATCCCCCTGTTCGAGGTTGTGCCGCAGCCGGTCGAGCACGGCCCGGTCTGTGAGCGGGCCCTGCAGAATGCGCGGAGTCATGCCGAGGACATCTGCCGCCGAGTAGCCGGTCATCTCTATGAAGGCGGGATTGACGAAGATGATCTTGGGTCCCGGCAGATCAAGGTCCGCCTCGGTGATCATGATGGACTCCTTGGACTGCTTCACGGCGGAGCTGAGCAGCCTGAGCGACTCCTCCGTCCGTCTGCGTTCACTGATGTCCTGAATCTGGGCGATGAAGTAGCGCGGCTGATGCTGGGCATCGCGCACCAGCGACACATTCAGCATGATGGTGACAAGGTGTCCGGCTGCATGGATGTAGCGCTTCTCCGTCTGGTAGGAACGGACATCGCCAGCGATCAACTGGCGCACGCACTCAAGGCTGTCAGCGAGATCTTCGGGATAGGTGATATCTTGAAAGCTGCGCGTGAGCAGTTCGGCCTCGGTGTAACCGACCAGCCTGCAGAGCGCCCGGTTGACCTTGAGCCACCGGCCCGTGGGTGAGGCCAGGGCCACGCCGATGGGGGCATGCTCAAACGCACCGGCGAAGCGTTCCTCGCTTTCCCGGAGCGACTCCTCGGCCTGTTTGCGCTCAGTGATGTTGTCGAAGACGGCGACGAAGTCCCCCTTTTGGTGGCTGTAGACTGATATGGAGAACCAAATGCCCAATGATTTTAAATGCGTCTCACAGCGCTCAGGTTTGCCAGTCAACGCCACCCGGTGGTACATTTCGAAAAGCTCCGGGTCAGTTTCGTGAGCTCCGGGAATGACCTCGTTGATGGTTTTTCCGACGACATCCTTCAACCCGGTCAGGGCTTCAAAGGCGCTGTTGACCTCCAGGTAGATGAAGTCGCGCGCCCGGTCCTCCTCACACACCATGCGGCAATGTGCGTATCCTTCGAGCATGTTTTCAAACAGCGAATGATAGCGGAATTCACTTTCCCGCAGCGCCTCCTCCGTTCGTTTGCGTTCGCTGATGTCGTGAACCATGGCGACAAGGCCGGTCACGTTCCCATCCTTATCGAAGACCGGCATCTTGTCCGTCAGGACCCAGAGTTCCTGGCCTTCCGGTCCCTGCAGCTTTTCGACAATGCCCATCTTGGGCGCTTTGGATTGGATGACCTCCAGATCGTCTTTGTAATACGCTGCCGCTTCCTTGGGGAAAATCTCTTCAGCAGTTTTTCCTTCGATTTCCGCGATCCGCAGTCCGGTCGCTTCCGCCACACGTTGATTGACCCTCAGGAATCCATTGCGCGTGTCCTTGAACCAGATCATGGCCGGTACCATGTCAAAGAGCAGGCGCAGTTCGGCCTGCTGCATTTGCATGGATACCGCATGCTCCTTGCGCTGGGTGATGTCATGGAAGGTCCAGATTCTGCCGTAGCGGGTGCCGTCTTTGCCGGTGACGGGAGAGGAGTAGCGGTCCAGCACCGTGCCGTTTTTCAGTTCTATTTCATCATGGCTGATTTCATCCGGGTGGGAGTAGAGATGAACCACTTTTTCGATGAACTGGTCCGGATGCCGGGTCATGTCCGTGACCCACTGGACTTGCAGTGTGTCATCGGGGTCGTCCACGATGTGCCGGGGAATTTTGAACAGGTCGGCGGCACGCTGATTTTGCAGGATCTTGCGGCCCTTCGGGTCCACCACGATGATGCCGTCGAGGGTGGAGTTCACCTGGGCTTCCAGAAAGGCCGTTTTCCAGTTCAGCTCCTCCTGCACGCGGTTGAGCCGGGCCACGGTTTCACGCAGTTCCGCCTCCAGGGCTGTGCAACGATGCGGGTCTTCGTCAGATGGCAGAGGCGCTTGCATGGGGGCTTCAGGCATCCAGCAGTTCTCGTACTTTGCGGCTCAGGGTGGCGGGGGTGTAAGGTTTGGGCAGGAACTCAACCCCGGCCTCCAGCACGCCATGATGGGCGATGGCGTCATCCGTGTAGCCCGAAGTGAAGAGGATTTTGAGATCGGGATAAGTCACCCTCAGCCACTCCGCCATCACCTTGCCGCCCATCAGCGGCATGATGACATCGGTGACCACCAGACCGATGGGCGGCCCTCGATGCATGCGTGCCACATTGAGTCCATCCTGGCCGTTGATGGCGGGCAGCACGGTGTAGCCTTGGGTTTGCAGCACTTCTGCCGCGAGATGCCGCACGGCGGGATCATCTTCAACCACCAGCACGGTTTCGGTGCCACGTGGCAGAGGTCCGCCCGGGGGTGATGGGGCTGCGACATCGAGAGGTTGATCAACGCAGGGGAATTGAACTTGAAACTGCGTGCCCTTGCCCAGCTCACTGTAGACTTGCATGAAGCCGCCTGATTGCTGGACGATGGTCTGACACGTCGCGAGGCCCAGACCGGTGCCTTTGCCAGCCGGTTTGGTGGTGAAAAAAGCTTCAAACAAACGTTCTTTGACTTCCTCAGTCATGCCGGTGCCGGAGTCACTGACACTGAGCATCATGTAGTCCCCGGCTGCGGCATCTGGATGTGAGCGAGTGAAGGCTTCATCGAGCGTGACTTTGCTGGTGGTGATGGTGAGCTTGCCACCGTCGGGCATGGCATCGCGGGCATTGACGACCAGATTCATCAGCACCTGCCCGATGTAGCCGGGGTCGGCCAGGATGCGGCCAGATTGAGTTCCAGGAACGATGGTCAGGCAGATGTTCTCGTCGATGAGCCGCTCCAGCATTTGTTCCAGATCCCGCAGCACGACATTGAGATCCATCACCACGGGCAGCACCGTTTGTTTGCGGCCAAACACGAGCAGTTGCAGCGTGAGTCCTGCGGCACGTTCGGACGCCCGCCGGATTTCCCCGACATAATTGCGCATGGGGTCTGCGGATGGGAGCTGCATCAGCATCATGTCGCTGTAGCCCATGATGACGCCGAGGATGTTGTTGAAGTCATGCGCCACACCGGCGGCGAGCTGGCCGATGACCTCCATTTTTTGCGCCTCGATGAACTGTGCCTCCAGCCGCCGGCGTTCGGCCCTCTCCTCGACTTCCTTCATGGCACGTCGTACCGCCGGAACGAGCCGTGAAAGGCGGGTCTTCAGAACATAGTCAGTCGCACCGCTTTTGAGCGATTCGATGGCGAAATCCTCGCCGACAGTACCAGACACCAGAATGACCGGCAGATCGGGCCATTGAGCATGTGCGACCGTGATGGCGGACAGGCCGTCGAAGGCAGGGAGCGTGTAGTCAGAGAGGATCAGATCAATCCCACCGCGTTCGAGTGCCGCTACAAATTCGACTCGGTTATGAACACAGGTGATGTCACAGGCGATGCCTCCGACTTCCAACGCGGACTGGATGAGCGCGGCATCGGCCGGAGTATCTTCAAGATGAAGGAGGTTCAGCGGAATATTCATTTTTGACTTCTTTCTTGCCGAGATAAATGACCTCGGCAGCCGGCGGTTCTGCTGCTGGTTTCTCGATCAGCACCGGGGGTTCATTGACTGCAGCCCAGAACACGCCGAGCTGCCGGACCACCTTCATGAAATCGTTGAAGTCCACCGGCTTCACCACGTAGGCATTGACGCCTTGCTGGTAAAACTCCACGAGGTCCGGCGTTTGGGCTGAAGAGGTGAGGACCACGACGGGTATCATTTTCAGATGTGGATCCGCCTTTATGGCGGTCAGCACTTCGAGACCGCTGACTTTGGGCATTTTGTTGTCGAGCAGGACAAAAATGGGATTGCCACTGGTCCTGCCTTCAAATTTTTCCCGGCAGTACAGATAATCCAGCGCCTGGGCGCCGTCATTGACGACGAACACTTTGTTGGCCAGATTTTGCTCATCCAGTGCGGCAAGGGTCAGTTCTACGTCGCGCGGATCATCCTCGACGAGGAGGATGTTTTTGATTTGGGTGGGTTCAGGGTCCATGAGGGGTGTCGCTGGGCTTGGGGATTGAGAAATAAAAAGTCGCGCCGGCATCCACCTCACCTTCCGCCCAGACCCGGCCTTCGTGCCGGTGAATGATGCGCTGAACGTTGGCCAGGCCGATGCCTGTGCCTTCAAACTCAGCCTCGCTGTGCAGGCGCTGGAAGACGCCGAAGAGCTTTCCGGCATAACGCGGATCGAAGCCTGCTCCATTGTCACGGATGAAGATCACAGTCTCATCCACACCATCTGCCAGGCAGCCGATTTCGATGCGGGCCGCAGCGTTATGACTGGTGAACTTCACGGCATTGGACAGCAGATTGACGAGCACGAGCCGCAGCAGGGAGCGGTCCGCCATCACTTTCGGCAGTGGCTGGATGTCCCACTCAATGTGACGCTCCTGCGTCTCTTCATCGAAGTCGCCCAGGGTGTCCTGAACGAGTTCGTCAAGGTTGATCCAGATTTGCTGCAGCGCGGATTTGCCGATCCGTGAGAACGTCAGGAGATCATCGATCAATACACCCATGCGTTTGGCCGAATTGGAGATGGTCACCAGATGCTGATGTCCTTTGCCTGACAGTGTCGATCCCGCGTCCTGCTGCAGCAGTTTGACGAAGCCCATCACATGACGCAGCGGCGCACGCAGATCGTGGGATACGGAATAGCTGAACGCCTCCAGCTCCTTGTTGGCGGCGGCCAGCTGCGCGGTGCGCTCCGTGACGCGCTCCTCCAGCTCTGCATGCATAAGGCGTACTTCCTCCTCTGCGTGTCTGCGCTGCGTGATGTCACGGATGTTGCACTGGATCATGTTGCGGCCACCGGCTTCATACACATTGCAGACAAATTCCACGGCAATGTGACGTCCTCCCTGAGTTTGCAGCGGCAGATTTTCATAGCGCACATAGTGCTGCTCCTGCAAAATTTCCAACATCGCCTGATTGGACACGATGTCCTTGAAGGGACTCAGTTCGCCGACAGTTCTGCCGACCATTTCATCGTGTGAAAAGCCCAGCAGATCTACCAGGAACGGGTTCACATCGTTGATGCATCCCGTGTCCGCATCCAGAATCAGGATGCCGTCTTGCGCCGACTCAAACAGCCGCCGGTAGCTGAGTTCGGAGGCGCGTACTGTCAGCTCGCTGCGCTCCGCCAGCGCGGTGGCATCACGAGGCACGGCGCGGTGTGAATCCTCGGCGGCGGGTGGAAGATTCACGAATGTTCATAGTTTCGATGGTTGCGAGGTAAACCTGCGGTCATTTCGAGACAATAGATACACAAATCACATTAAATATTGGTTTACCGCTGCGCGCCATTCTGGAGTGGATGCAGCCCCGGACTGATGCCCAGCCCGAGAATGACCTATGCGCTAGGCAGGCGGCGGCTCATTGAGCTTGCCCCAGAAGGCGCCTATCTGCCGGACGGAGGTCATGAAGCCCTGGTAGTCCATGGCTTTGACGACATAGCCGTTAACCCCGTGGCGGTAGCACTCGGCCAGGTCGGCGGTCTCGCGTGAGGATGACAGCACGACGACGGGGACGGCCTTGAGCCGTTCATCAGCCTTGATGATCTTCAGGACTTCCAGCCCGTTCATCTTGGGCATCTTCAGATCCAGCAGCACGAGGACGGGATTGCTGCGGGTGCGGTTCTTGTACTCACCCCTGTAGTACAAATAATCGAGCGCTTCTGCGCCGTCATGAACCACGAACACGTGGTCTGCGAGATGGTGCTGCTCCAGCGCCGCCAGCATGAGCTGCACATCCTGCAGGTCGTCTTCCACCAGCAGAATGCTCTTGAGTGGTTCAGTTGTGGTCATCCGTTCGTGGTGCATGGGGGGGAATGGAAAAGTGAAAAGTCGCGCCGCCGTCCTCCACGCCATCGGCCCACACCCGGCCACCGTGCCGGTGAATGATGCGCTGCACATTGGCTAGACCGATGCCCGTGCCCTCAAACTTGTCCTGGCTGTGCAGGCGCTGGAACACGCCAAAGAGCTTGTCGGCGTAACTTGGGTCAAACCCCGCGCCGTTGTCGCGGACGTAGATCACGGTTTCATCTTCGCCGACGCCGGAAGTGCCGATCTCGATGCGGGTTTCAGCGCGTTCGCTGGTGAACTTCACCGCGTTGGAGATCAGATTGACCAGGGCCATGCGCAGCAGGGCGGGATTTCCCCACACCGTGGGCAGAGGATGGATCTGCCAGTCAATCTTCCGTCGGGTGGTTTCCTTGTTAAAATCCTTCAGAACATCATGCACCAGGTCATCAAGACTGCATTCCTGCTTTTCCATGCCGGCCTGTCCGATGCGGGAGAAGGTCAGCAGGTCATCGATCAAAGCCCCCATGCGCCTCGCAGCCTGGGACACGGTGCTCAGGTGGCGCAGACTGCTGTCAGACAGCGTCGGCCCGGCGTCTTGCTGCAGCAGTTCCACAAAACCCATGATATGGCGCAGCGGCGCACGCAGGTCGTGGGAGACGGAGTAGCTGAAAGCCTCCAGCTCACGGTTGGAGGCCTGCAGTTGCGCGGTGCGTTCCGTGACTCGCTGCTCCAG
>DLGZ01000017.1:23143-46683 GCA_002482965.1 Verrucomicrobiaceae bacterium UBA7681 | reverse complement strand
TCCACAGCCGCCAACGCCTACTCCGCAGCCACCATCGCCTACTCCGCAGCCACCATCGCCGACTCCACAGCCACCATCGCCTACTCCGCAGCCACCATCGCCTACTCCGCAGCCACCATCGCCAACTCCAACGCCTACCCCAGCACCCTAATGAAAATTTCCGTCATTCATCCAGCTCGAAATGAGAACAAGGAAATTGAGCCGACAGTAAAAAGCATGTTCCAGGCGGGAGCCGATGAGATTTTGGTGTATGATGATGGCAGTGACGCTCCGCTCGAATTGCAGGCAGGCACAAGGCATTTCCGTCATGAGCGCAGTCTTGGACCATCCGTGTGCCGCAATCTGGGAGCCTACGCTGCCACAGGAGACGTACTGGTGTTCGCAGACGCACACACACGCATTGAAGACCTTCGAGGTTTATGTAACGAGTCTGTGAACCGTCAATGTATTATGGTACCAGCCATGCAAAGCCTGTATGGCGACGGCAAGACAACAGGGTATGGGCGGGATTTTATTCTGAAGGGTCAAGGCAGCGAACTGATTGCCTTTGACAAGGTCAACATACGTCCAGAGTACCGGCATACTCTTTGTGGGGGAAACTGGGGAGGTTTTTTCATCATTCCACGATCTGTTTTTAACCGTATTGGCGGATGGGTTAACCATGCATTTTGGGGCTACAATGATCCTTCTCTCATTTTGAAAGCTTGGTTTGCAAATGTTTCAACGATCCTGGATCGTGACACGATATACAAACACAAGGGCAAGGTACAGACTGGTTTTGGATACCCAGTTACAGCTACGCAACCCCTGTTAAATCTGCTGCATACTTACTATGTGCTGTTTGATGAACAGACGTTCCAAAATCATTGGCTGCCGCTTTTTGAGCGTTGGCATCGATGGATGCTGGAGCAGGGTGTCAAACACTTGGCCAAGCCGGAAGTAAAGGCGGAACGCACCGCCTTCCAGCAGCTAAAAACTCGCTCTGACCATGAGTTTTTTGCCACATGGATACCCGCACATGGGTTCAATGGAAAGGCCTGTCATGCATAGTTTTGTACCTGTCCTCGAAAAATGGGTGAAGAATCTCCGCCCGCGCCGTGTTTGGGAGTGGGGTCCCGGACGCTCAACTCACGTAATACTGAACGGTCTTGCTGAAGATGCCAAGCTGATCTCCATCGAACACGACGAAAAGTGGTTGGCAAAGATACGCGATGAAATAGGCGATGACTTCCGCTGGAGTTATGATCAGTTATCCGTAACAAGGCGAGTTAGCAGCTATGCACATCGCATTTTGCAGGAAAAAGAAAAGTATGATTTGATCTTCATTGACGGACGGCGACGCGTCGAATGTGTGGTGGCCGCTCTTCAAGCTGTGCACCCACAAGGAGTGATTATTCTACACGACGCGAGCAGGCGCGCCTATACTGATTTGATAAAGCCGCTCATTGAAGTGAACGAATGTATCTTGGACACACTCGTTTTCCGCCCAAAGGCAGTTTTGCACTCGGCTTAGTCGCAGATTCATGCCTTCTGGCATTCGGATCCAAACTCATTGCCTTCAAAGCGGTGGACTGCCTGCTTTGGCTTTCAGGTAACGAACAACCGCACCGCGTTTCCACTCCGCGACCTGACCGGTGATGATGAGCAGACCTTTTTCGCCATTCACATGTGTCTCATAAGTATTCGACTCTTTGGTTTTTTTCCAAGTGCCCTCGTCTTTGTTGTTGGGAAAATCCAATTTAAGCGTTCCGTTTCTGGCAAAGGTGACTGTGCCACTCACATGGTCGGTGCCTGCAGTCAGATGGTAAGTCCACTCCTTGACGAAGCCTGCAAGAGGAGGAGCAGCCTTCCCTGTCTCGATCTCTTCCCTCACCTTTCCCAGTTCCGTCACCGTTTCAAGCTTGGCTCCGCCTGCGGTTTTAAGCTGGCTGTCGATCCGAGCTATGCTGGACTTCTGAACTGGCGCGAGTGCCTTGGCACGCGCCTCATCATACAATGAAAAAAGCTGCACAGCGCTGGCTTGTGGGGCGGACACAGCTTCTCCAGCAAGCTTTGCTTTAAGCTGGCCAGTGAGTTCTTCAGCCCCATCGGTATCCCCATCCTTCACCAGCTTCGTAATGATCGGCGTCGCGGCTTTCTCCAGGGACTGGTTCAGGCGCTCCACGGCCTGCGTTGCCGCCTTGCGGTAGTCCTTGAGAATGGCCTCCGGGCTGTCGGCGAGGGCGGATGAGGCGAGGGAGACCAGCAGGAGGGCGAGGAGCAGTTGTTTCATGAGCACGTGGTTGGGTGGCCGGAAGATACCCTTAAGCGCAAGCCTGCAAGCTGAATTGAAATTTAAGATGATCCCTTGCTCCGATGAAAAAAAACCCGCCCTGATACAGGGAATCTTTACCATCGCATGGAGTTGGTCGGCCATTCCTCAAACAGGGAGTGGGGCAAGATTTCTATATCCCGATGCCGTTTGTCGGCCACGCTCTGCAGACTGGGAGTGGGCCACGCCTCTACCTCGGGCGCAGGGCTTTGCGGCTTGGACGCCTCCCTGCCAACGCGCCAAAAACAACCTTCATGGATGTCTTGACAAAAGGCGGCACGATCAACGATGCTCTGAAAGCCGTGAATGAAATCGTTGACCGAGACAACCGAAGCAAGCTCGACGAAGAAGACATGCAGAAGCCTTTCACTGCCGTGTTCAAGGACGGCATCCATGGCGACAGCACCCTCGAAGACCTGCGCAGGCACAATGCCAGGATCAATGACGCACGAAAGGCCGACATGAAGAAAGCAAAGACACCCAAGCCATGAAGCGCCTGCGGTTTCTCCTCAGAGCGCTTCTGCTCCTCGGCATCGTGGCCTGCATAGCATGGGCCATCGACTGGCCACCGCATTACTGGAGTCCTCTGGACGCCGACCCACGCTTTGCTGCGGCGTGTTATGAGGAAGGCCTGAGCTGCCAAAAGGGCGGCAGCACCGCCGAGGCGCTGCGCTGGTTCCGCCAGGCCGCCGACCAAGGCCATGCGGGTGCACAGGCCAAGGTGGGCACGGCCTATGCCACAGCCACCGGATTGCCCGAGGACCCCGCCGAGGCGCTGCGCTGGTGGCGCAAAGCCGCCGCCCAAGGCGATGCTGAAGGCCAGTATGGGCTCGCACTGGCACATCTCTCCGGCTCCATCATTCCGCAGGACATGCAGGCCGGAGTGAAGTCTCTGCAACAGGCCGCCGCTCAGGACTTTGCCCCGGCCCAGCACCGCCTGGCAGAGTGCTACCTGCATGGCGACGGCGTGGCCGAGGACCCCGCCGAGGCCGCTCGCTGGTACCGTCGCGCTGCTGAAAATGGGCATGCCGATGCGCAGGTGGAATTCGGCTTCCTCTGCAAACGCGGACTCTGGGGAGTGCCGCAGGACGCAGCACAGGCCGCGCAATGGTTTCAAAAAGCCGCCGCGCAAAATAATGCGCGCGCGCAGTATCAGCTCGGCATGTGCTATGCAAACGGCACCGGCGTGCCAAAGGATCTGGTGGAGGCCATGAAATGGTGCCTCCTGGCCTCTTCCACCTTCGGCAACGGAGCCACCCAATGGATCGAGACTCACGAAAAAGAACTGACTGCCGAGCAGCAGGCAGAAGCCCGCGCCCGGGCGCAGGCATTCCGCTCACGGCAGCAGTAGAAGGTGAAATGCGGGGAATGAAACTGATGCACCTCGAAATCCAAGTGTGCGGACACGCTGCGCATTCTTGCAAGGACGACCCCGCAAACCAACAACTCTTTGTTCATACCATTTTTGGTATTTTTGGTTGCATTCATCAAACTGGACCCAGGTCTTTAATCATGTCCTTTGTCTTCGCCTCATCCCACCTTCCTGAAACCCGAGTTCAACGCCCAGAGCCGAGCGTAGCGAGACAGACTGCCATAGGCAGCCCGTAGGGCGAACGCAGTGAGTCAACACGAGGAGGAGGAGGAGGATATGCAGCCCATGCGCCATAGGGGCGGCGTGCATGCCTTCAGCCACCTGCTGAGCTTAACGACAAGTACGACTGGAACAAAGGCCAGGGAACCCCTCTGAAACTGAGTCCAAGGATCCCCATGGAGATGATCAGAAAATTCATTCCGAAAGACATTCCCGTGGTGTCCCCAGGAAGCGATGAGATCTCCGTGGGCGATTCATTTTTCAAAGAACTGCAGGAACTGGGGTATGGCAGAGATTTTAAAATCAAGGCGCCCGGCAGGCCGATGACGATCGAATTTTATCAAGCCAAGCCAGGGGGACCGTTCCGCCACCGAATGATTCAGCCCTCACCGAACCCTGGCCAGCCACGTTTTGATCAGCCGCACCTTTAGCCTTTGCCGCACAGGCTGTTCGTGTTAACTGTGGCGGCATGAACTCCCACCGCTGGATCGCCTGCCTTGCCGTGCTTGTCTGCCTTGCGTTTCCGGCGCTCGCACCGGCCCAATTCTCGATACCGGATCATCCCCGCACCTTGAGCTGGGATGAACTGGCCGAGCACGCCGGATTGAAGGCGCTGAAAAAAAGAAGCAAAGACCAGTTCAAACTCGATGTGGTGTTCGACTTCCCGCCGAGCATTATGGCGATCAAATCTTCCATCCCTCTCTCACCAGATGAATGGACCCAGATCAATGTCAGCACCGGCTGGCAGAAGCTGCCCCCATGGGCGACAGACAAAATGGAGGATAAAGTCTGGAAAAGCACAGTGGACCTCATCCTGCCCGATGAGTACAAGGAGGTGAACGTGGACCGGCTGAACTACAAAGACAAAGCCGTGATCCTGCACGGGCCTCACGACAGCACCCGCCTGTACATGCTCTCTCCCAATGCCGATGGCAAAAGCGGCGTGCTGTATTACTTCTACCGGAGCTTTTGAAGCGCCAGAAGATGCCGGGTGGGAAAATGGCATCTCATCCTCCGCCGAAAACAAACATGCCAGGCATTTGATATCAATGATGATGACGCCGCAGATTCCCATACCGCCCCCAAAAAGAAAAGATGCCACGAAAAAGATGCCAGGCATTCCGCCTGCGGACGACATCGTCACCGTTTATCCTCCTGTTCCAGGGTCCCGGAAATAGCGACGCTTTACAACAATCACAGGGCTGACAAAGTGAATGATTATGGTGCGCGTGTCGCCCAGATTTACAAAGACAAGCCATGGGAAGCGCTCACAATACCTTTGCACGAAAAGAAAAGACGAAAATAATCAAGAGAGTCGTCTTTGTCATTGGCAGCGTGATTGCGCTGTCCATGGGAGGTGTTGCCGTGTGGGCGGGCTCGCAAGACAACAGTCAGGGGGAATATTTCGACACGTTGACCGGTCAATGGGACTGGTGGTTTGTGGCACATCATTTCATCTGGCCGCAGGTACTGTGGGTGGCGGTGTTTGCCCTGTTTGGCGGATTTCGGCAGCAGGAAGAAGGATAAATAATGCCCGGGCTCGGATGGCAACGCATGCCTTTGGCGCGAAGAATCACAAAGCTCCAAAGAGTTTGTCTTAGGTCAGAAACCTCGTGACGTTCTGATCTCAGCGGTTCATCATGGCATGCCATCACGCACCCGACCCCGTGCCCACCATGAAGTTGTTTCTATCCTCTGCGTTCTCCTTTGCACTGGTCGTTTGCACTGTAGTCGCGGGGCCAGTGCGAGCGGCGGAGGGCGGCGAGGAGGAGAAGGCAGGTCAGTAGAGCGCGACCGAAGAGGCTGACGGCAAGGCCTTCGCGGCTGCGGAGGCGCTGTACGCGGTGGCCAAGTACGCCGAGGCGGAGAAGGCTGCGCTGGCGCTGGGAGGCGCGACAATGCATCGAACATTGAAGATCTGGCTTTGATCTATTATTTCATACCACATTCTTTCTTTTTGTGCTTGCGTTTGAATATTTCGACCCAAGACTTTCATCATGTCCTTTCTCTTTGCCTCCTCACACCTTCCTGAAACCCGAGTCCAACGCCCTGAAGACGAAGAGGAGGAGGATGATGTGCTGCCCATGCTACACAGCGGCGGTGTCCGTGCCTTCAGCCACCTGCCGGCGAAGAGGCAGGCCGGAGATCCCGCCGGGCCGCCCTCCCAGCGCGGTGCACAGGCCCTCGCCCGCCAGCCCCAGAACACGGGGGCCGTGAGCCAAGGCACGCCCCATGAGGGCGGCATCGCCGCTGCCAAGGCCAGCGGCGTCTTCGATGTCGTCCGTCAGCAATACAACCGCGGCGACTCCCCGCACTTCATGGATGAGAACGGCAACCTCCGCCCGCGTCAGGAGTCCCGCCTGCCGGGCTCCCCTTCCCTCCGCAACCCACCGGCTGCGTCCGCTGATACCAGTTCATGGCATACGCCCCCCATCACTCCCGAGGATCTCCAGCGTCAGCGCCACGATGATGACGCCACTGGTTCCCATTCCGCCCCCAAAGGCAGGCCGGAACTCAATGACCTCGTCTATCGCCCCCAAGGCGCATCCCCGCCCAAGCCCGAGTTCAACGATCTCGTGTACCGATTCAACGGCAGCCCGGAGGAAGCGAGCGATCACCGCAGGGATTATTTGCAAAATGTGGCTGCTGCAGCCGATGGCAGGGGGCACCTCGCGCAGCAGACCAACACCTATGGAGCAGCCCCCGACAGCCGTGGCAATGCCGGCTACGCCAGCAACCTTGGCTCCGGCAGCCAACCAGACGCCACGGCCCCAAGTACATACAAGCCATACAGGTCGATTTACCAAGATGTAATGGACGGACACAAAAAATATGAAGCCGAAGCAGAGCCAACAGTTGAAATGCTCGAGCAAAAGGAAAAGGCGCTCGGAGCCCAGGCTGAGGGGGCAAGGCAAGCACTGCATAACCAGCTAGAGATCATCAAGAAGCGTAGAGAACTGCGCATTGCTGTCGAGTTGGCTAAACAGGGATATGACAAAGGAAAGGAGGGGCTTCCAAAAGGCATGGAAATGCCTTTTGACTACGGCATGGATAAATTGGGGCTCTCTCCAGAGAAAGTGATCGAAAAAATTGATGCCGACATCGCAAAACGGCAGAATGAGCTGCTTAAATATTGGGAAGAGGTTGAGAAGGCGAACATGGCCTTGCAGCAGGCGAAAATGGAAACCGAAGCAGCGAGGAAGAAGGAACTCGAAAAGAAACAAAAGCAGCCTCCTGCTAAACAGACTTGGACGTCTCCTGTTGCGGCATGATCGAGTCGCCTTGGGGCTGGAACTCAGGGTGAACAAAGACTCAGAGGCCTGTGAAACTTCGAATCCTGGAAGGAAGGACCGCCCGTGTGATGCCCTTCTGCATCTCGTTGACTCATTCCTCATTTTCCAATGATCAACCATGGCGACGGCCCTGCCTGACGCGAAGAATTACAAAGCGCCGCAGCGTTTGTTCTAGGTCAGAAACCTCGTGACGTTTCGATCTCAGCGGTTCATCATGGCATGCCACCACGCACCCGACCCCGTGCCCACCATGAAACCGTTTCTATCTTCCGCGCTCTCCTTGGCCCTGCTCTTCTCCACCCTGGGTGCCGGACCCGCGCGCACGGCGGAGGGCGGCAAAGGACAGGCAGGTCAGAACAGCCCTGCTGCAGAGGCTGATGAGAAGGCCTTCGCGGCTGCGGAGGCGCTGTACGCGGAGGCCCAATATGCCGAGGCGGAGAAGGCCGCGCTGGCACTGGTGGCAACGCGCACGCAGGCGCTGGGCGCGGAGGCCAGGGAAACACTGCGCGCACGCCTCCTGCTGGCGGAGGCGCTGCGCATGCAGTCCAAAGATGCGGAACCGCAACTGCGCACCCTGCTGCCGGTGGTGACGAAGGTCTTCGGCGCGGAGGATCGCGAGACGCTGCGCTGCCAGTCCGCCTTGCTGGCGCTTACAGCCGCCCAGGACAGCAGCGGAGAGGCCGAAAAAGAATTCCGCCGCCTCATTGCCACCGCAGCGCGAGTACTCGGCCCTGAGGATAAAATCACCCTGCTGACGCGCCGGCGTCTGTCTGAGGTCTGGCGCATGCAGGGAAAACAGGCGGAGGCTGAGACAGAAATCCGTCAGGTGCTCGCCATTTATCAGCGCACACTCGGGGCACAGGACTGTGAAACACTGCACTGCCAGTTCCATCTCATCGTCCTCCTTGCCGCCCAGAACAAGGATGCGGAGATAGAGCCGGAGTGCCGCAGCCTGCTCCCACTCCAGATCAAGGTGCTCGGGGCCGAAAACAAGAAAACGCTGTTCTGCCAGACCTATCTCATCCAAGCCCTGGCTGCCCAGGACAAACATGCGGAGGTGGAGGAGCAATGCCGCAGCCTGCTCCCGCTCCAGATCAAGGTCTTCGGAGCCACGAGCAAGGAAGCGCTGTACTGCCAGGATCTTCTCATCCAAGCGCTGATGGCCCAGCACAAGGCCGCGGAGGTGGAGGCGCAATGCCGCAGCGTGCTCCCGCCCCTGATCAAGACCTTCGGAGCCGAGAGCAAGGATGCTCTCTATTGGCAGGCCCATCTCCTCGAAGCCCTGGATGCCCAGAACAAGAACGCGGAGGCGGTGGAGCTTTGCCGCAGCCTGCTGCCGCTGCAGAATTCTCTCATCCAAGCCCTGTCTGCTCAGAGCAAGCACGCGGAGGTGGAGGCAGTGTGCCACCGCCTGATCCCGCTGCAGAAGAAGCTGCTCGGGGCCGAAAACAAGGACACGCTGCACAGCCAGCTCCAGCTCATCCAAGCCCTGTATCCCCGCAAGAATGCGGAAGTGGAGGAGCTGTGCCGCAGCCTGATCCCGCTGCAGATCAAGGTGCTCGGAGCCGAGAGCGAGGAAACGCTGGCCGGCCAGCTCTATCTCCTCGGAGCTCTGAATGCCCAGGACAAGAACGCGGAGATGGAGGCGGAGTGCCGCATCATGATACCGCTCCAGATCAAGGTCTCCGGAGCCGAGAGCAAGGATACGCTGGCCTTGCAGAGCCTTCTCATCGATGCCCTGGCCGCCCAGGATAAGGACGCGGAGGTGGTGGAGCTTTGCCGCAGCCTGCTGCCGCTGCAGGTCAAGGTGCTCGGCACGGAAAACAAGAATACTTTGGACACACACAGGCATCTGGCCCACGCCCTAGGCCAGCAGAAAAAATGGGCGGAGGCCGAGGCGGAATACCGCAGCCTGCTGCCGCTCCAGATCAAGGCGCTGGGAGAGGAAAATAAAAGCGTTTTGGACACACGCAGCGGCCTGGCACGCAGCCTGAGCGAGCAGAAGAAATGGGCGGAGGCCGAGGCGGAATACCGCGAGGTGCTGCAGCTCTGCGAGCGCTTGCTCAAGCCGGAAGAATCGTACACGTTTTCTCTGTACGGACTGGATGACTTCATCACAGTCCTGAGCAAGAATGACAAACTGGAGCTGGCGGAGGAACTGTGCCGCAGCGTGATTGCCTTTTACAGCAAGCTGCTCGGCCCGGAGAACGAGTCTGCTTTGCACCAGCGCAGCTCTCTGGCCCACATTCTGAGGGCCGCGGGAAAATTCACGGAAGCCGAAGCGGAATACCGCGAGCTGCTACCCCTCTTTGCCAAGGTGTTTGGCGCGGAGTCCGATTCCGCCCTGATGGAGCGCACGTCCCTCGCCTTCATGCTGCTCCAGCAGAAAAAATATGAGGAGGCGAACAAGGAGTTCGATCAGGTGCTGGCCCTCGCCTCACGCGCACGGGTCCCGGAGGATGAATCCCCACTGAAGAATGTCGCGATGAACATGGAAGTTCTCCATTCGATGCGCCGAGACGCGGATGTGGAGGCGCTGCTGCGCCAGCACCTGCCCGCCTTCATCCAGACCTATGGCCAGGACCGCAGCGAGGTCTTGAGATTGCAGAGCATCCTCATCGCCGTGCTGAGAGGGCAGGAGAAATACGCGGAGGCGGAGAAGGCGTGCCGCAGCCTCATCGCCGCTGAGACCCGCGTGCACGGGCCGGAGGCCAAAGAGACCCTGGAGTCCCGCAGCACGCTGGCAGGACTGCTGGCTCAGCAGGACCGGGACGCGGAGGCCGAAAAGGAATACCACCAGGTTCTGCCACTTTATACCAAGGTGTTTGGTCCTGAATCGGAGGACACTTTGATGCAGCGCATGTTTCTTGCCACCCTCCTGAACAAGCAGGAGAAGCATGCCGAGGCGTACAAGGAGCTCAGCGAGGTGCTGGACATCTCCGTGCGCGTGCTCGGCGCCCAGGATATATTCACCACGACCCAGCTCTCGCTGCTGCTGCACTGGGGCCAGACGGAGGACAGGGGTGCGGATGTGGAAGCGCTGCTGCGCCGGCACCTGTCCAGCTCCATCAAGGTCAATGGCAAGGACCACCGCAAGGTCCTGGACCTGCAGGAGTCCCTGATCGCCACGCTGATCACGCTGAAGCAATACGCGGAGGCGGAGAAGGAGTGCCTCAGCCTGGTGGCCGCACAAACTCGCGCCCTCGGGCCGGAGGACAGTGAGACTCTGAAGTCACGCCGCACGCTGGCGGCCCTGCTCACCCAGCAGCACAAAGAAGCGGAGGCCGAAAAGGAATTCCGCGAAGTGCTGGCCCTCACTGAGCGCACCCTCGGCGCCGAGCATGCAGAGACGCTGACCACCTGTTACAACCTCGCCGCTTGCCTCGCCGTGCAGAACAAGAACAAGGTAGCCCTCAAGTACGCGCAGCGCGCCTACGCAGGCCGCCTGAAGGTGCTGGGCCGGGACCACGAAGACACACGCGAGGCCAATGAACTGGTGGAAGCACTGACCAAGCCCGAGACGAAGGCGTGAGCGGGTGCCGCTCAGGCTTTGCATGGCGCATTGTGCCAGTTCTTGGATGATCGAATGCCGGTGGCCGGGCGGGTGCACGGGGGCTGATCCAGCACATTTCCGAAGGTCTCGGAACTTGCACCCATGTCTTCTTCCGGCAGGCCGCATGACACGGCTCGCACACCATCGCCTCTGACAGCCTCATTCTGTTTGGTCCCTTTTTCACACTGCCCCCGTTTTCAGTGCATTCCGCGGTCAACTTTGAGGCCGCCACAGCCCCGCCCCCACCAACACACAGATTATACTTCTGTCATGTCATACCACTTTTGGGTATTTTTCAAATTGCATCCAGAAATCACGACCCAAGACTTTGGGCACGGCCTTCATCTTCTCCACCTCCCACCTTCCTGAAACACGAGTCCGCCGCCCAGATCATCTCGAAGACGAGGAGGAGGAGGACGCCCCTGAGCCCGGCACCAGCCCACATGTACCAGATGACAGCAGGCCGTGGTATATGCCTCGCATCTCCGCCAAAGACCTGCCTCCGCAGGCCCCCGATGAAGAAGAGCCCGGCTCCGGCCTGAATCGCCAGGGCTCCGAAGCTTGGGAAAACCCCACGCGCAGCGCCGGCATTGCACCCTCTCCGCAAAACCTCCGCGACTCCGTCTCCAATCCTACCCCTGGCACATCCACGAAGGATGACCCCGCCCAAGACAACAGGCCCGCCCTGCCCTATGGCCGCCTCTTTGAAAAACGCCTGACTCCCGGCTTTCGGGACCAGGGCGCAGGCCAGGTCCGCAACGGGGCTGACAAGGCCGAGCTTCGAGACCTCGTGCATCGCACGCAGGGCCAGTCAACGCCCAAGCCTCAATTCAGCGACCTCGTTTATCGCTCCAATGCCAACCCAGAGGATGAGCAAGACCGGCGCAGGGGGCTCTTCCAGAATGTGGCCGACACCCGCCCTGCACAGCAGACGCAATCAGCCCCCCAAGCACGCCCTACCAACGCCACGCCCCAGGCACCGCAAACATTCGCACAAAGCAGCAATCCCCTGGCGCAGGCTCCTGCCTCCAAACCTACCCCCGTGCAAGGTGCTGCCCCGCAGAAATCCGCTGCCAATAGCCAGCCGCCAAAACCACAACTTACACCGGAAGACCAGGAAGAGATCCACCCCACGGAGGGCCAGGACAAAGGCAAAGAAAGAAAGCCCATCGGACAATTAGCCATCAGAGGAGGTGAAGGGTTTGCAAAGGATGAAAAACCAAAAACGGTCTGCCTTTACGATGGCAGCGAAGCCCGAAGAGGGAAAAATGATGCAACCGCCCTATCTCTGCAAAGAGCCGCCCGAGAGTACGCAAGCAAAAGCGAATGGATGATCGATATTTCACAGCCCGGCTGGCAGGCCAAGCTACAAGATATTCAGAAAAAGCTGGAAGGCGAAGGCACAGCCAACGACCCGCATAAAGGCATCGATCGAATCATGTTTTTCGATCATGCCAGTTCAGGCCATCACGAGTTTGGCAGCACCAGTCTGATGCCCCATTCGCCCGAATGGAAGACCATCACTTCTTGCATCAAACCCCAGGGAGACATCGTGCTGGCGGGCTGCGAAACTGCGAAAACAGCGTGGGATCGTAGAGGAGGAGGAAAGAAGATCATGCCCGACCACAACGGCCCGAACTACCTGAAAGACTTGTACTATTCTGCCGACACCAGTCGCGGACCCACCATCCATGCCTACGATGAAAATGTCAGACATCGCACCTACCTAGGCCGCCTCTCGCTGACAGCAGGCAGGCAGCATTCCGTTTCGACAGGAGGTTATCAAATGGAGGGGCCTGAGGAACCGCCAGATTGACTCCTGCCACTGCGGTTGCACCTTTCCGTACCCGCCGCCTGTGCGCCGCACCCACAATGAGACACGCTCTTCTCACATCCCTCTTCGCATGGCTCATGGTCCTGCTGCTGGCGCCCGCTGCCGCCACACGCGCGGCGGATGACGCGCCAGCGCCGGACTACCAGACTCTGGTAAGCGGCCTGTTTGAAAGGGCGGACGTCGTCAAGATCACCGGCTACGTGGTGGATGGCATCGTTTACGACATCGAATCCATCAAGACGGCTGCATGGGCCCGGCGGGACCTGAAGGACATGTTTCTCGCAGAGAAGCCGCGCTATCTCGGCAGAGACTTGTCTCCGCACCTCGGCGAGCATGCCTCCAGCAGGCTGAACTTCACCTGGGTGGACGTGCAGCAAAAGGAGCTGGGCCGCGCCGCGCTGCTGGAGGGGGACAGGCTTCTCATCAATGGCAGCCTGCTCTTCTCCCTCAGCCCCACACCCGGAGAGAAAAATCTCACCCTCCTCAGGGATGTGGCCAATGATGCCAATCCCCTGACCTTCGACACCCCTGACGAGACGCCAAACTACCGCCGCCTCGTCAGCGGCTTCTTCGCCAAGGCAGCCTCATGCAAAATCACCGGCTTCCATCATTCAGGACCGGAAGGGGAGAGCAAGATCGACTACACCACGCCGGATCTGCCAGCGCTTCAGGAACTGAAGCGGATCTTCCTGCATGAAAAAGCCCGTTTTCGCTATGCAAGCGACCCTGACAAAGTGACCGACCCCGACAAAGCAACCGATGCTGCCACAAGTTCTTCCAACGGGAACAGCCATTGCAAGTTCACGTGGTTGGACGCGCAGGGTGCTCCGCTGGCTTATGCGGAGCTGGTGGACAGAGATTTCATCGGTCTCAATGGTCGCCATTATTTCACCACCAATGCAACCGGGCTCGATGGCTCTGACCTCACGCTGTGGCTGGGCATCACCCGTCTGGTCGATCCCGGGTGGCGCCAGCCCCCACCGCAGCCGGACTACCGGGCCATGATCCAGGACCTCTTCTCCCAAGCTGCCTCCTGCAGCATCCAGGGCCGCTATGACATGAAGACCACCTTCGCCTACCAGGTGAACTTCACAGCCTCAGACGCCGCCGCGCTGCTGGAACTGAAGGAGATCTTTCTCTTTGAGAAACCCCGCTACCAAGGCCGCTCTGACGGGGAGCCCTTTCACAGCACCGCCCCTTCCCGCCTGCAGTTCACCTGGAAGGATGCGCTGGGAAAGGAGCTGGGCCGCGTCTCCCTGTTCAATGACGACAGGCTGGAGTTTGAGACCACGCATGAGCTCTTCTGCACCAGCAACACCCGGACCGGGAAAGGAAACATCACGCTCCTCACCCGCGCAGCCCGCTTCGCACTTCCCGGCTCTTTCAAGAAGCCCGTCCTGCCAGACTACCAGGATCTGGTGCAGGGCCTTTTTGCCAAGGCTACCGCATGCCGGATCAAAGGCTACTACACGGACGTGGAGGCCGACGTCACCCACGATGTGGACTTCACCGCAGCGGACACCCCCGCGCTGCAGGCGGTGAAGGATCTCCTCCTCACAGAGAAGCCTGATTACCTCGGCATCAGCAGCAGTACAGACCTTGGCGGCATCTCCAGTTCCAGCCTGCATTTCTTCTGGACCGACGCGCAGGGAAAAGAGCTGGGCCACGTGGCGCTGCTGCACGGCGACATGCTCCTCTTTGAGTCCACGCATGACCTCTTCAGCACCAGCCCGGCCAAGCGCGTCAACACCACGTTCCTCACAAAGGCGGCCCACCTGGCGCTCCCCGAAACCTACGGGAAACCGAAGTCGCCGGAAAGCGGCAGCGAAGTGAAAAAAGAATAGCGCCGATCCCTCCGCTGGATCAGCCGCCGCCGCCTTTCAGCCATCGCCCGGCCTGAAAACGAGTTCTGCAGAGAGAACGCCCGGTTATAACCACATCCTACCACATTCCGGTATTCTTTTACTTGCGTTCCCAGATCACGACCCAAGACTTTGGGCATGGCCTTCATCTTCTCCACCTCCCACCTTCCCGAATACAAACGCCCTGAAGACGAAGAAGAGGAGGAAGACGAGCAGCCCATGCTGCGCGCCGGCGGCGTGCGCGCCTTCAGCCACCTGCCGGAGCAGGCCGCCGAAGGGGTGGCGAAGGAAGTACCGGCGGCCACACGGCCGATGAGAGCTTTTCAGCCTCAGGGCGCACTCTCCGCACATGAGGCTCTGCGGGCGGCGGCCAGCGCGGTTGGTCGTTCTTTGGGAGATCGCATGCCTCTCCTTGATCCGCGCCGGGAAACCAAGGAATATCGCCCACGCTTCGGCGATGAACCGTTGCTAAAAGGTGGCGCTCAGCTCCGCATACTGGAGGATCTCGCCCACCCTGATGAGCGGCAGGAACATCCTGATCTTCCCCATGTCAGAGGGGCTGAGCCCGTGCATGGCTTCAGGCAAAACGGAAGCCTCTTTCAGGATCCTGTCAGTCAGGAGGTCTGTACCAGTTCCTGCAAGAGCAAGGCGACAAGCCGGAGATCCGCGAAATGCTGCAACGACATGGAGATGAGTCGGAGGTGCAGGATCTTTTGCAACGTAGCGTCCGGACTCGCAACACAGCCTTGGCAGACTCAGCAGTAGCCGCAGACAGTGAGGTCATGCGGCCCGTTGCGCACGAGAGCTCAGCAGTCCCCCAAGTCGGCTCAGCGCAGCCGCAGCGCGATACCGCCGCGCCATTCGTCCGCGCTTCATCCGTGCCTCAGGCGCGATCTGAGGGCCAGATGCCTGCGCCTCAAAACTACACCGATGAGCAGAATAATCCGACGGCTGAGGCGGCAACCCAGAAACCAGCCGCCAAGGGCAGTCAACCGGTGAAAAATTACACTGAGTTAGAAAAGAAAGAACTCTTTATCGAGGGTAAACTAAAGCGGAGGCCCATCGGCCAGCTTGGCATCACTGCATCCTCAAATATTCAGGACCCGGTTAAAACGGCATCCGGCAAAAAGCCACACACGGTCTGTTTTTATGACAGCAAGGAGGACAGGAAAAGCGATGACGGAATCACTGCAGATGCTGTCGCTCTCAGGCAAGCTGCCGCCACTTATGCGAGCAACGACGCTTGGATGATTGATATTGCGGATCCTAACTGGCGAGAAAAGCTGCAAGCCATCAAAGACGCGGAGGAATCCAAAGGTCAGTACATTGACCGCATCATGATTTTCGATCATGGCGGTTCCGGAAATCAGGAGTTTGGCAATCAACGAACGCACTTGGACCCCAACTCGAAGGATTGGAAACTGATCAGTTCCTCCGTGAGGCCGCGAGGACACATCGTCCTGATCGGCTGTGAGGTCGCTAAAACGGATTGGGACTACACCCAGCCTCAGCCAGAGGGCCAGACGCGCCGTATGATGACAGACGGTGCAGACTACGTGAGAGACCTGTACATTGGAGCCGACTCCGGACGCACTCCCACAATCCATGCTTATGACAAACATGTGAAGCTTCGTGAAGGCAGATTGATGCATGCTGTCACCGAAGGCGAAGAGTACTCTTACGGACTGGAGGGTGCGCAAGGGACTGAGCAGCCCCCAGATTGACTGATGGATTTGAAACCCCTGACGCAGGCCGGGCACTTGACGGCGAGGGCCGGGCGGCGGACTCTAGGGCTGCCATGAAGCCCCTCCTGCAGCCCTCTCTCCTCGCGTGCGTTTTCCTTGCCACCGCCGGGCTGTGGCCCGTGCCTGCCAGCCTCTGCCATGCTGCGGAGGCGGAGGCAAAGGCTGAGCCTGCACCGGACTACAAGGCGATGATCAATGCCCTGTTTGACCAGGCCGCCACATGCAAGGTCACGGGAGGGCAGCAGTTGATCAAACGCCACTGGTTTGAGTTTACCACGCCAGATGCGCAGTCACTGCAGAAACTGCGCGAGATCTTCCTGCGGGAGCAGCCGCGCTACCTCGGCACTGACATCCCGGCATCGATCGATCTGAACAATCCTTTCGGCCTCAGGTTTATCTTGCGCGACAAGGAGGGGCAAGAGTTTGGCTGTCTGGATCTGCAGAACAAAGACAAGCTCATCTTTAACAGGACTCATCTGTTCACCACCAGCACGACTGGGACTCAAAATGTGGCGCTGTTAACGAGCGCGGCGGACTTTGCCTGTCCTGAGCTCGCCGCCGAGCGCAAGCTGCCGAAGCCGGACTGGAAGACTGCCATCGAGCGCCTCTTTGCCGGGGCTGCCACCTGCAAGGTCACCGGCGAGTACTACTACCAAAATGACCCTGGTAATGAGGTGAATTTTTCCACCTCAGACCCCGCCACGCTGCGGGAGCTGAAGGCGATGTTCCTTTCTGAAACTCCGCGCTTCGTCGTCAGCGGGGAGGGTCTCGCTAATAGCGGGCTCTGTGCACGCAACCTGTATTTCCACACGCTGGATGCCCAGGGGAAGGACGTGGGCAAGGTGTCCCTGTATTGCTCCGACGTCTTGTATTTCAGGCCTTCGCATGACATCTACAACACCACCCCGCTCGGCGACAGCGGGGGCAATATCACCCTCATGAATCTGCTGGGGCGCTTTTGCCAGCCGGAGATCTACCCCAGGCCCAAGCTGCCTCCCGCCGCTTCTACCGACAAGGTCGAGGCCGGAAAGAAGGAGCGCTGAGCAGGAGAGAAGAAGAGGTCCGGTTTGAGGCCGAGAGGCAGATGGATTGAGCTGAACGGAGTTGCCGGGGTTATTCCGCCAGGCTGACAAAGGGAACGCAGAGACACCTCGTCAATGCGGGGCACACTGCAGCCGAAATAGCGGCCAGGATCGGCGACACTTCCTCCATGTCCCCGGATGAGATTGCCGAAAAGTTCTGGAAGGCGCAGCTGGCTAAAGAAGACTCCAAGCACATGCACAATGGATTGATCATCCCCAAAGGCACCAAGCAGCCAGTTTGAGATTGCAAACCATCCGCGCCTTATCAGCATCCAGCAGCATGGGCCACCCTACCACCCTTCAGGCGCGCGCGGCACTGCGCGGCGGCTTCATCGCACTTGGCATGCTGGCATTCGCGCACTGCGCGCCAGCGACGGAAAACTCCCCGCGGATGCCGCCGGAGAAGGAGCCGGCAGCGTGGCAGCGCGCGGGCCTGGAGGCGGCGCTGGGAGATCCTGACTTTGTGGTGCAGTATCACGCGCTGGACTACTGCCTGCGCAAGAAGTGGGTGGTGCAGCTTCACTTCTCCACAGAGCAGTGGCTGAAGTGGCTGGGGCACGAGAATTCGGAGGTGCAGGCGCTGGCGGCGGAGGCCACCGGGCAGCTAGGCGCGCAGATGCCGGCGGAGGTGCAGCGCACGCTCGCACGCCTGCGCAAGACCCAAGACGCGGACACCCAGGTGCGGCAGGCCGCCACCCGGGCGCTGCTGCCACTGGGCGCTGGCATGATCCCCGAAGTGCAGCTGGAGCTGGTGGCTGCCCACCACGAGACACCTCTGGACTATGATTTCACTCTGCAGATTGATCTCAATCTGATGATCTGCCAGGCACTGGGCCAGACTGGCGCGGCCATGGCGCCCGCCACGCTGGAGGCGCTGCTGGCCCTGATGAAGGACCCGCAGACAGCCGCAGGCTCTGGTCCCTATGCCGCGAAGACCCTGGCACATCTGGGGCCGCACATGCCGCCGCAGGTGCGGGAGCTCATGCTGGGCCTGCTGCTGGACGCCCGCGCGGACATCTCTGTGCGCGGCACCGCCGCAGAGGCCATGGGCCGCCTGGGGCCGCACCTGCCGCCGGAGGTGCAGCAGGCGCTGCTGGCCGCGTATGCCGAGCCTCCTCCTGCAAAGGCTGACGTGGATGCCATAAGATACCACGCCCTGTTTCATCAGCAGGTGGCGGAGGCGCTGGGCCTGCCGCCGGCCATCCAGCAGGCGCTGCTGGACCGCTTTCTCAAAGCCGCGCACGCCCCGCAGCCACCGGAGCCGCAAGAATTCGGATCCACGCCGGAAAGAGACCACCCCGGCGCTGAACTGCGCATCCTGGCAAAAGCAGGCCCGCATGCCAGCCCCGCAGTGCTCCACGCACTCCTCGCCGAGTTCCAGAGCCCCGCCGCCAGCGATGCCACGCGGGAGAGCATCGCGGAGTCTTTCTTTCAGCCACTCGCAGAGCGCGGTGCCCTGCCGCCAGCGGTGCAGCGCACCCTGCTGGCCTGCGTGCAGGATGAAAAAGCCAGCCTCCAGGCGCGGAGTCTGGCCGCGCAGACACTCGGGCACCTGGGGGCAAACGCCAGCCCGGAGGCAAAGCAGGCGCTGCTCCTGCTGCTGCAAAACAAGGACCAGCAGCACAGCCTGCGCTTCGGTGCGCTGCTGGCCATGCAGCAGCTAGGCCCGCACATGCCTCCCGAAGCAGGTCCGCTGCTGGTGGGCATTGTCGAAAGGAACATCGCCGCCGACAGGGCCCGCTCCGCCACTTCATCTCATTCTCAGCCCGCAGACGCACCGCCTTCTGGCCCGGACCCTTTTGGGCCCATCCCCCTGCCCTCCCCAGCCACATCGTCTCCGCCTGCTGCGGATCCCTTTGGGCCCAGCGCAGCATCTCCCGCCGCAGCCACCTCGGCACCAAGTCCAGTCCCTCCAGCCGCACCCGCTGCAGAGAGTGCCCCCGCTTCCGTCGCAGACACCTACAGCATGCCGGACGAGTTCCCGATCGAGCACGCCGTCCCCGCCCTCGGAAACCTCGGGGAGAAGATGCCCCCTGAGGCGCAGACGGCACTGCTCGGCGTCCTTCGGCACCCCGTTGGCTCAGCCCAGACGCCCTGGGACGCCGCCTATGCACTGGCACAAATGGGAGACACCATCCCGCCGCTCATGCAGCAGATCCTCATCGCCCTGCTGCGCCAGCCAGAGCCGGACTTCGCCCGCCGCCTCGCCATCTACCGGACGCTCGGCGTCTCCGGCGTCCATCCCGCGTCAGACGCGCAGCTCGCCGCCCTCCTCGCCATGACCTATGGTGGCGAAGCCGATGCTGAGCTGCGTTTCTACCTCTACCTCTGGCTCGGCCGCAGCCCCGCGCACCTCATGGCAGTTCGCTGGCTCGGCAACACCCAGACCGACCCGCCGCTGGGAGACACACCACCGCAGGAGATCCTCAGCCTCATCTCCCGCCTCTGGCCCCACAGCGCCGCGCATGCCGACCTCCGCCGCGCTATGGCCCGCCGCACGAGCATGATCCTCACCACCCATTTGAAATCCCACCCGCTGGACGCAGCCACGCAGAAAGTCCTGCGCAGCCTTGCCTCCCAGTTTGCCGAAGATCGCGCCGCTGACTGCGCCACTGCTCTGGAGCACGTACAGGCCGCTTCAGGTGCAGCGGAAAAGGCGCGGTAATACGCAGAGATAAGACGTCCAAATTGAAAATGCCGTCCTCCGCCCAGATGGGGTCAGTGTGCAAATTCTTGACAATTATTGCACTCCAAATCCCCCGTGTCCCACGGCCCCCCAGCCTTGCAGCACAGCCCTCCATGAGCTTCACGGCTCATGCTCCTAAAACGTCCTGTTCAGCGATCTAGCGGTTCGCAAAACTTATTTCCGTTTAGCGGGCTGCCTCTTGATCGAACATCTTGGGCTTCCTTCTTCGCTCTCCTGCGTCGAGCTACGCAGGACACGTCGACGGCGGCTGGCTGAGGACAGCCAGCCCTACCTGCGCTGGGCATGCGCGTGCCCCGCGCAAAGGTAGGGCAGTTGGTCCTCCAACCGCCGCGAACGACTCCACGCTCGCTTTCCAGAAAGGAGTTTTGGAAAACGCTATAAAAACCAGCGCCCCACCCATTCACTTCCGGCGCCGGCGCATCCGCAGGCACGCCGCACCCAGCAGCAGCAGCAGCGCGCGGCTGGGCTCAGGCACGACGACGATGATGCCGCTGGTGGTGAACTGGCTGACGTCCCAGACGAGGCCGCCGCTCAAGGTGGGCAGGTCCAGGATGCCGCCGCCGGTGCCGCCGGTGCGGTAGTTGGTGCCGACATCGCCAATGGTGGGGGTGTTGCCGTTGTCGATGCCGGTCCAGTCCACGATGTTGAAGACCTGACCAAACACGGCGTTGTTGAAACCGGTTCCGCCCACGACTTGAAGGATGCCCGAGGTGTTGAGGAAGTTCAGCGTGTATGCGGCGGAATTGCCTGCGGTGTTGTAGCTGAGGAGGTCGTGAGTGCCGCTGCCAAGTCCTGATGAGAAGCTTTGCACATAGGTGAGGTAGTTCCCGCCAAAGGTGGAGTCGATGCTGCCGGCGTTGTTCGCGGTGCCGATGCCGAGGATGATGGAGCCTTGCTGGCTCACGGTGCCGCCGCCAGTGACGGGGGTGAAGTTCAGGGTGCCGTAGGTGCTGGTGGCGGTGCTGTCTCCGGCGTAGAGCGTGGAGCCGCTTGCAGCAGTGAAGCTGGTGCCTTGGATGATGCCGGTGCCGAGGAGGCTGCCGCCGCTCTGGACGCTGACGTCGCCGGTGCCGGTCTTGCCGCCGCTGCTGATTTGCAGGCTGCCCGCCGTCACGGTGGTGGTGCCGGTGTAGGTGTTGGCGGCGGTGAGCACGGTGGTGCCGCTGCCTGTCTGGGAGAAGCCGCCCGCGCCAGTGATGGCAGCGCCACTGAAGTCGGTGCCCTGCGTGACGGTGTCGGATTGTTTCACGGCAAAGGTGGCACCCGAACTCACGCTGATGGCGCTGCTGGTGCTGAGTGAGCCACTGGTGCCGGCATTGCCGAGCTGCAGGGTGCCGCCGCTGACTGTGGTAGCGCCGGTGTAGGTGTTGGCGACGCTGAGTACAGTGGTGCCACTGCCGGCCTGGGTGAAGCCGCCTGCGCCGGTGATGGCAGCGCCGCTGAAGTCGGTGCCCTGGGTGACGGTGTCAGATTGATTCACGATCAAGGTGGCCCCAGAACTCACGCTGATGACGCTGCTGGTGCTCAGCGAGCCGCTGGTGCCGCCGTCTCCGAGCTGCAAAGCGCCTGCGCTGATGGTGGTGGCGCCTGTGTAGGTGTTGGCGGCTGTCAGGGTCGTGGTGCCACTGCCGTTTTGTCTGACTTCGCCGGCACCCTTCACGAGGTTTTCGAAAAGCAGAGCGTCGGAGCGGTTGAAGAAGAGTGCCGCGCCACTCAAGATCGTGACGGCGCCGTTCGCTCCATTCGCTGTCGAAGAGGAAAGCGAGCCGGTGGTGCCGCCGTTGCCGATCTGCACCGCGCCTGCGTTGATGTTGGTCGGTCCCGTGTAGGTGTTGTTGGCGGAGAGAATCAGCGTGCCATTGCCTTCCTTGTTGATGCCGTTGGGAAAGATGGCGCTGCCGTCTGAAATCACCCCTTGGAGTTCAGCCGATGTGGCATCGGCCCCGCCGATGCCGGCGACGACGGTGAACTTGCGGGTGCCGTTCACTCCGGTGCTGTTGAGATTGATGGGATTGATGAGGACGACTTTGCTGTCGGCAGTGCTGGAGCCGAAGATGAAGTTGTTGCCAAAGATGAAGAGGGATTGATTGAGGCCGATCTGCGCTCCGCTGCCGCCGAAATTCACGGTGAGCACGCCGCCCCGCCCCGCAAAGCCGCCCGCAGCACCAGCCACCTGGGTGGAGTTGGGGGTGGCGTTGTTGCTCAGGGATCGGGTGAAGAGCCCGTTGCCCTGGATGATGCCGTAGATGCCGCTGCCCCCGACGGAACTGCCGAGCAGCAGGCCGCTGTTGGAGCTCAGGGTGCCGCTGGTGATGGTGCCGACATCGAGGACGCCGGAAGCGATGATGTTGGTGAGGCCGGAGTAGGTGTTGTTCGTGCCAGTGAGGACGAGGGTGCCGGGTCCTGACACCGTGAGCGCGAGCTTGTTCTCATTCGTTCCTGCTCCGCCCAGCGTACCGGCGAAGGTGCTGCTGCCGGAGGCGATGCTGAGCGTGAGCAAGGAGTTGCTGGCGTTGCCGCCCACGACGCTGCCACCGAGTCCGGTGGTCGTCAGGCTGGTCAGTGTCTGATTGGAGACGGTGGTGCCACCGAGGACCAGCTTGCCCGTGGTGCCGGTGTCGCCGAGGACGACTGCGCTGGTGGAAAGAAGGCGGTTGTCTCCGCCATCGAGGGCGAGCTGGCCGTTCTTGATGTTGGTGCCACCGCTGTAGGTGCTGGCACCGGACAGCGTCTGGGAGCCGGCCCCGGTCTTGGTCAGCGTCATGTTGGCGGCTCCATTGGCGATGACGCCGGAGTAGCTGTAGCTGGCACCGGATCCGGGATTGAGCGTCAGCGCGGTGACATTGGAGTAGCCGGTGGTGATGACGCTGGCCAGATTCGCGCTTCCTTTGAGCCCGCCGAAGATCGGGGTGGTGGTGCTGAGGGTCAGGGTGCCTGCGCCGGAGGTATCAAAGGCGCTGTTTTGCAGCGCGAGATTGTTCGTGAGGGCAAGCGTGCCGCCGGTGATGAGGGTGTCGCCGGAAAAGGTGTTGGCAGCGGAAAGCGTCCACGTGCCCGAGCCGCTCTTGGTGAGGGACAAGGTGCCGGTGGTGGGATTGCCAATGATGCCGGCGAATTCCCCGGTGCCAGCGGTGGAGCCTTGCAGCGTCAGGGTCTTGCTGCCATTGACGGTCGCAGTGAGGTCGGAGGTGAACTTGAGCAGACCCGTCCCGGACTGGTCGAGGATGCCCCCGCCGCTCGATCCGCCGAGGTTGATGATGCGATCGCTGGTGTCGCCGGTGCCGGTGTAGAGCAGCCGCCCCGTGCTGGAGGAAGAGCCGATGCCGATGGTGCCCAAGGCTGCCGTGGTGGCTGAGCCTAGCGAGCTTTTGCCATCGTTGATGCTGTTGATCTTGGTGACGGACAAGGTGCCGGCATTGATCAGAACGGAACCATTGAAGGTGTTGTTGGCGTTCGAAATGATGAGCATTCCATCCCCCTGTTTTCTCAACTGCACGGAGCCTGAAGTGAGCGCCACGCCGCTGATGACGCCGGAAAGCTCGGCGGAGGTCGCGGCGTCCCC
>DLGZ01000017.1:0-23102 GCA_002482965.1 Verrucomicrobiaceae bacterium UBA7681 | reverse complement strand
TTGACGACGATGACCTTGCTGTCGGCGGTCGTGGTACCAAAGATGAAGTTGTTGCCGAAGACATAGCCACCCGTGTTCAGGGCGATGCCAGCACCGGCACCGCCGAAGTTCACCGTCAGATCACCGCCTCTGGCCGCGAAGCCACCTTGCTGGCTGCTCACCTGATTCGCGCCCGGCGTGGCATTGCCGCTCAAGCCGCGGGTGAAAAGGCCGTTGCCCTGGAGGATGCCGAAGTCGTTGGCGGTGGTCGTGCCCAGCCACAGCGCGCTGCTGTCGCTGATGGCATCGTTGCTGATCAGGCCGACATCGAGAATGCCGCCGCCGGAGACGGTGGTGAGGCCGGTGTAGGTGTTGGCATTCAGCAGGGTGAGGACGCCGCTGCCGGTCTTCGTCAGGGTGGTGCCGCTGCCGGTGATCGCGCCGCCGGTGAAGGTGTAGGCGGCAGTGCTGTTGACGATGACTGAGCCCGGGCTGACGCCGCCTGCATCAATGGTGACGGTGCCCGCACCCGCGCCGAGAAACTGGGCGATGTCCCCGTTGTTAAACGTGGCGCCCGTCCAGCTATTGGAGTCCGGATTGGTCCATGTCGCATCACCACTGGTCGTCCCATCCCACGTGACCGTGGCAGCGTTCACGACGGGTACGAGCAGGCAGAAGGCGGCGACCGCCAGGACAAGCAATATTGCGTTTTTCATCATAGAACTCACTGAAGCTGACCGGAGGTGGTTTTTTGGCCCGTCTCCCCTCACAAGCCAACGATCGAGGTGGGAAGGCAACGGCTCAGTCGCTGCGGATGCCCCGACTGTCAAAAACGATGTGGGCAGGCCCGCTTGTAGCGGAGAGAGCCACACTGAGGCGGGTCCTCCGCCGGTATCCCAACTGGAGCTGCCGCAGGCGAGGGGAAACGCATGGCTGAGCGAGGTCGGTTCAAGACCAGCAGCTCATCTGCTCCGTTCAGCTCAAACCGTCAGCCTCTTAGGTGCCTCAAGCGATGGACGCGGATTCTCATCAAAAGCCCGCGCCTCTGAAGGCTTGGTCAATGCTGAGCCATGAGGCTGAAAATGAAATGTTTACAAAGCAAGTCTCTACAAAATGCCTGGCATTTAATCTTCAGCAAGCCTCCGATATGGAGTGCGGTCGCGGAGATGCACGGCGCAAGCCTGCATCGGAGCTACCGCTTTCGCCGGGTGAAGAACGTTCTTTGTCCACAGACCGCCGTCCAGCCTGCGAAAGCGGTAGCTGCGTTCGTGCCTCACTCCGCGACCGCACTCCATACCGGAGACTTCAGTGCGCTCTATGGAATGCTGGGCCAAAACACTGCCAGGCAGACCTGCAAAATGAACGACACCCCACCTTAACTGAGTGCCATTCATGTCTGGCATTTTATCTTAGTACAGACTGCTGCGGTGTGCCAATTTCGTCCGCTTCCCAAATCTACGTTACCACCCAAGAAGTGATGCACGGCCCTACTCCAACTCCTCTTTCTTCAATTTCCCACCCTCGGGCAGCGTTGGCTTCATGCCGGAGGCATTTCTCAGCAGCTCCAGCACGGCGGGATCAATGCTCTGCAAATGAAGATCGCGCTGCGGAAATGGAATCACGATGCCGGCTGCCGCCAGCGCCTCGTTGACGGCCACGGCCACGTCACTTTTGATCTGCATCCAGTTGTCGTAGTCGTTGGTCCACAGCCTCATTTCGAAGTTGAGCGAATCCGCGCCAAATCCCGTCATCAAGGTCTGCGGGATGGGAATCCGGGCCGTCAGGGGATGTGCCACCGCGACACTGGTGAGGAGGTCGATCACGCGACGCGGATCGGTGCCGTAGGCGACACCGATCTGCAGCTCGATGCGGCGCTGCCGGTTCGAGAGCGTCCAGTTCGTCACCTTGTCGGAAATGAGCATGCTGTTGGGCACGATGAGTTCGGAGCTGTTGGCAATGCGGATGACGCTGGCACGAATGCCGATGCGCTGGATCAGTCCCGTCGTGTCGCCCACCTGCACCACATCGCCCACATTGACCGGACGCTCAAAGAGCAGGATCAGGCCGGAGACGAAGTTGTTGACGATGTTCTGCAGGCCAAAGCCGAGGCCCACGCCCAGTGCGCCGCCAAGCACGGCGAATTGGGTCATGTCCACCCCCAGCGCGGCGATGGCGGCAAAAAAGCCCACCAACAGGATGACGTAATGCAGCAGCGAGGAAGCCGCATAGGAGGGGCCGGAGGCCAGCCGCAGGCGGCGGTAAACATCCTCCTCCAACACGAAGCGGATAAAGCGCGAGAGCAGCACCGCGATCCACAGCGTGAGCGCAAAGGCCAGCACCGCGCCGAGTGAAAACTGCAATGAGCCGTAACCCATTTCCGCATTGAGAAAGGTGGCCACACTTTCAAGCACAGGCACGCTCAATGAAAACTCCCCCAGTGCCACCAAGGCCCAGATGACAGCCGCAGCAAAATACAGCACGCCTGTGCAACGCTGCTGAATGAGCGCCCGGTGGTGATTGACCAGGCGCAGCTCCGACAGCGGCCGCACGCGGAGCGCAAAGAAAATGAGTCCGGCGAGGCTGACTGCCGCAGCGTAAAGCAGGATCGCCGAATAGGAGGCCGAGAGCGTGCCGGCGGCCAGGTAGTTGGCCATCCGCACGTAGCCGAAGACATCCGCCAGAAAAATGACGGCCAACAGCACCAGCCCAAACCGCGCCGCCGCCCTCACCATTTTGTGCGATGTGGCGGCAGCCGCATCACTGCGCGTGGAGCGAATGAACCAGACCAGGAAGATCGCGCCACCGATCATCTCCAGCAGCAGCAGCAGCCGCGACAACTCGGGAACGGCAGCCGCGATCTTGCGAATCTGCGCGAGCACCACAAACACGAACAGCGTGTTCAAAACGGGAAAGAGCGAACGCTCGATCAGCCCCCGAAGAATGATGCTGAGCGGCACGAGCGCGAACGTCGAAAGGATGGCCCAGAGCAGCCGGGGGGACTGCTCAAAGAGCGGCGGACTCACGAGCAGGCTCAAAATCGCAGCCATGGCGACTGGAAACTGGAGCACGAGGCTGGCCCGCTTCATCGCAGGGTCTTCGTCGGTCCATTTGGCCGCACCTCTCTGCACCCAGGAAAGCACCATGACAAAGGAGCCGAAGATCAGCCCGATCCAGACAAAGTGCATCCACTGCCGTTGGGCAAACATCCATAGCTGGGTGAATTGCGCGCCAATGGAGGCCTGGCTCTCCCAGGTCAAATCACGCGCTTCATCTCCCTGCGTCTTCAAATTCCAGATCGGCGGACTGTCCCGCACGAAGAGCGTGCTCACAGCCGCGCTCTGCGCCGCCCGGATGTTGCCCAGTGCGGTGCTGACACGCCTGGCCTGCTCCGCCAGGCGGCTCTGCGTGCTCAGCACGGCGGCACGCTCTTTTTGACGGCTTGCCTCAGCCTGCGTGATGCTCTTCAGCAGAGTCTCAATGCGCTGGCGGATTTCCGGTGGCGCACTCTGGCTTTGCGCAACTTCCAGCGTCTTGCTCCAGGTCGCCTTCAGCGCCGGATAAAGCGCGATCTGCGCGTCCAGAAGATTGGCCTGCCGGGTGAGATCACGCGCCCACAGCGCCAGCCGGTCCGCGAGTTTTTGCCAGTTGGATTCATGATCACTCAGCGTTTCCAGCAGTGCCCCCGGCTGGATCACGGGAACGCTCTCAGCGAGTCGCGTGTCGATCTCCTGTTTCAGCAGCGGCAGGTTCCGTGCGTCATCGCCCCCGGCATACACCGGAGAGGACGCCGCCAGCTTCGCCCCCAGACTGGCCTCCACGGCATCCGCCTGGCTGATGACATCGGCCAGCGGGATCGGCGTTGGCTGCGGAGCCTCCACCGCCAAGCCTGCCTCCTTGGGCGCTTCCTGCGCGGCAACAAAGTGCGAGAAGCCAAGCAACACCGACACGGCCAGCAAGCGGGTGCCCGCGCGCAGCACGCCCACCCGCCGCCCTGGCGCGCTTGGCGAATGGACCCGCAATGGCTTCAGCAGCTCAAATAAAATCATACCCTGAATAGACGCTCAGCTTTCTGATTGGCCAGTGCATTTTCCAATGCGTCATGCCATCAGCAGTCAGAGCGTCATTCCACAGGCCGCCGCGCACGTCTGCTAAAACGTCCAGTTCAGCGACACCGTGCCAAAGAGCTGCGGCTCGATCTGCGCGTTGAACTCCTTGGTGCGATACACCACGGCGTAGGACATCTTGGTGTTGCGCCAGTTGATCACAAAGCCCGTGCTCAGATCTGCCACGAAGACATTGTGCCCCACGGACGGGCTGTCGCCAAAGGTGTTGCCGTCCAGAAAGATGTTATGCGCCACCGCACGTCCGTCCACCCGGGCAAAGATGTGGAAGCCCAGCGGGAACCATGAGCGGTCCGCACCCAGCGCACCATCCACCGGAGTGGAGGCTGCGGAAGACGGGCCGATGGAGGGCGTGCCGTAGTCGTCCGGCAGATTGAGGCCAAAGCGGAATTCACCGCCCACATTGGCGTAGTCCTTCACATTGCCCGCCGTCGCGCCGGCATGCGGCATAAGCTCCCACTCTAGGCCGCTGCGTTTGACGATGTGCGGCCAGCGCCACGTGCGCTCATACGCCAGGGTGACGCCGATTTCATTGTGCAACTGGTTGTCCCAGCCATTCGGGTGGTCAAAGCCGCGCGTGTCATGCACATAGCGCTGCGCCTCCTGCGCATACGAATAGGAGCCCACCACGCCGATGTCCATCACGAGGACGTTGCGGACGCGGTCCGTCTTCCACACGACACCGTTGGACACATAGAGCCAGCCTGCATACGGGCGGTCTGCGGGCGATGGCGTGAAGGTCTCCGTGTTGTCCGGCGTGTAAATGTCCTGCCCGATGGAGAAGATGACGTTTTTCTGGTAGTTTGTGTCATGGATGCCGGGCAGCAGATCAAACAGCGGCAGCATCATGCTGGCATGCCGCGTGCCACTGAGCCGGGAGAGATCCGGTGAGGTCCAGCTGATCTTCACCCCGCTGGTGTAGTAGCGGTCCGTACCGGCAAAGAGGTCGTTTTCGAGGTAGATGCCTAGCGTGCCTCCGGTGTTCGGCGCATCGGCCTTGGCAGACGCAGGTACAAACACTGCCAGCAGAAGTGTGGCGGACAGCGTGGAGAAAATGAATTTCATGGATGAATACGGAATGGGTGTGTTTTTGGGGCGGTGTCTCGCAAGGCTCTCTCTCAGCGGGTAAGGTGCCAGCATCTGGCCTTTAAAGTCAAGACATAGCTATTACTGAAATCCCCCCTTTGATCGATCGCTAAACGCAACAAACCAAGCGTTGCTGACAAGCCGCGGCGGCTTCATCAACAACGCTTGGAAAGCTTGGGTGCTCGACTAGCGGGCTGCGTGCTCAATGTGGCCGCCCACATGCTCCACGTCCTGGCCGAAGCCACGTACGGTGCGGCAGCTGGTGCCGACGAGAGTCAAGGCGGCGGAGGCGAAGACGAGAAGTGCGATGCGTGTGATGGATGTTTTCATAGTAGGGGAGTGATGCTGACAGTTGCTTGTTTTGGGAATTGAGAGTGTTTTAATGGAGCAGGCCCACGTGGTGGGCGCGCACTCCGGCGCGGTGCTTTGTTACTTCTTTTCGGCATCCACCTTGGCTTTGGCGGCTTCGGCTTCGGCATCGGACTTCTTTTTCTCGGCATCCAGCTGCGCCTGAGCAGACGCCTCAATGGCTTCGATGTTGGCCTTTTCCACCTTGGCATCGATCACTGTCTGCGCTTTGGCTTCCTTGGCATCAGCGGCCACGGCATCCTTCTCATGGTCGATCGCGGTCTTGGCGGCGTCGTTTTGAGCGTCGATGGCCTGCTTCTGCTTGTTGCAGCTGACGGTCAGGAATGTCGCGGAGGCGAGGAGGAGAAAGAGAATGTGTTTCATAGGTAGTCGAGGTTGGGTATTCAGAAATCGTCAGCCGGGGGGCTGGTCGATGTTTGAACCCTTCCCCATGCGCGCCGCTTTCACCATGGGGTGAAACCCTACCCTTCCTGCCCATGCCCCCGCCACCCGGCAGGCCCCTCACACTCTCACCTCACTTCGCCTTCCCCACGCTGGCATCGGGGTCCTTCAGCAGCGGCAGCACCTCCTTGGCAAAAGGCCCAGCCGCACGCCCCAGCGCCCCCAGCACATTCAGTGCGCCCACCTTTTCCACGCGGTCCGCGCTCTGGAGCAGCGGCAGCACCACCGGCGCAGCATCCCCAGCGCCTCTTCGTCAAGGCAGAAGCGGCCATCGTCAGCCGCGCTATTATACCACGTTATAACATTTTTGAACACATAATCATTGCAACTCCAAATCCAGACCCAATCCGTACGGCATGCCCGAATTCACACACCCGCCGCACCGCCAGCCCCCCGCTGCCGACCCCACAGCCGCACGAGGCACCAGCGCTGATCCCAAGGGCCTGGAGAAGATCCGCGTGGACGACGCCGATCCCCGCTTCGTCGAGCATGTGCTCAGGCACCTGCGCTCTGAGGCGGCCGACTCACCCGTGGCGGCGGCTCTGCTGGCACATGTGGGCAGGCTGCCCAACCAGATCACCCTGAAACCGCGGGAACGCGGCATGTCCCAGACCGTGACCGACAAAGACGGCCACGTCACCCTGCACCTCAATCCGCACGAGCTGACCGGCGCCACCTTCTCGCATGAGTTCGCGCACATCATCCAGCAGGCGCACACCCACCACCACGCGCAGCAGCACCTCCGGCAGCACGGCAGGCCGCCCGCCGGCGCAGCTCTGGAAGCCGCCATCATGGCCGGGCGCGATGCCCTGCACCAGATCGTCCCCGTGAAGGATGCACGTGACCCTGGCCCGGAGCACAAGGAAAACGAAGCCATGCGCGTCTCCAACATCGTCAATGCCGAGCGCACTGCCGCACGCATGAAAGACCTCCCCGCAGACCAGCGCACCCCCGCCGAGTTCCGCCGCCGCCAGAGCCGCCGCGAAAGCGCCCCCAGGCACCAGAACAACCACCACCCCCTGCCCCCCGGCAGCCACTACGGCGAGTACGACTTCCACCACGTCAAGCAGCTCCTCGGCTTCTGAAGCCAGACCCGCAGCGCGAACCAAGAACCAAGAACCAAGAACTAAAAACCACATACTACCACTTCCTGTTATTTTTGCTTGCACTCTCAAATCACGACCCAAGACTTTCCTCATGAACCCGCACTCAAAGCCCCGCCCCCTCTTCTTCACCCCACGCACCCCCTGGGGCAGAAAACCCCAAAGCCACGCCCACCAGAGCCACATGCGCGCGTCTGAGGACAAGAAAACCGAAATTTCGCCCAAAGAAAGTTTGGATCGGGCAGGCGTCCCTCGTTCCTTGTCCAGCCAGACAACCCCGGAGAGAGTCCAGGAAATCCAGGACGCGTCCATCAAGCTTCCTCCGTATGATGTGCAGCGTTTTCCAGATGTGCCTGCCAGCGCATCTTCGCCCAAGCCAGACTCCACTTCTCCAAAAGCGAATCCTTGGAAAGCTGCCGCAGCAGCGCCGCAAGCTGGCGACACTCAAAAATACTTCCCCCCTCAGGAATCAACTCTGCCCTCCATTCCTGCCATTCCCAAGCTAGGCCCCTTTCAGCCATTCATTAAGGTGGAGGGGGACCAATATAAGAATCAGAAAGGGAGAATGTATAAGGGCGGCCTGGAATTCAAATTTTAGTGAGAGTCTCGCCTCATGGATGGCGACCTTCACTGCGTGAATGCTCCGAAGATTTGGAACATCAAGAGCCCGCTTTGTGTGCAGGCACCGCCAGGAAGCGGGCCTGCACTCCGAGCTTGCCAGCCACTCAAGCCCCCTTCAATCTGGTGAGACCTGCCCTTCTCCCATGAAGCCTCTCCTCGCTTGTGCTTTCGCCGCCCTTCTGCTACCAGCCACTCTCAGCCCAGGCACTGCCGCTGCGGCAGACGGCAGCGGAAAAGCCCAAGGGGCGGCACAAGACGCTGCGCCAGACATCAGTCAGAAGGCCTTTGACGCCGCCAATGCGCTGCGCGTGGCGGGCAAGTATGCGGAGGCGGAGCAGGCTTTCCGGCGGCTGGTGGCCGCACGCGCGCAGACACTGGGAGCGGAAGCCAGGGAGACCTTGCTGGCCAGGGGAGAACTGGTGAAGCTGAAGCTGATCCGCAACGAGAATGCCACAACCGAGGCCGAGGGCACAGCCCTGCTTCAGATTCTGCAGCGGGTCCTGGGTGCGGAAGATCGGACGGCCCTCAACTTCCAGCGGTGGATGATTGCTGCGAAATCCGCACAAGGCCGATATGCCGAGGCGGAGCAGGAATGTCGCAGCCTGATCCCCATCGTCACACGGGCGCTCGGTCCGGAGGATGATGAGACTCTGAACACACGCATGACACTGGCCACCATCTTCCTTGGCCAGAGCAAACTGGAGGAGGCCGAGAAGGAGCTGCGCCGGCTACTGAACGACTATGCGCGGGTGGACACCGCCCACGCTGAACGCGCTGTGGAGGCAAGGCATAATCTGGCGGTGGTGCTCATGCAGCAGGAAAAGTATGACGAGGCGGAGACACTGCTGCGTGCGGTGATCGCCGCCCATACGCGGCGGCTCGGCCCCGAACACCCCAGCACGCTGAGCAGCCGCAACGTTCTGGCGGCGGTGCTTATCCTGGAAGAAAACCAAGCTGCAGGGGTGAAGGAGCTGCGCAGTGTTGTCGCCATCCAGACGCGCACCCTCGGTCCGGAGCACAGGGAAACGTTGAGAACTCGGTCGAATCTGGCCTTGGAGCTGCCCCCGCAGGAGGCCGTGCCGGAGTTCCGCGCCCTGCTGGCCGTGCGGGAGCGGGTTCTCGGCCCGGAAGATCCAGAAACTTTGGGCACCTGCCACAATCTGGCCCTCCACCTGTCAATGCAGAAAAAGAACCAGGAAGCTCTGGGCTACGCTCAGCGCGCTTATGCAGGCAGGGCGAAGATCCTGGGCAGGGACCACCCTGAAACCCGGGACTCTGAACGCCTTGTGAATGATCTGACGAAGCCTGAGGCAAAGGCGTGAGGCAGCGCGAAGGAGGGGCGAGTTTCCGTGCTCTCCTCTACCCCTGACTGGAGAGGCTGACGAGCAGGCGCAGGCTCATGCAACTCCTGCGCGTGGCAGAGGCGATCCAACCGAATCCGGCAGCCACTGCCACCATTCAGGAAAAGGAGATGAGTCACATGCCGCTGACACAGCCACATCATACCATATCCTAGCATTATCAGCTCGCATCTCAAAAATCGGACCCAAGACTTCCCTCATGAACCCGCACTCCAAGCCCCGCCCCATCTATTCGATTTCGAACAAATGCTCAAAGGTCGTGGACCTGCACTCAAAGGTCATTTCAATTTCTAACAAACTAAACCGAAACGATGAAAGGCATGCAACCCGCAGGGCGAAGGTGTTGCTTAGTAGTCCCGTTGCATGGCGATGCTGAACCAGTCTTGCCACAGCAGCATCCGTTGGCATCTGACCGGCGCAGCTCCACCATCTGGAGCCCGCCGGCAGCGGCACCACATTTGCCTTGCCCCTTGTCCCTCATCGATACACACTGGAGAAGCCAGCCCTTCTCCTATGAAGTTTCTCCTATCCGCCCTTCTGCTGCTGCTTGCCACCCTCCGCCCAGGCACCGCCGGTGCGGCGGGCGGCAAAGACAAACCAAAGGCGGCAGCACCCGCAGCACCGGACATCAGCCAGAAAGCCTATGACGCCGCCCTGGCACTGAGGGACGCGGGCAAATACCCCGAGGCAGAAAAGGCTTTTCTCCTGCTGGCGGAAGCACGCGCTCAGGCACTGGGCGCGGAGGCACCGGAGACCTTGCTGGCCAGAGCGGCACTCGTCCGAATGGAGCTCTACCGCGGCAAGGACGCCACGGCAGCATCCCGCATGCAGGCCTTGCTCCCGATCCTGCAGCGTGTCCTCGGTGCGGAAGACCGCGAAACGCTGATCTGCCAGCGGCGGCTGCTTTCTACCCAGCTGGACCAAGGCCACGACGCCGAGACAGAGCAGGCATGCCGCAGCCAGCTCCTCATCGACACTCGCGTGCTCGGCCCCGAGAATGAGGAGACCTTGGGCACACGCACGCTGCTGGCGCGCGCCTTGCACAACCAGCGGAAACTCGCGGAAGCGGAAAAGGAATTCCGCCAGCTGCTGACCCTCCAGGAGCGGCTGCACGGCGCCGAGGGTGAGGAAACCCTGACCGCCCGGTACAATCTTGCGGCAATGCTGATCAAGCAGGACCAAGACGAAGAAGCGCAGACTCTGCTGCGCAGCGTGATCGCCAGCCGCACCCGCACGCTCGGCCCTGAACACCGCGAGACCCTGGACAGCCGCAATGCTCTCGCCATGGCGCTTCGCGATGCCAAAAAATATGCCGAATCGGAGAAAGAGCTGCGCGACGTCCTCGCCATCCAAACACGCGCCCTCGGTGCCGAAAATCGGGAGACGCTGAGCACACGCGATCACCTTGGCACCGTGCTGTTCCATCTCGGAAAATTCACGGAATCAGAAACCGAGTACCGCCAGGCGCTCGCCATCCAGCAGCGCGTGCTCGGTGCCGAAGATCCAGCCACACTGCTCACGCGTGGAAACCGTGCCGCCCCCCTGATCAAGCTCGGGAAACTTGCGGAGGCGGAAACCGAGTGCCGCCAGGTGCTGGCCATCCATGAGCGTGTGCTGGGCGCCGAAGATCGCGAGACACTGCGCTCACGTGAGCTCCTTGTCGCAGCCTTGTATCAGGGCGGGAAACTGCCGGAGGCCGAAGCCGAATGCCGCAAGGTGCTGGCCATCCAGGAGCGCATGCTGGGGGCCGAAGACAAGGCAACGGTGGCCACCCGGTTCAAGCTGGCCAAAACTATCAGCGCCCAGGATCGGCATGCCGAGGCCGCACCCCTGCACCGCGCGCTGCTGCCGCTGCTCACACGCATCCGGGGCGCGGAGCATGAGGATACCCTCGAATGCCAGACCTACCTCGCCCAGGCACTGGTCGATCTGGATCAAGATGCCGAGGCGCTGGAAATCTGCCGCCGTGTGCTGCCCCCCCTCACACGCCTGCTCGGCCCCGCGAGTGACGACACACTGCGTGCCCACTGGACACTTGCCATCGCTCTGCTGCATCAGAACAAGATGGAGGAGTCTGAGCAGGAATTCCGCCGCATGCTGGACGTCAGAATCAGCGCCCAGGGACCCGACACTCCGGATACGATCGCCACCCTGGTTGCCTTGATGGAGATTGTGATCAGGCGCGAAAAGCATGCCGAAGCTGAGCAGTTGGCCGGCAAGCTCATCGCCATCCGCACCCGCGTCCTCGGGCCCACGGACGCTGAGACCCTCAGCGCCCGCACGATTCTGGCACGGGAACTTGAAGCGCAGGGCAAAGCCCCCGAAGCCGCACAGGAGCTGCGCTCCATCCTCGCCATCCAGGAGCGCACGCTCGGGGCCGCAGACCAAGCCACCCTGAAAACCGGCCACCTCCTGGCACTCAGCCTCAAAAAACAGAAGCAGACCGAAGAAGCCCTCACCTACGCCCGCCGCGCCCTCGCCGGCCGGACCAAGCTCCTCGGCAAAGACGCCAATGACACCGATGCCTCCCAGCGCCTCGTCAATCAACTCACCTACGCCTCCCCGCAGGGTCCGGAGCTGCAGGCGCTGCCCACCAAGACCCGGCCAGTCGCCATGGTGGATGGTGCTCTCATCTACGCCGCCGAGGTGCAGGAGACCCTCGCTGCGCAGCAGGAAGTCATTCGTTACCAGTATCGCAACGATTCTGACAAAAGGGAGGAAGAACTCGCCAAACTTAGCCGCACTGCCTGCGGCGGCCTCATCGACAAGCACCTCCTCCTCAACGAGTTCAGGCGCATCGATGGAGTCATCAAAAAGGAATACATCGACGACGATATCAACACCATCATCAAAGACAGCTTCAAGGGAGACCGCGACCTCTTCATTGCAGAGCTCAGCAAAAGCAGCATGACCTTCGAAAAGTTCCGCACCTTGCGCGAGCACATGGCCATCATGAACGTCATGCGCTCCCGCTTCGCCGGCGAGATCACCCTCAAGGATGAAGAAGCGCGCGACTACTTCGAAAAAAACAAGCAGCGCTGGCTCGCCCCGGAGCAGGTCAAGATCCGAACCCTCTCCCTCCCCAAGACCGAGGCCGGTGCCCGCGAGACGGCCGAAAGCCTTCGCACGAAGATCCTCGGCGGAGCAGACTTTGCCGAGACCGCCCGTGCCAGCAGCAAAGACAGCCATGCTGAAGACGGCGGTGCTTGGGACTGGACCCTGCTCCCAGACCTCAGCGATCACGTGCGCAAAGCCGCCGCCAAAACACCGAAAGGCCAGCTCAGCGAACTCATCGAACAGGAAGGCACCTTCATCATCCTCCGCGTGGACGATCGCCGCGCCCCGCCTCCCCCGCCCTTTGAAAAAGTGCAGGCAGAAGTCACCGAAGCCCTCAAGCAGGAGAAATCTAAGGAACGCATCGATCACCAACTCAACAAGCTGCGCGAGAAAGCCGACATCCAGATGATGGGCGCACTGTGAGATGCGCAGGGATGGAGCGCGGCATGCAGTTCCGATCATCAAGCCAGACGTGACAAGCAAGACCGCAGTCCCCTGAACTTCACATGCCATTCCCCACCCAGCATATAACCGCTGTCATCCCCCCTCGCCCACACATTCACTCCACCGCCACCTGCGCATAGTCCTCCGGCACATGCCCCAGATACCCCTGCGGCAGGCTCAGCCCCGCCAGCCAGGGAGACAGCCCTCTCAGCGCCTGCCGGATCTGTTCCAGCGCAGGCGGAGGCAGCTCAAAGATCACCGACCACGCATCCTCATCCTGCCCGATGAGCAGCGTCAAAGACTCGTCCTCCACGCACCAAAAAACCGCGCTTCCCGCACAGCGTCCCAGCCGCAGAGATCCGCGCGAAGTCCGCACTTCAGGAGCCTCCCCCTGCAGCACAGCCACCTCGTCCACCATCAGTGAAACATTCAGCTCGTAGTGATCCGTCTGCACCTTCACCATCGCACACCTCATCTCCGCTTCATTCGTCCATGGGTTCGCACAGATCGCGCATTTCAAAGGGGTTATGGCAGGTGTCTTCATCAGTTGCAGTCAGTCGGCAAAAGCTTGTGACAGATTCGTCTTCCAGAGGCAATGCCAAAGTGCGCCAGAGCATCTCCGCTCACTTCTTCTCCCCCTCCGTCATCCCCGCCGCTTTCCTCTCACGGTGCAGCCGCAGCAGCTCGCGCTGCCTCAGCGTTTCCTCCTTGTGCTTCTTCCGGCAGGCTCGGCACCGTGTGGCGCGGGCATGCACCAAACCTTTGGCGATCTCATAGTACCACCGCTGCTGCGTCGCACTCCACACCTGATGCTTCCTGCAATCCTTGCAGTGAAATGAAATGTCCCGGTAAAACAGCGGCTGAGACAAGGTGCCATTGGAATTTTGCAGCTCCAGCGCCGCCGGCAGCGCATCCTCCGGAATCTCCGCCGCCGACTTGATCCTACCAGCCTCTACCAGCCTCACGATCCGGCTCTCACGCTGCTGGTGCAGAGCTTGAGCAAGATTCTTTTCTTTGCGGGTGGTCATGGGGCAAGGTGAAAAGGTGCAGCACGAAGAAAAGAATTCCAGACAAGTATGAGCCTTGGATAAGCGCCCACAAGACAGACTTCTAAACCACTCAGGTGACGCTAATCCAGAATCCGGATTTTCTGCATGCCAGATCAGCGTCTTATGAGCGTCTCATCAGCCGTTAAAAAAATCCGTTCATTCCGACTTCACCGCTCACCACTCTTCACCGCCTCCGCCTCCCGCTCCCACTCCCGCTTCTCCAAAAACTTCCGTGCCCACTCTGGCATCTTCTCTTTCTTCGTGGCCTCATTCACGGTGCCCGTCAGCTTGCCGGTCTTCAATGAGAAGCATTGCATGATCCCTGCCCCATGCCTGCCTCCGGAGACAACAACCACCGACTCATCCTCCTCCGCAAAGTCCCAGTCACGGATAAACGGCAGCTCCGTCTGAAAGTCCTGCCAGCGTGAGTTTGTCACCATCACACGCAGCACGTTGTTCACCGGCTCGCCATGCGCGTTGCGCGTGGTGTAGCGCGACCACCCCACCAGTCCTGAAGCCGACCGCCGCAGTTCCATGCAGCGTCCCAGCCGCGTCCACATCTCCGTGTGTCCATCTGCAAACGTCACCCGCACATTGCCGATCGGCATCCCATAGTCCCGCCGCTCCGCAGGCACATCCACCATCTCCGCCGCCACCGGCCTCTCAGCAGCCACTCCCGCGAGACCTGAGGCCAGGAACAAGAGGCAGTTAGTTAGCAGGCGTTTCATGGCGGCAACCTCCCCCTTTTCGGCACATATGGCAAGCATGCACAGTCGATCCATATTTATATACGTCATTATTGACGCACGTTTGTTTTAACGTATGTTTTTCCATGAAATCAAATCCAGGTGGGGAAATCGACTTAAACTCAGTCATTGGGCGCGATGCCCTTATCCAGCACCTCTGGGAGGTCGTTGAGCAGCAGAGCATCGTGCTCACCGCCGAACGGCGCATTGGCAAGACCACCATCATCAAAAAGATGCGCAGTGCACCGGCTCCCGGCTGGGTGCCGGTGTATCAGGATCTGGAGCGCTGCCACACGGCCATGGAGTTCGCCATGGCAGTTTATAAAGAGGTGCATCAGTTCCTGAGCGGAAAGCAGAAAGCCGCCCACCGGGGCATGGACTTCCTCAAGTCGCTGGGAGGCGTGGAGGTGGCAGGCTTGATCAAGCTGCCCACCACCAAGAATGCCCACTGGAAGGAGATGCTCACCCATACCTTGGAGGATCTCGTGCATGAAAACGATGCCGCTGGCACCCGCCTGCTCTTCCTCTGGGACGAAGTCCCCTTCATGCTGGCTAACATCTGCAAAAAGGAGAGCGAAGACACCGCCATGGAGGTATTGGACACCCTCCGCGCTCTGCGCCAGACACTTTCGGGGCTGCGCATGATCCTCACCGGCTCCATCGGTCTGCACCATGTGCTCCATTCCCTGCGGGACAAAAAATACGCCAACGATCCCTTCAATGACATGGCACACATCGAGGTGCATCCCATCGCGGAGCCAGACGCGGCGCATCTCGCCACACTGCTCATTCAGGGAGAAATGCTCCAAACCCCGGATCAAGCCGCCGCAGCGTCCGCCATCGCCCAGGAGGCCGGCTGTTTTCCCTTCTACATCCACCACGTGGTCCGCGCCCTGAAGAGCCGTGCCCTGCCCGCCACCCCGGACAGTGCACAGCGCGTGGTGAAAGAACATCTGCTGGATGCCAACGATCCCTGGAAACTCCGCCACTACCACGAGCGCCTCCAGACCTACTACGGCAGCCATCAGCCCGCCGTGCTCATCATCCTCGACGAGCTGGCAGTCAATCCGCAGCCGCCTTCCGTGAATGAACTCCTCGCCCTGCTCAAGGCCAGCAGCACCTTTGATGACCGCGAAGTGCTCCTGAGCCTCCTCTCCCTGCTGGAGCGAGATCACTACCTCAGCCGCAATACCGACGGCCGCCATTCCTTCAAGTTTCCGCTGATCCGCCGCTGGTGGCAGCTTCACCGCAGCCTCTGAACCTCACAGATCCTGCACCACCATGAGCACCAGCCCGCCCGTCATCCCCAGCAGTTCCATTGAGCCCGGCACCCTCTGGGTCTTCACCCCCAGCCGCACCGACCCCGCACATCTGGAGTTCATTCTCGTGCAGCGTCAGGCCCTCCTGCAAGACGCCGTGGACCGCGTGGTAGAAAGTGCCACCTCCGGGCACAAGCACCATCAGCTCTTCGTCGGCCCGCGCGGCTGTGGGAAAAGCCACCTCGTCACCCTCATCATCAGCCGCCTGGAAAAAGACGACCGCGTCAAAGACCGCCTCTGCATCGCATGGCTCAATGAAGACGAGACCTGCACCAGCCTCCTGGAGCTGCTTATCAAAATTCACGCCTCACTGGAGACACGCCATCCCGCCGAGTTTCAGGCCGCGCAGATCGCCGAAGCTTATGAACTCAAGCCCGCGCAGGCACTCGACTTCGTTTCTGCCAAACTCCTCGCCGCCCTCGGCAAACGCACGCTGCTGGTCGTCACAGAAAATCTCGATGCCCTGTTCACCAGCCTCGGCGACTCCGGGCAGATGCAACTCCGCTCCTTCATCCAGGAAAACTCCCGCGTGTGCTTCGTGGCCACCGCCCAGCGTCTGGTGGAGTCCCTGACCCACCGGGACAATCCTTTCCACGGCTTCTTTCAAACCGAGCATCTCAAGCCCCTCAACGTCACCGAAGCCACCGACCTCCTCAAGAACATCGCCAGCCTGCATGGCAAGCAGGACGTGGTGGACTTCCTCTCCACCAGCCGTGGCCGCTCCCGCGTGCAGGCCCTCCACCACCTCTCCGGGGGGAATCACCGCATCTACATCGTTCTTTCGCAGTTCATCAGCCGCGAGACCATGGACTCCCTAATGCCCCCCTTTATGAAGATGGTGGACGAACTCACCCCCTACTATCAGGAGCGCCTGCGCTGGCTCCCGGCGCAGCAGCGCAAAATTATCGAGCACCTCTGCCGTGCCGAAGGCACTGTGCCCGTCAAGGACATCGCCAAGCGCCTCTTCACCACCCCGCAGACCATCTCCAGCCAGCTTCAGGACTTGCGGGAAAAAGGCTACGTCACCGCCAACCAGCGCGGCAGAGAGTCCCTCTACGAAATCAGCGAGCCTCTCATGCGCATCTGCGTCGAGGTGAAGGAAAACTCGACTCATGAGCCTTTGCGCCTGCTGGTGGATTTTCTACGGGTGTGGTATGACGATAAGGACTTGGATGAAAGGCTGGGGGCGGCAGACCCTGCTTCCGAGTTGGGCAGGTATCTGGAGGCAGCGCTGTCTAAGAACAAGAAGGAGGGGAATCTGCGGCTAAAAATACTGATAGCTGGAGTTGAATTCCCTGGATATGAAATGGCACTAGAGGAAGTTCGAGCCAGCCTTGCAGCAAACACACCTGAGTGCTTTTTTGTGGCAGCGCAATGCCATCAGAACGGAGACAACCAAGGGGCCCTTGAATGTCTTGGGGAGGGCATTCCAGAAGAGGATGATCCAAACAAACGTGCGCTCATGCTAATATTGCGGAGCCAGATTTTAAACAATCTTGGGCAAGTTACCGATGCATTGCATGATCTTGATACAACAATCAATCTTCCTGATGTTAAAGATCTAATGTTGGCCTGGGCCCGTCTGAATCGTGGCATCTCAAAAGCGCTGAACAATGACCAGAGGAGCGCAATTGAAGACTATAATGCCGTTTTTAATTTGAAAGGCCTTCCTGTAAATCTGTCAGCCGAAGCCTTCCATCATCGTGGACTTGCTTATGCTGAAATCGGAAAGTCAAAGCAGGCTATTGCAGACTTCACGACTGTTATTCAACTACCGAATGTTGATCGCATGCAGGCCATTCGAGCTCTACATAATCGAGCTTTGGCTTACGTTTTCAGTGGAGCTCTTCACCAAGCAATTCCGGACCTCACTTTGGTGATTGAGCATTCAGACACCCCTATCGAGCAGCTAGCACAAGCTCTTTGCATCCGTGAACTACACTTTATCTGGGTTAAGGATTTCAAGCGAGCAATTGCAGACTCCGATACTATAACAACACTTTCCGGCGTGCCTGTGGAACTCCTTGCTACAGCATTGGGCCTTCGGGGTATGGCTTACAGTTCGTTGGGAGAAAAGCAGCAAGAAATCGATAGTTATACGGCCGCAATCCAACTGCCCGGCGGTCCCGCTGCAAAAGTCGTAGAATTACTATGCAATCGTGGTGTAGCCTATCGTGAAGCTGGGAAATTCAAACAAGCAATTAAAGACTTTACTTCTGCTTTTGAGTTGCCTGATGCACCCGTGGAGAAAGTCGCTGAAGCGTTGTATCAGCGTGGGGTCACTTATCTTCAGGCAAAAAAGAGACACGAATCCGCATCCGATTTAGACCGCGCCATCCAAATGCCGAGCACCTCACCAAATATAAGAATCGAAGCCCAAATCGCCCTCACCGGAATACATTTCTCAGACGGTCGCTGGAACCAAGGCTTCGAGCATCTGGATGAGGGGCTTTTGTTTGCCCGCAATCAGCCCCCACCCTATCGAGTTAAAGTGTCTAACGTAATTGGCACAGTCTTCGCTGCCGGCCTTAATCCCGCAGGCCGCAAAGAAACCTCAGCCCGCTTACTCGAAATTTTCGGCAAACACCAAACCCTCCCCTCTCTCGGAGAAGCCATCGTCCATCACATGGGCAGTGTCTTCCAAGCCGGAGCCCCCTTCCCTTCCACCGACAATCTGGAGGGCTGGGCCGCAGCCTGGGAGCAGGCGGGCGAAACCGTGCCGGACTTCCGCCTCTCCCTGCGCCTGCTGCGCACCGCCGTCAACTTCGTCAAAGCCGGTGGCAAGGACCGCACGATCCTGCTGGATCTCGCCGCACCTGAGCGCGCCATCGTGGAACAAGCTCTGGGCCTCTCCACCGAAACCCAGTGATTCCTCCACATCCTAGAAGAATGCTCAGATATTAACCGCTAATGTGACACTGACATGACGCTAATTCAGAGCCGGGCGAAGCGAGACGGACGACCAAAGGGAGCCCTATGGGTGAGCGCAGCGAGTCAATCAATCCGGATTTTCTGAATGCCTTTACCAAGTTCGGCTTCAGATCACTTCGGAGGCGCATTTTCCAGGTAGGACTTCCGGGACATCCAGAGCGTGGGCTTGCCGTTCGTTTTGAAGGTGTCCGTCGCCGCATCATAGTCCATCGAGTAACCCAGCTGCCCGGCGTCATTGAAGATGGAGAGTTCACTGCCTTCGAGCTTCCATTTGAACTCCGACACCGCGCCCCCTTCATCGATTTTACCATTGCCGCTGAAAGTCATGAGCTTTGAGCGCGGCGGCGAGAAGAAGAAAATGAAACGCCCTTTGATCAGTTTCTTGCGCAGTGCCGACTCGGTCGATTGCTCCGCCACAGACACCGGTTGGGACCGCTCCTCCGCCAGTCGTTCCAGCTCGGCTTTGACTTCAATGGCGGCATCCAGCTTGCCCGCCTTCGTGTGCTGTTCCAGCAGCTTTTGCAGCTCGGTCTGGTAAGTAGTCTGCAGCGGGACCAGCACCCGCTTTTTAGCTTCGTCATACGATTTCTGCAGCCTGCCAAGATCGGGGTCGGCAGCACAAACGGCGCATACGTAAAAGCAGGAGAGCAGGCTGAGAAGGAAGGTTTTCATGAGATAAAAGCAACGCCGAGTGATGTTATTTGCCAGCTTGGTATTACCAAAGCAAAAAATCGGTTCTTCGCGACTTTTCTTGGGCAAAGGAACCCAATGACAAGGCCCCGATCAACAAGCAGGCTTTCATCCAAGCGCTGTCCTTTATCAGCGTCTCATCAGCGGTTAAAAACTCTGTGCATCCCGACTTCACCGCCATGCATCACTGAGTCATCCACCCGATCTCTCACTGCCTCACTGGCAGCACCACCACCTCAAGAAACAGCGTTCATGTGCTCCCCTGTCACCACCCAGACACCGTCGATCTTTTTGAGTTCATAGGTGTATGACGCGGCGCGCTCCGGACTCCTCCACCAGCCGCCGGTCACCTCCGCCTCCGTGGCATTCAAAAAGACGATGTCACTCACGATGAGCACCACACATCCGCCCTCTTCAGTCTCCCGGTCCTTCACGCCTTTCCGGCTGATTTCGCATTCAGAGACACTCGCCACCCTTCGTCCTGCAGCCCGCAATTCCTCAAACAGGGCATCGGGAATGAAAACATCCTCCATCACAGGCTTGCGGGGAGGATCCGGAATCTTGGAGCCGTTGGAGAAGTGCAGTGGCTCCGCAGGGCGGGTGAACTGCGCCCGCAGAAAGCAGCGCTTCATTCCCTCAGGCTTCGTCTGGTGCAAATAGGTGGCACGGCGGATGGCCCATTCTTCCGCCTTCTGGTTTGGCACAGTGACGCTGGGCGGCAGCACCCGGCACCAGACCACGTCAGATTTTTTCTCCGCTCCCGCCGACTTTTGCGGCGTCTTCTCACGGCCACAGGAAATCAAAAGACAGCACACCAGCCCAGCCATGATGCCTGCTTTCATGGCATTTGGCTCCAGCATTGAATCATCCATGCACGCATCTCCTGCGGAGAAAGTGGCGCACCCAATAAAATCATGGACCGACCATGTGGCGCAGCGCGTGCCAGATCAAGGAAAGATGCGTGACCACTAGGGCACACAGCGCGGCGAAACTTCGCCAGCCTCAAAGCCCCCGGCCCCCAAATCATCTTTAATCCAAAACTCGGATGACACCCCGCCTTTCCACGCTTCTCTCGCAGCCACGGCCCTATGACAACACCCGACGCCCTGCGCATCCTTGACCTCGCCGCACCCATCTCCCGGGCGCAACTGACCACCGCCTACCAGGATGCCCTCCTCATCTGGTGCGTTGGCCGCTTTGAGGGCAATCCCGAGCTCATCGCCAAGGCCAACGCCAAAAACGCCGAAATCAAAGCCGCGCACGCCACACTCCAGGCACTGCCCGACGGCGCGCACCCCTATCCGCAAGCCAAGGCAGGCAGCCGATCCTCGCGACATTCGCCCTCGTCCCAGCCCCTGCCCGCGCCCAAGCGCCTCCTTGGCCATCAGCCACAGCAGCAGACACCTTCCTTTTCTCAGCCACCACCCGCCCCGCTGCAGCCCTGGGAGCCGCCCTCAGCCGCGCAGCCACGCGCAGCCCAGCCACGCGTCTCATCTCAGCCACCGGAGCCGGAGCAGCAGGTGAAGAGGCCCGCCAGCGCGTTCGCACGCATCGCCGCCGGCCTCGCCGCAGGTGCCGCAGTGCTCATATGGGTCATCTTCCTCCAGCGCCCATCGCCGCCAGCCACAGACCAGCCCCCCGCCGCAGTCACCACCACCGCAGAAAGCCCCCCTGCCCGGCAGACCACCGCCCCCGCATCATCACTCGCCACCACCCCGCTGCCCGAACTCCGCGCACTCGCCGAGCAGGGAGAGGCGCAGGCGCAGCGGCTGCTGGGCCAGCGCCTGCTCAGCGGCGACGGCGTACCCATGGACGCCACCGAAGCCGTCAAGTGGCTCCGCCTCGCCGCAGACCAGGGCGATGGCACAGCGCAGTATGTTCTGGGCGGTGCCTACCTTCAGGGCACAGGCGTCGCGCAGGACAGCATCGCCTCGCTCACCTGGATCCGCAAAGCCGCCGCGCAGGGATTTGCAGAGGCGCAGTTTGATCTCGGCGAGTTCTACCTCCAGGGCGTCGGCGTCGTGAAGGACTTCGCCGAAGGCGTGCGCTGGATGCGCCAGGCCGCAGACCAGGGCCTCGCCGAAGCCCAGTATGAAATGGGCCTCTGCTACCTCAGCGGCGAAGGCGTGGAAAAAAGCGCCGCCGAAGCCGTGCGCTGGTTCCGCAAAGCCGCCGAGCAGGGCGAAGCAAAATCCCAATACTGCCTGGCCAAGCACCTCTCCCTGGGAGACGGCGTACCCCAGAACGACACCGAAGCCACCCAGTGGTACCGCAAAGCCGCCGAGCAAGGCGATGCGCAGGCGCAGTATGAACTCGGCCTCGCCTTCCAGAACGGCTACGGCATCAGCCAGGATGACGTGCAGGCCGCGCTCTGGTTTCGCAAAGCCGCCGTGCAGGGCCGCCCCGAGGCGCAGACCGCCCTCGCCCTCTGCCTCGCTGCCGGACACGGCGACGCCGCCGAAGTCGTCCTCTGGCTGCGCAAAGCCGCCGACCAAGGCCATGCCGCAGCGCAGTATGAGCTCGCCGCCTGCCTCTTTGACGGCGTCGGCACCCCCAAGAACACCGGCGAGGCCGTGCGCTACTACCGCCTCGCCGCAGAGCAGAACCACGCCAACGCCCAGCTCAATCTCGGCACCTGCTACCTCAACGGCACAGGCATAGCCAAGGATGCCATCCAGGCCCTGCGCCTCTTCCGCCTCGCCGGAGAGCAGGGCATCGCGCTCGCCTATTTCAATATCGGCCTCTGCTACGCCAACGGCTTCGGCGTCGCCCAGGACGACGCCGAATCCATGCGCTGGATCCTCAAAGCCGCAGACCTCGGAGACGCCATCTCCCAGAACGCCCTCGGTGAGGCCTGCCTCCAAGGCGTCGGCATGCCCAAAGATGCCAATGCCGCCCAGCGCTGGTTTCACAAAGCCGCCATCCAGGGCCACGCCGACTCCCAGTACCGGCTCGGCCTCGACTCCCAAACCCGCGATCCCCTCAACCATGAAGAAGCCTATGCCTGGTACAGCCTTGCCGCCGCCCAGGGGCACGAAAAAGCCAAAGCAAAACTCAGCGAGCTGGAAGCCCGGATGGACAGCACCCAGATCGCCAACGCCCAGAGAATGGCCACCCGCCTTCTGCCCGCCGACAAGCAGTCCGGCACCCTTCCACCCGCCACAGCCGCAAGCACGTACGCCGGCCCCATTGTCATCCCCCCGGCACTGCCATCCACCCCACCCGCAGCACCGCCCGCCAAGCCCCCCGCACCACCCCCTGCAAAGCCCGAAAAAGACCTCGTTCACCTCCCCACGGATCAGCGCCTCGCCTCCGGCACAGTCGTCAAAGACAGCCTGAAAAACCTCAACGGCAAAGGCAAGCTCACCATCGACAACGGCCTCGCCGAAGACGCCTTGGTCAAAGTCATCGGAGATGGGCGGCTCATCGTCTCCTTCTACGTGCGCGGCGGCGAAAAGTTCACCTTCGCCCACATCCCCGACGGCACCTACCAGATCCTCCACTGCACCGGCTACGGCTGGGAATCCACCCGCCGCGACTTCGCACGCGGCCGCCGCGCCTCCCGCAACGACGATCCGCTGAAATTCGCCACCCAGACCCGTACCGAAGGCACCACCACCAACACCTACACCGACGTCTTCACCCTCACCCTCCACAAAGTCGTCAACGGCAACGCCAAAAGCACCGACATCCCCTTGGAGGAATTCGACCGCTACTAAGCTCAAGTTTTTCTCGTCCTCGTCCTCCTACTCGAACTCGAACTCGTTCTCGATCCTACACCTCCG
>DLGZ01000011.1:59873-215241 GCA_002482965.1 Verrucomicrobiaceae bacterium UBA7681 | reverse complement strand
CGCATTTTTTTGGGCACGCGCATCGAGTGCGCGCAGTGCCACAATCATCCCTTTGATCAATGGACGCAGATGCAGTTTCACCAGATGGCGGCCTACACCTACGGCGTGCAGACGACCTTTGGCATCTACAGTCCGACGTTCAACGGCATGTTTGCGCTGCAAAAGAAGCGGCGGGAGCAGGCGGGCAGCTCAACTGATGATGAGGTGCATCTGCGGCAGGCCTTCAATGAAATGATCGTGCCGATCAAGCACGCGTATGTGAGCCGCAACCCGATGCAACTGCGCCTGCCGCATGATTACGCGTATCACGATGCGGAGCCGAAGTCCGTGGTGAAGGCAGCCACTCTGTTTGGTGCACCTGCGGAGTATTCCTTGAAGACCAACCCGCTGGAGTCTTTCGCCGCATGGCTCACCTCGCCGGAGAATCCGCGCTTCACCACGGTCATCGCGAACCGCTGGTGGAAGAAGCTGTTTGGCATGGGCCTGATCGAGCCTGCGGATGAAATCATGGACAGCACGGTGGCGGCGAATCCGGCGCTGATGGAGCATCTGCGACGGCTCATGATCACGCAGCGGTATGATGTGAAGGCATTCCTGCGCGTGCTGTGCAACACGCAGGCGTATCAGCGCGAGGTTTCGCGAAAGGAGCTGGCTGCGGGAGAGAGCTTTCATTTCACGGGTCCGCTGCTGCGCCGCATGAGTGCGGAGCAGATGTGGGACTCCTTCACCACTCTCATCAACACCGCGCCCGATCTGCCGAATCTGCCACTGCGCGAAGCCACGGATGTTTTTTTGACCCACACACGCAAACTCGGCGACGCGCTGGAACACCTCACGCCCGAGGAGCTGCTGCAAAGCGCCTACGCCACCAGCGAAGTCTTCCGCGCCCATGCCGCGCAGTTCAAGGTACTGCAGCAGCAGATCGCCGAAGCGCGCCAACGTGAAGACAAGGCCGCTGTTTCCGCCCTGGCACGTGAACTCAGCACGCTGCGCCAGGCCGAGATCAAAACTGCGGATGAAAACATTTACACTCCTGCCGTGCTGAAGCTCTCACCGCAAGGCCGGCAAACCGGGGAGGGTTATCGAAAGATTGAGGTGCCCGGCTACATGCCCAAGGACTTTGGTGGAGAACGAGCGGCGCAGATGCAGTTGTTTCTTGAGGAGGCCAAGCGCCTCGGCATTCCGGCAGGCCAGCAGGATGCCTATGTGAAGCATCGTCAGACCATGATGCGCCTCTGGCCGCGTGCGGCCGAGATCGACAGCCCCGCGCCTGCCGGACATGTCCTGCGGGAGTTTGGTCAGAGTGACCGGGATGCCGTGGAGAATGCCAATCACGATGCCAGCGTGCCGCAGGCACTGGTCTTGATGAACGGAGCGATGCTGCCAAACATCCTGAATGCCTGGTCACAGCTCCGCCTCGCGGTGAAGCAGGCGCGTTATCCCGATGACCAGGTGGAAGCAGTTTATCTCACGCTTTTCAGCAGGAGGCCCACAGCCGATGAAAAGACGAGCTGGTCGAAAGCGCAGACACAGGGCGCGAACCAGATCGAAGACCTGATCTACGCGCTGCTGAATACGCAGCAATTCATCTTCATTCAGTGAACAGCACCTCTTTTATGCGTCCCAATCAACTCATCCTCGCGCTCCTGGCTTTCTCATTTGGCAGTGCGTTGGCGGCTGAAACCGTCGCTGCAACTTCGACCGAGTTTTTTGCCAATGACTCGCGCAGCTTTTCGCAGGCGACGAAGGCGGTGGTGCACACGGATTTGTCCAAGGTGGAACCGGCTGCGGCGCTGATCACCGGGAAGAGGCAAAAGGGGAAGTGGAAGATGATCCCCTTCTCCACGGCGGACATGAAGGGCACGGCGCTGTCGATCTACAGCGGGACCAATCCGCCGGTGGTCAAAGTGGCGCTGACGGAGCGTGGCTGGCATGCGGTGTATGTTGGTCTGGCGACGACATCGGGTGGGTTTAACATTGGTGGCAATGGCATCAAGGCGAAGCTGAGTGATGAGCCGGTCTTCAAGCGGATGGCGAACAATCTTGCGCTGATGAAGAACCGCCGTGCGGTGATTCAGGAATGCTATCTCACCGTGGCGAATCTGAGCGGGCAGTCGGTGGAGATCGCGCCGATGCCGGGCCTGCCGGCGACGGTTTGCTATGTGAAGGTGGTGCCGCTGACGGATGCGGAGGTGACGGCAAGCCGGGTGAAATCGCAGCATCGCACCTCGATTGCCACGTTTGACGGGCATAGCTGGATCTGGCCGTTCAAGCCGACGACGGCGGAGGAGCTGGCGGAGGAATTTCGCGGCTATGAAGAGACTGACATTGGCAAGTGGTGGTTTCAGGTGACGGGGGCGGATCTGGTGTGCTATCCGAGCAAGGTCGGCACTTATGCCGGTGAGGGCACCGTTGATTTTCCCAATGGGACGTATGCCATCTATACCAAGTCGCTGGAGACGCTGTTCAAGAAGGGTGTCAATCCCCTGAAAGTGGCGCGGGATGCGGCGAAGGCGCAGGGCGCGGAGTTTCACGTGATGCTGCGGCCTGCGGGCTGGGTGGGATCGATGCCGTATGAGGAGACTTTTAACAGCAAGTTCTTCTACGCACATCCCGAGTGGCGCTGCATGGACCGGGATGGTACGCCGACGTTTTTCATGAGCTATGCGGTGCCGGAGGTGAGGCGGCATCTGATTGAGGTTTTCCGTGAGACGCTGGAGCTGCAGCCGGAGGGTGTGGGCTTTCTCTTCAACCGTGGCATGCCGCTGATGCTGTGGGAGGATGCGTTCTGCGAACGGTTCAAGGCGATGCACAACGCTGATGCGAAGGCTGTGGATGATGATGACCCGCGCATTCATGCGACGCGTGCGGCGATCATGACTGACTTCATGACGGAGGTGCGTGCGCTGCTGGATGAAACGGCTGCCAAACAGGGGCGCAAGGAGCGCTACAAGATTTCGCTCGGCACGTTTGCGAAGGAGGCGGACAACCAGCGCTGGGGGCTGGATCTGCCGAACTGGATTCAGCAGGGGCTCGTGGATGATCTGGCGACGACGTGGTTTGCGTATCATACTTCGTTTGAGAAGACGCCGGGGAAGATCGACATGGAGTACTACAGGCGCATCACCCAGGGGACGAAGACGAAGGCGTACCCGATGGTGATCGCGTGGAAAACGGGCAAGCCGAAGGAGCTGTGCAAGCAGGCGGCCGGGTATCTTGCCGCGGGAGATCCGGGCGTGGCCATCTGGGATCCGCAGGTGATGAAGGGCTGGCCGGAGGGCTCGCCGGGGAATGTTTTTGATGTGCTGGGCAAGCTGGGGCATCGCGATGAGCTGGAGAGATGGGCGAAAGATGGCGTGCCGCAGCCGCTGACGATTCCACTGACGCGGCTGGATGAGAACTACTTCAGCCGCTGGTTTCCGAACACGGGGTTTTGATCTCGTGCTTGCGGTGTCTGCATGACTCGAAGGGCGCTCCGTTGAGGACATTGATCGTGGGTTTTGGGGCTGGCGGCACGCTCTGCGCGCGGCGGGGCTCATTGCAGACGCTGCTGGTGACCGTTGGGTGCAACGGTGCGGTGGGTTTGCTTCCGGTCGTGTGCTTCTGACCCAGGAGAGCACTCGCTAAAGCTCGGCACTCCTGGGCTATGTTACGGAAGGCCGTTGGCCTTCAAGACCAGGACGTCAGTCATTTATGCAAGTATCAATAATTGAGTGCCATTCATGGCTGACGCATTGTAATCTCAATTTATGATCACCTCACGTCGTTCCTTTCTTCGCACCGCCAGCCTTGCGCCGTTCAGTTTGTGGATTCCGCGGGTTTTTGGGGAGGAGGCGAGCTTGCAACTGGCGCGCAGCACGCCGGAGGCGCAGGGGGTTGCGGCCAAGGGCATTCTTGATTTCATTGATGCCATTGAGCGTGAGAAAATTGAGATGCACAGCTTCATGATGCTGCGGCATGGCAAGGTGATCGCGGAAGGGTGGTGGAAACCTTATGGGCCGGAATTCGTGCATACGATGTACTCGATGAGCAAGAGCTTCACCTCCACGGCGGTGGGCTTTGCGGTGGCCGAAGGGAAGCTGAGTGTGGAGGACAAGGTGGTGTCGTTTTTTGCTGATGACCTGCCTGCGACGATCAGCGAGAACCTCGCGGCAATGCGGGTGAAGGATCTGCTGACGATGTCCACCGGCAATGAGAAGGAGCCGACGGGCGTGGTGGTCAAAGAGGAGAACTGGGCGCGGACCTTTCTGGCGCAGAACTTCGCGCACAAACCGGGGACGCAGTTCATGTACAACAGCGCCGCCACGTACATGTGTTCGGCCATCGTGCAGCGGGTGACGCACCAGACGGTGCTCGACTACCTCACGCCGCGCTTGTTTACGCCGCTGGGCATCAAGGGCATGAAGTGGGAGACGTGCCCGCATGGGATCAATACTGGCGGGTGGGGACTGAGCATTCAGACGGAGGGGCTGGCGAAGTTTGGCCAGTTTCTGCTGCAAAAGGGCAAGTGGAACGGCGAGCAGCTGCTGCCTGCCGCATGGATTGATGAGGCCTCACGTTTCCACATCCAGCAGCCGGGCGGAGACAAGAAGGACCGGCCCAAGGCGCAGAACGACTGGCTGCAGGGCTATGGCTACCAGTTCTGGCGCTGCCAGGGCACAGGCTTCCGTGGCGACGGGGCTTTTGGGCAGTTCACGATTGTGCTGCCAGAGCAGGATGCGGTGATCGTGATGACGAGTGAGAACAAGAACATGCAGGGCCAGCTGGATCTGGTGTGGAAGCATCTGCTGCCTGCGATCGATGCCAAAGCGGAGCAGGCGGGTGATTTGGGCAAGCTCAAGAGGCTGACACTTGAGCCGCCCAAAGGCAGCCACACGTCTCCCACCGCCGCCAAGATCGAAGGCAAAATATTCACACTGGAGAAAAATGATCTCGACCGGCCTTATGTGCAGTTTACTTTCTCGGCCGATGACTGCTGGTTTTTGAGTGGAGTGCACGTCATTCGTTGCGGCCTCACATCCTGGGCTCTTGGGGAAACCGTCTTCCCGGGCACGCCGCCGCGTCTCATTTCAGGCGGCAAGCCGAAAAAGGAAACGCCCTCCAAGATTGCCGCCAGCGCGACGTGGACGGATGACAACACACTGGTCATGACCTGGCGCTACTACGAGACACCGCACAGCGACACGGTGACCTGCCAGTTTGACGGTGACAATGTCACGGTCACTTTCCTCAACAGCATCACGGCGATGAATCCGAAGGCGAAGGATGTGAGGGTGCCGCTGAAGGGGAAGGCCGTGGCATGAATTACTTCGTTGTGTCTAGACGACGGAATTCGATGCCTTTGATCCAGGATTCGCCTTTGGGGAAGTAGTTGGAACCGAAGCCGAAGAGGCAGCGCTTGGGATCGGCCCGCGTCCACATGTTTGGCATGCTGATCACGGAGGGAATGCTGAGGGTGTCGAGAACCTTTTGATCATCCACCCAGAGGGTCAGCGTGTCTTTGGTGACCTGAACGCGGATGCTGGAGTTGGGTTTGAGGATGGCTGGAAAAGGCTGCTGGTCTTTGCTCACGTCATAGGCGTGCTCCACGAGTGCTGCGCCGGTTGATTTTGGATCGGGATCGGTCTGTCCGCAAACGGCGGTGGCGTAGGTGCCGCAGCCCCAGAAATGACCCACCACGACGCCAAACTGAGGATGTGAGAGTTCGGCGGCATTGTCGAGCCGGGCACGCACTTCGAATTCACGACCGATGCGAGCGTTCATGATGATGCGGCCAAGTTCGCCTGCCTTGGCGGCACGATAACTCAGCTCTCCCTCGGCATAGTTCCACCAGCCGTTGCCCCAGTCTGGCTGCCATAGCAGCTTGCGCTCATTGTCGGCGAGATGCACCCACTCTCCGGTGGCGAGGCGCAGTTCAACGGCGATGGCCGCCAGGCGGATGCGCGCGAGTTTGAGCGTCTTTTTGCGTTCGGCGAGTGGGGGAGACTTCATCAACTCCTGATACATGGAGCGTGCTTCTGGAAGACGATGATCATTGTAGGCCGCCTCGGCTTTTTGCAATGTGGCGAAGGCTTCGGGGACGTCCTGCGCTTCGAGCATGCCGGCCCATAGGAAAGATAGCTGACCGAATTCCTTGAGGCGTGCATCGGCCTCCCAATGAATGGGCTGCTTGAGCAGTGCGTACTGTTCGTGGGCGGTGGCGTAGTCGCGGGCCAGGAAGGCGTTCGCTACGAGGAAGGAGCGGTAGTAGTGGATATCGCTCTCGGATTTGGCGTTCTGCAGCAGTGCCTGCTGGAGCTTGACGACCTGACGACAAAGTTCCGGATCCTGATGCACGGCACTGCGGTCTGGCAGCTCTTTCGCGACATCCTTGATGATTTTGAAGAGTCGCGACGGGACACGGGTGTCATATCGTTCGGTGGCCGCACAGGCAGCGCCAAAGGCCAGCATCTTCTCATGGCTGCCACCCCAGCGCGGTCGATACGCCCAGTTCAGATTGTCATAGGCGTCATCAAAATCGAAAACAGCGGCGATGGCACGGTCAAACCACACACGTTCATCAGATCCCTTCTCACCATAGCCTGCCATGGTGGCGGTGATCATCATGGTGGCCGCCCACGGGACGGCCGGATGGGCCTTCCAAGCTCTGACCAGATGGTCGCGTGCCGGCTTCATGTGTTCGTCGAAAATTTTCCACCCCTTGTCCGTGACGTTGGCCGACCATTCGTCCCCACGCCCCTGCCATGCGCTGCGGATTTCCACCTGACCGAGCAAGGTATCGCGCAGCCACTCGGGGCCAGCAGCCTGTTGCAGTACCGGCGTCATCTTCTCCCATTGGTCTTCGAGAAAGCGACTCCCATAGCCATAGCGGATGGTCAGGTAGGTGGCATCAGCTTCCTGAGGTGTCTGCGCACCAGCCAGACTGGTCTCAAACAAGGCGGGCAATCGGTCCATGCATTCCTGACGTGCTTTTTTGACCGGCTCCGTGATTGTACGGTTTCCCGACACATGCCACACCCATGCCGCCGCCATGAGCTTTAGGACGGGAGGGTTGTCATCTGCGAGCAGGGCTGGGAATTTCGCGGCCAAATGCTCCAGCCGTTCTAATTTTATCAGGCGAGCACGCGATTCGAGGCAAGCCTGAGTCAACAGCAGCAGAGGGTCCAAAGAAGCGAGCCGTTCTGCCGTTTGCAGCAATGTTTTAGAGGGCTTTTCCCAGGCGCCTGTGACCGGGTCTTTTGTTTCCTGCCAGTTGAAGAAGCGGGCGGCTTCGTTGATGAATGGCCGGACTTCCGGCAGCGAGGGTTCATCCGCATGCCGTTTGCTGACGGCTTCGGAGATACGACCGGCCAGCCATTGGACATGCTGCTGAAGCACCTGCGCCATGAGGCGATGATCACCGCCCGGCACTAAGATGGGTGGCACCTGCACTGTCTCAGCACCTGGAGATGTTTCCGCCTGCACTGACACAGTCAGAAAAAACGAAGAGAGCAGAATTCCGCTGGTAACACGTGGGGTGAAAATCATGAGTGACATCGAGAGTTACTGAAATCTTCTCATAGAGAAAAATCCAAACAAGGCTGAATCGTTTTTTTCCATCCGCGCAAACAAGCAGGGCCGATGAACCTTTGCATGACAATCGCCCGATTCACGCCGAGGAAACTCCTCTTTTATGCAACGATTTACCTGTGAGTGCGGCAATGTGCTTTTCTTCGGCAGCTCACGCTGTTTGAAGTGCAGCAGCGATGTGGGTTATGATCCGCAACGAGGCGCGATGCAGCGTGTACGAGCTGACAGCACGATGAAGCGCTGCCAGAACGGCGTGAAGCACAACGTCTGCAACTGGCTGCTGCCCGCAAGCGCCACTGCGATGCTTTGCGTGGCGTGCCGGATGAACCGTACGATCCCCGATCTGAGCGCGGACCGTAACCGCATGCTCTGGGCGCGCATGGAGATGGCGAAGCGGCGGCTGATCTACACACTGCTGCGACTGGGCATCGGCCTGCCCTCGAAGAAGGATGATCCCAAGAACGGGCTGGCCTTTGACATCGTCAGCACGCTGTCCAATCCGACGGTGACCACGGGCCATCTCAATGGGGTGATCACGGTGAATCTTGAAGAGGCGGATGACAGCTACCGCCAGTTCAACCGCCAGCAGCTCGGTGAAAGCAGCCGTACTTTGCTCGGGCATTTCCGCCATGAAAGTGCGCACTACCTGTGGCAACGGAATTTGTCGGAACTGGTGTGGGATGATCCACTGAGGCTCGCGTTTCGCGAACGCTTTGGGGATGAGTGGATCGACTACGCAGCGGCGCTCAGCACGTATTATCAAAGCGGTGCTCCTGGGGATTGGGGGCTGAACTACATTTCGGCGTATGCGTCATCGCATCCGTGGGAAGACTGGGCGGAGACGTGGGCCCATTACTTGCAGATTATTGACGGCTTGGAAACCTGCGAGAGCCTGGGCATCCAGGTGCACTTCATTGCGCTGCCGCTCGTCATTCTGCCGGTGGAGTCGGGGGTACTCCCGGCCATGCTGCCTTCCACCCCTGCTGAGGATGGGGAATTTCTCGCCTGGTTGCAGCGCTGGATGTGCCTTTCCACGGTGCTCAACGAGATCGCATCCAGCCTCGGTGAACCGGCGCTGTATCCCTTCGTCATTTCGGTGAAAGCCGCACAGAAGCTGCGCCTGGCGCATCATTATGCCCAGGTATGGGGTCTAGGTGGCAGGAAAACCGGCGAGGCTTGAGGAGAGACTCTAGGCGGGGTCGCTAAGAACCTGGCTAAGCGCTGTGAGAATGGTCTGGGCGGTGAAGGGCTTGGGCAAAAAGTGCTTCACCCCCATGGCGGCAGCGCGGGCTGAACTGCCGTCGTTGGTGAGTCCACTGGCAGCGATGACTTTGACGTCTGGATTGAGCCGTTGGAGCACCTGGATGGTAGCCTGGCCGCCCATGACGGGCATCATCATATCCGTCAAGACAGCGGCAATTTTCGAGCGATGCGTGGAATAGAGCGCCACGGCCTCCGTGCCGTCTGCGGCGATCAGCACACGGTAGCCGTACATCTCCAGCGTCTGCTGGGTGATGGTGCGCACAGCGGCTTCATCATCCACGATGAGGATCAGTTCGCCGTTGCCACGCGGGTGGGTGTCTTCCCGTGCTTTCGCAGCCGCACTTTCTGGAGCATCCAGCGCAGGAAGGCAGATGCTGAAAGTGGTGCCGGTGCCGGGCTCGCTGTACATATTGAGGAAACCGCCGTGGCTTTTGACGATGGAAAGCACGGTGGAGAGCCCCAGCCCCGTGCCTTTGCCATGCTCCTTGGTGGTGAAGAACGGATCGAAAATTCTGTCCGCCACTTCTGAGGGGATGCCGGTGCCGGTGTCCGTCACTTTGACCAGGAGGTACTGCCCCGGGATGGAGCCAGGGGTCATGCCGGCGTAGTTGTCGTCCACCTGCAGGGTGGTGGCGATGACGGTGAGAGTGCCGCCCTTGGGCATGGCATCGCGGGCATTGACGCAGAGGTTCAGCAGCACCTGATGAACCTGGGTGTGATCGCCGGAAAACAGGGGCAGCTCCCGGTCCAGTTCCGCACGAAAGACGATCTCCTTCGGGAAGGTGTCCTTCACGAGGTTCTGCATGTCCTGGATGATATGCCGGACATTGATGACCATGCGCTCGCCTTCGACACCGCGGGCAAAGGAAAGGATTTGTTTCACCATGTCCGCCCCGCGTCTGGCACTGGCCTCGATGGTGGAGAGCACGGCTCTGGAACGCTCATCGCGATTGGTCAGCCGCAGCAGATCGATCGACATCATGATCGGAGCCAGCACGTTGTTAAGATCGTGGGCGATGCCGCCGGCGAGAGTGCCGATGCTTTCCATGCGCTGGGCACGAAGGAACTGCTGCTCCATTTTCTTTTTCTCGGTGATGTCGCTGTTGATGGCGAGCACGGCCTGCGGGCGGCCTGCATCATCACGCACGAGAGTCCAGTGTGCTTCGATTAAAATTAAACCGCCTGACTTGGTCATCTGCTGAATCTCACCAGTCCATTCGCCATGACGGAGGACGGCGTCAGCGGCCTGCTCATAAGCGGTCTGGTCACGGTGGAGCAGCTCTCCGCTCTGACGACCTCTGACCTCTTCAGCGGTCCAGCCATAGAGCAGCCCGGCGCTTTTGTTCCAGTAGGTGATGCCGTGCTCGAAATGCCAGACGAGGATGGCATCCCGCGCCTTGTCGAGCAGCGAGGCCTGCTCATGAAGCTGGTCTCTGGAGTGCTTGCGTTCGGTGATGTCCCGGCAGGTGCCGAGTGCACGCTGCGGCCTGCCCTGTGCATCATGAAAGATCTGCCAGTGTTCTTCGACGAACTTGATGCGGCCATCAGGCATCAGGAGCCGGTGTTCCAGCGAGCACACGGTGTGCTGATCAAGCGACTGGTGAAAAGCCAGGTCCACCGCCGCACGGTCTTCAGGATGCACGAGCTCCAGAAAATTTTGATGAGTCGGCTGAAACTGATCGGGTGAGATTTCAAAGATGCGATAGGTCTCGGCAGACCAGATCACGGCCAGGGTTGAGAGGTCGGTGTCCCAACTGCCCATTTTGGCCACGGTTTGCGCGGCCATCAGATGAGCGCGTTCGATTTTCAATTCAGCCGTCATCTCCCGCAGTTCCAGTTCGCTTTGCTTCAGCGCCAAGGCGGCCTTGGCGCGATCTTTGCGCAACTGTCCCTGCTCCAGGGCCTGTCTGACCGAGATGCCCAGCCTGGCGAGACGGTCTTTGAGCAGGTAGTCGGTGGCCCCCATCCGCATCATCTCCACCGCCACATCCTCGCCGATGGTACCGGAGATGATGATGAACGGAATGTCCATGCCGCTGTGCTGCAACAGCTCCAGCGCCTGCGGCCCGCTGAACGCCGGCATCCCGTAGTCCGAGAGGATGATGTCGAGTTCGGGAGTGAGCCCTTTCAAAAAGTCCTGCTCCGTCTCCACCCGGTACCAGTCGGGGGAAAAGCCTGCCATGCGCAGGGCACGCAGCACGAGCTCGGCGTCGCTGAGATTGTCCTCTGCCAACAGAACTCGCAATGGCTGGCTCATGCTATTTGTCCAGCTTGGGCGGTTGATTGATCAGCAGCCAGTACATGCCGAGCTCCTGAACAGCGGCATTGAACCCTTCGAAGTTCACCGGCTTGACGATGTAGCTGTTGACCCCGAGCTGATAGCTTTTGACGACATCGACCTGCTCCTTGGAGGAGGTAAGGATGACGACGGGAATGTGCTTGGTGCGTGGATCGCTTTTGATGCGCTCGAGCACCTCGAGCCCGTCCACCTTGGGCAGCTTCAGGTCGAGCAGGATCAGCTTGGGTGTGTCTTCAATTTTACGCTCAGCGTGGGGACCTTCGCAGAAGATGAAGTCCAGTGCTTCCGCCCCATCCCGGGCAACGTGGATGTGATTGCCCAGCTTGGCATTGCGCAAAGCACGTTGTGTCAGTTCCAGGTCTTCCAGGCTGTCCTCGACCAGCAGGATTTCGACGATGTGTGAGTCATTCATGGTTGGTTGTCTCCTTCAAGGGTGAAATAAAATGTGGCGCCCTGTTCTATGACGGCATCCGCCCAGACCCTGCCACCATGGCGATGAATGATGCGCTGCACGATGGCGAGGCCGACGCCGGTGCCGTCGTAGTCCTCTGCACGATGCAGGCGTTGAAATACACCGAAGAGCTTGTGGGCGTAGCGCATATCAAAGCCGGTACCATTGTCCCGCACGAAATAAACGTTTGGCCGCTTATCCGCATTGCAGCCTATTTCGACAATCGCAGATGCACGCTTCTGCGTGTATTTGAAGGCATTGGAGAGCAGATTGATCCACACCTGTTTCAGCAAAGAAGCATCTCCTTCGCATGAGGGGAGATCGCCGATGCTCACTTTGATTTCCCGTCCCTCGCGCTGACTGTTCAAATCTTCCAGAGTGTCCTGTACGAGCCGACGGACATCCAACGGCCGTTTGCGAAGCGTTGCCCTGCTCAGCCGCGAAAAATTCAGCAGGTCGTCGATCAAATTTCCCATGCGCTGCGCACTGGTGCGGATGACCTCCAAATAGCGCAGACCATCGGGCGGCAGCTGGGGTCCATAGTCCTCGATCACCGCCCGGGAAAAGCCATCCATGGCCCGCAGCGGGGCGCGCAGATCGTGAGACACCGAGTAGGAGAAGGACTCCAACTCCTTGTTGGCGGACTCCAGCTGCTGGTTGGCCGCCTGAACCTTCTGTGAACTCTTGAAGATCTCCGCCTCCATCTGTTCCATGCGGGCGCTGAACTCGTCATTCCTGCCTGCGGCGTCTGACTTGTTAAGCACGAACTCTGTTACCTCCTCCACACGATGGATGATGTACTTGACCTGCCCGTCGGCGCCGAGAACGGGTGAGTTGATCGGACTCCAGTAGCGTTCCTCAAAAACGCCGTCCGGACGGCGTACATCGTATTTTTGGATGGCCATGGTGTCGGGCCTGCCCTGCGCAAGCGTACGGTCGAGTGAAGCTCGAAGATTGGACACCCCATCGGCATCTGGATCCTCCGGGTTGTCCGGGAACACCTCGAAAAGTCCACGCCGCAGGATGCCTTCGCGGGTGGTCATCGTGGCTTTCAGATAAGCATCACTTGCTCCAACAATATTGAAGTCGGGTGTCAGGACCAGGTACAATCCGGGCAAAGATTCAAACAGGCTTTTCAGTTCGGTACGGCTCTGGCGCAGATCAAGATTGGCGGCTTCAAACTGGGCGGTGCGCTCGAGCACGCGCTGTTCGAGTTCCGCATTCAACTGATGAATTTTTTCTTCCGCTTGTTTCATCGCTTCCACGTCCGTGTTGGTACCAAACCACTGGATGAGTCTGCCGGAGGCATCCTTTAATGGCTGCACACGGGTCAGGAATCTGCGGAACTGCCCGTCCGCACCAAGCAGCGGGAACTCCATTTCAAACAGTCGCCCATTAGAGAGCGCAGCTTGCCACTCCTCCATGACTTTTGGGAGGACCGCGGGGTCATGCACCCTCTGCCACCCCCAGCCTTCCATTTGTTCTGGGGTGGTTCCAGTGTATTCATACCAGCGCTGGTTATACCAAAAAATGTGGCCGTCGGCCTTGGCGATCCATGCAAGCTGTGTGATGGAATTTGCCATGGTCCGGAAACGCTCCTCACTCTCTTGCAACGCGGCCTCGGCGCACTTGCGCTCGGTGATGTCCACCCACGCGCCAAACACTGCGCGCTCGCCGGTTTCGGGTACTGTGAAGGGCATCTTTGTCGTCTGGAGAACCCGCCTGTGCCCTGCCAGATCTGTATGGTGCTCCTCAGTGACCATCTTCGGGAGGCCAGACTGCATGACCGCAAGATCATCCGCCCGGTAAGCCTCCGCCTGCGACTTGTCAGACACCAGGGCGAAGTCATCCTTTCCAATGACCTCTTCCAACGGAAGACCACAAGTCTCTGCCAGAGCGGGGTTGGCAAAAATGTACCGACCTGAGGCATTCTTGGCGAAGATGGCATGCGGCACGAGATTGGTGATCAGGCGCAGCCATTCCTCGCTGGCCCGCAGCGCCGCCTCGGCATGCCTGCGCTCGGTGATGTCGTGAATGACCGCCAGAGTTCGGCGCGGCTGGCCCTCAGGGGTATCGATGAGAGCAGCGTTGATGTTGACCCATACGATGCGACCGTCTTTGCGCACATAACGTTTTTCACGGCAGATGCCTGAGATTTCGCCGCCAAGCAAGCTTTGGTGAGCAGCGTAATCGCTCGCGCGATCGTCGGGATGGACCAGATCCGTGTAAGCCATGAGCAACAACTCCTTTTTAGGATAGCCGGTGATTTCGCAGAATCGCTGATTCACCCGCAAATACCTTCCCGTGGCAGAATTCATCTGCGCATTGCCCACGCCGTCAGAATAAAAGGCGGCCCTGAACTCTGCCTCTTGCGCCTGTAGATCGGCGGAGAACTGGTCTGCGGCGGCGCGGGATCTGGACTGGGTCAGGGTGATGCCAAAGAGCAAAAAACTCATCGCCACGCCGCCGACCAGAGTGAAGGGGGCCAGATTCGTCGTGGCATCCACAGCGAATTGCGGACGGGTGGAAACTTCCAGGCTCCAGATGCTGTCGGCGATGAACAGAGGACGCACGGTCGTGTACTGGGGCTGCGCCTGATTGCCAGAGTATTCGTGGCCTGCATCATACAGCAGGTGGCTGTCGTTTAACTCCGCAGGGTCATTCAACCCGTTGGTGTCATAGATTCGAAAAGTAATCCTGGAGTCGTTCTGGCGGCTTGGAATTGCCTTGAAGAAATCGTCGGCGTTAAACGGGCAAAAGACACAGCCCAGCGCCTGTTTCTGCCGGGCTTCCAGGGTGCCAGGGATGTCCCGGGTCATATACACCGGGCAGTAAATCAAAAAGCGCTGTTCCTCGGCCTGGATTTCCGGCATCCGCACCACCCTGCCGGACACCGCAGGCCCGCCGGTTTCGATGGCGCGATCAATGGCTGAGCGCCTCACCGGTTCGGACAGCATGTCAAAGCCGATCATGGCGCTGTTCCAACTGTCCATCGGTGCAAGGTGGATCACTGAGCACACATCCCGCTGCTCAGACTCCGGCCAGATGTGAAAGGATGCTTCACCACGGTCATGCGCAACTTTGGTGAGTTCAGCCTTCTTTTCAGGGGGCAATCGCACGCCAAAGCCGAGTCCCTGGAGACCGGGATAGTTATGCGAAAGCCGCAAGTCCCCGACGTAAGCATGAAACTGCTCCCGCTGCATGGACACTTTGGCGTTCACGAGTCCGCGCAGGCCTTCCAGCAGAGTGATGTACTGCCTCATCCGCTGTTCGATGTCGTCACGGGTTTGTTCGACGGCATGGTCGAACCTGCTCTGTTCTCTGGCGCGACTCAAATGGTTGGCGCTGTAGGTGATGAGGCAGGTCAGAAACAAGGTGACGCCTAAAACCGAGTAGGCCGCCAAACCATGCCTTAAGCCGGCAAGTTTAGGCAAATTATGTTGGTTCAACTTCACGGGTCTAGGAACTGTGCTTGATAATTTTCCTCCAGTTAACGCCAAAGGCAAGCGATCGTCAGATAGTCATGGCTGAATGTCCAACGTGGTTGATTCAGGCAGGAACACTTAAGGATTGATTCGTGTAGGATGCGACCGGGGACATCCCATCAATCGTCATGAGATGACTGAAGCGTTGTCTTTAGACCCGTGTCATACAAAGCTTGATCCCGTCGCTTGCGGAAAATGTGACCTGTCGTATCTCTCCCGACGCACCCAACAACACGCGCACCATTATGGCCAAAGGCAACAACGCTCACAAAAAGGAAGTCAAAAAGCCCAAGAAGGAAAAGCCCAAGCCACTGCCTACGGGCCGCAAGACCCACGGCTGATGCATGACTGGGCGGTGGGACCACCACGGCCCGGCGGCTGATTGAAAAGACCTGTGCTGTTGTCTGCCGTCACGCGGACACAGAGGTATGTGAGTCGGAGCTGACTGGCTGCGACAGCTATTGACTGCGCCATGCGACAGGCATGCAGTGTGGAATGCAAGGCGTGATGACAAAAAAGAGCGGCCATTGCTGGCCGCCCTCGTGGTTTTGGGGTGTAATGTTTTGTCGGACCGGACTTTGTTCCGCAGGAACAAAGCTACTTTAGTAGCGGTAGTGGTCGGTCTTGTAGGGGCCTTCGACGGGGACGCCGATGTAGTCGGCCTGGTCCTTGGAGAGGGTCGTGAGCTTCACACCGATCTTGGCGAGGTGGAGGCGGGCGACTTCTTCGTCGAGCTTCTTGGGAAGGACGGTGACGCCGATTGGGCGGCTGTCCTTGGTTTCCCAGAGTTCGATCTGCGCGAGGGTCTGATTGGTGAAGCTGTTGCTCATCACGAAACTCGGATGGCCGGTGGCGCAGCCGAGGTTCACGAGACGGCCTTCTGCCAGCATGAAGATGCTGTTGCCAGCCGGGAAGGTGTACTTGTCCACCTGGGGCTTGATGTTGAGGCGCTTGACGTCCGTGCGCTCGTTGAGCTTGTCGACCTGGATTTCGTTGTCGAAGTGGCCGATGTTGCAAACGATGGCTTGGTCCTTCATCTTCTCCATGTGCTCAAGGGTGATGATGTCCTTGTTGCCGGTGGTGGTGACGTAGATGTCGCCGTAGCCGAGGGTGTCTTCGATCGGCATGACGCGATGGCCTTCCATGGCGGCCTGAAGGGCACACACTGGATCGATTTCGGTGACGATGACCTGGGCGCCCATGCCGCGAAGGGCAGCAGCGCAGCCTTTGCCCACGTCGCCGTAGCCGCAGACGACGCCGACTTTGCCGGCGATCATGACGTCGGTGGCACGCTTGATGCCGTCGAGGAGGGATTCGCGGCAGCCGTAGAGGTTGTCGAACTTGGACTTGGTGACGCTGTCGTTGACGTTGATGGCAGGGAAGAGCAGCTTGCCGGCCTTGGCCATTTCATAGAGGCGATGCACGCCGGTGGTGGTCTCTTCGGAGACGCCCTTCAGATCTTTGACGATCGTGTGGAAAATGCCGGGCTGGTTCTTGGCGATGTCCTTGAGGAGGTCCTTGATGACCTTCACTTCGTGGTTGTCGGAGGGGGTCTCGACCCACTTGTCGCCGTTTTCCATTTCATAGCCCTTGTGGATGAGGAGGGTGACGTCGCCACCGTCGTCGACGATGAGCTCAGGGCCCTTGTCTCCTGGGAAGATGATGGCCTTCCAAGTGCACCACCAGTATTCTTCGAGGGACTCGCCTTTCCAGGCAAAGACAGGGGTGCCGGTGGCAGCGATGCCAGCAGCAGCGTGGTCCTGAGTGGAGAAGATGTTGCAGGAGGCCCAGCGGACGTCAGCACCGAGTTCCTTGAGGGTCTCGATGAGCACGCCGGTCTGGATGGTCATGTGCAGGGAGCCGGTGATGCGGACGCCAGCGAGGGGCTTCTTCGGGCCGTATTTCTCGCGGGTGGCCATGAGGCCGGGCATTTCGCTCTCAGCGATGTCGAGTTCTTTGCGGCCGAAGTCGGCGAGGGCGATGTCTTTTACTTTAAAGTCGGACATGAGGTTATGGCGTGGGTTCGGGTTAGGGTGAAAAAGGAACAGATCAACGTATCAGGATACGATGATATGTTCCAAATAGTTGCCCGAATGTCAAACGGGGATTTATCGGGCTTGGACCGTCCGTTTGAAGCTGACCACCATGATGAAACCTGCCTCCCTCCTCGCTTTTCTTTGCCTCGCATTGTCCCTTCACGCCGAAGATCTGCATCCTGCGGCTGACGCTGCCGGGTTCGTGCCGCTCTTCAATGGCAAGGATCTTGCGGGATGGAAGACGACGGGGAACTGGGTGGTGGAGGCCGATGGCAGCGTCACGCTGCACCCGCGTGAGGGGGAGAAAGGCTGGCAGCGCTATGATGCGTACATTGCCACCGAGAAACTGTACGGAGACTTCGTGCTCGACCTCGAATTTAAGATCAATGAGAAGGGCAACAGCGGTGTGTTCATGCGCGTGGGTGATATGAAGGAGCCGGTAAAGACGGGCTTTGAGGTACAGATTCTCGACACCTATGGGCTGGAAAAACCGGGGCACCATGACTGCGGCGGGATCGTGCATGGCATCGGCCCTTCCAAGAACATGGTGAAGCCGGCTGGCGAGTGGAATCGCTATACCATCACCGTCAAAGGCCGCAGCGTGAAGGTGGTTTTCAATGGGGAGCAGGTGATCGACGCCATTCTTGATGATATTAAAATGGCTGACCGTCCGAACCTAGGGCACATCGCGTTTCAGGACGAAGCGCTGCGAGTGTGGTACCGCAACGTGCGGATCAAGGAGCTGAAGTAGTGGCTTGGCCTGCTTTTTTTGGACCATGAATGTCCTCCCCATCGTCAGTGTCATTTACAGTCTGCTGTTCTACTTCCTGTTTCTCAGACACCCCTTGGGCGGATGGTTGCAGCGAGGTTATCTGAGGCAGGGACCTGGGGCCAAAGTCCGGGCCACGTTGTTCAACCTGCTGGTGAATCTGCGGCTGGTGCCGGCGATCGCTGTGCCGAACATCGATCTCCCAAAGCTCACGGAGAAACCGCTGCCGCAGGGGTATGCAGTCCGACTTTGGAAACTTGAAGACACCCAGGCATGTCTGGAGATTTACCAGATGAACGCGCCTGGACGGTTTCCTGCGGAAGTAGAGCAGGAGTTTGAAGAAGTGCTGAAGAAGAACGAGGGCGCCATGCTGGTCATTGAGGACCAAGGCCGCATCGTGGCCTGTGGAGGCATGACTTTGGAGGGTATTCAGGGGACGCTGATCTATGGCTTGATCCACTCTGAGTTTCAGAAAAAGGGCGTTGGCCGGCTGCTCCTGCTCTCGCGACTGGTGAGATTTCCGGGGCCCGCAGTCGTGGTGAACATCTGCGCCGTGGAAGATTCGATCGGTTACTATAAGCGCTTTGGGTTTGCTCGATATGCGCTGTGGTTTTCCCAAAACGGTCAAGCCCATCCCATGGCGGGCGTCTCGTTGCATGCTGAAACTCGCGAGAAGATCGCTGCATTTCTCGCCGGTGAAGGCTACCCGGTACTGCCTGCTTTGAATTCCTCAGATGAAGAACCACGCGCAAAGTCAATCAACTGAGGGAGTCAATGCTGCCGCAGCTTCAGGACTGCTTCGCGGGCGCGAACGAGGAAGTCCAATTTTGATTCGTCTTCTTCCAGGCGGATCGGCTCGCCAAAGGTGACGCTGCCGAGCAGGGGCACGGGCAGGATTTCACCTTTGGGGAGGATGCGATTGAGGTTTTCCATCCACACGGGAACGAGCTGAACATCCGGCCGCTTTTTGGCGAGGTGGAAGAGCCCGGGCTTGAAGGGCTGCGGCTCAGGAGTGTTCTGGCGGCCGCCTTCGGGAAAGAGAATGAGCGAGTGGCGGTCTCCCATGGCCTGGACCATTTCGACGAGCGGATTGGCCTCAGGTGTGGGCTTTTTACGCTCGATGAGCACGGCATTAAAAACATGGCAGGCGAGGAAGGGACGCACGCGGCCCACCGTCCAGTAGTCTTTGGCCCCGACCATGCGAGTGACTGAGCGGACGGGTGCTGGCAGTGAGGCCCAGAGCACGGGGCCGTCGAGATTGCTAGTGTGATTGGCAAAGTACACACGCTGCACCAGCTCTGGCGCACAGCCCTGCCAGCGAGCGACGGAACCGGAGAACACACGCAGGGTTCCGGCGATGAGACTGCGAATCATGTGCAGAACATGTGCGAAGAAGAACAGGTTGTCACGCGGCATGCTTGTTCGTAATGCTGTACTTTCATACGCATGCCTGATTCCACTCCAGCATCTCCCGATTCATCCACCTGGATGGCAGCGCTGGCGGAATTCCTGATGGAGGAGACGGCCGTTGAATCGATCCGATTGAATCCGGAGACAAAGCGGGTCGAGATGGCGACCCTGGGGAAGGTGGATGGCGAACTGCTACAGGCGAAGCTCTCCGAGGTGCTGCGCGCGGTGGATGCCAAGTGGCTGAAGCAAAACGGACAGGTGCCGCCGAGCAACGGCATGCTGGATGTGCAGCAGAAGGAGGACGGCGCTTTTGTACTCGAAAAACCCTCCTGCCCGACGGCACCGAAGTTCTGGAAGTGGCGTGACTTTGCCTGGCCGGAACCGGATGAGATGGAGCAGGAGAGTGATGATGAGTGGCGCATGCTGGCGATGCAGGCGGGAATCTGTGCCGTGGCGCTGGCGGCGGGCTACATCACCGAGCGTTTTTTCTCTGCACCGGTCTGGCTGGCGAAAAGTTTGTTCGCCATCTCACTGATTGCGGGTGGCTGGGACGCGGCGAAGGACACCTGGGAAAACCTGCGCGAACGGCGTCTCGATGTGCATTTCCTGATGCTGGCCGTGGCCACCGGTGCGGTGTCGATCGGCGCCTGGGAGGAAGGAGCGCTGCTGCTGTTCCTGTTTTCGACCTCGGGGGCGCTGGAGCATTTTGTGATGTTTCGCACGCACCGGGAGATCAATGCGCTGACCAAAGCGGCCCCGAAATTTGCGCATGTACTGCAGCCTGATGGGACGACTGCAGACCGTGGTGTACAGACACTGAAGGTGGGAGAGGTGATCGTGGTGAAGCCAGATGAGCTCTTTGCCGTGGATGGCACGGTGATCGAGGGATCGACGGCGGCGGATGAATCGACGCTGACCGGTGAGGCGCTGCCGATCTCGAAGGAAACGGGTGCGTCGATCTACGGCGGCACCTTGAACCAATGGGGGCTGGTGCATGTGCGTGTGGACCGCCTGGCCACGCAGAGCGCGCTGGCGAAAATCATCACGATGATCGAGACCGCGCAGCATCTGCGCGCGCCGAGCCAGCGGTTCACCGACCGCTTTGGCACGCGCTACACGATCCTCACGCTCGGCATTGTGGCACTGATGTTTTTCGTGTGGTGGCTGGGGTTTGGCATTCCGCCGCTGGAAAACACGGCCACATCGAAGTCTTCCTTTTACCGCGCCATGACGCTGCTGGTGGTGATGAGCCCCTGCGCGCTGGTGCTGTCGATCCCATCGGCGATTCTGGCGGCGATCGCCTGGGGTGCGCGACGTGGCGTGCTGTTCCGCGGTGGTGCTGCCATTGAAAAACTCGCCGAGGTGGATGTCATTGCCATGGATAAGACGGGGACGCTCACGGAAGGCGAACTGAAGGTGACGAAGATCGAAAGCTTTCCTGCGGGCCGGGAGCAGGACGTGCTTCGCATTGCCGCGAGCCTGGAGGCGAACTCGAATCATCCCATTGCGCGGTCGATCACACAATATGCGCAGGCGCAGGGCATCGTGGTGGAGAAGCTGGCGGAGTTTCAGTCGATCACCGGCCAGGGGCTGCGTGGGCGCACGGCGGCAGGGCTGAGCTATGTGGGACGGCGTGAGCTTGTCAAAGACAGCGCTCTGGGAGCGGTGCTGGCGGGGGTGCCGGATGCACCCTTGGGCTTCAGCGAGGTCTGGGTGGTGCATGAGCAGATCGTGGGACGGGTGCTGCTGAAGGATGAGATCCGGGCCGGGAGCCGGGCGGTGCTGGAACAACTGGCCGCCGAAGGGGTGCGCACGGTCATGCTGACCGGTGACCGCCGCGCAGCAGCGATCGAGGTGGGGGAGAAACTCGGCATTTCCGAAGTGCGCGCCGGATTGCACCCGGAAGACAAGGTGGCCGCGATCCGTGAACTGACACTGGCCGGCCACAAGGTGGCGATGATCGGCGATGGGGTGAACGACGCGCCGAGTCTGGCGGCGGCGTATGTTTCCGTGGCGATGGGCGCGCGGGGCAGCGATGCCGCGCTGGAGCAGAGCGACGTGGTGCTGATGCAGGACAAAATCGAAAAGCTACTGTCCGCACGGCACATCAGCCAGCGAGCGCGGCGCATCATTCAGCAGAACCTGATCATTTCCCTGGGCAGTGTGATCGTCATGGCGGTGGCGTCACTGTTCGGCATTGTGCCGCTGACCCTGGGTGTTTTGACGCATGAGGGCAGCACGGTGGTGGTGTGCTTGAACAGCCTGCGGCTGCTGTTTGAGAAGGAATGAGCCAGCGTGCCATTTTCCATCTGCGCAACTCCGTGCTGGACGATTCGCCCCTTTTCTTCATAGAGTAGCTGAAAATCCGGCATGCGCATTCTCTCCAAAGTCCTCTGGACCCTCGCTTTCCTCGTCGCCACCTTCGTCTGGATGGTGCTCTTTGAGCACGGATTCAGCATGAAGGGTCTGACTGAGGGAACGGGTGCCGAGTTGCATGGCATCTCCGCCTGGTTCGGTGGCGCGAAAAAATAGCCGCCGCCACCTCTCTATTTAAACACGTCAAGAACACCCAGCATTATGACCGTTCAGGAAGCAGAACTCGACCCCAAGTACCAAGCCCTTTGGAAGAAAGCCCTCATTTCCGCCGAGCGGAAAAACTGGGAGTATGTGATCGATCAGGTGCTGCCTATCGTGACGGCCAATCTCGGCTTTATGGATGGCCGAAAACTGCTGCGCAGCGCTGAGGGCGAGGTCGTGGGCAGCGGCAAGAAGTTCAGTTTCGGCCTGGGCGGCTTCAAGCCCAGCTCGAAGAAAGAGCCGGCTGAAGTGATCGCGGAAATGGAAGAGAACGTGTTCCGCAAGGACCCCTTTAGCCTCAGCGCGAATGAGCAGCTGTTTGATCTCGCGATGAAGCTGCAGTACCCGGATCTGGCATCGTTCGCCCTGGAGACCATCCGTGGCGGGCATCCCGAAAACACGAAAAACATGCACAAGCTGGCGCAGCACTACATGGCTAATCAGCAGCCAGAAAAAGCCGCCGCCACCTACAACGCGCTCTTGAAGGTCAACCCGCGTGACATGGAAGCCATGCAGGGGGAAAAGAACGCTGCTGCATCTGGCTCCATCAAAAATCAGGGCTGGGGCTCCGCCAACTTCAAGGATGCGATGAAGGATTCCGGTGAGGCTGCGAAGCTGGAAATGCTCAGCCGTCAGGGAATGACGCAGGAGCAGATGGAGCAGTTTCTCGCGGAAACCATCGAACAGTACAACGCGGATCAGGGGAACATCGTCATCGTCAAACGGATGTCGGATCTCTATGAACGTCTTGGCCAGCTCGAGACGGCACTGATGTTCTACGATTACGCGCTCACTCTGAATGCCGGTGACGTCGCCCTCCAGCGCAAGGTGGAGATTCTGCGCGACAAGGTGCAGGAAGAAAAGATCACGGAATACGAGCGCGAAATCGAAATGAATCCCGATGCGCCTGACATCGATGACAAACGCGCCCAGCTCGCTGAAATCCGCCGCCAGCGTGCCGGTGTGGTCATCAGCGAAGCCAAGACCCGGGTGGACCGCAATCCGACTGACAAAGCGCTGCGTTTTGAGCTGGGTCAGGCCTACTTCAGTGCTGGCATGTACGGTGAGGCTCTCCCCGAGCTGCAGCAGGCAAAATCGAGCCCCAACCTGCGCATCAAGGCGATCCTGATGCTGGGACGCTGCTTTGAGCGCAAGAACATGAACGATCTGGCCAAAACCTCGCTGCTGGAGGCCTCCAAAGAGCTGCTGATCATGGATGCCACCAAGAAGGAAGTTCTCTACGAACTGGCCAACGTGATGGAAAAAATGGGCGACAAGCCTGGAAGTCTGGAAGCGCTCAAGGAAATCTACAACGCCGACTACGGCTACCGGGACGTGGCAAAACGGGTGGAGTCCTCCTACTCGTAACCGATTCATTTTTCAGGCCACCCCTGCTGACACCCCGTTTCGCCTTACGAAACGGGGTGTTTTTTCTTTGCCTCCAAATGGTACTGGAAAGCCGGAGTGCGTCATCCATCATACGGGCTGATGATTTTCGAATTTCTCGCCGCCACTGACGTCTGGACCACAATCAAAGACGGTGCGCCCGTCGTGCTCGCCCTGATTTTGATCGAGGGGCTGCTCTCCGTGGACAACGCGCTGGCGATTGCCGCGATGGCATCCCATCTGGATGAGAAGCAGCGCAAGATGGCGATGAACATCGGCTACATCGGGGCCTATGGGTTTCGCATCGTGGCGCTGCTCACCGCCAGCATTATCATGGACAACCACTGGCTGATGCTGGTGGGCGCGCTCTACCTCGTGTGGCTGATGTGCGCGCATTTTGCAGAGCAGGAGGAAAGTGATGCGGATGGGACGGTGAAGGCAGCCCAGCACAGCTTCGCCAAAACAATTGCGATGATCGCTTTTCTCGATCTGAGCCTGAGCTTTGACAACGTCGTGGCCGCCGTGGCATTCGCACGCGACAGCAAGGTGCTGGTTTATGTCGGCGTGACACTGGGTATTATCACGCTGCGCCTGGTGGCCGGTTACTGCATCAAGCTGCTGGCACGGCAGCCCTGGCTGGAACACACGGCGTTTCTGCTGGTGGGGTTCGTGGGTCTGCTGCTGGGGCTGGAACTCTTTTGGGACCAGAGCGTCAAACAGGTCGTCGAAATCGGTGGCTTCAACCTCATTGGTGAGGCGGGAGGACACTACCACATCGCCAAGGCGGTTAAATTTGCCGGCATTATTGGAATCATCCTGGTGCACCTGTCGTATGAGAAAAACGCGGCGGTCAAAGGCGTGCTGCGCCCGGCGCTCCGCCTGCTGCTGCTGCCAGCGCGATTGATTGCCGGTCTGGTCGGGGCTGTCTTTTCTGTGATCTCCTGGCCCTTCCGCGCCGCATGGGCAGCCGTCCGAAAATAAGAATCCCCCGGCTGTGAGGCCGGGGGACTCCGTGAATCATGTGATAGTGTTTTCCGTTACTGAATTCCGGAAAGCGAGCTTGGAGACGCTCGGCTGCGGCTTGAGGACAAGCTGCCCTACCTCGCGCTGGGCCAAGCCACCTGTTACTGCTTCGGCTTGGTGAGCATTTCGAAGTCGTCGCTGCGGAAGGGTGTCACTGGCAGGCCGTCGGTGCTGTAGAGATTGCAGACAGGATTGTCGGACCATGCGTAGCGGACAGCAACCGGTTTGGCGACGCCATTGGCGCTTACTTCGAGCTTGTCTTTGCCGGTGATTTTCGCCTCGGCCCAGGTCCATTTTTTGTCTTCGCCGCAGACCACGAAGCCCTTCACTTCATTGATATCAACGGTACGGAGGCTGCTGCCGAAGGTGTCGAGCGTGACGATGGCCTTGTCTCCCGCGAACTCGACGGATTTGAACTCGGGGCTGCGATAGGGCAACTTCATGCCGTAGTCCTTCACGAGTGCCAAGCGGGCGAGGCGTTCGGCCACGTCGCGCTTGTTCTTCGGATGGATGTCGTTGGCATCACCGAGGTCGATGATGACGGCCTGACCGCCGTTTTTGATGGCGTCCTGCGTTTTGGTCTGGCTCTCGCGCAGTTCGGCCCATGAGCTGGCGGTGGCCTGCATGGCGTCGGTTTTTTCGGGCATGAAGTCAGCGAGCTGCACCCAGTAGAAGGGGAAATCTCCCTGCTTCCACTCGTTGCGCCAGTTCTGGATCATGAAGGGGAAGAGGCTGGCGTATTCATAGGCACGCCCGGCATTGCTTTCGCCCTGGTACCAGATGGCTCCTTTGATGCCGTAGCCGATGGTGGGCAGCAAGGCACCGTTGTAAATGTTGGCGGGGCGGGCATTGCCGCTGAGCCAGTTTGCAGGTGCCGAAGGAGCGCGGACAGTGAAGGGCTTGCCCGCTTTCTTGGCTTCATCGGCCAGTTTCTGCCAGCTGGCGAGATCGGCATCATGCTTGGTCTTGGCTTGTGGGGAAGTGAGATAGGCCTCGGACTTCTTCGTGTTCTCCATCAGCAGCTTGAAACGCGGGTCTTTTTCGAGTTCGCCGCGATTCACCCAGGCCTCGGCAGCGCTGCCGCCCCAGGCGTTGTTGATCAGACCCACCGGCACGTCGAGCATGTTGTGCAGGACGCGGCCATAGAAGAAGCCGACGGCGCTGAAGCCGCCGACCGTGGCCGGCGAGCACTCTTTCCACTCGCCCCTGAAGTCCTTCTGGGGCTCCTGAGTGCCGACATTTGGCACGGTGATCAGGCGGATGTTGGGATACTTTGCGGTGGCGATCTCGAGATCGGCGTCCCAGCTGGAGCCGACATTCCACTGCATGTTGGACTGGCCGGAGCAGATCCAGACCTCGCCGACGAGCACGTTTTTCAGCTCTTTGGTGGTGGTGCCTTTGATCGAAATGGTCGCGGGTTTTGCATTTGCAGGCACGGGATCGAGTTTCACCGTCCATTTGCCATCGGCACCGGCCTTGGCGGTCTTGGTTTGATCTCCGAACTGCACCGTCACTTCGGTGCCGGCAGTATCCCAGCCCCAGAGCGGATTGGTCTGCTTCTGCTGAAGGACCATGTTATCGCCAATGATGGCGGGAAGTTTCAGTTCAGCGCGGGCAGTGCATGCCAGCGCGGCGAGGAGGGTGGTAAGCGAGAGGAGTCTCATGGATGGGTAAAAAGGCAGGGCGAAAGAAACGCAGGAAGCGGCGGGATTTTCAAAAATCTTTTGATGCCTGCTGCGCTACGCGAGGCCGCTGCAATGCGCGGGCTGGTGGCGGCGTTAGTGGCAGCCACACCGCACCATGTCTTACCGCATCCCCACTCTCATCGCCGCAGTGTATGCGGTATTTTCCAGCAGCACCGAGGCGGAGGTGAAGCTGCCGGCGGTCATTTCGGACCACATGGTGCTGCAACGCGAGATGCCGGCACCGATTTGGGGCACGGCGGCAGCGGGAGAAGAGGTTTCGGTATCCATCGCGGGTCAGACGAAGAAGACCGCAGCGGGTGCGGATGGGAAATGGGTGGTGCGTCTTGATCCGTTGCAGGTCGCTGAAGGATTGACGCTCACCGTTCAGGGAACGAACAAGATCGAGGTGAAGGATGTGATGGTCGGCGAGGTGTGGCTGGGCTCGGGGCAGTCCAACATGGCCGGGCCGGTGCGAAGTTTCAAAGGCGCTGACCCGGGACTGCAACAGACGCTGGCCGCAGCGCCGTATCCGAAGATCCGCCTGCTGCGCTCGGGATTGAAAGGATGGGTGGAGGCGACTCCGGCCAATGTTGATTCGTTCTCTGCGATCCACTTTGCCTTTGGCTCGCGTTTGCAAGCGGAGCTCAAGGTGCCGGTGGGTTTGATCGTCGGCGCTGTCGGTGGCACGCCGTCCGGCTACTGGCTCACGGAAGAGATGTATCGCAGCGATGAGGCCTGCCAGACGCAGGTGAAGGACTTTGCCAAAACGTATGACTTCGCCGCTGCGATGAAGGCTTATGAACGCTACATGACCGCATGGAAGGCTGGCGCGGAAAAGGCGAAGCAAGGCGGCAAGCCTGTGGGTCGTGAACCTGCCGTGCCCAAGCAGCCGGGCGAGTGCGCGGGCGAGATGGGCCATCTCTATGTGGCGCATGTGCAGCCGTATGTGCCGTATGCGATTCGCGGCGTGCTGTGGGATCAGGGTGAGGGTGGTACCGGCATCACCGGCCTGGATCAATTTCATGCCATGGGCGCTCTGATCAAAGGATGGCGCAGGGCCTGGCAGCAGGACTTCCCTTTCGTCTATGTGCAGAAGCCCAGCGGTGGTGGCACGGCCTGGGATCTGACGAATCCGACCACGAAGGAAGGCAATGCCTTTACTGCGCCACCTGCTACGGTGCCGCGCGATGTCGATGGAGTCGCACGTGAGGTGCATCTGAAAATTCAGCAGCATCCGCAGACTGCGATGGTCACCAGCACCGACCTCGGCGGCATGACGCACCCTACCAACAAGTCAGGGTATGGCGAACGCGCGAAGCAGGTGGCGCTTGGTTTTGTCTATGGACAGAAGGTTGAATACAGCGGGCCGCTGTATGCCTCGCATGCGATTGAAGGGGGCAAGGTGCGCATCAAGTTCAGCCATGCTGGCCAGGGGCTTGCGGTGAGACACAGTGACAAGCTGCAGGGATTCATGATTGCTGGTGCTGATAAGAAATTTGTGTGGGCCGATGCCATTATCGATGGCGACAGCGTTGTGGTTTCCAGGGCTGACGTCACTGCTCCGGCTGCGGTGCGCTATGCGTGGTCAAGCAAGGCTCCGTGGGCGAACCTGTTTAACAAGGATGGACTGCCTGCGCAGACTTTTCGCACGGATGACTGGGCCACTGATGGACGTGCTGCGGCCCGGTGAGAGACAATGACTGTTCGCCGCGACGTGTCAGCGTCTTGGAATGCCATTTCGTCATGGAGCAAGAATGTTGCGGGACTCCTTGCGGACGCTGCTGGTGAATACGGCGTGCGAAGAATTCGCTGGGTTTGCTTCCCGGAGATGCCTGCAAAACCCCGGGGAGCCTCGCCAGGGCTCGGCACCCCGGGGCTATATTCCGCAGCCCTTTCAGGGCTGGTGTGGCGCGGAGCGGAGTGATGGAAGAGAGCCATCCCTGCAATAAAGCTCTGAGTTTCTGACATCATGGGAAACGCAAAAGGTGTCTTTCCTGAGTGCCCTTCATGTGCGGGCATTTAAGATCGCTGCGAAGTCGATGCTTGAAAGCAGCGCGCTCCCATTCCATTTGCAGATCACCGGCCGGCATGTTCCGGCGTCATGACTGATGATTGAAATGGATTTTCCAGCACAAGACAGCTTCCTCCCGAAGAGTGTTAGCAAGCCCGTGAAGACGGGCCATGGCATCAAGATCGGCATCTTCGCGGGCATCCATGGGGATGAGGAGGCGGGCACGCTGGCCACGCATGAGCTTATCGCCTGGGCGGCTGAGAGGCCGGAGGAGTTGCATGATTATGAGCTGCATTTCTTTCCGATCTGCAATCCCTCGGGTCGCACGCTCGGCACGCGGCACAGCCACAGCGGCCTGGATCTGAACCGTGAGTTTTGGCGCGGCTCCGCCGAGCCTGAGGTCGTCTATCTCGAAGCTGAACTGCGCTGCGAAAGCTATGACGGCATCATCTCGCTGCATTCCGATGACACCTCCGACGGCTGCTACGGCTTTGTCAGAGGCGCATTGCTTAGCGAGCATCTGCTGGAACCCGCGCTCCAAGCATCGAGTGATTTCTTGCCACGCAATGAAGCGCCCATTATTGACGGCTTTCCCGCTTCACGTGGCATCATCAAGGAAGGCTACTTGGGCATCCTCAGTGCTCCGCCGGAGCAGAGGCCGCATGCGCTGGAGATTGTTTTTGAAACGCCTGCGCTGGCACCGATGGACGCGCAGGTGCAGGCGACGGTGGCGGCGGTGAAGAGGATTTTGGCGGAGTATCGGGAGTTGCAGGCGTATGCGGCGAATCTTTGAGAATCGTCAAGCAGTGGTCAAATGTTGCGCTTTCGAACGTTCGTGGGCACGATCCTTGACGGTGCAGCCGCAGTGACTCCTTGACCTCAACGTCCCTGCCTCACTCTCAGCAACTTCTGCCCTGCAGCGTTCAGTGTCTCCACCTGCTTGGCGTAATGGAAGCGGATGAAGCGGTGTTCGGGTTCGCGGAAGAAGCTGGAGCCGGGGACGCCGGCGACGCCGACTTCGCGCACGAACCATTCGGCGGCTTCGGTGTCGGTGGCGAAGCCGAGGGATGAGATGTCCATGAGAACGTAATAGGCGCCGTGGGGTTCGGTGAAGGGCAGGCCGGTGGCGCGGAGGTGATTGAGGAAGATGTCTCGCTTCTCGGTGTAGAGATCGCGCAGGCCGAGGTAGTAGCTGTCGGGGAGTTCGAGTCCGGCGACGGCGGCTTCCTGCAAGGGGGCGGCAGCACCGACGGTGAGGAAGTCATGCACCTTGCGCGCTTGTGCGATGATGTGTGGGGCGGCCTGCACGTAGCCGAGGCGCCAGCCGGTGATGGAGTAGGTTTTGGAGAGTGAATTGCACACGATGACGCGCTCTGCGGCACCGGGTAGGGAGTGCATGTACACGTGCTCATGCGGTGCGTAGACGATGTGCTCGTAGGGCTCGTCGGTGATGACAAAGGCATCGTGCTTTTCGGCGAGATCGAGGATCAGCTGAAGCTCGGCGCGGGTGAAGACTTTGCCGGTGGGGTTGGAGGGATTGCAGACGATGATGGCCTTGGCACCCTGAGCAAAGGCGCGGGCGAGTTCATCGGGATCAAAGCCGAACTGGGGCGGACGCAGCGGGACGTAAATGGGCTCGGCCCCGGAGAGGATGGCGTCTGCGGCGTAGTTTTCGTAGAAGGGGGAGAAGACGATGACTTTGTCCCCCGGCTCGCAGCAGGTCATCATGGCGCACATCATGGCCTCGGTGCTGCCGCAGGTGACGACGAGGTTTTGATCTGGGTCGACGGGGGTGCCGGAGAAATGGGTGATCTTTTTGGCGAGTGCCTGACGGAAGCGTGGGGCACCCCAGGTCACTGCGTATTGGTGGAAGGGGCCACGGGTGGCGCGCTCCAGTGCGGCGAGCAATTCTTCGGGTGGATTGAAGTCGGGGAAGCCCTGGGAAAGATTGATCGCGCCATGCTGGTTCGAGAGGCGCGTCATCGCGCGGATGACGGATTCGGTGAAGGCGTGGAGGCGGCGGGAAGTTGCAGGCATCCTTGCGATTTGGGCGAGATGCCGCCAACGTGCAACCTACCAATCTGCCACAAATGCGCCGCGTCGTTTTAATGTTCACCCTGCTGCTCTCTGCACCTTTTCTGTTCGCAGCGGAGGAGTGGCAGACACTATTCAATGGCAGGGACCTGAGCGGCTGGCGGGCCAATGTCATGCCGGAATCATTCTCCGTGGTGGGTGGGGCGATCCGGGCGCATGCCACCAAGCCCAGCGCGCATCTGTTTTATGCTGGGGACATGAAAGCAGGCTTCGTGCGCTTCAAGAATTTCGTCTTTGAAGCGACCTGCCGCAGCGAGCCGAATTCGAACTCTGGGATCTTCATTCATACGGACATGACGACGCGGGACAGTTCGCTGCATCTTGCGAAGGGCTACGAAATACAGCTCAACAGCACGGCCAAGGAGAAACGCAAAACTGGCAGCTTGTATGCGGTGGTGGATCTTGCTCAATCGCCCGTGGATGAAAGCCAGTGGTTTCGGATTCGCATCACGGTGAGTGGCAAGCGGATCATGATCCACGTCAACGACAAGCAGATGGTGGACTACACTGAGCCGGAGAATGTGAAGCGCCCGCCGGAACGGGCCGGACGATTGTTTGATCCGCAGGGCGGCGGCATTGCCCTGCAGGCGCATGACCCGGGGAGTGTTTTCTACTTTAAAGACATCCGCATCAAACGCCTGCCGTGAAATTCACTGATCATGCCCGAAGAATCTGACTCTCCAACGCAGCTCAAAGAATGGTTTGATGCCGCCCGTTATCGGGCCATTGCCAAGGAGCTCGCGAGCATCGCGCCGAAGTTTCGGGGCGATGATTTCATGACGTCCGTACTGGATGGGCTGGAAGGCCGCAGCCTCATGGAGCGCGTGCACCAGTGCGCGGTGGCGGTGAATGCGGCGCTGCCGGGGACGTACCAGCAAAAAGTGCGCGCCCTGCAAAAACTCGCGCCGCGAATCGGGCATGAGTTTGTGACCATCTTCCTGGGTGATTTCGTGGCGACATTTGGATTGGATGATTTCGATTTTTCGATGGACGCGCTGCGGTTTTTCACGGTTTTCGGCACGGCGGAGTTTGCGGTGCGTCCGTTTATCGTGGCGGATCAGAAGCGTGCTTTGAAGACGATGGTAAAATGGTCCGCTGATCCTGATGAGAAGGTGCGCCGTCTCGCCAGTGAGGGGTCACGACCGCGCCTGCCGTGGGGCATGCGTTTGCAGGCGCTGGTGCGGGACCCGGAGCCCACTGCGGTGATTCTGGATGCGCTGAAGGACGATGACTCGCTGTTTGTGCGCCGCTCGGTGGCCAATCATCTCAACGACATCACGAAGGATCATCACGACTATGTTTTGCAGCGCCTCGAAGGCTGGGATCTCGAACATGAGCACCTGCGGTGGATCGCGAAGCATGCGTGCCGGACGCTGATCAAGCGCGGACATCCGCGTGCGCTGAAGCTCTTCGGATTTGGCATGAAGGCGGAGGTTACGGCGAAGCTGGTCGCGTCTCCCACAAGCCTCGAACTTGGCCAGCGACTCACCTTGAATGCGGCGCTCACTTCGACTTCAAGCCGCTCTCAGCGACTCGCGATCGACTATGTGGTGCATTATGTCAAAGCGAGCGGAGGGAGCGCGGAGAAGGTCTTCAAGTGGACTGAACTGGATCTGCCGGCGTATGCTGAAATCGAGCTGGTGAAATCGCAGGTCGTGCGCGATTTCACCACGCGCAAACATTATGCGGGCAGGCACCGTGTGGAGTTGCAGATCAATGGCCAGCGGGTGGCGGAGACGCTGTTTGTGCTGTCCTGAAAAGGACCGCTGCTGGCTCAGCGGTAAAACGTTTCGAGAATCAGGGTGCAGAGCGCCTGGCGATACGTGGCATCAGCGGCATCGCCGGCAGGCCAGTTGGGACGACCGCGTTTGAAGGAGCCGTCCGGCTGCTGAGCAGCGAGGATTTGAGGCATGACCTGGGAGGCGAAAGTCTTCCACTCGGCGCCGCCGTTGAGGAAGAGCGCATTGCTATAGCCATGCCAGCAGTAGAGATTGCAGTTTTTCTCCCAGTCCGGTGGCTCGGCTTTCAGGAAACCGGTGATGAATTGAACTCCCCGTGCAGCCGCAGGCGTGCTTTTTCCAGCCAGCATGATATGGCCTGCCGCAGCGCCTCCGCTGAGACTCCATTGATTGTAGTGCGCGTCACGGGTGGCACCGCCGAAGCCGCCTTCCTTGGTTTGAGTGGTTTCGATATAAGACAGAGCTTTTTGGATGCAGGAGTCGAGCCCGTCTATTTTCAAGTGGGTTACCTTGGCTACATTGAGCGCCTGGAAATGCCAGTTGGCCAAGGAGAGATCTGCACCACCTCCCGGATTGTAAACGATGGTTTCGCCGCCGTAGGCCCAGGAGCCTTTGCTTGTCTGCTGGCTGATGATCGTCTTGATGGCTGTTTCAAAGCTCTCACGCAGACCTGGAAACATTTTGTTGCCCAGTCGAGCCGTGACATAGGCCTCACCGACTGCCAAAGTGGCAATAGCATGTTCGTAAGTTCCAGCGCCTCCGAATCCTCCCGTCGTTTTTCCGCCCCAGCTCGAGGAAAAAATGCCCTCTGGGTTCTTCCTGCCGAGCTCGATCAGGTACATCAGCCCCTTCACCACCGCCTCCCCAAACTCTGGAGACTCTGATGTCTCGCCATGACCAAGGAAACACTGGAGAGCGAAGCCGGTCATGGCGCCTTTGTTGGAGCGCCCCCAGGAACCATCGGGGTTCTGATTGGTTTTGAACAGTTTTAGAGAAGCCACCACCGCGGCTTCTATCTCTGGAGAACCGCCGCCCTGGCGGAGGGCTTCCATGCGCGAACTGAGGTCAAAGCGGGGGCGGAAGGATTCAGGGAGGCTTTTGATGGCTTCGGCTGAGATTTTGCCAGGGCCGGCACTCACCGGAGCGTTTTGCATCGCCTGCCAATGATCTTTGGCATAGGCCTTGTCAGGCGGGCTGAGATTGTCGATGGCGATCTCAAACTCTGAGCCGTTCTTCAGGCGGACTTGGACTGCACGCTTCGCGGCATTCACGCCGATGAGTTCGGCCTCGATGAGCTGGCCGCTGGTGTTCGTCCAGACACGCATCTCCGCTGCTGCTGCGCCATGCAGCAGGAAAAGGCTGAATGCGACAATGGCCGAAGTGCTCTTCATGGTTATTTCACCGCTGCTTTGGCCTGGGCCTGGCTTTCGGCAGAGAGCTTGCTCAGCGCCAGAATGTGAGTGGTTCCCGTGGAGGGGATTTTGAGCAGCACGCTGTCGCCTTCCAGCCCCATGAATTCGGCTTCGATGGTTTTGCCTTCGGTGTTGGTCCATTTCAGAACTCCGCCAGCAGCGGGGAGCATGGCAGCGGCAGGTGCTGCTGCGGGCGCTGCGGCACCGCCGGTGAGGCTGGCGCCTTCATTGATCCAGGCTTTGAAGAGTTCGATTTCGTCGGCGGTGAGCTTGTTCTTGCCTTCAGGGGGCATCACATCGCCGTCATCATCTGGCAGGGTGCAGTTGACCCACATGGTGCTCTTCGCTGCCTCGCCGGGAATGATGTTTTTGCCGGCGCCGATCTGCTCGGGCAGCTTGTCATCATCGAGGGCAAGCTTGCCTTTGACCTTTTTCGTGGTGCTGTGACAGGCGTAGCACTTGTTGCGGAAGATTGGGGCTATCTGCGTTTTGAAATCGACTGCAGAAGCGGTGGTGACGGTCAGGACAAGGGCGAGGAGAAGGCTGAATTTCATGATTGAATGCGACATGAAACGATCAAACGGGCTGTTTGCCTAGATTATTTTACGGATTCCGTTCGTTCAGCGTGCGGCGGGGTCGAGCTCACGCAGCTGCTGCAGTGTGGCCTGGATGGCGCTGCGCAGGGATTGCAGGCGGCTGATGCCCAGCACAGCGCGGCTGCCGGAGAGCGTATTGAGCAGCGGACTGGCCTCCGGCTGGGAGGAGTCCCACTCCGCGCCACGCAGGGCGGAGGGATTTTTGGCGGCCAGCGCCTGATACTCCCTATTCAAGGCCTGCCTTTGTGAGGCAAGCTGCGTACGCAGCACCGCCACCACGTTGCGGGCTGGCATGGCTGCTGCCGGGGCCGGAGTCTGGGGCGGACCGGCCTGCTCTCGGACCCGTCTGGCCTGCATTTCTTGGGCATTGACCAGCAAATTCTCCCGCGACTTCTCTTTGGCCTCCTGCGGGTCGTAGCAGGCCTCCCAGCGCAGATCGGGCGTGGTTTTCGCCAAGGCGACTTTGACCAGGCCATCGGCGTGCCGGATCGAGAGATGCTCGACGCTGACTGCCGTGATCTCCGCCTCGCGCAGCACTTTGCCATCCTCCAGATTCAGCACGGGAAACTTTTTTCCAACCATGGCGCTGCGGCGCTGGGTGCGGAACTGATCAAATTGCGTTTTCAAGGACTTGAACTCGTTTTGCGACTGAGTGAGATCCTGCTGGGTCTTTTGCAACTGAGCCTGTACCGTCAGAAATTGCTGCATCTGTACCTGCAACGTGGACAAATCTGCTTGTGATTGCACCAGGAGATGGTTGGTCTGATCGACACGAGTCTGCAGAGCCTGATTTTCGATCTGCAGGGCATCGTACTCGCTTTTTTTCACACAGCCGACCAGCAGCAACAGCGCGGCGGCTGTCGCTGAAAGAGTGCGGGTGAGGTGTCTGGTCATTCCAAAGAGAGTCTAATCCCTTTCATTTCCGTTTGTTACTCATCCCGCCCTCTGATTTTCAGAATAATGCCTTGGGCTCAAGCACTTGCATTCAAGGTATCCTAGCCGACAATGGGAGCCCCCCAAACCACCCCTTATGAGCAAAGCCTCCGTCGAAGACATCAAACTCGCCTCTGCTGGCCTCCGTGGCCAGCTGGCCGAGCTGTTCGCTGATACCAGCATCCCAAACATCCCGGAGGACTCCAATATCCTGCTCAAACACCACGGCTCCTACCAGCAGGATGACCGCGATGTGCGCGCTGAACGCACCAAGGCGAAGCTCGAAAAAGCCTGGAGCTTCATGATCCGCAGCAAGATGCCCGGCGGCCGCATTTCCGCGAAGCAGTGGATGATTCACGACGACCTCTGCACCAAGGCCTTTGGCAATATGCGCCTGACCAACCGTCAGGGCATCCAGCTCCATGGCGTGCTCAAAGGCGGCCTGAAGGAAGTCATTCACAATGTGTGCCACAGCGGCCTGAGCACCATGGGTGCCTGCGGTGACGTGGTGCGCAACACCATGGGCCCGGCGGCTCCGATCAAGGACGCTGTGCACGCTGATACTCAGACACTTACGGAAGAAATTAGCCAGCGCTTCCTGTGGCGCAGCCAGGCGTATGCCGACATCTGGCTGGATGGCGAAAAGATTGAGCCTGAGTGGACTCAGGATCCGGAGGTCAACCCTGCCGTGCGTGAGGCGACGAAAGCCCCGGAAGGAGACGACCCCATCTACGGGAAGGTCTATCTGCCGCGCAAATTCAAGATCGGCGTGGCGATCCAGCCCTGCAACGATGTGGACGTCTATTCCCAGGATCTCGGCCTGATCCCACACGTGGTGGATGGTGCCGTCGAAGGCTACACCCTCACTGTCGGTGGCGGCTTTGGCATGAGCCACGGCCAGCTCAGCACCCGCCCGTTCTTGGGCCAGCCGCTGCTGTATGCGAAGCGTGCGAACGTCGTGGATGCCATTGAGGCCGTCGTGACCACCCAGCGTGACCACGGCAACCGTACCGAGCGCAAAAACGCCCGTATGAAGTACACCGTGCAGACGATGGGCATCGACGGCTTCCGCGCCGAAGTGGTGCGCCGCCTGCCGGGGATCGAGACTTTCCCAGCGAAGGAACTGCATTTTGACAGCGTCGAGGACAAACTCGGCTGGCATGAGCAGGGAGATGGCAAGCTCTACTGCGCCGTCCATGTGAGCATGGGACGCATTGTGGACCGTGAGGACGGCCCGCACTACCGCAGCGCGTTTGTGGAGCTGTGCAAAGAGCTCGATCTGCCGCTGATCGTGACGCCGAACACGAACATGATCATTGCGGACGTCGCGCCTGAGCAGAAGGACGCGGTGGATGCCATCCTGGCCAAGCATGGCGTCGTGCACTCCGACGGCATGACCCGCGCCCGTAAGGTGGCCCACGCCTGCGTGGCCCTGCCGACCTGCGGCCTGGCGCTGAGCGAATCCGAGCGCGTTCTGCCCGGCTTCATGGACAAGATCGACGAATCGCTGCGCGAACTGGGCCTCGAAAACGAGCCGATCCTGTTCCGCATGACCGGCTGCCCGAACGGCTGCGGCCGCCCTTACAACGCCGACTTCGGCTTTGTGGGTCGCTCGCCGAACAAGTACGCGATGTTCGTGGGCGGCAGCGTCCGCGGCGACCGTCTCGCTGGTTTGGAGTTCAAGACCGTTCTCGGTGAAGAGGTTCCCGGCAAGGTCCGCGCCTTTCTCGAAGCCTTCAAGGCCGAGCGCAAGGATGGCGAAATCTTCGCTGACTGGTTCGCTCGCACCCGCACCACGGGTGAGGCCCCGACGCCGGAGCAGTTCCACATTGAGCTTGCTGAGCGTGCTGCCAAACTGGCGGAGGCGAAAGCGGTCGAGGCGGGTTAATCCTCCAAAAGGCATCGAATTCGAGGCGGTCCGCACCACGCGGGCCGCCTTTTTTGTGGGAAGTGAGGGAGGCAGGTCGGGGATGGAAGACTGAAGATTGACCACGGAATACACTGAACACACGGAACCAGATCCCCCTCTGATTTCTGTGTATTCTGTGGTTCACTTCTGGCCGGATTTGGGTTTTGTCGGCCCACTTTTGGAGCAAGCTCGGCTTTCGATTCATCCAAAATAACCATCCAATCCTCCAAAATCGTTGCTAAAGATCCAATAAGCGGGTTTGATCCTCCAAATGAGCCTGACTGTGACCTTGTTTGGTGACTCCCTCCGGGAAGCGGCGAAGCCGTGGCTGGAGGAGCTGGGGAAATCCGACCGGGAGCGGCTACTGAGGCTGATCAAGCTGGCGGTGGCGGAGAAAACGCGGCTCTCGGACGTGCTGAACGCGCTGTTTTATGGCGAGGACACCCAGACCGCTCTCGCCAACCTGACGCGGCTGCGGAAGCGGCTGAACGACGCGGCTGATGGCCGCTCGACTCAGGGCAAGGCCGAGCTCGGCTTGCGATTCCACGTTGATACCAAAAAGCAGAGCCCGCCGACTGAGCGCGCGGTGTGGTTTTCCGGGCCGGATGAGGCGGTGATGCGGGTGACGCGGTTTTCCCAGCAGGCCACAGCGGATGTGGTGGGCAGACCCTTCATTCCCTCGAAGGGCATCGCGACGACGGGCAAAGCCATGGAGGGAAAGAAGATCTTTGTCCGCTTTTTCGTCTCGTATGCCAGGGCCCAGAAAGACCTCGCGGACAGTTTGATCGAGGAACTGAAAAGTCAGTTCGGCTGCTCCAGCCGTTACGAAGTCGAGTTGTGGATGGATCAGGACACTTCCATCGGCGAACGCTGGCACGAGCGGATTCAGGCGGCGATTCACGCCTCGGATTTTGGGCTGCTGCTCATTGGGCCGGAGTTTTTGAATCGGAAATACATCAAGGAGCATGAACTTCCACACTACATCGGGGATCTGCCGGGAAGGAAGCCCATCCTTCCCGTGGGATTGATCAAGGTCGATTTCCAAGAGCAGGATTTGCTGGGACTCGCGGAGCATCAGATCTTCCGCAAGGCGGGGAAGAACGCCGAAGCTCGTTTTTATGAGGAGATGGCTGGCACTGCCAAAAAGCGCGAGTTTGGCCATCAGCTCTTCCTGGCCATTCAGAAGCGTCTCGATGGCTACCTCGCTCCCAGCCCTCCAAGTGATGCGGGCACTCCTGCCCGCAGCGAGGACGAGGAGACGTGCGAAGTGCAGGCAGGAGTGCCTGCATCACCCGATCTCCACCGCTTCATGCCCAAACCGGAAGAGACGCGGCATTTCCAGCGCACGCGGGGCTTTGCGCACCATCTCGCGGCGAGAGAGTCGCTTGATCCGGCGAAGGCAAGTGCTGGTGAGGCGAGGGATGCGCTGGATGAACTCGAAGCTTGGGCGGTGCGAGCGGAGGGATCGCCGTTTTTTGCGCTGCTGGGGGAGGTCGGCATTGGCAAGACCACGACGCTGAAGCAGTTCACGCGGCAGTTGATTGAGAAGCGCCAGAAGGAGCCGGGGAAATACCCGCTGCCCATTTACATCGATCTGCGCGACTACGTCGCCCATGAGCCTGAGGGAGTGCCGACGATTGAAGGACTGCTGACCAGCGTTATTGAGCGCTCGTGGCGCGTCACGGATCGCACGGTCACGGCGGCTGATCTTCTGCGGCTGGTGCGCGAGGAGGGGGCGCTGATCCTCTTTGATGGGCTGGATGAAAAGATCGTCCACCTCACTCAGAACCGTACGCGGGATTTCATTCGCACGCTGTGGTCCGTGCTGCCGCAGGCCATGCTTTCCAGCAGCCTAGCGGCGTCTTGTAAAGGCAAGATGCTGCTGTCCTGCCGCAGCCATTACTTTCGCGATGTTTGGAGCCAGAACGCCATGCTGACCGGCGAGGACCGCGAGGGCATCGACCGCAGCCAGTATCCGGCGTTCTGCCTGCTGCCCTTCGATGAGGCGCAGATTCGTGGCTACCTCACTTCTTTTCTGGGCGATGAGAAACGCGGTGGCGAGGCCTTTGAGCTTATCGCTTCCATTCATAATCTGCGTGATCTCGCGGAGCGGCCCTACCTGCTCAGTCTCATCAGCGGTCGACTTGGCGAGTTGGAAGCACTGCAGATGCGCGGGGAGACCGTCAATGCTGCGCGACTGTACGATCTCGTGGTGCGCTCGTGGTTGAGCCGGGATGACGGCAAACACCACCTCGACGCCATGCACAAGCGCCGCCTCATGGAGGCGCTGGCTGCCGCCCTCTGGCGCAGCGGAGAAAAGCAGTGGGACGTGGACCGTTTGGAGGAATGGTTTGATGAGTTTCTTCACCGGAACCCCGCCATCGCTTCTGCGTATGCGAACAAAGACCGTTCCCTGCTGAAGGAAGACCTGCGCACCGCCACCTTCGTTCTGCGGCCAGATACGGAAGCGAAACACTTCCGTTTCGCCCACACCTCTTTGCAGGAGTACTTCCTCGCCAGCCATCTCGGGCGTGCGTTGGCGGACAAGGCGGATGCCGAGTGGGACCTGCCGATGGTCTCGCTGGAGACGCTGGATTTTCTGGGGCAGATTCTCGCGACGAATGCTTCGAGTGTTGCCATTGCCTCGCTGGAGCGCATCCTTGGGGGCGATTGCCTGCCTGCATCATGCCTCGCGTTTAAGTACTGGCTTGAGGCCATCAAGCACGGCCATTCCGAGCCGCAGCCGCAGCAGGTGAACTTGGCGGGGGCGGATTTGGATGAATGGCACATCCAAGGCCACAGCAAGGACCGCCCGCTTAATCTGCGTGGCGCGAACCTGCGCGGCGTTCGGCTCAACCGTACTCGAGTCGAGTTTGTCGATGTTTCAAACGCTGATCTGAGCGAATTGGAGGGACGACAATCCTTGTTTCTACAGGTTTACGCGGCCCATGCAAAACTGACGCAAGCAGATCTGGCGGGCTTGCAATGGCGCGGTGGTTCTTTGATTGGGGTCGCAGTCGAGAGAGATTTATTAGAGCTGTTGGAGTTGCTTCAGGTTGAGACCGCAGGTCTTAGCCTTGTTGCTGCTCCACGTGCGTTGAAGTCGCTTTCGACTATAAAAGTTTATGCCGGACACAGCAGTGCAGTCACTGCCTGTGCCTGGCATCCGCGCAGCAGCGCCGTGCTTTCAGGGGGCGCTGATGGCCGTTTGAAGCTCTGGGATGCCGTTACTGGCAGAGAACTTCTCTCTCTTTCGGGTCATAACAGTTCCATTAACTGCTGCGCCTGGAGTCCTAATGGCACCGGCCTGCTCTCTGGCTCCTCGGACAACACCCTCAGGCTCTGGGATGCCAACACTGGCAAAGAACTTCTCTCCCTCATAGGGCACAATAGTTCCGTCAGTTCCTGCGCCTGGAGTCCCGATGGCACCCGCCTGCTCTCGGGCTCCTTGGACAATACCCTCAAGCTCTGGGATGCTGCCACTGGCAAAGAAATCCTCTCACTCATGGGGCATGCCCATTGGGTCACGTGCTGCGCCTGGAGTCCCGACGGCTTCCGCCTGCTCTCTGGCTCCTCGGACAACACCCTCAAACTCTGGGATGCCAACACTGGCAGAGAACTCCTCTCCCTTAGAGGGCATGCCAGTTCAATCAACTGCTGTGCCTGGAGTCCTGACAGCTCACGCTTAGTCTCGGGTTCCTATGACAATGCCCTCAAACTCTGGGATGCTGCCACTGGCAAAGAACTCCTCTCACTCGTGGGGCATGCAAGTTTCATTACCTGTTGCGCTTGGGGTCCTGACGGCTCACGCCTGCTGTCGGGTTCTTTTGACACAACTCTCAAGCTCTGGGATGCAGTCACTGGCAAAGAACTCCCTTTCCTCATGGGCCGTGGCCTCTCGGCCAACTGCTGCGCCTGGAGTCCCGATGGCTCTCGCTTGATCTCCGGCTCTCTGGACAATACCCTCAAGCTTTGGGATGCTGCCACTGGCAAAGAACTCCTCTCACTCAAAGGAGATACCCGAACGATCATCTGTGGCATCTGGAGTCCAGATGGCTCGCGCCTCCTATCAGCTTCCTATGACAACACCTTCAAGGTCTGGGATGCTGCCTCCTTTCAGGAAATCCTCTCTCTCAAAGGGCATGTGAGTTCCGTCACCTGCTGCGCATGGAGTCCGGATGGTTCTCACTTGGTCTCGGGTTCGTACGACAACTGCATCAAGGTTTGGGATGCAAACACTGGCAAAGAACTTCTCTCCTTCACGGGGCATGCCCTCTGGATCACCTGCTGCGCATGGAGTCCGGATGGCTCACGCCTGCTTTCCGGCTCCGACGACAACACCCTCAAGCTCTGGGATGCAACCACCGGTAAAGAACTACACTCTCTCGCGGGGCATGCCAGTTCCGTTACCTGCTGCGCCTGGAGTCCCGGCAGCTTTCGACTGCTCTCGGGTTCCTATGACAATGCCCTCAAACTCTGGGATGCCGCCACTGGCAAAGAACTCCTCTCACTCATGGGGCATGCAAGTTTCATCACCTGCTGCGCCTGGAATCCGGATGGCTCGCGCCTAGTTTCGGGTTCCGATGACAACACCCTCAAGCTCTGGGATGCAGCCACCGGCAAAGAACTACACTCTCTCGCAGGGCATACTAGTTCCGTTACCTGCTGCACCTGGAGTCCCGACGGCTCTCGCCTGCTCTCGGGTTCCTACGACAACTCACTCAAGCTTTGGGATGCAGCCAATGGCAAAGAACTCCGTTCTCTTACAGGACATGCCAGTTCCGTGAGGTGCTGTGCCTGGAGTCCTGACGGCTCCCGCCTGGTCTCTGGTTCCGCTGACGGCACCCTCAAGCTCTGGGATGCCGCATCCGGCCAATGCCTCTGGACGGGGCATCACCTCCCCGAAAACCAATCCGCCGTCTTCGACGGCAGCGGCACCCAGATTCTCCATGCCACGCCGGAGGCTTGGCGGTGGTTGGGGTGGGAGGAGAGGGATGCGAAGGGGCGGTTTATTCGGCGGCTGCCGGCGGAGGTGTTTGGGCCGATTCCGGGGATGGAGGATTGAGGGATGGCCTGTGCCTGTGGAACAGGGGGCCGGACCCTGCGCTTGTTGCGGCGCAACAAGGCAACTTTTATTTCTGAACATTACGGTACTTGTGTGAGGCGGTTCTTTGGGGCACAGACTCCGCCATGTCTCTCCAGTTCTATCATTACCTGCATCTCATCGGCCTGATCCTTGTTTTCATTGGCTTTGGCGGTCTGTTCTCCAGTGAAGGTGCCAAGAAGGCCATGATGTGGCACGGCATTGGTCTTGTGATCAGCATTGTCTCCGGATTCGGCATGCTGGCGAAGCTGGGCATCATGGGCACGATGCCGGTGTGGGCCTGGATCAAGATCGGCCTGTGGCTGGTGCTGGGCTTCCTGCCGGTGCTGGCGAAGCGCCGTGTGATCGCCGCGCCGCTGGTGGTGCTGATTGCGGCTATTGCTGGGGCTGGGCTGGCGTATCTGGGCTACTTCAAGCCGGCATTTTGATTTTGGAAGATGCGGAGAAGTAAAAGCGGAGGGATGAGTCCTCAGCCAAGAGGGTCAATGGACGCAGAATCCGCTTTCATTCCGTTTTCGCGGCCGATAATGCTCCATGAAGAGGATTATCGCTGTGGCCGCCTGCCTGACCGCCATAGAGCTTGTGGGCACCCTGCTCTGGCTCGGACGTCTGCCATACAAGGGAGAGGTGCTGGGCGTGTTTTTGATCGCGTTCGTTGTGTCCGCCGTTATGTGGGCTCTTGAAAAAGATGAGGTCAAATGAGAGGGGGATGCTGCCGCAAAGACTCAGAAGTCTGACCCTTTTCAAACTGAGATAGCGACCTGATTCAAGAGTTAAAAGGCACGTGGTTTCGTGAAGGAGCCATTCAGGTTTGAGGCTGAAGTGGGCGAGGGAGATTGCGGGGGCGCTGATCGACAGGCAGGAGTGCCTATCGTACTCCCAGAGGCCTGAACTGCATTTATGCGCCAAGGGCTTTGCTCTTCTCGGTGGCGGCGCGGACGGCTTGGATCATGGCGTTGCGGAGGCCGTGCTGTTCGAGTTTTTCGAGGCCGGCGATGGTGGTGCCGCCGGGGCTGGTGACTTCGTCGCGCAAGGCTGCGGGGTGCTTGCCGGTGGTGAGGACCATTTCTGCTGCACCGGCGACAGTCTGGGCGGCGAGGCGTAGGGCGGCTGCGCGGGGCAGGCCCATGAGGACGCCGCCGTCGGCGAGGGCTTCGATGATGGTGTAAACATAGGCGGGGCCGCTGCCGGAGAGGCCGGTGACGGCATCGAGCAGCTTTTCGGCGACTTCATCGGCGGTGCCGACGGCGCCGAGAATCTTGGTGGCGAGCGCTGCGTCTTTGGCGGTGGCATTGCTGCCACGGGCAAAGGCTGCGGCGCCCTTGCCTACGAGGGCGGGGGTGTTGGGCATGCTGCGGATGACGCGCTGCTTGCCGCCGAGCCAGGCTTCGAGATTGGCCAATGAAACTCCGGCGGCGATGCTGAGGTAGAGGCGAGAGCCTTTGACCTGAGAGAGAGCCTCGCACAGCGGCTGCATGTCTCCGGGTTTGACGGCGAGGATGATGACGTCTGATGCTGCTGCGATTTCTGCCGGGGTGCCGGTGACGGTTTTGCAGGTGAGGCATTTGCGCAGGGCGTTGACGGCCTCGGGCATAACATCGCTGAGCGCTACATTGAGGCTGGCTTTGCCAAGTGCCTGCTCCACGCCGCGCAGCAGTGCGCCGCCCATTTTTCCACAGCCAATGAGTCCGAGTTTCATCATGAGGCGACTTTGGGGCAGATGCGGCGGCGTGCAAGTACGCCAATCTTGTCTTGCGTTTGGCCCCGGGTTTTTGCGATGATACTAGAAATAGTTGCTAAAATGCACGCCGACCACTTTCAGCCCGAAAAGATCATCGCCGCCGGGCCTTCCGCCAAAGTGTATCGTGGAGTGGAGACGATGACCGGACGCAAGGTGCTGATCAAAGCGCTGATGGAGGAGCACGAGACGGTGCATCCGCTGGATCGTGAGCGCCTGCAACTGCTGGCTCCTTCACTCATGCAGATGCGGCATCCGCAGATCGCGGGGCTCATCACACTGCTGCCCAGGGAGGATGAGTTTGCGCTGGTGTCTGAATTCATGCCGGGAAAAAACGCCCGCAGCTTTGCCGCTGAGCGACAGGCCGCGCCGAATGATCTGCGCGCGCTGGCGGTGCAGCTGATGCACGCCCTGCTGGTGGGTGAGCACCTGCGCCAGCCGCATGGCGATCCGAAGCCGAGCAATCTCATCATCGCCGACCACCCCGGTGGTGGTTTGTTTCTCCAGGTGCAGGACTGGGGCCTGTCGCTGGCGCGGCAGTCGCACCCGCCGGAGACGCTGTGGTTTCGCGCGCCGGAGCTGCACGCAGGCGGCCCGCCGACGACGCAGAGCGATCTTTTCACAGCGGCGGGAAGTTTGTTTTGCATCGCCACGAACACGGCACCGGCGCAAGGCACGACGGTGGAGGAGGTCATGAGGGACTGGCAGGGCTTCAACGCCAGCCATGTGCTGAGCCACCTGCGGCCAGACCTTGACCCGCCGCTGCGCGACTGGATGGCGTGGCTGCTGAATCTGGCACCGCAGCAGCGCCCGCAATCGGTGGCGCAGGCGCTGGATGTGCTGATGCACAGCATGCACATGGGATTCCACTACATGCCGCAGCAGGCACCTGTGATGGCACCTGGAGCGCAGACCACGATGCTGGTGGCCGCCGTTCCAACTGCTGTCGCGGTGCCCGTGCAATCCGGTGCGCCGAAGCCGAAGCCCGTGCAGCCAAAATCCGGGCCAGTTCGCGCTGTTGCCACCCTCGTTGAGGACGTTCCCGTCGCCCTCGCTGCTAAGGCCAGCAGTCCATCAGCCGCTCCGAAAAAATCATTGAGCAGGCGTGGCGCAATCGCCGTGGTGTTGAACCTCGCGGCCCTCACCGTGATTGGATTTTTTGTCTGGCCCATCGTCAGCGGCCCGGCTCCTCGAATGGAAGTTTCGACTGCTGTGAGCAGTGATAAGCCAGCCGCCATTGCCACTCCCTTGGCCACGGCAGATATCCCCCATGCCGCGACTGCGCCTTCCGCTGCGCCGGTTCCGGTGTCTGCGGTGACCGATGGCAAAGTCCACTGAGTGCTTGCCGCAAATTCCCGGCCGACAGCATTCTCCATGCAGCAGGCGCTGATTTCGCATGCAGGATCGGCGTACTCCTCTGCATCCCACTTGTGAAAAGATCCCCTGCCCTTCTCCTGCTGCTGCTCACTGCGCCTGTCTATGCTGCGGTCGATTTCGTGCAGGACATCCAGCCCATTTTCAGCGCGCACTGTTATCAGTGCCACGGTGCGAACAAGCAGGAGGCGGCGTTTCGGCTGGATCACAAACCGAGCGCGCTGAAGGGCGGTGACTTTGGCGTCGCGATTGTTCCCGGCAAGGCCGATGCCAGCCGCCTGATGCACGCTGTGCTGGGCACTAACCCCAAAATGCGTATGCCACGCAAGGGTGATCCGCTGAGTGTGGAGGAGATCGGCAAGCTGAAGGCGTGGATCGATGGTGGGGCCGTGTGGCCGGACAGCGCGAGTGTGAACCTTACCCAGAAGACTGACCACTGGGCCTTCAAGCCGCCGGTGCGGCCGCAAGTACCTGCGGGGGCGAAGCATCCTATTGATGCCTTCATCCGTGAGCGGCTGGCCAAGGAGGGATTGCAGCCCTCGTCTGCCGCCGCGCCTGAAACGCTGCTGCGTCGGCTTCATCTCGATCTTACCGGCCTGCCACCGAAGCCGCAGGAAACCGCGACTTTTGTTGCGGCGTATCGCAAGGATCCTGCTGCCAGCATTCAGCGTGTGGCATCCGCGCTGCTCGCCAGCCAGCACTTCGGCGAACGCTGGGCGCGGCACTGGCTGGATGCGGCGCATTACGCGGACAGCAATGGTTATGAAAAGGACCCGATGCGCTTCATCTGGTTCTACCGTGACTGGGTCATCAGTGCCTACAATCGGGATCTGCCCTATGACCAGTTTATTATCCAACAGCTTGCGGGTGATCAATTGCCCAAGGCCACGCAGGATCAGATCGTGGCCACTGGGTTTCTGCGCAACACGATGGTCAACGAGGAGGGCGGCGTGGATCCTGAGCAGTTCCGCATGGAATCGATGTTTGACCGCATGGACACCATTGGCAAAAGCATCCTGGGGCTCACCATCGGCTGCACGCAGTGCCACAACCATAAGTACGACCCCATCTCGCAGGAGGAGTACTACCGCATGTTTGCCTTCCTCAACAATGACGACGAGCCCTGGCGCGTGGTTTACACCGCCAGCGAGCAGATGCAACGTGCGCAGGTGCACACGCGAATCGCTGAGCTGGAGGCGAAGCTGAAGCATGATCAACCTGACTGGCAGGAGCGGATGAGAATGTGGGTGGCTTCTGTCCAAGCCGCGCAGCCGCCGTGGCACACGCTGGCTTTTGAAGACGATCCGTCAGGGGGTGAAAAGGCGCTGCGGCAGCCGGATGGCAGCATCCTCGCGCAAGGCTACGCTCCGACGAAGAGTGATGTGAAGTTTGCGGTGACAGGTTTTCATGATGCCAGCACTCCCGCTGCGCCACGCACCATCAGTGCCTTTCGCCTGGAGTTGATGAATGACCCCAATCTGCCCGCCTACGGCCCGGGTCGTTCGCAAAAGGGCACGGCGGCGCTGACGGAGTTCAGCGCCGAGATGAAGATCGATGGCAAGATGACGAAGCTGAAGTTTGTGAAGGCCAGCGCCGACTATGGCGAAGCGGAAAACACACCGCTCGCCCCTTTTGCCCGCGACAAGGAGGACGCGAAAGACAAGCGCGTCACGGGCCCTATCGCGTATGCGATTGATGGCAAAGCGGACACCGCGTGGGGGATCAATGCCGGACCTGGACGGCGCAATGTGCCGCGCAATGCGGTCTTTGTTTTGGAGAAGCCGGTCGAACTCAAGCCGGACAGCGAACTGAGTGTGACGCTGAGCATGAAACACGGCGGCTGGAACAGCGACGATCTGCAGACGATGAACCTGGGGCGCTATCGCATCAGCGTCACCGATGCGCCGGATGCGGAGGCGGATCCACTCTATGGCAAGAAAGCGGAGTTCAGCGCCTTCCGCACCACCGTGGCGGAATGGCAGCCGGTGAATGACGAGATTGAATCATTGTGGAAGCAGCATCCTGAAGGCACCACCACCCTGACGCTGGACCCGCGCGCGGAACCTCGCATGACCTCGGTGCTGAAGCGCGGTGATTTCCTCAAGCCGGACAACCGCGTCAGCGCTGGCGTGCCTGCCATGCTGAACAATCCGCTGCCAGCCGGGGCTGATGGCTCGCGCCTTACCTTTGCCCGCTGGATGGTAGACAAAAAATCGCCCACCACGGCCCGGGCTTATGTGAACCGCGTGTGGCAGGCCTGCTTTGGTACTGGGCTGGTCGAGACTGCTGATGATTTCGGCACGCAGGGCGCGCTGCCGAGTCATCCTGCGCTGCTCGACTGGCTCGCTGTGGAGTTCATGGAGCAGGGCTGGAGCACCAAGTATCTGCTGCGCCTCATCACCAGCAGCGAGACATATCAGCAGTCCAGCAAGGTGACACCGGTGCTCTTGGAGCGTGATCCTTACAACCGCCTGCTCGCACGCGGCCCGCGCTTTCGCGTGGAAGGCGAGGTGGTGCGTGACATCCAACTCGCCGCGAGCGGCCTGCTCAATCCGGCGGTCGGTGGGCGGCCTGTCATGCCGCCTGCACCGGCGTATCTCTTTGAGAAGCCCGCGAGCTATGCGCCTTTCCCATGGAAGGTGGATGAGGATGAGAGCCAGTTCCGTCGCAGCGTTTATGTCTTCCGCCGTCGCAGCACGCCGTATCCGTTTTTGAGCACCTTCGACGTGCCCAATGGCGAGAGCTCCTGCATCCGCCGCTCCAAGAGCAACACGCCGCTGCAGGCGCTGATGACGCTGAATGAAACGATGAGCATGGCTGCGGCCAAGGCGCTGGGGGAACGTATGTGGAAAGAAGGCGGCAGCGATGATGCGTCACACATTGCCTACGGTTTTCAGCTTTGCACCGGACGCGCGCCCAACGCCAAAGAGGCCACCGTGCTGCTCGAGATGCTGAAGCGCCACCAGCCGAATGCTGGCGAGATCGATTCACATACACTGATCGCCCGCGTGCTGCTCAATCTTGATGAGACGATCACGAAGGAGTGAGGCTCACGGCTCCAGCTTCATGCGCCAGAGCCAGTCTTTGTCTTTTGCTCCGCCATTGTCCTGCGCATCTGGCCCGGCTGACCACAAGAGGTAGCCGTTTGTTTCGAGGCGGTAGCTCAGAGGCATCGCTGGGCTTGCGGGATCAGTCACTTGGAAGAGCTTTAAGTCGTCCTTCACGACATCGAGTGAGCTCGGGAAGTCACCCTGTTTCATCCTGTGTTTTTCCAAGGCGCAGGCGATGATGAGGCAGCGGCGATGGAAGAGCGTCTGGGCGGCTGCTTGCGCGATGTTGCCAATGTTCGGAATGGCGATGGCCCCGAGAATGCGGCGCGGATTGGGCCAGGAGTTTGCCGACTTGCTCCGACGCAGCACGACTTCAGCCCGGGCACCTGCCGTGAGCCAGGCTTCGGGACCGGGTGGGCCGAGCTGTTCGAGCATGCAATCGGCGTAAAAGGCGACGGTCGCATCGTGCCAGCCGATGGGGCCATGGAGCATGACAAACGAAAAGATCCTTTCCGCCTTTCTCTCCCAGAACGGCGAGTCCGAGGATCGACCGCTGATGAGGTCCTGCAACAGGTGGTGATGCTCCCTTAAATACGCGAGCTGGAAAAACATGCCGAGGATCTCCTGGCCGTGAGCGGATTGATACTGCTGCAAATCATCAAACTGGCCCAGACGCACCTGCAGGCGGCCCAGTGACTCCTCCGTCCAGGCGGGATTGCTCAGCGCCTCGTGCAAGGCGTCAAACGTGATGTCATGCGCAGCCAACGGCACCAGACAACCGATCATACCACCGCGCGCCATTCCCTCGCTGATGCGCAGCATGATCAGCGCCGTGCTGATGGTCTTTGCGTCATCCCTGACCAAGGCGGCGCTGCGCAGATGGAGGCCGAGTTGACGCTGGAAGTCGTCCAGTCCGAGGAAGTCGGGAAGGGATGCCTGCCAGGGATTGTCTCCAACAGCCTCCAAGGCCTCCCGCTGCCCCGGTTTGATGATGGAGAAAGGTTTGCTCAGTCCTTCGGCAAGTTTGGGCAACAGGCCATTGCCATCTCCCAGTTCGCGGGCGAGCACGATGGCAGCGGGTTCAGTCTCCTGCCCTCCACGCTTTTTGATCCAGGTGTGCATATGGAGCCTTTCGATTTCGCCATCTCTGGATCTAAGGATCGTTGGACGGATGAAGTTCTTCGGCAGCAGCGCGTTTTGTGGTGGCACGTATCTCAGGTTCAGGGTGCCCGGCTGCTTCACATGCAGCCAGCTTTCGAGCAGCGGGTTGGCAAAGTAGTTCTCCTCGTCGCTCACCTTGGGCGGCATGAGGGCCATGCGGATCGTCTGTGCCAAGACGCTGCACCATGCGGTGATGGACCACCGCCAGTTCACGGGCGCTGCGCCAGTTTTCCCACTGCCACAAGACAGTGATAAGCGAGAGGAGGCAGACGAGCGTCCAGCCCGTGCGGCGATTCCACACGAGTCGGGCCAGCCAGCGGGCGATGCGCACGCTATAGAGGCGGGATGGGGCCTTGGTGTTGGGGATGGAGGAGTTCATCGGCGAGTCGTTCAACTTGTTTGAGATTGGCGAGGAGCTGCGCGGGAGTCATCGGCGGCAGTTTGGCGAAGTTGTTGAGCGCGGATTGTGGGATGGCCTCGGGAGTGGTGATGCGGAAAAAGAAGGCCATCAGCCAGCAGGCGGCGAGGGGTAGGCGGAGGGGGCGTGGGATGGAGGAGAGCAGCTCTCGCAGGCGTGAGGTGCGATTTGGCGCGGTAGCGTCCTGGTATGGGTCGGTCCTTTGGAGCTTTCGAGCGTCCCCTGGTTCGCGTAAAGCTCCAGAGGACTGGAGCACTCCAGGACGCTGTCGCGATTCTTCGAGTGCCTGCTCAAGAACGCGCTCAAGGAAGGCTGGCGGGGGATCGCGCCAGCGCATCTGGCGCAGGGTTTGTTCGGGGTCGGCTTTCATACGAGCGTGTGCTTTTGAGTTCGTAGCTTTTCCAAGGCATAGCGGTAGCGGCTGGCGATGGTCTGGGTGGGGAGACCGAGCAGTTCACCGATCTCGCGAAAGCTGAGATCCTCCCAGACATGCAGGTGGATGACGCTGCGCTGCTCCTCGGGTAACGTAGCGAGTGCAGCGGTGATTTGAGCGCGTGTTTCTTCGGCCTCGGCATCAGCGGCGGGCAAGAACCAGCCGGGCGTTTCGTCGGCGAATCGCTGCAATGCGTCTTTTCGGGTAGAACGACGACGTAGGGCGTCGAGCGCGAGATTGCGAATCAGCGTGAAGATGACTGCGCGCTCGGACTCTGACTGAGAGATGAGTGCGGCATCTCGGGCGAGCTTGAGAAACAATTCCTGAACCACCTCCTGCGCGAGGGATTCATCCTTCGTCACCGACCATGCGAAGCGATACGCACTGATGGCGTAGTCGGCATGGAGTCGGGTGAGGGTGGCTTCGGTGGGCGGCATCCGTGGTCAGTTTGACAAACGACGCACGTGGTGTGTGATTTTATTTATCGAAGTCTCCGAAAGAGGGTTCCCGGGTGGAAATCCGTCGATGTTCCATTTGGACAATCGCGGCATTCAAGCTAGTGAGGCTGTGGACTAGCTTTTAAGTGCTTCCCTCTCGAATGCCATGAGTTCCGAATACAAACCACCATTGCAATGGCTAATCCTGCAGGGCGGTGACCGGGGAAATCGTCCTTGGAATCTAAAAACCACAGACATTCACGCGGAGTAACCTCATGAGCGCAACGATCCGCCAGATTTTCCTCAGTGCTGTGACACGCGAATTTCAGCGCACGCGTGAAATGTTGTGCTCGGACCTCGTGGGACCGGATTTCCCGTGGAAGGTGGCGGAGCAGTCCTACTTTGCGGTGAGCGGAATGACGCTGCTGGAAAAGCTGGACCGCTATGTGAAGGAAAGCTGCGCCGTCGTGCATTTGATCGGCAAAATGGCAGGGGCCAAAGCCAAACCTATGGAGGTGGAGACGTTCCTGGCCGCCCGCCCAGGCTTCCTACAAAAGCACCCGCAGATGCGTGTGACGCTGGGAGACTGCAAACAGCTTTCCTACACCCAATGGGAGGCCTACATGGCATTGGATCATGGCATCACACCTTTTGTCTTTGTAGCCGAGGAAGGCTTCGACGAACGACCACCGGGATTTGTGGTTGATGCGGCTGATGGCGAGAGCCAGGAGAGCCATCTGGAGCGTCTGCGGGACGCAGGCATTGACCGGGGTTACTTCACCACCTCGGAGCGACTGTGCAGCCAGTCTCTACGCGCGCTCTCGCGCATGCTGCAGCACAGCGGAACCGCCTCGGACCGTGTCTCTGCGGAGGATTTGGAGACTTTTGCCCGAATGCTCGATGTTGAGGACTCTGCACCTGCTGACACGATCAGAAGCGTGCTGGTCCCGCTTCATGCAGAGATTGCCCTGCCAGCGCACTTGCTGGTGAAGCAGATCATCGCTGCAGAATTCATCCTGAAGGAGCCTGGGCGCACACCGCTGGAGCGAGTCTGTGTGGATTTCAGCATTGGCACAGCGCAAACAACTGCCGAAGTCGAACTCGTTCCACGCGGTCAATCCGCGAGGCTTATCCCCTCTTCACCGTTGATCATCGAACATGAAGGCTCCCCGCCCATGCAGCTCATGGTTACCTGCGAACGGTCGTGCATGCGTGAGAAGTTCCTTTGGAAGGGCGTGGCAAATGTGATCACGGCGGAGGAACTCGTGGGACGTACAGGGTTGATCTCGCGCACTGCTCCGAAGCCGCGCCGTGTGAGGCTCGAACTTGTGGAGGAAGAACTCCGACACCGCCGCGGCCTGCTGGACATTGATCTGCAGCCGGTGCCGGCAGCCGGCGCCCGCTTTAAGATGGGCAGCCCGACCAGTGAACGCGGCAGACAGATGGACGAGACACAGCATGCGGTACGTTTCGCACGCAGCTGGTGGATGGCACGTCATCCTGTTTCTCAAGCACAGTTCAAAGAAGTGATGGGAAGCAATCCATCCAAATTCAATGCGCAGAGCGACCTGCTGCCGGTGGAGTGTGTCACGTGGCAGGAGGCCGTGGATTTTTGCGAACGGCTGACCCAGATGGAGGAGCAGCAAGACCGCCTCCCGCTTGGCTTCCAATACCGCCTGCCCACGGAGGCAGAGTGGGAATTTTCGTGCCGGGCTGGTGATGAAAGCACCAATACGACTGTCAGCGGAACAGAGTCGGAAGCCAAACCCTTGGGAACTTTCCCGCTGGACGGCAACCGCGGTGCCAACCGCCTTGGCCTATGTGACATGACAGGCAATGTCTTCCAGTGGTGTCTAGATCATTATGGCCCCTACCTTTCAGACTTGCAGGTGGATCCATGCCACACGGCTGCCGACTCGCCAAGGGTGATGCGTGGCGGAAGCTGGCACGATCCCATGGTGTTGCGCCGTCCGGCAGCAAGAATGCGCTGCGCTCCAGAGACACGCAGCAGCCGCATCGGCTTTCGCGTGATTCTCGCCCGCATCTAAGCGGCTACTTTTTGCCAGAGAAGAAGCCACCGATGGATTTGCCAATGTTTTTCACGCCATCCATCGCCTTGCCACCAAAGCCTTTTTCCTCGGGCTTAATTTTCTTGCGGGAGCTGGAGCCCCGGCTTCCAGTAGAGGCCAGCTGGGGCATCGGCGTGGTGTCATCCTTCAATTCAGCCAGCCCCAAAGCGGCCAAAGTTTTGTCATCAAGCGCGGCATTTGGAACGAGGCTCTTCTCTTTCTGAAATGCAATGATCGCCTCGTGGGTCTCCTTGCCAGTGCCGCCGTCAGGACGGCCTTCATAAAGCTTCAGTTCCTTCAAAGCCACCTGGGCAGCCTGCAGAATGTGCTTGCAGCCAGTTTCGGAGAAATCCTTGCAGGCCGACGAGGCAAAGAGCTCTTTCAAGGCGAGCGGTTCTTTCGGCGTCTCCTTCTCTGCTTGAACCTTCAACTGGGCTAAAAGTGACTCGGCAGATTTGCGCAGATCCTCGATCTGCGGTGTTATGAGAACCAGACGCGGCATGCTGGCCATTTGATCGAGCAAAGCTTCCGTCTGCGTGATCTTGCCTGCGGATGGCAGGCTCGCGTCACTTGTCAGCTGCCGCAGTCTGGCCACCTCGGCATCCGTCTTGACGATGGTGGCCTCAATGAGGGCTTTTTCGTCTGCGAGTATTTTGCTGAGGCCGTCACGCTGACTTTTGGCGTCACCGATCTCCACTCCCATGACATCGGACATCGGCTTCCCCTCAAACTCAACATCATGGTTGTTCAAAAAATCGCTCCATTCCTTGACGAGCTTTTCCCGATCTCCTGGACGCATGACTGTGTCCAGCCTCACGACTTCATAGTCCGCCCGTGCTTTCTTCAACCGGGCGTCGAGCCGGGCAAGCGCATCCGCCTTGGCGGTTTTTTCGTCCATCTGCTGCTGATCGAGCCTTGCCTGACGCTGCACGCGAGCGCGGGCGAGAACCGGTTCAAACTCTGGATGCTCCCTGGCAAGACGGGGCTGCCATTCTGTGAGCATCGCATCCCATTTTGCGATGGCAGCTTGATGGTCGGTGACGGTCTCCTCATCAAAGTTCGAGGCGGAGAGGAAGGCGCCGTCGAGCGCCTTTTGGAACTCCAGCCTTGGAATGATACGCTGCGAATAGATGGTTGCGCTAAATCCTAACGCGATCATCGCGGCGGCGGCCATGATCCACTGGTTCACGCTCAGCATTGGCTTGCCAGGAGCCTTGGCCGGTGCTGGAAGTGGTGATGATGAAGCACCAGGCGATGACGTACCTGCAGCGATGGGAGAACCTCCGACCATCTCGATGAGATGCTGAAGCGGTGGCCGCTTCGCCGGATCTTTCGAGAGGCTGGCGGCGATCCACTTTTCCCACACTTCAGGCACAGGTGCGGCCTCAATGCCGAACTGCTTGCGACGCTCTGAAACGCCCGGCGGCGTGACGGCTCGGATTTGTTCTGTCACATCACCCGAATGAAACACCGGCTTCCCTGTGAGCAGGTCATAGACGAGCGATGCCAGACCGTAGATATCATCAGCGGCGACTACAGGCTCCCCCGCGAGCGCTTGAGGACTCATCGCCGGAGGCGGCAGGGGGAGCATGCGGTTCTCATCCTTGCGCGGACGGATCATGCGCGAAACGGCAAGGTCAGCGAGCTTCAATTCCGCACCCTCAACGAACACATTGCCGCCGTGAACGGCCCCATGGGCAAGTCCGTGTTCATGAAGATGCGCCAGCATTTCTGCAAGCATCTTGATCCATGGTTTGATTTCGGAAATTTCGAAAAAGCGGCGCGGCCTGCGCGCACGGCGCTGAAAGAGCGTCTCTCCATCGGTCGCATCGGAGACCACAGCGGCGCGACCTCCCTCCTCAGCAAGAGAAAGCGTGCGCAGCAGGCTGCGATGCGTCATCGGTTCGATGTTTGCCACCCAGGCACGGAGTTCATCGAGAGAGACCCACTCCGGCAGCAGACGCAGATCGACATGGACACCGGTGGCACGGTCCAGGCAGCGCCATGTGGAGCTGAGAGAGTCCTTGAAGACGCAGCGCTCAAACTCGAACGAGCCGATCGGGGCAGGCGCTTCGGAACGGGGGTTTTGGGAGGTTGTCATCACAGGTGAAAATCAGCGAAATGGCAGCGATGGACCCGGAAGAGCGCTCATGGGTGTGGTTAAAACCTTGGCCTTCATCACGTCATTCCACGAGGGACTGCCGGGGGCAGGACGTGAGGTTGTGCCGCTTCCCGCAGCCGGACTTCCTGACGATTGCACCACCTTCGAAACCATGGGCTCCTGCACAGTGTGCAGTCCGAGGTGCTCCAGCATCATGCCATTGAGCAGTCCGGTGACAGGCAGTTTTTCCGTCTCCTGCCAGGCGACGAGGGCGTCGAACGTGCTTTGCGTCCAGGCCCCGTCCATTTTACCCGTGGGATGGCCTTTTTCATGGAGTACGCCCTGCAGCATCTTGACGAAGGCCTTCCAATTGTCCTGGTTCCATGACGAAACACGTGTCTGTGCCAGCAATTCGCCGAGACTTGGCAGCTTGGCTGGCTTTTCTTTGGCTGCAATGGTCTGCCAGTTGGAGGCCTCGACCTTCGCCTGTTCCAGCAGCGCTTTGTGCTCGATGCCGGAGTCGGCGGCGATGAAAATGGGGATATTCTTGCGCAGGATGTCGCTCCAGACAGACGCTTTCGCCGCCGCTCCCATGTCTTTCGCCTCGCAGGTCGTATGCGCTTTTTCCACAGCCGCCTTCAGGGTCTGCACATGGGCCTGATACTGTTGCTTCTCCTCATCTTCTTTCTTCGCCCAGTGTTCGCTCCGCCCTTCGGCACGAAGCAGAAGTTCGCGAAGCTTGTGTTCGTCCTGGTAATCAGCCAGTCGCAGTTCCTTGATGAGTTCATTCCATTTCCCCTTCTTGCTGGACGGGGATGTGCCCCCACTCTCGAAGGTGACTGCGTTGGTCTCCTGGTAAAGAAAACGGGCCACGGAAAGACGGGGCTTCGGCTTTTCCGTGTGCGCAGGCACGGAGGGCAGGCTGAGCAGATAAACACCTCCGCAAATTGCCAGCATCGCCGCCAGCGAGCACACAAGAACGGGAATCGAAAGCGGCGCGGACTTTGGCACGGCGGGAGCAGACATCGTGAGCAGCCGGGCTCCCCCTGAGGCATTGCCGGTGCTGGTGCCCCGCACAAAGGGCTGGCCCTGCAAACCCTTGCGAAACTCCGCGATGGTGGCCGGTCGAAGGCTGGGCTCCTTAGAGAGAGACGCAGCGATCACTTCCTCCCACTGGTCTGGAATCACGTCGCCCGGAATGCGGTTGTCAGTGCGGCGTTGCGACATGCTTGGCGGCGTGATCTCGCGGATCTGCATCGCCACGTCACCCGAGTAGAAGGGAGGCGTGCCCGTCATCAGCTCGTAAATGGTCGCTCCAAGAGAGTAGATGTCATCCGAGACCGAAGCCGGGGCTCCCAACAGCTGCTGAGGGCTCATGTAGTTCAGAGTGCCTGATCCTGACTTCTGCGGCACGGACATGACACGCGTGACAGAATTCCTCAAACTGCAGGCAATGCCAAAGTCTGCCACTTTGACACGGTCTTCGGAGTTCACCATGACGTTCGCCGGCTTGAGATCACGGTGGACGATCTTTGCCTCATCATGGGCGTATTCGAGTGCGTTGAGAATATGCAGGAGATAGACATGCAGACTGTCCGCCTCAAAGACCTGTGCTGGCTGGTCCAGCCTCATCGCGCCAAGCGTTGAACCGTCCACAAACTCCATGGAGATTGCCGCAAGACGTTCACCATCGTCTTCAAAGCCATTGACGCGAACAATGTTCCCGTGCGCCAGCTGCAGACCAAGCTTGGTCTGGACTTTCAGATCATGGATGGCATCTCCGTCATGCTGAAGCGCCTCAGGGACGAATTTCAGCGCCACTTCCTGATCCAGTTTAGTGTCCTGCGCCAACCAGACAACGCCCATGCCGCCCACACCGAGCACCCTTTGCAGCGTATAGCGCTGAAACACTGAGTCTCCTTGCTTGATCGTAGCAGTAGCACCAATCATTGTACCTCCGCCAAAGGAGGCTAGGGAGTTGGTCAAGGACTTGTGCGTCTGCGTAGTCATGGCAACGCAGCTTATAAGGAGGATGCCTAACCTGGAAAGCGAAAAATAGCCAGATGTCTGGATTACGATTTACCAGTCGTCATTGAAGGGGCTGGCTGGTCAAATCGCCAATGCATTTTCCGCATCGCCGAAGTGGCCGACGTGGAGGCCCATGCGGTCCATGAGGGCGATGTGGAGGCGGCACATTTTGCGGTTGGGATCGGCGCTGAGGTCGTGGAAGCGACCGCCCTGGATGGTGCCGCCACCGCCGCCGGCGAGGACGACGGGGAGCTGGCGGGAGTCGTGAGCGTTGCCGTCGAAGAGGCTGCTGGTGAGCATGATCATGCTGTTTTCGAGCAGGGTGCGCTCGCCTTCATTGGTGGCCTGCATCTTGGCGAGGAACTCGCCCCAGAGTTTCACCTGGTGCTGGTTCACCTGCTGATACATGTCGAGGCGGTGCTCGTCGTTGGCGTGATGGGACAGCTCGTGGATGCCGCCGCTGATGCCATCGAGGCTGGGGAAGCGCATGTTGGAGAGGTCGTTGTTCATCATGAAGGTGGCCACGCGGGTGCGGTCCATCTGAAAGGCGAGGAGCATGATGTCGAACATGAGACGCAGATGATCTTCTGCGCTGGTGGGGATGCCGGAACCGGGGCGCGCCATGGTGGGAACCTTCACGGTGGGCTGCCAGCCAGCACCGCCGGTTTCGGCCTGGCTGATTTTTTCGGCCAGTTCGACGCGCTGCTCGATCTCGCGCACGGAGGTGAGATATTCGTCGAGCTTCTGCTTGTCGCGCTGGCTGAGCTTGGGCTTCAGCGCACCGGCGTCTTGGAGCACGAGGTCGAGGATGCTTTTGTCGCGCTTGCGTTTGCTGCCGTCGTCAAAGAGCTGATCAAATGCCTGCTGCGGGAAGATTTCCTTCGGTGCCGGTGTCGTTGGTGTGCTCCAGGAGATGTAAGCGGAGTAGATCGAGGTGAAGCCGGAATCCGTGCTGTAGCTGGGGCGTTCGGTGCCGAGCACAACGCTCGGCATGGGGGTGAATTTGCCGGTTTGCGCCGCGATGAGCTGGTCCATCGTGGTGCCGACTTCAACGTCGGTGGTGGTCTTCTTCACCTTGAGGCCGCAGAGCACGTTCATCTTCGGATAGTGGCCGCCTTCGCCTTCCACGGTGGTCGGATTCCACAGGCCCTTGAACACACTGACGTGTTTCTTCAGCGGCTCCAGAGGCGAGAGCGTTTTCATGAACTCCATGCCGCCAGCGCCTTGCGTGGCACCCCAGTGATGCGGATTGACGCCGTTGCCGGTGAAGCACACGGCGAGACGACGCGGAGCGGTGTTGTTCTTGGCCGATTCAGCGCCGAAGGAGCTGATCGATTCAAACCATGGGAGGCCGAGTGCGACGCCTGCGCCATGGAGAAATTTGCGACGGGAAAGGTTCATATTGGTAATGCGGTTATTGATTGGCAGCCATGGCGGGCTCGCTGCGGCGGTTGAGGAACTGGCGGCTGTTGACGATATCGAGGACGGCGGCGGAGAACTTGCCGTTGTTCTGCTTGAGGGCGGCTTGCATGTGGGTGAGCAGCGCTTTGTCGCTGGGCATGGTCTGGCGACCCAGGGCGTAGCCGAGGAGCTTGCGGCAGAACTGGGTGTTGAAATTGGTTTCGTTCTTTTTGAGGTAATCGCGCAGACCGGCGAGGCCTTGGAACTTGGTGCCGTCTTTGAGTTCGCCGGTGTCGTCGATCTTGCCACCGGTTTCATCGGCCATACGGAAGCGGCCGATGGGGTCGAAGCTTTCGAGTGCGAAGCCGAGGGGGTCGATGCGGTCATGGCACACCGAGCAAGCCTTGTCGGCGCGATGCTGCATCAAGGCCTCACGTAAAGAGGAGGGCTTTTCGGCGCTGTCTGGCAGCTTGGGTACATTCGGGGGTGGCGGCGGTGAACTGAAGCCGAGCACGACCTGATAGAGGTAGTCGCCGCGCAACACCGGGCTGGTGCGATTGGGACGCGAGGTCTTGGTCAGGATGGCACCCATGCCGAGCAGGCCGCCGCGATGCTGCTGCGCGACTTTGACCTCGCGGAAATCGCTGCCGGTGACACCGGAGACTCCATAGAACGTGGCGAGGCGGTCGTTCACAAAGGTGTAGTCGCCCATGATGATGTCGGCGACGTTGCGGTCATCGCGGACGAGATGCGAGAAGAACTCGGTGATCTCGCGCTGCATGTCGCTGCGGAGCTCGGGGGTGAACTGGGGGTACTTTTTCTCATCGACGGTGCTCTGGGCATCGAAGCCGTTGAACTTGAGCCACTGGCCAGCGAACTCCTTGGCGAGGGCGTTGGCCTTTGAATCACGCAACATGCGCTTAGTCTGTGCGGCGAGGACTTCGGGCTTCAAGAGGCTGCCGTCATCGGCGGTCTTGCGCAGCTCCCAATCTGGCTGCGAGGCCCAGAGGAAATAGCTGAGGCGTGAGGCGAGCTCGAAGGCGTTTAGCTTTACATCTCCAGGCGCGGCATTGGCCATCGGCAGAGTTTCGGCCTTGAAGAGGAAGTAAGGTGAAACCAGTACACGCACGACGACCTCACGCGCAGCGGATTCGCGGTCGAGTTCCTTTGCGCGGCCTTCAAAATAGAGCGTGTCGAGCTTCTGGACTTCCTCGGGAGTGAGGGTGCGGCGCCATGCGCGACCAGCGAAAGAGTGCAGATGCCCGAGCATGGCACCGTCGAATTCCTTCTGCTGCTGGGGGCTGAGTTTCGGCGGAGCGGTGTAGCCAAAGTCCTTCTTCATCGCGACGAGTTGATCGCGGTCTTTGGGGCCGAGAATCTGCCCGAGCTGGTCATCGCTGAAGTAGTAGACGGTGATGCCGGGTTTGCGGCGATAGAGATTGCTGGCGACCTCCTCCAGCCGGCGCTCATACATGTCGGGAAAGGCCTGCTTCATGACGCCGAAATCACCCATGGTACGCCGGGCTGCGTCGGTCTGCGTTTTCCAGACGGTCAGAATGCCGGGCATGATCTTGGTGACATCGCGTGGTTTGTCGGCCGTGAGATCCCATTGGATGGTGCCGTCATTGATGTCGGGGTTTTGCAAATCCAGCCGTGCCTCAGCGTGAATCCAGGTGACGTTCTCTGGCAGCGGCAGAGTAACCACCAGCGGCGCGGCGATGGCGAGTACACCGGGCTCGATCTGACGGCCCTGCGGGTGTTTGCCAAAGGCGTTCTTCACGCGTTCGAGTTCGGCGATGCGCTGCTTCAGCGCTTCCGCATTTGCTGGCGGTGGAGTCAACGCGAGGGCTTTGCGGTCTTCATCGACCTGTTTGTTAAGCCAGTTGAGATAAAGCACCGGGCCCTTGGTGGTTTTGAGATCAAGCTTGGTGATGAGGGCGATGTCTCCTTTGTTGCCGTCGCCGTCATCGCCGATGCAAAGGAAGGCCTGTTTCTTGCCCTTCACCTCGATGTTCATCTGGTAGGGGCGAATGCCGTCGGCGTCCTGCTGGTGGCGCTGCGTGCCGCTGCCGGGTTTTTTCGGATTGTTCCAGGAGAGGAGCTGGGTCTGGATCGCCTTGGCACCATCGATCACGGGCTGCGGCACCTGGCCGGGCTTGGTGGCATCGGGTGCGGGTAGCTCACGCCACGCCACTCGGGTGAGGTCGAGGAAGCGGGATTTCGGCTCGGTGGCGTTGACTAGGGTGTTCCAGTTTTGCAGGAAAGGCAGCTTCAGGCTGCTCTCTTTGGCGAGTTGTTCGAGCGGCGTCTGGAAATGCTTGTGCTTCCAGCAGGCGGCCATGTAGTCCGCTTCGCGCATGTCGTCGCCATCCTGGGGCAGATGCGGCGCGGCTTTCTGCTGATACCATACATACAGGGCCTGCTGAGCCTGGGCTTTGACCTGCTCGAATCCGCGCAGGCCGATGCGCTGCGGATTGAAAACGATGCCTGTGCCCGGCATGATGGTGGCGTGATCGGCCACTTTGCGGGCGGCACCGAAGTATTTGTCAAGCGCCGCCGGGCTCATGAAGAGCACATCGCCTGTGTTGCTGAACCCCTCGCCGCCGCCGCCGTCGGTTTGGAATTCTTTGGCAAAGCCGTAATCGTGGCGGGTCAAATCGCGGATCGTGTAGTCATACTCGGCATTGGTGAGGCGCCGCATCGTCACGGGGCCGGGATCGCCGGACTGCGCGGTCGCCAGGGCGTCGAGTTCGCTATTTACCCAGCCGAGGAGGGCGGTGTGCTCCTGATCGCTCATCTGGTGCGCCTTTGGCGGCGGCATGTCACCATTTTCGATGGTGTCTTTGACCTTCAACCACACTTCGAAATGCTTCGTGAGCTGCGGGTCGGAGGCGAACTGCTGCAAATCGACGTCGCCTTTGGTCTTTTTGGGGTTGTGGCACTCGTAGCATTTGGCCTTGAGAACGACCTCGGCATCCTTCCATGCGGGAGCAGCGGAAAGTGAAAACGAGCCGACGACAAAGGCGGCCAGAGCAAGATGGCGAGGAGGCAAAGACATTGGGGGTACTGATAATACGGCCATTTGGCGATTTTTCGATCAGCAGCTTCTGCTCCTTTTTTGCGCTTTCCTGTGCTATGATTCAGGCGAAAGCATCTGCTGCCAGAGACGTATCTTTCATACCCCCATGAATTCCTCCTTTTCACATCATGCCCCGAATCTGGAGCATGCCTTTTTGACACGCCGCGAGCTGCTGCAACGTGTCGGCATGGGCTTTGGCACGATGGCCGCTGGATCGCTGTTCACTCCGCAGGCTTCCGCAGCCACGCTGGACCCGATGGCGGTGAAGCGTCCGCATTTTGAGCCGAAAGCCAAGCGGGTGGTGCATTTCTTCATGAACGGTGGGCCGTCCCACGTCGATACATTCGATCCGAAGCCGGAGCTCGACAAATACGACGGCAAGGCCCTGCCCAACGTGCTCAAAACGGAGCGCCCGACCGGTGCGGGCTTCAAATCGCCCTTTAAATTCACGAAACGCGGCGAGTGCGGGCTCGAAGTGAGCGAGGTCTTCGAGAAGACCGGGGCTTTTGCGGATGACCTCTGCGTGATCCGCTCCATGCACGCTGACGTGCCGAACCATGAGCCGTCCCTCGGCCTGATGAACAGCGGCGAAGGCCGCCTGAACCGCCCGACGATGGGATCGTGGGTGACCTACGGTCTGGGCAGTGAAAATCACAATCTGCCCGGCTACATCGCCATGTGCCCCGGCGGCATGCCGACGCGACGCACGAAAAACTGGCAGTCTGCCTTCCTGCCGAGCGCCTACCAGGGTGCCTACATCAACACGGAGGACACCCGGGTCGAAAAACTCGTGGAATTCATCAAAAACGGCTCGCTCGACCTGAAGCAGCAGCGCCGCCAGCTGGACCTGTTGCAGGAACTGAATCAGCGTAATCTGGTGCAGCAGGACCGTGACCAGCAGCTCGAAGCCCGCGTGCAGAGCTACGAACTGGCCTACCGCATGCAGATGGAGGCCACGGACGCCTTTGACATCATGAAGGAGCCGGAATCGGTGAGGAAGATGTACGGCGACCACGCTTTTGGCCGCCAGTGCCTGATCGCCCGGCGCTTGCTGGAGCGCGGGGTGCGCTTCATCCAGTTATGGACGGGAGCGGGCCAGCCCTGGGACAATCATGACGAAATTCTCGAACACCGGAAGCTCGGCCAGCAGACGGACGGGGCGATGGCGGCGTTCATGGGTGACTTGAAGCAGCGCGGGCTCTGGGATGACACCTTGATGATGTGGGGTGGCGAATTTGGCCGCACACCGGCGGTGGAACTGCCGACGCCTGGCGCCAATGCAGGCAAGCAGCATGGCCGCGACCACAACCACTACGGCTTTACGATGTGGCTGGCGGGTGGCGGGGTGCGGGGTGGCTACACGCATGGTTCCACCGATGAATTCGGCTTCGCTGCGCAGGAGAATCCGGTGCATGTGCATGACCTGCACGCCACGATTCTGCGCATCTTGGGCTTCGATCACGAAAAGTTCACCTACAAGTATGCAGGGCTGGATTTCCGGCTCACGGGCGTAAACGAGTGCAAGGTGGTGCGGGAACTGCTGGCCTGACCGGGCCGGGAATGCCAGCCACCGGCCCCTTGCAAGGCTGGCGCACACGTCTACAGTCGCCACCTCATGCATCGAAAAATCTTCTTCGCCCTGGCTGTGCTGGTGGCACTCGTCTTCACGATGACCCTCAAAGCCCAGGCCCAGCAGCCTGCGCCTGCCGCACCCGGTGTCACCGTGACCACAGCCGCCGCTGAAGAAGACAATCCCTATGGCGATGTGCTGACCTTCAACGGGTTCGTCAAGCGCACCGGAGTCATGGCCTACCCGCTGATCATTCTGTCGATGATCGCGTTCTTCATGATCGTGCTCTTCGCCTTCACGGTCCGGCAGGGCACGGTGGTCAGCGATGCCTTCATGAATTCGGCGGATGCCCTGATCCGCAAGCAGGACTACCTCGGGCTGCTGGCGGTGTGCAACCGCCGCAACGAGTGCATCGCCCGCATCACTTCGAAAACGCTCGATTTCGCCACGCGCAATCCGACCGCGAGTTTTGAAGAGGTCAAGGAAGTCACTGAAGCCGAGGGCAACCGCCAGTCCAGCCTGCTGCTGGCCCGCATCGCGTATCTGGGAGACGTCGGGGCCATCGCTCCCATGCTCGGCCTGCTGGGCACGACGCTGGGAATGATCACGACCTTCCACGAAATCTCCGGCAAGGGCGTCGGCGGCTCAAACCAGCTGGGACTTGCCCAGGGGGTGTCCGAAGCGCTGCTCTGCACGGCCTCGGGCCTCGTCATCGGCATTCCCGCCCTGATGTTTTACGCCATCTTCCGTGGCAAGGTGAACCGCCTGATCTCTGAAATGGAAGCCGCAACGACCCACCTGATGGCCCTGCTCGCGGTGCAGTACAAGCGTGCCGCACGCGCGGTCGCCGGTCAGTAAACAGGCAGATCACCCCTCGCGATGAATTTCAGAAAACAGCATTCCATCGAACCCTCGCCCATGCAGCTCGCGCCGCTGGTGGACGTGCTGTTCCTGCTCGTCATTTTCTTTGCGGTGACATTCCAGTATGCCAAGGAGGAGCAGGTCATGGATGTCAGCGTGCCTGCCGCCGACGAGGGCAAGGAGAAGGAGACCCGCAACGTCGGCGAGATCATCATCAACATCAAAAAAGACGGTGAAATCCTGGTCAACGGCCAGAAATTCAACACCGATGAGCTGCTGGTGAAGCTGAAGAACATCGTCTCGCTCTACAAGGATCAGGCCGTGATCCTGCGGGGTGATGAAGGCACCCCCTACCAGAACGTCATCGGCGTGCTAGACACCTGCCAGAAGGCCGGCATCTGGAACATCGCCTTTGCCACACGCAAACCTGACGCCGACCAACCAGCCGCCACGACCAAGTGAGATGACCGCCGCGAAGTTTTCCACCCTGCCGCGCATTCTTGCGCCCCGTCTGATGCCAGTGTTTTTCTGTCTGGCAGCGTTCTCGTCCATAGCGCAGCAGCCAGCCCCACCGCGTGCCTTGCCGGTGGACGATGAGGCTCCCGTGCCGAAGGCCATTCCGGTAAGTCCGCCGCCGAAGACCAAGGGGCCTGATGACGACATGTTCGATTTTGCCACGCTGGCCTATGACCGCCAGGAGTGGGGCATGGCCGCACAGTCGTATGCGAAGTACCTGCAGCAGTATCCCAGCGGCAGGCAGGTGCCCGATGCACTCTACCGCGTGGGTGAGTGCTACATGAAGCAAAACCAGCTCAAGCAGGCCGCTGGCTATTACGAGGAAGTCGTGAACCGCTACCCGGAGAGCGAGGGAGCCCCCTCTTGCGCCTATCGCCTCGGTGCGATGATGTTCAACGATTCCAAGTTTGCTGACTCGGCCAAATTTTTCGACTTTTCCGAAACCAAAACCAAAAGCTCCGCCGTCCGGCTGGCTGCCGCCTACAACAAAAGCCGTGCCTATGAAATGGCGGAGGACAAGACCAAACAGGCGGCTGCCTTGAGCAGCGTGATCGCGGTGAAAACGGACAATCCTTACCGCGAAACGTCGCTGCTCACACTCGGCAGCCTCTACCTCGGTCAGGACAAAAAGGCCGAGGCGCTGCCTATTTTTGACGAGCTCGTCAAGACCAGCGCCGACCGTGCCATCATCGCCGAAGCCAGCATTCGTGCAGCAGTGCTCTATGCCGAGCTCCAGAAGCCGGAGGAATCCATCGCGATGTTTGAAAAGGCGCTGCGCATGCCGGAAACAAGCGAGCAAAACCGCGGCATCTCCCTCGTGGGCATCATTCAGGCGCTCTATGCCAAGGGCGATTACGACGGTGTCATCGACTACTACAACAAGAACTCCGAAGTCCTGCCACAGGGAGTCTCACGCGCCAAGATGCTGCTGCTCGTCGGCCACGCCTACCGCATGCGAAAGAGCTATGCCCGTGCCGTCGAAGTTTACCTGCTCATCGAGCAGTATCATGCCGATACCGAGGAAGCCTTCAGTGCGGGATACTGGAAGCTGTACTGCTTCTATCTGCTGAATGACAAAGACCTCGGCGAGTTCGCCACCGCCTTCATCACACGTCAGGCGCCAAAGCACGCCAATCATGAATACCTTTCGCTGGCACGCCTGATCCGCGCTGACTTTTACTTCAACAAAGGCGACTACCAGCAGGCGGCGCTGAGCTACAATGAGGTCGGCCTGGACAAACTGCCCGAAAAGCTGCGCCCGGGCACGCTCTTCAACATGGGCTGGGCACAAGGTGAGGCCGGACACCATCAGGAGGCCGTCGGCACCTTCACCCGTTTCATCAGCGAAAATCCCGGTCATGATTTCCTCCCCAAGGCCTACGCCCGCCGTGGTCTCGCGAACCGCGATGCCCGCGATCTGCCCAAGGCGAAGGCTGACTTTGAACACGTCACCAAGGAATTCCCCAAATCTGACGCCTGCGAACTCTCCTGGCTGCAGCTTGGCTTCATCGCGATGGAGCAGAAGGATCCAAAGGCCATCATCACCGCCTTTGAAACACTGCTGAAAAAATTCCCCTCCACCACCGCCGCTGCACAGGCCTACTACGGCATCGGCCGGGGCAATTTCGACCAGAAGATCTACGACAAGGCTGTTCCTGCCCTGCGCCGCTCCATTGAACTCGACAGCAAAGGCTACCTGGAAAAGTCCAGCCAGCTCATCATCCTCTGCGACTACGCACGCCAGAACGCCGACAATCTCGCCAAGACCATCGACAACTACCTGCAGTCCAAGCCCGCCGGCCTGGTGCCCCCGAACATTTTGAAATGGCTCGGCCTCAAGCTCTACAGCAGCGACGACTACAAACGTGGCGCCCGCTTCCTCGAACTCGCCGTCACCCCGCAAACCCCGGAAAACACCGAGCCGGTCGTGTGGAACTACCTCGGCATGGCACAACTGCAGAACCAGCAGTACGATGCCAGCATTCAGGCCACGGACAACTTCCTCAAATCAGAACCCGACAGCGCCACCCGCTCACGTGCGCTGCTGACCAAAGGCAGCGCCCTGCTGGGCAAGGGACTTTTTGATGAAGCCGACAAGACCGCCCAGGAAGCCCTGCAAGTGGTCAAAGACGGCAGGCTCCAGGCTGAACTGCTCATCCTCGAAGGGGACATCTATGCGGCAGAGGGCGACAAGCTCGCCGCTGAAGGCCAGAAGGAGGCCGCCGTTGGCAAATGGAAGGACGCTGCTGCCAAGTATGCCGTGCCCAGCCAGTTTTTTGACGATCCCGACGTCACTCCCAACGCTCTCTACAAAGCAGCCCAAGTGCTGCAGAAAGCCGGTGACGCCGCCAAGTCCAAGCAGATGCTGCAGCAGCTTCAGCAGCGCTATCCGAAGTATCAGCCGAAGTAAGGGACCGGGGCACTCGCGACGCGAGCGGCCTTTTTGATCAAGACCGCTTGTCGCGATCCCAGTCTTCACGCTGATCGCGTTTGCCGCCCCCACCACCGAAGCCGCGATTGCCACCGCCGCCGCCAAAGTTTCGCGGTGGGCGCTCTTCCTTGGGACGTGCCTCGATCACTCGCAGGGGGCGTCCGCCAACATCCTTGCCATTCAGTGCATTGGTGGCCGTCAGTGCTTCGGTTTCGACCGGCATCTCCACGAATCCAAAGCCGCGTGAGCGGCCGGTCTCACGGTCTTTGACCAGGCGGGCGCTGGTGACAGTGCCGAAGACGACGAACTCGCCCTGCAGTTCCTCATCCGTCATGGTGTAGGGAAGATTGCTCACGTAGAGGTTCATCGCATCAGATATGGAAGATGAGCCATGGCGCACGTGCCAGAATACAGGTCATGGCGTGAACCTGATTTTCCGTGTCTGCGTCCTTCTTGGGATGCACACGGGAGCGAAGGTACGCACAGGGCGGATGGGTGTCAATCCGCACCTGAGGAGCCAGGACCGCCCCCGCAGACCGGTGTGGACTGAAAAGTTTCAGTTGCGGAGAATCCGTGAATTCGTATTCGAGTCTGACGTCCTATCCCACCATGAAACACATCCTCACCCTCATCGCCGCCCTCAGCCTGCTGGCTGGCGTTTCCCCTGCCGCCGAGTCCCTGAACACCGTCTGCCCCATCTCTGGCAAGCCTGCGAGCCCGGCCATCACCAGCACCTACTCCAAGACGGTCGCCGTCTGCTGCGACAAGTGCAAAGCCCAGTTCAACGCCGCCCCCAAGGGCTACCTCAGCAACATCCTCGCCGCCGTCTCCGGCCAGTGCCCGCTGAGCAAAAAGAAATCCGACTCTTCCAAAACCGTGACCTACTCCCGCCAGGTTGCGTTTGCCGATGCCGCCAGCAAGGCAGCCTTCGACGCCGCTCCTGACAAGCACATCAAGGAAGTGCGTCAGTAACCGGGCGTCTCCATTTCACCCCTCAAGCGGAGCTGCGGCATGCGGCTCCGCTTTTTTCATGCCTGCCTGATTCCGCGTGTCATCGAAACACGTTCTGATTAGTCTCCCGCTTGTGAAAGCCAAAGCCGCCGCCACATCCCCCGTCGATGCCCTGCGCGATCTTTTCGACGCGCTGCCGGACGTGCAGGCATGGATCAAAGACGCCAAACGCCGTTACCTCTGGGTGAACCGCACCTTCCTGCTGAACTACGGCATGCACCAGCTCACAGAAGTGCTCGGCAAGACCGACGATGATCTCTCGCCCGCGCACCTGGCGGCGCATTTTCGGGCAGGCGATGAAGCCGTGCTGGCCGGGCAGACGGTGCAGGGCCGCCTGGAACTTGTCGGTCGCTTTGATCACACCGCCTCCTGGTGTTTCACCACCAAACGGCCCGTCTGCAATGCCCGAGGCCGCATCGTCGGCACCGCCGGCATCACGCGCGCGCTGGATGCCGCGCAGATTGATCAACGCAGCGACATCCGCCTCGGCGTCGTCATTGCGCTCATGACTCGTCGCCTCGGCGAATCGGTGACCAACTCTGATATGGCGCAGGCCGTCGGCATGTCGCCACGAGCTTTTGAACGCAGCTTTGTCCGTGAGTATGGCCTGCCACCGCAGCAGTATCTGAAGCGCCTGCGCATTCAGACAGCGTGTCGCCTGCTGGTGGATACCCGCGAATCCATCTCGGCCGTGGGTCTGCGCTGCGGCTTTGCGGATCAGAGCCATCTCACCCGCGAGTTCCGCCGCGTGACCAGCCTCACACCCGGTGCCTACCGCGAGACCTACGCTGCCGCGAATGTTCCAAGCCCTGCCGTTTCTGTTCTATCCAAGCGCCGGACGAAACGATAGCATTTGGGCACCATGAAGCTCCAATCAGGCATCACCGTCGTCAAAAAAGGCCAGCTCGTCGATGGCACGGGCAAACCGGCCGTTCCAAACGGCGCAGTCATCATCACCGACGGCATCATCAGCTACGCTGGTCCCGCTGCGGATGCGCCGCCTGCTCCTCCTGAGGCCCGCATCATCGACGCGAGTGGCGGCACGATCATGCCGGGGCTCGTCGAGGCGCACATCCATCTCACCTACTTCAATGTGTCCGAGCTGCAGGATCTCGACATCAAGTTCCCTGTGGAATACGTCACGCTGCAGTCCGCCGTGAATGCCAAGACCGCGCTGGAATGCGGCTACACGGCAGCGCGCAGCGGCGGCTGCCTGCATAACATTGATGTGTGGATGAAGAAGGCCATCGAGGAGGACATGATCCCCGGCCCGCGTCTAAGCGCCAGTGGCCGTGAAATCTGCGGTGCGGGCGGGTTGATGGACTGGAACCCCGACTTCCGCCGCATTGGCATGGAGGGCATCGTTTTCATTGTGAACGGTCCTGAGCAGGCCCGCAGTGCGGTGAGAAAACTTGTCAAAGACGGCATTGAGTGGGTGAAGACTTATCCCACGGGGGATGCGGCTTCTCCAGATATCAATGACCACCACACGCTGTGCATGACCTTTGATGAAATGCACGCCGTCGTGGCCACAGCGCACAATCACGGCCTCAAAGTCACCGGCCACTGCCGCGCGACGGAGGGCATTCGCAATGCGCTCAAAGCCGGATATGATGCCATCGAGCACGGCACTTTCATGGATGACGAATGCCTCGATCTCCTGCTTAAGCGCAACGTGCCGATGTGCCCCGGCCTCGGCTTTGAGCTCTTCAGCGTGCAGCGTGGCAAAGAGTTCGGCCTGTCCCAGCGTGTGCTGGACGGCCATCAAGAAACCCTTGAAGCCGGTGCCGAAAGCTGCCGCAAAGTCCTCAAGGCCGGCGGCACCATGGGCCTCGGTGGCGACTACGGCTTTGCCTGGACACCGCACGGCACCTATGCGCAGGAGTTGACCTTCTTCGTCAATTACGTCGGCTTCTCCGCGCTGGACACGATCAAGTGCGCCACGCTCGGCGGCGCGAAAATGATGGGGCGTGAGAAGGAGATCGGCACCCTTGAAGCAGGCAAGCTGGGAGATGTCCTTGTCGTTGCGGGCGACGTACTCAAAGACATCTCCATTCTCGAGAACCGTGACAACCTTCTCGCCGTCATGCAAGGCGGGGCTGTGAAAGCAGGTACGCTCGTAAAGCCTGCGAGTTTCTGACGTGCCAGCCCGTTCCATCGTCATGAAGCCAACCCTTCTTCTAGCTGCGGTCTTTGCCGCCCTTTTTACCACCCATGCTTCCGCCGCTGAAATCCAGGTGGAAAAAATTGATTCCGTTCTGCACTTCAGCAGCGGTGGAAAGACGATCTGTGATTATCAGATGGAGGCAGGCGAGGTGCCCGAGGGGGTATCCGCCGTTTTCAAACACGGCGCACATCTGCATCCGGTGTATTCACCCAGTGGCACACTCGTCACTGGCAACCACCCAGAAGATCACCGTTGGCATCGCGGCATCTGGATGGCGTGGACGAAGACCGAGTTTGGCGATGCGCATCCCGATTTCTGGAACCAAGGCAAAGGCGACGGCAAAAACAAGAGCAGCGACCAAATCCTCGCCGAAGTGCGTTTCGCGAAGCTCGACAAAAGCTGGGGTGGCGCTGACGGCGGCGGCTTCATCAGCCAGCATCTGTTTCTCGATCACAGTCACGAGCCCGATCAAAAAGTGCTCAATGAAACGTGGGAGGTCGCGGTGGCGCAGAAGGAGCTCGACGGCACGCCCGCCAACATCATCGACCTCACCAGCACTCAGACCTGCGCGGGCATCCAGCCGCTCAAATTGCCGAAGTACCACTACGGCGGTCTCGGAGTGCGCGGCAATGCGGCTTGGAATCCTGTCGATGCCGTGACCATGCTCACCAGCGAAGGCCATGACCGCGTCAAAGGTGATTCCACCAAGGGCAAATGGGTTCACCTCGGCGGTCAGGTCGATGGCGCACCTACTGGCATGGCGATCCTAATTCATCCGTCGAACTTCCGCTTTCCGCAGCCCCTGCGCCTCAATCCGAAGAACCCGCAGCTCTGCATCGCTCCGTCGCAGGACAGCGACTGGTCAATCGAACCCGGCAAACCTTACGTCTCCAAATACCGCATCCTCGTCTTCGATGGCGCACCGGATGCGAAATGGATCGAGGCCCAGTGGGCCGCCTATTCCAACACCAAGTAACCATTCCCAATGCTCTCCCGTCTCCTCGCTTTCGCGTTTCTCACTTCTGCCTTCGGTCAATCTAAGGCAGCTGAAGGACTCTTTGACAAATCCAACCTCGTCGCGTGGTGCATTGTGCCGTTTGATGCGGGCAAGCGCGGCCCGGAAGAGCGTGCGGCCATGCTGGAGAAGATGGGCGTGAAGAAGTTCGTCTATGACTACCGCGCCGAGCACATTCCGCTGTGGGACGACGAACTGAACGCACTCAAGAAACACCACATCGAGCTGATGGGCTGGTGGTTCCCTGGAACTCTCAATGATGAGGCGAAGAAGACGCTCGAGCTTTTCAAACGTCACGGCGTGCATCCTCAGCTCTGGGTGAGCGGTAACGGAGGTGCGATCCAGGTCAAAGATGAGGCGGATCAGCAAGCCCGTGTGGCAAAGGAGGTCGGGCGGTTGAAGCCGATCTGCGAAGCCGCCGCACCGCTGGGCTGCGAGGTGGGGCTCTACAATCACGGCGCGTGGTATGGCGAACCGGAAAACGCCATCGCCATCGTGGAAGCCTTGAAGGCGCAGGGCCTCAAAAATGTCGGCATCGTGTATAACCTGCATCACGGCCACGGCCATCTGGATCGCCTTGCCAAAGTGCTGCCGCGCATGCTGCCCTACCTGCTCTGCTTCAATCTCAACGGCATGGACATCAACGGCGAGGCCAAGGGCCGCAAGATCCTCCCGCTCGGCGTGGGCACCGAAGATGTGAAGGTGCTGCGCATCGTGCGTGCGAGCGGTTACAACGGCCCCATCGGCATTCTGAACCACACCAACGAAGATGCTGAAGGCCGCCTGCTCGACAACCTCGATGGACTCGCCTGGCTCGTACCACAGCTCGATGACAATCCCCCCGGTCCGAAGCCGAAGTATCGCACCTGGAGCGACAAAACCGCTGCCGCAGCGCCCGGTATCACCGTCAAGCTCCTCATGGTCGGTCAGGGCAAGCCATCGTTGAGCAAAGAATTCGGCGAGGCCTTGAAGGGCAGCTACTTTGAGCAGGACAACGAGCCCTTCCGCACCCTGCCACTCACGCTTGAGTGTAGAGCGCAGCTCAACAGCAAGGAGCGCTATAACATCCTCATCGCCTCCGACGCCAAATCATCCGCCACGCATTGGGAGCTCTACACACATGCAAAGCGCGGCACGCTGGCGCTCTTCATGCCCGGACGTGGCGGTGACTTTGATTCGAAGGTCGATGTCTGCGACGGCCAGTGGCACGACTTCGTCGCCAACATCGACGAACAGAACGTCACGCTTTGGATCGATGGCAAGCAAGTGTTCACCAAAGCCACGCAGCCCCTCAAAGGCACACCGACTGCCGGTGGCATTGCTTTCGGCAGCCTCGTCGATCACTCGATTGGCTGCGATGGTCTCATCGACGACGTGCGCATCACACGCGGCGTGATGAAGCCACGCAAAGGCGGCGCTCCGCGTCTGCGCATGGACAACACCCTCGGCCTCTGGGACTTCGACAACCTCGACGCCCTCCTGCCACCACCCGCGCCAAAGCCCGCCGAGTTCAAGCCCGACCGCAAACCGCTCAACCCTGACGACAACGTCCACTGGCAGGAATTTGTTAATCGCGAGCGCGTCTTCGACTTCTACGGCAAGGAGGCGCTGCAGTTCATGAAGCAGAAACCTCTGCCCGAACTGCTCCCGCAATTCCCCGGCCTCGACGGCGGACAGCAGGGGCATTGGGGCAATCAGAACGATCAGGTGACGTGGAAAGACAATCGCTTTGCTACGAGCGATCTCGGCAGTGTGTTCAGTTGTGTTTTCAAAGGTGCGGGGCTGACGATTCCGAAGGCCGTGTGTGTCCGGGACGGCGACACCTCCTATGTCTTCGATACTGATTTGATCACGATCCCTCTCACTTGGACAGGCGGCTTCCTCAAACTCGGCGATGCCCGGCACGGATTCATGGGCGGGGCCGCGATGGACGGCAAGGTAGTGAAAAAAGACCCTGAGGACGGCCACGACGGAGCGATCAGGTACAAGGGCTTCTACCGGCATGGCAAAAAGGTCATTTTCGCGATCAATAATGAAGGTCATCGGAGCATCGACGCCGAAGAAAATGCCCCCTTCGTCAAAGGTGGCCCTGCCCAGTGGCCGGAATGGATCGAAACCAAGGGCACCCTGGGCAAACAGCAGCCCTTCGCCACGGACACCATCGAAATCCCCTTCAAAAATCCCTACGGCACGCTCTTCTTCATCACGGCACACGACTTCTTCAGCGATGGCACTGCCGCGATCGCCACGATGACCGGCGAAGTTTGGCTGGTGAAAGGCATTGATGAGAAGCTGGAGAAGCTCCGCTGGAAGCGCTTCGCCACCGGGTTGCACCAACCGCTGGGAGTGAGGGTTGTGAAGGACAAGATCTACGTCCTCGGTCGCGACCAGGTCACCTGCCTTCACGATTTGAACGGTGATGACGAGGCCGACTACTATGAGTGCATCGTCAACAAAATGCAGACCTCGCCCGGTGGCCATGACTTCATCGTCGGCCTCGAAACTGACAAAGAAGGCCGCTGGTATTTCGCCTCCGGCAACCAAGGAGTGTGCCGCATCTCCACCGACGGATATGATGAAACACTGCAGGTCCTCGGCACCGGCTTCCGCAATCCGAACGGCCTCGGTATCTCACCGGACGGCCGCTTCATCACCACCAGCGTGCAGGAGGGCGACTGGACGCCCGCCACCAGCATCTGCCAGATCGATGTCGAAAGGCTCGAAGCCACGGCACCCACGGCGGAGGCGATGAAACAAGGGTTGTTCTACGACGAACCTCACTTCGGGGCCGGTGGTCCCAAGAACGGCCAGCCGCCCGAGCCTGTCCTGATGTACATGCCACGTGGCGAGGACAACAGCGCGAGCAGCCAGGCTTTCATCTCGAGTGAGAAATGGGCCGCGCTCAAAGGCGATGGCAATTTCGTTCACCTCTCTTCCGGCGGTGGCAGTGCGTGGCTCGTGATGCGGCAGAATGTGAAGGGACGCTGGCAGGCAGCCTCAGTGAAGATCAGCGGCAACTTCGATTCCGGCCCGCAATGCGCACGCTTCAATCCGAAGGACGGCCACCTCTATGTGAACGGCATGCAGGGCTGGGGCAGCTACACGCCGAAGGATGGCTGCTTCCAGCGCGTGCGCTTCACTGGCGGCGAGAAACCCGTGCCCATCGGCTTCGAAGCCCGCGACAATGGCGTGCTGATCCGCTTCAACCAGGCCGTGAAAGATGCCGATGCCGCCACCTGCTTTGCGCAGTGCTGGAACTACCACTACGGCCCGCAGTACGGCTCGCCCGAGTATTCGGTGAAGTATGCCGACACACCCGGGCATGATCCGCTCGAAGTGCGCAGCGTGCAGAAACTCGACGGTGGCAAGACGCTCTTCCTCGAAATCCCGCAGATCGTCACCGCGAGCCAGATTCATCTGCATGTGAGCACCGGCCACGACATCTTCCTCACCGCGCACGCCCTGGCAGAGCCCTTCACCGAGTTCCCAGGCTACGCCAAGATCGCGAAGACCAATCACGCCGCGCAGATCGGCCTCGAAGCGCCGAAGCCGGCCAAGCCGAATCCGTGGGCCAAAGGTGAAGGCGGCCGCGAACTCGTCATCGAAGCCGCTCTGGGCCTGCAATACGTGCAGAAGCAGCTTACCGCCAAAGCAGGCGAAAAACTCACCATCGTTTTCAAGAACCCCGACGTGGTGCCGCACAACTGGATGCTCGCCAAACCCGGCACGCTGCAAAAGATCGGCAACCTCGCCAATCTCATGATCACCGATCCGCAGGGCTTGGCGAAGCACTACGTGCCCGATTCCGATGACGTTCTCGCCTACACCGACATGACGAATCCCAAAGGAGAATTCACCATCCACATCACCGCACCCAAAGAGAAAGGCGACTATCCCTACCTATGCACCTTCCCGGGGCACTGGATGGTGATGAACGGAGTGCTGAAGGTGGAGTAAACCTCATACAAAAAGGAAGGCCGTTCTGACGAACGGCCTCCAGATAATCTAAAGCTCGAAGCTGCTTTAGGCAGCTGCCACCGCTGTCTGCCCCTGCTCGCCGAGGCCTTCGACACCGAGCTCGATGACATCGCCGGGCTTCATGAAGAGCGGATCGGGCTTGAAACCGAGGCCGACGCCGGGAGGCGTTCCGGTGGTGATGATGTCTCCGGGAAGCAGGCTCATGAACTGACTCAGATAGCTCACCAGCGTCTTCACGCCGAAGATCATCTGCGCCGTGCTGCTGTTCTGAATGGTCTTGCCGTTCAGCTTGAGCCAGAGCTTCAAATTCTGCGGATCAGGGATCTCATCGCTTGTGGCGAGGAAGGGTCCGAGGGGTGCGAAGGTGTCGCAGCTCTTGCCTTTGACCCACTGACCGCCGCGCTCCAGCTGCCATTCGCGTTCGCTGTAGTCGTTGTGCACGCAGTAACCGGCCACATGGCTCATGGCGTTCTCTTCGGAAACGTAGCTGGCTTTTTTGCCAATGACGAAGGCGAGCTCGACCTCCCAGTCGGTCTTCTTCGAGTTGCGCGGGATGACCACATTGTCGTTCGGGCCAACGATGGCGCTGGTGGCCTTGAAGAACACGATGGGCTCCGACGGAATCGGCATGCCGCTTTCCTTGGCGTGGTCACTGTAGTTCAGACCGATGCAGATGATCTTGCTCGGACGTGCAATGCACGGGCCCAGACGTGTGTCAGCAGCCACCTTCGGCGCCGTGGCCGCATTGGCCTTGGCCCAGGCTGCGAGATGTTCCAAACCATCGCCCCCGAAGAATTTTTCATCGTAGTCACTGCCAAAGGCGCTCGCATCAATGCGGCTGCCATCGTCAAGTTGCAGGCCGGGTTTCTCTTCTCCAGGATTTCCAAAGCGGATCAGTTTCATGGTAGGGTTGTTCTTCTCAGTTCTCGGATTTTAATTCGTTATTTCTTCTCGTCGCCTTCGTGATTCGTGTAGCGGCCAATGAGCGGATACTGCTCCAGTTCGGCCACGGTGCCGGTGACTGGGAAACTTTCGCGGCCAACCCAGTAAACGGCTGCCGCAGCGATGTCTTCCGGCATCAGCAGGCGGCCCATCGGCACGGCATAGGCAGGCAGACGATCCGGCCAGCCTTCGCCGAGTCCGTCGCCAAGCTTCACCTGGTATTCGTTCTCGGTGAGCGTCCACCCGACGTTGAGTTGGTTCACGCGCACGCGGTCGGTGCCCAGAGCATCGGCCAGATTGCGCGTCATCGTCATCAGCGCACCCTTGGACATCGAGTAGGCCAGCAGATTCGCCTGACCGCAGTGCGCGAGCACGGAGCCGATGTTCAGCACGACACCCCGGTTCTTTTTCAATTCGGGCAGCAGGGCGCGGATCAGGAGCATCGGCGCACGGGCATTCACGCCGATGATGCGGTCAAACATGGCTGCATCCGTCTCGTCGATTTTCGCGCGATTGGTCAGCGCCGCATTGTTCACCAAGGCATCGACCTTGCCAAAGGCGGCAATCGCGTCCGCAGCCAGTTTGGCCGGATACGCGGCATCCGCGAGATCGCCCTGGCAGAAGGCCGCCTTGTCCTTGCCGAGTTCCTGGCACAAAGCCTCGCCGCGTGCCGCGTCACGGCCATGCAGGATGACTTGGGCGCCTTCGGCGACGAAGCGCCGCGCCATGAATTCGCCGATGCCGGTGGTGCTGCCGGTGATGAGGATGACCTGGTCTTGAAGTCGCATATTCGTCGGGGTGGTTTGGTGAGCCATTTTCTATGGCGAGCGCAGGCCGATGCTCAAGATTTAGAAACGGCATTTCATCGTTCACGGGGCTGCAAGCTGGCGTAAAACTTCCAGCGCCTTGGTCTCGAAGAGCTTCTGCCACTCAGGTGCGACCAGCGTATCGCAGTCTTCTTGGGCGTAGCCGGTGTTCAGGCGCTGCTCCACGGTGGGGGTGTAGTAGATGTAGCCATTGGTGTAGCCGGAGACATGGGCCTGAGGATCTCCGGCGGCTTTCTTGATGTTCAGGCCGACCTGCACCGTGACTTCACCGGGAAAAGTCACCAGTTTGAAATCTCCGACACGCAGGCCACAGACTTCGACTTCGAGAGTGGGCGTGGCAGCCGCCTGAGTTTGCTTCAGGTGCATTTTAAGCAGGGCGAGGTTCGCGTTCAGCCGTGTGAGCCGCTCCATGATTTCGAGGTTGGCGAGGTAGTTCTCCATGAGCAGTCGGTTGTCGGCATCGAGCTGTGAGATGGCCTTCCGGTCGAGAGCCTGATCGTGCAGGTAGCTCTGCGAGTAATGCGATGGCGTGTCCGGCCAGAGCTTGTGCTGGAGCAGCAGTGGAAGGAAGGTTTTGAAATTGATGTTCGTGGGCTTGAGCGCTGCGAGGAGCTTCTTCTGCTCCGCTTCGATGCTGCTGATGCGTGCGGTGTAATCCGCCGCGCGTGGAACCTCGATGGTGGCATTGCTCACTTTAAGCACGCCATCGCCTTTGGTTTCGATCCGCCGTGCAGCGGCCAAAACGGTCGCGCCGAGCATGGTGCCGAGCGGTTCGGCATCGGCAGTGCGAGTGACTTCTTTGTAGCGCACCGGGTTGATGTCGCCACCGCAGCCCTGCACGAAGAAGGCCATCGCACCGCCGCCGAGTGCCTCCTCGATGACTTTGGAGGCAAAGCCCGGATAGTCTGCCGAGCAGCCTTTGCTCGGCGGATTCATGATCGGATGACAGGCGAACTGATAGAGCACGGCCAGAGGTGTGCCATCAGCACGATCAAGCCGCAGCAGGCCGACCTGTGGATCGATCGGTCCCACGCTCGCGACCTCTTCATCCAGTGGCATCGAGTAGGCACGGCGCATGTCCACCATGCTGCCGTCCTTCATCTTGAGCCGGCGGTTTTCGCTGATGCGAGTCTCCAAACCAATGCCGCTCCCAGCCTTCACGGGAACGAGACTCTTCACGGCTTCCTTCACCGCCTGAATGACCAGCGGCTCCAGATCGCCACGCACAATGCCATGGCAGTGGCTGGCATTGACCACGACATTCGACGGCGGAATGCCCAACTCCTGCTGCAAGCCTTTGCGCACCGTGGTCATGAAGCCATTGCCGACGCGCCCGATGCCGCCCACCGCCACCGCATCCAGCGTGATCAGTACCGTCGTGGTGTCGCCGCTTTTCAAGACGAGCGCCTTGGCAAAGCACGGATCATTCACCGGGCCTGTGCGGTCGGTAATATCGACCTTCGCGACACCAGCGAGCATTTCGGCCCTGGCAGCGGCCACGCAGACGAGAAGGAGGAGAAAGGTCAATTTCATGGTTCGTTATTTTTGCAAAGTCCACGCCACAGCATTGAGCAGCAGCCGTTTCACATCGGCACTCTGCATGTCTTCCGGCGCGCCGAGGCTGGTGTAAAAGATGCGGGCTTTACCAGCACCATAACTGCGCGTCCAGGCAACAGGCTGCGGTGGCGTAGTGGCACTGGCCTGCGCGCTGCCGATAAGAATCGGTGTGGCATCTGCGGCCAGCGGCAGCACTTGGTATAGCGACTGATAACCACGGATGTTCGCAACATTCACCCCTTCAAGAAGAGGCGTCTTGACTCCATCAGGCACTCTGACGTTGTAAGGCAGCCCCTTGGTTTCATAGCCGGTGTTTTCAGCACCCAAAACTTCATGCGTAAACTCCGACCACGGAGCCAGACTCGGATCAACGATTTCCTTGGGCTTGGGAAGGAAAGCATGATTCGCCGTGCGGATGCCGAGCAATGGCTTGCCAGCCGCGAGGTGCGCACGAATGGCGGCCATCTGCTCCGTCGGCGGAAAGCGACGACGGGAGAAAAGCACGAGCAGGTCCGCATCCTTCAGCGCTTCCACGAGTCCGGCAAAGTGATGCATCTGCGGCTTGTCCCCATCGATGAGCGTGACACGATGCCCTAGCGGCCTGAGATCCTTCTCTGCAAATTCACGCATCGTTCTCGGGGCATCATAGTTGTTCGGATCTTCCACCGTCATGATGACAATGTTCGCCGCAGAAGCGGCGTAGGTGAGCAGAGCGAGACAGAGAAGGATGGATTTCATGGCGAGTCTATTGCAGTGACGAAAACAGCTCCTCCAGACCCGCAACGATCTTCGTCGAGGCATCAACTTCCAGACAGGCTGACCTAGCGCGCCATGTCTCGTAGCCACCGAGTTGATGCTGCTCGGGCGTTGGCAGATAGCCATGGTAGGCATTGGCCAATGACACCGTGAAGGTCTGCGGATGTCGTTGCTTCAAACCGAGACCGATCTCCACGAAGACTTCGGCGGGAATGGCCGAGACACGCAGTTCGCCGATCTTGAGAACTTGCAGAGGCGCGGAGACTTCCTTGGGAAAGTCGCTGAGCAGAACGGTCTCGCGCGCATACACCTGCTCCATGGTTTCCATGCGCGGGAACAGCTTCGACTGCTTCGTCACCGCACTTGCTTTCTCCACTTCATCCTTGTTGGGGATGCGCAAGCCCAACATGACCTCCTTCTGCGCAACACCGAGCGGCACCCACTCGTGATAGTTTAAAGTTTTGCACGCCCCCGCGACCGCCTGCGCCACATCATTCGCCACGATCTTGATGCGGCCATATGGTCCCTCTTTGGCCTGACCACCGCGGAAGTCGATGTTGTTGATATCACCACTCGTGCCATTCGATATGATGCCCACAAACGGCGGGCCCTGCTGGTCCGCGCCCAGAAGTTCGCCGATGCGATTCGCAAACGCACCGAAGTAATCCGCTGAGATATGGCCGGGTCCGACGCCACCGACGTAATGCAGCGAGTAGTTCGCATACAGGGCGATGGGTTTTCCTTCCGGTGATTGCACACTGATGAAACACACCTGCGGATCCGTGGGGCCGGCAGGTTCCAGCAGGTTCGGGTTGTTGACGCCAGGGTTCGTCTTCACCTGATCGGTGGTGACTCCCAGAGGCGTGGCAGGAATGCCACCGGGCTTCATTTTCCAGCGGCGATTAAACACATGCTGCGGCACATCGACCGTTCCCCACGCGATTTTGGCAGGAGCGAGGTTGTTCAGCGCACGACGCACACCATCGGCGATGCGCTTGGCAAGGAAACGCTGATACATCGGGCTCGGTTCACTCTGGCCCACTGCCTGTGCGGTGCCGCAGGAGTGCGAATGCGTGGCGGACATGAGCATGTTTTCCAGTGGCAGGCCCGTGGCCTCGTTGACCATCTTCTTCGCTTCATCGAAAATGCCACGGCCAATAACACAACTGTCTGCCACGACCAGCACGAGCTTCGTCGTTCCGTCATCGAATGCGAGACAGCGGGCGTTCAATTCATCGTGGATGAACACCGCCTTGCCATCCTGAAAGCCCCCATTGATCGAGGTGCCAAGCTCCGGCGTGATGTTGCTTGTGGCGGCTCCGGCTTGGAAAACACGGGCAGGATCAGCCGCGTACGCAGTCGAAAGGAGGGTGCAGATGGCGAAGAGAAGTGGTCGCATTCCCTCCATACGGCCACCGAATGAAATTTAATCGGCCAACTCTGTGGCCCGCCCGATGTTACGGCCGGAAGTACCAGCATGCGTTTCATTCATATCAGGCGACATGGTCATTTATCGGCAGTCTTCAAATACAAGGCGCTGAAACGGATGTCCGTGTTGCGCTTGCCCTCAAACGTCACGCGGATGCGGATGCGTTCGGGCAAATCACCCGACTTCTCCTGCCATGTCACCGGGGTTTGAAAACCACTCTGCCGAATGGTGCTGCTGTAGCCCGGCAGCGGCGTCTCGTTGGCGCTGAGAAGTTCGATCTTCAATGCCGCCTCAGGCCCGAGACCGTCTGCGTTGAGGAAGAACTGCTGTGCCTCTTTCACGGGAATGGCGGCAGTGGTGAATTCGCTGGCGATCTCCGGCAGCTGATAGTTGCCCGGACCTTTGCCAGCGGTTTCGACAACGAGGTCGCCAAAGCGATCACGCGGCAGCGTGGCAATGCCAACACCCCCGCGTGCCGGCGCATCCTTCCAGTGCCGCGGATCCCACGCGCCATAGTAGATGTAAGTCTCGTCGTCGATGTTTTCAAAGCCCTGCCCCTGCAGCAGGCCGCCTTGATCCCACGCGCCATCTTCACCGCGTTTGAGAAAGGTCCACTCATGCGCCGGTTCACGGAAATTGAGGCCGTCATTGCTGATCACGAAGCCGAGATCGACGGAGATGTCCCGCCACTCTTTCGCGCCATGCCATAGACCAACGACACCGAGCAGCAGATTGCCACGATTCCACACGCTGATGCCTTCATGCGTCTGCTCACCTTCGAGACTGCGGCCCGCACCCAGCACCTGGTGCTGCGGCTCGCGCACAAAACCAATGCTCTGCGTGGGCAGCCAGTGAACAAAATCAGGCGAGCGGTACATGCGCGTCACCCGCCCCTGATAAGGACGCGTGGTATTCAGGGCGTTCTGACCGCAGGCGTAGAACATGCCATCCCACTTGTAGAGGCCGCCGCTGGGTTCGAAGTGAATGGAGGGCAGTAGCAGGTCTTCCTTCCTGAGCTCGGCCTTAACGGACTTCACCTCTTTAACCGGCTTCCAGATAAAACCATCGGCACTGACAAACGGCAGCAAAGTCCCCAATCGCGATTGATACCGGAAATAGACATGCGATGTCATTTTGTAGCGCCGGGATGGATCGGGGTCAGCCTCGTCCTTGATCACTTTGATATTCACAAATCCCCAGGGTCCTCCGCCCATCAGCAGAAGATTGTTGTGCTTGCTGCCATGAAACTCAACGAGACCAAGATCCGGCTTCGTCCAGTTCAAGCCGTCCGTGCTCTCCGCATAGGCCGCACGCCAGCGCGATGAAGCCACTTTGTTTTCGGTGTCATCGTCAAAGGCGACATACCACATGCGGAACTTGCCGTTCTCGCGAATGACCGAGCCATAGAACTGCACGCCCAGCGCATCGGGTGTGCCGGGCTGACCACGCTTCACGATGGGGTTGGCGGGATGACGCGTGGGCTGGCGCATCTCCAGCCGTAGATTCTGCGAGTAAGGGATCGAGACGCTGTCGAAAGCGAAAACGGTCGTCGCCGTCGTCTCTTCAAAATAATCCGCCGCGCAGGCGGTCAGCGCACCGCCCATCAGCACCAGGCTAACGATGCTGATGGACGTGAACTGATTCATGCCGGTTTAGCCGTCGATGTTCCAGCCGTCACGATACTCCTTCTTCATGAAGGCGTTCGCTTCGGGCGTGTCCGGGCTGGTGCCGGTTTTGCCGTCGTATTGGATCTTCTTGCCCGTGCGGTAGGCGACGAGGCCGAGGAGCATCATCTCAATCATGTTGGCGCTGTAGCCAAAGTTGCAAGCGGTGGGCTTGCTCGGATCGCGGCAGGCGTCAAACCACTGCTTCTGGAAGTGGCCGAGATCGGGCAGCATGTCCTCCTTCTTGCGGCGGTTGTAATAGCTCATGTCGGCGGTGTCGCCGTAGGGATAGATGATGCGTGAGGTGAAGTCGGCAACGAGGAAACCCTTGGTGCCTTTGAACATTGCGCCGTGGCCGATCTTCTCGAGATCGATGGCGGCGCTCGGATTTCGTGGCATCGCCCCGCCCTGATACCAGCTCACCGTAATCGGACCACGCCAGTCATTGGCCGGCAGGTCGAAGTGCGATTCACACTTCACGGGTGTCACATCGGAGTTGAAGGCGTCGCCCTTGGCCTCGGCGGAGGTCGGCAGGCCACCGTCCACGGCGTTCCAGAGCAGATCCATCGTGTGGCTGCCCATGTCTCCAATTTGTCCGGCACCGAAGTCCCAGAACATGTTCCAGGAGAGGCAGTTCGCGCCGGCTCCGCCGGAGAAGTAGGCCGGATTGTATGGATGGAAAGGCGATGGGCCGAGCCACAGGTCATAGTGAAATCCTTTTGGCGGCTCGCCTTCCTCCGGGAAATAGCCGGGTTTGGGAATCTGGCGATTGCCCCAGGCGTAGGCGGCTTTCAGTTCACCAATGGCACCGTCACGGATGAGTTCGCGCACGCGGTTGAAATTCGGGTTCGCATGCCTCTGCATGCCGACCTGCGTGGCCAGCTTGTCTTTTTTCGTCTCCCACGTCGAACGCACGATGCGCGCTTCATCGACGGTGATGGCCAGTGGTTTCTCGCAGTAGCAGTGCAGGTTGCGCTTCAGCGCCCAGTTGGCGATGAAGGCATGCGTATGGTCCGGCGTGCAGACGACGACAGCGTCCAGGTCTTTGTGGTCGAGGCACTTGCGCCAGTCGATGTACGTCGTGGCATTCGGGAAACGCTTCAGCGCATCAGGGAAACGCGCTTCATTGATGTCACACAGAGCAACAACGTTTTCCTCCGCGATGGAGTCGTAATGCGCGAGACCGCGACCCCAAACACCGATGAGGGCGACGTTGAGTTTGTTGCTGGCGGCATTCTGTCCGAACAGCGGACGGGTGATCATGCTCCCGGCGACGAGACCGGCAGCACCGACAAAGCGGCGACGAGAGAGAGGCGTGGGTTGGGTGCTCATGGCAAATCATGAAACGACGCGAAGAATCGTTCTCAAGCATCAAGGTTGGCCGATTTCCCGCTTTTTCTCCAGCGGAATGCACCGGGAAGATGAGGCTTGCTTACCGGCTGCCAATCTAAGAAAATGAATCCAACAAACTCAATACCATGGAAATCACCACCGCAGTCAAAACCCTGTTGGAACACAAGGGACGAGACATCTGGACCATCCCGCCGGCAGCCACCGTCTATCAGGCCATTCAAATGATGTCCGAGAGGAACATCGGCGCCCTGCCAGTGGTGGACGGCACCAAGCTTGTAGGCATCATTTCAGAGCGCGACTACATGAGCAAAGTGGTGCTCAAGGGCAAGGCATCCAAAGACACGCCGGTCAGCGACATCATGGTGCGAGATCTCGTGACCGTGGGGCCTGATCAAACCGTCTCCAGCTGCCTGGAGATCATCACGGAACATCGCATCCGCCATCTCCCCGTGGTGAACGGCGACGAACTGCTCGGCATTGTTTCGATTGGCGATCTCGTGAAGTGGGTCATCGCCACACAGCGCATGACGATCGAGCAACTGAACGCGTACATCTCAGGCGGTTACTCCGCCTGAGCGTAGCGCACCTCGGTCAGCTTACTTCGCCTTAGGCGCAGGCTTCGGCTTCTCCGGCAGCCCCTGGCCGGGCTTGAGGTCGAGATTGGCCTTCATGTCTTCTTCCGTCACGGTCGAAGACACGCCATCCGTAGGAACCTTGGCCTTCGCGGTCCACAGGATCGCATTCAGCACCAGCTTGCGCTGGTCGTTGTTGGCCCAGCCTTGATGGTAATGACCACCAGTGAAGCCGAAGCCACGACCACCGTCCGCACGCTCGCAGGCCCAGGCGACATGCTGCTTGTCCTTGTTCTTCACCGACTCACGAACGGCCGGATTCCCACTGTGCGCACCATCCGGGCGGCTCATGGTGGATTCAGGGGCCACATCACTCAGGATTGGCGTCACGCCTTCCATTTTCGGGCGGAAGCGCATGAAGAAATACCACTCGTCATTCGTGCCGAAGGGTTTCACGCCTTCGCTGATCGGGTGCGCGGGCAGTTCCTTGAAGTTGGCGTCCCAGTGCGGGTTCACGCTCCAGTTGATCTCAAAGCAGCCGCCCATCCAGTCGATGAACTCCTTGCCACCCTTCTCAATCGTCGGCTCCACCGCGTAATGCAGTGTCAGAAAGCCACAGCCGCGCTTCATTTCCTTGTCCAACTGAGCCAGGTGGTCGCCCTGCAAGGCCGGATGCCCGCCGCCGCCGTCTGAGTAGATGACGACCGTGTCCGCAGCGGAAAGCTCCTCCTGGGAGGGCCACTCGCCATTCAGGTGATACTTGATGTCCACCTGGTCCGCCACCCCCTGCTCCAGGCATTTTTTCAAAAGCTGGATGCCCGCATTGTGCTCATGCTGCCCCGGACCATGCGAGGGCTTTCCCGCGATCATGACGATGGATTTTTTGTCCGCCGAAAACGCGGAGCCGAGGAGTGAAAAGGCAAAGAGGGCGGTGAGCAGATGCTTCATAGATTGGGGTTGGAACGTGGAATGCAAACGTCCCCAGCGCACGCGGCATTTCAACGAGCTGGGTCGATCTGCGACGACCGCCCCGCTTCTGGCACGCCTTACGCTACTTGTTTCACTCCGCCCGACCGCATGCCCATCTCCAAGAGCCGCCCACAGACCAACATTTTCTATGCTTTAGCCTTCGTCGGTGTGGTCATGGTAGTCTTCACCGTGGGCTACCGTGTGGCAGGGTGGACGTGGAGCGACTCGTTCTACATGGTCGTCATCACCGCCTTCAGCGTCGGTTACGGCGAGGTGGTCCCGATCACTGACCCCTGGCTGCGGGCTTGGACGATCATCTTGATTCTCTTTGGCTGCACCGGCATCATTTTCGTGACAGGTACCTTGGTGCAATGGCTGACGGAGGCACAAATTCAACGAGCTTTGGGAGGCAAACGCATGGAAAACGAAATCGAAAAACTGACAAACCACGCCATCATCTGCGGCTACGGTCGCATTGGCCGCATGATCGCCTCACAGTTGCAGGCAGGCGGCATCCCCTTTGTCATTGTCGATCAGGCAACTGACCGTGTGGCGGAAGTGCGCGATGCGGGCTTTCTCACCATGCAGGGAGAAGCCACCGACGAAGCCGTGCTGAAGGCCGCAGGCATCAGCCGCGCACGGGTGCTGGCCACCGTGCTGCCGAATGATGCCGCGAATGTCTTCATCACCCTCAGTGCGCGCAACATGAACCCCTCGATCCAAATCATCGCACGCGGTGAGGTGCCCTCCACCGAGCGCAAGCTGCTGCAAGCGGGGGCAAACCGTGTCGTGCTGCCCGCACACATCGGTGCAGACCGCATCGCCCACCTGATCCTGCACCCGAACACGCGCGACCTGATCGGCGGCAAGACGAAGGCCAGCATCGATTTTGACCATCATCTCACCGAACTCGGCCTCGATATGGAGGAGATCGAGATTCGTGCGGACTCGCCCTGGGTGCACAAGCGCATCTCCGATGTCGAATCCGGCACCGCCGGCCGACTTCTGCCCGTGGCGATCTTGCGCAAGGAAGGGGCCACGGATTTGAACCCCAGCCCAACGGCGATGCTCATGCCGGGTGACGCGCTGGTGGTGATGAAGCGCGTGCTGCGGCGTTCCATGACCTAGAAAGCATTTTTCGGTCAAGCTGGCTCGCTGCCTGCGTCTGATCTGCGGACTATGCCCAAGCAACCCGACCGCATTTTCAAAGTAGCCATCATCGGTGGAGGGTTTGCAGGAGTTTACTGTGCACGCGAGCTGCTTCGCCTCACCGAGAGTGTGGCCGGCATGACCGTCGGCATCATTGCCAGCGAGAACCACATGGTCTTCCAGCCGATGCTCCCCGAAGTCGCAGGCGGCTCGCTGTCGCCTCAGCATGTGGTCAATCCCATCCGCATGATCTGCCGTGGCGCGGAGGTGCTGAAAGGCGAGGTCACGCACATCGATCTCGAGAACCGCATCATCACGCTGAACGGCGGCATGTTCACACCTCAGGTCACGGTGGGCTTTGAGCATCTCATGCTCGCACCCGGTGCCGGGGTGGACCTCAGCCGCATTCCCGGCATGGGCGAGCACGCCTACCTCATGCGTACGGTGGGCGATGCGATGAAGCTGCGCGCCGCCATCATCAGCCGCCTGGAGGAGGCCAATCTCATCACCAACCCCAAGCTGCGCAAAGAACTGCTCTCCTTCGTCATCGTCGGCGGTGGTTACTCCGGGGTGGAAACTGCCGGGCAGATCCAGGATTTGATTCAGGGCGCACGCCGCTTCTACGAGAACATCGAGCCCGATGAACCCAGCGTCACGCTGATCCACAGCGGGGAACGCCTGCTGGGCATGCTGAGCGACAGCCTCGGCACCTACACCGGCAAATGCCTCACCGAGATGGGGGTGAAAATCATCTTCAAAAGCCGCGTGCGCGCTGTCACGGCACGCACCGTGCAGCTGGGGGATGGCGTCTCTCTTTCCGCCACCCTCGTGGTCTGCACCGTCGGCAATGCGCCCCATCCGCAAATCACCGCACTCGGTGCCAGCGGCGGGCTCCCCGTGGAGCGCGGCAAGGTCGTCGTCGAATCCAGCGGACAGGTTAAAGGCCTCACCAACGTGTGGTCGGCAGGAGATTGCGCCGCATTCCCCAAATCAGACGGCGGCAACTGCCCGGAGACCGCGCAGTTTGCCATGCGCCAAGGGGCGCTCGTTGCCAAAAACATCGCCGCCAGTTTCGCCGGACGTGAGTTGAAACCGTTTCGCTTCACCGGCCTCGGCGAACTCGCCACCATCGGTCACCGCAAAGCGGTCGCACAGGTGTTTGGCATGCGTTTCTCCGGCATCATTGCCTGGTTCATGTGGCGCAGCATCTACCTCATGAAGCTCCCCGGCTTTGACCGCAAGCTGCGCGTCATGGCAGAGTGGAGCTTTGAATTGTTCTTCCCGCGCGACATCAACCTGCTCACTCCCAGCTTCTCATCGCCTCTTGGCGAGATGCATCTCGAGCCGGGAGATTCTCTGTTCCATGCCGGTGAGCCTGCTCAATCCCTCTACGCTGTCAAAAAAGGCAATGTGAACATCACCGACGCGCAAGGCCAGCTCGTCAAAGCCGCCGGACCCGGCGAGCACTTCGGTGAACGCGCTCTGCTGACCGACGGCATCTGGCGTTTTGATGCCACCGCCACCGTATCCAGCGAACTCGTCGCCATCGACGGTGAAACCTTCAAGACGCTCGCGAAAAGCATCGGCTCGCTGGACTCCCTCTTCCGCGGCACCGCGCAGCAGTATCACCTGCCCGAAGAAATCCAGCAGACGGTGGACATGATTCCAGAAGCCACCCGCAAAGCCTGCGCCGCAGATGTCATGACGCGCAACATCGCCTTCCTCGATGCCAATGTCACCGTGCAGGATGCCGTGGCGGAGTTTCAGGTGCATCCGCACAGCACTTATCCCGTCACGGCCGACGGCTGCGTCATTGGCCTGTTGCGTCGTTCCGTAGCTTACGAATGGTTAAAGAACCGCGGTTTCAACTGCGTGGACCAGCTGAAGACCCTGCCGCTCACCAAACCATTCTGCATCACAGCCGACACTCCCGTACCCGTGCTCGTCGGAACCCTGATGCGCAGCGGCGTCAGCAAGGCGGTCGTCGTCGATGAGCAAAAAAAACTCCTCGGCATGATCACGCTGTTCGATCTGCTCAAGGGTGCCCAGAACGCTTGACCACAGCCCGCCAGGCTAGGATCCCGCACAGACCGAAACCAAACGCATTCAGCGTCCCGTGGATCATCCACATCTGTGGCATCGTCAGCGCGAAGTTCGGAATCACGTAACGCAGGCCAAAGCCGAGCGCGAAAACCATCGCAGCGAACAGCGATGCACCTGAAATGAGAAAACCGATGCGTGTCAAGATAGTACGCTGCCGCTCCAGTCCCCGCCATACCTGTGAAACAGCAACGCCAAGTGCTCCCAGCACCAACACCGCAACGCCAAACGGCTCCACAAATTTCATCACGCCAAAGTGCGTGCAAGTGATCCCCACGCCGACCAGCGGCACGCCAAGCAATATCGCCACACATGAAAAGCGCGTCCAACAGCCCGGACTCGCCTTGGAATTCAAGCCCGCCATCAGTGGCAGCGTAAATCCCGCATGATGGAAATGCGCCGCTGTGAGCAGCACGATCAAGGGATCAAATCCCCACGGTGTCCAGTTGGCACGATATGCAACCAGCCATGCAGCACCAATGGCGGGGAAGACCCGGGCAGATTCCAAGCACAGACGATCACGGTCTGTGACTCCTTGACGCAGCCAGTCCACCACGACAGGAACTGCAGCACGTATCCGAACCCAGAGCCAGGGTAATGACAACAGGAAGCCCATTGGAAGGATTCTTCTTATCGAGAGATCATCCGCAATCAACACTCTTGGATCCACGGGACTCACCAGCAAGGAAAGCCCCAGCAGATAGGCCGAAATCTCCTCCATCCAGGACGTTTTTGATCCACACACTTCACCGCCAAGAGGCATCAGAACCAACACGGAAAGCATGAGCAGGGCGTGAACCCAAATGTCCGGCTCATTCACATGGATCATCCAAACCGGCCCGCCAGGATCAACCATCCCAACACCACAGTACCCCGCTGGCCAGGCCCACAAGACAGCATAATGCAGGGCCACAATCGACGCCCACAGGATCAATCGAATCCAGACGTTCAAGCGACAGCCTCCCTCATCCTCGCTTGCGAATCGCGCACAAACCGGCACTGCCACCAACGCGCAAGTGGAAAGCCGAGCCACGCCATCCAATGACGAGGATGTGAAAACGCACGGATCACATACCACACGCTACCATCCGGACGATGCTCAATGATGAACTGCTCCTCGCCGCACTCCGCATGCTCCGGCAAGGTGCCATAGACAAAGCCGTGCGTATGCGCCGAATCGCAGCGCCGCAAAATCCGGCAGGGGTTCACCCACCATAGTCCGCAGATGCGTGTCACCATCGCCACGATCTGACCCGCCTCCTGGCCTTGTACTTTCAGCCGACTGACCTCCGCCCACGCTGGAAACATACACCAAGCATCCAAAGACTCGCAGGCACCACGATAGACCACCTCACCCCTGCCCAGCATCACTGCATGCTCATCAGCGATGAAACCGTCCGCCAGCGGAGGAGTGTAGCTCAAAGGCTCATTTTTCCATGACTCGAGCCATTCTCTTAGTCGTTCGGGTGCTGATTGTTTCAGACTGAGCATCGTGGGTCATGCTGCCATGTCCTTGAGGGCGAATGAAACGAAAAAGCAGAAAAAAGTGGCCTGCCAGTTTTCACAGCTTTCGAATCTTTTGCATCTTTCGCTACTTTCGGCCATCCATCCGCATGCCCCCATCCATCCGCGCCGTGATCTTCGACTTCGACGGCCTCATCGTTGACACTGAAAGCACCGGCTACCTCACTTGGAGAGAAATCTTCGATCAGCATGGCCACGATCTGCCGCTGGAGCGCTACGCACAGGCTGTAGGCAGCGACTTCATCACCGGCAGCTACGACCCACGGCGGGATCTTGAACAACTCACGAGTCGTGACTTTGACTGGGACGCCGTCGAAATAGAGCGCAAGACCCGCGAACGTGAACTGCGCAAACACCTGCAGCTGCTTCCCGGCGTCGCGGACCGCCTGCAAGAAGCCGCTGAACTCGGTCTGCGCATCGCCATCGCCAGCAGCAGCCCTCGGGTATGGATCGACTCCTGGATGGACCAGCTCGGCCTGCACGCACACTTCCACCACATCTCCACCGTCGATGACACCGGCAAGGTGAAGCCCGATCCGAGCCTCTTCCTCCATGCTGCCGAAAACCTCGGCGTCGCCCCCGAGGAAGCCGTCATTTTCGAAGACTCACTCAATGGACTTCGCGCCGCCATGGCTGCCGGCATCCGCTGCATCGTCGCACCAGGGCCTATGACACGGCACCTGGACTTCACCGGCGCATGGAAGCGTGTCGATTCACTCGCGCAGGTCTCGCTCAAGGAACTCATGGCATGAAACTGCACCCCCTGCTTGCCCTGTGTCTCATCAGCACGCTTCACGCGGCTGGCCCAGCCTGGTTGAGCACGGGCGAATTCCGGTGGCAAAGCTCACCCCCGCTCATCGGTCCCGCAGCAGACGTTGCCGATCCTGATGTGGCGCTCAAGGACCCCACCATGGTGTTTCATGAGGGAAAATGGCATCTTTTTGCCACACATCGACGCGCCTCGGGCAAGGTGGACATGCAATACCTCAGCTTCGCCGATTGGAAGGACGCCGGGAAGGCCCCGCGCCACACGCTTGATCTTCATGATCAGTATCATTGCGCTCCCCAGGTGTTCTTTTTCACCCCGCACCAAAAGTGGTATCTCATCTACCAGCTCGTCGATGAACGCCGTGCGCCAAAAATGGCGCCTTATTTTTCCACCACGTCCACCCTCGCTGATCCAACGTCCTGGACCAAGCCGCAGCCAATGATCGATGCGCTGCCTGAAGGCGGCGATCAAATCAAATGGATCGACTTCTGGGTCATCTGCGACGCCGCCAAAGCCCACCTCTTCTACACCAGCGACGACGGCCATTTCTGGCGGCGCGAAACCTCCCTATCCAGCTTTCCGCTCGGCTGGTCCAAGCCCGAGCTCCTGCTCAAAGATACGAAGGATGAACTCTTCGAAGCCTCGCATACCTACAAGCTCAAAGGCCGCGACCAATATCTGACCCTCATCGAGGCCATGGGCCCCGGCCAACGCTACTACAAAGCCTGGCTGGCAGACAAACTCGAAGGCCCCTGGAGTCCTCTCGCCGCCACACGCGATCACCCTTTCGCCTCCACCGCCAACGTCACGCAAAAGAAGCCCTGGACCACCAGCATCAGCCACGGCGAACTCATCCGTAACGGCAATGACGAAACACTTGAAGTCGATCCCACGAATCTCCGCTTCGTCTTCCAAGGCGTCGATGCCGAAGGCTACCAGGCGAAAAAATATGGCAGCATTCCCTGGCGGATCGGGATTCTCGATCTCCAAACGAGCCACCTGGAGCAGACATTGAACAGCATCATCATTCCAAAACTAACCCTCCAAAATGTCGATCTGGATGAGGTCACCGCATACCTTCATATTAAAAGCCGTGAGCTGCAGATGAAACCAGGTGCGCAGCTAAGTGGAGTGAACCTTGTGGTGAAAGCCAACGACAAAATCCCCACCCCAAAAATTTCCCTGAATGCCGAAAATATTTCCTATCGAGATGCCCTTGAGGAAGTAGCCCGTCAGTCCCACATGCGCCTGACCCTCTTTCAAAAGGGAGCGGTGCTGAGTCCCAAGTCAGAGAAAATTCCTGCAAACCCTTGGACGTCCCTGCAAAAAACTGAGCCGTGACCAGACTCCCGTTCACTGCCCTGGTCTCCCCGCATGGATGTCGTCTTGTCCACCCAACAATAAAGCCGCCGCCTCTGCGGCGGCGGCCTTGCTGTGACGCACTGCCTATGAAACAGTGCTCTCACACCAGCCGTCCGGCTGGATGGCTCCTATCAATGCGGGCCAGGGGCGGTTTCTGGATGGTTGAGGAACGGGCCGGAAGCGACTTTTTGGCCAGCAGAGCCTAAGTTAAGATGCAGGGCAGACCGATTCAGCTGAGGCCCTTTGTTCTGCGGTGTGGAGATTGCAGGTGTGGCCAGTGCACCGGCGGCGGAGGCCAGCAGGGCGGCGAGTATGAGTTTTGTTTTCATGGCTGGTATTATTTATGGTTGGTTTGGTTGGATTAGATTTTCATCCGGGAAACGACTCTTGCGTTGGTTGCCGCGTTGGAGCGCTTCTGGATTGCCCCCATTGATATTGCCAGTTTCATGCCAGCAGCCTTAGCACACGCTGAAGGCCTTGATTTTGCTGGGATCCAGCGACTTTGAAGCGTTTCGCATCGGCTGCTATCCACCACCATGTTGTAAAGTTTCAAAGCACCTTGTGTAAACTTCCAAAGCGCCCTGCTGCCCCAGTGTGATTACTTTTTAGCCCGTTTGGGCAGCAGGTCATAGCGGTCCAGCTTCTCCCGTACCGTGACGCGGGAGACGCCGAGCCATTCGGCCACCTGGCTTTGATTGCCAGCGGCGAGCCGAAGGGCGCTGGCATACAGCACCTGTTCCAGCACCTCCATCGCTGAAGTCAACGCACCACCGGGCAGCGTGCCTGCCTGCGCGGCATGGAGACTCGACTCCACCAGCTCAGCAATCGTACGCGCCGGTGCCTCCACCGGCGGTGATTCCAGTAAAGTGCGCACCATTTCCGCCGAGATGGGGAATCCGCGCGCCTCAATGAGCAGGGTGCGGGACACATTTTCCAGTTCGCGCACGTTGCCCGTCCAGCGGTGCTGCTTGAGCACCTCCAGCGCCTCACGTTCGATGGCGGGCTCCGCGATGCCGAGCTGCCCCGCCACCTTCGCCAGGAAATGCCGGGTCAACGGCGTGATGTCCTCAAGACGCTCCCTCAACGGCGGCAGTCGTAGGACGGCACCGTTCAGGCGGTAGAGCAGATCTTCGCGAAACTCCCCCTTCTTGATCATGGCGGTCAGGTCTCGGTGCGTCGCGGTGATGACGCGCACATCGAGCACCAGCTCCTGGCTGCCCCCCACTCGGCTGACACGCCGCTCCTGCAGCACGCGCAAAAGTTTCGCCTGAACCGGCGTCGGGATGTCGCCAATCTCATCCAAAAACAAAGTGCCGCCTTGCGCCTGTTCAAAGCGTCCCGCCCGACGCGCCACCGCGTGGGTGAAGGAACCTTTCTCATGTCCGAAGAGTTCGCTTTCGATCAAGTTCTCCGGAATCGCCGCGCAGTTCACCGCCACAAACGGCTGGTCGGCGCGGCTGCTGTGCAGGTGCAGCGCACGGGCCACAAGTTCCTTTCCCGTTCCGGTCTCCCCCAGAATCAGCACCGGCACCGGGGTGGCCGCATAGCTTCCCAGCTGCTTGAAGACCTCCTGCATGGCGCGGCTGCGGCCGATGAGCGCCGCCTTTCCGGTCTCCCCTTCACGCAGCGGCACGGGCCGCGCGGACGCGTACGTCATGTGCAGCGCACGCTCTAGAACCCGTAGCATCTCAGGCGGATCAAACGGTTTCAGCAGGTAGTCGAATGCGCCCGCCTTCATCGACTCGATGGCACGTTCGGTGGTGGTAAAGGCCGTCATCAGAATCACCGGCAGCCGTGGCTTTGCCGCGTGCAGCTTCTGCAGCACCTCCATGCCGCCGATGCCCGGCATGCGAATATCGCAGATCACCACATCAAACGGCTCCGTCATGGCCATCTGGATTCCAGTGCTGCCATCGCTCGCGCGCTGCACCAGATGGCCGCTGGTCTCCAGCACGGTGAGGAGCGACGAAGCGAAATCGTCGTCATCATCGATCAGCAGCAGCCGTGCGCTGTGTTCAGACATGCGGCATGGTGCTGCCGTCCCCGCCATCTTGCAAGCGCCTCAAATCCGCGGCAGCCGGATCTCAAAGCGGGTGCCCTCCGCCGAGGAGGAGGCCAGCAGCAAATCGCCCCCGTGTCTGCGGGCGATGCTGCGGCTGATCGTCAGGCCCAGCCCAGTGCCGCCGCGCTTGAGCGTGGCAAAGGGCTTGAACAGCCGCTCCTTGAGATCCTCCGGCACTCCGGGACCGTTGTCCGTCACCGCCAGCACGATGCGACTCTCCAGTGCCAGCGCCTCCAGCAGCACGCGCCCGTCCGTATGTCCGCCACAGGCCTCGGTCGCATTGCGGACGAGGTTTAGCAGCGCCTGTCGCAGTAGATCTGGATCGGCATGGAAATTTGTGTCCTCCACGACCCCCAGTTCAAAACGCACCCCGCGCTGCTGCATCTCTGCCTGGTGGTCATGATGAAAGGCGTCCACAAGTTCTGCCAGCGAGCAGGAGATGATGCGCGGCTCCGAAGGGCGGGCGTAAATCAAAAAATCACCCACGATGCGCTCCACCCGGTCCAGCTCCCGGTTCATGCTGGTCACCTGCTCCGCCACCTTGGGCTGCCGCTCGGTATCCACCAGTAGCCCCAGCGCATAGGCACGGTTTTTCAGCGCACCGACCGGATTGCGGATCTCATGGGCCAGCCCGGCGGCAAGGCTGCTGAGGGATGCAATCTCATCGCGAACTGTTTTCGCATGCTCCACCTGAGCCGCCTTTTCCTGCAGTGGTCGGATCCAGCCACGATGGATCATCCACAGCAGTCCTCCGAACAGCGGTGCCATGACCACAGCCGCCGTCACTACCAGCCATTGCATCTCATTCATCGAATCCCGCATTTCGCTCACCCGTTCCAGCAGGCGGAATCCGCAGGCATCCCGCAGAGACTGGAGGTCCCGCAGCAGTTCCCGAAACGGCTCGTCTGCCTGCATCACGCCCGCAAGCCGCTCATTCTCAGGGAGTGCCAGCCACGACTGCACCTGCTCGCCGTAAATACGCAGATCCTTCTGCACATCCTCCAGAGAGGCGGCCGCTGTGCCCGTCAGCGATACGGGTGGATGCTTGAAAAAGGCCTCGTTGCGCGCAAACAGCACTGCGTACTGGTCCTGCTTCCCGACGTTCACCTCACCGTCGCCCAGCCGCAGCGCTGCGCTGTGCAAGTCCAGTATCAATGCGGCACCATCACGATGAAAACGCAGGCCAATCTCCTGCTCCTCATGGGCCAGCACGCGCAGTTGCTCTACCTCCCGCAGCCGAACCACAAACAGTAGAGCCAGACACACCGCAGCCACCAGCAGGCACAGTGCCAGCGCCACGGCGGCTTGTTTCCATGCGGAAATCGTCATGCCGTAAGTACGCACAGGATGCGATGAATTCACTTTCATCCTTCAGGATCACGGCCCCATAAATTTGGTGGCATTCCACGCCAGCCCCTCCTTGGTGTGCCCACGCCCAAAGCCATGACGCCGCTCCCGCTCGCCGACCGCTACGCCCGTTTTCGCGACGCCGTGTTTTCCGGCGTGGCCGAGGCCCTGCCCGGTTTCACCGAACCCATGACAGAGATGGAATTGCAGAGCCTGTGGTTCTCCGGTGCCTTTGGCAGTGAGTTCACCACCACGGATGGCAAGGCCGTACGCATTGCAGATTTCGGCGTGTGGAATTCCGGCGCGGGCCCGGACTTCAACGGCTGCGCCATCGTGATCGACGGGCAGACCCTGCGGGGTGACATTGAGCTGGATCCCGATGCGCGCGACTGGGAACGGCACACGCATGGCGCGAACGAAAACTTCAACCACGTCGTCCTGCACCTCTTTCTGCATGCGCCGGAGGAGCGTTTCTACACACGCACCAGCGAGCACCGCGAAGTGCCGCAGGTGCTGCTGCACGCCGGCATGCTGCCGGAGGGCATCAAACCCAAGCTCCACCTCGCCCAGGCACGGCTGGGCCGCTGCGCCTTACCCCTGCGTGAAATGGAGGCCGCGCGGGTGCAGTCCATCATTGAATCCGCCGCGCAGCATCGTCTTGAACTCAAGTCAAAACGTCTGCACCGCAGCGTGGCCGCGCAGGGCCGCGAGCAGGCGATCTATCAAGCTCTCGCGCAGACTCTAGGCTATCGCAAAAATCAGCAGCCCTTCGCCATTCTCTCCCAACGGCTGCCGTTGAAAAAAATCACCCAGCTTGATCCCGCGAAGCGCGAGGCCTGGCTCTTCGGCGTCTCCGGCTTTCTCGAAAGCGTGCGCAGCGACGACACCGAACCCGCCACGCGCTCCTACCTGCGCGAACTCTGGAGCGAATGGTGGAAGCTGCGCGGCGGCATGGAACGCTGGCTGAATGAGCGCCAGCTTTTGCGCTGGAAGCTCAACGCCATCCGCCCCGGCAATCACCCGCAGCGTCGTCTCGGCGCGCTCGCCGCGCTGCTGCGTTCATGGTCCTCCATCGTCACTCCACTGGCCGATGCCACACGCTGGAGCCAGGCCGCATGGCGCGAGTCCCTGCTCGCCCTCACACATGATTTCTGGGCCACCCACTACACCCTGCTCTCAGAGGTGGCGAAGAAACCGGTCGCCTTGATTGGGGAAACACGTGTGCAAGAGATGCTGGCAAACGTCGCCTACCCACTCCTGGTGCCGGAGCGCACGCGCCTGTGGGCCGAGTATCTCGAACTCCCGGCCCTGCTCGACAATCAAAAAGTCCGCCGCGCCGTGCTGCGACTCTTTGGCGAGGACCCACGCGGCGATGACTTCACCAAGAAACTGCACCAGCAGCAGGGCCTCCTGCAGATCTATGAAGACTTCTGCCTCGAAGATGACTCCGCCTGCGCCGACTGCCCCTTCCCGGAAAGATTGAAGGAGTGGACCTGACCTCGACGTTTTGGCGTCTCAACCATGCGCCCTCTCATCGCTCTCCTTCTCTCTTCTTCGTTCGTTTTCGCCGAACTGCCTGACCCCGCCGTCATCACGGCGGCCATGAAGAAGGCCGTCACCTATGCCCATACGCACCTCGCCCGCGAAGGGGGTTATGCCAGCACCTGGGACAAGGAAGGCAAGATCGGCGAAGTCGAACATGGCAAATCAGCCACGGTCATTTCCATCCAACCCCATGGCACCACGACGATGGGGCTGGTCATGCTGAAGGCCTACCAGGCCACGGGTGACGAGATTTTCCTCAGCGCCGCGAAAGACGCCGCCAAGGCGCTGCTCAAATGCCAGCTCGCCACCGGCGGCTGGGACAGCGCCTTCGATTCTGCCGAGGTGAAACAGTACCATCTGCGCAGCGATCTCGACGCCGGGGACAAGGAACCCGGCAAGCGCCGCAATTCCTCCACCCTCGACGACAACAAGACCGAGTCCGCGCTACTCTTCCTGCTGGAAATGACGCACGAACCAGCCTGCAAGGACGATGCCGAATTGAAGCGCTGCACGAAGTTTGCCTTCGACGCCCTGCTCGCCGCCCAAGCCCCCATCGGAGCCTGGCCGCAGCAATTCACCGGCCCGGCGGACCCGACCGCACCCGTGCTCAAAGCCAGCTATCCCGAAACGTGGAGCCGCACTTTCCCTGCCGTGAAGTACACCGGCTTCTATACCCTCAATGACGACAACTTGCAGCAGATCGCCAAGGTGCTCTTCCGTGCCTACGAACTCGAAAAAGACGACCGCTACCTCACCGCGCTGAAGAAACTCGGCGAGTTCTTTCTCCTGGCACAGATGCCCGAGCCGCAGCCCGTTTGGGCGCAGCAGTATGACCGCGACATGCATCCGGTCTGGGCGCGCAAATTCGAGCCGCCATCCGTCACCGGCAACGAAAGCCTAGGTGCCATGGAAGTGCTGCATCAGCTCTGGGTGCTCACGGGCGATGACAAATACCTCAAGCCCATCCAGCCCGCCCTCGCATGGTTTGAGCGATCCAAGCTACCCGACGGCACCCACGCACGCTTCTACGAACTGCAGACCAACAAGCCCCTGTTCTTCGTCAAGGACACCTACGTGCTGACCTATGACGACAGCAACATGCCCACGCATTACTCCTTCAAGATCAGCCAGCAGAGCAAACTCGACGTCTTCAAAAGACAGCTCGCCAAGGGCCGCGAAGAACTGCAGATCAACCTCGCCGGACCGCAGACGCCCAAGGACTGGGCCAGCCGCGCCAAAGCGTCTGCCTCGAAGGCTAAAAAAGCCGCCGAATCCCTCGACAGCGAAGGCCGCTGGATCAAAGGCGATGAGATCGATGCCGGTGAATTCGTCAAAGGCATGAATGCCATGACGAATTATGTGGAGGCACGGAAGAAGAGCGGCGAGTAGCCGGTTGCCAGACCTTAGCGCCTGGCCACCACAAACGCACTCATCACCAGGCCGATGATCACCCCCACCGCACCGATGAGCCAGAAGTTCGTCGGCGTGTCAGCCACATCGGCCCGCACATACATGCTGAACAGGCCCGTCAGTGCCGTCAGCGGTAGAAACAGCGCTGCCATCACATTCAATCGGTGCGAGGTGTTCGCCATGCGTTGCGCACTTTGCGCCTGCGCCTCCGCCTGTTTCGCCACGGTGAAGTTCAGGCCGAATTGCGCGTCCTGCAGCAGCAGTTCGGCGGTGCGCTCGACACTCGCGGCCTGATCTCGCAGATTGATCACATCGCGGTCCGCTTTGACGAACTCACGGGCCTGTTGCATCGCGCGATGCATGCCGCGCGAGCTGCGCAGCACGGGAGCGATGGCTTCAAGCACCTTGTGATACTCGATGGCGGTTTGTGCCGCATGCTCCGCCTTGTCCAGTTCATCCAGCCGCGCCGCGTAGGCCGTCTGATGATTTTGCAGCGCGAGACTGCCGCCATTTTCAGGGCTGGATTTCCACGCCCCATCCGGCATTCGCCAAAACAACGCGGGCCGTCTTTCCAGATCATCAGGTCCGGGAAGCTGATGGAGAATGATGAGCAGGTGCCCCTCCTCAAAGATCGCGCGCTGCGTCCCTGCCTCGCGCCCCACCCGGTTGCGGATGGCCTCCGGTATGGCGGTCCAAAGTTTCGGAATAATTTGAATGTCTGGTTTCATGATTGGGAATGAATTTCAATCCCGCCACCATGAGAGCAGACCCCGTCTGCGGAAGCGATGACAAAAAGTCGCCAAGATTTCAGGCTCCCTAAGAAGTCCCCTTCTTGCCCCCGTGCCAATCACAGCCTAGCTTCCAAACTCATCCCATCATGTCCCACGCCGTCCTCAGTCTCCTCAAAGAAAGCCGTCACCCCATGCGCATCGACCTCATCGGGGTCGCAGGCTCCGGCATGAGCGGGCTGGCGTTGCTGCTGCTGGGACTCGGGCACAAAGTGAGCGGTTCAGACAAGGCGACGACCTTGGAGACAGACCGCCTGCAAAAGCTCGGTTTGCAGTTCTTCCACGGCCACACGGAGAAAGAGGTCGAGGACTGCGACATGGTCATCTACTCCAGCGCCATCAAGCCGGGCAACGTCGCCTATGAAGCGGCCTTCAAGCAGGGCATTCCGCTCGTCCGCCGTGCAGAAGCACTGGCCGCCGTAATGGCAAACAAGAAGGGCGTCGTCGTCTGCGGGACCCATGGCAAGACCACCACCTCCGCACTCACCGCCCACGTACTGCGTCAAGGTGGGATGAAACCGAGCCACTACGTCGGCGCGGAGATTCCCATTCTGGGCTCCAACGCGCACTGGGACACCGAAGGCGAGCTGTTTGTGGCCGAAGGAGATGAAAGCGATGGCACGCTGGTCAATTTCCACCCTGAGCACGCCATCGTGCTGAACATCGAACCCGAGCATCTGGACTTCTATGACGGCATCGAGGCCATCAAGACCGTGTTCCGTCAGGTCCTCAGCCAGACACGCACTCACTGGGTGTACTGCGCTGAAGATCCCGTCGCCAGTGAAGTCTGCGCCGGTCCACAAGGCGTCAGCTACGGCTGGAGCCGCGATCACGATTTCTCGGCCAACATCCTCTCGATGAAGCCGGATCATTCCGAATTCGAGGTGTATCAAAAAGACCAGCTTCTCGGCAAAGCTACACTCGGCATTCCAGGCAAGCACAACGTCAGCAACGCACTCGCGGCCATCGCACTCGCCACTCGTTGTGGCGTCACCTTTGAGGCCATCCAGCACGCGCTACGTACCTTCCGCGGTGCAAAGCGCCGGTTTGAAATCCGCCACAGCGGCGAGCGCTTCACCGTCGTGGACGACTACGGTCATCATCCGAGCGAAATCGCCGCCACACTGGCCACGGCGAAAGGCTTGAACGCAAAACGCATCGTCTGCCTCTTCCAGCCGCATCGCTTCAGCCGCACGCAGCTCTTGAAAAAGGAGTTCGGTGCCAGCTTTGACGCCGTGGACGAGCTGTTCGTGACCGACGTTTACCCCGCCAGCGAAAAGCCGCTCCCCGGTGTCAGTGGCGAGACCATTCTCGAAGAGGTGAAGCTGCAAAACGCCCACACCAAGACCGGCAGTACTCCCACGATGCCCATTGCACGCGACAAGGTGGGCAATGCGCTGCGCCCCGGCGACCTGCTCATCACCCTCGGCGCGGGCAACGTCCACGAAGTCGGCCGCTGCATCGCCCGCGACCTGCCCGTGCTCGAAAAAATCTGCGCCATCCTTGATGCCAACGGCGGCGGTGTGGCAAAGCTCTATGAGCCCATGTCCCGCCACACCACCTGGCTCATCGGCGGCCCCGCGCAGTACTGGATCGAACCCCGCAATGAAGCCTCCTTCGCCGAAGTCGTACGCTACCTGCGCTCCACCTCGATTCCCATCCGCGTGATCGGTCGCGGCTCCAACCTCCTCGTCAAAGACGGCGGCATTCGCGGCGCAGTGATTCACACGAAAGGCGACTTCGAAAACGTGACCGTGAACGGCGATCTGATCACCGCCGGAGCCGGAGCACGCCTCAAAAAAATCGCCAGCGCAGCACGCAATGCCGGCCTCGGCGGCTTTGAATGGATGGAAGGCATCCCCGGCAATCTCGGCGGCGCCATCCGCATGAACGCCGGCGCGATGGGCTCCGAAACCTTCGATCAAATCGTCAGCGTGCGCTTCATCGACACGGATGGCAGCATCAAAGAAAAACCGCTGGCTGAAATCGCCCACCACTACCGCAGTGCGCCCGAGTTTGAAGAGCGCTACGTCGTTTCCGCCGTGTTCAAAGGCTCCCCTGCCCCGCAGGCCGAGATCGACACGAAGCTCGCCGCCTCTCATCAAAAACGCCGCACCTCCCAGCCCGTCGGTGCCAGCGCCGGCTGCACTTTCAAAAACCCCGAAGTCTGCGGCGCAGGCAAACTGATCGACGATCTCGCTCTCAAAGGCCGCACCGTCGGTAAAGCCCTCGTCAGCGACGTCCACGCCAACTTCATCGTCAACCAAGGCGGCGCCACCGCCCGCCAAGTCCTCGACCTCGTGGCCCAGATCAAAGAAACCGCCCAGCAGGAACGCGGCGTCACCCTGGAGATGGAAGTGAAGGTCATCGGCGAAGACCACCCGCTGCCGCTTTGATCACGAACACACACCTGTCATCCTGCGTCTTCTAAGGCTGAGAGTGATAAGCCCCACCAGACACAAAAGCATCCGGCTGGGTTCAGGAACGATGGCAATGTAACCAGTATTCCCAAGCTGGGAAGTGTCCCAGACAAGGCCACCGCTCAGGGTGGGCAGGACGAATGTGTCGAAGGCCACCGTACGGTCGGAGAGGATCACGCTGCCCCAGTTGATGAGCTGCCAGCTGTCACCACTGTTATAAGTGCTGATGCCATTGCTGGTGACCTGCAGGGTACCGGTGAGAGTGAAGGCACCGCCGCCCGCTATTAGGATGTCTGCATTGGTGCTGGGATTGATACCTCCCGCGTTGCCCCAAAGATCCATCTGCAATGTGCCGGCGGAAAAAAGGCCACCGTTCAGAGTCATCGTCTGCCCTGCGCTCCCGTTGTAACCCACCACCAGCGTGCCACCGACATTGATGCTCGTGGCACCTCCCACGAGGCCGGTTCCCGCCAGTGTGGCTCCGTTGGCGATGGTGAGCGTCCCCGCACCTGTGGCCGAACCAGAGCTGTTCATGACGCGCAACGTACCCTGATCGACAATCGTGCCGCCGCTGTATGTGTTGCTGTTCCCAGAGAGCACCACCGTGCCGCTGCTGCCGAGAATCAAAGACCCTGTTCCCGTCATCGCCTGCGCCAAGTTTGCCTCACTGGTGCGGTTGATGATCAGTGTGCCATTGTTCACGACCTGCCCGCTGCCAACGCCGCCAGTCACCAGCGTACCCGCATTGATCGTGGTCCCGCCGCTGTATGTGTTGTCACCCGACACGACCTGAACTCCCGTGCCGCTTTTGACCAAGGCCAGTGAGCCGTCCGTGCCGACGCCATCCCCATCACGCACAATCCCGGAGAATATCTGAGTGGTGCTGTCAGCCACGTTCACCGTCAGCGTTGATGTGCCGGCCACACCGGACTCATTTTCCACCACACCGCCGCCCACCAGAGCATTGCTGCTGATGCCTGCCACCGTTTCACTGTTGCCAGCCAGCCGCAGCACGCCCGCCGTGACGCCAGTTCCTGCCAGAGTAGCCACGGTGGTGTCGGCGATCTGATTGGCTGCTGCCAGCAGCACCACAGCAGATGCGGTACCATCGCCAATGCTCAGGCTGCCCGTCAGCGCGTTCACTCCGGCAGTCTTGTTCAGCCGCAGCGTCCCTTCTAGAACCGAAGTCCCCCCGGTGAAGGTGTTGGCAGCAGTCCCCGCCAGCGTCTGCTGTGCTGCACCCACCTTGGTGAAGACCAAAACGGAAGCGGTGCCCGTGCCATTTTGCAGCACACCCGTGAAGCTTTGATCGGTGGTGGTGTTCACGACCAGCTTGCCTGTGCTGGAAGCCAGTGCGTTTTCCACCACGCCATTCTGAGTGCCTCCGGCGCTGGAAAGCCCGCCAATGGTCTCGGTGTTGCCATTGAGCCTGAAGGTGCCCGTTCCGGCGGTGGTGCTGTTGCCGGTCATGGTCACCACCGCGGTGTCTTGAATCTGCTCGGAACCGTTGAGCAGCAGAATGTCCGCAGTCGATCCACTCCCATCCCCCACAGTGATATTGCCGTTGATGGCGATGGCACCACCTGTCTTCGCCAAAGACAAAGTACCAGCTTTGATGGTGGTGGTGCCGGTGTAAGTGTTGGAGCCCGAACCATCGAGCGTAAAGACGCCAGTTCCCGCCTTGGTGATGCCAAGCGTGCCCGTGCTGCCGTCTTCGATCACGCCGGTGAAGCTGCTGGTCTCATTGCCATTTCCGGCTGTGAGCACCGCATTGGTGCTGCCACCATTACGGAGCGTGCCCAGCCCGGACAGACCGCCAATTGTCTCATTCGAGCGCACCTCGAAAGTACCCGCCACGGACACATCCGTGCTGTCGGCAATCGCCTGCGCAGCGTTGGTGCTGTTCACCCGCAGCGTTGCCCCGGCACCCACCGTGATATTCCCCGTACTGGACGACAGCGTACCCGTCCCGCTGATTTCCAGCGTACCTCCATTCACATTGGTAGCCCCCGTAAACAGGCTGGCTCCAGTGAGCACCAACGTACCGTCTCCCGCCTTGGTCAAACTCCCAGCCGTGGCCGTGCTGCTGACCACCGGATTGGCAATGCTCAGAGTTCCCTGGCTGACCTGCACAATGAACTCATTCGTAGTCCCAGCTCCCACGACCCCGCTGCCGATGATGCTATAGGAATCTCCCGACGCCGCAGGTGCATAAAGCAGGCCGCCATTCGCCCCCGTGAAAGTGATGGCCCGCGTGTTTCCATCCAGCGTCACTCCCGTGCCAGTGATTTTGAGACTGTTAATGGTCAGCGCGCCCGTCAAGGTGGTGCCTGAAGTAAGCAGGTAGTTGGTGTTGGTGTCGCCACCCGTAGTGGGCAGGGCGGTGTAGCCTGAAAATGCCACCAAGTTCCCAGAAACATCACGAGTGGCCCAGTCGGCCCCGTTGAAAACTGCGTGACCGCCCAGAATACCGGCGGCATTGTTGAGCGCACTGGTGGCGGCAAAGGAGGCCGTGCCTGACGCCACCAGATTGAGAGTGCTTCCTGCTGCCCGGGTAAGGCTGCTGCCATTGATCGTCACGACCAGACTGGTGGCCCCGTTGGGCGTCAGCGAAAGCGTATTGGCCCCGGCAGTCAGCGTGAGGCTGGCCAGGGTCTGTATCGGTGAACCGCTGCCGCCACGGATGTTCAGCGTGCCACCGCCCAGAGAGATGGCCGAGGAACTGCTGAGAATGTTCGAGGCAGGAGCCCCGGCGGCGCCGAAGTCAAGCATCAGCGTGCCCGCATTCACCGTGGTGGCCCCCGTGTAAGTGTTGGTCCCGGTCAGGAGCCAGGTGCCTGCTCCAGTTTTAGTGATCGATGTTAAGCCTCCACTGTCTCCAATGACCGCCGCGATGCTGTTTTCACCAGTGTTGGTGCCAGTCAGCGTCAGGGTTCGTGCTCCCGACTGGCTATTGAATCCCATGCTGCCCGCATTGGTGAACTTCACTGATCCGGTTCCTGAGGCATCGATGGCGCTACCAACCACAGTGCCCACACTGAACAGACGGTCAGTGGTGGTGGTCGCTCCAGTGTATTGCAACGCACCACCATTCAGCACCAAATTTGCCGCCGCATTGCTGGAACTGCCGAGCGTGCTGGCCGCTCCGCCATTCGTGAGGGTCGCAATTTTCAAAGTCCCAGCACTGATCACCGTCGCGCCTCCATAGCCGTTGCTGCCTTGCAGTTCCAGAATGCCCGTGCCGGTCTTGGTCAGGCCACCCGTGGCACCGTTGATGGAGGCCACATTTTTGAGGATGCCTGACTGGGCCGTGAAGATGACCGCACTCGAAGCACTGCCGATGGCGTTGCTGTTCATGTCCAGCGTGGCCCCATTGAGCACGACGGTAGCCGTGGTGGTGCCCAAGCCGCCCACACGCGTAATCGCTCCATTCAGCGTGATGCTGCCGCCATTCAGATTGAGAACTGCCGTGGCGGTCCCGGTAGTCTGTGCAGCAGAGGCCATCGCAATGCTGCCGATCGTAGTCGTGTTGTTCCCACTGAAGGTCAGCGAGGCGGTGGCTGCACCAGTGGCGGTACTGTTCGTTGCCAGATTCACTGCACCCAGGTTCAGGGTGCCACCAGCCAGAGTCATGATACCGGTCATGGCACCGGCGGACGTGTTGGTGTTGATCTTTTGGGCAAGATTGACCGTGGCGGCCTCCAGCATCCCTCCGTCGAAATCAAAAGTGGCTGTCGTAAACCCGGAGCCTGCGCCGCGAGTGGCAACATTCAGCGTGCTCAGTTTCAGGTCCGCATTGTGGCCGCGCGAGTCAAAAGTTCCAGCGAGCGTGCCGGAGGTGCTTGAGAGCAAAGAGTGCCCCACGTCCATAACGGCGGCCCCGACTCCGTCCGCCGCACGAATCTTGAGCGTGCCGGAAGCCGTGGCAAAACTGAGTACACCAATGGCCCGCGCACCTGCCCCAATCGGACCCAAGTCCAGCGTGTTGGTGTTCAAGACCGTGGCCCCCGCCCCAAAGGAGATGGTCTCGGTTCCACCGCCAGACTCACCGCCTACCGAGATGCGGTTGGAGGTGATTGTGCTGTTCACCGCCAGTTTGAGCACCGAGGAGGAACCGTTGCCAGTCGAGTTGTTGTCACCCACTCGAAAGACACTGGCGGATGTCCCCATATTGACGGAGAGAGAGGACAACCCGGTGAGATCCAGGACGGCGGTGTTGTAGCTGATGTTCCCAGTGGCCATGCCCAGCTGAAAGGTGCCCCCAGGGTCATTGATGACCAGTGCGCCGCCACCGTTCAGCGTGGTGTTGGTGACGCTCGCAGCCACATTGCCACCGATACTGACATCGCCATTGATGGTCAGTGTCTCGCCAGCAGTCACGGTGATGGCATTCACAGCGGTGGTGTTTGCCAGCACCTGCAGACCGCCGATGGCCTGGCTGGTGCCCGTGGCATCCAGTGCAGCAGCCGTACCAGAGCTGTCCCCCAGGATCAATGGCGAGGTGGCGGAAAGAGCGCCACTCACACCCGTGCGCAAGCTGCCGGCATAAATGTAAGTGGCCCCCGTGTAAGTGTTGTCCTCCATAAACGTGAGTCCGCCCGTTCCTGCCTTCGTCACACTGACCACGCCCGTGCCGTTGTTAGTGATGCGTGCGGCGATGGTCAGCATGCCGCTGCTGTTTTGATGAATCACGAGGTTCCCCGCCGCATTCGTGCCCTCTCCCACGGTCAGCGTCCCATACTGTACCGCCGCCGTCTGGCTGCCGCTGAAAAGGAAGCCGCCGCTTTCCACCCGAAGCGTGCGCCCGCCCAGATCCATCATGAACGCACTGCCTGGCGCAAGGTTCAATGAGTTCATCTGCCGGTTCGCACTCAGCCGCGTGGGGTTCGCGGTCAGTTTGACATTGGACGTCGAAGTCCAGGTGTCCTGATCCGTCGTGACATAATCACCTGCCTGCATGGAGCGCACCGAGCCCACCGTGGTGTCGTATTTCGCAAACTCGTTCCCCACCGTTGCATAGCCGCCGATGATGCCATCATTGTTCGGTAGTGAGGTAAACACAATCCGGTTGCGCGTGTCGTCGCCGAGACCCACACCGCTGAAGTTCAGCACACCATTGGTCCGTGACAGAGCACTCAAGGTGATCGCCGAGGTTTGGCCGCTGTCCGCCTGACTGCTCGTCAGAGTATTCACTCCTCCAGCAAGGGTCAGCACGCCGATAGTTTCACTGTAGTTGGCCGCACCACCTGTGTTGAGGAACTGCATGTTGCCACCGTTCAATGAAACAGCCTGCGTGTCTGCCAGTCGAGTCGAGCTGTTGGCGGCTGCGGTGTTGGAAAGACGAAAAGTCGCGCCATTGGTGACGGTGATGCCGGTGCCCAGCGCCAAACTGCCGCTGGCAGCACTGACGGTAAAAGTGCCATCCAGTACACTGGTCAGCCCGTTGTAGGTGTTGGCTCCCGTCAGGGTCAAGGCACCCCGGCCGACCTTCACCAGATTGGCAACTCCAGAAACAAATTCGATCCCCTGACTGATCTCCAGCTCTCCCGCTGCATTCACAATGTTGAAATTGCGACTGGTGCCGCTGGCCAGGCGAATGACCAAATTGATGGTCTGCTTATTGACCGAGCCGTCAGTGGCGTCTCCTCCCAGCAACACGGCATTGCCACTGACCACGAAAGCACCCGCAGTGGAGGAAAAGTTAAAGACGGCAAAGCTCGTGCCTGCGGTGAGATCATTGAATGGCGTCAGCCTCGTCGTGCCTGTAAAATTGGGGCTGCTGCCTGCGGCTGGCGCGGCGCCGGTGCTCCAGTTGGCACCAGTGCTCCAGTTGTTGTCCGCTCCGCCTCCAATCCAGTTCTGGGCATAAACCAGAGACGGGCACAAGAAGACGCTGAACAGCAGGAAAAAAGCACAGGTGCAGGCGCACCTTGCGGAGTCGCTCCGCAGGGCGTTTGGATACTTTGGGGGCATTTTCGAGACAGGGGGTTTGCCCTCAGGCTCAAAGCATAACACCGGCCATAAACAGAGCAGCTCCCCTCAAATGACCGCTTTGATCATAATAGTATCAAAACCCGGCATCCGCTGACAACCGCCCCGAAGCCACATTCCAGCCTCACCTTTCGCATCTCAGAACACTTTTCAGTGTCCAACTTTGGAGAATAGGTGTTCATTTTCCGCTTGTTCCGTCTTTAGGCGGTCTTTTGCATGCAAAAACTCGCCCTCATTCTCTTTCTCCTTGGCCTCTTCGTGACCGGATTGCTCGGCACGGAAACACGCCTGCTGTTCTTCTGGCCGGGGTGTCTGCTTCTCGGGCTGGCAGGCCTGACCGCCGTACTGCGCTGGAAGCTGCGCGTGAGTTTTCAGCCGAGTGACGGGTGTTTGCTCACGATGCTCTTGCTGGCAGCTTACGTCGGCTGTCGGGCCTGGGCATCGCCCGTGGAAGTCTATGCGCGTGAGGATGCGGCCGTGCTGCTGGCAGGTTTCGTGGCCTATTTATTGACCGTGACGGCCGTCAGCGATTCAAAATGGCGGCTGGGCATCCTGTGTGTGCTGCTCGTGCTGGTGGCGGGAAATCTGACCGCCGGCTGGCTGAATTTCAAAGGGCGCTGGGATTTCCATCTCGTGCCGGGCTTCTCGCGCTCTTTTCCGCCCGGACGCATCGGCGGCTTTTTCAACAATCCCAATCATCTCGCCGCGTTTCTGTCCTTCACGGCCTTCCTGTCGGCAGGCGTGATGCTGTTTGCGCGCATTCACATCGCCTCACGGCTGCTGCTGGGTTTTGGCATTTTGTCGATGCTCGCAGGAGTGGCGCTGACTGCCAGCCGGGCAGCGATGCTGGGTATTGCCGTCGGTGGCGTGGTGTTTGTGCTGCTGACGCTGTGGATCGTGTGGAGCACGAAGCGGTCGCTGTTCAAATGGCTCATCATCGCCCTGCTGCTGGTGGGTGGCGCTGCGGGCGGCGCACTCTACAAGGTGAATGAAGAATCCATGCTCAGGCGGCAGTTGACGAGCCCGCTGGGCGAGGACATGCGCGTGAACATCTGGCGCTCCGCGCTGGCACAGCACGCGGATTCTCCTTGGATCGGCGTGGGTTCACGCATGTTTTACGAGGGCAGCATCACGCATCGGGACCCGGAGTCTTCGCCCTACATGGGAGATGCCCTGTTCGCCCACAATGAATACCTGCAGACCCTGGCGGATTACGGCTGGGCAGGGCTGGCGCTGGTGCTGCTGGTGGTGCTGGCACACCTGCTCAACGGCCTGCGTTTCCTGCGCTGGTTCATCGCGGAAAAGTTTCCGGACACCGGCATGCTCAGCAGCAATGCGTTGGCGCTCACGCTCGGCGGCATCGCCGCACTGCTGGCCACGCTGGCGCAGGCGGTGTTTGAATTTCAGGGACATATCCCGATCACGGCGGTCGTGGGGGCCATCCTCCTCGGCCTGCTCGCCAATCCAGGCATCGAGAGCGAGATGTTCAAAGCCCGCCGCATCTGGGGTCTGCGGTTCCTCATGAAAATCGCCATGCTGGCAGCATCCGCCGCGCTGCTGGGTGCCGCTGCGATCTTTGGCACAGCGGATGGTTATGCGGCCTATGCACGGCTCCAAAACAGCCGTGGTGAAACCGGGAAAGCCCTGGGTCAGTTCGCACGTGCCACCCTCATGGACCCACGCAACGCCGTGCTGGCCTATCAGCATGGGGTGGCCTTGATGGACTCGATCAATTCAAAAATGACCAAGGAAGCCTACCTCCGCACGGTGGACTCTTCGTTGAGAGCACTCACCCGCGCGACAGCCCTAAATCCCTACAATTACCTCTACCAGCTCGCGCTGGCGGATGCCCTGGATGCCGCCGGCAAAAATGACGCGGCGTTTCAGGCCATCCAGCGTGCGCTGGCCCTCGCCCCGCTTTATGAAGAGCCCCGCCTGGCCCTGGGCATGCACTATCACCGTCTGAAACGCTATCAGGAGGCTGAATTTGCCTACCTCTGGGCCGGAAAGGCCCACGTCAAGAACCCTGAAGGCACCGCCAACTGGCTCGACACCTACCACGAACTCCTGCGCCAAACCACCCTGGAGGCCGATCAGGCACGCACCGCCCTGATCCAGCAGCAAGGCCGCTGAGATGTGCATTTGCCCTTGCGCCGATTTCCGCTACTGTCGCGCCCCTCATGGCACTCGCAAAAATCACCCAAGTTACCGGCTGCGGCGTTTACGTTCCTGGCTCGGACATCGACACTGACCGCATCATCCCGGCACGCTTCATGAAATGCGTGACGTTTGACGGACTCGGAGAATTCGCCTTCTACGACGTGCGTTTCGACAAGGACGACAAGCCCACCGGCCACCCGCTTGATGATCCACGCTTCAAAGGTGCCAACATCCTGCTCTCCGGCACCAATTTCGGCTGCGGCAGCTCCCGTGAGCACGCCCCGCAGGCGCTCTATCGCTTCGGCATCCGTGCCGTGATCGCCGAGAGCTTCGCGGAAATCTTTTTCGGCAACTGCACCACGCTGGGCATCCCCTGCGTATGCGCGAGCGCTGCGGACATCCGCGTGCTGGCCAACGAAATCGAGCGCAACCCGAAGCTCGAAGTCACCATCGACGTCGCTTCGGGCAAGGTGCTCTTTGAGGATCAGGAATTCTCCGTCGCCCTGCCAGGGACTGCGCATGAAGCGCTGACCACCGGCAAGTGGGATCCGATCGCCGAACTTCTTGAAAACAAGGACGCCGTACATGCCCGCATCACTGCGCTGGGTTTTGCCTGAGTTAGACCTTTCTGTACCGTCTGACGCATGGCCGCCACTGAAACAGCCGCGACGGATCATTCGTCGCAGATCGTCCGCCTTTCGTCGGCTTTGCGACAGCCCGCCTCGCCGGATACGATCCACGTGATCGGGCATCGCAATCCCGACACGGATGCCATCTGTTCAGCCATCGGCTATGCGGCGTTTTTGCGTGATGTACGCGGGATGAAGGCCGAAGCCGCCTGCTGTGGCGAACTCAGTGTGCGCACCAACTGGGTGCTGCAAACCGCAGGCGTTCCCGGCCCCAAACTGCTGCTCGATGTCCGGCCCACCGCCGCCTCCATCTGCCGGCGCGATGTGTTCACCGCCAACCCGCACCAGACCTTCCTCTCGGTTTATCGGATGATGATGGATCACAACTTCCGCAGCATTCCCATCGTCGATGACGAAGGCCGTCTGCTCGGCATGCCTGCCATTCAGGAACTCGCGCAGCTCTTCCTACCGGCGCAGACAAATGAAAAAACAGACCAATCCAATCGTGAAGTCCGCAGCAGCCTGCTGAACATTGTGAATGCCCTCGACGGCATCCTCGGCGGTGCCGCCGCCGATCTGGAAACGATCCAGGATCTGGTGCTCGTGGTCGCGGCGTCCAGTTTGGAAACCACGCGCAAACGCACCCAGCAGTTCCCGGCTAACCGCCTTGTGATGATCACGGGCGACCGCCCGGAAATTCACGAACTGGCGATCGAGATGAATGCGCGCTGCCTCATCATCACCGGCAAGTTCAAAGCGGCCTCCAGCATCCTGACACGCGCGGCACAGCAGGGTGTCGCCATCATTTATTCGCCCTACGACACCGCCAGCACCTCGCAGCTCCTGCGCTTCTCCCGCCCCATCGGCGAGGCGCTGACCCACGAGTTCCTGTCCTTCGGCTCACGCACCCCCCTGCGCGAAATCGTCCCGGCGGCGCAGCATTCCAGCCAGCCGCTGTTTCCCGTGGTCGATGAAGAAACGCACAAGCTCCTGGGCGTCTTTTCCAAGTCAGATCTCCTCGACCTGCCGCGCATGAAGCTCGTGCTGGTGGATCACAATGAATTTGCCCAGGCCGTCGCCGGTGCCGATGAGGCTGAAATCATCGAGGTGATCGATCATCATCGTCTAAGCGGCAATCTGCGCACCAAGGAGCCCATTCGTTTCATCAACGAGCCCGTGGGCAGCACCTCGACCATTGTGGGTGTCATGTATCGCATGGGCAATGCCGCACCGGACAAGTCCACGGCGATCTGCCTCTGCGCCGGCATCATCTCCGATACGCTGCACCTCACCAGCCCCACCACGACGAACACGGACAAGGAAATCTTGGAATGGCTCAGCGGCATCGGCGGCATCGACAGCGCCCAGTTCGTCAAAGACTTCTTCGCCGCCGGATCCATGCTCCGCGAGCAAACACCGGACCGCGCGCTGGAAAGCGACCGCAAAGTCTTCGAAGAAAACGGCTGGCACATCAGCATCTCCCAGATCGAAGAACTCGGCCTCGACGAGTTCTGGAAGCGCGAAGCCGAGTTGCAGGGTGCCCTGCAATCCCTGCTCACCAAGCACAACCTCAACTTCGCCTGCCTCATGGTCACCGACATCACCCGCCATCACAGCGTGCTGCTCGTGGCCGGAGACCAGCGCGTCATCGACGCCATCGACTACCCACAGGCCAAAGAACATGTCTATGACATGGCCGGCGTCGTAAGCCGCAAAAAACAGCTCTTCCCCTACATGAGCCACGTCGTCACGAAGCTGGCGGCACCATAAGGCAAGTCAGGCGCCATCGAAATATCACCCCTCACCCTGCCTCTCCCCGAAGCTTATTTCTGGAGCTGCGAAGTTTGAGGCGGGGAGAGGAGTTCCGCATTAGACCACTCTGAAAGTGAGTCGGAGCCACAACGCATTCCCCCTCTCCCCGTCGAAGGACTTCATTGCTGAATGATTACCTTCGGGGAGAGGCTGGGTGAGGGGTCACCAAATGCCTCCTTGACGCTCCCCCGCACCTTTCGTTGATTTCCCACATGCTCACTCGCTTGGAAGAAATTCGTCATGAAATCACCGGCGAACGCCTCACCCTCATCGAGTTTGCCCGCAAGCTCCGTCAAGATGCCACGGATCCCGAAGCTCTCCTGTGGGCTTGTCTGCGAGGCCGCCGCGTGAACAAACGCAAATTCCGACGCCAGCATCCGGCAGCACCATACGTCCTCGATTTCTACTGCGCAGATTTGAAGCTCGCAATCGAACTAGATGGTGGACAGCACAACACCACCGAAGGAAAGCAACACGACAAAGCAAGAGAAGCCTTATTACGATCTCAGGGCATCGAGACACTGCGATTCACAAATGACGAAATGATGCGGCACACCGACAGCGTGATGAACGTGATCTGGAATCGAACCGCCATCACTCCGCAAAGCTCCCCGTCTTCAGAAACCGATGCACCGCACGAAAAACCGCAGGCTGCAAAATGATCGTCGCATGATTCGTCGGCAGTAGCGTGAAGTCCGCCTCGCCTTCTCCATGAGAACTGGCAATCGTGACGACACCGTCAGATTCCGCACCAAGCAGACGCCGAAAAACCGGCAGCGTGTCCTTGTTCCCCATGATGACCCCCGTCTCAGGCGGCAAGGGCCCGAGTGTATTCGGCGTGCTGCCAGCATCCGTACCAAGCTCCGCTGACACTGGCCCAAGCAGCCAGCGCACCCAGCGCCACTGGCCCAGTTCATCAATGATCTGGCTGCCCTGATTCGGCGGTGCCAGCAGCACCGCACGCCCCAGCGGAAACGCCGGGTCCCGCTGCGCTGCCCACGCACGAAACACAATACCCCCGAGCGAGTGCGTGACAAAATGCACCCGTGAACCCACCTCAATCTCCAGCCGTTCCAGCGCTGGATTCAGATGCTTCTGCACCGCATCGGCAATCGACACCCGGTGCGACGGATACCCGATGCTCGTCACCCGATACCCACAAAACTTCAGCCACATCCCCACCACCCACATGCTGCGCCGGGAACGCCCGAGTCCATGGATGAGAACAACGGTGGAGGTTGATGGAGATGTTGCCTCAGGCATGATTCAATAGAGTTCGGTAAACTTCACCATACGGCCAACATCATTGAAGGAAAAATCCACTCTCTCAGGATTTCGAGTTAGTGAGCCCTAGCATGCGCTCGTTGGGCTTCGTCCTTAGCCCGTTTGGAGCGGTCACTCCAAGGACTTTGTCCGTCATGGCCGCAAAGGTTGCGTAATCGGTGATGGAAGGCTTCAAGCGAATGGCCTTCGGCACCTTGGTGGCTTGAAGCTGTTTGTTTTCGGAACTCACCTTGATGCGAAACTACGATGCACGAAGCATGGAGTCAATCAGGGGGAACGCTACGCGGCAACGTCGTAAGCCTCGCATCGACGACTCAGCATTCCACGATGCTGTCGCGCGAATGTTGACGCTGAACTCTTGAAAGCCAGCCCAGTTGCGGCGCAACTGGGCTGCTTTAAGAGCGCGCTTTAGTGATTAAACAAGAACGCCGGTGAGTTGATCAAGGCCCAGGCCAGATCCTGCGCAGCCGTAAGCCGCTTATTGCCGAGCTGTGTCTGGCTCAGACCAGCGTCGCGGCGGAGCTGGACCAGCTTGGGATCAAGCGAGATCGGCTTCTGCGTGTCGGTGTGCTTGGCTTCCAGCGCCACAAGCTGAACATCGATGGGCAGCGGCTTGCGAGCATTCGCGAGAACCTTCTTCTGCGTCTGGTAGTCCTTGAACTGATTGAGGAAGTGCTGGGTGAGCAGCGCACTCTGCTCAGGCGTGCGCTTCGGTGCCTTCAGCGCTGCAGCGACGGCCGCAGGAACGCCAAAGCGTACGTTCGGGCTGGTGGTGACCCACAGACGGAAACGGCCCGCATTGTATTTGCCGTTCTGGAAGTTGGAGGTCATCACGATGGTGAACTGAGAACCGCCGTCATTTGCCACAGGTTTGGCGAATTCAAAGGTGGCCTCATGGCGGAAACCACCCTGAGGGCTCACAGCCCACCCGCGGTCACGATTACCTTTCTTGAGAGCCTCGGTCACGACAAAGTTGGTCTGCTCAAAATCGGCCTTCGGATTCTTCAGCAGCTGCTCTTCACCACCGCGCTTGCTGCGCTTGGCGTCCATGGGGTCCGTGCGGACAGTGATTTCACCGAGCACGAAATTGCCATCGGGAGCAAGACCAGGACCGTTGCTGGGCAGGCGGTCGTCAGGAAGCATCTCCAGCTTGATCGCGGTGATGTTGGTGAGCGTCGTTTTACCAATGAGCATGTAGTTACCGGCGGTTTCACGGCCTACGGGCAGCGCGGTGGCAAAGAGGCTGCCATCCGGCTGCACTTCGAGTTTCTCCACGCCCGCGGCACGCTGCACCTTGATGTTGTCAAACGGCTGCCATTCCGTGGTGAGATCGAGGTAGTTTTCCCACGCAGGCTGGTTCGCAGCAGCAGTGTCCTGCACGGTCTTCACCTTGGCTTCAGCGGCAATGGTGGCGGCCTTGCGCGCTGCTTCCTTTTTGGCGTTCTCGGGGGCGACCTTAACCTTGTAGGCTTCGAGTTCCTTCTTCGCTGCGTCGATGGCGGCCAAGCGCTCCTGCTCGGCTTTGTCGATCAAAGGCTTCTGCTCCGCCTCCTTGACCTGAAGTGTGGCGGCGAGCGCTTTGTTCTCAGGATCCAGCTCCTGCATCGAGGCCAGGGCGGCGTCAATTTCCTTCTCGCTCGCATGGCTGTTGAGGATACGGAGGAAGATGGCATCCACGAGCTGGCGGTCGTCTTTGATCTCGCTCGTGAGCTTGGCAATGGCGTTGCCGGGATCGCTGATCGCATCGCCCACAGTCGGACCACTCATGAGGGCCATGACAGGACCGAGGTTCACCTCATTGCTGCGTTCGCACTCGCAGACAGATTCGCGTGCGGGTTTGCCGAAGTTGGCGAGGAAGCCGTCCTGCAGCTTGACCTGGCCGTCTGCCAGTGCGGCGGCGCGGGTGCCCTTGGGCATGCCAGGAATGTTCGGCATGCTGCCGGTCACGGCAAAGACGGAGTCAAACAACACCTCAGCAGGCAGGCGGCGCGCCTTGGCGTGGCTGTAGTTGGTCTTGTCATCCTCGTTCCATTTGTTGGTGCCAAGGCTCAGGTTGTAGGTGCGGCTGTTGGCGATGATCTTCATCAGGTGCCGCACGTTGAAGCCGCTCTGCACAAATTCGTTCGTCAGGTATTGCAGCAGTTCGGGATTGCTCGGCGGATTGCCTGCGCGGATGTCATCCAGCGGCTCAATGACGCCGGTGCCGGTGAGGTAGCCCCAGATGCGGTTGGCATAGCTCATGGCGAAGTAATCATTCTGCGGGCTCGTCATCCAGGTGGCAAACTGCTCACGGCGGGTGCTTGCCGTCTTGCTCACCAGTTCGTTCTCATACGGCACCTGCGGCGCGACCGGCTTGTTGGTGCGCAGGTGCAGTACATCGCCGTCTTTTTTGTCAGAGACGATTTCAAACAGCGGCTTCGCGCCTTCCACAGCACTGCCGCCGATGGTCTGGCCCTTGGCAGCAGGATCACCCTTAAGATCGATCTGCGCGAAGTAAGACGCGGTTTCATAATACTGATCCATCGTCCAGCGCTCAAAGGGATGGTCATGGCACTTGTTGCAGTTGAAGCGGGTCGCAAGGAACAAGTGCGTGGTGTTTTCGCTGATGTCTTCAGCGGTGCGCACGGTCTTGAAGTAAGCGGCGGGCGGATTTTCCTTGTTCGAGCCTGTGGCGGTGATGATGCGATACGCGAAGCGGTCATACGGCGTGTTGTCTGCCACCTGCTGCTTGATCCAGGTGCGCAGGCCGCCGGCACCTTCGGCACCGAGGAATTTCGCGTTCACCTGCAGCATGTCGGCCCACTTGTTGGCCCAATGTTCGACGAAATCAGGATTGCCGATGAGCTTGTCCACCACCTCGCTGCGCTTGGTGCGGGTGTCACGCTTGTCAGCCAGGAAGGCGTTCACCTCCTCGGGCTTCGGCGGCAGGCCGGTGAGATCGAGATGAATGCGGCGGAAAAAGTCCTCGTCGTTGCACAGGCCGCTCGGCTCAATCTTCATGCGCTGCCATTTCTGTGCCACGAGTTCGTCGATCTTGTTCCACTTCTCCGGCTCTTTCCAGGCGAAGCCCGTGCGGTCTCCCATCACCGTGATGGTGGTGGCAGCATAGGAACCTTCAAAGCGCGCAAGGATCGGTGCCTCACCGCGACGCAGGCTCGTCATGAGACCTTTCTTGTCGGCTTCGATCACATCTCCATTGCCGCTGTCGAGGAAGGACTCAGCCGTAACATCTTTGACATAGCCATCCGCATACCGCGCGATGACGCGAAGCTGCTGGCGGCCTCCAACCCGCTCGATGACCGGATTTTTTGGCGACAGCTCGATGCTAGTAACGCGCGGCGTCTTCATGTCCAGCTTCGCACCCTGGCCGATCCACGCTTTGAGCGACTCATAGTAAAGCTCTCCCGGCACGGTGAGCTGGCCGCCCTCATGCGGCACGCTGCCGCTGGCTTTGAGAAGCATGAGCGAATGCTCCGGCGACGCCACGTTCGCGCGGCGGCTGGAAAGATCATCAGCAAAAGCGAGCACATCATAAACGGGGTCATAACCACGCAGCGAAAGCTTGAAGCCCGCCTTCCCTTCCTTCGCGCCATGGCAGGTGCCTTGATTGCAACCAAGCTTCGACATGATGGGCATCACATCGCGCACGTAATCGGGATGGAGGGCGACGCTCATGCCGCTTACGTTCACCGGAATGTTCGCAGTCTTGCCAAGGAAAGAAACCTTCACGCTGGTGGCACCATCCTTGTCCGGACGCACCATGCCGCGCGCATTCACATCCACGACATCAGCATTTTCAGAGGTGATCTTGGCCATGCGCGTCACGTCGGCACGCGTTCCGTCGCTCATGCGGGCGGTGACGAGAAGCTGCGCGTATTCGGTAGGCTTGCCGATCTTGATCGTGGTCGGTTCGACATCAATGGAGGCAACCGTCGGCCCGGCGTGCAGGGTTTCGATCTTGTTATCTTTTTCGATCGCCACACGCACGCTGTCGTCCACGAGCACGTCTGAGGCGGCGAGTATTTTTTCCTTCTCCAGCGGCACTGAGACAAACTCCTTGGCGATGGCTCCCGTGGCCGCATCAATGAGGCGGATCTGCCCGTCCTGACCTGCAACCGCGACGTTTTTGCCATCCGGGCTGAAGGTGACGCTGAAGATGCCGCACGGAATCGCCGTGCTGCTGAGCAGCTTGACGCCTTTGGTGACCCACTCATCCAGTTCCGGCCCCTTGCCACTCACTGTTTCGACGATCTTCTTCACGCCTTCGGGCATGGTGCTATCATAATCACTGGCGTAAATGTTCACCGCGCCCACACCTTCATTCGAGGTGCCAGCCGCGATGCGCTTGCCATCCGGCGCGAAGTCGACGCCAAAAATGCGCCCCTGCATCGCGGGGAATTTGCGAATGAGATTGGCATTGTCACCAATGACGCGCTTCGTCATGCGCTCCATGCGGTAGATCGCAGGTACACCGTCCGTGCCGCCAATGAGCACTTCATTGCGCAGAGGGTGCCGCGTCAGCACCTGCACACCGCCTTTGAGCGCGCCCGGGGTGATGGAAGTCACGTTATCAACAAAGCGCTGCGTAGCGACTTCGGTCAGCTTCACACTCATGTCACGTCCGCAGGAGACGACGTGCTTGCCATCCACTCCCCACACCGTGTCGAGCACCCAGTCGCTGTGCCCGCCCATGAAGAGCGTCTCCTTGCCCGTGGCGACATCGATGGCACGCACTGCATTGTCACCACAGCCAAACGCTAGAAATTTGCCATCCGGCGACCAGCTCGCGCCATACAGCGTGTCAAAGGTCAGCGACTTGGAGAGCTCCAGCTTCTTCGCCGCCACATCCCAGATCTGAATTTCGCCCATGCGCGCCGGGCTGCCGCCAGTTAGCGCGATCTTCTTCCCATCAGGCGACCAGACAAGCTTCTGAATGCGCTCCGCCAGACCGACAAGACGCGCCACGATGCCGCTGCCGTCTGCCTTATGAATCAAAACTTCATGATAACCCGCCACCGCGATCATGCTGCCGTCCGGCGAATAATCGATGGAGGTGATGGCCGGAGCCTTCACATAGACCGGGGGGTGCGCCATGTCATATTGCGCCTTGGCAGACGCCGGCGTGTCATCCTTCGCACCTTCAGCGATCCAGCGTTCAATCAGGGCAATTTGAGTCTCATGCAGCGGCTCCGCCTTCTGCGGCATCTCCACCTTGCCCTTCTCGTCCGGCTTGATCAGCTTCAGCAAATTAGACTCCGCCACCTTGCCCGGCACCACCGCATGGCCCTCCTCGCCACCTTTGAGCAGCGACACGAACTCCGTCATGATATACTCGCCCTTCTTCTTCGCGGGCTGGTGGCAGCCATTGCACTGCGCTTGGAAGATCGGGCGGATGTGCTTGTAGAACGAGACCGGCTTGTTCGGATCAATGCCCTCCTCCTTCTTCGGCGGTGCGGCATGCACGGCGGCGGCGAGGAAGAGTACAGGAATGAGGAGACGTGTCTTCATGGGGTTGGCGTTGGGCGTTTTGACAATAAGAGCAGCACGGGAAAACGCCTCCCAGGGTGCCTGTCTTGCGCGCCGCAGCCCGCAGGGCGGGATCGTCCATGCCCATAGCGGAGTTCGACGGGCAGTTGCCTCGCCGTGAACTCTCCCCATGGTGGGCGGCTCATGCCCGACCTCCTCTCCTCCAGCCTCTACCGCGAAGTGCGCGATCCCGCGTTCTTCCGCGTGCTGGCAGGGAAAAACGCGCCGACGTACGTCGATGTGCTGGATGCGCTGGACCGCGAGTGTACCGAGCAGCCGGACGGCCTGGAACGCGATGACGCCATTGAAATCATCGCCGAAGTGCTCGCCAAGCATCCCGAATTCCAGCCCGAAGGGGACGAATTTCAAGCCGAAGGCGAACTCATCGCAGGCGCTCTGCCTCCGCGTGAAACCTCACGCCGGGTGCTGGACCATCTCTCCCGCTGCCGCTGGCTGGAAGAACCACCCCGCAAGGACTGGCGGCGGCGGCTCTATTTCGATGCGCATGGCTCCACTCTGATCGCCGCCCTGCGGCAGATCGCCCACCCGGAAGCCGCCGTTTTCACCGACAAGCTCACCGCCGTCTGCGCCATGCTGGCAAACGAGCCCATGCTGATCGAGCAACCGTTGCAAACCGTGGATGTATGCCTCTCCAACACCCGTCAGGGCCTCGGCGAACTGCGCACCATGCAGAAATCCGTGCAGCGCCTCACCCGGCGGCAATTGGAGGAAAACACCCTCCGAGGCAATCTCGCGCTCGTGTTTGAGGATTATGCGGAGCAGATCGCCCACGGTGCCTATGCCGAGCTCATCCGCGCCCGCCTGCCAGCCCTCCTTCCCGAGGCCGTGCGGCGCATTGGCGAACGCCTGCAGGATGACTCCACCGCCATGGCGGAGATGCAGACAGAGCTACTGCGCCGTGACTCCACCCTCAGCGCTGAAACGGCCCGCGCCCGCGTCCGTCAGCGTCTGGATGAGCTCGCCCACCTGCTCGATCTCGTGCAGCCGATGGCAGACGAAATCGACCGCCGCACTGCCGACTTCACGCGCCGTTCGCTCTCACGTTTCCGCTACCTTCAGGACGTCACCGGCGAGCGACGCAGCGAGGTCCGCGACTTCTTCATGAAGGCGAACGAGATGCTCGCCGGAAAGCGCCTTTCCAGTACGTGGGAACTGCCGGAACTGCCCGCCCTGCGCCTGCCAGAAACCCGCATGCCCGCAGGACTCGACAGCCTTTATGCACCTGTGACACGCCGCGTCGCAGGCGAACAGGCCGCCCTGGATGACGAAGTCACCGAAGCCGAGCGCGATGAAGGCCTGCGTGGCATGGAGCGCGCTCTCCGTGACTCACTTTCCGTACGGCGTGCGAATGAATTTGTGAAGCGCCTGCCCGGTGAAAAAGGCGCGCGCATCTCCAGTGCCGATCTACCCGTCACCTCCGAAGCCGACCTGACCGAACTCATCGCCCTCATGCTCCATGCGGAGTCGAATGAAGCCGCCTACAAGCTGGAATCCACCCGCAGTCGCGCTGACGCAAACGAGATCGCGCTCGACACCCTTCCCGGTGCCCGCGTGGAGCACTTTGACCTTATCAAGAAATGACCGAAGCCGACCCCAATCTCAATGAACTGTCCGCGCCGGAGCCGCTGCTCCGGTTGCAGGATCAGGATCGCGCGCGCCTCGCCGAGGCGCTGCAGGAGCTGCTAGCGCATGGCTCCCTGCTCGGTCTGGAGAGCGGCCAAACTGCACTGTACAACTGGTGCCGACAAAATTTCGACTGGCTGCGGGAAACCGCCGCGCTCGCCGGTCTCGATGTCGCCCTGCTGCATGAAGAACGCATGGTGCAGGCCATTCCGCGCGTCAGTTCCATGGTGCTGCATCTCCGCCAGGACGCCACCCTCATCTGGCTCGCGCTATGGTATGCCGGAGATGTGCGCTGGCGTGATGAAGGCGAAACCCAGGCATTCCTCACAGTCGCAGAACTCAATGCTCTGCTCAAAGACCAGCTCCTCTCAGACGCCGTCGGCCAGATTTCCCGCGGCCGCCTGCGCGAAATCCTGCGCCAAGCCTCGCGCTTCAATCTCATCAAATTCCAATTGGCAGAGCCGTTCGAAGACTCCGGCATCGAAGTCCTCCCCGCCATCCGCCGCGTCGTTCCGTTCCGCGAACTGGCAGAGTGGACGGAAACCGCAAACGCCTTCAGTCGTATTGAAGCCGTCGTTTCCAGCACGGAAGAGGAGGTGGAGGCATGAGCACCAAAAGCCGCGCCATTCGCCTCTCCCGCCTTCATGCCATCAACTGGTATGGCTATCAGGACACCCTGCCCGTGCAGGGAAATCTTGTGCTCGCCGGAGTCACCGGCTCCGGTAAATCCATCCTCATGGACATGCTCATGCTGGTGCTCGTCGGGCCGGAAAAAGCACGCCACCATTTCAACCGCAGCGCCACCGGAGCACAGTCAGACCGCACCCTGAAAGGCTACTGCCTGCTCGATACCAAGCAGCAGTCCGAGAACGGCCAGCCGCAGTTTTTCCATGACAAAGGCGTGACCACCTACGTCGCAGCCGAGTTCGTCTGGCCAGACGGCAAACGCATCGAGACCTGGGGCCTGCGTGTCGAGTTTCGCAACACCGCAGAGAACGACGGCCACATCACGCCGTTCTTCTGTCAGGGCGCACTTGAGAAGGATGACTTCATCCAAACCTCTGCCGAAGATGGCAAACGCCGCACGCTCGACATCCTCGGCTTCCGTCAGCTTGTCGAAGGCCGGAACGGACGCGTATTTGCCTCCTCGCGCGAATACCTGCGCGACATGAGCAACAGCGCTCATCTCAACTTCAACCGCGAGGTCCTCGACCGCCTGCTTCCCAGTGCGATGTCCTTCACCAATTTGAAGAGCTTCGACGATTTCTGCCGACGCTTCGTACTCCCGGGCGAAGCCGTGCCGGTGGATGACGTCGTGGCAAGCTATCGCGACTTCGAATCCTACGAGAACGAATTGCGCCAGTTGCGCGGACAGCTCACTCGACTGCAAACCATCCGCCAGCATTCCGAAACACGCGTCGCCGCGCAGCGTGACCGCGATGTGGCCCGGTTCCTCGCCGTTGAGCTGAATCATGAGCACGTGCAGAATCAGGTCTCCAGCATGGAGAAACGCCTCGCGGAGCTGCGCGATAGTTTCGCCGGTGATGAGCAGCGTCTGTTGGAGCTAGAAGAAGGCATCGCCCGTTGTCGCAGCGAACGCGAGCGCCTGCTTGGCCTCATGCATGAATCCTCCGAGGGTCGGCTGTATCACCAGCTCACCGAACAAGGCCGCAAGCTGGAGAGCGAGCTTCTGCGCCTTCGCGAACTCGGCACCAAGCTCAGCGACCGTCTGCGCAAACGCGTCAAGGATGCCAAACAGTGGCTGAAGGACGTGAAGCACGCACCGCTGCCGAAGCCCGTGGATGTGCATCGCCTGGAAAATGCCATCGAACTGCTCGAAGGCTGCGATGAAGCCGCCACCGCCAATGCGCTGAGCCTGCTGCGCGATGCCGCAGATCAGGTCTGCAAAAATCTGCGTCAGGCCTTCGCCGCAGATGCCGAGGAACTGCGCCGCCTGCGCAATGAGCGCAATGATCTCGACGCGCAGATTGCCACGCTCAAAGCCGGCCTTCCCCCCATCGATCAGCCGCTGCTGCACACGCTCAATGAGCACCTGCTGCACATGCAGGGCCGCTCCGCAGCCAAAGCACTGCGCGAATTGTGTGAAGTGGCCGACGAGACCTGGCGCGAAGCCATCGAAGTCGCCTTCAGTGAGAAATTCGCCATCATCGTCAGCGAAGAACACTACCCGGAGGCCTTGAAGCACTTTCATGAACTCAAAGCTGCTTCACAAGGCCCGAAGGCCGCCGTGGAGTCGCTCATTCATCCGGCGCGCATGCTCGCGCTTAAAGCCAAGGCCGCCAAAGGTTCGCTCGCTGAGAAAATCGAAACGGATGATCCCGTGGCCCGCGCCTGCGTGGATTCTTGGTTTGGCCAGGTCAAGTGCGTGCAAAAGCTCGCCGACCTCGACAAGCATGACGCCGCCATTTTGCCCGACGGCCTCATGCTGCGCGAAGGTTCGGTCCTGCGGCCCCGCCGTTACGATGGCGTGCCGTTCATCGGCAAGCGCGGCCTGCAACGCCAGCAAGAGATCAAGCAGGACAAGCTCAAAGACATCGTCGCCAGCATCCGCCGCCTGGAACCGCTCGAAACCGAGATCAACGCCCTCATCACCGACAAAGATATCAAGATGCCGGACCACGGCTCGCTGGCCCAGGATCTCGTACGCGTGGAGTCGCTTCCGAAGCTCGAACAAGATCACGAGGAGCTGATGAAGCGTCTTCAAGACATCGACACCGGCTCGCTGCAAGAGCTGGATCAGCAGGCGCACAATTTGCTCTCACAGTCCGACTCGTTTGAAAAAGAGCGCCTCGAAATCGCCCGCAAAGGCATCCAGCGCGAAATTGAACAGAGCGAGAAAAATCTGGCAACCCGTCGCGAAGATGCTTCCAAGCGCGAAGACGACCTCCTCCGCATCAAACGCGAAATCGACATCTCAGCTCATCTTGAACGCTACAAAAGCTGGAAGCACGACATGCTCGAAAAATACCTCGCTGCAGATGTCGCCGCGAAGGAGTTCGACCGGGAATTCAACAAAGCTGCCTTGAGTGCTGCACAGTCCGAAGGCGATCTCAAAGCCGCGATGGTCGAGTTCAAGAAAACCTTCTCGCCCCGCTTCGATGATTTGCCGGAAGATGGCCGCAGCACCAAGGACTACGACAAGCTGCTCAAGCGCATCGACGGCCAAGGCATCCCCGAATTCGAGAAGAAAGCCGAAGCCGAACGCAAGCGCTGGGAGAGTCTGTTCCGCACCCAAGTCCTGAGCCGTATGCAGAAGGCGCTCAAGGACATCGACAACATCATCTTCCTGCTCAACAAGCAGCTCAAGCGGCAGATCGGCAACGATGTGTATCACATCAAAAAAGAGCCGAATCCCGAGTTCCGTTTCTACCGCCATCTCATCGACCTCAATTCGACCCGCGATCCCGACGACCTCTTCTTCTCCAGCCTCGAAGGCGAGCTACGCACCGCGCTCGATCACTTCCTGCAAACACTGGTCAAGCAGGCCAACAGCCCCGAAGCTGCCAAGCTTCTCGATTACCGCCAGTACTTCGACTACGACCTGCTCGTCACCGATGTACGCCAGCCAGATGCCAGATCTGTGAGCGTGGACAAGCAAAGCGGCAAGATGAGCGGAGGTGAAAATCAAAGCCCCTACTTCGTCGCCATTCTCGCCAGCTATTTGCACGCCTACAATCGCCACGAAACGCGCTGGAAGGAACCCAGCCTCGCACTCGTGCCGATTGACGAAGCCTTCAGCAAACTCAGCGGCGAACGCATCCAGGACTGTCTCGCCGCCATGCAGGAGCTCGATCTCCAAGGCGTCTTCAGCATGTCCAGCGGCAACATCCCCTTCGCCTTCAGTCTGTGTGATGAACTCATCGTCGTCACCAAAACCGAAAAACGCGAAGGCGGCAAAACCCGCATCCGCAACATTCCCGCCGTCCTCTTCCGCGATTCGCCCGAAGGCAAAGAATGGATGAACAAACATGGCTCATGAGCATCCAGACATCCTGAAGGTCTTCGCCGACCGCTACCGCGATTCCCAGGCGGGCCGCACCGGCATCTGCACCGCAGATTTCACCCTCGACTACCACAAGCTCCTCAAAGCAGCACGCGCCGAATCAGCCGAGGCCCGAGTGAATGCCGAAGAGCGCCTCCGCCAAGCCGCCAGCCAGTCTCAGGGCAAACTAAAACTCGACACCCATCCTCGTGACGCGCGCCTGATCCACATCGTCCGCCTGTCTCGCGAAGACGGTGAGCCGTGGCTCTTCCATCACCTGCGCGAGTCCTCGCCAACCGAAGAGCGCAGACAGTTGGCAGACCTGTTCGAGTCGTTCGAAACCATATCCGTCCCGCCCAAGGACAAAGAAGCATGGTCAAGCTGGTGCCTGCAACTGGCACAGCACGCACTCGATGGCAGTCCCATCGCTCCTTTCACTCGCGACGATCTGGCAGGCAATCGCGAACTCCTCACCGTCCTCCCACGAGTGCTCGACTGGCAGGGCGAATCGCTGCTCCGCTTCGCCAGTTGCATAATCTGCCGCGACTCGAAGAAACTGGAGCAGTTGCGCCCTCGCCTCGAATCCGCCCTGCGCCAGATCACCGCTGGCGGAATCCAATCGCTCGAAGAACTCGGCCTGCTGGAAAAACCCCCGCCGCGTATTCATCCGCGGCCCGCTGCGTTTGGAACTGTCCGGAGGCACGCTCAATCTCGGGCTGCTTCATGCACCCGTCTCCATTTCCGAAACCGACATTCATCAGGCCATCGCCATCCACTGCGACGCCGCTCAAGTGCTCACCGTCGAGAACGAAACCACTTTCCTGGAGCTCGCGAAGCTGAACACCAACACTCTCCTCATCCAAACCAGTTACCCCGGCCGCGCCGTTCTCGCCCTGCTCGCACGCTTGCCAGACACACTGCCCATCCACCATTTTGGCGACACCGATCCCGCCGGTTTCGACATCCTCCGCGATCTCCGCGCACGCACCGGCCGCACCATCCACCCGCTGCACATGCGCCACCGGCCCCGCGAAGGTTCTGAAGCCCTGCAACCCTCCGCGTTCCAAACCATCGACCGCCTACTCGCAGATCCACAGATGGCCGACTGCCACGCAGCTTTGCAGGCCACACGAAACTCGGGCAGCAAAGGCGACTTCGAACAGGAATCCCTCGGCCGCCCCTCTTTGTCAGAATGGCCATTTTATGAGAGCGTGTGACTGCAACGCCGGTTGACCCGGACGCTCTGCAAGCGGACGATCCAGCACCATGGCCACTCCCTCCACCGACCGCGCGCATACGATCGCTGTTTTCTGCGACTTCGAAAACCTCGCCATCGGAGTGAAGGACGCACAGTATGACAAGTTCGACATGAACAAGGTGCTGGACCGTCTGCTGCTGAAAGGCAGCATCGTGGTGAAGAAAGCCTACTGCGACTGGGACCACTACAAAGGCTTCAAGACCGGCATTCATCAGGCCTCGTTTGAGTTGATCGAAATTCCGCACGTGCGGCAGTCGGGCAAAAACTCCGCAGACATCCGCATGGTCGTGGATGCACTCGACCTCTGCTACACCAAACCTCACGTGGACACCTTTGCCATCGTCAGCGGCGATTCCGATTTCTCCCCGCTGGTGAGCAAGCTGCGCGAGAACAACAAGACCGTCATCGGCGTTGGCGTGAAGCAGTCCACCAGCGGCCTGTTCATCGACAACTGCGACGAATTCATCTTCTACGACGACCTCGTACGCGAAGAGGAAAAGACCAAGAAGCGTCTCGCTCGCACGAAGCCCGCCCCCGTCGCTGCCAAGCCGGCCACCACCAACAATCAGGAGCGCAAACCCGGCGGCGACCCCGAAAAGGCCATCCAGCTCGTGGTCGAAACCGTCGAAGCAATGCTCGGACGCAGCGGCAGCGACACCGTGTGGGCCGGCCCAGTCAAGCAGGCTATCCGCCGCCGTCAGCCTCAGTTCGACGAGCGCTTCTACGGTTTCAGCTCTTTCAGCGTGCTGCTGGAGGCAGCAGCAGAGCGCGGCCTGATGAAGCTGGAGAAAAACGAGAACGGCTACCGCATCAAAGTCTCCTCGTCAGAGGAGTAGCACGACAGACACTCACTGCGCACTACGCTCAAACACAGCAGATTTGTTTTCGAGCAAGGCAAGTGCTTCGCCCGCCAAATAGAGAGACCCCGAGATCAGCACACGAGCCTCCGCTTTCATGGCCTTCAAAGCCTCAGCGACGCGCGCATGCGTCGCCACCGGGCAAGATGCCAAGCCTAGCCCCTTCCATATGTCATGCAGCGTGTCCGGAGGCAGCGCCCGCGGTGACTCAAAACTCGTGAAATGCCAGCAGCCAGCAATGGGCGCAAGCTCACGCAGCACAGCCGCAGTGTCTTTGCCAGCAACAGCCCCAAAGATGACCTCCGCCTTCTCGCCCGGAAACTGCTCACTCCACGTCTGCGCCAGCACACGGGCCGCATCAATGTTATGCGCGCCATCAATGATGCAGCCACCCACTTTTTGAAACCGCGCAGGCCATTGCACTTCACGCAAGCCACGTGAGATCACCTCTTCATCAAAGCTAAATCCTGCCGCCCGCAGCGCTGCAACAGCCATCGCCGCATTCCAGCGCTGATGCGGCCCCGCGAGGCCCGCTTCCTCATGCCACGCCGTTTCAACAATCGTCAGCGATGCCCCACGTTCAGCCGCGACGCGTGAAATAACCTCCATTGCCTCAGCCTCCTGCCGCATCGTCACCACCGGCACCCCAGGCTTGATGATCCCCGCCTTCTCAGAAGCGATCTTCTCCAGCGTATCCCCCAGCATGTCCATGTGATCCCACCCAATGGGCGTGATAACACTGACAGCAGGCGTGACGGCATTGGTGGCATCAAGCCGACCACCAAGCCCCGTCTCCAGCACCACCCACGGATTCCCCCGCTGAGCAAACCATTCAAGCGCCAGAGCCAGCGTGAGTTCAAAGAATGTGGGATGCGGATCCCACCCCGCCACCCGTTCGCGCAATCGGACGACACCTGCCGCGATCTCCTCAGACGTGATCATGCCCTGGCTATCACGAATCCTCTCACCAAAGTGGATCAAGTGCGGCGAAGTAAACAACCCCGCATTGATGCCCCCCGCCTTTAAAATCGAATGCATGAAGGCGCAGGTCGAGCCCTTCCCATTTGTCCCGGCGACGTGGATGAATTTCTGCCCTGCCGAGGGCAGCTTCAGTTCGCTCAGCAGTCGCTGCACATTGTCCAGCCCCAGCTTGATGCCGTAAAACTGCGTGCTGTAGAGCCAGTCGATTTCTTTTTGCGCCGTGTCGTTCATCATTCCTTGGCCGCACGGTGCCTGCGCCGCAGCAAGGCGCAAGCGCCGAGGAGCAGGAGCACCCCACGCGCAGGCTCAGGGACCGCAGCGAAGTCGATGCCTTGCGCCCTCATTTGATCGAAATAGGTCGGGATAAAGGTGTCGATGGAGTACGGGATGCCGCCCACCGTCGTGGTGCCAGAGTGCGTGCCCAGCAGGGCCAGGCTGCCATTCACCACGGCAAAAGTCGGGCTGCTGGAGTCTCCACCTTCAAACATGGAGTCACCCGGCTGGTTGCTGTGGTAGCTATAGCCGATGCCGTAGTTGTCAGCGATGGTGTCGTCGTTGAAATCGTAGTCGCCATAGGCGTCCACCACGTTGGCACCCAGCACCGGGCTGCTACCACCGTGCCCATAAATCAACACTGGCAGACCCGTGTAGTTGTCGATCGTGGGCAGGTCAAGAATGGCATAGCTGGCGATGCCGTCCGCCGGGTTCAAAGCCGAGGTGAGCATGCCGACAGCAAAGTCACTCGTCTGGCCGTTGTAGGTGAAGTGGTAGGTAGTGGCGCTGGCGCCGTAGCTGACGACCGTGCCCAGCGTCGGACTGTAGAAGTCGAGCGTGGAGCCGGGCCCAGAATGGCTGGAGTACACAAAGTACTGATCGCTGATCATGGCGAAGCTCTGCGTGATGTCGTTTGGGTTCCAGCCCACGCCGGAGAGATCATACCCCGCACCCAAAAAGGATACGGAGGTGTTGGCCACCGGGTTGTCCGGGTAGCCGGAGCTGAAGCGGTCGTTGGTGGCGGAGTCATAGCCCACAATCGTCAGTGCCCTGGCCAGCGTGGCGGTCAGCAGGATAAAAGATAAGATGATCCGAAACATGAGCGAAGTCGATTCTCGCCGTCCTTTTTCGGTAGCCAAGAAACAAGATCGACAGATTGGATTCTCATTTCCCACCCCGCAGTCACGGCTATCATGCACGCGCATGTCTGTGACTCCCGCTTCTGACTCCTCGACCTGGCTAAAACGCTTCTGGTGGCTGCTCGCCGCCGTTTTCATCGCGCGCATCGGCGTCATGCTGCTTTTCGTAAACGGGGCGGATCTCGCGGGCGACGAGGCCTACTACTGGGACTGGGGCCGCAGGCCCGACTGGTGCTACTACAGCAAGCCGCCCATGATCGGCTGGATGATGGGAGTCATCGGCTGGCTCACGGGCAATTCGGAGTGGGGCATACGCTTCGCCGCCCTGCTGCTGGGCACCGCCACCCTGGTCATCATCCACCGCATCGCCCTGGTGCTGTTTGATGCCCGCACGGCCTTCCTCACCGCCGTGCTCGTGCTGCTGACCATCGCCAACGCAGGACTGAATCTCCTTCTCACCATCGATGCACCACTGCTCTTGTGCTGGACCCTGGGTCTGCTGCTGTTTTGGCTCGCCGCCCAAAAACCCACCAGCAACTCACGCTGGCTCGCGCTGGCTCTCGTCATCGGCTTCGGCACCCTGAGCAAGCAGATGATGCTGGCCTTCCCCGCGCTCATACTGGTTTTCGCCGCCGTGTCACGCGAAGACCGCGCCCTCCTGCGCAATCCACGCATGTGGCTCGCCATCTTCTGCGGCATGGCCTTCATCATCCCGGTGCTCCAGTGGAATCAAAGTCACGCCTGGATCACCCTGGAGCACACCAAGCATCACTTCGACACCTCCAGCCTCAGCTTCAGCCGCTGGTTGAGCCGCACGGGTGAAAACGTCGGTCTGCAGGCGCTGATCTACACGCCGGTGACGTTTGCCGCGCTTGTTGCCGCGATGATCGCAGCAGCCAAGCATCGCAAAGAGCTCTCACGTCCGCTGCTGTTCGTCATGCTGGCCTCCGCTCCGGCACTGGCCTGCTTTGCACTGCTCGCACTGCGTCAGCGCATCAATCCGAACTGGCCTGCCGCCTTCTTTGTGCCTGCGTTCATTCTGGCGGCAGCCTGGCTGCGAGGCTTCGCGCCATTCAAGGCGCATCCCGGCTGGGAGCGCTGGTCGCTGCGTGTCGGCGGCGCTCTGGTCCTCATCGTGCATCTCGCCCTCGTCATCATCTTCAGCACCGAACTCAAAGGCATCGACAAGCTCGCCAGCTTGCGTGGCTGGCAGGAGGCAGGCATTGAGGCTCAGGAGTTCCTCGATCTGGTGCCAGACCCCGAAAACACCTTTGTCATGGCCTTGGGGCACCGCTACCACGCAGCCGAGATGGCCTTCTACATGCCCTCCCATCCCCGCGTCTACCGCTGGGAGCCCACGGGCACGGTGCAGTCACAGTATGAGATCTGGCCAGGCCCCGAAGAACGCATCGGCAGCGATGCGTTGATCCTCGAACCCGGCCCCGTCGCCGCCCTGTTGAAAAACGAGATCTTCACCGCCGCCTTTGAAAGACTGGAGTATCGCGGCAACATCCGCATCCCGCTCGGGAAAGAGGTGCGCGAGTTCCACGTGTTTCTGGGGCATAAACTGAAACACTGGCAGCCCGTGCCCGCGCAATGAACGCCTGGGATCTCAGCCTCCTGCATCAAATCAACACCGCGTGGTCCCACCCGGTGCTCGACTGGCTGATGCCTGCCCTCTCCGCCATTGAGGCCTGGCTGCCGCTCATCATCGCAGCGGTGCTGCTTACTGCATGGCGTGGCGGCAAACGTGCCCGCATCATGCTGCTCTGTCTCGGCATCGCCATCGGTCTCGGCGACGGCGTGATTTCCAACACCCTGAAAAAGACCATCGGCCGCGTCCGCCCCCGTGATGCCCGAAGCGATGTGATTGTCCGCGATCTCGGCACCGCCTCACCCGCCTTCATGCGTTTGTTCCAGACACCCGTGGTCAAACCGAGCGAGCCAAATGGCGCGACCCACGGCAAGTCCTTTCCATCCAGCCACACCGTCAACATGTTCGCCGCCGCCACGGTCATCGCCTGCTTCTACCGCCGCGCCGGTTTGCTCATGTATCTGCTGGCCGCAGCCGTCGGCTATTCACGCATCTATTGCGGAGCCCACTGGCCCAGCGACATCCCACCCTCCATGGCCATAGGCGTTTTGGTGGGGCTGGGAGTGACGGCCTTGGCCAGACGGATCGTCCGTGAGATTTGAGCGAATTTCAAAGAACCTTCATTCAAACATCACCCACGGTGCCTTTGGGTAATTTTCCTTGGCTGCCTCCACCACGCCGATGTCTCCTGCGAAGCCTTTGTGAAGGACTTTCCAGGTGCCCTTGCCGTCCTTTTGCAGCAGCGCGAAAAAATCCAGTTCCATCTCCGCAGCGATATCTTCGTTCTTCGGTTTGCCCCCGACTGGATCCACATGGCCATTAAAGCGCGCCCATGAGCCGCTGATTCGCACCGTCCCGGTAAAAACAACTTCCTGTCCGACCTCCGCACTCACCGGCACGCGCATCGCATCCATGATCGCTTTCCGCTCCGGAGTTCCCGCCTTCGCTTCCGAGGCGGGAATTTTCGTCAGCGCCTTCTTGAAGACCACCTTGCTGGGATCCTGGAGCTTCAGGTGCGCGTCATTCTTCGGGTCCGCCAGCAGCTGCCCTTCCCCAATGTAGAGTTTGTCTCCATCAAGCTTGAGCACCTCCTCCTCAGACTGCTCGGAGCCTTCGATGGTATACTCATAAAGCACCCGCATGAGGCCGTCAGCGACCGTGCCGCTGATCGTGCCATGGGCACCATGCCCGTCTGGCTGTTTCGGCAGCCAGTTCTGCGTTCCGGTGACCTGATCCCCATCAATGGTGAGAGCAATGCGCGTATACTCCTTGGCGTTCTCCTGCGCAAAAAACAACGTTTGAGGTTCTGCGGCACAGAGGACGGAACCAAGCAGAAAGAATGGGAAGATGAGAGACTTGTTCATGCCATGGAGGAAAAGAAGGAATAGAAAACACCGCCCTGAATCAGCGCACCGACCACAAACAGGAGGGCAAACACCCAGAGCAGAAGCTTGCGCCTCCGCCGCCAGAAAAACGCCAGCCCTGCGGGAATGCCCGCCGCTCCGCAGAGCACCTGGCCGCCCATCACGCCAAAGATCAGCATCATGTGCTTGCCCTCAGGCACCTTGCCCGAATCATTCGCCATCACATCGGCCATGAACGCAAGCCCGGCCCACGCGAGGTGCGCGATGATCCAAAGCACGATGAAAAGGATGCCACAGACCACCCCCACGACAGACACACTTTCTTTCGCGGTGGCGGGGGCGGTGATGGGCGCTTCGCTCACTTGCCTTTGATGGAATTCAGCACCTTGCTGACGTCGTCACCATGCTCCTTCAAGGATTCGACCGGGACGATGTTGAAGAGCATGAAAAAGGTGTCGCCAGCCTTGGGTGCAAACACGGCGCAATTCACCGCCATCTTCACACCTTCAATGGCAACGTTGCCATTGAGAAAGGTGACTTTGAAGCCATTGAGTTCGCCCTTCTCGGGCTCTCCCAGCCATTTGATCCCTTTGAGTTCTTCTTCGAGGCCTTCCTTGGCATCGTCGATGGCACTGGCAGCCTCATCGGCGTCCAAAGCCATCAGCTCCATGTTCACCAGTTCATCGGCAGAGGAGGCGGAAAGCGACTGATCGCCGGTCTCGATCTTCCAGGCGTCCGGAAAGGCGATGGAGAAGATCGGTTTTTCCGATGGATAGTTGAAGACTTGATCAGCGCGCAGGACAGGAGAGAGAGCAAGAACGAGGAAGGAGAAGAGGAGGGAGGTTTTCATGGGTAATGAATGGCGCGGCTTTAAACGAGCACCCCCTTCTTCGTATTCAGAAAAAAAGGGGGCGTTCAGAAAATCAATGGAGAGGCAAACTTACTTCGCCTTGATGGAGCCGATCAGAGCGCCGATCGCAGCGCCGTGCTTGTCACTGCCTTCTTTCGAGGAGATGCAGGACAGCAGGATGAAGTTCTTGGCACCTGGTTTGGCCAGCAGCACGAGATTGATGAAGGCCTTGCCATTCTCATCTTCACCCTCGGCATTCAGGATGGCGATGCCCAGGCCGCCATTCTCGCCCTTCTGCGTCTCGTCGTACTTCATGTTCTTGAATTCCGACATGGTCTCCTTGGCCTCTTTGACGGCAGCATCATAACTGTCCAGGCCTGCTTCGAGTTCAGCCAGTTCCACGATCACACTGTCATCATCCTTGGTCGGCGTGGCCAGCAGACCTTCGTCGTCCAAATCCACCACCCAGGTGTCAGGCAGGGCGAACGTGACAAGCGGAGCCGCTTTGGGGAAATCAACGGCCTTGTCAGCCGCGAAAGTCAGGGGAGCAGCAAGCAGAAGGGTCAGACACAAAAGGAGAGATGTTTTCATTGTGGCGGTAGAGGTGGTGCGCGCATAGGAAATCTCGGCAGGATTTTTGTCAACCCCGACTCCGTGACTGTTTCAAATTCCCCAATCCACCCTCACAACGGCCACTCCATCTCCGTTTCGCCATGCATGATCTCGGCGAGGACGGGCACATCCATAAAATGCTCCAGCACCATCCGGTTGCTGATACTGGCCGCGTCGCGCTCCTCCCGGACGTAGTTCAAAATGATACCGGCACAGGTGAGGCCACGTGCCTGAATGTTCCGAACCGTGAGGAGGGTGTGATTGAGGCAGCCGAGCTTGTTGTTCACAACGACGATCACCGGCAGCGCCAGACGTTGCGCAAAGTCCGCCATCGTCGAAAACTCGTTCAGCGGCACTTCCCACCCTCCCGCACCCTCAACGAGGACGTGATCGTGGCGCTGTGCCAGTTCCTGAAAACAGCCAATGACCTCATTCAGCTCAAAACGCCGGTTCTCCATCATCGCGGCGGCATAGGGTGCTGCAGGCACCTTCAACCACACAGGGTTGACCTCCTCAACCGTCAGTCCCTCGCTGCTCGCATTAGCCAGATGAATGGCGTCATCACGCGCACCGCAGACAAAAGGTTTGAAACCGGCAGAACTTTTGCCGATGCGCTTCAAAGCCTCCAGCAGCAGACAGGTGACGTAGGTCTTGCCTGCGTCGGTGTCCGTACCGGTGATGAAGTAATGGCTCACAGTCACTCTTTGTTTGCGAGCTCCCATGCCTGCTTGAGCAACCATCCGCCAACGGCGATGGCAATGAATGCCCCTATCAGGCCCGAATCCGTGCCAAAAGCCATGGCGATCACACCACATCCAAAGATGATGCAGGCACCCACAGCCAAGGCCGATCCGAAGTGGTTTTTCATAGCTCGATGAGTTTAACCGATCTGCGCAAGAACGGCAGAAGCAATCTTGTCAGCCTGCGCTTCGAGGTATTCCACATCGCGCCCTTCAACGAGAAGTCGGATGAGCGATTCGGTCCCCGAATACCGCAGCAGCACACGCCCGTAGTCGCCAAGCTTCTTCTCCGTCTCCTTGATGATCTTCTGCGCATCGGCGAGCTGCTCGATCGGCGGCTTCGTGCGCACGCGCAGATTGCGCGAGCACTGCGGGAATTTTTTGAGGCACTTGCGCAGCTCGCTCAACGGCTCGCCGGTTTCCTTCATGATACGCAGGATCTGCAGCCCCGCGACGAGGCCGTCACCGGTGGAGGCCCAGTCGCCAAAGATGATGTGTCCGCTCTGCTCACCGCCCAAGTTCAATCCGCGCGCGCGCATTTCTTCGAGCACGTAGCGGTCACCCACGCCGGTGCGGATGACACGGCCGCCGAGGCGTGAAACGAGATCGTCCAGACCATAGTTGCTCATCACCGTGACAGCCAGCGTGTTCTGCTTCAGCGTGCCTTTGCGCAGCATGGATTCAGCCGCGATGGCCATGAGTTCGTCACCGTCGAGCGCGATGGCTTCCTCATCACAGAGCGCGCTGCGGTCCGCATCGCCATCATGCGCGATGCCTGCCTGCGCCTGACACTGGCGCACGATGCGCTCGATTTCATCGGCGTGCGTACAGCCGCATTCTTCGTTGATGTTGAAGCCGTCCGGTTCGGAATGGAACACCTGCACATCCGCACCCAACGCCTCAAGCGCGAGCGCGCTGGTGAAGGACGAAGCGCCATGCGCGTTGTCCAGCGCGACGCGCATGCCGTCGAGGCGAACGCCACCCATCGAGGCAATCGCATGCGCCACATACCTGTCCACACCATCGGCCAGTTTGGTGATGCGACCAATGCCACGGCCTTCCGGACGCGGCGTGTCTTCATTGCCAAGCACGAGCCGCTCAATGGCGACTTCCGTCTTGTCATTGAGCTTGTGCCCGTCGCCGTGCACGAATTTGATGCCGTTGTCCTTGAAAGGATTGTGCGAAGCCGAAACGATGACCCCGAAGCTCGCCCCGAGCTGGGCGCTGAGCATCGCAACCGCTGGCGTGGGCAGTTGCCCCGCGAGGATGACATCCACCCCCGCCGAATTCAGACCCGCAGCGAGTGCAGACTCCAGCATCTCGCCCGAAGCACGCGTATCGCGGCCCAGCACGGCTTTGGGGCGTTCGCCCCCCTCGGGTTTCCCTCCAAGTACGACGGCAGCAGCCTGCGCGAGGCGCATGACGAACTCAGGGGTCATGGGGTGACGATTGGCCACGGCACGGACGCCGTCGGTGCCGAAGAACTGACGCTTTTCAGACATAGGACGGCGCTTCTAGCGCAGGACTTCCAGAGTGTCAAAGCCCGGAGGTGCCGCTCAGCGCCGTTCCAGGCACTCGCGCAGGCGGGATCAATGCATTCGGCGGCGACAGCATGGGCTCCAGTTCCGAGGGAAGTTGGACGGGCGGAGGAATCACCGGCGTAAGCTGCGAGGGTGCCGGAGAAGTCGGCACGGGCATTCTCGCAGGCGGCGGCATCGGGTAAGACGGCATGTTACGCGCATCCTGCGCTTTGATCATGAACCAGAACAGAAAGGCCAGCACCAGCGAGATGATCTTTTCCCGCCAGTTGCGCGTGATACGTTCTTTAAGCTGATGTCCCCAGTTCATGACTGCCCTCCGTTGCGGCTACTGAACTGGCACCTGCTCCGTCAGTGAGAATTTCATTGATGCGCTGGCGCAGTTTCATCGGCTCCAAATCGTGCTCCAGCCTGCCCTGAAAACATAGCGAGAGCGCCCCGGTCTCCTCAGAAACGACGAGCGCGATCGCGTCCGTCTCCTCCGAGATGCCCATGCCGGCACGGTGACGCAGACCAATCGCACGGTCCTGAATCTCACGCTGGCTCACCGGAAAAACACAGCCCGCAGCCGAGATGCGTCCCTGATCAATAATCGCCCCGCCATCATGCAGCGAAGTCTTGGGCTGGAAAATCGTGGTGACCAGTTCATTGGAGATCACCGCATCCAGTTCCACACCGGATTCAGCATAGGGATTGAGATCAATGCCACGCTTCAGGGCAAACAGCGCTCCACAGCGGCGTGACGAGAGCTGCTGCATCGCCTCCATCAGCACATCCAGCACCTCAGGATCGGGACGATTGAAGGAAAAAATACGGCTGCTGCCCAGTTCCGCCAGCACGCGGCGCAGCTCCGGCTGAAAGATGATGACCAGCGCAATGGCCAGGAAAACCGAAAAACGCTGAAGCAGGCTGCTGATGACAGACAGCTCCAGCAGCAGCGAAAGCAATGCGAGGCTGAGCAGGAGCACCAGCAGTCCTGTCAAAATGCGCGCGCCACGGGTGGCACGGAAAAACAGGTAACCATGATACGCCAAGGCGGCGAGGATTAAAATCTCCACGCCGTCGCGCCAGTGCTCTGTCAGAAAGTTCCACATGCCGTTCGCTCCGTGCTGCTCGTTGGAACTATCGCACGGGGTAGATTGTTTCTCAAAAGAAGAATCATTTTGGCCTCTGATTCACGACGGCTAACATGAACCGCATGCCACCCACCAGCCCAAACACCGCGCCCAAGCCAAAACAGAGCGATCTGTTTGGCGTGCCTGTGGCTGAGGTGGCAGTCCCACAGGCAACCACGCGAATCGCTCGCGTGCAGTTGGAAGAATCAGCAGCCATGCAGCTGGATTACGCCATTCCAGAGGGCCTGACAGATGAAATCGTCGTGGGCTCGCGTGTGATGGTACCCCTTCAAAACCGGCGGATGAATGCGGTGGTGCTCGAACTGTTGGATGACTCACCCCATCGCGGCCGGCTCAAGGAAATCGCCTCCATCGTGGCCAAGCGCCCCATGTTCACCCCTGGCCTGCTCAAACTCGCACGCTGGATCGCTGATTACTACCTCGTCTCCGTTCACACCGTCCTACGCACCATGCTGCCGCAAGCGGTCCGGGACAAACCGGGCAGCTTCGTGATGGACAGCCATCTCAAGCTTTTGCGCGAACCTCCGCCGGACGAGTTCGAGAAGCTACGCCACAAAGCACCGATGCAGGCACGCATCCTCGACATCCTGCGCAGTTGCAAAGGAGAGGCGACGCTCAGCCAGATCCGCAAGGACGTGCCGCGTGCGGCTTCCATTCTCCCCGCACTGCTCAAAGCGGGCTGGATCTCCCGCAGCGAGGTGCGCGTGGAACGCGACCCGTTCCACGACGAGGCCTTTCTGCCCAGCCAGGCACTCACTTTCACCGATGAACAGCAGGCGGCCTATGTCCGCGTCTCGGCAGCGATTGATTCCACAGAGCAGACCCGGCCCATCCTGCTGCATGGCATCACCGGCAGTGGCAAAACTGAAGTCTATCTCCAGGCCATCGCCCGCGTGCTGGAGCGTGGCGGCACGGCGCTGGTGCTGGTGCCCGAAATCGCGCTGACACCTCAAACAATCGAGCGCTTCAAGGCGCGCTTTTCTGACCGCAGCGATCGTATCGCAGTCCTGCACAGTCATTTAAGCGACGGCGAACGCCACGATGAGTGGTTCAAGATTCACGAAGACCGTGCCGACATCGTGATCGGCGCCCGCAGTGCCATTTTTGCGCCACTGGAGCGGCTCGGAATCATCATTGTGGATGAGGAGCATGAGCCCTCTTTCAAACAGGACGAAAAACCACGCTACCATGCGCGGGATGTCGCCGTGGTGCGTGGCAGCATCGAAAAATGCGTCGTCCTGCTCGGCAGTGCGACGCCAAGCCTTGAATCCTTCGAAAATGCCGCAACCGGAAAGTACGAACTTCTGAAGCTCCTGAACCGGACGGACGGCCGCACGCTGCCGCTGATCCGCATCGTCGACATGCGCATGGAACGGCGCAAAGGCACGGGGACCAGCGTGGCGAATACCGGTATCCTCTCTGAAAAACTCCGCGCCGCGATCACTTCCCGGCTGGAAAAAAAGGAGCAGACGATCCTGTTTTTGAACCGTCGCGGTTTCAATACCTCTCTCGCCTGTCTGGCCTGTGGGGAGACCGTGCAGTGCCAGGACTGCAGCATCCCCATGACGCTGCACAAGCATGAAAACCGCCTCGTCTGTCACGTCTGCGGCTCACGGCGGCTGCCTCCCACGAAATGCCCCTCCTGCCAGGAGCCGGGCCTGAAATTCGCCGGATACGGCACCGAACGCGTCGAAACCGTGGTGCGCGAGGTCTTCCCCCAGGCCCGCATCGCCCGCGTGGACACGGACACCATTCAGCGCAAAAACCAGCTCCGCGACCTGCTGCGGGATTTCCGCGCGCAGAAACTGGATCTCATCATCGGTACGCAGATGATCGCCAAGGGTCTCGACTTCCCCAATGTCACGCTGGTGGGCGTGCTGAATGCCGATATGGCCCTCAATCTGCCAGATTTCCGCGCAGCGGAGCGCACACTCCAGCTTCTGGTGCAGGTGGCAGGGCGGGCAGGGCGCGGCGAAGTCAAAGGGGAGGTCGTGGTGCAAACCCACGCTCCGCACAGCCCTGCGGTGCAGTTTTCCCGCCACAACGACTTTGAAGGTTTCGCCCAGCAGGAACTGGAGCAGCGGCGCGCGTTTCACTACCCGCCGTACACGCATGTTGTCATCCTGGCCAGCCGTGGAAAACACCAGGCCATGGCTGAATTTGCCCTGCAAACGCTGCACCGACGCCTCTTGGAGGGCCTGTCCGAAGACGTGCTCATGGGCGAGCCCGCCCCCTGCGCCATGGCCAAGGCGCACGGGCAGTTTCGCTACCAACTGCTGCTGCGAGCAGCCAAAATTCGTCCCCTGTGCCGCCACATTCAGCAGGTGCTGCAGGCTACCAGCCTCCCGGCAGACGTCATTGTGACGTGGGATGTCGACCCAGTCTCACTTTTGTAAATTATCCTTTGTCGATTCAAAGAATCGAAGGGAACGTTGACATCAAGCGTCCCGATTCAATATTCCCCCCACTTCATGACGACAGAGAAACGCACCACCTGCCTCCGCCTCGGATGCCTTGCCATCCTGGCCTTTGCGCTTTCTGCCTGCTCCAGTACGACCAAAGGCCCGGGAGGACAGATCTCCAAGGTGAAGTACTACCACCTGATGCCGTTCTTCACGCCGCAGACGACGAACGCGACAATTCTGTTTGAGCGCCAGCACTTCATTTACGGCGCGGTGACCAAGCAGGAGATCGTTGACCGCTTCGGCCACTACTACGCCTTCTTCTGGAAAGCCGATGACCGCTCCGGCCCGGTGACCGTCAAATTTGAATACCAGCAGGCGAAGTCAGGCCTCAGCAAACGCGTGCAAGAACAGGTGGTCGATGACATTCGCCGCACCAACACTTCCAAATTTCAGGTCGTCGGCTCAGAATATCAAAAAAGTGGCCGGGTAATCGCATGGCGCATAAGCATTCTGCGAGGCAAGGAAGAACTGGTCAGCCAGCAATCCGCGCTCTGGAACTAACACCGCAACGCATGACTCCTCCCACTCATATTCTTGTTGGCACCATCGGCCGCGTTTTCTGGATGAGGGTGGATGGCCGAGGCACCTTTCAAAACAGCCTGCAGGCAAAGAAGGCTCTGCAACGCGTCGTTTCTCAGGGCATGCGCAATCTTGTCGTCGATCTGGAGCGCTGCCCCATGATGGATTCCACCTTTCTCGGCATGCTGACGGGTGCTGCCTTAAACCTTCGCGAATCCGGCGGTGGCTCCTTGAGCGTCGTCAACGCCAACCAGCGCAATCTGCAGCTGCTCACCAGCCTGGGACTGGATCACATTCTGGATCTGGACCGTGACGGCAATCTCTGGGAGGCCGAACGCAAGGAAGTCTGTGACGCGCTGCAGAACTGTGGTGAAACCACCGCCGAATGCAAAGAAGTGCAGACCCAGCACGTGCTCTCCGCACATCAGGCCCTGGCTGATGTGAGCGAAGCCAATGAAAGCCGTTTTCACGATGTGATCGAATTTTTGGAAAAAGAGCTGGAGGCTGGCACATCCACTGTTCCTGCCTAGGCGCCACCCGGATGAGCCGGGCCGCCTTTTACCCCCATGATCATCGCTCTCCTTGTCCTGATCGTACTGCTGATGACGGCGGGGCTGGTCATGCTGGCAAAAATTGCACGTCAGCAAAAGCATGCCATCGCCGCTCTCCGCGCCGAGGAGGAAGCCATCGTGGCCGAAGAACGGCGCATGTTTCATTACCTGCACGATCTGGGCGAGGCGATCTGGCGCGATGACCAGCAGGCTTCGATGTACCGGCTGATTGTTGAGGGAGCCATCCGCGTAACCCAGAGCACCGGTGGCGCGCTCTATCTCTATGACGAGGCCTCGCAGCAGCTCGTGCCACGTCACTATTCCGACTTTTGCGCCCCTCTCATCAGCCTGCCCGAACGCGTGCGGCTGCAGATGAAGGAGAACTCAGCCACTCTCCTGAGCACCTTGCGCATGCATGCAGAAACGGTGCAGACGGGTCTGCTCGGCAGTGTTTTCATGCAGCAAAAGACAGAATTGCTGGCGGATCTCGGCACTGATACGCGCCTGGGCGAGCATCTGGTTCCTTCCCAGCAGAATGTCACCGCCATGATCGGCCCGCTGAGCTTTGGCACTCGCAGGCTCGGTGTTCTGGCCGTCACTTCACCAAAGGATGGCCGCAGCTACAACGCCAATGACTTCGAGGTCTTCAACTCGCTCATTGAGCAGTCCGCCTTCGCCCTGGCAAATGCCATGTCGCATCAGGAAGCGGCAAAAAACCGCATGGATCAGCAGGAACTGCAAAACGCCAGTCAGATCCAAAAGGTGCTGCTCCCAGATCGCGACCCGGAGGTGCCGGGCTTCATCATCGCCGGCAGAAATATCCCGGCACGCACACTCAGCGGCGACTACTTCGACTATTTTTGCCTGCCCGACGGCCGTTTCGGCGCCGTCATCGCCGACGTTTCAGGCAAGGGCCTCGGGGCCGCCATGATCACCGTCATGTGCCGTACCCTCATGCGCGCCAAATCGCAGACCTCCGAATCTCCCAGCGTCGTTCTCGCGGCCGTGAACCGCCAGATCGCCCCGGACATCCGCGAAGACATGTTCATCACCATGTCCTACGTCGTGGTGGAAGAGGACGGCTCCAAGCTCACCATCTCGCGTGCCGGCCACAACGCCGCCCTGCTCTGGCGCAAAGCCACCGGCAAGGTCGAATCGATTCATCCCCCCGGACTCGGCGTCGGCATCGACAAAGGCGCGGTCTTTGAACGTGTCACCAAAGACGAAAGCTTCGCCATGGAACCGGGCGACTGCCTGCTGCTCTACACCGACGGCGTAAACGAGGCCATGGACCCCAAAGGCATCGAATTTGGCGAGGAGCGCGTGGAGGAAGAACTCGCCAAACATGCTCCGAACGGGCCAAAAGCGGTCATCGGCGGCATTATCCTGGATTTGGAGCACTTTTTGAAGGGTCGGCGCTCCCATGACGACATCACCTTGATTGCTATCCAGAAGACGGCATAGTCGCGGCCCCCCAAAACACCGCGAAATCCTATGACCGAGCCGAGTCCCGATACGACCCCGCAACCCTTTTTTGAAGAAGTTCCCAATCCTGAAGCCACCACTCCCGTGGAGGAGGCAGCGCCGCTTGATCCCATCACCGCACTGACCCAGGAAGTCGAACGCTGGAAAGACATGGCCTACCGCAGTCAGGCGGAACTGGACAACTTCCGCAAACGCTCCGCCCGTGAGGCCCAGGAAACCCGCGCCTACGCCAACGGCGATCTGCTGCGCGCCTTGTGCCCCATCCTCGATAATTTCGACATGGGTCTCGAAGCCGCCCGCCAGGAGTCTGAAAAGTCCATGGTCTTCATGGGCATGAGCATGGTGAACCGCCAGATTCAGGATTTCTTGCGCGACAGTGGCGCTTTGGAAATTGAAGCCCAGGGCAAAGTCTTTGATCCCAATCTTCACGAGGCCGTCGCCCAGGAAGCCAGCGCTACCATCCCTGAGGGCACCGTCATCCGTGTCACCCGTCGTGGCTACAAGCTCAAGGACCGCCTCCTGCGTGCCGCCAGCGTCATCGTTTCCAGTGGTCCCACGGCACCCCCTGAGGCGTAACCCTCTTTCTATCCAGCTATGGCCGACAAACGCGATTATTACGAAGTCCTTGGCGTCTCCCGCGACGTCTCGGCAGAGGATTTGAAGAAAGCCTACCGCAAGCTCGCGGTGAAACATCACCCCGACAAAAACCCCGACGACAAATCGGCCGAAGGCAAATTCAAGGAAGTGGGCGAAGCCTACGACGTCCTCAGCGACGAACAAAAGCGCGCAGCGTATGACCGTTACGGCCATGCCGCCTTCGCCGGTGGCATGGGCGGCGGGTCCGCCGGTGGTCACGATCCCTTCGACATTTTCCGTGACGTCTTCGGCGGCGGCGGTGGCGGCGGCATCTTCGAACAATTCTTCGGCGGCGCTGGTGGCGGAGGCGGCGGTGGCCGTCGTCGCGATGGCCCGCAACGTGGCAGCGACCTGCGCTACGGCATGGAAATCTCTCTCGAAGACGCCGCGCATGGCGTGGAGCGTGAGATCGAGTACGAGCGCAGCGCCTCATGCAAACCCTGTTCCGGCTCCGGCTCGACCAGCGGCGGCGGCAAAAAAACCTGCCGCACCTGCGGCGGCGTCGGCCAGGTCATCAGCTCGCGTGGCTTCTTCCAGATTCAGCAGACTTGCCCGGATTGCAGTGGCAGTGGCGAAATGATCAGCGACCCCTGCCGCAACTGCAGCGGCACCGGACGTTCCAAAGAGCGCACCAAAGTTCGCGTCAAAGTGCCTGCGGGCATCGAAGACGGCTCCCGTCTGCGCTCCACCGGCAACGGTGATCTCGGCGTGAAAAACGGCCCTGCTGGCGATCTCTACATCGTCGTTCAAGTCAAAGCGCACGAGATCTTCGAGCGCGAAGGCAATGACCTTCACTGCGACATCCCGCTTTCGTTTGGCACCGCAGCTCTCGGTGGCGAGCTCACCGTCCCCACCATGGAGGCCAAGGCTTCCGTCAAAGTACCCGCCGGCACCCAAAACGGCACCACCTTCCGCCTGCGCGGCAAAGGCATGAAAATCCTCGGTGAAGACCGCTTCGGTGATCTCTACGTCCACGTCCAAATCGCCGTGCCGACCAAGCTCAATGCCGAACAGCGCGAGAAACTCGACGAATTTGCCAAATCCCTCGGTGAACAAACCTCTCCGATGGAGGAAAGCTTCTTCGAAAAGGCGAAAAAGTTTTTCCGCTAACCGCTCATGACCACCCAAGACCTGCTGACCCTGACGAAATTCCGCCTCAGTGCGCTCGTCATCGTCACGACGTTTGTGGGCTTCTGGCTCCGTGCGCCCAAGGGCTTCGACATCTGGCTGCTGGTTCACACCATCATCGGCAGCACCCTCGCTGCCTTCGGTGCGGCGGTGTTCAACCAGCTCATGGAGATCGAGCCCGACTCGCGGATGCAGCGCACGGCGGATCGTCCCCTGCCCTCCGGCCGCGTAAGCCCCTCCGCTGCATTCGGCATCGGCTGGTTGCTCAGCGCCATGGCACTCATCCATCTGACCATCCGGGTAAACATGGAAGCGGCGGCGCTCACCGCGCTCACCCTCGCCGTGTATCTCTTCATCTACACCCCGCTGAAGCGTCAAAGCGCCACCAACACACTCGTTGGTGCTGTTTCCGGCGCTCTGCCACCGCTCATCGGCTGGGCCGGTGCCGCCGGGCCGCTGCCTGCCGGTGACCTCCCGCATTTCCGCTGGGAGCTCCTGTACGAGCCAGGCGCCATCTACCTCTTCCTCCTGCTGTTCCTCTGGCAGCTCCCGCACTTCCTCGCCATCAACTGGATGTATCGCGACGAGTACCGCAAAGGCGGTTTCATCATGCTCGCAAACGACGATGAACACGGCGCACGCACCTCAAAGCATGCCCTGGCCTACGCAGTAAGCACGGTCCTCCTGATGTTCTACCCGGTCTATGCCGGTGCCGCCTACGCGTGGTGGTTCCTGCCCCCCGCCCTCCTCCTCAGCGGCTGGCTCTGCGTCCTCGCACTGCGCTTCAACCGCCACCCGGAACGCCCCACCGCACGCAAACTTTTCTTCTGCACGCTGATGTATCTCCCCGGCATCCTGACCGTATCCATCCTCGCCTGGAAACACGCGTAACCGCACAGCCATGAACGAATCCCCTGCCAAGACCAAACTCAGCCCCTGGACCATCTGGGTGCCCATCATCATCGCCGCACTCGGCATCGTCGTCTTTTACAACTACCTCATCTACCGCTCACGCATCGATAACGACGTGAACCGCCCGCCGATCCTTGGCCGCCTCGAAAAAGATCTCGATCTCACCGAACGCAGCGGCAAGGCCGTCCACCTCGCCGATTTGAAGGGCAAGGTCCTCGTCCTCTCCTGGGTTTTCACCCGCTGCCCACGCGGCTGCGCGGCAGTGGTTGCCAAGCTCAAAAAACTGCAGGGTGAATTCGCCAACGAGCCCAACTTGCAGTTCGTCAGCTTCACCCTCGATGCCGAGGATACACCGGAGATGATGCAAAAATTCGCCCGCAGTCTCGACATCAAAGACGACGCCAACTGGTGGTTCGTGAACGGTGAAAAGGCCGCTGTGCGCAAGTTCATGACCAGCCAGGCCCAGTTCCGCCCCGTGCAGGACATGCCCGAAGCCGACCGCCTCTCCCCAGACGACAAATACATCCATGACCTCCGCGTCGCCGTCATCGACCACCGCGGTCACGTGCGCAGCCTGGCCGACATTCTGAATCCCGACCCTGAATTCGCCAAATTTTGGGATGAAAAACTGCGCAAAGATCTGCACTATCTCCTCAACGAGCAGAAAAAGGCCCCCTACGTACCCGCTGGCTCAAATTAAATCATGGACGTCACTGAACTCCCCAAGCTCTACACGATTTTCAACGCCTGCGCGTTGGTGCACATCATCCTCGGTCTGACGATGATCAAGCTCGGCCATAAAAAGCCGCACATCGTCAGCATGATCATCGCCCTGCTGTTTTCCACAGCATTTCTCGGCTGCTACCTGTACTACCACTACCACGCAGGCCACGTGAAGTTTGCCGGTGAGGGCCTCACACGTCCGATCTACTTCACCATCCTCTTCACGCACATCCCCTTGGCCGTGCTCAGCCTGCCGATGATCATCATGACCGTCGTCCCCGCCCTGCGCAGCCGCTTTGACAAACACAAGCGCATGGCCAAATGGACCGTCCCCGTCTGGCTCTACGTCTCCGTCACCGGCATCATCGTCTACCTCATGTGCTACGTCTGGTACGGCCCGCCGATCCGCGCATAACGTAGGTTGTGTGTGTTTGGCGCGCTGCGCTTTCTTCATCACCCACAACCCACTCCGCCCGACTCTAAAGGCGCCGCGCCATCCCGCGTTTCCTTCCCGGATGAAGCAGGCGAGAACGCAAACCTTTTTGGACTGCGGTTGCGCAGCGAGGAACGAGCGCAGCTACCGCTTTCGACGTGCTGGATTGCGCGCGCGTACCGGGAAATGCTCGAATTCGGGAGCGGGTAATTTTTCGTGAGCCGGTCAGCTCACGCGCACCACGAGAAGCTCTAAAGCAGCAGCTAACCGCAGTCGCACTCCAAGAATCCCCACCCACGACCGCAGCCCTTTCGGAACCACGGTCGCGCAGCAAAGAACTCTGACAGGACCTAAATCAGGCCGCGCCTTCTTCCTTCGGAGCCGCCTCAGAAGCCGGAGCTTCGTCAGCCGAGGATTCCGCCAGTGCGGTTTCGGCCGCCTCTGCCAGTTCAGCTTCAGCCATGGACTCTTCCACCGGGGCTTCTGTCAGCTCTGATTCAGCTTCCTCTGGCTCCGCTTTCGCAGCTTCAGCTTGGGATGTTTCCTTCACGGGTGCTTCTTCAGCGGCTGCTTCCCCCTCAGGCTCTGCCAGCGCAACTTCAGCCTGCTCAGCCAGCTCTGCTTCCGCCATGGACTCTTCCACTGGGGCTTCTGTCAGCTCTGGTTCAGCGACCTCTTGTTCTGCTTCAGCAGCCGCTTCAGCCGTTGCCTCCTCAGCAGGTGCCGTGTCTCCCGCAGGTTTCTTGGCACTGGGAGCTTCCTTCTTCGCAGCCGGTTCACCCTGCACTCCGAGGAAGACCATGCCGTCGCTGTATTCGATGACGTAGCCTTCGTTCGCGAGCCAGCGGATGTCCTTGATCACTGCGATCTGCTCCTCCGTCGGTTGCTTCGGCGCATCCGGGGCGGTGCCTTCCTCAGCCGCAGGGGATGGCACAATTGCCTCCACCAGCTTCTGCATCGGCAGGCCATGGCTGGTCTTGAGCTGCTCCACGACCAGCGCGAGGCGGTCTGAAAACACCATGCCGGGCTCGATGGCACGCGGCTTCACGCGGCAGACGAACTGCTTGCCTGCACGACGCTTGAACAGCTTCATGCCACGGCGCTCCAGACCTGCGCCGAGCTTCTGCGAAATTTCAAACAGGTGCTTCCGCGCTGCATCCACAGCCTGGCGCATCATGATGAAGAAAATATGCGCAAGCTTCTGCTTGTCGATGTTGCCCGGAACGGTGGCGTCACGCACTTCGATGACGGCATCGTTGCCAAAGGTGCGGCGGAAATGCGCCTCCATGTCGGCGCGGGAGCTCAGTGAGAGCGGCTCACCGCCCTCCGGCACTTCGCCCTTCAGGCACACCCAGCGGCGGCCCTTGCTCATGTTTTCCTTCCACTTCGCGACGAGTTCAGGATTCGACTCCACACGAATGCGGCGTTTGAAATCCTCCATCGACATGTTCGAGAAACGTTCACGATGCAGACGGATGACACCCGTTTGATAGCTGTGATGGCTCGGCGGAGCGATGAGCTCGCCGCTCATGCCGCAGACTGCGACAGAAGCAAACTCGCCCTTCGGTGCTTCGAGTTCGATCTCTTCCACACGGTAAAACTCATCCAGTGCAGCGCTGCGCAGCACATGGTTGAGAGCTTCATCACGCGAGAGGAACAGGCTGCCGTCCGCAGGCACATGGTAGAAGCCCGTGGCACGTTCTTCCGCACAACGGAAGCGCACCATGAAGCGATCACCACCAGCCAGCACGAGACGTGACGCATCAAACATGCTGAACGCATGCCCGGTCTGGCGCACGTGCGCGGCGAGTGCATCCACTGCCTTGTCTTCTGGAAAGATGAGGATCTGCACATCCTTCGGAATCTCCACCCACTCACGCTGCGGCGGGCCATCACGATCACCAAAACGGCGCGGCGGACCACGGCGGTCATCGCCATCACGACGCGGCGGGCCGCCTTGTCCACCGGGACGGAATCCACCACCAGGACCATCACGACGAGGAGGAGGGCCGCCACCAGGGCCATCACGACGCGGAGGTGGGCCACCGCCAGGGCCATCACGACGCGGAGGCGGACCACGGCGATCATCGCGACCACCAAATCCGCCACCACCGCCACGGCGGTCATCACGACCACCGCGCTGCGGGCGGTCTTCGGCATCGGCATAGCGTTGCTTGATTTTGTCTTCCTTGCCGAACTCGCCTACCCAAGCAGGCATCAGTTTCAAATCGGAAAGGTCAACCATGCCGCTTGGCTTTGGCGTCTGGTTGTCGGTGCTGGCTTCAGGTTCGGTCATACTTTTCAGGCTGGAAAGGGGCCGCGACTATGCCTCGAATCAGCTTTGTCGCCAGTTTTGTTCGTGTAGCGTTTTATTGGCATGGCATTATGTGAACAAGTCCCATGCCAGCAGCACCCATCACTTTTTTCAACCGCCTCACCCGCAGCCTCGAAACGGAAGCGGTGTATGGAGAGGGGTTTTTGCGCTTCACCTACGAAAGCCCGCTCGGTGCCCTGCCCCTGCATACACTGGTGAAACGGGCGGCTTTTTCTAGCTGGTATGGCAGACGCATGGACGCCCCGACCAGCCGGGAAAAAATCGCCCCCTTCCTGGCCACCTACGGCCTGGACATCAGCGAATTTGCCGACGCCCCGGACTCCTTCCGCACCTTCAACGAATTTTTTTACCGCAAGCTCAAACCCCAGGCGCGGCCCATTGCCCCAGGTGACGACGTCATCACCTTTCCTGCGGACGGCCGCCATCTCGTGCTGCCCGACATCGCAGCTTGCACCGATTTTTTCATCAAAGGCACCCGCTTTGACCTCTCCGCCCTGCTGCGCGACGCCTCCCTCGCCACCCGCTTTGCCCACGGCAGCATGCTCATCTCCCGCCTCTGCCCCGTAGACTACCATCGCTTCCATTTTCCCTGCGCTGGCACTCCCGGAGCCCCACGCCTCATCAATGGCCCGCTTTATTCGGTCAGTCCCATCGCCCTGCGCAGCCGCGCCAGCATTCACTGGGAAAACAAACGCGAGATCACCCTCCTGCGCACCCAGAGCCTCGGAGACGTGCTCCTGCTAGAAGTCGGTGCCACCTGCGTCGGCTCCATTATCCAAACCTACACTCCAGGCACCCCCATCGAAAAGGGCGCCGAAAAAGGCTACTTCCGCTTCGGCGGCTCCTGCTTCATCACCATCTTCGAACCCGGTAAAATCCAGTTCTCGGAAGATTTGATCGAAAACAGCCGCGCAGGCCGCGAAGTCTATGCCCGCATGGGCGACGTAGCCGCTCACGCCCGTGGGTGAAATCGCCTGTGTACGTCCTTGAGCCGTGCCTGATCCACATGCGTGTAGATCTGTGTCGTCGAAATGTCCGCATGACCCAGCATCTCCTGAATCACCCGCAGGTCAGCCCCGTTGTTCAGCAGGTGCGTGGCAAAGCTGTGCCGCAGCAGATGCGGATGCACCACGGCGGGGTCTAGGCCGCATAGCGCGGCACGCTCCTTCACAATCTGCTGAATGCGCGCCGTGGTCAGTCGTGTGCCATTGCGTGAGATAAAAATGTGGCTCTGCGATTTCGGTCCCACCAGCTCCGGCCTCGCATGCTCCACATACGCCGCAATCGCCTCGCGTGCCGCGCCGCCCACGGGGGAAAGCCGCGTCTTCGAGCCCTTGCCCGTCACGCGAATCCAGCCCTCTTCGAGACTCAGATTTTCCAGCCGCGCATCAGCCAGCTCTGACAACCGCACGCCGCTGGCATAAAACAGCTCCAAAATCGCCCGATCACGCCGGTCCAGTGGCTTCGTGCCGTTCACGGACTCAATGAGCTTGCGCACGTCCTGCTCGTTCAAGGAGTGTGGCAGGTGCTTTTCCTGCCTTGGTGGCAGAATCGGGTCCGCAGGATCAGCGGGGATGTGTTTGCGCGCAGTGAGCCAGCGAAAAAAGATTTTCACGGCGATGAGCTCAACCCGCGCCGAAGACGCCGCGATGCCATCCTTTTTCCTCTGCGCCAGGAAGCCGCTCACGAGCTCCGTCGTCACAGCCGCCACGCTCGCAGACTCCTGCTTCGTTTGGAACCACGAGGCAAACGCCTCCAGAACCCGGCGCACCAGGAGCTGATAGTTCGTGGACAGACCCCGCTCGGTCGCCAGGTGAAGAATGAAGCCATCGATAAATTCAAGCATCAGCCGCCAGCATGGCACGGGGAGGGTTTGCACGCCACCCATGACAAAATTCTTGCCCTCAGGCACGGGGGGCGGCAAAGATGCCACATTATGGCCTCCTACAACAAAGTCATGCTCATCGGCAATCTGACCCGCGACCCCGAAGTGCGCTACACGCCCAAAGGCAGCGCCGTCTGCGACATCGGTCTCGCCGTGAACCGCGTGTACACCTCCGACAGTGGTGAAAAAGTGGAGGAAGTCACTTTCGTGGACGTCGTCCTCTGGGCCAAGATGGCCGAACTCGCCGGCAAATACCTGCACAAGGGCCGCCCGGTCTTCATCGAAGGCCGCTTGCAAATGGATTCCTGGGAAGACAAGCAGACCGGCCAGAAGCGCACCCGCATGCGCGTCGTCGGCGAGCAGATGCAATTTCTCGGCAGCCCTGGTGGCGACCGTGCCCCAGCCGGTGGCGGTGGTGGCGGCGATGAAGAAGGCGGCTACTCCGGCGGCGGAGGCGGTGGTGGTGGATCAGGCGGCGGAGGCGGCGGCGGATACAATCGTCCTGCAGCCCGTCCGGCCCAGCGCCCAGCGCCTGCCCAGCAGCGTCCTCCTGCGCAGCGTCCCGCTCCTGCGCCTCAGAACGATGACTTCGGTGAAGGCCCAATCACCGACGGCATGGAAGACGACGACATTCCGTTTTGAAAAATGAAGCAGGCGTTTTGCCCTGCTTGATTGGAAGAGAACCTGCTTCGCAGCCGTTATCTGCGGCCCCGTGAATTGCTCTGCCTCCAGCTTGGTTGGTGCCCTCAGCGCCGTCGCTTTGTCATCGGCGTTTGCCGCCGAGACGGTGTCCTTCCGCAACGACGTGATGGCCGCCATCTCCAAAGCCGGCTGCAACCTGGGCACCTGCCACGGCAATGCGACCGGCAAAGGCGGCTTCAAGCTCTCCCTGCGCGGTCAGGATGTGGACCTCGATTTCAAAGCGCTCGCCCGCGATGCCTCCGGCCGCCGCGTGGACTTGTTCTCACCGGAGCGCAGCCTGATCCTCGTCAAAGGCGCGAATCAAATCGCCCACGAAGGCGGCAAAAAGCTCGATCCCAAAAACTGGGAGTACCAAGTGCTGCGAAACTGGATCGCCGCCGGTCTGCCACGTGATGACAGCACGGCCCCCAAAGTCACCAAGCTCACCGTCACTCCCACCGAACTCGTCTTGGACGAGCCGCAGGACAAAGTACAAATCACCGTGCAGGCCACCTTTGCCGACGGCACGCAGCGCGACATCACGGACCGAGCCATCTATGAGCCTCTGCAAAACGGCATCGTCGAAGTAAGCCGCACCGGCCTCGTCAAGCGCCTGCAATTCGGCGAGCCCGGCATACTCGTACGCTTCCTCAATCAATCCGTGCCCGTGCGCCTCACGTTTGTGAAAGCCAATCCGGCCTTTGTCTGGAGCAATCCACGCCACGACAACTACATCGACTCCCACGTCTTCACCAAGCTCAAGACCCTGCGCATGAACCCCAGCGCGGTGTGCAGTGATGAGGTCTTCGCACGCCGCGCCTGGCTTGATCTCTGCGGCATGATCCCGCCTGCGGATGAAGCACGCGCCTTTGCCGCCGACACGCACCGCGACAAGCGCGCGCGCTTGATCGACCGCCTCATGGTGCGGCCCGAGTTTGCCGATTACTGGACCGTGAAGTGGTCCGACGTTCTCAAAGTCGAATCCCGCACCCTCGACAAAACCGGCGTGCAGGCTTTCCACGACTGGATTCGCAACTGCCTCACGCAAAACCGCCCCATCAATGAAATGGTGCGCGCCATGCTCGCCTCACGCGGCAGCACCTACCACGAGCCCGAAACAAATTTCTACCGCGCCAATCGCACCCCCGAAACACGCGCCACCACAGCCGCTCAGGTCTTCCTCGGCACCCGCCTTCAATGCGCGCAGTGCCACAATCACCCCTTCGACCGCTGGACGCAGGACGACTACTACAACTGGTCCGCCGTCTTCGCCCAGGTGGACTACAAGATCATCGGCAACATCCAACCCCGTGACAAAAACGACAAGCATGAGTTCAACGGCGAGCAGGTCGTTTTTCTCAATGCCAAGCTGAACATCGAAAACCCGCGCACCGGAGACAAGGCCAAGGCCCGCTTCCTCGGAGCCGACATGCCCAAGCTCGCAGACAAGCAGGACGAACTTCAGGCCGCCGCTGCATGGCTCACCAGCGCGCAGCATCCCCTCTTCGCCAAAGCGCAGGCCAATCGCATCTGGTATCATCTCATGGGTCGTGGTCTGGTCGATCCCGTCGATGACATGCGCCTCACCAACCCCGCCAGCCATCCGCAGCTTCTCGAAGAGCTCGCCCAGGATTTTATCCGCAGCGGCTTTGATCTGCGCCACCTCGTTCGCACCATCATGCTGAGCCGCACCTACCAGCTCGACAGCACGCCAAACGACACGAACGCCGCCGACCTCATCAACTACTCGCACCACCTGCCCCGCCGCCTCAGCGCCGAGCAGCTCATCGATTCTCTCTACGCTGCGCTGCGCGTCACCCCTGAGTTCAAAGACTGGAGCCGGGGCACTCGCGCCAGCCAGATCCCCGGCCCCGCCAACGGTCGTGGCAGCCCCGATCCCATGTCCCCCGAAGCCTTCCTCGTCCAGTTCGGCCGCCCCAAACGCGAGCTGAGCTGCGAATGCGAACGTGGCGTGGACACTTCCATCGGCCAGATCTTCCAGTTCATCAGCGGCCCCATCGTCAGCAGTGTCGTCTCCCAGAAATTCAACCGCCTCCACTCTCTCCTCAAAAATCCCGACAACGCCGCTGTCACCCGCGATCTCTACTGGGCCCTCCTCACCCGCGCCCCATCCGCCGACGAATCCAAAGTCATGGAGGCTCTCCTCGCCTCCGCCAAAGACCGCCGCCTCGCACTGGAGGACATCTCCTGGAGCCTCGTAAACGCGAAAGAGTTTTTGCTTTGCCGGTAAGTAGGCGCCGGATTAATTCTGTCGCTCATGACAGACGAACACCAAGATCGTATTTATCAAGGGGTCCTGCGCATGGTCATCTGGGATGAGCCTAAGGCCGACGTCTTTCACCGGATGGAAGTAAACGGCATAGCCCAGGCAGAAGCGCAGCAGATGTACCATAAAGCACGAGCTGCGCGGATTGCGATCATTCGGACCGCTGCCGCACGCACAGCAGCAGGTGGATTCGGCCTGCTGTTCATTGGGGTCAGCGTAATTATCGGATCGTTAAATGGTTTGGGCGGTATCACGCGCACGCCGCTTATTGCGTGCATGATGGCAACAGCATTCGGCACCTGGCGCTTGTTCAAAGGCCTGTTTGGCTTCATTTTAGCTCATTCCAAGGAGGGCTCCCTGGCAGACGATGAAGACTGATGGTTTCCTGCTGCGGCGAATTAAGCGACCTCAATAAACGGATGCTGAATCGCGCCTGCGTCAAGGCTTGAGCCAGCCCCCTTACCGCATGACAAAACCAGCGCCCCATGGCATAAATTAGCATGAGTTCCACCCGTCAGCGCCTCACCCTCTTCCTCGCCAGCCTGCTCACCGTAGCAGCTCTGTCATCCTGCACGGAAGGCAATCTCGGACGTCTTCACAACGTGCGCACAGGTGCCATCGGCATCGGCCCCACCGGCAGCCATCCGGGCGATCGTTCGCTGCCCCATTTCAAACCTGAGTCCCCCGAGGAATTGCGCGTGAATCTAGCCGTGCGGCGCGGGGTGGAGCGTGCCTTGGACGACAGCCGCGCCTTCAGTTACACGCCCTTTGCGCAGATGAAACAGGTCCCCCTTCGTCTGAACATTGCCAACCAGCGCAGCGAGGTCAAAAAATTCGCCGCAGTCAATCATCTTAACGCCGTCGTCCGTGTCTGGGTCACCCCAGATCTCAAGCAGCAGAGTGTCAGCGTCGGCTTCCTGACCCATGTGCGCAGCGGCAAGGCCATTGCCACCGGCCTCGCCAACGCGCCCGGTCCTGTCCCCCCGTTGAAAAACCCCACCGCCCGCGCCTCCCTGCCCGCCTGGGAAAAGACCGCCTACGAGGCCACCAAAAAAGCCCTCGCCAAAGTACGCGGCTGAAACGCCTGTCAGTCCGCTGCCTCCTCGCGATTGACGTGAGAACACACCACCGCCCGACGTACTGATGCGCTCTCATGAAACCAGCCATCCTCCTCGCCCTCTTTGTCAGCACGTCGCTGCTCGCTCAAACTGCCGCACCCAAAGCACCTGCGCCCGCGGCCAAACCCAAAGGCCCAACGGTTCCAGCCGACGCCCAATGGAATGATGTCACCACCTGGGGCGTCGAAGGACGTGGCTGGGGAGATCAGGAGCGGAAACGCTGGTATGACCGCCTCCCTGCAAAGGCTGAAAAAACCGTCACCCCTGCCGTCTGGAGCCTCAGCCGTGACAGCACCGGCATGATGGTGCGTTTCAAGACGGACGCGAAAGCAATCTACTGCCGCTACGATCTCTCCAAAGCCAATCTGGCAACGCCTGCCATGCCTGCCACGGGCGTGAGCGGACTCGATCTCTATGCTCGTGATGCCGAAGGCAAATGGCGCTGGGTGGCCTGTCCGAAACCAGCCGCTCAGCATGTGGAAGCCGTGATGATCAGCGACCTCGCCCCCGGCGAGCACGAATTCGCCGCCTACCTGCCACTCTACAACGGCATCGAAAAACTCGAAATCGGCGTGCCTGCAGGCGCGAAATTCGAAGGCCTGGCACCACGTGAAAAGCCCATCGTTTTCTACGGCACCTCAATCACCCATGGTGCCAACGCCTCACGCCCCGGCATGGTCCACACCGCCATCCTCGGTCGCCACCTGGACCATCCTGTCATCAACATCGGCTTCTCCGGCAACGGTCGCATGGACGCCGCCGTGGGCGATCTCATCAATGAACTCGACCCCGCCGTCATCGTCATCGACTGCCTGCCCAACATGGGACCCGCCGACGTCACCGCCAAATGCATTCCTCTGGTAAAACAACTGCGCTCCAAGCACGCCACCACACCGATCATTCTCGTCGAAGACCGCCGCTACACGAACTCCTGGATCACCCCCGCCAAGGCCAAGTTCCATGACGACAACCACGCCGCCCTCAAAGCCGCCTACCAGCAGCTCAAGGCCGGCAAAGTCGCCAACCTCCACTACATCGGCGGCGATGCCCTCTACGGCACCGACACCGAAGGCTCCAACGACGCCTCCCACGGCACCGACCTCGGCTTCCTCCGTCAGGCAGAAATTTTCGAGCCGGTGCTGCGCGCCGCGCTGAAGTAACCCGCCTCACTCTGCCCCCGGCGGTTCCAGCAATCGCCGGGGCAGGTCACGCATGCCTTGCAGCACGCGGAAGACAACCAGCGTGTCGTCTTCTACACGGTAGAAGACAAGGTGCTTGTGAAATGAGCCTTGAATTTGAAACGACCTCAACCGAGCAAGACGTCGGTTTCGAAATTTGCGGATACGGCCAAGGTCAGGCTGACGACAGAGCTGCTCTTTTGTTTCATGAAACGCAGCCAGATACTGTTCCGCCAAATCTTCGTCGGCAGCATCTGCATACCACTCATATTGCAGATCAAGATCCAGCAGTGCATCCGTACGGATGTCGGCTATCAGCATGGCTGCAATTTTGTCTGATTTGCCTCGACACGTTTTTTGTCGCGCCAGCGCTGACGAATGCCTTCATAAAGTTCCTCGTTAATAGGCTGGCGTGGGCTGTCCAATGCCTTGAGCATTACGGCTTCGAGTTCTGGCGACTCATAGCCGTCTTCCCCAAGCACCTCATCATGGCGACGTTCCATCCAGTCCAGCAATTCCATAAAGCTGTCCGCTGGGAGAGCAGCGATCGCGTCCTCAATTTGGGCAACAGTCGTCATGCATTAAAACTATTCACCACCAGGCGTAACGCAAGTCCTGCGTGACCACTCACTTCCCGATCTTATACAGCGCTTTGTCCGTGCGGATGAACAGGGCGCTGCCATCGGCAATCGGGCTGGCCATGATCGGACCATCGAGAGTGTTCTGGGCAAGGATCTTGAACTCCTTGGCTGCGTTCACAATCGTCACCACTCCCTCCCGGCTGCA
>DLGZ01000011.1:0-59825 GCA_002482965.1 Verrucomicrobiaceae bacterium UBA7681 | reverse complement strand
ATGCGCTCGCGATAAAAGGCCTCGCCACTTTTCGTATCCACGCAGCTCACGATGCCACCGTCATCGACATAAAAGAGCAGCCCATTGTACAGCACCGGCGAGCACATCTTGGGCGCGTTCTTGTTGTTGCGCCAGGCGACTTCGGGAGTCTTCAAGCCGACATATTTGAGAGCAACGACCGCCGATTTCCCAAAGGCGGTGCTAAAATAAATCTGCTGCTCGTCGGCCACCGGCACGGTGGACATGGAGAAGCCGAGATCACCATAGTGAACCTTCCACAGTTCTGCGCCCGTCTGCGGATCGTAGCCATAGACGTTGTTGGCGGCAGAGCTGACCACCTCCGGCTTGCCGTTGATCTCCACCACCAGCGGCGTGCCATACGCTTTCCTCTGCTGCGGGCGCGGATCCATCTCTCCACTGCGCGGTGTTTTCCACGCGACCTTGCCAGTATTCGTGTCAAAGGCCGTGATGAACTGCTGATCGCTGCCATCGAAATGCGCGATCAATCGGTCCCCATGCAGCACAGCGGTGGAGCCTGGCCCGTTTTCGTGCATCACGTGCAGCTCCTCATTTTTCCACAGCACCTTCAAAGTCTTCGTATCCAGCGCCACAGTTCCAAAAGAACCAAAGTGCGCGTAGAGCCGCCCCTCTGCCAGCACCGGCGAAGGTGAAGCATAGCTGTTGAGCTGATGCGCCCACTGCGGGTCCTTCACATTCAGCAGCTCGATGTCATGGAGGATTTTACCGCTGCTGCGGTCCACACACAGAGCATGCAGACTCACGGAACCGAGGACGGTGAGCGGCTGATCACCGGTATTGGATTCGAGACGGCGTTTGGCCTCCTCCGGCGTCGCCGCTTTTTCAATGGAGGTGGTGAGCCAGATCTGCTCCCCCCACATGACAGGTGTCGAGTGGCCACGGCCTGAAAGCTCCGTCTTCCAGGCGATGTTGCTCGTCTCGCTCCACGTTTCCGGCAGGCCGGAAGCCGTGGCGTGACCTTGTGCGGAAGGGCCGCGCCATTCGGGCCAGTTGCCGGCGTGGGAGGTGGAAGCGAGAACCAGAAGTGGAAGTAGAATGCGGTGAATCATGAGCGGGAAAAAAACGTGGCAGGCAGCAGGGAACTGTCTTTCACTGGCTTCGACCATGCGCACCCTGTTTTTTCTATTTGTTTTCGCCGCCGCATTGCAGGCCCAGACTACGGAGCTCGAAACATACATCGAGGTGCGCTCCGGCACGCTGCCCATCATTCTCACCGTCCCCCATGGCGGCAGCTTGAAACCTGAAAACGTGCTCGCACGCCGATACGGTGTCACCGGCACGGATTCCAACACGATTCCGCTGAGCGAAATGATCATTGAAGAACTGGAGAAGCGCTACGGTGGCAAACCGCACACCATCATCTCCCGCCTGCACCGCACACGACTCGATCCGAACCGGGAACTCGAAGAAGCCGCGCAGGGTGATCCCATCGCAGTGGCCGCCTGGCACCGCTTTCATGACAGCACGCAGAAGGCCTGTGATACGGTGATGAAAAGGAGCGGCATGGGTCTGCTGCTCGACATCCACGGCCACCGCCATCTCGATCAACGCGTCGAACTGGGCTACCTGATCAAGGGCGACATGCTGAAGCACTCTGACCCGGAACTGAACGCGGATGCGGCTCTCATCGCCGCCACCTGCATCCGTGATCTGGACAAACGCTCACCGCAAAGCTTTGCAGAGCTGGTGCGCGGACCGCAGAGCCTCGGCGGTTTGCTGGAGTTTAATGGCTTTCGCTGCCTGCCAAGTCCGTCCAAAGCGAATCCGACCTTCATGGCGGGCTACTTCAGCGGTGTTTATGACGTGGCTGCCCATGGTTCACGCTCCGGCGGCACTGTGAGTGCCATCCAGGTGGAGTGCCCTTGGAACAATGTACGTGACGTCCCGGAAAATCAGCGCCGCTTTGCCAGGGCGCTGGCAGATTCACTCGGCGTGTATTTTGAGGTTCACTTTGGCCGGAAGCTGAAGTGAGCGCTCAGTCAGCGGCTGCGGCTGCTCAGGATCTGCTTTTTTGAGCTTGTCCCAGCAGCCATCGGCAACTTCTTTTTGCGCGGTGAAAACGCGTATCTGCGCGGGCGTGCTGGACGCCCAGTCGATGGGAATGCGCTCATCACGCAGCCCTCGGCGATGCAGCCAGCCAAAGAAAGCGATGCTGCCGAGCAGGGCAAAATTGAATGGCAGGCAGAGCGGCAGCAGCGCCAGACGCAGCAGGGCTTCCGAGAGTGGATCCCACAGCAGGGCCATTGCCAACATGACGAACAGCATCCACGCGACGGTCCTCACATTCAGCCGCAGGTAATGACCGCCGAGCGCCAGAGCGAGGACGATGACGTTCATGGCAAAGGCAGGATCGCCAAAGACCGGCTTCCACCAGGAACCCGCCACACAGATGAGGAGAGCAGTCAGAGCCACGAGAGCGCTGGTGCGTGAATGCCAGAGAATGCCGATGAAGAACCAGAGCCAGCAGAGCAGCACCCGGGTCGAGGTGAACTGCGCCGTCAGGCTGATATGACTGCCGATAAATCCACCCCATGCCTTCGCGTACTCCTGCGCCGTGCCTCCGGTCAGCGTGGCCGCAAAGCCGGTGTAGGCATCGGCAAACAGGGGGGCACACAATGCCGCCGTGGTGAAATGGTGCCGCGCTTCATCCGGATGGCCTGCCTGCAGGGCACACCAGCCAAGGCCATCCCATGAGTCAGCGAAAAAGGAATCCAGCGCAACAGCACGCCGAAACGCCAGCGCCGCATCGTCATAGCGCCCTTGGCGAAAGCGGCTCCAGCCAAGACCATCGTAGGCGTCTGGAACTCCGATCTTGAGTGAAAGCACACGGGAAAAAGCAGTCTGTGCGCCGGTCTGGTCTCCACGACGGTACAAGCTCCAGCCCAACCCCGCGCAGCGATAAGACTCCGCCATGTCGGTGCTGACTTCGGTATTGAGGAAGTGTTTCTCCGCCTTCTCAAAGCGATTGGCCAGCAGCTCACGCCAGCCGCGTGTGAGTTCGGCATCATGCACGCCAAAGAAAATCAGCGCCATCAGCGCAGCCCACGCGGCTGCGACATACGGCAGACTGAAGAGGACATAGGGCGATTTTTTTTCATGCATGCGCTCGGCGACGGGAACGAAGACAAACGCCATGCCAGCACAGCCAAGTGCCGTGGTCAGCGCCTGCACCCACAGCGGCACCTGCGGAAAAAGATACCACAAAGCACCCAGCAATGCGCCGTTCACACTGAAGAGCCCCGTTTTGAGCACGCTGTCATCCTGCGCACGCCACTGTGCGAGTGCGGTGATGAGCAGCGCCCCGCCCAGGCTCATCAGCGCGGCTTCGACCGATAGGACAAACAAACCGATGAGCACACACACTCCGGTGATGCGGCTGTTCGCCACGAGCATCTGCCCGTAACCACGCAGAGTGTGGTCGAGTAGGCGCTTCATGCGGCAAGGGGAAGTTCTGAAATCACTAGCGGCACTTTATGCGATCCTGCAGGCGCGGCAATCGTGGAGACGAAAGTGATTTGCAAATCGACCGCACTCTCCAAAGCGCTTTCAAGCGCACTTTGAATACCCTTTTCAACACAATCGAGCGATGCGTTGCCTTCAGCCACAACACGGACTTCGATCATGCCGGGCTGCTTTTGCACGACCTGATACTGTGCAAGCCCAGGAACCTCCTCAATAGCGTTGGTGACGACATAAGGTGAAATCAAGGTGCCGCTACGTGTGCTCACCATCGCGGCGCTGCGGCCTTCCATGTGGCGGATGCGGCGGGCACTGCTGCCGCATGGACAGGACTCCGGCTCCCAGCGGGCCAGATCACCCAGTCCGCGATAGCGCAGGATCGGCGTCGCAGTGTTGGTGAGATCGGTGATGACGACATGGCCGAGATCGCTGGTAGGCAGGCCGTTGTCATCGACGATCTCACACAGAACGTTGGCCTCGGCAATGTGCCAGCGCGAGCCTTGCATGCACTGCCAGGCAACGAGACCACCTTCGGTACTCGTGTAGGTTTCGATGAGGCGTGCATTCGGAAAGGTCTGACTCAACAGATGCCGCGTGTGGGCATCCAGCATCTCAGAGGTGAGATGAATGAGCCGTGTTTTTTTCATGACGCGGTTTTGCGCACGCAGATCCAGCGCCATGGCACGAAGCGTCGATGGGTAGGATGAAATGAATTCCGGCGCGATGCTCAGGAGCTCGCACGTGAGTTTGGCCACGGGATCGTGAACAGAGAAGATGCGCGAATCCGGCACCGTGGTGCGCAGAAGATCAGCCGTGGCAAAGTCGATGCTATCGGGAGCCATGTCGATCAGATAGAGACCGTTGCTGAGCGGCTTGCCATGGCACCAGTCATAGTACAAAGCCGTGTTGCAGGCCATGTAATGCCACAGTGACTCCTCCGTGCGCGCCATGCTGGCGGGAATACCGGTGGAGCCGGAGGACGCCAGCCATCGAATGTCACCACGGTTCTCCTGGCCGATCAAATCCGCCAGCGTTGCGCTGCGCAGTTCATGTTTGGTGAGGATCGGAATCTTGGACAAATCCTCCCAGTCATCGAGCATCGCAGGAGTGAATCCAGCCTCCGCAAACAACCGCTGATAGAGCGGTACGTGGGCATGCGCATGCTGCACCAATGAACGCAGCGTGCGCCACTGATGAGCCCGCCGCTTCGGCAGGCTCCACCCGCGTTGTTCGATCACTTGATCCAGCGCGGCACGGAGATGCTGCCCACGAGCACGAATCTGGGACGGCGTGTGCATGCAATCTCTCCTCAATCAACGCTGGCCCAGAGGAGCCCCCGGTGGAAGCCCATGCGTGATGGCAAATCCGTCTTGCACCATGTACCCCTCTGCATTGATCTGCATGAGCTTTTCAAATAAGGGCGCGGCCAGCCTGCCCTGCCCTTGGTTGATCTGCGCCCAGCCAAACCAGCTCATGCCAATAGGGTCTTCTGGCATCAGCTTGTAAGCGCGCTCAAAGTACACCTCGGCTTTGCGATAGTCCTGCTGATTGAAAAGAATCTCACCGGCAGTCAGCAGCGTCGTTCGATGGAACTGATCAATTTTCAGAACCTCACGCGCCGAACGGAGAGCATCGTCAGGCTGGCCCTGAGCCAAAGACACGTTCATCATGCCAAGGTGCGGTGTGATGGCTCGTGGCTCCTGCCTGGCTGCGGTGGTGTAAAACTGGATGGCCTTGGGGTAATCCTTGTTGAGATAGGAAAGCCAGCCAGCGCGCACGGCCGCAAGATAGGTCTCACCGCCAGCACTCTTAAAGGCGAGGACACTTTCGAGCGCACCGGCGTAATCGCTGCTCGATTCAGCAGTGAGTGATTGCTGCCAGGCTTCAGAGATGGCGGCGAGTTTATCAACGGCGTTCGCAGCGGTGACGCAGGCGAAGGCGATGAGGAGGATGTGTGTTTTCATGGCTGAGTGGAGAGTGATTTATTCGGCGTCGCCGTTGGGCAGCGTTTGGGTGAAACTGGTTTGCATGAAGGTGCTGTCGTGCGTCTTGAAATGAGCGGTGAGGTGGGTGAGGCCGCGAATGGGTTCGAGGGTGAATTCGATCTCCTGCGGGAGATCCCCCGTCGCATCGACGATGGAAGTCGTGAGATGCAGGCGCTGCGTCGTGGGATGCAACGAGTGGCGTGTGATGACGCGCTGAGTGGGGTGGCCCACATAGGGCGCGAAAACGCCCGCCAATGCCCGACCGTGCTGCTTTGACGGCAAAGCGACACTGTCCTCCCAGATCATGCCGCTCTGATAAGCGAAAGGCACGGTGGGCATGGCGAACGAAAGGAGCCGCAGGATCTGCGAATGACCGCTGAGGCAGCTCTGCGTGATCTGCAGCGCGTGCAAACCGAGCACTGCCGTGAGCGATTCTTTGCCGCGGCGGAAAACGTAGCGCCCGGATTCATCAAGTGTGGTGCTGATTGTTTCCAACGAGGTCGCTCCACTCGTGCAAACACGATACGTGGCCACGCCCGGGGCCAAATGGGCCAGCGTGCCCAGCACGGTGGCGGAGACCGTCGCCGGGGCGATGCGCGCTCCCACTTGAGGCACACCGGCAAAGTTCCAGCGCACACCCTCGGTGGCGCGCGTGAAAAAATTCGTGAGACAAAAGGGCGTGGTGTGCGCGCCTGTCTCATGGGTGGCTTGGTTGTGCAGATGGATGTGCGGCACGGGGCTGCGACCCGAATTGCCGCAGTAGCCCACCAGATCCCCAGCCCCCACACGCTGCCCGGCTTTGACCACGATGCCGTTCCGCATGAAATGCGCGAGCTTCACGACACCGCCGTAATCGAGACGCAAGATGAGATGATTGCCCCAGTTGTTGGCAAAGTTGCAGCCGCCGGGTGCGTTGTCAGCCACCCCGTCGATGACGCGGATGATTTCGCCAGTGCCCGGAGCACGCACTTCGAGACCCTGCGTGTAGTAGCGGCTCAGATCATCATTAAAGCCGGGTGGGCAGGCGTTGTCGGCAGCGTCATGCACTTCAAAATCGAGCGCATGTTTCCAGTCACCGCGATGGCTGAGCTTGTCGTCAAACCCCTGGGTCACGGTGACTTCTCGTGCGGTGGGCAGCAGCACATGGGTTTCGTTGCGATGTGGAAAGCGCGCATTCGCGTGAGCCAGTGAAGCAGCGGCTGCTTCAGGATTTTCAAAGACTCCTGTGGCAGGCAGCAGCGAGCCCGGCTTCTCACGCAGCCGCAGGCAGCAGAGCATGCTCCAGATCGTCAGCAGATAGGGCAGCGGCAGGTATTCCCAGCCCGACCCACGCAGGAAATGTTGCACTGCCGCGACGTGCAATGCGGCCACGGCACCTGCCACAAAGGCCAGCGCCAGACTGCTCCAGGACGGCACGAAATACACCGCGCCCAGCGCCATCCCAGCCAGCAGGTAATTGTGTCCTGCAAACCAGCCAAGCCACTGCAACCCGCAGGCTTCGAGCAGCTTCACAATGAGAATGCCACCTGCGTAACCCGCGATGGCATTGATCATCGCAACGCGGGACCACACAAGAATCGCCAGCGTCACGGCTAGGCCCGCCCACACATTCGGCAGAAACAAAATCGTACCCATGCTGCGCAGGAAGGCGGTGACGACAAATGGCAGTACCGGCTCATCCGGCAATCCCATGTCCAGCAATGCTGTCCCAGCAGCCCAGTGCGGGAAAAACGTCAGCAGCGTACCGAACGCGACGACAAACGCGACGCTGAGCGGCGGCAGCCCCGCACGCAGCGGAAACCAATGCCACAACGCAGCGGAAAGTAGCAGCGTGTAAACCGTGACAACGACCAGCATGCCCCAGATCGCAGGAGCCGCGAGCGCGGAACCTCGTGTGATCCATGCAACGGCGAGTGCGCTCAGAAAAACATTGTAGAGCAGCGTGCCATCCTTCCGCATCGCAGCAGGCAGATGCAGCAGTCTAGCAATGCAGCCACCGAGCAAGCAAGCGCTGACCGCAAAGACAAAATATCGCGGCATAAACAGCAGCGCCGCGCATAGCAGTGCACCAGTTTGCCAACTGCCGCACAGGAAGATGGAACTGGCGGCACGCGCAACTTCAAGCAGCGGTGTCGTGACCATCTGAAAATGCGGGCGCAGCGTTCGGACGCAGACTGCCGCTCTCACGATGATTCTCTTCCAGAGAGAAGGCGAATGAGTATCGGCCTCTTCAAGAATGGCCATCACGGGGAGGGTAGATGGGGCTTCTGAGTTCATGGCCGCGATGGGTTCAGCAGATGTTCCGGCACACGTTCAAGCCGCTGCACATAATCAAGGTCCTCACGTTCACGGATGACATCCACCCGGCCATCCAGCCCGATCATGACCACCGCCGGGCGGTACGTGATGAACTGCATGCTCTGCGTGATGTTGTAGGCACCCACGGGATGCATGACGAGGAGATCGCCCGTCGTCATCGCTGGCAGCGAGACCTGCTCACGAATGACATCGATGTTCATGCACAGGCAGCCGTAAAGTTTGATAGGCTGCTGGGCGCTCTCACGCTGCGCTTTGGCGGGCTTCACATTGAAGCGATACCAGTTGCCGCTGTAGAGAATGTTGATGCCGGCATCGATGACATAGGCGGCTCCCGTCGATTCAGGCATGTAGGCAGGCGCCTTCGCCGCCTTGCCAGCAAGTGTGATCGGCCCCGAAGCACCGATTTGTTTCACGGCCACGATGCTGGTGATGAGATAGCCCGCTTCATCGACGAGTGCGCGTCCGCTTTCCAAGTAAAGCCGTGGGCGGCGGTCGCGTGGCAGCGTGTTCAACGCACCGGCAATCGCGTCGGCATATTTTTCGATTGGCGGCACCACCTGCTCGGCAGGCTGATACGAGTAATGCAGCGTGCTGAGCGATGGGAAGCCGCCACCGAGATTCAGATAGCGCAATGACCCGCCATAGCTCTCACGGTAGCGCTCCATGAGCGTGATGAGTTTCTCCGCTGCAATCTTGTATGCGTTCGGTTCGAGAATGTAGGTGCCGATGTGCGTGTGCAGCCCCTGCAGCCGGAGTCGGCCCTTGCTCTCAGCGATGCGCCGGATCGCACGCCAGGCTTCGCCATGTTCGACACCAAAGCCAAACTTGCTCCATACCGGCTGAATGCCTGCGTCCAGCCAGCAGCGAATGGCGATGTCGATGCTGCGGTTTTGCTCCTTCGCGATGGTGTCGAGCAGCAGGAGTTCATCCCAGTTATCGACCTGGATCATCGCGCCTTCGCTGACCGCGAGTTCAAGTCCCGCACGGGATTTGTGCGGCCCGTTGAAGATGATGTCGCGGCCAGCCACACCATTGCGGCGGGCTTTTTCATACTCGAATTCGCTCACCACTTCCGCGATGGATCCTTCGCTGTGAAAGACACGGCAGATGGCGTTGAGATAGTTCGTCTTATAACTCCACGCGAAGCGTGTGTTCGGATAGCGGCTTTCGAAAGCTTCACGTGCGCGCTGGATTTTCTCACGCAGCGTGCGCTCAGAAAAAACAAAAAGCGGTGAGCCAAAGCGTGCGGCGAGATCCGCCACGGGCACGCCGTCGATGCGTTCGCACACGTTGCTGTTCAGACCGTGCGCATGGCGGTTGCGATTCGCGGCGCTGTTTTGACCGCTGAGATGACGGGTGATCGTCGGGGGGGAGTAATGCAGCAATGGTTGCATGGGAGGATGCAGTAGATGGTTAAAAATTAAAGACTTCGAGAGGTGACCGGATGCGGGATGATCTCGCACGGCTGGCGGAAGAACTGACCGGTCGTGGTGAGCGCGGCGAGATCGCGAATGTCACCGGTCATGTCGATGGCATGCCGGATGAAAAACTTGCCCGGACTGGCGTGGCGCAGCGCCTCGCGGGGCTGCCAGCCCAGGGCAAGCTCCAGTGCGGCAGCGGGCAGGTTGCAGTTCAGTGTGGAGGGAAAGTCACACCAGGCAGGGAAGCGCGGATTGATCTCGATGAGACAGTATTCACCTTTGGGCCCTTCGGATTTCACGAACTCGAGTTCAAACGGACCGTTCCAGCGCAGTTCCGCGATGAGCGATTGCGCGATGGCATCCAGCTGAGGATCGCGCACCACCATGCCGCCGAAGCCTTTGCCACTGGCGGTGCGCAGCATCTTGCGGATTGCACAAGAGCCGAGCATGTGGCCACGACCATCGCCAAGACCGATGACGTTGTATTCCTCGCCCGGCACATTTTCCTGCACCAGCACGGGCGCGCCCCATTGCTCCAGCATGTGCCAGTAGGCGGCCTCACGGGCGGCAGGCGTAATAGCGTGCCGGGCCTCATAATAGCGGCCTTTGACGAAGACATTCCCGCCAAGGGTCAACGCCGCCTGATGCAGCGAGTTCACATCGCTCACAGCCAGGGTCTGTGGGGTGCGGCAGTGCGTGCGTTCGCACAGCTCGGCCAGCTTTGCTTTGTCGCGGCATTGGAAGCTCGCCGCAGTCGGCAGGCAGGCCCGAATGCCGCGCTCCCTCAGTTTTTCCGGCGCATCGACCAGCGGCCCCATCTCAGCATCGAGGCAGGGAATCAAAACGTCGAAGCGTTCAATCTCACGGATCGCATCCAGGCGCTCCCAGAAGGCTTCTTCACCCGCGCCTGGGTAGGACATGGTGAAGGCGGCATCAGGTGCGTCTTCTTCGCTGAAGAGACCGCTCTCCAGTGAATCGTAAACAAGACCGATGATGCGCAGCTCAGGATAAACACGTCGCAGACTGCGAATGACGGCGGAACCCGGCTGCGGATTCTCACCGCGATGAAGGCCGGTGACGGCGATGACAGGAGAGGCATTCATGGGAGGATGATGCGTGGTTGGAGTTCAGTTTGCTTCCGGGACCAGCCCGATGTGGCCGAGTTCCGCGAGGAAGGTTTCCAGATCGCGCTCCGCAGTGCTCTGCGTGACCTCGAAACGTGCCGTCAGGCGGTCAAGGATCTGCAGGCGCGACTCCTCCTCGCTCAATGCCTTCATGACCATGAGCGCTGTCGGGCTGGCGGTAAAAAACTCCCCGCTGGTGGCATCAAAACCAAACCCGTCAGCCTGCCAGGTGACGGTGTGGAAATCGAAGGACGCCGAATCGGCGCTCAGGGCCGCGTCATGCGGCTGCCCGCTGGGGTAAATCCGGTTAGGTAGAGACACAAGTTTCATGAGTGTGGTTGATTGAATCACCACACATAGAAACCCGGCCGGTTAACACACCTCCGGGGCAAAGATGAATTCGCGTTTATTTTTGGCCGTTGATCCGCAGGGACCTGGGCGGCGCGGGGCTGTCAGGCAGGGCATTCGGCCCATCCAGCGCCGGCAGCCCATGCTTCATCAGCATGATGTTTGCCTGGCGGCGCTGGTCATGCCAGACATGGTCCGGATCTGTGGGCCAGTTCCAGGTGCTGCGCGGCTTGATCTCCAGTGCAAACTCGGTGGTGCCTTCGTTGAGGCTCTTGAAGAGCGCCCTTCGCTTGTCTTCATTCTTGATCGCTTCTCTGAGCCATTCGTTGGCCTTCGCCATGCCGGCATATTTATCCTGGATCTCCTGTAGCTTTGCCAGCTGCTGCCGGCTTTCCGCCTCCCTTTGTTCCGTGTAGTAACGGGAGCTCACCCACCATGTCGTGGCGGGCACCAGCAGGGCGGCGATCAACATCACCCCCCTGAATAATTTTGAGGATGTCGTTTTCATGCCGAAAATAAATTCCTTTTTCCGCGCCCTGCAAGCCCCGCTTTGGAAAGACCGCCCCTCCGTTCAGCCGGTGCTGTCCGTGGGTTTTTCCACGGCCAGAATGAGCATTGCCAGGTTGCGATCGTGAACTTGCAGATTGATTTTTTCACCGGCGCTCCGGCGCAGGACGGCTCGCCCAAGTGGCGCATCCTCCGAGATGCGGCCACTGTCAGCGTCAGCCTCATATCCCGGCACCACCTGGATGGTAATGTCGAATTCGTGCAGCGTTGCCAGCTCATTGAGAGGACGCAGAGTGACGCGATCATAGTGACGGACAGGAAGTGTGTTCATAAACGTAAAAGAAGAAAAATAGGAATAAGAAATGCCTGCGACCAAGGCAGGGGAAAGCACTCCTGCCTTTGGTGGCAGGAGTCTTTCCAATGACGAATGAAGTGTTAAAAAGCGGGGCGTGAAATCTTCACCGCCGCATGGCCTGCACGGATTCGATGCAGCACTTTTGCAGCGTCTGCTGCAGGAAGGAGCACACGGATTCTCGCGCCTCATCCTCGGTTCGGGCAGCTACTTCATAACTGGCCTTGGTGGAAACCTTGCCGAAGACTTCCCGACGTTCGAAAGCACATGTGACCAGCCACGTAGGCCGCTCCAAATGCAGGGCGCTGCCAACGCGCACGGGTTTGTCATCCTGGTTAAAAAGTCGATCCAACAGTTTCATAAAAAAAGAATATTTGAGTGTGTAAAAGCAGAGGGAAAAAAGCCTGCTGCCGCATGAGCGCGCAGACAGGCAGCACCCGCGAGTGGGTGTGTTAAACACCCGGCTGCGCGTGCCATGAGCGATGTCCAGAATGAAACCTGCACGTCATGATGACGCGGGCGTGAGATAGAAGACGCAGGCTCTGGCACCTGCTAAAAAGCGCGGACAATCCCAGTCGGGGTTGCCCGCTTAAGCTCGGCTTGCTGCCAGTCGGTGGCAAAGCGGCTTGATCGCACTACTTTCAGCCATGTTGGCGAAATAGTTAAAATGGCGCGAGTAAGTCTTCACGAAGATAAGTTACGCCCGTAACACCCAAAAGGCAACTCTATAAGTGGACTGCGGGACTTCTTCAATCTCTGCCATCTCGAAGGGGAATGTTGACGACAACTAGCGCTGCGCGTAGCCATCGCCCCCATGAGCACCACACGCACTCAGGGCATTTCGCTGCTCACCGCCACGGCGGTGGTGGTGGCAAACATGATCGGCACCGGAGTGTTCACCTCGCTGGGCTTTCAGGTCGGTTCCCTGCCCTCGGGCTTTGTCCTCCTCATGCTCTGGGTCGTCGGAGGTGTGTGCGCCTTCTGCGGCGCCGTGTGCTATGGCGAACTGGCGGCAGCACTGCCACGCTCCGGCGGCGAGTACCACTTTCTCTCCAAGATTTTTCATCCCTCCATCGGATTTCTCTCCGGCTGGCTTTCAGTCACCGTAGGTTTCGCCGCGCCCATCGCACTCGCGGCCATGGCCTTCGGCAAATACTTCTCCGGTATCTTTCCTCATGCACCAGCGACGACATGGTCCCTCGTCATGGTCTGGATCGTGACCTTGATCCACGTCGGCGGCGTCAGCATGGCCGCCAAGTTTCAAAACACGGCCACTTGGCTCAAAGTCACACTGATCCTCGTTTTCATAGGTGCCGGATTCTGGTTCGGCAAAGCCCAGCCTGTGAACTTTCTACCCGTCTCGGGTGATCTGGATTTGATGGGCAGCACCCCCTTCGCAGTAAGCCTCGTCTATGTCATGTATGCCTACGCTGGCTGGAATGCCGCCACCTACATCGTCGGTGACATCCGAGATCCGCAGAAAAACGTCCCTCTGGCCATCGCTATCGGCACGCTGCTCGTCGCGGGTCTGTATCTCGCGCTCAATGCCGTGTTCCTTCACGTCGCCCCGATGAGCGAGCTGAATGGAAAACTGGACGTCGGCCACATCGCAGCCGTCCACATCTTCGGCGAGACCGGCGGCAAGATCATGTCAGGACTCATCTGCCTGGGCCTCGTCTCCAGCATCAGTGCCATGACCTGGGTGGGACCACGGGTGATGAAAACCATGGGCCAGGACCTCCGCATCCTCGCCCCGCTTGCGGTGAGTGATGATCGTGGCGTCCCAGTGGTCGGTTTGTTTGTGCAGCTTTCCATCGTCGTGACGCTGCTGCTCACCGCCAGTTTTGAAACGGTGCTCACCTGCGTGCAGTTCAGCATTCAGCTCGGTTCATTCGCCACGGTGGTGGGGTTGATCGTGCTTCGTATCCGCCAGCCCGACCTGCTACGCCCCTACCGCTGCTGGGGTTACCCCGTGACGCCTCTCCTGTTTCTCGGCATCAGCCTGTGGATGATGGTCTTCGTCGCCAAAAAGCATCCAGAAGAAACGCTCGCTGGCATGGCGTTAATTTTGCTGGGCTGGATCATTTATTTCATCTCACCGCGTACTCCACGCACCCCATGAATAAAACACTCGTTCTGCTGCTCGTTCTGGCTCAATCCGCCTTCGCCGCACCCACCACGCCCAATGAACAGGCGCGCTTCCTTGCCGGCATGCCGCAGGAAGGTTCTTCCTTGGCCGAATTGGCAAAGCATGGCGAATTCAATTCCCATGCCAAAGATCTCGACGCCACCTGGGCGGATGCAGAGCAGCGCCAGCTCGGCCCCATCCGCACCTGGGCACCACTTGGCCTGCCGGAGGCCGTCAGCGACACCGGACCACTGCTCTATGTCTTCAGCGGTCCCGATTTCCTGCACGCCTACACCTTCTTCCCCAATGCCTCCACCTACGTGCTGGCCGCCGTGGAACCTGTGGGCCTGCCACCGGATGTGACAAAACTCACTGAGGGCGAGCTCGGCTCATCCCTGCGCAATCTGCGCAACACGCTCAATGCCTCGCTCAGCTTCAGCTTCTTCATCACCGCAGACATGAAGAAAGACCTGCAGGCCACCAAGCTCACCGGCACCCTGCCCGTCCTCTACGTCTTCCTCGCACGCTGCGGCTGCTTCATTCAAAACGTGGAAAACATCTGGCTCGATGCCGAAGGAAAAATCCTCACCGACAAGCAGACCAAAACCTCCGGCGTGCGCATCACCTTCCTCGGTGCCCAGGGCAAGCAGCAGACGCTCTACTACTTCTCCACCAACATCGCCAACTGGGCGCTCAAGCAGGACGCCTCCTTCCTCCGCTTCTGCGACGGACTCGGCGTCATGAACGGCTTCACCAAGTCCGCCTCCTACCTCATGCACATGGATGAGTTTCACACCATCCGCGACTACCTCCTCACCCACTGCCACACCATGACCCAGGACGACTCTGGCATCATGTGGAAGGACTTCCCCCGCGAATCCTGGGACGCCAAAGCCTACGGTTGGTACCCGGGTCCCATCCCCCTCTTCAAACAGCACTACCAGCCCGATCTCGCCGAGTACTATCGCACCACCGAAGTCCCCGTCATACCCTTCGGCATCGGCTACCAGTGGCACCCCGGAAAAAGCACCCTCATCTACGGCGTCTCCAAAAACATGATCCGCAAAGCGATCCCGGTGGTGGAGGAACAGCCTGCTACAGCTCCGACCACACCGCCAGTGCGGTGATGATACCAGGCAGGAATGGCGCTTGGTTAAGGCCGTCTGTCATGTGTTTCATGATGCCAGAAACCCCGCGTTTCCTGCGGAATGCATCTCTTGTTTCGCCCCTCCACTCCGCGATACACCAGCCCTGAAAGGGCTGCGTAATATAGCCCAGGGATGCCGAGCCTTGGCGAGTGCTTCCCTGGGTAAGCGCCCGCAACCGGGAAGCAAACCCATCGCCCCGCAACACACAACGGCCACCAGCAGCGTTTGCAACCAGCCCCGCTCTGCATTCGCCCCATGACCACTCAGTGCTCCAACATAGCATGCCTCACGCCAGACTACCTTTCCATGGCACCAAAACAGCCCTGCTGATGTAAGCCCCACGTCGGAATACAGAAAGAGAGCCAGATGCATGCAGTCCCCTCACCCCCCCTTTCCAAACAACAGCCGCAGCATCTGCGCATCATTCGGCTTCGAATCCTTCGCCATCCGCACAATCACAAGCTTCATCGACGGCACGATATAAAGCCGCTGCCCATAGGAGCCAATACACGCAATAAGATCCTCAGGAGCAGCCCGGCAAAGACAAGCATTCCGCCAAGACTGCTGGCCCCATTTTTTATCCAGCATCGCCTCCGCATCCACCTCACGCGCAGCTTTGCTGGCCCCAGCGCGGTTGTTCCAAAAACCAAAGGCAAAGGCCGCATTCGCGCTGCTCCCCTGCAGCCTCATTAGCACCTCCTCGTGCTTGAGCATCCACGTGCCCAGCTCCGACCACTGACGTGCCGTCTGCATAAACCCTGCCGCCAGTAGCGGTGCGCCATGCGTGTCCGGCAGGTAGCGCTGCGACCCGAGACCGAGCGGGCCAAGCACCTTGCGCTCCAGGTACCGAGTAGGCGTCTGCTTCCGCTGCAGCTTGCGCGCAAGCAGTTCATGAAACACCTGCAGCGCGGCAGGCCCATAGATGAAAGACTTTCCCGGCGTCGCCACACTCCTGGCCTTCAGTGCCGCAGCAGTGCGGTCTGCAAACGTGTTCTCGTGCAGCCCAAACATCGGCTCCAGCCCATGGCTGAAATCGAGCAACTGCCGCACCGTGATGTGTTTCTTCCGCGAGTCGCCCTGCCACTCGGTGATGGTGTCAGCCACCCGTTCATCAAAAGTAAACAGCCCGTCCCTCTCCGCCGCAAAAGCCGTCAGCCCCCAGAAGGCCTTCGTTCCGCTGTAAATCCGGTGCGGCTCAGATTTCGTGCACCCGTTCGTGTAGGCTTCGTACAAAATTTTGCCGTTCTGCTTCACGAGAAACGCATGCCCTCCATGCGCCGCGGAATAAGCAGCCGCCGCCTGAATGCCCTGCATCGGCAGCGTCTCCGCCGCAGACGCAAACGTGAAAAAACCCAAAAATGCCAGCAGGCGCCTCATAGGAGATGAGTAACAGAAAATGGAAGAATGACGAAACCCGAATGACAAAATAAACCCAAATGCTAGGCGGGCACTCACCTTGATCCTTTGTCACCTCAGACTTCGTCACTCATCCGCCATTCGGATTGACTCATTCCTCATTTCAGCAGCTGCCTGTGGACAAGCAGCCATCTCACCGCATCGTCCGCCACATGCGCATCCTCCTCGTCGAAGACCAGGCCAAACTGCTTTCCTTTGCCAAGAAGGGGCTCGAGGAGCAGGGCATTCAGGTGGATGCCATCAGCGATGGCGATGAAGCCTGGGAAATGGCCACCACCGTCCCCTACGACGCCCTGGTCCTCGACATCATGGTGCCGGGTCGCGACGGCCTCAGCATCCTGCGCGGCCTGCGTGAAAAGCGCAACAACGTGCCCGTCATCCTGCTCACCGCACGCTCCACACTGCCGGAAAAAATCGAAGGCCTGAACCTCGGCGCGGATGATTACATGACCAAGCCCTTCTTCGTCGAGGAACTGGCCGCGCGTCTGCACACCGTAGTCCGCCGCAAAGCGGGCGACTCCAGCCATCTGCTGCGTGTCGATGATCTCTGCATCAATCTGCTCGAGCGCAAAGTCAGCCGCGCCGGTACCGACGTCGAACTGAGCACACGCGAGTTTGAACTGCTGGAGCACCTCATGCGCAGCCCCGGCCGCGTCTTTGGTCGCATGCAAATTTATGAGCACGTCTGGGGCTACAACATGGACCCCGAAACCAATCTCGTGGAGGTGTACATCCAGCGCCTGCGCTCAAAGATCGACAAAGACCACGACAAAAAACTCATCCGCACCGTGCGTGGCGTGGGTTATGCGCTGGGCGGTGGTTGATCCCCTTCATGCCAAAGAGGCCGTTGAACGACATCCCATGATTGCCAATCCCCACAGGCTGGCTCTAACTTGCCACCCATGATGAGCGCTTCGAGCACCTCCGGCCCAGCACCCCAAGGTGGCACCCTTCATCATGGCCTGATGTTCGTCGTCGCGATCTCCTTCCTCACCATCGTCGGCCTCGTGCTGCCCCATGGCGACAGCGGCGAGGAGTTTCGTGTCTGGTTCATGGCGCACGCGCTTTTCCGTCCGCTCATCATCGCCTTGTGGGCCATCGTCATCATCGAAGGCATCACCGGTTTGTTTGCCACCCACGATACCTGGCCTGCACGTCTTAAGCGCCTTCTGCTCACCACCTTGCTGCCTCCGCTGCGCATGGTCACCGCCAGCAGCAAACCACGCGGCTGGCTCTGGCTGCCCGGCATCGGCTGGAAGCCTGCCGGCGAAGAAACCTCCGAACAGCTCGAGCAAAAGCTCGCGCTGCCCATGGTCATTCTCACCCTGCTCGTGCTGCCAGTGCTGGGCGCCGAACTCACCGGCGGCGAAACGCTGGAAAATCATCCGCGCATGGCGCTGGCCACACACCTGACCACCTGCGTCATCTGGATCGGCTTCACCATGGAGTTCCTCTGCATGGTCGCCGCCGCTCCTGAAAAACTGACCTACTGCCTCAAAAACTGGATCAATCTCGTCATCATCCTCCTGCCGCTCGTCGCCTTCCTGCGCGTGCTGAACCTCTTCCGTTTCACCCGCATGCTGCGCGCCGGCAAGCTTCTCCGCGCCTACCGCCTGCGCGGTCTCTGGACGCGGCTCTGGCGGCTCGCTCTGCTATTCAATCTCCTCGAACGCCTCCAGCAGCGCGATCCCGCGAAATACTGCGCCGCTTTGGAAAAAAAGATCGCCGGTCTCGAAGAAGAACTCGCCACGCTGCACGCCAAACTGGCTGAACAGCGCAGCAAAAATCCCCATTAAACCACGCTCACTGCCCCAGGCTCAGATACTCGCGCACGGTATGATTCATCGCCCTGCGCGCAGGCGGGAAACATTGCGCCACCTTCTCGAACGTCTCCTCCATCGCAAACTCATCCGCCAGCACATGCTTGCGCGCGGCATCGAGGTGGCTCACCACCACCTGCTCATAGTAGTCCACATCCGGCGCACCACGCCGCGCGGCACGGCGGTGCAAAAAGTCAGGATACAGGCAGGTCAGCACCAGAAACTGGTTCGCACACTGCACATGCAGGAAGAACTTGTGATGCCGGCTCGCGTTCTCGATCGCCTCCAGGTAGTCAACACTGTACAGACTGTCGATGCTGTGATTGATATCCTGCGGCCCCTTCGTCGGCGAGCAGCCGAAGTCCGCGCACACCACGGCCATGTAGTCCGCCACAGCGATCTCCTTGATGCCAAACTCCTTCAGCGAATGCCTCACCACGAGGAAGAAAAACAGCTCCGGCGAGAGCATCGTCGCCTTCCGTGATACGATTGCCGCATCGAAGAGCTTGTCGTTGTCGAGGATGATCGGCACCGCGTCCGGATCGTCCAGCATCGCTCGAAAGCCCTCCTTGCCGCGCTCAGTAGGCGCCAGCGTGTCACGAATGAAATTCCAATCCGTTGGGGTAAAACGGAACCAGCAACCCGGGCGTGGAAAGCGCGTCATAGAGATTAGATTTGAACTGTCAGCTATCTTTAGCATAACGAATGCCAGTTAAGTTAAAGCTTTCGACGGGGGCTTGCGGAGTTTGTTCAATCGCTTCATCACAAGCCTATAAAAGGCTTTGGCGCATCCCTGCTTCGTGCTAAGCACCACCATGCCCAGAACCGACGGCCGCACCCCAGACCAACTCCGCAAAATCGAATACGTCCTCGACGTCGCCCCGCACGCCGCGGGCTCCGTCCTCATTGCCTTTGGCAACACCCGCGTCATCTGCACCGCCTGCATCAATGAAGAGGTGCCACGCTGGATGAAGGTGCAAAACATCAAAGGCGGCTGGCTCACCGCCGAGTACTCCATGCTCCCCTACTCCACGCTTGAGCGCAAAGACCGCGAAAGCTCACGTGGCAGGCCCGATGGCCGCAGCACAGAAATCCAGCGCCTCATCGGCCGCAGCCTCCGCGCCGTCGTTGACCTCGAAAAACTCGGCCCCCGCACCCTCTGCGTGGACTGCGATGTCCTCCAGGCCGACGGCGGCACCCGCACCGCCGCCATCACCGGTGCCTGCATCGCCGTCGCCGTCGCCTTCAATCGCCTGCTCGAAAAAGGCAAGATCACCCGCCAGCCGCTCAAGAAAAAGCTCGCTGCCGTCAGCGTCGGCATCGTCAACGGCGAAACCCTCCTCGACCTCTGCTACAAAGAAGACGCCGCCGCCGATGTGGACAGCAACATCGTCCTCACCGAAGACGGCGAATTCGTCGAGATTCAAGGCAGCGGCGAAGAAGCCACCTTCACCGAGGCGCAGCTTCATTCCATGCTCGAATACGGCCGCAAAGGCATCAAGGAACTCCTCGTCATCCAGGACGAAGCCATCGCCAGCGCCATGAAGCCCGCTGAAGGCAAGGACCTCCAAAAGCTCGCCGAATTCTTCGGCAAACGCTGATCACAGAAGTTTGCGGTGGTTTGCCATCGTTTACGGTAGTTTGCAGTGGTTTAAAACCATTGCCAACAATCGCAAACAACAGCCAACCATTGCAAACTTATGACGGCTCTGCTTCTCGATCCCATCTATCAGCAGCACGATCCCGGCCCCGGCCATCCCGAAAGCGTCAAGCGCCACGTCGCCATCACCCAGGCGCTGACAGCGTCCGGCCTCATCGCCAAAACGCAGGCCATCACGCCACGTGCCGCCACGCTGGATGAACTCGCCCTCTGCCATGATCGCGGTTACATCGCCACGGCCAAAAAAGATGTCGAATCCGGCCTCGATGACCTCAGCACCGGCGACACCTCGATTTGCCCTAAAAGCTACAACGTGGCCATAAACGCCGTCGGCGGTGTCCTGAACGCCGTCGATGCCGTCTTCTCCGGCAAAGCCACGAACGCCTTCTGTGCCGTGCGTCCACCCGGACATCACGCCCGCCCCGCTCAAGGCATGGGCTTCTGCCTGTTCAACAACATCGCCATCGCCGCCCGCCATGCGCAGCAGCACCACGGAGCGCAAAAAATCGCCATCGTCGACTGGGACGTACATCACGGCAACGGCACCCAGGACATCTTCTATGAAGACGGCAGCGTGCTCTTTTGCAGCACTCACCAGAGCCCCCTCTACCCCTTCACCGGCCACGCCAACGAGACTGGCACCGGCAAAGGTTTGGGAAGCACGCTGAATCTCCCCTTCCCCGCCCGCACCGGCATGCGCACCCTCGGCGCCGCCTTCACCGACCGCCTTCTGCCCGCCATCGACGCCTTCAAACCCGACCTCATCCTCATCTCCGCCGGATTCGACTCCCGCATCGACGATCCCCTCGGCCAGTTCCGCCTCACCGACGACGATTTCGTCGCTTTAACAAAACTCCTCCTCGAATCCGCCCACACCCACTGTCAAAGCCGCCTCATCTCCATCCTCGAAGGCGGCTACAATATTGCGGGCCTCGCCAGCGCCGTCACCCATCACGTTCAGACCCTGTTGGGATAAACAAACCCAAGTTCCTGCCGCGTTGACAGTTTATTTACACACACCGTCCTTGTCACGCCGCCCGTTTTCTGGTGGCATGTGTCAGCATTCCAAAAATCACCTATGTCCAACTCTCCGCTTCCGCAAGACGACGTCGCCGCCATTGATGAGCTTCGCAAAGTTTACGTCCAGCTCTGCGATGAGCTGAAGAAGATCATCGTCGGTCAGGAAAAAGTCGTCGAGCAGCTCGCCATCTGCCTCTTCGCCCGCGGTCACGCACTGCTCATGGGCGTGCCCGGTCTCGCCAAGACCCTTCTCATCTCACGGCTCGCCGAGACGATGTCCCTCAGCTTCAGCCGCATCCAGTTCACACCCGATTTGATGCCCATGGACATCACCGGCACCGACATCTTGCAGGAACTCCCCGGCGGCAAACGTGCCTTCGAATTCGCCAAAGGCCCCGTGTTTGCCAACATCGTCCTCGCCGATGAAATCAACCGCGCCCCCGCCAAAACCCAGGCCGCCATGCTTGAGGCCATGCAGGAGCACAAAGTCACCGTCGCTGGCCGCACCTACACACTCGATAGCCCCTTCTTCGTCCTCGCCACACAGAACCCCATCGAGCAGGAAGGCACCTACCCCCTCCCCGAAGCCCAGCTCGACCGCTTCATGTTCATGATCGGCGTCGATTACCCGAGCCGCGCTGAAGAAATCGCCATCGCCCGCACCACCACCGGCGCCAGCCTGCCCAAACTCGAGCACATCCTCCACGGCCCCAAAGTCATCGCCTTCCAAGAACTCGTCCGCCGCGTCCCCGTGCCAGATCACATCTACGAATTCGCAGTCGATCTCGTCCGCAAGACCCGTCCCGCCAGCAGCGAAGCCCCTGCATGGCTCAAACCCCTCGTCAGCTGGGGTGCTGGTCCTCGTGCCGTTCAATACTTGATCCTCGGCGCCAAAGCCCGCGCCGCCCTCTACGGCAGCTACATGGTTCGCATGGAGGATATCATGGAAGTCGCCGAGCCCGTCCTCCGCCATCGCGTGATGACCACCTTCACTGCCGAGAGCGATGGCATCAGCAGCCGCGATGTCGCGAAGCGGCTAGTCGAAGAACTCGCGAAGGCTGGGTGATATTCTTTTCAGAATCGTCCTCGTTCTCGTTCTCCTACTCGTCCTCGATCAAATCGCTCCGCATGCCCGCCAGCATCCATCCGGCCATAAGAAGCTCCTGCTGAAAGTCGCAAATTCCTAAGCGCATCCTTCTCCAGCTCGTCCTCGTCCTCGTCCTCGTCCTCGTTCTCCTACTCGTCCTCGATCAATCCGCTCCGCATGCCACATCCAGTCCAGTTCGACCATGAAAAGCTCGAAGTGTATCAACTCGAACTCGAGTTTCTCACCTGGGCTACCGATCTGCTGATCGAAATCCGCGCCTCACAACAACCGCATCTCCGCGAAACCTTCGATCAGTTCGACCGCGCCAGCCTCTCGGCATTATTGAACACAGCCGAAGGAAACGGCAAGCGCGCCACACAGCAACGCGCCCGCTACTTTGACGACGCACGCGGTTCCGCCATGGAGTGCGCAGCCTGCCTAGACGCATTGGTCGCAAAGCGAGCGACCACAAAAGATCGAATTGCCGAGGGAAAAGCGCTGCTAATCCGAGTGGTCTCAATCCTGTGCAAACTAGTGGAGAAGTTCGACACCGCCGCAGTAAACTCGGTGACCATAGGATCGAGGACGAGGACGACCGGAGGGCACTACGACCATGGCTGACTCAACCTCAACCCGCTCCTTCCTCGACCCCACGGTCCTCTCCCGCTTGATGGCCCTCCCCCTCAACGCCCGCCACGCCATGCTCGGCGGCGTCTCCGGCAAGCACCGCAGCCCCGTCCGCGGCTCCTCCCTCGAATTCGCCCAATACCGCAAATACGTCCCCGGCGACGACACCCGCCGCCTCGACTGGCGCACCTGGGGCCGCAGCGACCGCTTCTACATCAAGGAATTCGAAGCCGACACCAACCTCCGCCTCTGCCTCCTCATCGACACCAGCGGCAGCATGAACTACGGCCCCACCGGCAGCACACGCTTCGACTACGCCCGCAAGCTCGCCGGCACCCTCGGCTACGTCGCCGCGCAGCAGGGCGATGCCGTGGGCCTCTGGAGCCTCGCAGAAAAGCCCGTCGAAATCCCAGCCAAACGCGGCGCTTCCCACCTCGGCCTCGTGCTCGATCAAATGTCCGGCATCCAGCCCATCGGCGGCACCACACTCCTCACCGCCCTCCACGACGCCGCCGAAAAAATCCGCCAGCGCGCCCTCGTCATCGTCTTCTCTGATCTCTTCGTCCCGCCCGCCGAATTGAAGTCCGCCATCCAGCACCTCCGCTTCCGCAAGCACGACGTCGCCGTCTTCCACCTCCTCGACCAGCAGGAACTCGACTTCGACTTCGACCGCCCCGCCCGCTTCATCGACATGGAAGGCGGCGAAGCCATCCTCGCCGATCCCAGCCTCATCGCCCGCAACTACCGCGAAGCCGTCCGCCAGTACATCCACGAGATCGACGAACTCGTCCGCACCACCGCCATCGACTACCACCGCGTCAAGCTCCACGAAAAATACGACGACGTCCTCGCCAAGTTCCTCCTCGCCCGCATTCAGAAGAAGGGAGGCCGGTGATGATTAAGCGGAGGCGGTCAATCGCGTTACATCACTCGGTGCCGCTCATAATCTTTGAGCTATTGCTCGTTCTATGTGTACTGGGTCTGGGCGCATGGCAAATACACACAAGCTGGAAGAATCCGGTTCATGTGGGCTGGACGACAAGCGGTGCCATTCTTATTACCGGCATGTTCGCCTGCGCAGGCTTGCTTTGGCATAGATGGAGAACAAGGCACAATGCGTTTGTCCCAATCTTGTTCACCATCCAACTGGCCAACTCCGTCGAAGGCATCCTCAAGTGGCGTGCGCACGAAAATGGGGCCTCATGGCCGGTAATGCATTGCGCCCTGGCCATCAGTTTTCTCGCTCTGATCATTTGGGACGAGACCAACCTCCGTAAAGAAGCAGTCCGGGATGCCGCCCGAGAATCCAAATACTTCGACATGGAGGACACCCTGTAATGAACAGCTTCCCAACGATAGTGCTCGACGAACCCATCCGTTTCTCCGGCACTGACTACCACTGCGTCAAGCCCCACGAAAATACGCCGACACCCTCGCCAAGAACCTGCTGCAAAAGACCCACAAAAAACAAGCAGACATCCGCACGTGCAAATCGTGCTCCCCATGAAAATCCATTCCCAATCCGGCCATTGATTCGCCCTCAAATAATCACTACACTTTGACCATGAGTACCGTGACCGTCCCCATATCCGACGAAAATCTGGAGTTTCTTCAGGCTTGGACCAAGGCCAACGGCATGACGCCGGAGAGCTACTTCAGCGCCCAGGTGGAATCTTTGCGCAGGCAGGAAGGCCGGCCCATCCATCCTGCGCTGATACGCGCCACGGGTGTGATCAGGGCCGATGTTGACGGCCATCAGGCCTATCTGGACCACATGGCAAAAAAACATTCATGACCATCCTCGTGGACATCAATGTACTGCTCGATGTCTTTCAAAGACGCCAGCCCTTTTATGTCCACTCGCTGGCAGTGATGAACGAGGTGATGACCGGCTCGTTAAAGGCCGTGTGTCCAAGCCATGGGCTGGCCACCTTGTTTTACTTGATTGAAAAAGCGGCGGCCACCACCGATGCGGAGGCTGCGATTGATGCAGTTCTGGCCCATTTCGAAGTGGTGGGCATTCATACCCAGGAGTGGCAGAGGGCCAGAAAACTGCAGATGACCGATCTGGAGGATGCCGGAGTGGCCATAACTGCCGAAGTCGCGGGCGCATCTTTTATTGTGACCCGAAACGTTGCTGATTTTAATGGCTCACCAGTGGCAGCGCTCACACCGGAAGCATTTGGTCAGCGCTTCCTGACGCCCTCGTGACCTTCCTCGCCCCAGCGCTCCTATTCGCCCTGCCGCTCGCGCTGCTGCCGGTGATCATTCATTTGATCCACCTCTACCGCCGTCGGCAGGTGAAGTGGGCCGCCATGATGTTCCTGCAAATGGCGCAGCGCATGAACAAAGGCCTCTCCCGCCTGCGGCAGATCCTCATCCTCGCCTTCCGCGTACTCGCAGTAGCAGCCATCCTCTTCGTCATCACCCGTCCCATGGCAGGCGGCCTCCTCGGCCTCACCGGCGGCGTCCCAGACACCGTGATCGTCCTCCTCGATCGCTCCGCCAGCATGGAGCAGCAGAACCTCGCCACCGGCACCAGCAAACGCGCAGCGAGCATCTCCAAACTCGCCCAAGCCCTGCGCGACACCGTAGGCACCCGCTCAAAACTCGTCCTCATCGAAAACGCCCACCTGCAGCCGCAGTTACTCGACAAGCCCGAGTCACTCATCGACCTCCCCCTCACCGGCCCCACCGACACCACAGCCGATGTTCCCGCACTGCTGCAAGGCGCGCTCGATTACATCACCAAAAATCAAACCGGCCGCACCGATGTCTGGGTCCTGAGCGATCTACGCCAAAGCGACTGGGATGCCGCCAGCGGACGCTGGCAGGCCCTGCGCAGCGCCTTCACCACCCTCAAGGGCCTGCGCCTGCATCTGCTGACCTACTCTCAGCCCTCAGCACAAAACCTCGCCGTCTCAGTTCAGCGAGTCGTACGCAATGAAACCGCCGGCAAAGCCGAACTCCTGCTCGATCTGCGCATCACACGTGACACCTCCTCCCACGATCCCCTGGAACTGCCGCTGCGCTTTGTCATCAACGACGTGAGCACCACGATCAAGGTCGAGATGAAGGACTCCCAGCTCGTGCTCCAAGGCCACGCCATCCCCATCGACAAAGCCACCAAACGCGGCGCCGGACGCATCGAACTCCCCGCCGACGCCTCCCCATCCGACAACGTTTACCACTTCGTCTTCGACGAACCCGCCGTACTGCAATCCGTCATCGTCAGCGATGACGAATCCGAAGCCGGACCATTGCAAGCCGCGCTCGAAGCCGCCGCCGATCCCACACGCAAATACGCCGCCACCGTGCTGTCACCTTCACGCACCGCAGAAATCGCCTGGGACGACGTCGCCCTCATCATCTGGCACGCACCACTTCCTAAGGCCGACGACTTGATCGCCAAGCAGCTCACCAATCATCTCACCTCAGGCCGCAGCATTCTCTTCCTGCCCACCGAGTCCGCCAACACAGAAGCCTTCGGCGGCCTCCACTGGGGCTCGTGGAGCAGCGACAGCAAACCCGCCAGCGTCGAGTGGTGGCGCAATGATGCGGGCCTCCTCTCCAACACCCGCAGCGGCACCGCACTCCCCGTGGGCGATCTCGAAGTCACCCGCCGCTGCGACATCCTCGGTGAAGGCACCCCCCTCGCCCGTCTCACCGGCAATCTACCCCTCCTCATGCGCGCCGACATTCCCGGCGATGGCAATGCCTGGTTCCTCGGCACCCTGCCCGGCTCCGGTTCCTCCAGCCTCGCCCGCGACGGCGTGGTCATGTTCGCCATGCTGCACCGCGCCCTCAATGAAGGCGCACGCAGCCTCGGCAAAGCCCAGCAGCGAGAAGCCGGCTCCACCGCCCTCGGCAGCGGCGATCTCAGCGCCTGGAAACGCCTCGGCCCCGCGATCCTCAGCTCCGAGCAACCCCTCCGCGCCGGCATCGTCGAAAACGCCGACAAGCTCGTCGCCCTCAATCGCCCTCTGCGTGAAGACCATCCCGAAACCCTCGGCAAAACCGCCCTCGCCGAACTCTTCGCCGGACTCGACTACCACCTCATCGAAGACCAGGTCGAAAACGACGCCTCCCTCGCCAGCGAAATCTGGCGCACCTTCCTCTTCGTCATGGCCCTCGCCCTCCTCGGCGAAGCCCTCCTCTGCATGCCAGCTCGGAGAGAGCCCATCAAGACAACTGCTTAGCCGAAAAAGAGGAAAGAATTGGAAAAATTGAAGACACCTTCCGCACTCACTTTGAACCCATGAAAGACCGCGCTTTTGAACTGACCGACATCGTTCGTGAAACAGGCTATCAGGTCCGCCGCTATTTCGGTCCCGGACATCTGGAGAAGGTCTATGAAAATTCCCTCGCGCATCGCTTGCGCAAACTAGGCCTTAGGGTCGAGCAGCAGAAACAACTCATCGTTCGTGATGAAGATGGCACGCTTGTTGGAGAATACTATGCAGACATCCTCGTTGAAGACTTGCTCATCCTTGAACTGAAAGCCGCCAAAGCCATCGCCAACGAGCACATCGCTCAGATACTCGGCTACATTCGCGCTTCCGGCATGGAACACGGAGCCATCATCAATTTCGGCGCACCCAAATTCCAAATCCGCAAACTTGGCAAACAAGACATCACCCAGTCCTCACCGTTTCAACGCTTCTCCCAATTCATCTGCACACTTTTCTAAACCTCTTCTTTTTTCTCCTTCTTTCCCCTCTTTCGGCCAACTCAATTCATGACCCCCACCACCTCCCAGCTCGTCTTCAATCCCACCCCCGTCGCCTTCAGCGTCGGCGTGGCGTTTGTCGTCGCCATGGGTGGCCTCGCCTTCATGGCCTGGCGTCGCAGCGGCTATCGCGTGATCATCGGCTGGCTGGAACTCCTACGCTTCATCATCGCCCTCGGCATCGCCATCACCCTCCTGCAGCCCGAATGGCTCGAAACCTTCAAGCCGCAGACGAAACCCACCCTAGCCGTGCTGCACGATGTCTCCGGCAGCATGACCACCAAAGACGTCATCGACAAAACGAAGCCGAATGCAGAGCCAAAGTCGCGCGAAGAAATCACCAAACCCTTGATCGACGCCAAGCTCTGGGAGCCTCTAAAACAGCGCATGGACGTCGTCATCGAACCCTTCTCCTCCTCACAAAATCCCGCCACCGAAGGCACAGACATCCACGCGGCACTCGCGAGCGTCCTCGAAAAACAGCCCAACCTCAAAGCCGTCGTTCTCATCAGCGATGGCGACTGGAACACCGGTGCCGCACCCTCCCAGGCCACCACGCGGCTCCGCATGCGCGAGGTCCCCGTCTTTGCCGTCCCCACCGGCGCAGAGACGCGCCTTCCCGATGTCGAACTCAGCAGCTTCGATGTCCCCACCTTCGCAGTAGCCGGCAAGCCCCTGCGCATCCCCTTCACCATTGAAAGCTCCCTGCCTCGCGATGAAGTCGTCATGCTGGAAATGAAGTCCTCCAGCGGCGAGATCATCACCAAAGAAGTCACCCTGCCCGCCATGGGCCGCTATCAAGACGTCATCGGCTGGAAGCCCGACAAACCCGGCGAGGTTAAGCTCACGCTCACCATCCCCAAGACATCCAGCGAGCGCTACCCCGAAAACAACTCGCAGGAAGCTCCCCTTTCCATCCGCAAAGAGCAGCTCCGCGTACTCGTCATCGAATCCTTCCCCCGCTGGGAGTACCGCTACCTGCGCAATGCCTTGGAACGCGATCCCGGCGTTGACGTCAACTGCCTCCTCCTCCACCCCGGCCTCGGCAAAGTAGGCGAAGGTCACGGCTATTTGAAAGCCTTCCCGAAGGATGATGAACTCACCAAATACGATGTCGTCTTCCTCGGCGATGTCGGTCTCGCCAAAGGCCAGCTCACCGCAGATCAATGCATCTCACTTCAGAAACTTGTGCGCGATCAAGCCGGCGGCCTCGTCCTCATGCCCGGCTTCCATGGCTTCCAGTCAACGCTTCAAGAAACACCGCTGGCTGATCTCCTCCCAGTGGTCTGGGACACCGCACAGCCACGCGGCTGGGGCTCGTCCTCACCCGGCAAGTTCGCACTCACCGAGGCCGGCACGCGCAGCCTTTTGACCAAGCTCGAAGACAGTGACGAAGCCAGCGCCCGCGTATGGGGCAATCTGCCCGGCTTTCAGTGGTATGCCCCCGCCATGCGCGCCAAAGCCGGCACCGAAGTGCTCGCCACCCACGGCACCGAATCCAATCAGTTTGGCCGTGTGCCGCTCATCGTGACCAAGACCTACGGCTCAGGCAAAATCCTCTTCATGGGCACCGATGGCGCCTGGCGCTGGCGCAAAGGCGTGGAAGACAAATACCACTACCGCTTCTGGGGCCAGGTCGTCCGCTGGATGGCCTACCAGCGCAACATGAGCAGCGGCGACAAGATGCGCCTCTTCTACTCCCCGGACCGCCCGCGCACCGGCGATGTACTCACACTCAACGCCAACGTCGTGAGCCTCACCGGCGAGCCCCTTCGCGACGGCGTCGTCATCGCCCAAATCGCCGCGCCCAGCGGCAAGGTCAGCAGCGTGCGACTCATGCCCGCTGGCGAAGAGGCTTGGGGTCTGTTCAATGGCGTCTTCAGCCCCGTGGAACCCGGCGAGCACATCGTGCAACTCAGTTGCGCCGAAGCAGGCTCCTCACTCGAAACAAAAATTTCCATCCAAGGCACCAGCCGTGAAAAACGCGGCCAGCCAGCACGGCTCGATGTCATGCGTGAAATCGCCCGCTTCACCAAAGGCGAAATGCTCGATGCCAGCGCCCCCGCCGCCATCCTCGCCGCCATCTCCGCCATACCCGAACCCGCCGTGCAGGAACGCCGGCTGCAAATCTGGTCACACCCCGCCTGGGCAGGGCTCCTGGTGCTGCTCCTGAGCCTTTTCTGGGTCGGAAGAAAGGCCGCCGGAACGTTCTAACCGGCAGAAATAGCCTTCCGTTAATCAGCCGCCCGTTCATTTTTGCACTGCTTGCGCATATCTCCTGCACTCTGAACTTCTTCAGCATGACGCATTCCTTCGCCACTCCACTCCGCGACACACCAGCTCCAACGGAGCTGCGTATTATAGCCCAGGGATGCCGAGCCTCGGCGAGTGCTTCCCTGGGTAGACGCCCCACGATCCGGAAAGCAAACCCAGAGCTCCGCTACACCGTGCACTCACCAGCAGCGTCTGCAAAAAGCTCCGCCGCACACCCGCGCCATGATCGCTCAACACTCCAACACCACTCAGCCCCTCTTCAGCGGCTTACATTAACTAGCCGTTACGCCGGAACGTTCTAATCCCCCAATCAAAAGCTCGTCAGAAACGTTTCATCAGGATAACATTCACCTATTATGAAAACAGCACTGCCTGTCATCCTCGAATCAAAGCTCGCGGATTTTCGCAAGCGCGTCTGGATCGTCAAGCTCACCGAAGGCCTGCTGGCAGCGGCCTTCGGCATCGTGTTTTCCTACATCCTCGTCTTCGCGCTGGATCGCATCATGGAGACGCCGGTGTGGCTGCGCACCACCCTCCTGATCTCAGGCGCAGCCGTGCTCGGGCTGGGCCTGCCGCTGAAGTGGCACCGCTGGGTCTGGCGTCAGCGCAGTCTGGAAGACGCCGCGCGCCTGCTCAAGCGCACCTTCCCTCGCCTCGGAGATCAACTGCTCGGCATCGTCGAGCTCGCTCACGTTGAAGCCGGTTCCGCAGGTCGCAGCGAGCGCCTTGTGCAGGCAGCGATGGATCAGGCCGCCGAAGCCGTGAAGGACAAGGACTTCTCGCACGCCGTTCCTGAGGCCAAGCATTTCCAATGGGGCTGGGCCGCAGGAATCACAGCACTGCTCGCCGTAACGGCCCTCACCCTCGTCCCAGATGCCGCGTGGAATGCCCTGGCACGCTGGGCCACCCCATGGCGTGACGTGGAGCGCTTCACCTTCGCGAAGATCGAGACAATCCCAAACCGCCTTGTCGTTCCCTATGCCGAGCCATTTGATCTGAAAGTGCTGCTCAACAAAGACACCCGCTGGTCACCTGCCTCGGCCAAGGCCCAGATCAACGATCAGCCTGCCGTGGTAAGCAGCCTGCAGTCAGGCTCATACCCGCTGGCCTTCCCCCCACAAAAAGAAGACGCAGCCCTTTCCCTGTCCCTCGGCGATGTCCGCAAGACCGTGAACGTTCTACCACGCACCCGCCCGGAATTGACGGCGCTGTCCGTGCGCACGCGACTGCCGGAATATCTGAAGTACCAGACCGAGCCCATGACCGAGGTACGCGGTGGTTCGGTGAGCGTTCTGAAAGGAGCCCAGGCTTCACTCGAAGCCACCGCCTCACGTGAACTCGCCTCGGCGGAAGTGGATGGCGAAGCAGAAAAAGTTTCCGGCATGAAGGTCACCACCCCCTTCCATCCCATCACCGCAGATGCCGAAAAGCATGTGATGTGGAAAGACCGCGATGGCCTGAGCCCACGCGAGCCGCTGGTCCTGAAGATCAACGCCATCGAAGACGAAGCCCCACGTCTCGCAGCTCGCCGCGAAACCCAGGAGCAGGTCGTGCTCGATTCCGAAGTCGTCGTCTTCGATCTGGATGTACAGGACGACTTCGGCATTCAACGCACCGGCCTCGAATGGCGCAGCGTCAATGATGACAAGACCAAGGGCGACAAGATCGCCGCCGCAGGCGAGCCCGAGAAAAAAATCCTCGCCTCCAAGGCCACCTTCTGTGCAGACCGCGACGGCGTGGCACCACAGACGCTCGAGATCCGCGCCTGGGCCGAAGATTACCTTCCCCAGCGCAAGCGCGCCTACTCCACGGCCTTCCTCCTGCATGTGCTGAACAAAACCGACCACGCTCTATGGCTCACAGAGCAGTTCGGCAAATGGCTCGAAGCAGCCCGCGAAAGCTATGAGCGCGAGCAGCAGCTTCACGCCACCAACAAAGAACTTCGCGCACTGACTCCGGCAGAACTAGACCGCCCGGAGAACCGCCGCAAAATCGCGCAGCAGGCCAGCGCAGAAAATGCCAATGCAGCGCGGCTGGGCATGCTCAATCAAAGCGGTCGCAGTCTCGTGGAGCAGGCCACACGCAATGACGAATTCGACGCCAAGCGTCTCGAATCATGGGCCACGATGCTCAAATCACTCCAGGACATCTCCGCCAAACGCATGCCCAGCGTGGCAGACTTGTTGAAGCAAAGCTCAAACGCGCAAAGCGGCAAGCCCGCTCAGTCCACCGCTGCCACTCCGCCGTCGAATGCCTCCCAGCAGCCCTCAAAGCCAGGCAAGCCGGGTGAAGGCAAAGCCGGCCAGAGCAAGCCCAGCGCTCCTCAGATCGCGAACGGGCCCGACCTCCCCAAAGCATCGCAAGGCGGCGGCAAGGCCTCCACGGAGGAGCAGAAGAAGGACAACATGCCGAGCATCACCGACAAGGAAGGCTCCATGAGCAAGGCCGAGTCTCAGCCGGCGGACCCCAATGCCAAACCTTCGCCACCCAAGCCCAGCACCATGAAACTGCCGACCACGCAGATGGCAGCAGCTCCCGGCAAGAAGAAGGATGACAAAGCAGAAGAGCAAAAGCCACAGGAGCAGCCAGCCTCTCAGGCACAGAAGAAAATGCAGGATGCTCTCGATGAGCAGAAGCTGCTGCTCGCCGAGTTTGCACGCGTTTCAGATGAGCTGAGCGCGATCCTGGCAAGCCTGGAAGCCAGCACCTTCGTGAAGCGCCTCAAGGCAGCATCACGCCAGCAATTGGTCACGGCGAAGGATCTCAACACCAAAACCCTCAGCGCCTTCGGTCTGGATCGCAAGCCGGTGAAGGATGCCGCGGCGATTGCCGAAAATGAAAAGGCTCAGAGCGAAACCGTGCGCGTGATCCAAAGCGACCTCGAAGCCTACTTCGCACGCAAGCCGGACATGCACTTCAAGAACATCATCGGTCAGATGAAAGACACCCAGGTGGTCAAAATGCTCACCTATCTGGGCGATCAAGCCGCCGTGAATCTCAGTGGCAACAGCATGGCCGGCGCCGAGTTCTGGGCCGACACCCTTGACCGTTGGGCAGAGGAGATGGTCGCCGCCAGCGAGTGCAAATCCTGCAGCAGTTGCAGCGCAGACAGCCTGCCGCCCGAGATCGTGCTCAAGGTGATGAAATCCCTGCGCGATGAGATGAAGCTGCGCGACGAAACTCGCGAACTGGAATCCGCGAAGGCCGCACTCAAGGAAGGAGAGCACGGCAAAAAGTCAGCCACCCTCGCCTCGAAGCAATTTGGCATTCAGGCCAACACACGCGGCGCATTTGATGACATCCTGCATCTGCCACAGGGAAACGAAAAATTTGGCAAAGAACTGAAGCTGCTCGATGCCGTGATGCACGTGATGGATGAAGCCGCAGGCATTCTCGACAAACCGGACACAGGAGCACCGGCGATAGCCGCAGAGACGGAAGCCATCGAGCTGCTGCTGAAAGCAAAGCGCCAGGGCAAAGGCGGCGGTGGTGGCGGCTCGAATCCCGGGGGTGGCGGTGGTGCAGGCGCAGAAACCGCCGAAGCTGCGCTGTCAGATCTGGGTCCGGGCTCGGATTCAGAGGCGAATGTAAGCGCACGCCCGGTGGGCCAGGCGACCGGCAAGGCGGGCCGCGAGTTGCCGGAAGAATTCAAGACCGGACTGGATGCCTATTTCAACAAACTGGAAGCAGGAGGCGGGGCGAAATGATCAAGCTGTTGCTGCTATCAGTCGTCCTGACCAGTTCCGGGGGAGCGCAGGTTCAGACGCCTTCGCGTGCCGACCTGAAGAAGCCGCTTTCAGAAGCGGTCGAAAAGGTGCTGGCAGATTTTGTACAATCCTGCGTGCCGGAAAAGAAGAAGCAGCTCACCGCCCACATGGAGGAGGTGGTCGAAACCATCGATGCCGAGGTTAAACTCTCACCAGAGGAAAAACGGACGCTGCAGGAAGAGTCCGGGAAAGCCGTGGAGACCACGCTGAAATCCTGGCAGCCGCTCGCCGTGATGATGATGCGCACCTATTTGTCACGCACCTCCGACTCGGCCGCCATACGGCACATCAGCATGTGGAAGCCGGATGTGGCAGGCCCCGGCGAGCCCGTCGAAGACTGGACACCGCCCGATGAAGACCCGGCATGGCTTGCCGCTTTGAAATCAACTCTCGGCGAAGCGCGCTATGCCACTTGGCATGCGGCGGATGAGAAGGACCGGCAGCAGGTGGAAAAGAAAATTTCCGACCATCTCGAACGCTGGGTGCGTGAATCGCGCGGGCCGATGAATGAAGATCTGCGGGCCAAAATCGAGCTGATGAAGAAGAAGCTCGAACTCTCAGACGCGCAGACCACCGCCTTGAACAAGGCCGCAGACAGCCTGCTGGATCAGCTCAGCAACGCCGAGAAAAAACGGGCCACCGGCATGTTGCGCACACTTCCCCCCGCAGCCCGTGAGACCATCATGGCCCGCAATTACTTCTACATCCGCTTCGATCGTCCCCGTGGCGAGGTCTGGGACAAGGCCTGGGAGAAAGCGGCCGCTGACGTGCTTCCTGCAGAGCAGCTCGCTCAATGGAATAAGACCGACAAGGAGGAGCGCAGCAAGGCGGAGTCCGAAATCACCGACATGATCAAGCCTTCCGAGCAGCAGGCGGAGCAGCAGATGGAGATTGTCATGAGTGCGGAAATCGACGGCATGGTCATGGCGCTGAATTTGACCAAGGAGCGGCAAAAAGCGCTGGAGCAGCTCTCGAAAGATGCCATTCAAGAATCGCTCAAGCAGGCCCGCAAGGGCTGGCTGCAGCAGGCCAGGAACTATTCAGTCACGGAGCGCAAGCGCGCCCGTGGGAATATTTATTTTGGCGTCACCGATGATCTTCAGGCCATCAAGCTGCCAATCTGGACAGACGGGATCAAGAAGCTGCTCACTGATGAAGAGCGCACCCGCATGACGGCCGAAAACAAGCAGCGCGAGCAACGCTCCAGCATGGCGATCTCCCGCATCTGCCTCGCGGAAATGGACAAGATGCTCGCACTTTCCCAGGAGCAGCGCACCCAGCTTGAACCTCTGCTTGGGGAGCTGATGCAGCCGCTCATGGATCAGCGTCGCCAGCAGTACTGGAGTTACAATGCCGCCCAGTTGTTCCAGAACGCGGGCAAAGTGAAAGATGAAATGGTACGCGCCATTCTGGACGATGTGCAGTTGAAACACTGGAAGGAATTGGTCGTCTCCAACAACAGTTCCTCGCGCAACACCATGCCCGACATGAACGGCACCTTCCCCGAGGCGCCAGACATGGAGGCCGCGATCTCTCAGCACTTGTACAACATGTTTGTCGCGGAGCGGAGCAGAACCTTGGCGGCCATGATGCCGCAGGTCGAGGAGGCCTCACGCCTGCTGTCCCTCCCCGAACCGGCCGTCGCAAGACTCACCACAGCGGCGAAAGGAGCGGTGGAGTCCAGTCTCGAATACTGGCGTCAGTTCACTGAAAATTTCGTGCGCCAGACCGTGCAGACCGCCACACCCCAGAATCTCCTGCAGACGCTGGCAGGCACCTCACGCGCGAATTTCAGCCGTCAGGAAACCAAACCGCAAAACACGGACCTCTGGAAAGCGGCGCTGCAAGCCACACTGAATGAAGCCCAGCTTAAAAAGCTCCAGCATGTGGCGGATGAGCGGCAATCCTATCGTCTGAAGTCCATGGCCGCGATGTGTGTCTCCGAACTGGACCGCCGCCGCAAGCTTTCAGCCGATCAATGCGCCAGAATCGAAACCGCCGTCCAGCAGGTGCTGGCCGAATATCTCCCGGACATCGAACGCTACATGTCCATCCAGTGGTTTTTGCAATACTACTACGCCCTCGTCCCGCTGGCAGGCGTGGCGGAAAAAGACATGCAGGCCATCCTCACCCCGGAGCAGTGGAAGCTCTGCAAGGAACGCGACCTCCCCGACGCCATGCAGTACTGGGAGGGCATCAAGAACAATCACGAACAGCGCAAGAAGCAGCGTGCCCAGGCCAACGGTCCCCAGATTTTCATCAACGGCGGAATCATGATCGATAATGAATAACGAAACATCCATGACGAAGCCCTCAGAAACTGCCACCCACAGTCGCAAGGTTCGTCGCCTCATGCTCCGCCATTCGTCATTCGTCATTCTGTTTTCGTCATTCCTTCTTCTCACCTCAAACACCTCCGCGCAGGACCCCTCTCTCCGTTTCGGCAGCGCGATCCCTCAGGAAGTCGATACCGTGTATGAGCGCGGCCTGGCTTGGCTGGCCTCGAAGCAAAGCGACGCAGGCGGCTGGCAGGGCGGCCACGATGGTGCGGGCATCGACGGCATCTGCCTCATGGCCTTTCTCGCCAGCGGTGAAGATCCAAACTTCGGCCGCTATGCGCCAAACATCCGCCGTGCGCTGCGTGCCATCATCCGCAGCCAGGATGCGACCAGCGGCTACCTGCCCAACAGCATGTATCATCACGGCTTTGCCATGCTCTCCCTTTCGGAAGCCTACGGCGCGGTGGACGAATCCCTCCTGTGGGAGGGCGGCAAGCCGCTGCGCACCATCGGCCAGGCGCTCGATCTCGCCATCCGCTGCGCCAGCACCTCGCAAAAGGCAAACCGCTGGGGCGGCTGGCGGTACATGCCAAACTCCACTGACGCGGACACTTCAGTGACAGGTGCCGTGCTGATGGGACTGCTCGCCGCACGCAACGCCGGCATGGCAGTTCCCGATGAAGTCATCGACACCGCGCTGAACTACATGCGGCGCAGCACCGGCAAGGATGGCAGCGTGGCCTATGCCGGCGGTTTCGGCGGCTTTGGCGAATCAATGAACCGCAGCGCCATCGCCACTCTGGTGGCCGCCGTATCCAAGCACAAGGACAGCGAGGAGTTCAAAGCCACGCTCAAGCACATCTCCGACCGTCTTGAGCACAACGAGGGCAGCTACAAGGAGTACTTCCGCTACTACATGGCCCAGGCCTTGTTTCAGGGCGACTACGCCTCCTGGCAAAAATGGAACGCCGCCACGGCACGCGTGCTGGGCGAGAGCCAGGCTCCAGACGGCAGCTTCGGCACTGGCGCGTATGAGACCGGCATGTCGCTGCTGGCCCTGGCTTTAAACTACCGCTTCCTGCCGATCTATGAACGCTAAACTCCTCATCACTGCGCTGCTGCTGGTGGGCGGCATCAGCCTCGCTTCCGAGCTGCACTGGCAGAACGGCGAGTGGGTCGGCGGTCATTTCGTGGGAGCCGAAAACGGTCATGTCATCTGGCGCACCCCCATGTTCAGCGAGGATTTCCAGGTGAGCATGGACGTGCTCAAACGCGTGAACCGTTTCAAGACGGATGCCAAAACGGAGGAAGAGTTCAGCATTCGTCTCGCCGACGGCAGCCGCCTGTTTGGCTCGGTCACCGGGCTGGATGCGAAGACACTCAGCGTGAAATCCGCCCGCTTTGGCAGCATCCAGGTGCTGCGTGACTCCGTGGTCAGCCTGCAGCGCCTCAAAGCGAAAGGCATGCCCTTCCCCGCACTCGCAGGCACCAGTGGCTGGACCGAAATCCCCTCTGAGAACAACAACAGTGCGCCAGTCAAAGAAAAGCTCTGGCGCATGGTGCCAGGCGCAGCTTTGCAGCAGGTGGGTTGGAATCACCGCGTCAGTCTTCCCCTTGAATCTCCTGAGCAGGTGGAAATGCAGTTCACCCTGAGCTCCACGGTCAGGCCGGAGTTTAAAATCGAACTCAAGGCTTCGGATGATGATCGCGTGATCGTGGAGACCTGGGCGGATGATGTCGTTCTGCAAGGCCGCGTGTTTGAAAGCGTCCAAAAACTCAACGACGACGCACGGCGTGTCACACTGACCTTGTTCTGGAATCGTAAAACCGGCCTGTGCTCCATCTATGGCGCAGACGGCAAAAAGCTGGCTCAAACAACCAAGCCTCCTGTGGGCGCGGCTGAGCCGGAGCCTGAAGCGAAGCCCAAAGAAAAAAAGCCGGTCGCACCAGCCGGCGGCGGTGGTCTTTTTGGTGCGCTGCTTGGCGCAGTACAGGGCGTGGTCCAGGTCCGGGCAGAAGCTGTGGCACAGGCCCGGGCAGACGCTGTCGGCGGCGTTGCAGAGGCCAGCCCCACCGGCCTGACCCTTTTAAACAAGGGCCCCGATCTCACCCTCGAGGCCCTCCGCATCCGTGAATGGGATGGCTCTCTGCCCGCAGACATCACCGATGTTCGCCCACGCATCGAACTCACGAACGGGCGCTACCTCAAAGCGAAAGCCGTGCGCGCCGACGCCACCTCTCTGACCGTGCATGCACTGGATGGCAGCGAGACCAGTCTGCCATGGGACAAGGTGCTGGCGGTGGAGATGATCAACGAAGCCTCACCGTTTTTCCAAGCCGCACTGCCGCTCACGGAGATGTGGTTCACCGATGGCGAATGGATCAACGGCACGCTGGTTCAGGTCCGCAATGAAGTGGCCACATTCAAAACCACCTTTTCTGAGACCCCGGTGAATTTCAAAATCACCACGCTGCATCACCTCCAGTTCAAAGGCTTCGAAACCACCCAGGAGAAGATCGACCTCGCCACGCTCGACACGCTCACCATCAACAAAAACGTCCTGCACGGCACCCTCGCGGCCGACGGCGAGACGCAGCCGCTCTGGAAGCCCTTCGGCGCGCTCAAACCAGTCGCCATGACCAGCACAGGCAAGATGGAAATCACCCGTGCGGTGGCAGACCAGCCTGCGGGCTTGCGCAGCGAGGCCTTGTTTTATCTTCAGGACGGTGATGTCATCCCCGGCAGGCTGCGCGCCATTGACGCGAAGCACGTGGATCTGGAATCCGACGTGGCTGCCGTGAAACAACTTCCCACCGACAAGCTCCAGGCCATTCAGTTCGGTGGCGCCTCCTTGAATCTCGACGGCTTCGAAGATCCAGGCTGGCAGCGCGTGCGTGGCAGCGCGGAGCAGGTGAAACGCAACGGCAAGACCGGGATCGATTTCACCACCGGCGGTTCATGGGGACATCCCGCCTTCATGCAGGTGAATGAAATCAACTTCACCTTGGTCAACAACGGCTTCTCCGCACTCCGCATGCGTTTGTACTGCGACGGCATCAACCCCTCCGCACCAAGCACGAACCTCCTCTTCGGCCACATGGGCAGCGAGGTCTGCTTCGGCCTCGAAGTCGCCAATGAGCAGATGGACCGGCAGTTCCGCCTCCGCACCACCGAGTCAATGCCCGTCCGCATCGCCATCGCCGAGAACTCCATCGAAGTTTTCTTCAATGGCGTCTCCGCACGAAAAATTCCCCTCACTCCGAAAATGCGCTCCGGCAGCGGCATCATCATCGAGCCCTTCAGCCTGTGGGGAAATGGTGAGCGCCCGGTGAAGATCAATGCCTTCAGCGCACGCATCGCACCCGGACGTGTCGCCGTCCCACTCGTGGATGCACGGTCCAAAGAGCATGCCCTCACCGTCCCGCGCTTCCGCAAAGAAGATCCCCCTCGCCATGTCCTCCTTGCCGCAAACGGCGATCTGCTGCGCGGCGTGATCGAAGCTGCAACGGCGCAGCATTTTGCCATCCGCTCCGGCTTGGAAACCATCCAGGTGCCGCGCGACCGCGTGAAGGCCGCCGTGTGGTTGATCAAACCGGCAGACGCCGTCAGCGCCGCCTTCGTAGCCCAGGACAATGAAGACATGCCGCCCATCATCACCCACTGGCTGCTGCTGAACAATGGCGGACGCCTTGGCTTGAAGGTGGATCGCTTCGCCAATGATGCGGTGTTCGGCACCAACCCGCTCCTCGGCAGTTGCCGCGTGCCGCTGTCACAGATTTATGTGATTCGCACCACCTCCCCGCCAGACAGCGCCACCATGTTGGCCCTGCGTGAGTGGAAACAGAAGTTCGCCCCCGAACCCGTCCTCCCCGAATCTGGCGGGCAAAGCTCACCATTGCTCAATCAGGACGCCAAGCCCTTCAAACTGCCCCTGCTCGCCGGTGAAGAGTTCGATCTCTCCAAAGAGAAAGGCAAAGTCATCGTCCTCGACTTCTGGGCCACCTGGTGCGGCCCCTGCATCAAATCACTGCCGCAGATGATCGATGAAATGTCAGCCTTCGATCCCAAAAAAGCCCGCTTCATCGGCATCAATCAGGCCGAGGACAAAGACACCGTGAAAACCTTCCTCGAAACCCGCGGTTGGAAGTTCGAAGTCGCTCTCGATGCCAACCAGCGCGTCGGCCAAAATTTCGGCGTCGAAGGCATCCCTCACACCGTCGTCATCGGCCCCGACGGCAAGATCGTCTACGTAAAGTCAGGCTACGATCCCGCAGGTGCCAAGGAAGTCGCGGAGCTCGTGAAAAAGCTGCTCATCAAAAAGTGAGCTCCCGCCGACGGCGGCACAGCGCATCACCAAACTCATTTCCAAATCGAGCAGGCATGCCCCAATATTGACTGCGGTTGCGCAGCGAGGAACGAGCGCAGCTACCGCTTTCGACGGGCCGCGCAGTCCACGCATACCAGAAAATCTCCGAATGCGGGAGCCGGTGATTTTTCGCAGGCTGGCCAGCCATGGAAAAATAAAACCATCTCCAGATAGAGCGGATGGCTGGGGAGCTGAGAATGCTGCTCTTTTTGGCAATCACCCACGGCATCGACACACTCTAAAAAACAAAACAGACGCGATCCCCATGAAAAGATCACGCCTGCGTTAATCAAAGCTGCTTGAGACACTCCCACCGCCGAATGGATGATGTGCGGTTCATCCAGCCATTCCGTCTTCCCGCTCGACAAACCATCCCGACGCCGTCATGGATCGCCCCCATTGATGAAACGTCCGCACAATTATCTCTCCTGGTGGATCTGGATCGTATACGCTCTGCTCGCCGGCATTTCCATCCCCTGGTACTGGCCCGCAGCAGACACGCGCATGCTGCTTGGATATCCTCTCTGGGTGGTCGTCTCCGTCGCCGGTTCTCTGGCGGTTTCGGCCTTCACCGCCTGGCTCTTTGTCTACCGGTGGCCCGACGATGAAGAGGAGGACGAAGCATGATCGCTGCCGCTGCGGAGACCAATGTCATCCCATTCGGCGCAGGAGCGCTGGCATTCATCGGTTTGTACCTCCTGTCCATGGTCTGGATCGGCTGGCTGGGGATGCGGGCAAAGGAGGAGAACTCGCTGCGCGATCATTTCATCGGCGGCTCCGGCGTGGGTTTCTTCGTGCTGCTGCTGACGCTGTTTGCCACGCAGTACAGCGGCAACACCATCCTCGGATTCTCAGGCAAGGCCTACCGCATCGGTTTCGCATGGCTGACCTGCGTGCATTTCATGACCACGATCGTCGTGACCTACCTGCTCTTCGCCCCGAAGCTGTTCAAACTGGCGAAGCAGCACGCCTTCATCACGCCCACAGACTACCTCGCGCATCGTTTCAACCATCGCGGACTCAACCTGCTGGCAACCTTGATCATGGTGGCCTCGCTGATGAATTTTTACCTCGCTCAGCTCACGGCCATGGGACGTGCGGTCGAGGGCTTGACCACCCTGGACCCAGAGACGGCCTTCGTATGGGGCGTCGTCGTGCTGGCCGGCATCATGCTGGTATATGAGACCATGGGCGGTTTCCGCGCTGTGGCCTGGACGGATGTGATTCAGGGCGGCGTACTCGCGCTGGGCTTTTTGGTGCTGCTCGTTCTGATCTTCAAAGAGTACGGCAGCATGGAGCAGACCACGCGCACGCTGCTGCAGATCGCCCCTGAAAAAGTCCTCCCCCCCAAAGCACCTGAGGTCCGCAGCTGGATCAGCTACATCCTTCTGCTGGGTGTCGGTGCGGCCCTCTATCCGCAGGCGATCCAGCGCATCTACGCCGCACGTTCCGCCCGCACACTGCGCAAAAGCCTCGCAGTGATGGCCTTCATGCCCCTGTGTACAGCCCTGGTCGCAGTGCTGGTGGGTGTGACGGCGGCGGCGCATCTTGCCGGAGAACTTCAAGGCGCCAGCTCAGATGCCGTGCTGGGCGTCATGCTGCGCCACATCCAGGAGCAGAGCACCTTCGGCTACGCTCTCGTGGTCCTCATCTTTGCCGCGATCCTTGGCGCCATCATGTCCACCGCAGATTCCACTCTGCTGTCCATGTCCAGCATGGTCACCAAAGACTTGTACATGGGCTTTGTACGGCCGCAGGCCAGCCAGGCATCCCTCACCACCCTCGGCAAATGGATTTCAACCCTCTTCGTCGTCGTGCTCGCAGCACTGGCGATCTGGCTCAACAGCTCAGGCACCAAACTGACTCTGGTCGAGCTGCTGGAGATGAAGTTCGACATGCTCCTCCAGCTTGCACCCGCCTTCATGATCGCGATTCACTGGCAGCGCATGCGCGCCGGCCCGGTCTTTGCAGGCATGTTCGCCGGACTCGTCTTTGCCCTCCTCTTTTTCTGGGTCCCTGCCAAAGGAGACGGCTTCTTGACGCTCCTGAAAAACTCCGGCTTCCACCCCGGCATCTACGGCCTGCTCCTCAACATCTTCATCGGCGTCACGGGTTCATGGATCGTGAATGCCCGCTCAAAAACATAGAGCAGGCGAAAAGTCAAAGAACGCAAGCCTCATGCCACCCCTCTCGGACCTGACCTCCCTCGATCAACAACATCTCTGGCACCCCTTCACCCCCATGCGGCAGTGGTGCGCACCGGATCACACCCCTCTCATGCTCGTTGCAGGACAGGGCTGCACCCTGCGCGATCAGTTCGGCAATGAGTATCTCGACGGCAACGCCTCCATCTGGACCAACGCCCACGGCCACACGCATCCCGTCATCAATGCCGCCATCATTGAGCAGCTCGGCAAAGTAGCCCACACCTCCTTCCTCGGCTTCACCAACGAGCCCGCCATCCGCCTGGCCAAGGAACTCGTCGATCTCCTCCCAGGCGGCAAAATCACCCGCGCCTTTTTCACCGACAACGGCTCCACCGCCATCGAGTCCGCCGTGCGCATGGCCTTGCAGTACTGGAAGCAAAACGGCAGGCCGCAGCGCGACACCCTCATCGCCTTCGACCGCGCCTACCACGGCGACACCCTCGGCGCCGCCAGCCTCGGCGGCATCCCCCTCTTCAAGGGCAGCGGCAATGACTTCGGCTACCGCGTCATCACCGTCTCAAGTCTTGACGCCCTTGACTCCCTGACCCTTGACGACCGCCACCGCATCGCCGCCATCGTCATCGAGCCCCTCATCCAAGGTGCCGCCGGCATGCGCCTCTGGCCTCAAGGCATGCTCAAAAAACTGGACACTTGGTGCGCCGAACAGGACGTCTTTTTAATTCTCGACGAAGTCATGACCGGCTTTGGCCGCACCGGCAAAATGTTTGCCAGCGAGCATGAAGACGTCGTGCCCGATTTCCTCTGCCTCGCCAAAGGCCTCACCGGCGGTTACCTCCCCCTCGCCGTCACCTTGACCAGCGAGCGCGTCTTCGACGGCTTCCTCGGCGAGCCCCACGAAGGCCGCACCTTTTTCTACGGCCACAGCTTCGCCGGCAGCCAGCTCGGCTGCGCCGCCGCACTCGCCAGTCTGCGCGTGTTCCGTGACGAACAAGTCCTCGAACAGCTCCCCGCCAAAATCGCCCGCTTCGGCGAGTTGATGGCCGATCTCCCCGCCTTCCGCCAATGCGGCATGATCGCAGCCATGACCATCGATTCCCCCGACCTGAGCCTCGGCTCAAAAGTCTGCCTCGCCGCCCGCAAGCACGGCCTGCTCACTCGCCCCATCGGCAACACCCTCGTCCTCATGCCCCCCCTTTGCGTCACCCTGGCGGAAATCGACCGCATGGTGACCGCTCTCAGAGCGGCGTTAAACGAGGTCACCCCACCGGCGTGCCGAACAGCTTGAACAGCCCGTAACTCAGCAGCCCCGTGACTGGAATGGTGAGAACCCAGGCCCAGACGATTCGCGTCACGACATTCCACTTGATCGCGTTGAGCCGCTTGGCCGTCCCCACCCCCATGATGCTCGTGGTAATGGCATGCGTGGTGGAAACCGGCATGCCGAAATGCGCCGCTGCCAGCAGCACCGTGGCCGCCGTTGTCTCAGCCGCAAAACCATGCACCGGCTGCAGTTTCACCAGTTTGTGACCCAGCGTCTTGATGATGCGCCAGCCACCGGCGGCTGTACCAGCGGCCATGGTCAGGGCGCAGGCCACCTTGATCCAGATGGGAATCTGATCGCTTTTTTCTCCCAGCGACTCAATGCGCAGGAAGCCTAGCCAGTCAGGAATCTGGGCCAGATCGCCGGAACTGGTCCCGGCCAGCAGGGCGAGAGCGATGATGCCCATCGTTTTCTGCGCGTCATTCGAACCATGGCTGAACCCCATGAAGCCCGCGCTTAAGATCTGCAGTTTGCCAAACACGCCACTGACCATATGCGGTTTAAAGATGCCGAACAGGTGGTTCAAGGTCGAAATCAGCAGATAAAGAAACGACATTACCAGGAACCCGAGCAAAAGCCCGGCAATCGGTGAACTGATCATCGGCACCACGACTTTGTAGAGCAGGCCGCCGCCTTCGAACCATGGCTTCCCGGCTGCGGGAGCCTTGGACCAGATCAGCACGGACCAATTGCCACTGGCCGTGGCCAGAGTGGCCCCGGTGAGCCCGCCCACCAGCGCATGGCTGGAACTCGACGGCATGCCAAACCACCAGGTGATCAGATTCCAGACGATGCCGCCCACCAGCGCACAAATGATGGTCTGCGTGGTGACAAACGCGGAATCCACCAGCCCCGAAGCGATGGTCTTTGCCACCGCCGTGCCAAACAATGCCCCAACCAGATTCGTCACGGCCGCCAGGATGATCGCCATGCGCGGCGTCAGCACCTTCGTGGACACCACCGTCGCGATGGAATTGGCAGTGTCGTGAAAGCCGTTGATGTATTCAAAGATCAACGCCACCACCACCACGGTAAGAACGAGTGTCATACGCGGCGGTCGGTCAGGAGTTCTTCAAAACAATGTGGGCAACGACGTTGCCCGCATCGCGGCAGCGGTCCACGACCTTTTCCATCAGGTCATAGAGATCTTTGAGAATGACGACCATCACCGCGTCCTTCTCGGTGGTGTAGAGCGCCCGCAGGCATTCGACCACGAGCTTGTCCGCCTCTCCTTCGACCTGCTGAATCTTGTCATTCAAATCCTTCACCCGCTCCAGATGCATCTTTTTGCGCAGCTCCACCACCATGGTGAAGACGACCTCGGCGGCCGAGTCCATCAGTTTGATCTGGCGGGAAAAATCCGCGCCGGCCAGTCGTTCGCTGCAAATCAGCAGGCGCTCAGCGATCTTTTCGACCGTCTTGGGAATCTTGTACAGCGCATTGGCCAGCGCCTCGATGTCCTCACGCTCCAGCTCCGTGACAAAGGTTTTGCACAAGGCTTCGTCGATCTGCTGGGTGATCTTCTTGTCCTCACGGCGCAGAGCGGTGAAGGCGTCGAGGTTCTGCGGCGCGGCGGCATCTGAAAGCAGTTTGTGCAATGTCTGGACGCTCTGCCTGGCGTGGCTCGCGCTAGATTCGAGCAGATCATAAAACACATCTGATTTGCCGAAGATTTTTTGAAATGAAATCATGGGGGGAGCCCGTCCATGGACGGGTTAGCCAGTTAGAGCGAGCAGCAGGGGGGCTGTCAAGGCAACCAGACCACGCCAATGTGACGAAAAAGCCCCATTCACCCCATCCCATGACCACAAAAAACCCACCTGCGGCAGACCGTAGATGGGTTCGTTTGTAGATTTGTAGGCGGAAAACTAGCTGCTGGAAACAGCATCAGCACCACGCTCGCCGGTGCGGATGCGAATCGCATCGAGCACAGCGCTGACGAAGACCTTGCCGTCGCCAATTTTGCCAGTGTTTGCCGCCTTGACGATGGCATCGACCACTGCGTCAGCACGGCTGTCGTCAACGACGACCTCAATCTTCACCTTCGGGAGGAAATCGACGGTGTATTCACTGCCACGGTAGATCTCGGTATGACCCTTTTGGCGGCCAAATCCCTTGACCTCCACAACAGTCATCCCTTCGACTCCGACTTCGGAAAGGGCTTCTTTGACATCCTCCAGTTTGAACGGCTTGATGATCGCTTCGACTTTTTTCATGGTTAACGGCAATTAGTAGTGTGGTTCACGAATTGCAACGATCAGAACCGGCGGAAGATGATTTTCCTGGCCCAATCTTTTGCGAATACAAGCTTAAGCCGGAAGCGTGCCAACTTCTCGACCGATTTCCAACTCACCTCAAAAACCTCACCCCTTACTGGAGAGCCGTATTGCAAACCCTCAGGCTTTCGCTTACCTCGGGCCATGCTTCGCACCGCCACGCTTCTGGCCTCCTCCCTTCTCTGCCTCACCCTCGCCTGTCCCGCCCAGGATTCCCCGGTGGAACTGAAGCTGTACTGGGAGCCCGGCGTCACTTACCTCCAGGAATCTGACACCGACACGACGAATTTCCTCACCGCCCTCGGCAAGACCACCGACCAGAAGCTGCGCCTCCATCAGACCACTTCCATCACCGTCACCAAGACGCCCGCAGGTCAAACCGAAGCCAAAGTCCTGATCGCTTCCCTCCTTGGTGAAATGACCTTCGAAGGCAAAAGCTACGCCTTTGATTCGCGGAACCCCGGCTCCTCCAGCCCCCAGCTTCAGCAGACCCTCGGCAGCACCGCCGGCAAAAGCTTCACCCTCGTCTATGATGCCAAGGGCGATTTCGTCGATGCCAAAGACACTGGCTCCATGGTCACCGGTGATGTCGAACCCGACCTGACCTCCATCTCCACCGCGCGTCAGCTCGCCACCCTCTATCGTCGCTCGCTGGAAATGGGCCTGCCCAAAATCCCCGTCAGCCCGGGTGACAAGTGGATCTCAGACGAACTCGTCCCCTTCCCCCAGGCCGGCACCGTTCAAGTGAAGCTGAATGCCAAATTCGACGGCATCGTGGACCGCGAAGGCCGTCGCCAGGCCCAGATCGCCTTCGAAGGCACCATGAAATCCAAGCCCGACAAAGACAGCACCGGCCGCGAACTCGACACCGAACGCTCCGTCACCTTCGGCGACAATTCCAAGGTCAACGGCCATGTCTTCTTTGATCTGGAACGCAAAACCATCTCCATGGCCGTCTTCTCCGCCGCGATTCAGCTCAAAGTACAGGGCAAACCCATGCCCGTCCACCAGCAGGTCACCACCCGCCTCGTCTCCATGAAGCCAACGGCAGCGGCTCCCTAAGCTCAGCAAGGCCGGTCACACCGCGACCATCTCCCCAGTATGACTCGCGTCATACCCCGGCAGTTCGTCAATCAGCCGCCGGTGCTCCCGGCTCCGCAGCAGGCGGATCAGCGCCTGCACCCGCGGATCACGTTCCATCTCAGCCGCAAAGCACAGATCCAGCGACTCCTTGCGCACCGGTAGAAAGCGCAGCCCCGCATCCTCCGCGCACAGCCGCACGCACACCCCCGCCTCCGCCCAGCCCCCGCGCACGGCCTCCACCACCGCCTGGTGGCTCAGCATCACTCTCTTCGGCGCCTGCGCTTTCCCCAGCAGATCATCCAGGCATTCACGCGCGGCAGATCCCGCCTCACGCATCGCCCACTGTCTCACCTGTTTGGCACAAGCCTTCACGCTGCGCGTATGGTCCGCCGCAGGCAGTGCAATGCCCTCCTCCCATTCCGCGCTGCGCAGCAGCCGATAGCCACCACCCAGCTTCTCCCTCACCGTCTCCGCATTGCGGTCCGGCCGCTCCTCCGTGGAGCGGTGCAGCGCCGCCACATGCACCACACCTTGTTGCAAAAGTTCCAGCGCAGCACCGCCGCCGCGCGTAAAGGCCAGCAGTCGAAAATCCGACGCCGCTGCATACTCCGCCGCCAGCAGTCCCGCCGCCGGATCACAGCCCGCCAGCACCAGTGTCTTGCTGGCATCCCACCCGCCGCTCTCCATCATCATTTCATCACGGCAGATCCCGTCATGCACCAGCGAGCTTCCCGCCAGCGTCTCCACCGGAAACAGCCACTTTCGCCCCCCCACCTCCGCCTCCCAGTAGCGCCCTGCTCCAGACGGCGCCCCCCAGGCCCAGGCCACCTCTTGCGCCGCCTTTTCTTTCCCCGCACCAAACAACTCCTCCACGCTGCACTCCAGCGCCACCGCCACCGCCAGCGCCGCCGTCACGGACGGCGTCAGCCGCCCCGCCTCGATCGCACTCACCGAACTCCGTGGCACACCAGCCTTCACCGACAGCTCATCCTGCGACCAACCCCGCGCCTTGCGCCGCGCCGCCACCGGGTGCTGCTGTGATCTCGCTCGTGACATGATGCTGTCATGATGTTGCTATTCCGCCGCAGAGTCAATCCACAGCCGCCCCGCCTTCACTCTCCGTTTTGCAGCCGCCCGCACCTCGTTTAAAAAGCTGCCGCACCCTCATGAACGTCCACATACTTCAGCACGTCCCCTTTGAAGGCATCGGCAGCATCGAGCCCTGGCTGCTCACGCGCTCCGCGCGCATCACCACCACTCGTTTCTTTGAGTCATGGACCCTGCCCGACGTCAGCAGCCTGGACCTCGTCATCGCCATGGGCGGCCCCATGAGTGTGAATGACGAAGCCACGCTGCCCTGGCTGGCGCCCGAAAAGCAGTTCATCCGCGAGGCCATTCAGCAAGGCGTCCCCGTTCTCGGCATCTGCCTCGGCGCACAGCTCATCGCCAGCGCGCTCGGCTCACGCGTCTACGCCGGCACGCAGCGCGAGATCGGCTGGTTCGACATCGAAGCAGTGCCGCATCCCGGCAACGCATTCACCTTCCCCAAAACCACCCCCGTCTTTCACTGGCACGGCGAGACCTTCGATCTCCCCCCAGGCGCCGTCCATCTCGCCCGCAGCGCCGCCTGCGAGCACCAGGCCTTCCAAATCGGCACCAACGTCATTGGCCTCCAGTTTCATCTCGAAACCACCCCCGCCAGCGCCGCCTCCATCATCACCCATTGCCGCGCTGAACTGGTTCCAGACACCTTCGTGCAATCAGAGACCACCCTCCTCGCCGCACCCCCGGCGGCCTACGCTCACATCAACACTCTGATGGCCGATGTCCTCGACTATCTAGTCTAGCCCACCATCCAGAATGCCACTGATCCTCCCCATAGTGTCGCACTGTAGTATCGAAATGCATGGGGTCTGAAGGACCCACGGAGTCAGCCCAGGGCGCCGGAGCGCAGCGACAAGCCCTGGGTCACACAACCCACCGCGCACGTTGCTTCAGGAAGCGCCCTGAATCGGCGCGGGAACAGGTCCTTTCGCTCCTTCATCTCGCTATCCTTCCCAGTACAGGCGCTTCCCTCCGCTCCTTCGGCGGCCCAGTTCCAAGAGATGAATCGTTTTCATCGGAACCCTGAATGGTTCCCAAGCCCCCCCTGCTTTTTTAGCTTGTGACATGATCGTGTCTTATTTATGACATCATACCGTCATAGCAAACACACGCTCATTTCGTCATGTCCTCACGCGCCCTACTCGCATCCATTCTGCCTGCACTCTTGGTTTCAACACCCCATGCCGCAGAACCCAAGACTTTCGAACTCGGCGAAGTCGTCATCACGGCGGATGCGGAAACAGGCGCAGACACCATAGCCAGCCGCATCAGTCCAGCCAGCATCCGCAAATTCGAGCGCAACGATCTCTCGGACGCCCTCCGCCTCGCCCCCGGCGTCGTCACCAGCAGCAACGGCCCCCGCAACGAATCCGGTGTCTACGTGCGCGGCTTCGACCTCCGCCAGACCCCCGTCTTCATCGACGGCATTCCGGTTTACGTCCCCTATGACGGCTACGTCGATCTGTCGCGCTTCACCACCGCAGACGTCGCAGGCATCAGTGTCTCCAAAGGCTTCAGTTCCGCCACCTACGGTGCCAACACCCTCGGCGGAGCCATCAACGTCGTCACCCGCAAACCGGAGAAGCCTTTCGAAGGCGATCTCCTCGCCGGCTGGATGCAGCAAGGCGGCTACCAGTCAAACCTGAACCTCGGCTTCCGCAACGAGCACTGGTACCTGCAGCTCGGCGGCTCCTTCCTCAGCCAGGACAGCTACCCCATGTCCAAAGACTTCGTACCCACTCCCAGCGAAAACGGCAGCCTGCGCGACAACGCCTACCGTCAGGACTGGCGCATCAGCGCCAAGCTCGGTTACATGCCAAACAAAACCGACGAGTACGCCCTCGGCCACATCTATCAGCACGGCGAAAAAGGCAATCCCGTCTACGCCGGCACACTGCCCCCCGCCCAGCAGCCACGCCGCTTCTGGCAGTGGCCCGAGTGGAACAAGCAGACGATCTATTTCATCGGCCACACCCAGATCACCAAGAACTCCTACATCAAAGAGCGCCTCTACTTCGACCAGTTCATCAACACCCTCTTTGCCTACAACAACGCCAATTACAACACCCAGAACCCTCCCGCCGGATTTCAAAGTTACTACGATGACTACACCCTCGGCGGCAGCCTCGAGTTCGGTACGAAGCTCTCCGAAAAGAACACCCTCAAGGCCGCGGTCCACGGCAAGTTTGACCGCCACAAAGAGCACAACGCCGGAGCGCCCTACTACACCTTCGAAGACACCACCTATTCCTTCGGCCTCGAAGACACCCATCAGTTCACCAGCCGCTTCAGCACCACCGTCGGCACCAGTTATGACCGCCGCAGCGTGATCAAAGCCGTGGACACCAACACCGGCAAACCTCTCGGCGGCAAAACCTTCTCGGCTCTCAATCCTCAGATCGGCTTCTTCTACAAGCTACCAGATCATGGCACCTTCCACGCCACCATCGCCCGCAAGAGCCGTTTCCCCACCATCAAAGACCGCTACTCCTATCGTCTCGGCGCCGCCATCCCCAATCCCGACCTCCAGCCAGAGCACGCCATCCATTACGACATCGGCTACGACGGCGATCTCACCAAAAAACTCTCCATCCACGCCAGCCTCTTCGCCACCACCGTCGATAACACCATCCAGCGCGTGGACAACATCGCACCCGGCGTGTTCCAGCTTCAAAACGTCGGCAAATCCCGCAACCTCGGCACCGAGCTCGGCTTCACCTACAAGCCTCACAGCGCCATCGAATTCGGCACCAACTACACCTACCTCGATCGCAAAAACATCAGCCAGCCAAACGTGAAGCTCATCGACACTCCCCGTCACGCCCTCTTCAGCTGGGCCGACATCCGTCCCGTCGACTGGCTCAGCATCATTCCCAGCGCCGAATACAACAGCGCCCGCTGGTCGCTCACCACCGGTCAGGGCGTCGGTGCTTATGCTCTGCTCAATCTCAAGATCGCCATCCGCCTCCCCGGCCAGACCACGCTGAGCTTCGGAGCCAACAACCTCTGCGACCGCAATTACGCCATCACCGAAGGTTACTACCTGGCCGGCCGCACCCTGTTTGCCAACGTGCAGATCAAATTCTAAGCCCACACCGCCATGCGTCTGCTGCTCCTCCTCTGCGTCCTCGCCACCCATCTCACCGCCCAGACCCTGGAGGTCTCCGGCGAGGTCGAAAAGCCCCTCAAGCTCTCCCTCGCCGATCTCGAACTCCTCCCTCATCAAACCGTCGATGCCGTGGAGCACTCCGGCGAAAAAGCCCAGTTCACCGGCGTGCCATTATACCAGATCCTCAAAACCGCCGGCGTCCCCATGGGCGAGCAACTCCGCGGCCCCTCACTCTCCCTCTACATCGTCGTCATCGCCTCAGACGGCTATCAGGCCGTCTACGCCTTGCCCGAGCTCGACCCCCTCACCAACGAAGGCCCCGTGATCCTCGCAGACCAAAAAAACGGCAAGCCCCTCGATGCCGCCACCGGTCCCCTGCGCATCATCCTGCCCAAAGAAAAACGCCACGCTCGCTGGGTGCGCCAAGTCACCAAGATCGAGGTACGCCGCGCCGCAAAGCCATAAGGCAAACTTCCCTCCAAATCGAGCCAAGAACGCCCCATATGGACTGCGGTTGCGCAGCGACGTAGGAGGGCAGCTACCGCTTTCGCAGGCTGGTCGGCGCACTCACCCCTCAAGACTCTCGAAAGCGCTCTTCGCGCCTGAACCGTCCTCGCAGCTTGCCACAATTTTTCGACGCTAAACTCCGCCTCCACACCAGCACCAAAGGTGCTGCGTAACTAAGCCCAGGGTCAGCCGCGTGTCCTACGAAGCTCGCAGAGCGAAGGAGGAAGCCTCAGCGAGGCGACCCTGGGTATGGCAATACTCGATCGGCAAGCAAATCCAGAACTCCGTCGCACCCCTCACCCACCAGCAGCGTTTGCAAAAAACTCCGCTGCGCATTGGCTTCGCGATCAGGCAACGCTCCCACACTCCCGATGACCGCCATCAACGGATGATCGCCGCCCAACGATGAACCTCCCTCCCGGGTGGATTTTGGATACATCCTTGTGCGCGTGGAACAGCCATGGCCTGACAGATTCAAACACCGCGACTTGTAACTTCCCCTGTTACCCGTCGCACCACTTTCCCCTCCTGGCACCCGCCTGCAAGAAAAGCGCCAGCCCTCCCGTTTCTACCTGTGAAACAACTTTAGCATATAGAAAATGCCCGCCACCCGTTCACCCCGCCGCAAGCCCAAGGCCCCCGTCCACGACTCCGGTTTCAGCACCCCGAGCCTCGACCGCGCCCTGGCCGTGCTCCAATGCCTCGGCGGCCATCCCCAAGGCCTCACGCTCTCCGAAATCGCCGAGGCCCTCAAACTCTCCGTCAATTTCGTCTATCGCGTCACCCAGTCCCTCGTCTCCCATGGCTACGTTGTGCGCGATGCAGAAAAGCGCTTCAGCATCGGCTCCGCCATGCTCAAACTCTGCCAGCCCGTCATCGATGACATCCCCCTCACCGAGGCCGCACTCCCCACCATGCGCTGGCTCAGCGACCAAACCGGCGAGGCCGCCCACCTCGGCATCCTCAGCGGCTTCGAGGGCATCGTGCTGGAGCGCGTCATCGGCCGCGCCATGATCAAATTCTACGTCGAGCGCGGCACCCGCTTCCCCATTCACACCAGCGGCCCCGGCAAGGTCATCCTCGCCTTCACCCCGGAAGCTGAGCGCGACGAAATCATCGCCGGCATGAAGTTCGAACGCTTCCAGCCCTGGACCATCGCCAATCGCAAAGACTTCCTCAAGTGCCTCGACCTCGTGCGCGCCCAAGGCTACGCCGTCGATGCTGGCGAACACCTCGAAGGCCACAATTGCCTCGCCGCTCCCATCTTCGATGACGAAGGCCACGCCATCGCCAGCCTCTGGATCACCGGCCCCAGTCAGCGCCTCAGCGAGGAGCGCATGCTCAAGCTCGCCCCTGTGGTGAAGCAGGCCGGCCACATGGCCACCGCAGCCTTAAACCCCCGCGCCGTCGCCCGATGAAACTCACGCCCTTCATCCTCACGCTCGCCTGCCTGCTCGCATCCTTGCACGCCGAAGAGCGTTTCCTGCTCGCCGCAGATACCCAGGTCATCGAGATCAACCGCGCTGGCAAAGTAACCGACATTCTGAAGCACCCGCGCCACATCGGCATCTACGATGCCTGTCGTCTGCCTGATGGTGGCATCGCCTACGCCCATCGGGGTGGCCTTGCGGTCTTCGACTCAGCCCACAAGCTCGTGCTGGACCACCCCGCCCGCACAGCAGCCAGCGGCACCGAGGCCAGCAGTTGTGCCGTTCTCGATGGCGGGTCGAAGTTCGCCCTCATGGACAGCGGCGCGTGCCAGATCCGTGTGGTGGACCGCAGTGGATCCGTCATCAGCGAAACGCCCCTGCCAGATCTCGCCGCCGACCCGCTTCACTTCCGCTATCGCATGATCCGCCCCATCCGGGGTCAGGACTCCTTTTGGGTCGCCCAGTACGCTCGCAAAACCCTGCTCAAGGTGCAGGTACAAACAGGCAAGATTCAGCAGGCCATCTCACTGGAGCCTCTGCTGAAGCCTACGCCCACCACGAAGAAGTCCTTCGCTGTGCTGCAATCAGGGGATGGCTCCCTGTTCGTCTCCACCTCCACCGGCTGCCAGTTGCTGCATCTCGATGCATCCGGCAAAGCTCAGCAATGCTGGACCCGCGAGGACCTCGGTCTCTCCTGTCGCTACCTCCTCGGCATGTCGCAGTTGAGCAATGGCAATGTCCTCATCGCCTGTGGTGATTATCATCTGCAGCAGGCAGACGAAGGCCGCGACCTGCTCGCCGAAATCAGCCCCGATGGCAAAGTCATCTGGCGCCTCACTCGCGACCAGTTGGTGGATCAGATCGAAGGCGCCATCGATCCCCGCACCAAGCTGGAGGAGATGCGCATCACCCACGTTCATGCCTATGACACCGAGCGTGCAAACCAATGCCTGGAGGTGAACCGATGAACCGCACCCTCCTCATCCTCTGTCTTTTCCCGATCTCTGCGGCATGGCCTCAATCAGCCCCACCCCAGATCGAGCAAAGCTGCCTCGAATGCCACGACAAGGACAACACCAAAGGCAGCCTCGATCTCACGGCACTGCCCTTTGATCTCACCACGCCCGCCACCCGCGACCGCTGGATCCGTATCTACGACCGCGTCGAAAAAGGCGAGATGCCACCCAAGGCCGAAGACCTACCCCAGCCAGACCGCGCCGAACTCGTCAAATCCCTCTCCGCCTCCATCACCTCCGCCGACCACGCCGACATCCTCGCCCACGGTCGCGGCCCTCTCCGCCGCCTGAACCGCGACGAATACGAACAAAACCTTCGCGACATCCTCCAACTCCCGGACCTCGACATCCGCGACATCCTCCCCGAAGACCGCGAAGGCCACCGCTTCAACAAAACCACCGACATGCTCGACATGTCCCGCGTGCAGCTCGTCGCCTATCTGGACGCCGCAGAGGCCGCGCTGCACACGGCCATGACCACCGAAGCAGCACCACATCCGGCAATCAAATATCGCGCCGTCGGCACCGATCTCTTCCCCGGCACCGGCACCTTCGGCAATCGCGAGGCCATGTTCTTCGCACGCGACAACAAGGCCATGGAATTCAAAGGCCAGCGTGATAAATCCGAAAAGGACGTCGCCAAAGATGAAACCATCGAGATGGCACTCTTTCGCTCAGCAAGCTGGCCCTACCTCGGAACTCCCAAACACTTCACCGCCAAACGCACCGGCAACTACAAGGTACGCTTCTCCGCCCGCGCCGTACTGCAGCAGCCTGGCTTTGTGCTGCTCCCCGCCAAGCAGCCCCTGCCCATGACCTTCCGCACTCGCAAGCCTGCCGGCGTGGACATCATCAATGAAGTCCACGACTCCGGCGGCATCATCGACATCCAGCCCGAAAAGCGTGTCTATGAAACCACCGTCCGACTGCGCGAAGGCGAAGCCATCGAGTACAGCCTGCTCGGCCAGCCCATGCCGCTGGCCATGAACCCCAACGGCTCCGCCCCCACCTACCGCTACCCACCTTTTCCAGAAGGCGGTCAGCCCGGCCTCGCCGTTCAATGGCTCGAAATCGAAGGCCCCATTGAATCACAAACCTGGCCTCCTCCCTCCCACCGCGTCCTCTTTGATGACCTCGGCGTTGAAGTAAAACCCAAGGACCCTCAGCAAGACGCCAAACGCCTGCTGCGCCGCTTCGTCAAACTCGCCGCCCGCGAGCCAGTGCCCGAGGAAGACTTACAAATGTTCGATGCGCTCATTCAGACGCAGCTCGCCAAGAACGCTCCCTTCAGCGAGGCCATGCTCGCAGGCTACAAAGCCTTCCTCGCCTCCGGCGACTTCATCTACGTCCGCGAACCCGTGAAGCCCGACGATCACTTCGCCATCGCCTCCCGCCTCTCCCATTTCCTCACCAACTCACGCCCTGACGCCAAACTCATGGACTTGGCCCAGCGCAAACAACTCCGCGACCCGCAAGTCCTGCGCGCAGAAACCGAACGCCTCATCGCCAGCGCAGGCTTCGACCGCTTCGTCAAAAACTTCACCGACTGCTGGCTCAACCTCCGCCACATCCGCCGCGACGATCCCGACATCCGCCTCTTCCCCGAATACCGCTTTGATGAATACCTCGTGGAAAGCATGGAGCGCGAAACCCGCACCTTCTTCACCGCGATGATCCGCGACAACCTGCCCGCCAGCGTCCTGGTAAAAACAGACTTCGTCTTCGCCAACGACCGCCTCGCCAAACACTACCAGCTTCCACCACTCACTGGCTCCGCCATGCGCAAAGTCACCCTGCCCAAGGACAGCCCCCTCGGCGGCCTCCTCACTCAGGCAGCCGTTTTAAAAGTCAGCGCCAACGGCACCAATACCTCCCCCGTCGTACGCGGCGCCTGGGTCATGGAGCGCCTCATCGGCCAGCCACCCCCGCCCCCACCCACCAGCGTCCCCGCCGTCGAGCCCGACATTCGCGGTGCCAAAACCATCCGCGAACTCCTCGCCCTCCACACCAAATCCAAATCCTGCGCCGCCTGCCACGCCCGCTTCGATCCCGTCGGTCTCGCCCTCGAAAACTTCGACATCCTCGGCGGCTGGCGCACCCAATACCGCGGCCTCGAAGAAGGCCAGCGCATCACCGGCATCGACCGCGCCGGCCACAGTTATAGCTACACCCTCGCCACCCCCGTCGACACCACCGGCAAACTCCTCGACGGCCGCACCTTCAATAACATCAACGACCTCAAAACCCTCATCGCCACCGACCCCCGCCAGCTCGCCCGCAACCTCCTCCATCAGTTCACCATCTACGCCACCGGCACCCCCGTCCGCTTCTCCGACCGCCCCGAAATCGAATCCCTCCTCAACGCCTGCGCCAAAAACAACTACCCCATCCGCGATCTCCTCCACGCCCTCATCCAAAGCCGCATCTTCCTCGGTTGTTCTTCTGAAACAGCCAGTCCCCAAAAGTGATCAGCCAGCCTTGCGCACCACTTGGAACTCTTTTCTGGAATTGAAGAAACAAATGTCGAACTCCATGAAAAAATTGGTCTGCCCAAGCACGAGAGGCACATGGTCGGAATTGCACCATGCGAATGCCTGCGTGATTCCGCTGAACTCGCCAAAGTCAGCCGTCAGCATCACTGCCATGGCCACCGCACCACTCGGTACTCCAGCAATGCGAAGAGTTGCTTTGTTCGGATTCCATACCAATCCCAACTTCAAACCTGCAGTCCACGGCAGAACGTTGACGTCCGCCCCGCTGTCCACCAATGCCGCGAATTCCTCGGCTGAACCGCCATTTTTCAATGTGATCGGCAACATCGGGCGTTGCCTTGCATCGTATGAAAATCGCATCGTTGATTCAATGCCGGTTGGCTTCAAGAATTCCCAACAAAGCCTGCGCCGCCCCATCCTCAAACTGAGGAGATTGAAGCGCATAAGTGCGACCATGCTCCAGAGGCGTGATGCTGTCTTCGTTATCAATATCGACCGCCAGAAAGCGAATCAAACGAAGCTTGTCGGCCGCCGGCAGCAACAGGGCCGATGGCAGGATTTCGCTGAGAGTCATGGGCCAAGGTTAACCGTTTGAATATACAAAGTCAAAGTTCAATGAATCCCCCCTACATTGCCTATTTTCTCTCCCGTTGCTACTCCTTGCGACCTCCCATCGAGGTCACAAAGTCGCATATCTTTCCGACACCGTCCTTCGCCACTCCACTCCGCCGTACACCAGCCCCAACGGGGCTGCGTAATACAGCCCAGGGGTGCCGAGCTTTAGCGAGTGCTCCCCTGGGTATCGCAACACCCTGCCGGGAAGCAAACCCACCGCTCCATTGCACCCAACTCCCACCAGCAGCGTCTGCAAAACGCCCCGCTCCGCATCTGCCCGCACGTTCACTTCGCAAGCTGACACCATCCTACGCCACTCCACTCCGCCGTACACCAGCCCCAAAGGGGCTGCGGAGTACAGCCCAGGGTCAGCCGAGCCTAAGCGAGGCGACCCTGGGTTATGCACCATTAATCCGGGAAGCAAACCCACCACTCCTCCACACCCAACAGGTACCAGCAGCGTCTGCAATACGCCCCGCCACACACCTGCCTACGTGCCGCCAACTCACTGCCCTCTAATTGTCCAATGAACGCTCCCCACATCGCCAACTCCCTCTCACGCCGCCGCTTCCTCCGCAGCGCCGGCGTGACACTCGCACTGCCGATGCTGGAATGCCTGCGCCCAGTGTTCGGACGCGCCGCACAAGTCAAACCACCCCAGCGCCTCCTCATCATCTCCAACAACCTCGGCTTTCTCCCCAAACCCTTCTTCCCCAAAACCACCGGCCGCGACTACGAACTCTCCCCCACCCTCGCCACCCTCAGCGACGTCCGCAACGAGTTCACCCTCTTCAGCGGCACATCTCACCCCGACGTCAACGGCGGCCACAGCGCCGAGAACTGCTTCCTCACCGCCGCACGCGGCCCCACCAAGAGCGGCTTCCGCAATCAAATCTCCCTCGATCAATACATCGCCGAAAAACTCGGCCAGCAGACGCGCTACCCAACTCTCAACCTCGGCGTCAACATCGACAAAGCCAACCGCAGCCTCTCCTGGACCCGCGACGGCGTCCTCCTCCCAGCAGAAGACAGCGCACCCGCCCTCTTCCGCCGCATGTTCGTCCAAGGCGATCCCGCCGCAGTCAAAAAACAACTCCAGCAACTCGACGAACGCGGCAGCATCCTCGACACGCTCTTAGACCAAACCAAGCGCCTCAGCCGCGACCTCGGCAGCACCGACCGTGCGCGCCTCGATCAATACCTCACCTCAGTCCGTGAAGTCGAAGAGCGACTCCTCACCGCACGCGAATGGGAGCTCAAACCCAAGCCCATCGCCACCCAGCCCGAGCCCAAAGACATCCAGGACAAAAAACTCATCTTCGAAAAGCTCGATCTCATGCTCTCCATGGCCCAACTCGCGTTCGAGTCCGACTCCACCCGCATCGTCACCCTCATGGTCGATGCCTTCGCAACCCCCGCCTTCCATCTACCCGGCGCTGACAACACCACCGAAGGCTATCACGGCCTCAGCCATCACGGTCAGTCCGAAGAAAAAGTGCGCCAGCTCGCCGAAGCCGATCGCGAACAAATGCGCCTCTTCAAAAAACTCATTCAAACCCTCGCTGCCAAACGCGAAGACGAAGCCCGCCTCCTCGACCGCACCATGGTCCTCTTCGGCAGCAACATGGGAGACGCCAACACCCACGACAACTACAACCTCCCCATCCTCCTTGCCGGCGGCGGCTTCAAACACGGCCAGCACCTCGCCTTCAAACGCGACAACAACCTCCCCCTCAGCAACCTGTTCGTCTCTCTCCTCCAACGCCTCGGCGTCGAGTCCGACAAGTTCGGCTCCAGCACCGGCACACTCTCAGGCCTGACATAACACGGCGATGTCCAGGTCTTGTTCATGAAAGAAGATTGGGCCGAACGCCCCCATAAGGGCTGAGTGCATCGAACGATCCAGCGCACGTTTTGTAGTCCCGGCTTTACAGGCTGTGTGAAAACACCTCTCGAAGCATTCCATTTGGACGCTGGTTAAAATCTGGTTCCGCTTGCGGGAAATCTCGTTTTCCGACGCCGGTTTGCTGCTGCAGGTCTAAAAAACGCACTGCCATGCGCTGCGGGAGGTCTTTGCGGCTCGCTGCCGGGAGTTTGCCCCCTTCACGCCGCCTTGGGCAAAGCTCCAAGCAGTTCGCTCATCGCTTTGAGATTGAGCGCGCGTCTGAGGTTGTAGGCCAGGGCGCTGAGATGGAACTCTCCGCGCACTCGTTCCAGCCCGCGGGTCAAAAAGTCACCATGCCCCCACTGCTTGAGCGTGCCAAACACATGCTCGACCACCTCACGTCTGCGTGCGCTGATCCCAGCTGCTCCGGCCATCCGTGCGGCGGCCCGCTCCAGCACTGCTTCATTGGGCAGCCGATGGATCGTCCGGTATGATCCGGTGGTGCACCGGGCCTTCAGCGGGCACTTCCGGCATGCGGCGGCATTGGCATAAATCATGTGCCGCTTGTCATTGTTCCGTCTGCAGGTGCCCCGCAGCTTGAGGCGTTCTGCTCCGGGGCATTGATACTCGTTGGCCGCTGCGTCGTAACTGAAGCGCTCCTTGGCAAACACCACAGTGCCGTCCTTGCTGCTGCGCCCGCTGGTGCTGCCTTGCGCAGGCACGTACGTGGCGATGTTGGCGGTCTCGCAGGCCTCGAGCTGATCTGCCGAGTGGTAGCCTTTGTCGGCGACCACCTCCAGGCCGGGCACATTGAGTTCGGCCTTCGCGGCCAGGGCGATGGCGCCAAGCTCGCCGCGATCACTGGCCGACTGCACCACTTCCACGGCGGCGATGAGATCATGCTTTGCATCCACGGCGACCTGCACGTTGTAGCCGATAAAAT
>DLGZ01000066.1:11029-26615 GCA_002482965.1 Verrucomicrobiaceae bacterium UBA7681 | reverse complement strand
TGAGTTCAGGTGCTTCGTAGCTCGAAGACCTCAAAACGGGTTGCGGCCAATCCACCCACTCCCATCCAGCATCCACCGAGAAACCAAACAGCATCGCTGCTCCCCTCTCAGTTCAGGCTTTTCAATGTTCATTGTTCAACGTTGAATGTTCAGCCTCCCTCAGCCACCCATGCCCCATCCCTCCCTCAATTCCCTCGCCCCCGACTTCACCGCCCCCGTCATCGGCGGCAGTTACAAGTCAGAAACCACCCTCACCCTCAGCCAGCTTCGCGGCCAAAAAGTCGTCCTCTACTTCTACCCCAAAGACGACACCCCCGGCTGCACCACCCAAGCCTGCGCCCTCCGCGACTCATGGTCCCAGATCACCCAAAAAGCCCACCTCTTCGGCATCAGCCCCGATCCCATCAAGCGCCACGCCAAGTTCATCCAAAAACACACCCTCCCCTTCCCCCTCATCGCCGACCCCGACCACACCATCGTCAACCTCTACGGCGTCTGGGTCGAAAAAACCCTCTACGGCAAAAAGTACATGGGCACCGAACGCACCACCTTCATCATCTCCGAAACCGGCCACATCACCACCATCCTCGAAAAAGTAAAACCCGCCGAACACCTCGCAGCCGTCCTCGCAGCTCTCGCTTCCTAGCACTCGTTTTTTCGTCCTCGTTCTCCTACTCAGCATGCCCTTCGTAGCGCGCAAGCGCGAAGAATGGGCCTCGCTCCTCACGCTCCGCAAAACGCACCGCACCGAGCAGAGAGAAGGAGCCTCCGAGTCCAACACTTCTTCGGATTGTAGTCCCGGCTTTACAGGCTGTGTGAAAACTCCTTTTTGAAAACGCCCGCCTCAATGCCGGTGGAAATCTGGCATCAGGACGAGTGGATTTTCGCCTTCCACGCTTCGCTGCTTTTCCTGAGGGGGACAAATGGACGAAAATGCGTTCATCAGGAGTCCGTCGCAGGGCATTTTCAGCGAGTTTACGCCCTTCACGCCGCCTTGGGCAGCGCGCTGAGCAGTTCGCTCATCGGTTTGAGATTGAGCACGCGCCTGAGGTTGTAGGCCAGCGCGCTGAGGCTGAACTCACCCTTCACCCGCTCCAGCCCCCGGGTCAAAAAGTCGCCATGCCCCCACTGCCAGTAGTGTTCGGCAAGGAAGGTGCTGGCCGTGAAATTTTTTCCACAGGCATTGAAAAAGAGCTGTACCTTTGACGCGCAGGTGGCATGAACTGAACATGTCAGCATTAACCTCTGCTTCCGCCCGTGGTCTGCAGCAGCCAGAACCGGCCAGCGGCAGCAAGCCCTCGCGCATTGAGGAGCGTGCGCAGCTGCAATGGAGCCTGGTCAAAAAGTTCCAGGCCGTGCTCGATGAGGTCAGCCCCGAAGTTGCAGCACATGCCACCGAGCACGATCCCCGGCGCACGCTGCACCGCCGCGACTACTTTTCACTCTTCCTACTGGGAATGTTCAACCCGGTGCTCAGCTCCATGCGCGCACTTTGAGCAGCGAGCGGCCTGCGGCGCACCCGCCAGGCTCTGGGCACCTCGCCGGTGAGCCTGGGCAGCTTCTCTGAGGCGCAGAGCGTCTTTGATCCGCAACTGCTCGAGGCGGTGCTCCACCGGCTGGTGGCAGACCTTCCTGCCGAGGCCACCGCGCAGCTTGGCGGCGTGGACCTGGCCTGCCTGCGCGTGGTCGACAGCGCCCTGTGGTATGTCCTGCCACGCATGGAATGGGCCGGCTGGCGGAAAGCGAGAACGGCGTGGCCATCCAGATCTATACGGCGCTGATCTGCGCGGTGCTTTTGACGCAGAGGCTGGGCCGCAAGCCGAGCAAGCGGCTCATGGAGATGCTGGCCTTCCACCAGATGAAGCAGGCCAGTGATGAGGAGCTCGCAGAGGCCATGCGGGCGGAGATACGCCGCGCCGCCCATGTGCGAGTGCCGCGCTACGGCTCGCTGCTTAAAAAACCGCAGGCCTGAGAGCAGGCGCCGCGCCGGGGCTGCGCATGTCTGTAAACACAGCGCCATGGAGAACTGCCCCCTTGCTGCTGGCCTGAGAAGCAACGGCTCAGCATGCTCATGCCAAAAACTCAACAGCCAGCCTGTTCTCCCGCCCAAAACATGATCTCTGCCGAACACTACTGGTTAAAAACCAGCGCTCCCAGTACGGAATGCTGCGCCGCTGTTTCAGTGGCTCTGCGCTGTAGAGTTCCCAAACTCCAAAGCCCCGTGATGCAGGCGAATAGCTGGGAGCTATTCATGCGTGACATTTGATTTTGGAGTTTGTAGGCTGGCCGCAGTCCTCTCAAGGTGCTTTGGTACTTAGCCTGTGAGGCATACCGATGTTGTTATGAAGATCTCCAAGCGCACCCTTCCAGGCTCTACTCAACGGCGGGCGTGGCAAGACCCACCTACCCTGCCCTCTCGGCTCTGGAGGGCTGAGATGGGATGCGAGGCTGGATGATCTTAAAGCAAATCTTCATTAATATAAGACTGTGTCTTGTCAGTCTGGGCCTGCGATGCGGTTGCATCGTTGATCACCCAACTCCTGATAATGAAGACTCTCAACACACTCCTCGCCGCTCTGGCTGTCACTGCGGTGACGCAGATCCACGCTGGCACGCCGCCCCCACAGGGCATCGTGGCTGCTGCCTCCGCACCCGCGGTGTCCGCCATCAATGGCAAGATGGACGCGAACTATGGCGCGATCAATCGCAGCTCCACACGGGGTGTGGCGGGCTCGCTCTCGGTGCCGCTGGGCCACAGCTAAGGGGCGCAGTTTGATGCTCTGTATCAGCATGGTTTTTCGACCAACTTCTATGGCGTGGGCACGCACTTTTTTGCGCGTGATCCGAGCGAGGGACTGATTGGTCTGGCCTCAAGCTGGACGACGAGCCAGAAGTTCACGGACGTGATCGTGGGGATGGAAGGCGAGTACTACTTTAAGCAGGTGACACTGGGTGCGGTGGTCGGGTGGAACAACTACGACTCGCATGTGGCGACGACGTTTCCGGGGCTGGCGACGAATCAGAACTTTGTAGCAGCGCGGGTGTATGCGGCGATCTACCCGATGGATGACCTGATGGTGCGCCTGGAGTACCAGAACCGCTTTAACCACAACTTCTACCTGGCGCATGTGGAATGGCAAACGCCGGTGAATGGTGTGGCTGTCTTCGCGGACGCGGGTGTGGGTGACCACAACTTCGCCATGGTGATGGGCGGTGTGCGTGTGTACTTCGGTGGCAGCAAGCCGCTGAAGGATCGCCATCCCAAGGATGACCCGTCAAACATGGGCTCGAGCTTCATCGGCACAAACAGCGCCGGCTCGACGGATACGGGTGGATCGCCTGCGGGTGGTGCGCCGCCGCCACCGCCGCCACCGCCGCCACCGCCGCCACCCTGAGGATGTGAGGGGCCGGGTCTGCTGACCTGAGGCCGGTGAATTTGAAGAGCGCCCGGTGGGATTTTTCCTGCCGGGTGTTTTTTTAGTTGTTATCGAGCCGCCGATTGTTGCATTTTGATTTATGAGAAATCTGTCTGCTGATGCAGGTGATTTTAAACAACTGTTTATTTGAACAGTTGTTGGAAGTGTGGCATAGAGGGCGGCATGAACCTAAGCTCCTGTGATCTAGCTGAAATGGCCGCTGCAATCGAAGGTACGGAAGTGGCAGCAAGGCAGTGGCTGAAGGCGGGATTTTCCCCGGAGGATGCAGGGGCGTACGTGCGTGCAGGGTGCTTTGATGTGAACCGCACGGAGGATCTGCGGCGGGTGAACATCACGCCGAGTCAGATCTCCGCGCTGGGGCTGGGCTGGGACTTCTGCGCGGGCAAGGTGTCGCTGGCGGAGCTGCTGGATTTTCGGTCGCCGCAGGCTGGGAAGATGCCGATGCTGTGGTGAGGGCAGCGGAGAGGGAACGTTGAACATTGAACGCTCAACATTGAACATTGAATGCCGGACTTTGAATGCTCAACGGGGAGTGGTGGAGTTGGGTTGAGCGGCTTGTGCGTCTGCGGGCGCTGGGGTGTATGGCGCTCTTTTGGCATTGCCTGACGGACGGAGTCCAGAATAGGCTGCGCGTCTGACGTATGGCGACCTTGGGACCTCTGATGCTGAGATGGATACTGGACGATGTGTGCGTGTACACCGGCAGCGTGGTGCTGTGGCTGTGGCGCAGGCGGCGCTACGACCTGCCGGACGAATGGAGGCGGCTGAGGGAGCTGGACATGCGGGCCGTGTGGCGGTGGAAGGATGGAAAAGGCCGCGAGGCTCTCACGGGACTGGTGACGCTGGTGGTGGCGGGTGCCCTGATCTGGGCGTACCGGCGGTGGGCGTGAGCGGTGAGGCGGGTGTAGTGGGGTGGTGCAGGGTTTCCCTGTTCCGCAGGAGCGGGGCTGCCTTACTCGGAGGTCTGCGGGGGGCCGAAGACTTGGGTGTAGAGCGGCAGGAGGGTGTCGAGGAGGCGGTTGGCGAAGTGTTCGGCGCAGACCTCGCCTTTGGTGGCGCCGAGGTGCTTCTGGTGGATGCGGTCGACGTGGTGGCCGAGTTCGTGGAGGAAGACGTGGAGGAGGGTGTAGGCGCGGGCCTGGGCGGGGAGAAGTAGCAGGTGGTGAATTCAGCGCCGATGTCGTAGCGGACGCCGAGCTTGTCGTAGATGTGCTGGTGGGCCTGGAAGTAGTGGGGCATCATCTCGACCCAGAGGTCCTGGGCCCAGGCGTGGAGGTAGATGACGCCGCTTTCTTCGCGGTGGAAGAATTCATACATGCCGTCGCAATTGCTGCCGGGGGCGGCGAGGACGATGCGCTCGAGCCGCTCTGAGTAGCGGCCCCAGTCGGGGATGATGTCGAGGAAGGCCTAGAGGTCGGCTTTGGTGACGACGTGCTGGTAGCCGCGCCGGGGGGGGGTTGGCGGTCGATGACCAGGCCGAGGTGACTGGTGGGGCGGTTGCGGTTCTTGGGCTGCACGCGGCCGTTTTTCACGCGGGTGGCGGTGCGGCTGGTGAAGGCGTTGCGCATGGGGGAATATGGGCGCGGTGGGTGAGGGCTCAAGAACTATGCGGGTGATCAATGCCTGAGGGTGGGGATTTTGGCGGGTTCGTCCCCTGCCCTTTGCGGCCTGGCATTGTCTGCTTTCTCCTACCTGTAGCTGGTGTAAAACCGCCGCATGCGACCTTTGGACTGATATAGTGTGGTGATGAGATACTCGATGTCGTCCGGCGCGTGCGGGAGGATGTCGCGGAAAGAGTCTGCGTAGCCTTTCTCTACCCGGCGCACAAGGCTGAGACGGCCACGCTCGAAACGGTAGAACTGGCTGATGGCACTGGGGCCGCTGCGCCAGTAGCCGGAGAACAGGCCGGTGTCAGCGTCGTAGTTCGAAACGCCGGACTCGTCGAAGTCGCTCCGGCGCACGAAGCGGCGTTTGGCGGGAGTGTAGAAAAAGTAGTGCCTGATGTGATTGGCGGCGGTTCCGGAGGCGTCTTCAAAGCTGAAGTCATTGAAGCCGTTGCCATCGTAATCGGCGGACTCAAAGCCGGGGTGTTCATCTGCGGGGCGAAGCTCGATGCTGTGAGATGCGTCGTCGCACGGGATGACCTGCTGCGGGACGTGGGGGTCGGAAAAGGAGATGACGAGGCGGTTGGCGAAAGGCAGGCCCTCCGTGATGACCCGCAGGGTGGCGGTGGACTTGCGCACGCGGAAGGTGAATTCGGTGTGGCTCGCTTCTGCGTCTACTTCTTCGAGCGCGAGTGCGGCTGCGGGAAGCAGGGCGGCGAGGAGAAGGAGGAGTTTCACGGGTGGTGAGTGGTGGCGTGAGTATTGGAGAGCTGGGTGATCTGTCGAGGGCGTGTTATGAGTTCTTGGACAGAATTCCGGAAATGGTTATTCCAGCTAAATGAACGGGGCTCCGCTGAAGAAAACGCTTCAGGAGCGCGGACCTCCGAGTCCGCAGCGGGTCGCTTTCATGCAGCGGGTGTGGCAGCATGCGAAGCCTTGGAAGCACGAGGGCTTCGGGGGCGAGAGAGCAAATGGCTGCGGGGGGATTCGGAACCGCGTGTGTTTGCGGAGTGCTGCGGACTCGGAGGTCCGCGCTCCTGTCACGCTTTGTGCCCGCAGCGCTTAATGCTGCGATTCTTGCACATTAAAGAGTGTGCTCAGTTTGCGGCAAGGCGTTTACTTTGCCGCAGCGGGTGCGGGTTTGGTGACGGAGGCGGGTGGCTTTGTGGTGTCGTCGCGGTCGGTGGTGACTTGGTAGGTTTTGCCGTTGGTGGTGATGTGGACGTTGCCGTGGAGGCCGGTGACGTAGGTTTTTGTGCCGAGGGCCTGGAGGTCTTTGGTGCTGCGGATGCCTTTGGCGTAGCGTGGGAAGACGCTGGCGATGGAGACTTCGGGGTGGGTGGCTGCGCCGAATTCTTTGGGGATGGGATGGATGCCGTGACCCGGGGCTACCAGAATGTGGCATTTGAGTTTTGATTTGTCGACGAAGGGCATGAGGCTGGCTTCGATGTCTTCGGTCTGGATGTCGCCGGGGAGGAGGAAGACGATGTCGCCGAACTGGATGCGGAGCATGAGGGAGTTGGCGTTGACGAGGAAGTGGGAGGGTGTGTCGTTCTTGGGGCGGGTGGTGATGTGGGGGGCGGTGAACCAGGTCTTGGGCGGGGCGATGACTTCGATCTTCAAGTCGGGGTCGAGCTTGAGGGTTTCGCCAGCGGTGGCGCAGAGGTAGGCGCCGCGTGAGCGGAATTCTTCGCGGACACGGGTGTAGTGGTCGAGCTCGCCTTTGTTGGTGCCGAGGTAGTCGGCTTCGACGTCGCTGTGGAAAATGTAGCCGCAGTCGATGAGGAGCTTGATGGGGAAGTTGTCCTTGAGCCAGAGGAGGCCACCGAAGTGGTCGTAGTGAGCGTGGCTGATGAAGATGCCGTCGATGCTGGTGATGTCTTCTTTTTGGAGGTGCTGGGCAATGAGATCGCGCCCGGCATTGAAGTTGGCGAGCCAGCCGTCGGAGGAGAGTTTTTCGGGATGCGCGGTGCCGGTATCATAGAGCCAGGTCTTGCCGGAAGGAGTGCGCATGACGATGGCGAGGCCTGCGCCGCGCTGGATGTCGGGGATTTCGAGAACGGTGAAGCTGAAGGTGGGCTCTGCGGCGGGGGCGGTGAGGTTGAGGAAGGTGAGGCTGAGTACAGCGAAGAGCGGGAGCGCAGCGAAGGTACGGAAGAGCATGGGGACGCGGAGAGATGGGATGAAGTGCCACGACGCATACGCGCGACCGACGAGGGATTGAACATGAAGGTATAAAATGGTCTTCATCACATGACTGAGACATTCGATCACAGCCCTTTGGTATGTAGGTGGCGGATCTGGCCACTCATGTGAGTGAAGCTTCCCCTGCTCTTTATCAGAGATCGTAGAGGACCCGGGCTGCGCTGTTGGCGCCGGGTGGGATGTATTCGATGGGTTCGAAGTGGAGGCCGGGGATGTCTGCGGCGGCGGCTTGGAAGGAGGCGGTGACGAGGATTTCCCAGGCTTGGGCGGTGTCTTCGCCGAGTTTGCTGGCGGCGTTGACTTCAGAGCCAAAGACATCGGAGTCGCCGATGCGGAGGACGGGGCCGTAGCCGAGGCCGATGCATTGCAGGATGTGCTCTTCCTTGGGCTTGCCGGCGTTGTAGGTTTTGGCGGTGCGCTGCATGTCCACGGCGCACTGAAGGGCGCTGGCGACGGTGCGGAAGATGATGAGCATGCTGTCGCCTTCGACTTTTAAGAGGATGCCGTCGTTGCTGTCCACGCAGGGTGTGAAGATGCGCTGCGCCTCATAGATGACCTGCAAAAAGTGGACGATGCCGAATTCGGCGACATGGCGCGAGAAGCCGGAGAGATCGGTGAACATGACGGCCCAGGTCTCACCGAAGAGATTCCAGATGCGTGCGTCTACGGCAGCGCGGTCCGCGCCGGGGATGAGGCGCTCTGCGAGTAATTTTTCCAGCTGATGCTGGGAGGCATGGGCGCCGACTTCGTGAACTGAGGACATGAGGGGTTCGATTCAAAAAAGGGGGTGATGGGTGCGGGGCCGGTGAAGCGCTGGGAATGAAGCGGAGACGGGAGGCATGGACATTATCAAAAGGCTTGGATGCTAGCTTTCCAGTTCTCGAAGCCAAGATATTCTTCGGCTGTGTCTTCGCGCTGACACGCTTTCACGCCTACGTTTACAAGCAAGCATGAACTCGCAGCGAGCGAGCATGGTGGCTTTGAGATGGCCTGCTGTTCGCAGGGTTACATACCGCTTACGCCAGTTCTTTGATGGACTGGAAGTCGTTGTCGACGGGGTAGTGGGGGCGGCCGGAGAAGTCGGAGACGGTGCTGGTGTGGGGATTGATGCCGAGGTTGAGGTCGAGGGTGGCGAAATTTATCGCGCAAAGGCACCGGCGCTTTGAAACTTCGACAATCAAGGCTTCGATTGTCCGACAATCGTCTATCTCATCTGCTTCAGGGGGCCTTGGCTTGGCGCGATTGAGGATTGATGAACAAGGATTGTTGATTTTTGAAGTGTTGATCCTGCGCGTAGAGAGCGTGTCCCGCTGATCTGCAACCTTGTCGCGCGATGAGATCATTGAGCTTCTAGTGGGCTGGCGCAGTCACTCCCCTGCCCGTCTGCATTCTTCGATGCGACGGGTGATGAAGGTGCGTTCGGCGGGGAGGGGGGCGAGGGTTTGGGCGTGGCGGAAGTGGGCGAGGGCGGCGGGGGTGTGGCCGAGCTCTGCGGCGAAGGTGCCGCGCATGGCGTGGTAGAGATGGGAAATCTCAAGGACGGCGCGATGGGGGATGGCGGCGAGGGCATCGAGCCCGGCCTGGGGGCCGTGGACGCGGGCGACGGCGACGGCGCGGTTCATCGCGGTGATGGGTGAATTTGTGAGGGTGAGGAGCTGATCGTAGAGATGGAGGATGCGGGGCCAGTCGGTGGCGGCGGGGTCTGGGGCGAGGCAGTGCACGGCGGCGATGCTGGCCTCGATGTGGTAGACGCTGAGGGTGCCGCCTTGCGCGGCGTGGTGGAGGCAGTCGATGCCCTGGCGGATGAGGGATTGGTCCCATTCGCTGCGGTCCTGCTCATGGAGGCGGAGGAGATGGCCGGCGTCGTCGGTGCGGGATTTGAGGCGTGCGGCATTGAGCTGCATGAGGGCGAGGAGGGCGAAGGCGTGGGGCTCCTGCGTGGCGGTGTGCCGGGTGAGCTGGGTGACGAGGCGGATGGCTTCGTGACAGAGGTCTTCGCGCACGAGGCGGTCGCCGCTGGAGGCTTTGTAGCCTTCGTTGAAGAGGAGGTAGAGGGTGTGGAGGACGCCGCTGAGGCGTGGGGTGAGCTCGTGCGGATCTGGGACGACGAAGGGGAGCGCGAGCTCGCGGACGCGCTGGCGGGCGCGGACGAGGCGCTTTTCGATGGCGGCTTCGCTGCTGAGGAAGGCGGCGGCGATCTCGGCGGGGCTGAAGCCGCAGAGGGTGCGGAGGGCGAGGGCGGTCTGCGCGTCGGTGGAGAGGTCGGGATGGAAGCAGACGAACATGAGGCGCAGGGTGTCGTCCGCAAAGGTCTCGTGGGTCATGGTGTCCGTGGGGGCTGAGAGCCAGCGGGCGTGCTCTGCGGCGATGCCGTCCTGCTTGTCGTTCCAGCGTTGCTCACGCTGCAGGGCATTGAGGGCGAGATTTTTGGCGACTTGCGTGAGCCATGCGGCGGGATTTTCCGGGACGCCACGGTAGGACCAGACCTGGAGGGCGCGGAGGAGGGCCTCCTGCACCATGTCTTCGGCAAGCTGGAGGCGATGGGTGCCGAGATGCGCGGTGAGGGTGGCGACCACCTTGGCGCCTTCATGGCGAAAGAGGTGACCGGCCACCTCACCGGCGCTGGCGGCGTGCTGGCTCATGCACCCGTACAGGACTTCAATTCGGCGATCTGGCGCACTTCTAAGCGGCCACCGTTTTTGAGCATGGGGCTCTCGGAGGCGATTTTGACGGCTTCGTCCATGGTGGCGACGTTGACGATGAAGAAGCCGCCGACGGCTTCCTTGGACTCGGCGTAGACGCCGTCGGTGACGGTGACGCTGGTGTCGCGGGAGACGACTTTGCTTTCATGGGTCAGAGGCTGCGCGGCGGAGAAGATGCCCTGCTGGGTGAGCTTGTCGATCCAGGCGAAGACTTCGGTCATGTGGACCTGCATTTCTTCGGGTGATCGCCCGTCGCCGGGCGAGTGTGCGTCCTGACAGGGGCCGCGGACGAGAAACATGTATTGATTGGTGGCTTCGGTTTTCATGGGATGGTGCGAGGGTTTGGCAGCAGGGTATGTCTGTGGCGAAGGTGTTTGATGATGCGTCGCACCAGGCAGAATGCCAGCGTGCAGATGCAGAGGGCGGTGAGTGTGCGCATGAGGAGATGCGCGGAGGTGTAGGAGAGGGTGCAGCCGGTGCCGAGGGCGACATAGGCGGCGAGGCACATGGGGCACTTGGGCATGAGAGCGAGCAGCGTGCCGGGCAGCAGCAGGCCGGCCATCTCCCAGAGACGGCGCAGCGGGCTGCTGCGCCGGGGCACGCCGCCGGGAGCGGACGGCGGCCGGTGGCAGCAGGGGGAGGTGTTCATGCTGCGACGAGCGCCTCCTCTTTGGGCTGGCAGCTGCATTGGGCGGTGCTGGTTTCGGCTTCGTAGCTGTCGTGGTGGCGGACCCAGGCCATTGTGTACTCAAGGCCGTCTTCGTCGCGGCCTTTGGGGGTGAGATCGAGGATGCTGTAGGTGCCCATCATGAGCTCGACGCCACGGCCATAAACTGAGTAGGTGTGGTAGATGGTGCCATCTTCGTCCTTGATGAAGACGCTGATGCCGGGGGCCTCGGTGCTGCCGAAGGAGCGCTGGGTGAAATTGTAGTCGACCTGGCCGCTGGCGACTTCGTCTTCGGTGAAGGAGACATGGAAGTCTTGATTGAACTCGCTGCCGTGGGAGGAGACCCAGCCGAAGTGCCAGCCCATGCGCTGCTTGAAGTCCTGAATTTCGACGAGGGGTGCGCGGGAGACGGCGAGCATGGTGGTGTCCCGTGCGGCGAGGTGGGGCAGCATGCCGTCGGTGTGGTCGGCCATGTAGGAGCAGCTTTTGCAGCCAACCTTCCAGTCGGGCCCGAGCATGAAGTGCTGGATGACGAGCTGGCTTTTTCCGGCGAAGAGATCGGCGAGGGAGACGCGGCCGCAGGGGGCTTCAAACTGGTAGTCTTTGCTGAGCTTGACCCAGGGGAGAGCGCGGCGCTTCGCGCTGAGGGCGTCCATCTGGCGGGTGAGCTGCTTTTCTTCGGTGAGGAGTGCTTTGCGTGCGGCGAGCCATTCGGCGTGTGAGGCGGTGGTGTGTTTCGTTTTCATGTCCTTGGGGTGGGGTGTTTGGGTTCGAGTGAGTTTGTTTTTCACGGGCGCTGACAGCGTTCCGTTCAAAGACACGACAAACAAACCGGGCCGGGGAGGACAGGGAGGACGCGTTTTTGGAAAAAAGTTTTCTAGCCGAGGGGGGCGTGGAGGGATCAAGATGATCCTTCTCCTGCCAGGAATGTCCCGATGCACTCAAAGACTCCAGAAAGAGCGTAGATGCAGTTTTTCAACAGGCTACGAACTGATGACAAAAAATACCAGCCACGGAAGAATCCATGGGCTGGTATTTTCTACTATCTTGATCGGTCAGGGGCTCGCGCCTATTCCTGTGGGGACGTTTCGGGCTCGGTGATGACTTCTGCCAGAGGGGATGTCTCGGCTTCGGTCTCGGCTTCGGCCACGGCTTCTTCGTCTGCCTGTGCGGGAGTCTCGGTCTGCGCATCGACTTCTTCCTCGGCTTTGGCTTCGGCTTCCACAGCTTCGGGTTCGACGACTTTGGCTTTGACCTTGCGTGGCTTTTTCACGGCGACTTTCTTGGGCGCGGGGGCGGCCTCAGGGACGGCTTCAGCGTCGGGCAGCAGGAGTGCGGGGAGGAGGTAGATGCTGCAGTTGCAGCAGAGGACGAGGGCGGCGTCTTCATGGCGCATGTCGGCAAGCTGCCCGCTGGGGAGGGCGAGATTGCAGCCGCCGCAGGTGTTGTTGCGCATGCGTGCGGCGCCGCGTTTGCCACGGGAGATGCGAGTGTCGTAATGAAGCAGGACGGAGGCGGGGATGCGGGTGCGGACGCCGGTGGCCTCCAGATTGAGCTCGATGCAGCGTGCGCTCTTGGGCTCGAGGCGGCGTTTGGTGAGGTCGATGTCGCTGAGCTGGGCGAGGTCTGCAAGGAGGGTGTCGGTGGTGGTCATGTTCTGGTTGGGGGCGGTCGTGTCTGGGGGCGGTGGGGTTGTGAAAGAGCGGGGCACGAGGGTTTGGGGCCTCGCGGTGAGAGGGGGCGGCAGATCTCCAGCCAGGCCTGCGCGGATTTCATGCGCGGGCGGGTCCCATCACTGCATGGGGGCAACAGGCATGGTGTGGAGGTGATAAGCAAGGGGTATGGGCGGCGATAAAGTGCGCCTAAAATGACGTGGCGGAATGCAAGGTGAATTATGAAGGATGAAGAGCCGCTGATGTGACCGGAGCATCGTGGAATGGACTGAGCCTCGCGTCAGGACTCTGGCTCATTTGCCATTTTCCTTTCCAACATGCTTAGTTCATCCATGTCTGGACATAGCACATGGTGGAATGGGACTGGAGATGCAGAGGGGCGGTGATCTCGAAAAGGGAATGTGAGAAAGAGGACGGCAGGCGGGTGAAGTGGGTGCAGAGTGGCGGGGTGGCACCAGCTTGCGGTGGTCCCCTTCCCTCCTACTTTGTTGCTGCTATGAGTTCCTTCTCCGAATACCTGAGCAGCGGCCATGCGTGGCTGTATGTACCTGTGGCGATTTTGCTGGGGGCTCTGCATGGGCTGGAGCCGGGGCACTCGAAAACGATGATGGCGGCGTTTATCATCGCGATCCGCGGGACGGTGTGGCAGGCGGTGCTGCTGGGGCTTTCGGCGGCGCTGTCGCACTCGCTTCTGATCTGGGTGCTGGCGGCGGCGGCACTGCACTACGGCGGGGAGTGGAATGCGGAGACGGTGGAGCCGTACCTGCAACTTGGCTCTGCGGTGCTGATCCTGGCGCTGGCGGTGTGGATGTTTGTGAGGACGCGACGTGAGGTGGCGGAGGCTGAGGCGCATGCGCATTCACATGGGCATGGGCATGGTGGTGAACATTTACATGAGCCTGCTGCGGATGATGCGCACGCGTTTGAGCATGAGGTGGTGATGCCGGTGAGACTGAAGGTGCGGAGTGTGCGGGCGGCTGGTAAGCGCACGCATGGGGTGCATGGGGGGATGCTGCTGGACACTGGGCACGGGTGGCTAGAGATCGCGGTGCATGAGGACGGGGTGCCGCCGCGCTTTCGGATTCATCCCTGCACGGCGAGTGGTACTGCGGTGCCGCTGCCGAAGGGCAACTCACTTTCACTGGAGACGGCGCGGCTGGATGGGAGCACGCAGGTGTTTAAGTTTGAGCCGGGGGCGGGCTTCTGGGAGGCGACGGCGATGCTGCCAGAGCCGCATGAATTCATGGCGACGCTGACGCTGGGCCATGCTGACCATGCGCATACGTACCGGCTGAAGTTCGCGGAGGCGGCACACGGGCATGAGCAAAGGCACAGCCACGCGCCGGTGATGGCGGAGGAGGTACGACCGGAGGGTGATGTGTACCAGGATGCGCATGAGCGTGCGCATGCGGAGGACATCGCGAAACGCTTTGGCAGCAAGAACGTGACGACGGCTCAAATCGTGACGTTTGGGATCACGGGCGGGCTGATGCCCTGCCCTGCGGCGTTTACGATTTTGCTGGTGTGCCTGCAGCTGAAAAAGGTGGCGCTGGGGTTTGCGATCGTGGGGGCGTTCAGCTTTGGACTGGCGCTGACGATGGTGACGGTGGGCGCTGCGGCGGCATGGAGCGTGCAGCGTGCGGAGAAACGCTTCAGCGGCTTTGGCGACTGGATGCGCAAGGCGCCGTATGTGTCATGCGTGCTGCTGACGGTGCTGGCAGGCTACATGGCCTGGGCGGGATGGCAGGGGCTGGTGCATGGGCATGCGCATTGAGGTGGGGCAAAATCGTGCTTGTCCAAGAAGCCTGCAAGCGGCCTTGAACTAGTTGTGGCTATGCGCCACCCTGCCTGCTACGCTTTGTATGTGCTGATCTCTTCATGAAAAAATTTGCTGTCATCGTTCATGGTCAAAACTTCCTGATTCAGGATCTTGAGGACAAATTCGCGAGCCGGAGGGAGTTTTACATCCATGCGTATCCCGAGGCTGAAACTGTGGCGGAGGCTGAGGGCCTGGCGATGAAGCTGGTGAATGATCTGCTCAAGGACAGAAAGATGGTGAGGAATCCGCCGGATAACGTGCCGACGCTTTTGATAGATGAGAGCGCTGAGGTTTCCGAATGGCCGGAGTGTACGCGTCCGCTGAGCGGATTTGTGTTTATCGAAGGAAAGTGAAAACGGCGTGGGCGAACTGCATGGTCTCGCGCTTGATTGGGAAAATGAACGACCGTGCCTCTTAGCATGGAAGAACTCGAGTGAGTTGTCTGCATGCCACGCTGGCTGGCTTATTTCATGTGTGCCCAGTTTTTATCGATCTCGGCGACAAGGTCCACGTACTGCTGACGATGCGGCGGGGCGAAGGGCGGGAGATTGGCGATGGATTTTTTCACGGCGGGGTCGCTGCCGAGGTAGGCGAGGTCGAGGGTGCCGGTGGTCCAGTCACAGGTGACGCGGAGTTCTTCGTCTCCTTCATTGCCTTCAGCATCGGTGTAGCGGTGGCTGCTGAGATAAACATCGGTCTCGGTGGTGGGCTTTCCGGCTTCGTCACGGCGCACGCGCTTGACGGAGGCTTTGTCGTGGCCGCGGTCGATGATCCACTCGTCTCCGGCGATGGCTGTGCTGCGGAAGCAGACCCAGTCTTCGCCGACGGAGCGCATGCCAAGGAGGATGCGGCGGGGATTCTCTGCGAGGGCGCGATGATGCGGGGCGGGCAGATGGATGAAGTCCTGCGCGTCTGCGTTTTTGGATGAGGGGCCGCAGGAGATGAGCAGCAGGCCGGTCACGAAGGCCAGCAGGCGCAGGGCGGGCGCGAGATGCCATGTGATGCGACTCGAGTGCGGTGCGGTAGAGGTCATGCGGTGGAGAGGAGGCGGGATTGATTTAGCGAGAATGGCAGGAGTCGATGAGCGCGGTCACTCCTGCGCGGGTCTCGGGTGGGAAGCAGAAGCGGAACTGATGCATGCCACAGTGTGCGTGCCTCTGCACGACTTCATTGAGACCGTCGAGGTAGTGTGCCTGCTCCAAAGTGGTGATGAGTGCGGGGATGGCTGAGTGGGTGATGACGATGCTTTTGATGCTGAGCCAGGAGAGATCGCTGAGACAGTCGGTGAAGGAGTCCCAGATCAGTGCGCTGTAAGGAGGCTGAAAGGCATCGATGTAAAACTGGAGAAGGTCTGCGCGTATCTGCAGGGGGATGGGAATGTGGAGCTGGAGTTCTACGTGTGGGATGTGGGCAGAGAATTCGAGATGCATGGAGCGCGCGGAGATGCGGGCTCAGTGGAGGTGAAATGCAAAAACGAGG
>DLGZ01000066.1:0-10992 GCA_002482965.1 Verrucomicrobiaceae bacterium UBA7681 | reverse complement strand
CGAGGATGAAGGTGAGCTGGATGAGGCGGAGGAAGCGCTGCAGGCGGAACCAGCCTTCCTCATAGGACCAGAGCCATTCGCCAGCGGAATCGATGGACCAGGCGGTCAGTCCAAGGAGGGCGAAGGCAGCGATGGAGAACCACCAGGGTGCGTGCGATGCGAGAAACAAAATGCCCGCGGCGCTACAGGCGGTGAGCCAGATGCTGAAGAGGCAGATGCCAAGGCCGATGAACCGGGCGAGTGCTGCGGTGCGGTTGTAGAGTATTGGGGCAGGAACTGTGAACGCCCAAGATTGCACTGTGAACATCGGAACAAGAACAGAGATTATTAACCGCTGAAGTGACGCTGATAAAGGCCACTCAGAGATTCCTGAATGTCGTCTTATGGCGGTTTGAGTCTGAGCTTTCCCCGCTTATTTCTTGTCAGGAGCGAACTGGCGGGCGGTGGCGGCGAGGGAGATGGAGACGTCGAAGTAGAAGTCGGTCTCGGTGCCGTTGGGGAGCTTGACGTGCATCTTGTCGCAGTTGTCCACGAGGGATTGGTCGATGAGTTCGGCGTCAATCTCGTTGAGCAGGGCGTACTCTTCGGAAACGGAGATGACTTTCCAGGCGGTCTTCACAGACTTGCCATCGCCGGTGGAGGTGATGGAGCGCATGAGGCCGTAGAAGCAGTGGAAGTGGTACATGCTGCCGGGGATGTCTCCGGTTTTCTTGAGAAAATGGCCACAGAGGTAGTGGACTTCGGCATCGACGGGGACTTTTTCGAGCCAGGGCTTGGCGAGTGCGATGGCCTTGGGGAAGTCTTTGCTTCTGATGGCGGTAAAGATGGCCGAGCGCTCGGTGTCCATGTTCCAGAAGGGGCTGAAGTCGGGCTTCGCGGCGAAGGCCATGCGCAGGGCGGTGTAGTCGTCCGCGCTGGGGAATGCGGGGACTTTGGGAGCGGCCTTGGGCTCTGCGCGGCTGAGGCTGGCGAGGGTGAGGACGAGCAGAGCGGCGATGTTGGCGGTTTTCATGGCGGTGCGGTGCGGTGCGGTGCGGTGCGGTGCGGTGCGGTGCGGTGCGGTGTGGTTGGTCGAGCGTGCGATGGGGCCGATGGGAAAGCTAGGCGGGGCGACGGGGATGCAAGGGGAACGATGAGGAGGAAGAAGGTGGAAGAGCGTACATTAACCTGCTCTTGATCATGACCGCGACTGGCGTTATTCGCCGCTCATGCAGCCTGAGGACCTTGGCCGGAGTTATGATGAGATCGCGGAGCGGTGGCTGGAGCCGCATCTGGAGATGAATGGTATTTCACAGCATGAGCTGGCGCTGAGGTTTGCTGCGCATCCGGGTGGCAAGGCGCTGGATGTGGGGTGCGGGTGCCATGGGCGCTTTCTCCGGCTTCTGGAGCTGCGGGGCTATGCGGTGGAGGGGCTGGATGTGTCGGCACGGATGATCGAGCTGGCGCGTGAGCGGCTGCCGCACCTCACGTTTCACCATGCGGATGTGTGCGTGTGGGAGCCGGAGGGGCTCTATGATTTTATTTCGGCGTGGGACTGCCTGTGGCATCTGCCGCTGGCGCGGAACGCGGAGGTGCTGACGAAGCTGTGCGGGGCGCTGGCGCCGGGCGGGATTTTCATCTTTACCTTCGGCGGACTGGATGCGCCGGAGGAGCGGGTGGATGCGAGCATGGGGGTGCCAGTGAATTACAGCACGCTGGGGGTTTCACTGACGCTGCAGACTTTGGCGGCGGCGGGCTGCGTATGCCGGCACCTGGAGTATGATCAGCATCCGGAGAAGCATGTGTTCATTATTGTGCAGAGGGTTTGAAGGTGGATGCTGGATGCTGGATGCTCGATGCTCGATGCTCGATGTGGAACAATGGATCTGCGTGAGCGTTGACGGGGCGGATGGGGAGGCCTAGCTTTCCTCACATGACTTCACCTTTGCTCAAACTTCATCTCGGGGCTTTCAATTGTCCGCAGGAGGGGTGGTACAACACGGACATCACGCCGCATATCTGGGTGACGATGGTTCCGGGGCTGCCGCAACTGCTGAGGAAGGTGGGGCGGATCACGCAGGCGCGGCTGGAGGAGCATGAGCAGGGTGTGTTTAAAAAGCTGCACTACCTGAATGTGACGAAGCGCTTTCGGCTGGCGGACAACAGCTGCGCGTGTGTTTTCAGCTCGCACATGTTTGAGCACATTTTTGTGTGGGATGTGCCGCTGCTGCTGAGCGAGATCCTGCGTGTGCTGGCTCCGGGCGGGGTGGTGCGGTTTGTGATCCCGAGCCTGGACCACTACGTGAAGCTCTATGATCCAGAGGACCCGACGGCGATGCTGCTGGGCATTCTGGAATACGATGGCACGGGAGTGAAGAACCGGCACCAGTGGATGTACACGGAGACGTCGCTGTGCAAGCTGCTGGAGAAGCATGGCTTTGTGAACGCGCGTGCGTGCAAGTATCGCGAAGGGAAATGCGCGGACTTGGAACGGATCGATAACCGGCCGGAGAACAGCATTTATGTGGAGGCGGAGAAGGCGGCGGGGTGAGTGGTAACCATTGAACCTCATTGCAAGCCGTGAATCAATTCACCGATCTTCTCCGCAAAGGTGCCGATGAGGCTCGTGAGTTCTGCCTGACCTCTCCTGACGCACCGAGCTTCGGTGTCGAGTGGCTTCAAAGGCTGGCTCAACGGATGGAAGCGGCCAGTCAGGTGGAGAGGCAAGGAGATGTTGAGCGGGAGATTAAAGCACTTGCCTATTCCATCCGTGATTCGGGTCCGATGAGTGAGAACTTCGCGCCTTCATTCACACAAGCCTTGGATGCTCTCCAGCGGCTTCGAAAGAGGAGATAGAGCGGTGTCCGAAAATGAATCCGTTTAAGAGATGGACGCAACACCGTTGGTGTTGGCGCTTGAGAGCGGGGCGGGTGGTGTGGTGACCCAGGGTTCTGCGAACCCTGGGCTTAGTAACGGAAGGCCGTTGGCCTTCGGGAGGGCCGGAGATTCAGGCCTTGCCGCCCCCATAAGGAGGTGGTTCTTCGCGCAAAATGAGTGTGCTGTTTTCCGCCTGCCGGATCTCGCGGGCTGCGGCGCGCATCTGCTCGACGATGCGCACTTTCTCCGGGTAAGGGAGCGCCATGAGCCGTTGGCGGCGGGCGCTCTTGCTCTCCAAAGTTTTTTGAAACAGCGGACTCATGATGAATCTTATTTTCCGAACTCGATTGATCTGGCAATTTCTGTCAGTCGTTCGACAACTGAGGGATCACATTTTCTGATAGGTGTAAAAGGCAAGGAGTGATGAAAGTGGTCGCTCAAAACCCCAACCGGGGTGATTCCCAGCCTAAATCGCTCGGCATTATGCTTGGCTTGGAAAAATGAAATATTTTCCGGCCGATTTCTTCCTAGTTTAGAACATTCTTCTCTAAACAAGTAGCAACAAAGGATTGCGCGTCCCTTGTCTGAATCTGACATGTTTGGGCCAAAAACCAGTCCCTTTATGTGTCTTGCATCTACAGCAAGTGACCTCAAATCGGGAGGAAGCGTTGAGTGAGTAGGGAAAAACGCCCTGATTTCACGCTCGTATCGCCAACTTGAATATTTGATGAGACCAATCATGTCTTGATGCTTTGAAGGTGCATCTCCCGCGATGATTGCAGGCACATCGTAATGATCCTCTTCTTCAGAATACAAAAACCGTGGGATTAAACCATGGAATGCATTTACCTTTGGTAGCACCATGCGATACTTCACCGGCTCCAGTTCAAGAACTTCTTCCTTATAACTACCAATAGTTATTCGGCCAAATTCCTCTGTCCTTGAACCTGTCAAGGTATTGAGAGGAGAATGAACCATGACGGTATTATTTTCAGTCTCATAAACGATCAAATATCCCTTCTCAATACCAGCATAATGGCCCCACATAGTGGGATCTGTTGCATTCCTTGAAAAGGAGGCAATGTAACGTTCTTCGCGTAGCTGCTGAGGCAATTTACTGATCAGCGATGCAGCCAGATTGTCTAAAGACGCAATGTCTCTTTCAGAGAATTCCCCCTTCGCAATTTGACGCAATGCTTCGGAGAAGATGCCTGCAAACTCGGCCACACCAACGTCTTTATTTTTCACTTTGGATCTCAAAATTTTACCAAGGACATCACCCCAATGGCGGCGTGAAGAATAAATCGCCATTCCAGCAGCATGATTAGAATGCAGTTCGGCGCAGGCATGAAACAGAATGTAGTCCGCGAGGCGCTGCCAAAGCTCCATGCTGCCGCGAAAAATCAAATGAGGCCTGCACTCATTCGCATCATTTAACTCAGAGGCCGAAGCAAAATAAATCTCACCATGCCGAAGCATTGAAAAATTAAGATTATCGGAACGCCTATACTGGTAAAAATTCATCGAACCATCAAGGTGTCTTGATCCATAAACTTTGCAATGCATGAAGCTGTTACCTTCTGCATCGATTCAAGTTCTGAGGTAAATCATGTCCCAAGTTTGAATGATGTGAATTCCGGAATCTAAACCAGACCGGCTAAAGCCGACACTACAATACGAAGAGTCGAGCCACTGAACATGATGCCCCGCTCTTACGACGGGGCTTGCGTGCTTGTGGAGCTTTTGATCGAGGACGAGGCTGCGCATCCCCTTCACCTACGCCTTCATCTCAGTGATCTGCTTGGTGGCGATACCGATGGGGCGATCCAAGGGGACGCCGGCGCAGGAGAGCATGGTGGTGAGGAGGTCGCCTTGATTGCCTTTGGTGGTGTCTAAGTAGCGGCCGGTTTTGACGGTGCCGCCGGCTTTTCCGGCGAGGATGAAGGGGAGGTTTTCGCGGGAGTGCTTATTTCCGTCTTCGAGGCCGGAGCCCCAGAGCATGAGGCAGTTGTCGAGGAGGGTGCCGTCGGCTTCGCGGATGCTGTGCATCCTTTTGATCATGTAGGCAAACTGGGCGATGTTGAAGGCGGTGATGGCGGCGACTTTGCCGACTTTGTCGGGCTGGTTGTTGTGGTGAGTTTGCGAGTGGTGCTCGTCTTTGAAACCGAGTTCGGGATAGGAGACGCCATTGGGGGTGGAGCCGATGTAGGTGGAGACGCGGGTGGTGTCGGTCTGGAAGGCGAGGACGTTGAGGTCGCACATGACCTGCATGTATTCGCTGCGCTTGTCGCCGACGGGGATCTTGATTTCGATGGGCGGGGTGTCGGTGTCGCGGTGGCGGCTGGGGGCGAGGCCGGATTTTTCGAGGGCGGCTTCTTTCTGGCGATACTCGATGGCGGCGATGCGGCGCTCGACGGCGCGGACGCTGTCGAGGTATTCATCGAGCTTGTGCTGGTCGTCCTGCGGGAGCTGCTTGCGGAGGTCTTTGGCTCCGGTGATGACGAGGTCGAGCATGGAGCGATCAAGCGCCTGGGCCTGGGCGGTGGAGGCGGTGGATGCGGCGCTCTGGCCTGCGGGGTTGCTTTGATTGAAGAGGCGATTGAGGACGCTGCGGGGATTGATCTCGGCGGGGACGGCCTGGGTGGGGGTGCGGAAGCTGCAGTGGGAGTAGTAGCCTTCGTTGAGCCCTTCCTGATTTTCTTTGTGCGTCTGCGGCATGGTGGCGAGTTCGAGCGACGGGAGGGCGGTGAGCGCGCCGATGTAGTTCGCGGCGATCTGATCGGCGGAGATGGCGATGTTGATGCGGTTGCGCTGGCGTGAGTCGGGGAGCTGGGCGGTGAGCCAGGTGGAGAGCTCGAGCGCATGGGGTGCGCCATTGAAGGGGGCGATGGGGATGCCGCCGATGCCTTTCATGAGGAGGCACTGGTCAAGGACGCCGCGCAGGGACTCAAGCGCGGGCGGTGGGGTGGTGAGGTAGCTCTCGGGGGTGGCGGGCCAGAACTGATCCATGATGACGCCGTGGGGCATGTACATGAAGCCGAGGCGGACGGGGGGGCGCGCGAGGGTGGCGACGGCTGCTGCGGTGCCTTTCTTGGCGGTGTCGGCCCAGCCCATGACTTCGAGCAAGGGAAGCGCGAGGGTGGCGCCGAGGCCGCGCAGGCAGCTGCGGCGGTCGATGAGGGGGCTGCGGGTCATGGGGGAAGAGGGAGCCTTGGGGGCTTGAATAAGATACAGCGTGATGGGGTGGTTTCTAGCAGTGTGAAGCGGGGGGAAGAATCCGACCTTGATGCGATGGCGAATCGAGCACGGCAAAAAAACGACGATCGAATTCCATGATTTTTTAGCCAGCGTCCAAGCCTGCGTCGTATTGAGCTTTGCCTGGCCGTTCAATCGACTGCCTCTGCCCATTCAAAACAATCGTACTCCAGGTCACTCCAAGCCTGACCCACTCCCATGTCCACTACCATCAAAGCCCTAGCCGCATTCGGCGCGAAACAAGCCCTGCAGCCTTTTGAATTCACCCTTGGCGAGCTGGGGGCTGAGGAGGTGGAGATCGCTGTGGAGAGCTGCGGGATCTGCCACAGTGACCTTTCCATGCTGGACAATGACTGGGGCTTTTCGAGTTATCCTTTCGTGCCCGGCCATGAGGCCATCGGCACCGTGGTCGCGCTGGGGGAGCACACCAAGCGTGTGAAGATTGGCGACCGCGTGGGCCTCGGCTGGTATTCGGGAAGCTGCGGTGAATGTGATCAATGCCTCTCGGGAAATCAGAATCTTTGCCTCAAGGCCGAAGCCACCATCGTCGGCCGCCACGGCTCCTTTGCCACACGCGTGCGCGCCAACTGGCAGTGGGTGAGCCCGATCCCGCAGGCGCTGGATGCCACGACGTCCGGCCCGCTGCTCTGCGGCGGCATTACGGTCTTCAATCCCATCGTGCAATTTGGTGTGAAGCCCACGGACAGCGTGGCCGTCATCGGCATTGGCGGCCTGGGCCACATGGCGCTGAAATTTCTGCGCGCGTGGGGCTGCGAAGTCACGGCTTTCACCACCAGCGACTCCAAGCGTGAGGAAGCGCTGAAGCTGGGCGCGCACCAAACGCTGAACTCACGCAATGCCGATGAACTCAAGAAGGCCGCGAACAACTTCGACTTCATCCTCAACACGGCCAATGCGAACCTCGACTGGAACACCTACATCGCCGCGCTGAAGCCGAAGGGCCGACTGCACACCGTGGGCGCCGTGCCCGAGCCGATTGCCTTGGCCGCCTTCCCGATGATCGGCGGTCAGAAGTCACTCTCCGCCTCGCCGCTTGGCAGCCCCTCCACCACGGACACGATGCTCGCCTTCTGCGCGCGCCACGGCATCGCGCCGACCACGGAGACCTTCCCCATGTCCCGCGCGAACGATGCGCTCGATCATCTCCGCTCCGGCAAGGCGCGCTACCGCGTGGTGCTGGTGAATGATCTGGCGTGAACTCCTGCGGCGCGAAATTCTTATGCCGCTGAGATGCTCACCACGTGAGGTGCGGAAGTTGCGGCCACGCACTTGACTGTGGATGTTGAAGTTGTTGCTCACCGCATTGGCGAGTCACTTCACGGCCAACTGCTTGTCGAGCTTATCGGTGGATGAGCCGAAAATGCCTTCGCGGCTCTTGGGGAAGCGAAAGTAAAGGGTCGTCGGTTTATCGTCTGCCCATGCATCGACTGTGAGCATGTCATCCTCCCCGAAGGTCCACTTGAGGGGCCATTCTTTGCCGGCGGCGTTGGCTTGGGTGCCTGTGCCATCTGCCTTGAAGGTGAACTTACTTCCGCTGGTGGTGGCCCATTTTTTACCGACAAAGGATTTGGACTGCCGGGAGCTTGTCTCGGGATTCCCGTCGACTTTTTCGAGTTCGTTTTTGGCGGCGAGGGCGTCTTCGAGCTTTCCGGCCTTGGCGTAGGTGTCCTGAAGTTTCTGCAGTTCGCGGATATAGACAGCGTCACTTGGCTGAACGGCTTTGTCGCGTGACTGCACCCAGGTCTTGCGGAGTGATTCGAGCTTGGCGGGTTGTTTGGCAGACACGGCTCTTGCTGAGGCGGCGGCGTTTGCATCCGCAACGATGCTCTCGCTTTCGTTTTTGACGGCGATGGCGTCTTCGAGCTGACCGCCCTTGGTGAGGGTGTCGAGAAGCTTCTGCAACTCACGCAGGTAGCTTTCATCGATGGGCTGTGCGGCACGGTCCCGGGCCTGATCCCATGCTTTTCTGAGCATGCCTATCTGCGCGGGTTCTGCGGCGAGGCTTGATGAGAAGCTGGCGATGACTGAGAAGCCGAGGACGACCAGAGTGGTGAGAGTTCGAGTGTTCATAGGCAGTGGTTGTGGCGTTATTTATAGCGGGCTGACATGGAGATGGAAGACCTTTTTGCCGCTCACATACTGGGAAGTGATTGGCGCGGTGCGGAGGTCAGCCTTTGAAAGGGGTTGCGATTGAAGGGATGACTTAGTGGATGTTAAAGGCATCTCAGGTTCGGGATTGCCGCCGTGTCAGTGATTTTTATCCGGGAGTTTCACCGAAAAATTCGAATCCTGAACTCATGTGATGATTGCCGCGATTCGATCAGGCTGCTTTTTTTACACACTGTCCCCTTTTACCCAAGTCATGACCGCCCGCACCCTTCCCCCCATCAAACAAAAAAGCCTGCCGGAGATCGTGTGATCTCCGGCAGGCCGTGAACTTGTTCGGGATTAGCGGCGACCGAACAGACCGCCTAAATTGAAGTGAAAGCCCGATGGGCGGGAGGGGCCGGCGTTGCGTCCATGACCATGGTGATGGCCAGAATAACTTGGGCGGCAGTTATGGCTGACGGTGCGATAGCCAAAGATGGGATGACCATGGCAGTCGCGGCCGGTGACGACGCGTTCGCGATACACGGAGGTACCGCAGGAGCCACAGCGGTTCGCGAAGCTGCGGCTGGAGCTGTGGCCGTCATACGCCTGCGAACTGGCAGGAGCAAAGACAGCAAGACTGGCGGTGACAGCGAGGAGGGTGATGAGCTTTTTCATGAGGAGTGGTGGTTTGGTTTTTTTTGATTTGTTGCCGCTTTCTTGCGGCGTTCTCTTCAGACGGAGGACGGCTGAGTGTATTCGAGATGAATCATTCTTTTTTCATCGCCCACGGGAATTTTGGCAGATTCATTAAGATGAAGACCAGCGCTTTGATCGACGCGGTGATTGCGCAGCTACCCACGGTCAATAGGCGCAGTGTCCAAATTTTAACAGATTGAATGACGAGGGGCCAAGCGGATGCAGGGGTGTGCCTCTTTCGGGTATTTTCTGGTATTCGGAAGACAACTGGCCAACGAAAGCAGGCAGCTGCGTTTCCTTCTCCGCTAAAGCTACTTAGGACTGGCTGTACCTCACTCCGCGACCGCATTCCAAAAGGAGCGCGATCCCAGTTGCGGCGCAACTTGGCTACTTTTTGGCAGCGGGAGCGCTGAGGGTTTCGACGATGCGGCGGTTTAAGAAAGGGTAGCTGGTGACGACGGCGGTGATGAGGGATTGCATGCGGTGGTTGTCTTTGGCGATGCCGGTCATGAGCTGATCGATGACGATTTCGTCGTAGCCTTCGAGCTGGCGGCAGAGGGCGTAGGCGAGGAGCTTTTCAGTGAGGTTGCGGGAGAGGTCGTTTTTGCGGGCGGCGATGATGGCTTTCAACTCGGCGGGGGTGCTGAAGTGCTTGCCGCCGGGGAGCTCGCCGGCGGCGTCGATGGGGCCGCCGGTGTCTTCCTGGGTGCGCCAGCGGCCGATGGCGTCGAAGTTCTCTAGGCCGAAGCCGATGGGGTCGAGGATCTTGTGGCAGTTGGCGCAGACGACGTTGGTGCGGTGGAGCTCGGTGCGCTGGCGGAGGGTCAGATTCGCGATTTTCTTTTTGTCCTGCTTTTCAAGCGTGGGGACGTTGGGCGGTGCGGGCGGGACGTGCTGGCCGAGGATCTGCTCGAGCACCCAGACGCCGCGCTTGACGGGGCTGGTGCGGTTGGGGAAGGAGGTAGTGGCGAGGATGCCGGGCATGCCGAGGATGCCGCCGCGATTGGGATCGGTGAGTGTGACGCGGCGAAGTTTGGAGCCGGTGATGGCCGCAGGGGTGGCGTCAGGGACGGAGGTGGTCAGTGGCAGGACGATGCTGGAGAGGATTACGGGCAGGCGTGCGGGTGCGACTGCGATGGGTGAGGCTGGTGAGCTTGCGGTAGGGGTGTTTTTGGCAAGGGAATGGGGAGACGGAGGGGTGGCTGGAGTTTGAGTTACTGAGGTATTCGTAACTGCTGAGCTATTGATTGAGTTAGTAACTGCTGAGTTAGCTGGTGAGCTATTAGTTGAGTTAGTTGCTGAGGTATTGGTGGTGGGGGAACCGGGGGAGGAAGAGTTGGAGGATGGGCTGGTGGCGGGGCTTTTTGGATCTGTGGGGCTCTTTGCTTTGGCGGGACTTTTTGGGCCAAGAGCATAGAGGGCGGCGAGGGATTCGTTGAGGTAGGTATAGTCGGCGGTGATGAAGGTGGTGACGGGGCGGTTTTCGCGGACGATGCTGTCGAAGAAGAGGCGGGCTTCGTCGTACATGGCCTGACGGAGCGCGGGGGTCATCTGGGGAAAGAGGGTGGTGTCGAAGGTTTTGTCGGCGAGGTCGGCGAGGCCGAGCCATTGGGCGCCGAAGCCGTCGAAGAGGGCGCGGGAGCGGGGGTCTTGTAGGAGGCGTTTGGTTTGGGCCTGAAGGACGGCGGGGTCGCGGAGTTTGCCCTGATCGGCGAGGGTGGCGAGCTGGGCATCGGGCATGGTGGCCCAGAGAAAGTAGGAGAGGCGGGAGGCGAGCATCCAGTCGTCGAGCGCGACGATTTCGCTGCCGGCGGGGGCTTCGGTGGCGGGGGTGATGTAGAGGAACTGGGGGGAGACGAGGAGGGCCTTGAGCATGAGGAGCAGGGCTTCGGGATAGGTGCGCTGGCTGCGGGTGGCGAGGTCGAAGACTTGCATGAGGACATCGAGCTCGTGCTCGGTGGCGGGGCGGCGGTAGGCGCTGCGGGCGAGGGTGCGTGCGGTGGCGCGGGCGGCGGTTTTGGGATCGGTGCCGGGGGCGGGCATGGGGCCGAGGAGGCGCTGCTGCACGGGGGT
>DLGZ01000068.1:5213-5417 GCA_002482965.1 Verrucomicrobiaceae bacterium UBA7681 | reverse complement strand
ATCTGCGCGACCGCACTCCAAATCTGCGCTGGGTGCCGACCCTTCTGATATGGACTGCGGTCGCGAAGTGAGGAACGAACGCAGCTACCGCTTTCGCGGGCTGGGTGGTTTGCGCGTGCCGTGAAATGTCCGGGAGCGGGAGCGGTGGGCTCTTCGTGAGCCGGTCAGTTCGCGACTGCCAAGAGACGCTCGAAAGCGGTAGCT
>DLGZ01000068.1:937-5143 GCA_002482965.1 Verrucomicrobiaceae bacterium UBA7681 | reverse complement strand
GCACTCCAAATCTGCGCTGGGTGCGGCGGGGCTGCTTGGCAGTGTCGCTATGAGCTTTAGCTTGCTCTGGATTCTGGGTGCGGCGGAGCTTTCCAGAACGCGCTGCTGCGAAGCCGCGAAGCGAACCTCTGGAGTGCTTTCTTCACAGCGCGGCGCGATACATCGCTACGAAGTCTTCCACGCTGGGAAGTCGCGGATTGAACTGCGCGGTCCACTGCTTGGCGGCCATTTCGGCGAGGTCTTGGAGGTGCTCTTCCTTCACGCCGTAGTCGGCGATGTTGCGTGGCATGCGGGCTTCCCAGAGGAGTTCGGTCACGCGGTCGGCGAGGTCGCCGTCGAAGTAGCTTTTGTAGATGGCGGCGATCTCGGGGTCGCGGGAGTTGAAGCGGATGACGTGCGGCATCATCACGCCCACGGCTTCGCCATGCACGACGTTGAACTTGGCGGTGAGCGGATTGGCGCAGGAGTGCGCGGCGCCGAGCATGCTGTTCTCAATGGCGATGCCTGCATACGCTGCACCAAGCTGCATCATGCCGCGTGCTTCCAGGTCCTGCGGATCGCGCAGCACACGGCTGAAGCCGCTGTGGCAGAGGCGGAAGCCCTCACGCGAGTAGAGGGATGAAAACGCATTGCGCTTGTTGGTGACGGCGGTTTCCAGGGCGTGCGTCAGCGCATCCATGCCGGTGCAAACGGTCACGCGGTGCGGTTGCGACACGGTGAGTTCGGAGTCGAGGATGGCCACCTTCGCGGCGGCTTTGGGATCGCCACAGGCCATCTTCACGTGCGTCTCGGCATCGGAGATGAGAGCGAAGCTCTGGCATTCGCTGCCGGTGCCGGAGGTGGTGGGGATGGCGATGAGCGGCAGCATCGGCTGGGTGGCCTTGCCCACGCCCCAGTAGTCGTGCATGCGGCCGCCGTTGGTGAGGATGAAGTTGCAGCCCTTCGCGGTGTCCATGCTGCTGCCGCCGCCGAGGCCGATGATGATGTCCGCCTTGAACTCACGCGCCACGAACACGCAGGCGTCCACGTCTTCCGTGCTGGGATTCTCCCGCACGTCACCAAACACGCGTGCCTGCAAACCTGCGGCAATGAGAAACGAAACAGCGCGGGTGACGTAGCCTGCCTTCACAATGCCGGGATCGCTCACCACCAGCGCCCGCGTGCCGCCGAGAGCCTGGGCGAGCTCGCCCACGCGCTCAAGCGTGCCGTTGCCGTAGATGAGCCGTGTGCGAGGCTGGTAGTCGAAGGGTGCGAGGGACATGAAGCAGAGGAAAGTCGGAGGTTAGAGCCTGAAGGTGCTGCGATCTCAAGAAAAGAGAGGCGGATCGTCGGCTGGGGGATGCTTGCGGTAGTAAAGCTGGCGTTTGCCGTAGCCGTTGATCATCATGCAAATTCCGACGGTTTCGACGATGAGACCGCCGATGATGGCGTGCCCGATTAGCGCGAGAAACTCGGTGCCAATGGCAAGCACGACCCCCCAGGTGAGCAGGAAGGCCCCTCGCTTCAGCAGCGGCTGGTCCTGCGCAGGGTCTTTCACGGGCTGGATGTCGGGCACCCGAATCAGTTCAGCGCATTTTTGACACGGCATATCAAGACCCACATCGATCTCGCGGGCGTGGGTCGTCTCCTTGCAGCAAGGGCAGGTAAATTGAAACTCCGCTGCAGGAGCTTCACCGATCAACTCGCCGACGGAATACCAGAAGTCCTGCTTCTCATGCCGGACCAGAGCCGTGGCAGGCAATGACCCGGCCGAAACATCACTCTGAATGCGCTCCAGACTGTACGTCTGGGGTTCGGCATTGAAGGATGATTTGACCAAGTAGCCCATGGCAGGTGCGAGGGACATTATTTGCTGTCTTGGGGTGTCTTGAGACGAAGCTGTGAGGGTCGGCTCCATCCTTGATAAAACTGGAAAAGCCCAGCGAGAATCAGGAAGATGAAACCTAGGTTGAATCGGCTGCCCACCGCTATGGCCGACGGCAAGGGCGCGTAATAATGACACACTGTCACGAGGATGCCGAGGGCGGCAGACACACCACCTGTGACCATCATGAATCGGGCCTCCCGCTCAATGTTTGGCACCTTGGGCATCTTGCCACACTTCTCACAGGGAAGCTGCAGACCCACGTCAATCTTGCGGGCGATCAGCCAGGTTTTGCAATGCTTGCAACGGTAGCGAAAGGACGGGACTGGCTCTTTGCCGAGCAATTGATCGACGGAGTACCAAAAGCCCTGCTTCTCATGCCGGACCAGCGCCGTGGCAGGCAGCAACTTGGCCTCCACATCCGTCTTGATGCCCTCCAGGGCATAAGCCCGGGGTTCGGCATTGAAGGATGCTTTGACCAAGTAGCCCATGGCAGGTGCGAGTTCGGATCACGCGCAGTCGATCGACCGGCGCTTATATAGGAACTCGAACATGTTGCCTTCGTGCGGCTGGTCCCAGCTGATCTTCATGGTGCTGATCGGCCCGATGTTCAGGCGGTCGATGTCGCCGCACTCGAGCAGGTCGTTGATGAAGGCGGGGTCCTGGGTGATGGCGGTGACGATGAGCGAGTAGCCGATGCGGCCGAGCACTTCGCTCTGCGGGATTTCCAGCACGCTGGCGTAGGGGCAGAGGAATTCGCGATTGGCGAGGGGATGCTTGTTGTCTGAGCACCAGATGATGCTGGGGCGCAGGAAGGTGCCGCCTTGGAATTCCACTTTGCGCGGGCCGTCGCGGAACTGCGCGGTCATGTCTTCCGCACCGGGGGTCTGCAGGTCGTGGTCGATGGCGCTGTCGATGTAGTCGGCCATCTTCACGTTCGCAAAGCCTGCGAGGCGTGCGTTTTCGTCTTCGGAGGTGGTGGGGCCCACCTTGCCAAGGCGCTCGGCCAGGGCGGTGGCGATTTCCTTGCCATACTTCGGCACGATGACGGCGGAGGCATTGATGCAGGAGCGGCCGCCGTTGTCGCTGATGGAGGCCACCATGACATCGAGGTAGTCCTTCCAGTTTTCGATCTTGTCTTCGCCGATGATGATCTTGCTCCAGCCCGGGCCATGCACCTGCACGGAGGAATTGCCTTCATACATCTTCGCCATGGCCACGTCACCAAAGACGAGGTTGCGACCGCTGAGCTTCACGACTTCGCCACTGCCTTCGTGGTCGGTGGGGTAGAAGCCAAAGGCCTCCGCCGGAGCACCTGCAGCGATGAAGGACTGGATGAGACGATACGGTGTCCACGGCTCTTCGCGGCCTGGCTTGATGACCACGGGGATCTTCAGCGCAATGGCGGGCAGCCAGAGGGAATTCACCGCTGGGGAGTTGCTCGGCATGATGAGGCCGAGGGATTTCGTGGTGGGGAAGTAGGAGACAGGGCAGCCGGACTGCGAACCAAAGCCCTTGTCGATGACGCTCAAATCAAGGCCGCGTGTGAGGCCGTTGAGGATCATCTTCATGTTCGTCAGGGCGAAGTGCAGCTTGGTCATGTTGCGCTTCACCATGACGTGCGGCAGGCCGCTGGTGCGGGAGAGCGTGGCGATGTACTCATCCGGGCTCTGCGTGTGGCCTTTGTCGCCCAGGGGCAGGGTGCCATTGAGAAAGAGCTCGCCAGCTTTGGCGGTGATCTCGATGAGCTGCTCCACGGTGAACTTCTTCAGCGCGGCGCGTGCTTCACCGATCTTCGCCAGATCCTTGCGCACGATGCCGGCATTCACCTGGCTGATTTCGGCGCAGACCTCGCCGGTTTTGTGGTCTTTGACCTGAGCCTTGTCGAGCGACTCATAGGGGCGGCCTTTGCGGAGAGCAGGAAGATGGGGAATGGACATTGTCGGGTTGGTTTTGAGGAGGTGTGAGGGTTACGAGCGCCGAGCACACCGGGCAATGGAAAAACAGGCGTGCACGGCGAACTCTTTCAGAGACATTCAGCCCGCCTTCGCCTGAGGGCGCAGGGCTTCGGGAATCATCTCGATGAGGGCCTCGTTGAGATTGGAGTAGAAGGGGTAGTCCGGGTGCGGCACGCCGTGCTCGCCCACCGGGCGGTAGCGCCACTGCTTGTACATCCACAGCCAGCATTCAGGATGCTTGCGGATCTCGGCTTCAAAGAGGTCCCAGATGCGCTGCGTCACTTCACGCACGTCGTCCTCCGGCTTGGGGGAAATGGCTTCAAACAGGTGCGCCTCATAGCGGCCATCCGGCAGCGGGCGGCACACACCGGTGATGACGGGAAT
>DLGZ01000068.1:388-924 GCA_002482965.1 Verrucomicrobiaceae bacterium UBA7681 | reverse complement strand
CCGATGCGCTGCGCCAGCACCACATGCAGCGTGGGCACGGAGGTCCACATGCCGTAGCACTGGATCGCCGTGGCCGCCCTGCTGGGTGCGATGCTCAGATCCGTGAGCAAGCCCGCGTGGCCCTGGCGCTTGAGCGCCTTCACCAGCTTGATCATGGCATTGTCCTGCGAGATGAAGGTGTGGCCGGACTGCTCGCGCAGCCTTCTAAACAGATGCGTGATGGCCGGGTTCTTGAAATCCTGTGCCACCACCGTGAAGGGGAATCCGCGAAAGCCCCAGATCTGGCTGACGAGCTCAAAGTTGCCGAAATGCGGAGTCACCCACACCGCGCCCGTTTCACGCGCCTTCGCTTCGGTGTCGAGATCCGTGATGATGTCGAAATGCTTCTGCCAGTTGTCCGCCCTGAGCTGTGGAGACCAGAACAAATCCACGAAGGTGCGTGCAAACACCTGATAAGAGCCGCAGGCGATCTGCCGCCGTTGGGCCGGTGAGTATTGATCGCCAAAAGCGCAGCGCAGATTGTCCAGCGCCGTGGC
>DLGZ01000068.1:0-283 GCA_002482965.1 Verrucomicrobiaceae bacterium UBA7681 | reverse complement strand
AGCTTCTTCACAGATGAATAGAGGGGAAACAAAACGTGTTACGACGGCGCATGGCAGCGTTCAACCTGAATAGCCGTTGTCGTGCTGACAACCACACGCCTGCATGGTTCCAAGCGACGGCATCGAAGAAAATATCGAAGCTGCGTCACGTGGCGTTTGGTGTTTGCATAAATTCGCGTTACGATGGCGCATGCCGACCCCCAACCTCAACAACATTCTCAAGCGACTCCTCAAGCAGCCAACGGCTCCGTTTCATGAATATCATGTACGTGCGGAGATCGAG
>DLGZ01000024.1:14477-48479 GCA_002482965.1 Verrucomicrobiaceae bacterium UBA7681 | reverse complement strand
TGACGCTGACAGGACGCTAATAATAAATTCAGAACCGGAATTTCCGGATTTCTTTATCAGCGTCCCATTAGCGTCTAATCAGCGGTTAAAAACTCTTCTCCCCGCAGCCACTCGCCCCTCCTTCGGCGATCTCCGCGGCGCTCCCGTTCGCTTCGCTCCGCTCCGTGGTTCATCAACTCGGGTGCCTTGATCAGCGTCTGATCAGCGTCCTATCAGCGGTTAGAAACTCTCCCTCCCGCTGCCACCTCCGACCCCAGAGAGAACAGATTCACCTCATCTCATCTCTGCGGCGTTCCAGTCTCCCGATAACTTCCACGGTTGAATCGATGCCCTGCTCCTCGTGGCAGGTCCCCTGGCGCTCAGCGGCATGAAAACTCCATCACATTTTTTCTCCTTCTTTCCCCTCTTTCGGCCATCCCTTCTCCGCCCCCTTTTTTGCCCCCCTCTTTGCGTCTCTTTGCGGCCCCCCTCCAAACCGCAACCAACCTGCAACATTGCCAGATCCGACACACCCAAGCGCCCCCCTGTCACTCCCCCAGCACCATGACGATCCTTGACCTCCGCCAACACCCCCCGCTCACCGTTTAGCCACCTCATCCGCCACCGCTTTCTCCCATGCCCCCACCTCCTCCGGCACCGCCACCCCCGGGTCGGCCGCCTGCACGGTCTTCCAGGTCTTGAGCGCAAACTCCGCCATGTATTCGAGGTAATCAGGCTCCATCTGGGACGACGGCTCCGCCAGTGTCTGGCGCCACGCCTCGCGGGCATGCTTGAGGGCTTGGGCAGTGCGACCCTGGCGCAACCGGATGCGGCTCATTTCACGCAAATCATCCAAACGGTTCTTATAGGTGGCGTTGTGCTCCGCGTGGTTCTCATAGAGCTGGTGGTGCAGCTCCCAGGCCTCTTCGAGATTACCGGCGGACTCCTGCGCACCGGCTAGGGCGGCCAGCGCGCGGGTCATGTAGGTCTCATTGCCGCCCTGCTGCGCCACGCGCAGGCCTTCCTTGGCGGCGGCGATGGCTGCGTCAGGTTGCTTCAAGCCGCGATAAGCGGCGCTCTGCGTCTCAAACGCCACCTGCATGTCCTCCCGCAGGGTGTTGGCGCGGGCATCCTCCTTGGAGATGGCCGCCGTCCGCTGCTTGATGACTTCGATGGCCTCCTGGGTGTGTTTGATGGCAAGATCATGCAAACGGGCGCGATTTTCGATCTCCGCCAGCCAGATGAGCTGATGCGGCAGATTGGGGGCGTCCGGCTGCTGCTGCTTGAGGCGCTGCACCACGATGCCATGCATTGCAGCGGCACGCGCATGGTTGCCACGATGCACCATGAGTTCCACCAGCCGCACATCAAACTCCCACTGGTGCTTCGCGAGATCGCCACCCCGCGTGGCCTGGGTGATGCACTCCTGAATCTGCTTCTCAGCCGCATCAAACTCCCGGGCAGACTCCAGCGCCTCGGCATGGGACATGAGAATACGGTGCAGCGCCACGCCACTGAGCTGCTTTTGGCGCGCTTCAGCCACCGCCTCAGCACTGGCCTGCGCAGCGTCCTTGCCACGGCGCAGCTTCATCCACACCCGCACCAGCATGCCCTGCGCCCGGAACCAGTTCTCGCTGCCCCGCCCCTCATGCTGCTCGATGTGCGTGCGCAGGGCCTTGAGCAGATCCACGGCCTCGATCCGGGACCCGTGATCCACCGCCATGATGAGGTGCTGAAAGGCGGCCTCACGCGCCGCTGGATTTTCAGCCCCCAACCGTGCAGCAGTGAGCTCCGCTGTGCGTCTTAGTGCACCCAGGGACAGCTTGCGGTCGCTCATGAGATCGAACAAGCGGGCCACCTGGTTCATGAGCTCGATCTGCAGATCCGGGTCCTCGTGCATCTCTTCAATGCGCTGCTGGCTGGTGATGAGCGCCAGCCGCAGGGCCTCGGGATTCCGGCCATTGCGGACTTCATCGGCCACCTCCCCGAGCAGCCCGGTGAGGAAGGTGGCGGACTCACGACTCCGCAGCGCCTCGGACTCCGCACGCCCCTGCGCCTCACGGGCGAGCTTGGCCTGCCAGATGGCCACGCCTGCACCTGTGACCAAAGCAAGCACACTGATGCAAGCCGCTGCAAAAGCGACGTGGTGCCGCCTGATCCAGCGCGATGCGATGTAAGCCGTGCTGGGCGGATGGGCGGAGACCGGCGCGCCATCGAGGAAGCACTGCAAATCCGCAGCGAATTCCGTGGCGCTTTGGTAGCGGCGCTGCGGCTCTTTTTCGAGCGCACGCAGGGCGATCCAGTCGAGATCCGCCGGCAGCTTGGACACATCCATGCGCACCTCCTTGGCGGGCTCCTGTGCACTGACGATCCTCGTTGTGAAACTGGTGGAAGGGCGTGGCGGATTTTTGTCACGCACGATGTTCCAGAACTCCTGCCGGGTCTGGCACTGCTTGGTCTCCACCGCAAAAGGCGGACTGCCAGCGAGCATTTCGTACAGTACCGTGCCCAGCGCATAGATGTCGCTCCGGGTGTCCACGCTGCCCACGTCGGCGATCTGCTCCGGGGACATGTACTGCGGCGTGCCGAGAATGAAATTCGCCTGCGTGGCGAAGGTCATGGCCTGGATGTCTCCGGTGGACAGCGCCTTGGCGATGCCGAAGTCGATGATCTTGGGCACTGGACGGCCATCCACCTCGGTGACGATGATATTGGAAGGCTTCAAGTCCCGATGAATAACCCCCTTCTGATGCGCGTGCTGTACGCCACTGCATACCTCTCGGAACAGCTTGATGCGCTCCGGCAGCGGGAGGTGGTGCTCTTCGCAGTAAGCGGTGATGGGCCTGCCGCGCAGCAGCTCCATCACAAAAAATGGCCGCCCGTCCGGAGACATGCCCGCATCCAGCATGGTGGCAATGCAGGGGTGCTCCATCGCCGCGAGCATGCGGCGCTCCTGCTCAAAACGGGCGAGGATCTGGCGCGAGTCCATGCCGCGCTTGAGGAGCTTTAACGCCACCTCACGCCGCACGGGGTGCATCTGCTCCGCACGCCACACAAGACCGAAGCCGCCCTCGCCCAGCTTTTCCACCAGCCGAAAGTCGCCCAGGACATCGCCGGGCTTTTCATCCCCCGCCTCCAGAGGCGCGATGCCATCCTCCAGCAGGGCTGCTGCGGCTGAATCGGAGAATGACGAGGAACCAGAGGGCATGGGCGGGAACTGAGTATCCTTAAGAACGCAGCATGATCCACCAAATCATACAGCATGATACACCAAATCATGCAGCGAGTACTTTGCTGCATTGACCAAGCCCCTCCTCGCGCTTCACTGCACCCGCATGACACCCCTTCATCAACTTCGCGCCGGCGTGATCGGCACCGGCTTCATCGGACCCGTTCATATTGAGGCACTTAAGCGCCTCGGCGTGACCGTGAACGGCATCTGCGGCTCCACCAAAAGCGCCCGGCAGGTCGGCAATCTCTGGGGCATTCCCGAAATCTACGGCGACTACGATTACGAGGCGATGTACACCAGCCCGAACATCGACGTGGTGCACATCACCTCACCGAACAAGGTGCATGTGGAGCAATGCCTCCATGCGCTGGAGATGGGCAAGCACGTCATCTGCGAAAAACCCCTGGGCATGACGACCAAGGACACGCAGCTCGTGGTGGATGCCGTGCGCAAGGGTGGCAAGAAGGGGCCAGTTTTTGCAGTGAACTACATGTGCCGCTTCTTCCCCGCCATCCTCCAGATGCGCGCCATGGTAGCACGCGGCGACCTCGGCAAGATCATCCACGTCCAGGGTCACTTCTTCCAGGACTGGCTGCTGCATGAGACCGACTACAACTGGCGCATCCTTGCATCCGAAGGCGGCAAATTGCGCGCCGTGGGCGATGTAGGCACCCATTGGATCGACGCCGTCGGTTTCGTGCTGGGTGCCAAAACGCAGAGCGTCTTCGCCCACATCGAGACCTTCTACAAAACCCGCAAGCGCCCGAAGGGTGAGGTGAAGACCTTTGCGAAGGTGGACCCAAAGAAGATGGTGGACTACCCGGTGGACACCGAAGATTTCGGCAGCGTGCTGCTCAAATTTGGCAAAGCGAAGCACGGTTTTGCAGATGGCGTGCATGCGAATGCAAGCATTTCACAAGTCGCCGCCGGTTGGAAATGCAGCCTGAGCTTCGGCATCTACGGCACCAAGGGCAGCGTGCGCTGGGACCTGCAGCAGCCGAACGAAATCACGCTAGGCCGCCGTGATGAACCCAATCAAATCCTCCAGCGTGGCACGCCAGGATTCCTCGAAGACGTCGCCAACTACACCGACTACCCCCCCGGCCACGCCGAAGGTTTCAGCGATGGCCACAAAATGCACTACCGTGCCATTTACGAGCACATCGCCAGCGGCAAGCAGACCCCGGTCCTGTTTGCCACGGCCGAAGACGGCCACCATGAGATCAAGCTCTGTGAAGCCATTCTTGAAAGCAGTGAGTCGAAGACGTGGGTGAAGGTGTAGGGCAGCGTTTGAGTGAGGTGAGAGAGATGCAGGCGCAAGCCTGCATCGACGGCACCGCTTTTGGAAGCCGGACGAATATACTGCGGAATTTGTGCATTCTTCACCGGTTCGAAAGCGGTAGCTGCGCTCGTTCCTCGCTGCGCGACCGCACTCCAAAAAAAGCCGTCGCGTTCGCAGGGGCGTGGGGCTTTTGTGGACTCGATTTTGTGGAGAAAATGGGCCAAGTTGTTTCATGAACTGGCTGGCCCATCTTTACCTGTCGGAGCCGGAGGTGGAGTTTCGGGTGGGGAATTTGCTGCCGGACTGGTTGCGGCCGGGGGAACTGGTGGGACTGCCGGAGGGGTTTCAGCGGGGGATTGAGCGGCATCGGGCGATTGATGCATTCACGGATGCGCATCCGCTGGTGAGGCAGAGTGTGCGGAGGTTTGAGAAGCCGTTTCGGCGGTATGGCGGGGTGCTGACGGATGTGTTTTATGATCACTTCCTGGCGGCGGAGTGGAGTGCGCATAGCACGGAGCCGTTGGGGGAGTTTGTGCGCGGCTTTCACGAGTCGGTGGAGCAGGTGCAGGCGCACATTCCGGCGGAGGCTTGCGCGGTGCTGGAGCACATGCGGGCGGGTGACTGGCTGTGTTCCTATGCGACTTTGGAGGGGATTGAGATGACGCTGAGGCGGATGTCGCGGAGGCTGAGGTTTCCGTTTGATCTGGCGGCGTCGGTGGCTGTGCTGGAGGCGCAGTATGAGGGGTTTCGGGAGGACTTTGAGGGGTTCTTTCCGGAGTTACGGAGTCATGTGCTGGAGGCCTCCACGAGCAGGTCCTCAGCTCCGAATTTTTGAACGCCTAATGGCACACTAATACAACGCTAATATCAGAGGCCGAATGTCGCATGGCCGAGTCATGAATATTTTCTGGTCTTATATGCCTGAAAGAACCAGACTGGACTCAGATCCATTATGAAACGGAAAGCAATTATCTCAGTTACCGCCCCCCTCATAACCGGAATTTTACTATACTGCTGCTGGCCCCCTTTTGCAGCCTGGGTCGAAATGACAGAAACGGTTTGCGCTATTCGTCTTTTCAATTCGGAGCGGCCAATCAGTAGTGCGAAAATTTATTCGGCGGTGAACACACCTTACGAAGGTTGTTCCATCAAAGCCTTGCGTGAATACTATCATTCTGCAGCACAGGCACTTTGTGCCAAATCACCGAAGGCCGTCACCTATGAATGGTCTGATAATGTTCTCTACTATTCAAGGGTGAGCACCTTATTAATGACCCCAGGAGGGTATATCGAAGTCGTGGCGAGTCATAACAATGACAACAATGGTGTCACCGTCATCTTTTCTGACCAGCCTTTTAGTGAAAAAGGTCGAGCCGGCATGAAAAAACTTGAGAGCTACAAGCTGCCAGAAGGGTTCCCTGCTGAGCAGTGATTTGAACGGTTTTTGAAACGGATTTTATCCGATGCCCAACGCCTTGCGGATCGCGAGTGCGTCTTGGAGTGCCTGGTCGATGGTGTCTCCGAGGACGGTGAAGTGGCCCATTTTGCGGCGGGAGCGGGCTTCGCGTTTGCCGTAGAGGTGGAGCTTGGCGCGGGGGTGATTGAGGACTGGGGACCAGTCGGGGTGCGTCAGGGGGGCGGGCCAGACGTCGCCGAGGAGATTGATCATCACGGCGGGGGTGTGCTGGGAGGCATCGCCGAGGGGGAGGCCGCAGATGGCGCGCTGCTGCTGCTGGAACTGATTGGTGCGGCAAGCGTCGATGGTGTAGTGGCCGCTGTTGTGAGGACGGGGGGCGATCTCGTTGACGATGACTTTGCCATCAGCGGTGACGAACATTTCGACGGCCATAGTGCCGACGTAGTCGAGGCCTTCGGCGACGGCTTTCCAGAGGGCGATGGCTTGCTCGGTGATCTTGGGATCGACGCGGGCGGGAGCAATGGTGACATCGAGGATGTGATGGGTGTGCTGGTTTTCGACGCAGCCGTGGGTAGCCATGCTGCCATCGATACCGCGTGCGCCGACGACGGAGACTTCGCAGACGAAGGTGACCCATTGCTCGACGACGGCGCGCTGGCCGGTGAAGCCGCTCCAGGCTTCGGCGAGGTTGGTTTCAGCGGTGACTTTGCACTGGCCTTTGCCATCGTAGCCGAAGGCGGCGGTTTTGATGACGCAGGGGCGGCCGAGTTCGGCGACGGCGGCTTCGAGGCCGGCGAGGTCGTCTATCACCCGGAAGGGGGCGCAGGCGATGCCTTGATCGCGGAGGAAGTTTTTTTCGCGCTCGCGGTGCTGGGTGGTGATGAGAGCCTTGGCACCGGGGCGCAGGGGTTTCACTGATTCGACGGCGGCGAGGCAGGAGGCGGGGATGTTTTCGAACTCGGCGGTGACGACATCGACCTGCTGCAGGAAGTTATTCAGGGCGGCGGTGTCGTCGTAGGCGGCGTTGATCTCGATGTCGGCGAACTGGCCGGCGGGGCAGCCCTGGGGCTCGTCGGTGAAGATGGCGATGCGATGACCGGCGCGGCGGGCTTCGAGGGCGAGCATGCGGCCGAGCTGGCCGCCGCCGAGGACGCCGATGGTCGAAGGGGGCGGGAACTTCATGCCTTGGGTTCGACTTCGAGTTCCTTCTGGCTTTCGAGGACTTTTTGGGTCTGGCGCTCGCGGAAGGTTTTCAGTTTGGCGACGAGCTCGGGATTGTCGTTCGCGAGCATGGAGACGGCGAAGAGTCCGGCGTTCAGAGCGCCTGCGTTGCCAATGGCGAAGGTGGCGACGGGGATGCCGCCGGGCATCTGGACGATGGAGTAAAGGCTGTCCACGCCGCTGAGGGCGCGGCTTTGCACCGGCACGCCGAGGACGGGGATGGTGGTCATGCTGGCGGTCATGCCGGGGAGGTGGGCGGCACCGCCGGCTCCAGCGATGATGCACTTGAGGCCGCGGTCGGAGGCGGTGGTGGCGTAATCGTAAAGAAGCTGGGGCGTGCGGTGGGCGCTGACGACTTTCTTTTCAAAGGGGATGCCGAAGTCGGTGAGCACCTGGGCGGCATTTTGGAGGGTGGGCCAGTCGGAACTGGAGCCCATGATGATGCCCACGAGGGGCTTGCTGGCGGCGGTGTTGCTCATCGGTAAAGGTGGTCAGAATGGCGGGCGGGGTGGCAGCGTCAAATCTTCGATTTGGCGCGGGCGAAAAGCCGTGCGATGAGAGAAGGCCATGAACTTTCTCGACAAACTGAATCAGCGCATCGCCAAGACTGGATCGAACCTCTGCGTGGGGCTGGATGTGAGGGCGGAAAATGCGGAGGAATCGACGAAGCGGTGGATTCTGGATGTGATCGAGCAGACGGCACCGTATGCGGCGGCGTTCAAGCCGAACTCGGCCTACTTTGAGGCGCTGGGCTGGCGCGGGATGAAGATGCTGGAGGAGATTTTGAAGGAGATCCCGAAGGAGATCCCGGTGGTGCTGGATGTGAAGCGCGGGGACATCGGAGAGACGCAGGGGTATTACGCCAAGGCTTGTTTTGAGGCGATGAACGTGGATGCGGTGACGCTGAACGCCTACATGGGCCGGGACACGCTGGAGCCATTTTTGAAATACGCGGACAAAGGGCTGTACCTGCTGGGCGTGACCTCGAATCCGGGCGCGAAGGACATCGAGCTGCAGCCCACGGGGGACCGCCAGGTGTATGAACTGGTGGCCGCGATGACCGCCGGGCACCCGCAGGCGGGGCTGGTGGTGGGTTTGACGAATGCCGCGCCGGATGTTCTGGACCACATCCCGGACGTGCCGCTGTTGATCCCGGGACTGGGTGCCCAAGGAGGGGATTTGGGGGCGCTGAAAGGCAGCGGGAGGAAGGCGCCGCTGCTGGTGAATGTGTCCCGAGGCGTTCTGTATCAAAAGGATGAGCTGACTTTTGCGGCCCGTGCGGAGCACTGGATGGGGCAAATCAAGAGTGCGCTGAACTGACACTTTCGTTTTTCAGAATGGTAAAATCGAAACACGGATGGCGCTTGATTGAAGCGCATTCGAGAGGATGTGTGGATCGTTCTCATGGTTATCGATCTCAGCGAGCATCTCAAAACCCCTTTTCAGCGACGGATCTACCGCCTGGTCGGCCCTGCCTTGGAAAAGGCGCTGGGACTGCGCGGCTTCAATGAATGCTACGAAGAGTCTGCGCGGTTGTTCAAGATGCACCCGCAGCACCCCAATGCGTTCGCGTGGTTTGATTCCGTGGCGCATTCGCTCAGCATGCAGGAAGAAGTCGATCTGCCACCCGAGTTTGAGTTCCCAAAGCAAGGACCGTTGATCATTGTGGCGAATCATCCGTTTGGGGTGATTGATCCCATCATGCTGGCCCGCTGGGCGGGGCAGTTCCGACCTGATCTGAAGGTGATGACCAATTCGCTGCTGCTGGCGATGAAGGAACTGGCGGATCATGTGATTCCGGTGGACCCCTTTGGTGGTGAAGGCGCCGCGAAACGCAACCTGGGACCGATGAAGGAGGCCATCCGGCTGCTCCGTGGCGGTGGTGCGCTGATCATTTTTCCAGCTGGTGAAGTGGCCTCTTACAAACCCGGACGCGGCATCGATGAACCGGCATGGAGCACCCACGTGGGCTCCCTGGTTCGCCGCACGCAGGCGACGGTGCTGCCCGTTTACTTTCCAGGCACCAACAGCGCGCTGTTTCATGCGGCCGGGATGATCCACCCGCGCCTGCGCACCGGCCTGCTGCTGCGCGAATTCTGCAACCGTGCCAACACGATGGTGCAGATGAATGTGGGGCAGCCCATCCCCTACTCGCGCCTGAAGAAATTTGAGGATGATGAATCCCTCACCCGCTACCTGCGCATTCACACTTTTGTGCTGCATCAGCGTGGCAAGGAAGAGACGGCCAAACTGACGGTGACGGGCGAAAACGTCACGATCATAGCGCCATCTGAAACGCAGCAAGAACACATGGTGGAAGAGATCGACCGCATCCGCGCCCGAGGGGGCCGTCTGGTCGGGCAGGGAGGTTTGTCTGTCTATCAGGCGCACTCCCATGAGATCCCGACGCTGCTGCCGGAGATCGGGCGTCTGCGTGAAGTCACTTTCCGTGAAGTCGGTGAGGGCAGCGGCAACGACATCGACCTCGACAAGTACGACCGCTATTACGAGCACCTCATTCTATGGGATGAGGAGAAGGAGCGGGTCGCGGGTGCCTACCGGCTCGGGCGTGCGGACATCATCCTGCGCGAGTATGGATCGAAAGGTCTCTACACTAGCACGCTGTTCCGGTTTGAAAAACCGTTCCTGGCCAATCTGGAGCATGCGGTGGAGATGGGACGCAGTTTCATCATCAAGGCGTACCAGCGCAATCTCGCGTCCCTACCCCTGCTGTGGAAGGGCATCGCGCACTGGATCGCGCGCAATCCGCGTTACAAAAAGCTGTTTGGGCCGGTGAGCATCAGCAAGGATTACAGCAGTCTGTCGCGGAAGATGATCGTGGAGTTTTTGCAGGACAACCGCATGCATCCGCACCTCTCGAGTTTTGTGAAGGCGCGCAATCCCTTCCGCTACATGCGGACCCGCCGCATGATGCGAGAGTTCATCAGCGCGGATCTGCAAAACGTGGACGACTGCTCTGCGCTGATCTCCAGCCTGGAAACGGACGGCAAGGGCATTCCCATCCTGCTGAAGCACTACCTGAAGCTGAATGCGACGCTGCTGAGCTTCAATGTGGACAAGGATTTCTCGTCTGTGGTGGATGGTCTGATCATGGTCGATTTCACGGAAACCGACGCACGGCTGCTGGCGAAGTACATGGGCGAGGAAAACTGCCGCCAGTATCTCGCGAGCCATAAAAAAGAAGCGGCCTGAGTTGGGGGGGGGCAACCCAGGGTCGCCTCGCTGAGGCTCGGCTGACCCTGGGCTATAATCCGCAGCCCCTTCAGGGCTGTTGTAATGCGGAACGAGATGACGAAAGAGAGCAACACCGCGACAAGAAAAGGCGGAGCTTCAGGCCTCATGGAAGCAGCGAGCAACTGCATTCTCTGAGGACATTCAGCCAGGCTGCTTTCAATGAATCATGGTATGATATACTATTAATCACGACTGCTCCCCGAGTACTTGGGCGAGAAAAACTGCCTCAAATACCTGACCAGCTACAAAAAAGAAGCGGCCTGAATTCAGGCCGCTCCGTGAGTGAGTTGATCGACTGAGCGGGCCTTACTTGGCCACGCCGTTGGCGGCTTCCATTTCCGGCTCGATGAGGCCGTAGTCGCCATCCTTGCGGCGGAACAGCAGGGCGAGCTTGTGGGTCTTCTGATTGTGGAAGATCACGAAGGGGCGATCGCTGATTTCGAGGTCCATCATGGCTTCGTCAGCATAGAGAGGACGGATTTTGTACTTCTCCTGGTGCACGTAGGACGGCTCGACGTGCTCTTCTTCGGTGTGCAGCACTTCCTGATGGAAGACCTGCTCCTCGATGTGGCGGATGGAGACTTCCTTGCGGGGGCGGTGGTTTTTGAGCAGGCGGGTCTTGTACTTGCGCATGCGCCGGGCGATTTTGGCCGCGCTTTCGTCGATGGAAGCATAGATGTCTTCGGTGATGGACTTCACTTCAATGACGATATGGTCGGCACAGAAAAGAATGATTTCAGCGAAGTGGCGGTGATGGGTCTGGACGTCGAGCACGACCTTGGCCTCAATGATGCGGGGATAATCAAGGTGAAGTCCTTCGATCTTTTTATGGGCGTATTCGCGGATCGCATCGGTGACTTCCATATGCCGGCCAGTGACGATGATGGGGAGGTTGACGTTGTGTTTTTGCATGGTGTTCTCCTTTTTGGGTTGGATTAAAATTACATGGTGAATCCTTCGCCCAGATACAGGCGACGGGCCTCGTCATCATTGACGAGAAAGTCTTTGGTGCCGTGGCGGCGCACCCTGCCCTCAAAGATGAGGTAGGCGCGATCCACGATGTTGAGGGTCTCACGCACGTTGTGATCGGTGATGAGAATGGCAAGGCCGGCGGCGCGCAGCATGCGGATGATCTCCTGAATTTCGCTGACGGCGATGGGATCAACGCCGCTGAAGGGCTCATCGAGCATGAGCAGCTTGGGCGAGGTAACGAGCGAGCGGGCGATGGTGAGACGGCGTTTTTCACCGCCGCTGAGGGTGATGGCCAGATTATCCGCCACATGATCAATGCCGAATTTTTCCATCAGGGACTGGGTCTGCTCCTCACGTTCCTGGCGGGTGTAGGGCTGGGTCTCCATCACTCCCATGATGTTTTCACGGACGGTGAGGCGGCGGAAGATGGACTCTTCCTGCGGCAGATAGCCCATGCCGAGCCTGGAGCGCATGTACATCGGCTGATTGGTGGTGTCTTTGCCATCAAACATCACCTTGCCGCCGTTAGGCTGAACCAATCCAACGATCATGTAGAAGGTGGTCGTTTTGCCGGCACCGTTCGGGCCGAGCAGGCCGACGATCTCACCACTTTTGACTTCGATGTCGACGCCATTGACCACGGCGCGGCCATCATAGACTTTCTTCAGTCCTTCCGTGTGGAGCAGTGTGTTCTGGTCAGGAGTGATGACCGTTGGCTGACCCGGGTCGAACACGTTCTGACGGGTTTCTGCAAGGTCGAAGGCGGGCTGAGATTCCCCGCCCCGCTCATCCTTCATTTTTTTCTTTCTCGAAGCCATGTTTACTGCGGTGCGGGTGCGGGCGAATTCAGACCGTTCCTCCGGGGCGTGACTTCATCTCCCTGGAGAATGATCGTCTCATGTCCACCCGTGGTCGTAAGCTTGCCGTTCTTCTCGATGATCATGATGCAGCCTGCTTCAGTGGCCTTGTGCAACTGATTGCCAGCCTGAACCTGCGGCCATTCGAGCAGGGTGGTTCTTTCGGTTTTGCCATCATAGATCAGGTGCTTGCAGTGGCCGATCTGAAGTTCACCATCCTCGGAAATCTTCTCGATGGTGACCATCGGTCCGCGTGCATCCGCCTTGTCGATGGGGGGTGCGGTGTTGGCAGGTTTTTTGGGAGCGGCGAGGATGTCCGCGTCTTTGGCCGCCGGGCCGACTTTTTTGGGCTTGGGGGCTCCGAGGACTCCGCCTTCCTGTTTGGTCATGAAGAGCTCCAACTCTTCGCATTCGATGTACATCTGGGGGTGACGTGCTTTCACATCGCCGGTAAAAATGCCATAACTGTTATTGGCATCAAAGAAGGAGCTCTTGGTCGCGGTGATGTCGATCTGGCCTTTGGTGGCTTTTGGAGCCTCGTCCAGGTTCAAGGGCTGCAAAAGTTTTGGCTGCGGGCCGGAGGGCGGAGGGGGCGTCTCAACCACGGCAGCCATGGGGGATGGTGGAGGAGGGGCTGTGTCTGGGGCGGGCGAAGTCGCCCCTGCCGTGCCAGGAGAACTGCCCTGCATCATTCCCTGCGCTGCTTGCAACGCCTTCTGGCGCATTTCAGCGCTTTCAGGGGAGAGCAACAGCAGTTCCTTGGCCTTGTCCTTCACGTCATCCGGCACCTGCTTGACGGCCTCTTTGGCCGCATCAATCGCTTTGGCTTTGGTCTCTTCATCCAGCTTCTTTTTGCGAAAATCAAAGAGCGGACGAGAGCCGCCCGGGCCTTGTGCCAACGCGCCAACGCTGCTGAGCAGCAGGGCAATGTACAGAATGGAGGGCGTCTTCATGTCACTTGGTGGGGAGTGATGCAGCGGGGGGTGGTACCTCGCCGCTGAGAGTGCTGCTGTCAAAGATGACCATGTGGATGTTTCCAGTCATGCGGCCCTGGTTTTTGGCGGTGTCAAAGATGAGGCTGTCACCTTCAATGTCGAAGGTGGGACTGCTGACATGGCTGCGTTCCGTGCTGCGCAGCACGCCACCACTCCCGACCATCTGATAAAAGGCGGTCTTCAAGTCGATGCGCATGTCGTTTTTGGGATCGGCATTGAACATCTGCACCACGAGGTTTTCCGCGTAGATGCGTTCGTCATCCACCCGACGGAGCATGTCTGCGGTGATGAGCGAGGTGCGACGGCCGGTGGAGTCGAAGGAGGGGATGACCGCGCCTTTGTTCACGGCTCCCGGGGGGACCATCTGCAAAAAAGCGCCGATGCCGGAGTCTGCCGGTGCCGGCTGCTGGGCGGCGGCAAACATGACGAGTCCCGCCAGCACACCGAGGGTGATGGAAATCGCGAGCCTGCGGCGGTAGAGCCGCTCAAGTGATGTCACGAACGAGGCCATGAATTTTCCGCAAGGTTTCGACCACTTCGGCGATCTGCGAAAGTGGGATTTGGTTGGGGCCGTCTGAAAAGGCGTTGGCCGGATCAGGGTGAGTTTCCATGAACACGCCGTCGCAGCCTGTGGCCACGGCTGCACGGGCGAGCACCGGGGCCAGTTTGCCATCGCCGCCGGTCGCGGTGCCGAGGCCACCGGGGCGCTGCACGCTGTGCGTGGCATCCATGACGACGCGATAGCCGAGCTCCCGCATCCAGTAGAGGGAACGCATGTCGGCGACGAGGTTGTTGTAGCCAAAGGTGGTGCCGCGCTCGGTGAACATGAAGTTTTGGCAGCCGACGCTGGCGAGTTTGTCGGCGATGTTGCGCACGTCCCATGGGGCGAGGAACTGGCCTTTTTTGACATTGACGGCGCGGCCGGATTCCCCCGCTGCGACGATCAAATCTGTCTGGCGACAGAGAAAGGCGGGGATTTGCAGGAGGTCGATGTGTTCCGCGGCTTGTTTGACTTCTTCGACGCTGTGGACGTCGGTGGTCACTGGCACGCCAAGTTTCGCACCGATCTGGGCCAGGAGCTTGCAGCCAGCCTCACAGCCGAGACCGCGATAGGAGGAAATGGCGCTGCGGTTGGCCTTGTCGTAGGAGGCTTTGAAAATCCAGCGCCAGCCGTGCTGCTGCGCCATGGCGCCGAGCTTTTCGGCCACGTCCCAGATGAATTCCTCGCTCTCGATCACGCAAGGGCCAAGCATCAGGACCGGTTCCGTGCCATCCATCGACACAGACCCTATTTTCACCACCGGAAGAGAGAACAACCCCATAAAAACTTAATATTGATTCTGGGAGCCTCGCTCCAGAATCGGTTTTGACTATTTCCAACCCCGTTGCGCGGCCCGCTGTGACTGAAATGTAGCGGGCAGGGTTGGAAAGACAACGGAAGATTCTCGCGAGGAATTATGCATCCAACCGCTGTACTTCGAGTTCGACCTGAAGGGCCGTCGTTGCACCGGGCGGGCCGTCGAAGTGGCCGGAGACGGGGGCGGCATCCTGGTAATCACGGCCGGTGGCGATGAGGATGTGGCGTTCATCGGCCAGGGTGTCGTTGGTGGGGTCGAGGCCGAACCAGCCTTTTCCCGGGACATGGACCTCACACCAAGCGTGGGAAGCCTGGGCACCGCGCAACTGCGCTTCGGGGCCGTTGTAGAGATAACCACTGACGTAGCGTGCTGGAATGCCAAGCGAGCGGCAGATGCCGATCATGAGGTGGGCGAAGTCCTGGCAGACGCCCTGCTTTTTCTCCAGGACCTCGTTCATGTGAGTGGAGGCCGTGGTGCTGTTCGGCTCATACTTCCACTCGCGGTAGATGTGATGCATCACCGCCTCGGCGGTTTCAAAGATGTCGTCGCTGTCGTTGCGGATGTCGATGCCCAGACGCCAGACTTCCGGCGAGACGGCCACGTAGCGGCTGTCGCCGAGAAAAGGTGCGACCATTTCGTCCATGCCGCTTTTGAGCGCATCAAAGGGCACTCCGAGCGGTTTGCCATCCTTGTAGGGATTGGTGGTGTTGATCGTTGCCTGCGACTCGATGATCAGATCGGTGTGCGGCTCTGCAATGTCGAAGTAGTGGACGTAGTTGAGCCAGTTGTCGCGGAAGTGCTGGAGCCGTGCGGGCGGATGGACGTTCAGCAGAAAGAATTCGAGGCGCGATTTATCGTCCGTGACGGGCCGCAGCCTGACTTCGTTGTAGCTGTCACGCACCGCCACGCGGTAAACGTAGCGGGTGCGATGGAAGACTCGGAATCGCATGTCGCGTGCAGCAGGAGATGCCGACGATGTGTTTACTGCTTCTGCTGCTGAACCTGGAGATCTTCGCCCGCTTGGACATGGTAGGCGCCTAACGCGATGCTTTCCGCCGGGGTCTCCTCAGGCAACTGCGAGAGATCTGCATGCTGCACGAAGGTCTGGAAGATGGCTTCACCGATTTGATTCAGGCGTGACTGCAAATCGTCGATGTATTCATGCAAGCCGGTGGCGAGGACTTCTTCGACGGTGGTGTAGGCCAGATCGGCACGCAAACGACCCACATGACGCAGAGGCAAGGGCATGCCTTTCAGTCCGGCATCCGAACAGAGCGATTTCAGGGCGGATTCAGCTTCGGCGACACAGCAGGCGATGGAACGCGGGAAGGTCTCGTCGAGCAGCAGATAGGCGATGATTTTGGATGGAACGAGGCGGCGGTGATGAGCCTGAAACGCATGCCAGGCGGAACAGGAGCGCAGCAGCGCGGCCCAGCGCAGCGGTCTGGCCTGCGCATGGGGCGGCAGTTCGAGGGACAAGCCGGAGCAGGTGTCCAGCAGGCGGGACATTTTGTCCGCACGCTCCAGGCAGGTGCCGAGGCGGAGGAAGTGCCAGATTTCACCCCGGGGAGTGGTGGAATCTGCGATGCCTTGAAACTGATAGGAACCACGGAGCACGCGCTCATAGAATGCGGCGCTCTGGGTGCGGTGCATGGCCTTGCCTTCGGCGGATTCAACGAAGAGCCGCAGGGAGTTCAACGACTCCCAGATTTCATCGGAGATCTGATCCCGCACGGTGCGCGCGTTTTCGCGTGCGGCCCGGATGCTGTTGAGCATGGAGTTGGGATTGTCGGCACGGAGGGCGAGGAATTCGGTAACGTCCTTGCCTTTGATTTTCTTGTGCAGCTTGGAGTACGCCTCTTCATCGCCGGTGGTGGCGAGGAGGGGCTGCCAGAACTGCGCTTCATCGACGCCCTCAGCTCCGGCATCGAGCAGGAGATCCTGCGTGGAAAGCAGGAGGCGTGAGAGGTTTTCCGCACGCTCGACATAGCGTGCCATCCAGTAAATGCTGTCTGCGACTCGGCTAAGCATGGCGTGTGATCAGGCGGCGGGTGGGGTGGTTTCGGCAGGCATGTCGAGGGGGTCATCCCAGAGAACCCAGGTGTCCTTGCTGCCGCCGCCTTGGGAGGAATTCACGACGAGCGAGCCTTTTTTCAGCGCCACGCGGGTGAGGCCGCCGGGAACGACGCGCACGCGATCGCCGCAGAGCACATAGGGGCGAAGGTCGATGTGACGTCCTTCAAAATGGTCATCGACGAACACCGGGTGGCGTGAGAGCTGGAGAACGGGCTGCGCGATGTAGTTGCGCGGGTTCTTCTTGATGAGTTCGGCAAAATCGGAGCGCTCCTTTTTGGAAGCGTGGGGCCCCATGAGCATGCCGTAGCCGCCGGACTCGTTCACCGCTTTGACCACGAGCTTGTCGAGGTTGTCGAGGATGAAGGAACATTCTTTGGGATCGACTCCCAAGTGCGTCGGCACGTTGGGCAGGATGGGATCCTGATCGAGGTAGTATTTGATCATCTTCGGCACCAGCGCATAGACCGCCTTGTCATCGGCCACACCGGTGCCGATGGAGTTGGCGAGGGCGACGTTGCCTTTGCGATAGGCGTTGATGATGCCGGGCACGCCGAGCAGAGAGTCTTTGCGGAAGACCTGAGGATCGAGGAAATCGTCGTCGATGCGGCGATAGATGACGTGCACCTGCTCCAGCCCCTTGGTGGTGCGCATGAACACGCGATCATTGCGGATGATGAGATCGCGACCTTCGACAATCGGCACGCCCATCTGTTTGGCGAGGTAGCAGTGCTCGAAGTAGGCGCTGTTGTAGATGCCGGGGGTAAGCACCACGATGGCAGGATCCAGGACGCCACTTGGGGCGAGGTGCGCGAGTGTTTCACGCAGCATGGAGCCGTAGGCGTCCACGGGGCGCACGGGCAGCGACTGCAGCAGGCCGGGGAAGGCGCGCTTCATCGCATTGCGGTTTTCCAGCATGTAGGAGGCACCGGAAGGGCAGCGGCCGTTGTCTTCGAGGACGTAGTAGTCTCCCTTGCCATCGCGCACGAGATCGGTGCCGCAGATGTGGATGTAGATGCCGTGGGGCACTTTGATGCCGCGAAACTCAGGACGGTAGTGCGAGGCGGAGAGGACCAGCTCGGCAGGCACGGCCTTGTCGGTGATGATCTTCTGACCGTGGTAGATGTCGTTGAGGAAGAGATTCAGCGCGGTGATGCGCTGGATGAGTCCGGCTTCGACCGTCTCCCACTCACGCTGCGGGATGATGCGCGGCATGAGATCGAAGGGGAAAATGCGTTCCGTCCCTTGATCGTCTCCATAGACGGTAAAGGTCACGCCCTGGCGAAGGAACGCGGCATCCACCGCTTTTTGGCGTGTGGAGTATTCGGATGGAGTGAGTGAACCTGCACTATCAAGCATGGCTCCGTAGTGCGAACGTGGTTTCCCGGTTTTGGAAAACACCTCGTCAAAGAAGCTCTCTGGTTGGTAGTCGTTAAACAGTGACGACATGAGGATATATTACTTAGCAAGGCCTGTGCCAGAGTTTGAAAGCTTTGCAAATGACATCGCGGGAGGGTTAGGTCAGGCTGCCACCGGTTCGACATCCACGCCGACTCCGACGGTGTGTTTGCCACCGCCAGTGATGATGCCGCGCACGGGGCTGACATCTGAGAAATCACGACCGATGGCCACGGTGATGTGGTCCAGCGAAGTGAAACAGTTGTTGGTGGGGTCAAAATCCACCCAGCCAAAGCCGGGCACAAAGCAGGAGGCCCAGGCATGCGAGGCATCAACGCCCTGCAGCCGTGGCTTGCCTGCGGGCGGATGCGTGCGCAGGTAGCCGCTGATGTAGCGTGCAGGCAGCCCCATGGCGCGCAGGCTGGCGATGGCGAGATGCGCGAAGTCCTGGCAGACGCCGCGCTTTTTTTCCAGCACTTCGTTCAGCGGTGTGCTGATGGTGGTCGCCTTCGGATCAAAGACAAACTCACGGTGGATGCGGCGGCAGAGATCCGCCGCGGCGGCCAGCACGGGGCGGCCTTTGGTGAAACTGGGCAGGGCAAAATCACGCAGCGGCATTTCATGCAGGAGCAGCGGACTGCCAAACACGAACTGGCAGGGGTCCAGCAGATCCACCGCCACGGGATCACGAAACTTCGCCGCGACGCTCTCCCAGGGCGGGGTCTGCAAGGGATCTGGCTGCAGCACGGGCATCAGGGAGACGTAGCTCTTTGAGATGACTTCAAAATGCTTGTGCAGCTTCTGCACAGAAAAGCAGGAGACCTGATTGCCAAAGGAATCGACATGTTCCGTGAGCAGGTCCGGCTCCGGATCAAAACTGAGGCCAAACTCCAGGCAGCGCTGCGTGTCCGTATCCCGCGGGCGCAGACGTGCGGCATGATGCGACACAGCCACCTGCGAGCTGTATTCATACGTCGTGCGATGAGTGATGCGGTAGTTCATCACGTGGATTGGATGTCGGCAGGAGCTTCCTCACTGCTGCTGATGATGGAGTGCGCGAAGTAACCAGCCGTCAGCGCATCATTGAGCATGGGCATGGCCTCAATGAGCTGGGTGAGCAGTTTGGCCACCTGGGTCTGCGCCCAGGCGCCCGGCTCGACACGAGCGAGCTCGGTGGGATCACACAACTGCAGCCGGGTGCTGTTTTCCAAAAATACGCGCATCGCCGGCGTGAGAAGCGCCGAATTTTGTTCGTGGGGCAGATGCTTGAACTGCTGGCGGATGCGCTCAAACTGGAAGCGCAGGCCGCGCGGGTTCTGCTCGTCGAGCATGAGCAGGTCATACACGGCCGCGAGCTGCGGCAGCAGGCTGTAGCGATTGCGATAGGTGATGGTGCTGTCTCCCACCTCCAGAATGGCTTCCAGCAAACTTGGATTTTCGGCATCTGCGCTGTGCAGGCCGGCACGCAGCAGCTCGCAAATGTACACTGTGCGCTCGATGCGGTGGCCGATGTCGAGGAACATCCAGCCCTGGGCACGCGTCATATTTTCCTTCGCCAACCCATGGAAGGAGGCGAGTTCGAGGATGATGCGGGTGAGCACGTTCAGTGCGTCAGACATCGGTGTGACGCTTGGCGTGTTGTCGTAGGCGTCCAGGGCGTCGCCGAGCTGGCTGATGATGCGCCAGGTATCGACCGAAATGCGGTCCCGGAGCAAGACTCCGATGCGCTGGATGTGCGTCACGCTGGAGCGGATGCTGGTGGGATGATTGGCATCAAACACCGCCTCCAGCAACCGGGCTTCGAGCTGCTCCTGCTGGGAGGCCAGAGCGGCTGCGTCCGGCACATCATCGAGAACGGTGAGACACTTCAAAGCCTCCAGCAGAGGCAGCAGCAGGGGCGTTTCGCTCATGCCGCTTTCCGGCGAGCAACGCAGCAGGGTGGAGCGCAGGAGGCGGGCGCTGGATTCAGCGCGTTCTGCGTAGCGGCCGAGCCAGTAGAGATGATTCGCCACACGGCTGCCGAGATTGTGCCCCGTGCGACGGAGCTCCACCGGAGTGCTGCTGCTGGCCAGCAGAGTGACGTTTTCCACCGGGCCGTCACTGAGCACCCAGGTGTCTTTGCTGGTGCCGCCTTTCTGCATGGAAACCAGAGGTGAATCCATGGTGGCGGCCACACGCGTCAGAGCTCCGGGCATGACCATGTAGCCGTCCTTGGTGGCGACTAGGTACACCCGCACGCTCACCGGCTTGTGCACAAGATGCCCATCCTCCCACATCGGTGCGGTGGAGAAGGCGATCTTTTCCTGAGCCGCCCAGCGATCCGGGGCAAAGCGCATGCGCTCAGCGAGGGCGGCACGTTCGGCACCGCTGAGGCGACCGCCGAAGCAGGCCTCGCGCCCGCGCACTCGGAAGGCGCTTTTGATGACCATGCGGTCGAGATTTTTTTCCACCTCGCCACGTGGCCGCTCCTGCCCGCACCACCAGGTGGCCACCGAGGGCATGAGCAGTTCCGAACCGAGCAGCTTGCGGCACAAGCCCGGAAGGAAGGCCATCATCGCCGGTGCTTCGGCGAGGCCTGAGCCCAGTGCATTTCCCAGAGACACATTGCCGGCACGCACAGCGCGTACGAGACCGGGAACGCCGAGCATGGAGTCGTTGCGCAGCTCCAGCGGATCGCAAAAATCATCATCCACCCGGCGCAGAATGACATCCACCATTTCCAGACCGTTGAGTGTCTTCAAATAGACCCGGTCATCGCGCACGGTGAGGTCTTCGCCTTCCACCAGCGTGTAGCCGAGGTAACGGGCGAGGTAGGCCTGTTCAAAGTAGGTTTCGTTGTACGGCCCGGGCGTCAGCAGTACGACACGTGGCTCCTCGACGGGCCGAGGTGCCAGGGCGGCTAGCGACTGCTGCATCTGGCGGAAGAACCCGGCGAGACGACGCACGCGTGCGTCACGGAACACGTCTGGCAGCAGCCGCGAAGTGATGAGGCGGTTTTCCAAGGCGTAGCCGGAGCCGGTCGGAATCTGGGTGCGGTCGGAAATGACCCACCACTGCCCATCGGGTGAACGGGCGATGTCGGCACTGTAAACCTGCAGAGGTTTGGCGTTCGGCAGCTTGATGCCGTGGCAGGGCCGCAGATAGCCGGGCTGGCCGAGCACGAGCGCCGCAGGCATGCTGCCATCCCGGATCAACTGCTGCGGGCCATAGCTGTCGTTCAAAATCGCGTTCAGCAGCATGGCACGCTGAATCAGCGCCTTCTCAATGCCCTCCCATTCACGCGCCGAGATGACAAAGGGCACCGGGTCCATGTGCCACGGGGTGTCCATGCCTTTGTCATCATAGATGTTGAAGGTGACGCCGCGCTCAGCCAGCAGGCGGCGGGCGGTGTCTGACAGACGTTTGATGCCGGCGGCGTCCCGCCGCTGGAGATCGGCAATGACCGGCTCATAATGCGGGCGCACCTTGCCACTGGCATCCCGCAGCTCATCATAATGGCCGCGGGACTCAGGGCCGTCCACACGCGGTGCCATGACCCGTTGCGTAGCGGGAGAGGCGGCGGTGGTGGAGCTTTGGGATTGGAAGATCAATGCGGGGACAGCTTTGCGAAGCGCGATAGTAGGAACCGTTCATGCATCGTGCATCTCGATTCTTTACTTTCATGCGTTTCGCAAATCCAGGGTGAATGGGAACTCCGGATTCGGCCTGGCCGGCTCCACCTTCATCTTCCCGGGCGTGTGACCATGGCGGAAGAAGCGGGAGTAGCGGCGGCTTTCGGCCTCGTAGGAGTTCACCGGGAAGGTTTCGTGGCTCAGGCCACCGGGGTGGGCGACATGGTAAGTACAGCCACCGAGGGAGCGCTGATTCCACTGATCGACGAGATCAATCGTGAGCGGTGAGTGGACGCCCACGGTGGGTTGCAGGCAGTTTGGCGGCTGCCAGGCGCGGTAGCGCACCCCGGCGACGTATTCGCCGTTGGTGCCGGTCGGATGCATCGGTACGGTACGACCGTTGCAGGTGATGGCGTAGCGGCCTTCCACCATGCCCTGCGCCTTGATTTGAATGCGTTCGAGGGAGGAATCGACAAAACGCACGGCGCCACCGGCACCGTTGTCTTCACCGAGCACGTGCCACGGCTCCAGCGCCTGGCGGATTTCCACGTTCACGTTGCGGGTGCACCAGTCACCGCTGAGCGGATAGCGGAACTCGTAATGCGGCGCGAACCACTCGGGTTTCAGCTTAAACCCAGCCTGCTGTGTGTCATGGCAGACGTCTTCGATGTCGCTCCAGGCAAAGTGCGGCAGCATCCAGCGATCGTGGATGTCAGTGCCCCAGCGGACCAGCGGTGCTTCATACGGCTCCTTCCAGAAGCGGGCGATGAGGGTGCGCAGCATGAGCGCCTGGGCGAGGCTCATGTGCGGATGCGGCGGCATTTCAAACCCACGCATTTCGAGCAAACCGAGGCGGCCGGTGCTGCTGTCTGGCGAGTAGAGCTTGTCGATGCAGAACTCGGCGCGGTGGGTGTTGCCGCTGGAGTCGATGAACAGGTTGCGGTACAAGCGGTCCACCAGCCATGGCGTGACTTGCTTCGCCTCAGACGCGGCTTTGAAGGCCACTTCGAGTTCGTAGAGTGCGTCGTTGCGGGCTTCATCGATACGCGGGCTCTGGCTGGTGGGGCCAATGAACATGCCGGCGAACATGAAGGAGAGAGAAGGATGATTCTGCCAGTAGCTGGTGAGGCTGCGCAGCAGATCGGGCCGCCGCAGGAAGGGGCTGTCCTGGGGCGTTTCAGCGCCCATGACGATGTGATTGCCACCGCCGGTGCCGGTGTGGCGGCCATCGACCATGAATTTCTCGGTGCCGAGGCGGGTCTGCCGTGCTTCGTCATAGATGCCTTCGGTGATGTTCACCATTTCGTCCCAGCTCTTGGCGGGATGCACGTTCACTTCGATCACGCCCGGGTCAGGGGTGACTTTGAGCACGTGAAGACGCGGGTCAAAGGGGGGCGCGTAGCCTTCGATCACGACGGGCTGATCCAGCGCGAGTGCGACGTCCTCCACGGCACCGAGAGCGGAGAGGTATTCCTCCAGCGTCTTCGTCGGTGGCATGAAGATGAACAGCTTGCCATCACGCGGCTGCACGCAGAGGGCGGTACGCACGACTTTGTCGGCGGACTCTCCCACGGATGGCGGTTGGGCGGCAGGATCAATGCCGAGCCGCCGGGCTTCTTCCCCGGTGAGTCCTTGCGCGCTGGACGGGCCACGGCGCTGCGCGATTTTTTCCCAGAATGAGGGCGGTACACCGGCGATGCCACGTACAAAATGCTGCCGTGAGGGCAGCGGATTGCGGTCTTCCATCGGATCCTGCTCGTGATGATAGGGATAGTCGGTGGTCTTGACCCAGGGCTGGGAATCGAGCGGCAGACGCAGACCGATGGGTGAATCTCCCGGGACGAGGTAGCAGCGCTCGGCACGCAGGAACCACGGGCCGGTTTCCCAGCCATCGTCCGCCGGTTTGAGCGGCAGGACGTGACCGATGATTTTGTCGAGCCCTGCCTCGAACACCTTGGAGAGGCGCGTGCGCTCCTCCTTGTCTTTGAGGTTGGACTTGAGGGGGTCCACGTTCACGGGCAGCTTGCGCTCGCGCCAGAGGTAGTAGAACGCATCTTCATACGTGGGCATGATCCATTTGTCACTGCAGCCAAGGCGTTCGGCCAGGGCGTGGACGAAGCGTGCGGAGTGGGTCTCATTGACGCCGTAGTCTTTCTGCATGTCGGCATACAGATGCGGATGGGCCCACAGGGGCTGGCCGTCCTTGCGCCAATGGCAGCCATAGGACCAGCGCGGCAGGGATTCGCCGGGGTACCATTTGCCCTGGCCATAGTGCAGGAAGGCTCCGGGGGCGAAGCGGTCGCGCAGGCGTTTGAGCAGCACATCGGAGAGCTTGGCCTTCATGGGGCCGACAGCGGTGGTGTTCCACTCCGCACCTTCGGCATCGTCAATGGAAACGAAGGTGGGCTCGCCGCCCATGGTCAGGCGTACATCGTTGGCTTCGAGCTCTTTGTCCAAGGCATGGCCCAGGGCTGCAATCTCTTCCCACTGCTCTTCGGTGTAGGGCTTGGTGACGCGAGGAGACTCGTAGATACGAGTGACCTTCATGTCGAAGTCGAACTCCGTTTCGCAGGATTCCGCCGCGCCGCTGATGGGCGCGGCGCTCTGGGGGTCAGGAGTGGCAGCGAGGGGGATGTGGCCCTCTCCGGCAAACAAGCCCGAAGTCGGATCGAGTCCGACCCAGCCTGCGCCGGGCAGATAGACCTCACACCAGGCGTGGAGGTCGGTGAAATCCACCTCCGAGCCGCTGGGGCCGTCGAGCGACTTCACGTCTGGCTTCAACTGGATGAGGTAACCGCTGACAAAGCGTGCGGCGATGCCCAGGCGGCGCATGAGCTGCACCATGAGCCAGGACGAGTCACGGCAGGAGCCGGTGCGCTTGGTCAGAGACTCCTCTGGAGTCTGCACGCCAGGCTCCATGCGGACGGTGTAGGAAATGTCCTTCCACAGGCGCTGATTGATCGTCACGAGTGCGGTGATGGTACGCGGCGGCCAGGGGTCCAGGGCCAGCAGTTCGCGCTCAAGACTGGTGAAGTAGTCTGCGAGTTTCGGCGTGAGTTCGCCGCATTTCAGGAAGGGTGCCAGCTCCTGATCGAGAGCCGCATCGTAGTCGAAGGGGAAATGCTCGCCTTCAGGCTCCAGGAAGAAGTCGAAGGGATTGAACACCGCCATCTCCACCACCACATCCACCTCGATGCTGAATTCCGAGGTTTTCTCCGGGATGACCAGCCGGGCGAGGTAGTTTGACTGAGGATCCTGCTGCCAGTTCAGGAAATGCTTCTCCGGGGTGACTTTGAGCGAGTAGCTCAGGATGCGAGACCGGGAATGCGGCGCGGGGCGCAGGCGGATGATCTGCGGGCCCAGCTCGATGGGGCGTTCGTAGCGGTAGCTGGTGCGGTGGTGAAGGGCGACGTGGATGGACATGCGAAAGGGTTGGGGGCGGACGGAAAATCAATGCCTGCTGGACTCTAATTAGCAAGTTCATGGCCAATCTTGGTTTCTGGCACGGGAAAACTGCGCTCGCACCTTGCCACCCCTCGATTTCGCGGGACTATGCGCCCGCATTTCAACCCACCCTGCCATGCCCAAGCCGACCCCAGCCCCCACCACGATCCGCCCCATCAAGAAGTTGATGGTCGCGAACCGCTCTGAAATCGCCATCCGCGTCATGCGTGCGGCCACTGAACTGGGGCTGAAAACGGTGGGTATTTATGCGCAGGAGGACCGCTTCTGCCCGCATCGCTTCAAGGCGGACGAAGCCTACGAGTTGAACAAGGACAAGGGGCCCCTCGGTGCCTATCTGGACATCGAAGGCATTGTAACTCTGGCGAAGGAGAAGGGCGTGGATGCGATTCACCCCGGCTATGGTTTCCTGTCTGAAAATCCGCAGTTCTCCCAAGCCTGCGAAGACGCCGGTATCATCTTCATCGGACCTGAGGCGAAGATTCTCGACATGATGGGCGACAAAACGGCCGCCCGCAACGTGGCCCGCAAGCTCAAGGTGCCCATCCTCGAAGGGACCGATGAGCCGGTGAGCGACCGCAAGGAAGCGCTGGCGGCAGCGAAGAAAATCGGCTTTCCGCTGATCATCAAGGCGGCCTTTGGCGGCGGTGGCCGTGGCATGCGCATTGTGCGTGAGGCCAAGGACCTGGAAAAGCTGCTGGATGAGGCGCAGACCGAGGCGGAACGCGCCTTTGGCAACGGGGCCGTCTTCCTCGAAAGATTTGTCGGCAAGGCCAAGCACATCGAAGTGCAGATCGTGGCCGACAAGCATGGCAACGTGCTGCATTTGCATGAACGCGACTGCTCCGTGCAGCGCCGCCACCAGAAGGTGATCGAGCAGGCACCGAGCTATGGCATCAAGCAAGAGATCATCGACGGCCTGTGCGAAGCCGCCGTCAAACTGGCGCATGCGGTGAACTACACGCACGCGGGCACGGTGGAGTTCCTCGTGGATCACGAAACGGGCGAATGGTTCTTCATCGAGATGAACCCGCGCATTCAGGTGGAGCACACCGTGACGGAGGAGATCACGGGCATCGACATCGTGCGCAGCCAGATTCTCATCGCGCAGGGCTATCAGATTCATCAGGAGCCGCTGGCGCTGCCGCCGCAGGACAAGATCGAGAAGAGCGGCTACGCGATCCAGTGCCGCATCACGACGGAAGACCCGGAAAACGGCTTTACGCCGGATTTTGGCAAAATTTTGACCTACCGCAGCGCCGGTGGCTTTGGCATCCGGCTTGATGGTGCGCTGGGCGCGACGAACGCGGTCATCACGCCTTATTATGACTCGATGCTGGTGAAGATGACCGTCTATGCCCGCACGTACAAGCAGTCGCTGGACCGCATGGACCGAGGCCTGCGCGAGTTCCGCATCCGTGGGGTGAAGACGAACATTCCCTTCCTCATGAACGTGGTGCATCACCCGGACTTCATGGCGGGGCAGGCGACCACGCGCTTCATCGACAACAATCCCGATCTGCTCAAGTTTGTGGCGCGCAAGGACCGTGCGTCGAAGCTGCTGAGCTATCTGGCTGACACCAATGTGAACGGCAATCCGTTCGCAAAGGGACATAAGATCAACAAGGCCTTCACGGCCTCGCCGATTCCAAAGTTTGATCACCGCATTGAGCCTGCGAAGGGCACGAAGCAGCTCCTCACTGAGATGGGGCCGGAGAAATTCTGCAACGACTGGATTGCGAAGCAGAAGAAGCTGCTGATCACCGACACAACGATGCGTGACGCGCATCAGTCGCTGCTGGCGACGCGCATGCGCACCTTTGACATGCTGGCCGTGGCGGACAGCGTGGCACGCCGTACGCCGAACCTGTTCTCACTCGAAATGTGGGGCGGTGCGACCTTTGACGTGACGATGCGCTTCCTGCGTGAAGATCCGTGGGAGCGCCTGCGCTCCATCCGCGCCAAGGTGCCGAACATCCTTTTGCAGATGCTCTTCCGTGGCTCAAACGCGGTCGGTTACACGAACTACCCGGACAACGTGGTGAAGGGCTTCATCAAACATGCCGCTCAGAACGGCATGGACATCTTCCGCATCTTTGATTCGCTGAACTACCTGCCGAATCTCAAGGCGGCGATGGATGCGGTGCGTGAGGATACGAAGTCCATCTGTGAAGGCACGCTGTGCTACACGGGCGACATCATGGATCCGAAGCGCGACAAGTATGACCTGAAGTACTACGTGCGCCTGGCCAAGGAATTGGAAAAAATGGGAGCGCATATGCTCTGCATCAAGGACATGGCCGGACTCGTCCGTCCCTTTGCCGCGAAGAAGCTGGTCAAGGCGCTCAAGGATGAAGTCGGCATTCCGATTCACTTCCACACGCATGACACCAGCGGGCTGAACGCCGCGAGCATCATCGAAGCCGCCACGGCGGGCGTCGATGTGGTGGATGCGGCCATCGCCTCCATGTCCGGCGGCACTTCGCAGCCGAATCTGAACTCCATCGTGGCCGCCATGCAGCACACGCCGCGTGACACCGGACTGGATGTCGAAGCGTTGCAGGAATTCAGCGACTACTGGGCTGCGGTGCGCAGCTTCTACAAGCCCTTCGACACTGCGGAGCCCTATGGCACTGCAGAAGTCTATCTGCATGAGATGCCCGGCGGGCAGTACACGAATCTCAAGGAGCAGGCCATCGGCATGGGCTTGGGGCCACGCTGGCCGGAGATCGCGCATGCATATGCGGAAGTGAATCAGCTCTGTGGTGACATTGTTAAAGTGACGCCATCGAGCAAGGTCGTGGGTGACCTTGCCATCGAGTGCGTGGCGCGTGGTGTGAAGCCTACGGACATTATCAATCTGCAAGGCACCAAGTGGAGCAAGGACGTGACCAGCATGTTTGAAGGCTGGCTTGGCGAACCCTTCTACGGCATGGAGCCCGCCAAGGCGGCGGATTCACGCAAGAAGTGGAACGCGCTGGCTGATGCCATCGTGGGCAAAGGCGGCAAGCGCATCAAGGGGCGTCCCGGCACTCATGCGGCGAAGATCAAGCTGGACGACGTGCGTGCTGAGCTCAAAGGCAAGCTCAAGAAGGAGCCCACCGAAGACGATGTGTGGAGCTACCTGATGTATCCCGATGTGTTCCTGAAGTTTGCCGAGTTCCGCAAGACTTACGGCGACGTGTCAGCGCTGCCAACGCCTGCGTATTACTACGGCCTGCAGGACAAGGAGGAGATCCACATCAATCTTGAAGAAGGCAAGACGCTCTTCGTCCGCCTGCTCAACATGACGGAGGCTGACGCCACCGGGCAGCAGACGGCGATTTTTGAACTCAATGGCTACCCACGCCATACGACGGTCACCAACAAGGCGCTCGCGAAGAATGCTGTGACCAAGACGAAGGCTGATCCTGCGGACCTGACTCAGGTGGGAGCACCGATGCCGGGGATGGTTGCCAGCATCGCGGTGAGCGTGGGGCAGAAGGTGAAGGAGGGGGAGACCCTGCTGACGCTGGAGGCGATGAAGATGTTTGCGGCGGTTTCGGCACCGAGTGCGGGGACCGTGAAGGAGATTTGCGTGAAGATCAGTGAGAGTGTGGAGAGCAAGGATCTGATGGTGAGGCTGGTGAAGTAGGACCACCATCTCCGACCTGCTTATTCTAATCCTTCGCACATGACCAAAGCCCAACGGGCTTTGGTCATGCTGCTTTGGAGTGCCGAGCGATAGCGAGTTCTCTTCTAGGGATAGCAGCTGGCCGGAGAGTTTCTCCATTGATCTCCTCAATCGAAGCTTCAAGACTATCAATGTCCTGAGGCGGCACTTTGTGGGCAAGTGATGGGGGGTCATGAACGACCAACTCTCACTCTCTCTTCAAGCGGCAGGCGTGGTGCTTGCTGCTGATTTTGCCGCAGGCCTCGTCCACTGGATGGAGGATGCTTACATCCGTGAAGATACGCCGTGGCTGGGCCGGTGGATCGGGCGGCCGAATATTGTGCATCATCACCTGCCGCGGCGCATGACGCGGAACACGTGGTGGGAGAGCAACAAGGAACTGCTGATGGCGATGGGGGTGCTGGTCATCGCGGCGGCATGTCTAGGCTGCCTGACGTGGCATGTGTGGCTCTTTGCGCTGGTGGGTGGGAATGCGAACGAGGTGCACAAGTGGTCGCACAGGACACGGCGGGAAAATGGGCGCTTCATCACGCGGCTGCAGGATCTGAGAATTTTGCAGACGCCGCAGCACCATACGCTGCACCACACGAATCCGAAGGAGGTGCATTACTGTCCGGTGACGAATGCGCTGAATCCGGTGCTGGATGCGCTGCATTTCTGGGTGGGGCTGGAGTGGCTGCTGGAGCACACGGTGGGGCTGAAGCGGCAGCCGGACAGTTCGGTGCCCGGGCAGGGCATTCCGCCGGAGTGGATCGCCGAGATGCGGCGTGCAGGGTGAGCGAGTGTGCCAATCACTGCACTGCGGCCACCTTTGCGGAAAGACCGGGGCGCAGGGCGATGGACTCCCCTGCCCGCTTGGTGATGAGCTTTTGACCCAAGGCTGATGCTGGGGTGATGACGACGACTTCATGGCCTTCATGCACAATCTCTGTACCGCCTGCGAACGGGCCGAGGAAATAATGCGTTTGTTCTCCGGGTGTCTCCAAGGTCACCAGGGCTCCGAGTGTGATGGCTGCGCCTGACCCCAGTGGGTTTCCAGAGAGCGCCCCAAAGGCGCGAACGGCTTCTTGAAGCTCCGAGACGCGCTGGGCCTGACCGCGTGCGACGTAGGAGGCTTCCAGCGTGCGGGTGTCGTATTTGTTCTCTGCTTTGCTGTCGGGGTCCGTGGCGGCAGCGAAGGCTCCCTGCGCAGCGCGGGTGAGCGCGGCGAGTTCGGCATTCAAAACGGAGAGGATTTGATCGAGGACGGCTTGTTTGTTCACGGGGAGGGAAGCCGTGCGCTGTTTCCAGAGTGGGATCAAGGGTGAAAAAACAGCATTGACCTGCAAAGGCCATTTCAGGTAATATCCCATTATGAAAACGCACCGGCAGCCTGCTTCGAGAGCGTTCACCCTGATCGAACTGCTCATTACGATCACCATCATCGCGATCCTCGCCAGTCTGACGGCGGCGGGAATCAGCAACGCCATCGACCAAGCCAATCGTTTAAAAGTGCGAACGGTCTTGATGGATCTCAAGAATGGCATCGAGCAGTACCAGACGGACTACAACCGCTGGCCCATCGAGGCCAGTGCCCAAGGTGCCAACGGAGAGGACGCTCCCGAACTGCTTACTGATGGCAGCAATACCCTGGTGGACACTCTCATGGGCATTCCTCCGGCATCAAGCGGTGCGGTGGATCTGAATCCCAAGCGTACTTCTTTCGTACCCTTTCCCCCTGCAAACAACGGTCGCCACGGCTTGGTCGGTGCTGCAAGGCCTTTCAAACTCGCCGACATGTATGGGCAGCCTTATCACATTCTGCTCGATACGAACGGTGACAATCAGGTGAAAAATCCCGACATCAGCAACACCGATCCCAAGATCTCGACGAATCAGGCGGCGCATCTTGTCACCAAGGTGGCTGTTTACAGCGGTGGCAAAGACCAAGCGCCGGTCACGAGTGATGACGTCACCTCGTGGCGGCCCAAATAAGCCGGCCGGTGCTGCGCGGGCGCTACTTGCCAGCTGCTTTGAACACCTCGGGGTGGTCCAGCACCATCTTCTTCACGCGCGCCACCTGCACCGCAGGACAGTCTGGCGGCATCCACGTTGACTGTTCGACCACCTCACGTCCGCCGATGCTGCCGGCGATGACATAGGCGCTGAGCAACGTGCCCATGAGATCGGGATGCGTGCCGTCCTCGGCGTAGAGCGACATCGCTGGATAGACATCATGCACCAGCCACCAGAAATCCCCCACTGGGCTGACAATGATCTTTGCGCCCGGATTTTTTTCCTGTGCCGCCTTCACGGCGTTCGCATTCGCAAGGTGGGTGCGGGCGCGGGCCTGCGCGGGATCTACTCCCGTGGCGAGTGCATCGTCGGATTTTTCCTTCCAGAGCCTTTCGTGCCGCGCCCATACCTGAAAAACGACGACGAGGACTTTGGGGTTCAATTCGTGGGCAGATTGGACGAGCTTGGAGAGGCCGTTTTCCATCAGCAGTTTGGCATCTGCATCCACCGCAGCGGCAGCAGATACGACGCTGTGCTCCTGCACCACGACGACATCCCATGGCTTGCCGTCATCGGCACCTTGTTTCAGCAAGGCCATGCCCTCCGCATTGGTGGTGTGCCGTTCCAGGGTGTAGTTGCCCTCTAAATTGCTGCCGATGTGGGGTGCCAGCATCTGCGAGGAAAGCATGAGCTCGCCCACCATGCCGGGCAGGAGATTGAACGCGGTGTAGCTGTTGCCGAGAAACAGGATGCGCACATGCGGCAACTCGTCGGCGGCCTGCACGTGCCAGCAGCAGGTGGCGGCGAGAGATGCCAGCAGCAGCGTGCGGCGGGACCATTGGATGGATGAAACTGCCTTCATGCTTTTTTGCTCAGGGCTTGCACAGTTTGTCCGCCAGCATCTCGGCTTTTTCATTTCCTTCCTTCGCGGCCACATGACCGACGACGCTCGATTTGTCCTTGGCGAGCTTGATGATGACGAGGGTTTCCAGACGTGTCTGCTTTTCGTCATCGGCGCTCGACATCATGCGGTAAATGATCGCGTAAGGCACGAAGGTGCCGCCCTGGCGGAAGCCGCGCCATTGCACGACGTCGTTCGCCTTCGCCGGGAACTGGCCGGGGCAGGCGCTGAGAGTATCGCCCATGAGGTCGGTCTTGCTGCCGTCGTAAATCAGATTGATCCAGCTGCGCAGATCGCCGCCTTCATGGATGACCTGATAGCCGCCGAGACCGGGGCAGAGATGCTTGAAGTGATCGATCTCGGGATCTTTTTCGCGTGACGAGTCTTCGAGGATTTTGACCTTCTTGGGGTCGGTGGTGGTGAATTCAGATTCGGGTTTCGGCTCTGCGGCAGAGACAGATGCTGTGCCGAACGCGAGCAGGGTGAGGAAGGTAAGCGGGTTCATGAGATTGAGGATGGGACTATTTCAGCGAAGCATCCGCCACGCCATCGGCTTTGCGATAAAGACTTGTGGGAATGAGCATCTGCGGCGGCAGTTCCTCGCCTTTCGAGTAACGCATGAACGCGCGCACGACTTCCGCGCCCATCTTGTCTGGGAACTGAATGGGATCGGCGTAGATCTTGCCTTCCTTGATGGCCTGCTTGCCTTCGGGCTGGCCATCGAAGCCGATGATCACGACCTTGCCGACCCTGCCCGCTTTCTCCACCGCGCCGCGTGCGCCGAGAGCTCCGGGGTCATTGATGGCAAAGATGCCGACGAGATCTGGCTGCGCCTGCAGCATGTCCTCGGTGGCCTTGTATCCTTTGTCATTCGCGCCGCCGCAGTCGAGTTCGCTCACGATCTCGATCTTTTTTGACGCCGTGGCGTTGTGGGCGCCCAGCACTTCCTTGAAGCCGTTCACGCGCAGGATGCAGGACTCCACCTGCTTCATGTCGAGCACGCCGATCTTTCCCCCCTGCCCTTGCAGCGCCTCGATCATGGCCTCCGCCGCCATTTTGCCGCCGCCGAAATTGTCCGTGGCCACCTGGGTCACGATTTTCACGCCGGGTTCGTTGCAGGGCACATCCACTGTGAAGACTGGAATGGCGGCGGCGTTTGCTTCTTGGATGACCGTCACAATCGCCTTGGAGTCCGTCGGGCTCAGGACGATGGCGGCGACATCCTTCACGATGAAGTCTTTGATCTGGTTGCTCTGCCGCGCCACGTCACCGTCGGCGCTCACCACCAGCGTGTCATACCCGTTCTTCTTTGCCTCGGCGATGATGCTGTCGCCGATCACTTTGAAAAAAGGATTCTGCAAGGACAGCAGCGAGACCGCGATGGTGCCGCGAGATGCCGCATGCTCATCCGAAGTTTTGCCGCAGGCGGCAATGAGGAGGGCGCAGGCCAGAAGGAAGCGGCGGAATTTCATCAACTGCATGGTAGCACGGACTCGTCCTCTCCATCAATAGCGGAGGTAGGTGCGCCTTCTTGCCTCAAACGCCTGCGTCTCAGCGCCCCAGCCTGCGACCACTTTTTTCCATGCGTCGCCACTGTGCAGCGCCTTTACACTGGCGGCACGATTGAGAAGGGTGTCCACCAGCGCGAGCTTGAACTCTTTGGGATAGAGCCGTTGCAATGTGCTGGCGATGGCGATGCCCACATCGACTGCATTCAGTGCGGTGCGATCTGTGATGGCCATGCGCACGCCGCCGCAGGGTTCGGCTTTAAAGATGCTCGCGGTCGGGGTGAAGCGCAGCGGGGTGAATTGCACGCCTGCGAGGCCGAGCTTGTTAAGCTCATAGGACAGGCGCAGATCATCCACATAGGGTGCGCCGAGGATTTCGAACGGGGTGTCTGTGCCGCGCCCGACGGTGATGCTGAACTCGAGCAGGCCGATGCCGGGATAGAGCAGGGCGGCATTTAAGGAGCGCATGTTGGGGGAGGGATTGATCCATGGCAGGCCGGTTTGATCGAAGAGCATGGGGCGCTGCCAGCCTTCGATTGGGATCACTTTCAAATCGCAGCCGATGTTGCGCTCGACGTTCATCATGGCGGCGAGTTCGCCGGCGGTCATGCCGTGACACAGCGGGATGGCGTGCGTGGCGGTGGGTTTTTCGGCATCGATGAGGGCGGGGCCTTCGACCTGAATGCCGCCGATGGGGTTCACGCGGTCTAACACGTAGAACGGCTTTTTCGCCTTGGCTGCTGCTTCCATGCACAGACGCATGGTGCCGATGTAGGTGTAGAAGCGGCAGCCGATGTCCTGGATGTCGAAGAC
>DLGZ01000024.1:0-14417 GCA_002482965.1 Verrucomicrobiaceae bacterium UBA7681 | reverse complement strand
AGGCCGGTCTTTTTGTCGGTGGAGTTACTGATTTTTTCCTGATCGAGTTCGCCACGGATGCCGTGCTCGGGGCTGAAGAGTTTTTTCAATTTCACGCCGGGGGCATTGGCGAGAAGATCGATGGTGCTGTGGCGCTGGGCATCGATGCCGGTCTGATTGGTGATGAGGCCTATGCGGAGGCCTTGCAGATCGGCGAATTTGCGCCGGGCTAGTACGTCGATGCCGTTCAATACCGTGGGAACTTCCTTTTCATCGCGAGGCCATGGTGGACCGCTTGATGGCGTTAGCTTGATGCATTGCGCAGCAGCGGTGCCGATCTCTTCATACAAATCGCGAACGCTGCCTTTGCCATTGGGGTGCAGGCGAGAGCTCATGAAGATGACGAGGGTCTTCGATACGGGCTCGATCCACAGACTGGTGCCGGTGAATCCGGTGTGGCCGAAGGAGCCCAGCGGGAACAGCTTGCCGCGTGGCCTGCTGAAGGTGGAGTCGATGTCCCAGCCGAGGCCACGGCGTTCGAAGACTGTGGCGATGGTCTGCGGTGCCGTCATGATTTTGACGGTCTCCGGTTTCAAGATGCTGGAGCCACCTGCGAGAATCATGCGTGCATACTTCGCCAGATCGCCTGCGGTGGTGAAGAGTCCTGCATGACCAGTGACGCCGCCCATCTTGCGCGAGGTGGGGTCATGGACGACGCCGCGCAGCATGAGGCCGTTCTCGTCTTTTTCCGTCGGCGCGATGCGTGACTGCCAATCCGCTGGTGGTAGAAAGCGGGTGGAGTCCATGTGCAGCGGACCGAAGACATGCTTGGCGGCAAACTCATTCAAAGAGGTGCCGCTGACGCGCTGAACGATCTCGCCGAGCAGGATGAAGTTGATGTCAGAGTAGCGGAAGAAGCGGTCGGGCGGACCGTCGGGTTCTGATGCTACGGCACGTTCGATGCCTGCTGTGTAGCCCGTCCACGCAGGCTCTTTTGGAAGGCCGGCTTTCAGGCCTGAGGTGTGCGTGAGGAGATGCCGCACGTTGATGCCGGCGCGAAATTCGGGGATGTAGCGTCGCACCTCGGCGTTCAGTTCGATTTTGCCCTGCTCCATCAGGATCAAGACACTCGGCAGAGTTGCCACCACCTTGGTCAGGGATGCTGCATCAAACACGGTGTCCTCCGTCATCGCTTCCTTGGCTGGAATGAGCGCACGCTGGCCTTCGACCAGCGTCACCTGCTTTTCACCGCTCTCAAACCAGAGCACGGCGCCTGGCGGATTTCCTTTGGCCACGGCTTTGTGGACGACTTCCCGGACGGGATCGAAATCATCAGCTCGAGCAAGGCTGCAAAGCAAAAAACAAAGGATGCGAAGTCGAAGATTCATAGATTGTAGTCTTCGATGTCGATCTTCATCCGAGTTGCAACGAACATATCAAGCGAAGCAAACAGCTCGGTTTCAGGCCATCGAGGATTCGTTTCCATATTGTAAGTCAAATGAACCACCGCGTATCGAGATCCATGCTTTTGCAGACGAAACAGCACATCATCACAGTCACATCTGTAAGCTACGGGAATGACTTTCACCCCATGGAGAACATGCCCGTGAATACATTCTCTTTGCAGCTCCTCTCCGGTACTTTGCAGGCTTTTGGGATCGCATATCCACGGCTTCCCCCAGGAAACGGATAACTCCTCTGGCAGCAAATCATCAGACATGATTCAAACATCGTTGATGCCCGACACTTTCTAAATCTCATTCTCCCTTTTTCTTCTTCACCGCAGGTTTACCTGCTCTTGGGCTTTCGAAGATTGGGACGATGGTGCCTTTTTCCCATTCGGCAATCGCTGAGGCGAGTTCCTGCACCACCTCGGGTTTTTCAGCGGCGAGGTTCTTGGATTCGCTGATGTCTGTGGCGAGATCGTAGAGTTCGGGTTCTGCTTTGCCGAGGCGAACGAGCTTCATGCTGCCGCGACGTATGGCGTTGTTGCCACCGGGGCCGCCGGTGCGCCAGAACAGCGTGTCGTGGGGAGAGCCGGTTTTTTCTTCGTTGAGGAAGGGCAGCAGGTTTACGCCGTCGAGATTTTTTGGGGTCAATTCTGCGGCCCCGGCAGCAGCAAGTGAAGTGGGGAGGAAATCGAGGGCGATCACGGGCTGGTCGTAGGTGCCTGGTTTGATTTTGCCCAGCCAGCTCACGAGAAAGGGCACGCGCATGCCGCCTTCATAGACCATGCCCTTGGAGCCTCGCAGCGGGGCGTTGTCGGTGAAATTGCTGCCGCTCTTCGCCTGCAGATTGGGACCGCCGTTGTCGCTGACGAAATAGATGAGCGTGTTGTCGCGCTGATTCGTGGCGTCCACTTTGGCGAGCACTTCGCCCACGGCTTCGTCCATGGACGCTACCATCGCCACGTAGGTCCGGCGGCTTTTGTCGGCAATCTGGGAAAACTTGTCCAGCCACTTCTGGGGTGCCTGCAGCGGCGTGTGAGGCGCGTTGAAGGCGAGATAGAGCATCCACGGCTTGGCCTCACCGGCGTGACGTCCGATGAATGACGAGGCTTCATCGCCGAATTGGTCGGTGAGGTACTTGGTCTGGGCTTCATCCTTGCCGTTGCGGTTCAGCGGGATGGAGTATTCCACGCCGCCCTTTTCGCCGGGGAAGTACAGATGGCCGCCGCCGAGCGCGCCGAAGTATTCATCAAAGCCGCGCTTGTTCGGATGAAACTGCGGATGCGCGCCGAGGTGCCACTTGCCCACGGCACCCGTCGTGTAGCCTGCCTGCTGCATGAGCTGCGGATAGGTTGTTTCCGTCAGCGGCAAGCCCGCCACGGTGTCCTCCGGCAGCCAGGCGGGATTGTTTTCGTGGCCGAAGCGCTGCTGATAACGGCCCGTCATGATGCCCGCCCGCGTGGGGCTGCAAAATGGATGCGATACGTAGCCGTTTGTGCAGACCAAGCTCTGCGCGGCCAGTTTGTCGAGGTTTGGAGTGGGGATCTCCTTGGAGCCCTGAAACCCGACGTCGTTGTAGCCGAGATCGTCCGCGACGATGAGCAGCACGTTCGGCTTGGCGACCAAGGCAGATGCGGTAAGCAGCAGAGTAGCGAGGAAAAGGAGAGGTCGCATGGTGAGGTGCGAAAACGGCGGTTTGCGGTCCTTGTTTCACTTCATGCTTGCATCCCAGGCTGAAATCCGGCATGCCCATGGCATGAAGCCCAGCCTGCTCCTCCTTCCTCTTCTTTTGACCCAGTGTGGTGATGAGGCCAAGAAACCAGCGTCAGCGGCAAAGCCCGTGGCGGAAAAACCTGCGGCACCTGCCGCTGCGGCTCCGGCCAAAGATGCGCCGCAGAAGGTGTATTGGACGCAGGAGATGATGCACACGGAGATCAAGTATCACAACCCGGCTTACATGGGTGACGGGCAGTTCAAGATCGAAGGCGGGAACGTGATCATGCTGAGCCTGCGGGGGGCGAAGATTGAGAACGTGAAGTTTCTGGAGCATATCGAGCCGCTGGCGCTGGATCTGAGTGAAACGCCGATCACCGACCTGAGGCCGATGAAGGGGAAGAAGCTGGTGGAGCTGTATTTGGAAGACACGAAGGTGCGGGACCTTTCGCCGCTGCGTGGGATGCCGCTGGAAAAGCTGTACCTGAGCCGCACACCAGTGGAAAATCTGGCGGCGCTGGAAAACATGCCGCTGGTGGAGCTGAACGCGGTCGGATGTCCGATTGGGGACATCTCGGGCATCGCCCATTGCCCGATCCAGATGCTGTGGCTGACGGACTGCCCTGTGGCGGACATCAGCGCGCTGAAAACGGTGCCGCTGGTGAGCGTGACGCTGCACCGTACGAAGGTGAAGGACCTCTCCCCACTGACCGGCACCGCCCTGCAACGCCTGCACATTGCTGAGACACCGGTGACGGATTTGACACCGCTGAAGGGCATGAAGCTCACGCGCCTTGTCTTTACCCCGGCGAACATCACGGCGGGCATTGAGGTGGCGAAATCACTGCCGTTGCAGGAGATTGGCACACGTTTTGACGATGGCGGCAAGGACCTGATGCCCCCGGCCAGTTTCTGGCCCGCGTATGATGCGGCGGTGAAGGCTGGCGGAAAATGACAGAAATTTATCTTTCCCCCCCGCCTTCCCCCTGACAGAATCCCGACGAATTCCATGAAAGAGTTTGCTTACATCCATGACGAAAAGCACAACCCGTCGCCTTTGCGTGCGGTGCCTGCTCTCGCCAGCTTTAGCGATGACCAGCTTGATGATGTGTTGAACTCCAGCAGTCTGCTGCAGTGCGAGACGGGCGATCACATCATCAAAGAGGGCAGCATCGACTCCCGCATCTACGTCCTGCTCAGCGGTGAGCTGGAGGTGCGGGTCGGCAGCAAGAAAGTCGCTGCCATCACCCGGATCGGGGAAGTTTTCGGCGAGCTAGCGCTCGTGAACCACGACAAGCGTCTCGCCTCCGTCATCGCCTCCACCAAGGCCGTCTGCCTCGCGGTGGACCAGAAATTCCTGCAGGACATCCATCCGCGTGAGGAAGACCCGGATTTCCACGCCGCGCTGTATGAATTCGTCGCCCGCCTCGTCGTGCGCAAGCTGGAGGCCACCTCCAAACGTCTGGCCGAAGTTGAAAAAGAACTGCGCCAACTGCGTGGGGACAAGGCCGCCAAGAAGCCAGCCCCTGCCAAACCGGCGTCCAAGCCTAAGCCAAAACTTAAGCGACCGGTGAAACGTGCCTCCGCCAAGGTGGTGCGGAAACCTGCGCGGGTGAGGTAATTCGCCAGATCATTCCGCTCCGCCGCCAATCGTGATGCGTTTGGCGGGGATGGGTGATTCGATGATGCCGAGTTCAGTTTCCTGTTTCAACCGGAGCTGACCGCAAGCAGCAGCGATGTCGTGGCCTTTTTCGCGGCGCAGGGTGGCGGTGACGCCGGCGTTGAGGAGCACGGCGAGGAAGGCATCCTGGGTGGCTTCGCTAGGACGCACCCACTCCAAGCCATCGACGGTGTTGTAGGGGATCAGGTTGACCTTGGCATTGGCGCTGCGGGCACGTCTGGCCAGGGCGTGGGCCTGCTGGAGGCTGTCGTTCACGTCAGCGATGAGGATGAACTCGAAGGTGAGGAACTGCTTCCGCTTCTGGTTCCAGTAGTCGAGGGCTTCAAACAGTTCGCCGAGGTTGTGCTTGCGGTTCACCGGCATGATTTTTTCACGCACTTCATCGGTGGCGCCGTGGAGGGAGATGGCGAGGCGGATTTGCAGCGGAAAGTCGGCGAGCTTTTTGATCTGCGGGGCCAGCCCGCTGGTGCTGACGGTCATGTGGCGTGCGCCGATGCCGATGCCCCACTCGGCATTCAGGATCTCGATGGCCTTGGTGACGTTGGAGTAGTTCGCGAGGGGCTCTCCCATGCCCATGAAGACGAGATTGTCCACGCGCTCTCCGGCATGGGCCTCCACCTGCACGATCTGCTCGACGATTTCTGCGGCTGTCAGATTGCGCGCGAAACCGGCGAGGCCGCTGGCGCAGAATTTGCAGTCGTAGGCACATCCGACCTGGCTGGAGACGCAGAGGGTGCGGCGGTCCGAGCTGCCGCCATAGAGGGCAGGATTGGCCGGGATGAGCACGGTTTCGACGTAGCGGCCGTCGTGGAGCTTGAGGAGAAACTTGCGCGTGGTGTCGCTAGAGCCGGCGACTTTGGCGATGGTCATCGTGCGCGTGACGAAGCGGGTGGCGAGGGCTTCGCGGGTGGCCTTGGGGAGATTTGTCATCTCCTCGAAAGTGGCGGCGCGTTTGGCGAAGACCCACTCGACGAGCTGTTTGGCACGAAAGGCGGGCTGGCCCAGCTCTGCGAACACGGCAGCGATCTCCTCCGGCTTCATGCCGAGGAGTCCCTGGGGTGCGGGGGTGATGGTCATGGGTGCAACAGTGGCGATGAAATGAGCATTTGAAATTCGAGATTTGGGTTTGATGCTGCTGGCATGGGAATCCCCGGCCTCATTGCACTGCTTGTCATGGTCGTATTGATCGGCGTTGGCATCGGCATCGGTTTGGTTGCCTGCGCGATTGCGGCGGGCCTGGCCATGCTGGGGGTGGTGTCGAGTTCAGTGGCGCTGGGTTTCCTCACGAAACGGCCGGCCACGGCGGTGCGGGCGCTGCTGCTGCAATGCGGGATCCTGGCGGGTATTCCTGCAGGTGCCGTCACTGCGTGGGTGGGCCGGACGGTGCTGGAGAACGTGGACGAGAGCTGGATGATCGCCGTGTATGGCGGCATCGGCGGGGCGTTTGCGGGCGCGTTGCTGGCACTGCTGCTGGATTTTATTTTCCGCCGCACGCATGCCTGGCTGGAGGAGCGGATGAAGCGGAAGGAACTGGTGGGTTAGAGCCTGTTATTAGGCGGTGTCTCCGCAAATTTGCGCCTCTTGCAGCCATCGTAACCCGCCCGGCCTCCGCTTTCCAGCGAGGACTGCAGCTCATCCTTCAGCAGCAGGAGGCAGGGCTGGCAAGACTCCCACTCTGCGTTGCTGACATCACTGGTGTAGGCGGCTGTTGGCTTTGTTGGTCGTAGGTTCCATCCCAAGCTTATGCCTTGCAGCCTCAACGGGTGCAGCGCTTTTTAAAGTTACTAACAGGCTCTAAGCTTGTTGAAGGAGATGGGAGAAGCGGATGATTACGAACTCAGCAGGGCGAACGGCGGCCATACCCACATTGATGACGAGGCGGCCATTGAGGATGTCTTCCGCCGTCATGCTGGTGCCCAGACCCACATTGACAAAAAAGGCCTGCTCCGGCTTGGAACCGGCCAGCGCGCCTTGCTGCCAAAGATCGGCAAGGAAGTTTTCGATCATTGCCTTCACCATAACCCAGGTGTGTGAGTCATTGGGCTCAAAGACCACATAGCCGGTGGCACGGCGTATGGACTCCTCTACCATGATGAAGAGGCGGCGGACAGGCACGTACCGCCATGATTCGTTGTTGCCATCGAGCGTGCGCGCGCCCCAGACCAGGACGCCTTTGCCGGGGAAAGAGCGGATGGCGTTGAGTGACTTGCCGGAGGCGGAATCGACATTGAGGGATTCCTGATCGTGGTCGTTAATAATTTCCGTCACGCTGAGCACGCAGCTCAGGCTCACATTCGCCGGCGCTTTCCAGACCCCACGCTCCGCATCCACGGCGGCATAAATACCCGCGATGGCACCACTGGCTGGAACCGTGAGCAGGTCCAAGCCGGCTTTGGCTGCGGCCAAGGCATCCGCGACCTTTTTTTGCTGGTCCTGGGCGGCGGCCACTGCCTTCTGGGCCTCGTTCACCACCTTTTGAAGGGCATCCAAGGATTTCTGTTCGGTAGCGCTGCCTTCCAGAGACATCACGTTCAACCAGGGCCCGTAGGCGGCACCGTACGAGAGGTGGGTCATGCCGATTTTCCTGCGAAAATCCTCCGCGCTGGTCAGCATCGTATTAGGTGAAGGTACATCCAGAATGGTGAAACGGTTTCCCATCTTCTCGCATAAGGCGAGAGACGCCTGCTGCACTTGGCTCAGACCGTCGTCGATAGTAAGGCACACTGCGTCAGGAAACAAAATGAGCGTGGGCTCCGATTCCTTTTTCAGCAGCTCCAGCCCGGCCAGATAGCCAGCTACCGTGGCATCGCTGACGGCCGTGGCGACAGAGTAGATGTAAGCATCGCCACCGCCATTGGCGTAAAAGAGCCGGACTGAGGTGAAGAGGTAACTGCGATTGTCCGAGTCCGCTTCGACTGTACCACCAAATTTGGCTTGGTATTCCACAAGGGACTCGATTTTCACAAAGCCGGTCAGATCTTTACCGACGGCGTCTTGTGCTCTCTTTTCCGTCACCCCCAGGAAGGCTGGAATGGCGGATGGCACCTGCGCGACCGAAGGCGGCAGGGTGGACACTTCTTCAATATAAACTCCGGGGGTAGCGTACGTAGGCATAGAAGTGAGTTATGGAATGAATGGGTGATTCTATGACAGGTTTGGGGGATCACCTGAGGTCACAGGCATAGGTAATGTGATGCCGCAGGAAGCAAATGGACAATGGCGTCCGGGCCGGGCCCTCCTAACTCATTCAAAGCTTAGGGATCTACTGATTTAACACCATATGAAAATGGAAAAACTCAGAGGTTTTTCAGATTCAATCCCTGCATTCTTCAGATCTTGAGGTGGGTTGATTTGTTCAGTGATTCCTTAGAGGACAGCTAGGGCTGCTTTTCCTGCTCGCGAAACTGCGTGGGGGTGAGCTTGGTCATTTTCTTGAAGTCCTTGGAGAAGAAGAACTGATCGTGGTAGCCGACCTGGCGGGCGATTTCTTTGACGGGATCATCGGATTCGATGAGACGTCGCTTTGCCTGATTGATGCGCTCACGCCGCAGCCAGTCGATGGGGCTGGTGCCGATGGCGGCTTTGAACTGGCGGCTGAAGTGGCTCTCGCTCATGCCGCTGAGCTGGGCGAGTTCGATCACGCGCATGGGCAGGTGGAAGTAGAGGCGCATGCGCTCCAGTGCCTTGGAGACGGCGGAGGGAAGTTCGGGCTGCACGAGGCCCGGCTCAGAGAGACGCACGTGGAATGCCAGACCGATGATGGCGGCGACGGCGGCGCTGGCGAGTGCGGCATCGCTGGGGCGGGTGCCGCTCATGTGCTGAAAGGCGCGCTCAAATTCTTGCGAGACCGCCTGCTCATTGATGCCTTCGAGCACGGGCTGTGAGCGCACCTGCAGGAGTTCGGCGATGCGATCCAACGATCTGCCCTCAATGCGCATCCAGTACAGCTCCCACGGATCTTTTTTTGCGGCACCGTAGATATGCGGGTGATGGCAGTTCACCCACAGCAGAGCTCCGGGTCCGACTTCATGCCGTTTGCCTGCGACCTGGACCCAGCCGCAGCCTCTGAGGCAGAAAATCAGCTCGTGACCTGGGTAGGTTTCGCGCTCGATGCGGTGCTCATAACCTGCCTTCAAATGGCCCGCACGCACCACGGAATAAAACAAATCACGCTGCCAGTCGGCGGGTGTGGCATAAAGATTCGTCATGAAGACGGTTTCCTGGATCAACGTAGCCATGGCCGGATAATACATTCATCGACGGCTGGGTGTCGAGCATTGAATTGCGACCAAGACCCACCGGAGAGGGAAAATCCTTTTGCAGCGGAGGGTGCCAAGCGGCATACTTAGCCCCCTGCTGCGCACTTCATTACCCCCGCGCACGCAATTTCCAACACATCATGCCCACTTACGATTACGAATGCACGACGTGCGGCCACAAGTTTGAGGCCAAACAGTCGATGAAGGATCCGCATCTCACGGACTGCCCTGTTGAGGGCTGCCCGGGTCCGGTGAAGCGCAAGATCGGACTGGGCGCAGGTTTCATCTTTAAAGGCAACGGCTTTTACATCACTGACTACCGCAGTGATTCGTACAAGGCGGCGGCGAAGAAGGATTCTGAAAGCGCTGCGGCCTCCACGAGTTCGACACCAGCCGCCAGCCCGGCTCCCTCTGCCACCCCGTCGGCACCTGCCAAGACGTCGGGTGCCTAGACCTGAGTCCTCAACCATCCCCCACTCCCGCCGCCGTGACTCGCCACCTGCTCCAGACAATGCGGCTGCTTGGGATCAGCCTGCTGGCTGGAGCCGCCTGGGTGGCGCACCGGCCGGCCGATCTGCCGAAGGTCGCCGCACCAAGTGCTGCCAAAGTGGATGACCTGCTGGACATCATGCGCCAGACGACGATCAAACGTGCGGCGGTGATGGAGATCAGCGAGGCTGAAATCAACCGCCACCTCGCCACGACGCTCGCTGGGAAACTCCCAGGCAAGCTCGGTGCCTGGATCGCATTTGACGGCGCACGCCTTGATCTAGAGCCAGACAGCGCACGGTTGTTTCTCATCTGGAAGATCAAAGGTTACACGCGCACCGCCAGCGTTGAGCTGGCCATCAGCCGCGACGACAAGAACTTTCGTGTCGAGCTGCTGCGCGGTGCCTATGGCCATCTACACATGCCACGTGGCATGATGCGCCCACTCTATCCGTCACTGGAGGCGCTGGCGGAGGCGCTTGATCCGGAAATCCGGGCCTTGTTCCTCATGAACAAAATCACCATCGCCAAGGACAAGCTCGTGCTCGATCCCCGCTTCCCACCCGCATGAAACGCCGTTTCCCATCCGCCCTTGTGAGCGTGCTTTCGTTTGTGTGCACCACCCTGATTGCGGTGGGACAGACAGCCGCACCTCCAGCCGCGCCGCTCACGCAGGAGCAGAAGGAAGCAGCGGCTGCCATTGAGGCACCGAAGACTGCCGTGACACCACCCCCAACGGAGGGGCAGAATGGAACTGCTGCCAAACCGGCGGCAGAGCAACCACCCGCCGCCCCTGCGGCCTCTGATAATTCTTCCAGCAAAATGCAGGCGCTGGAAGCCGTGACCCAGAAGCCTGGGTTTGAGGAAGTGCCGCGCGCGTCGACTCCTGCGGACAAACTCCCCGTCACCAGTTCCACCAGCACGAGCCGGCAGTTCATCGTGCATGGGAAAGTATTCGAAACTCGCAGCGCCATGTCCACGCGCTGTGAGGAGGTTTCTCAGGAAGTGCGCAAGGTGCTCAATGACAAGGAGCCGTGGGTGCTGCCGATCGTCGTGTTGTTGAATACAGGCGAGGAGGCGGCCAAGTCGAAAGGCCCGCCAATCTCCACCGCCATTTCCGAGCTTTCCTTCGGCGGCTTTCACCTTCAGGTCACGGTCAATGAACGCCCCGGCCTCAAAGCGGAGGATCTGCGCAAGGAGCTGGTACGTGCGCTGCTGGCCGAGCGCATCCTGCGCAATCATCAGAAAATCGAGACGCCGGAAGGACGCCTGCTGCTGCCCGACTGGGTCATGACCGGGGTGCTGCATGCGCTGGACTACCGTGCCAGCCCCACACCCAGCGCCATGTTTGCCACGCTGTTCCACAGTGGTAAAGTCTATGGCATCGAGGAGATCATCGAAGCCTCCCCGGTGGAGATGGACAACCTCTCCCGTACGATTTACGAGACCTCCTGCTGCGCTCTGGTGCTGGCGCTGGTGGACCAGCCCAGCGGACCGCAGAACCTGAACAAGTTCCTCAACACGCTGGCGAGCGATCCGCGATCCGAACGTGAACTGCTCAGCGTCGCCTTTCCAAACTTTGCGGCCTCGGCCTCAAGCCTGAACAAATGGTGGTCGTTGCAGCTCGCCGCGCTGGCGAAGCCCGGCGTCGGCGAACCCTACACTCCGGCCGAAAGTCTCAAGGCCATCGAGGAAGCCATCACCATTCATTACGAAGCGCTTCCTGCCGCAGTACCGAAGAACGTGAAGCTGCACCCGTTTGTCCTCCCGGCACCGCTGCCAGTGGTGGCAGCAAGCGAATCTCAAACGCCGCCCAATGCGGCTTCTGCACCTGCCAAGCCCAAGACGAAAGACAGCGCCGCCGAGGTCAAGGAAGAACCGGCAGTGGAGGATCCCAAAGAAAAACGCAGCCTCATCCGCCGCCTGCTTTTCCTGGGAGATGCCAAAGAAAAAGAAAGCGAACCCAAGGCAGGTGACAAACCGGCCAAGACCGCTGACGAAAAAGAGCCGCCAGCCGAGGAAGAAAAAAAACCTGGATTCATGGGCCGCCTTTTCGGTGCTGGCAGCGACGAGAAAAAGACGCCGGATGAGCCGAGTGTCAAAGAAAGCACCGCCAAGGTCGCTGAGAAAACGGCTGCCGCTGCGCCCCCCACTGCGGTCGAAAAAGAAAAGACCGTGGAGGAGGAAAAGAAGCCCGGTTTCATGGGACGTCTCTTTGGTGCCGGAGGTGAAGAAAAGAAGACTGAGGACAAAGCGGCTGTGACTGCGCCTGCTGACAAAAAAGCGTCCGAAAAAGAGAAGGCTGCCGCCATCGAAAAACCCAAGGTCACCGTCAAAAAAGAACCGGAAGCCAAAGAGGAAACCAAGGAAGAGAAGAAGCCGACCAAGCTAAATCCCATGAACTGGTTTCGTGGAGGGAAGAAACCGGCGGAAGAAAAGAAAGAGGACCCGCCCGCCAAGGAGAAGGCGGCATTTTTCACACCTCCTGACACTTTCGATGTGGCACGGCTGATTTCGCCACTGATGGCGGATGCATGGCAGATGCTGGCTCCTGCCGCGGCACGTCCGACCACAGAGCCGCTGTTTGATTTCCGCAAACGCAAGACAGAAGAAGCCCCGAAAGAGGAACCGCCTGCTCCGAAAGCTGAGGATGACAGACCTCCCGTCAAGAAAAGCAGCAAGCCGCGCACGACCAATCCCAATTCCAAACCGGCATCCAAATCATCTGCCAAAGCTTCGGACAAACCAAAGACCACCAATCCGAACGCCAAGCCGGCCACACTTGAACAGATCCAAGCTGTCACCGCAGCCACCCCGGAGGCCGGGCCCGCCCTTGTGAAGGTGAGTTTGCCGCTGGAAGAGTACCAGCACATCCTCAAGCACCCGGATCGCGCCAAAATTTTGTCCTACAACACTGCCTCACTGCGCGCACTGGAGCTGCGAGTCAGCATTCTATTCCGTCCTGTGATCCGGGGCTATCTTGTCGCGGTGCACGACATCGAAGCCGGAAGGACCAAGGACATGGACCAGCGCCTCGCCGCGCTGCATGAGTTTGCCCTCATCGCCTATCAGAAGTCCATCGCCGTGCGCGACTACCTCGACTGGTTTGAAGCCAGTGAAAGCGGCCGCCTCTCCGGCAAGTTCGACGACTTCCTCAATCTGCCTGCCACCATTCAGAAGGAGCTTCCGCCACGCACTGATCCGATCTCGAAGTATCTGGATGCGATCGACAAGGAGTTTACGAAGTAGGATCAGTTCAGCCCCACATCCTCGGGCACGCCGGCCATCACTTGATAGACGGGGCCCATGTCCTTGAGAATAGCCGACCACATCAGTGTCGGCTTTTCAACGGTGAGCACCAGCGGACGTGCGTCTGCGGTGATCCAAGAACGGATTTCCAGCTCGCTTTCAAGCTGGCCGCCGCTCCAGCCGGAGTAGCCGACGAAGCCGCGCACATCATGACCGAGGCTGAGTGCATGCAGGGCGTCTGCCACTGAGAGGTGCGTCTGGCAGCGCAGGGTGCGGCGGCGCTTGTTCCAATGCAGCGCAGCAAAGGCCAGCTTGTCGGTCGAAACGGGTCCGCCCATGAACACGGGCACATCACCGAGCGCACCTAAATCCTGATCTGGCAGCAGATCGGCGACGCACTGCTCCAGTGGCCGGTTGAGAATGTAGCCAAAGGCTCCGTCTTTCTCGTTATGCGCCGCCATGAAGACCACGGAGCGGGCAAAATTAGAGTCGCGCATGGCCGGTGAGGCGAGCAGGAGGCTTCCACTGAGGGAAGATGATGATTCGTTGGTGTTTTCCGAATTCATATCAATGTCTGACGCAATAACTACGCCAGCCACTCAATTGCCATCAAAAAAAACGCGCGCTGAATTTTTAAGTTCAGCGCGCGTCTGTTTAGATCAGGAGATTGGGGATACTTTACGCTGCCGCAACCTCGAAGCCTTTGCGGTAGGTTTTCGTGAGCAGACTGTCAGCCTCAGGCGCGTTGGTGAATTTCAGATTGGCGGCGTCCCACTCAAGGACTTTGTTTGCCTCCTCCATGCGGCCCGTGACCGGATCGATCTTCGGAATGGCCAGACGTGTGGCCACGTTGCCGAGCTGCACGGTTTCGGCCAGCGGTCCGGCGTAGTGGAAGCCATCGCTGGTCTTCTTGCTGGCGAGGCAGGCATCCACCCAGGTGTGCCAGTGGCTGCGGGGTTCTTCCTTCGGATATTTGAAACCGGTGAACTTGTCGAGCGGATACAAGCGCGGGCCGGCCACGTGGGCGAGCACCATGGTGCCGCCTTCGCCGATGAAGATCGAGCCACTGCCGGGGAGATCGACGTCTCCTGGCATCTGAGCGAGCTTGTGGCTCGGTTTCAGGCCGCCATCCATCCAGGTGAGCTTCATGGTCTTGCCTGCGGTGTACTCGGTGCCGGGGAAGACGTAGTTGATCGTCTCATGCGTGGGCCAGATCTGGTTGTTGATGCCGCTGTTTTTGGCATGAACGCTGATCGGTGCAGTCAGATCGAGCGCGGTGAAGACGGGGTCCATGATGTGGCAGCCGAAGTCGCCGAGGCCGCCGCCACCGAAGTCCTGCCAGTCACGCCAGATGAAGGGATGGTAGGCGGGAGCATAGTCGCGCATGGGTGCGGCACCGATCCAGAGATCCCAGTCCAAATTTGCCGGTGCCTGAGCCGAGGGCGGTGGCTGGAACATGCGGGTGCGCTCATTGCCCGTCACGCCGACCCATGAATAGACCTCTTTGATTTTGCCGATCGCTCCAGCTTTGATGAGACCTGTGCCCATGCGGTACTCGATGGAGGAGTGGATCTGATTGCCCATCTGAGTGGTGAGATT
>DLGZ01000037.1 GCA_002482965.1 Verrucomicrobiaceae bacterium UBA7681 | reverse complement strand
CAAACCGAACATCCTCAGCCTCTCTATTTCGGAAATGAGTTTTGCGAATCGCTATAGGTGTTGGTCGATACCTCCGACCAGCCCTGCGGCTGAATCAGGGCCTCAAGCGCGGCGCGGAACCGCTTCCGCCGGCCCGCCACCGTCTGCTTGAAATCATCCCCATGCGGGATCAGCGCGCTGATCAAGACCTTCACCCGGCCATCCGGATACCTCTTCAGCGACGCTGACTCCTGACCTTTCAAGATGGCCTCCGCAATCTCCGCCGCCGGTCCTTTAACATTCACCCGCTTCGCCATGGCACGGAGCTGCCGCCTGCCGGTGGACACGATTTCAGCCGTGTGAGCCGCCACATCCACACACCAGTGCTGCATCTCCGCACGGGTCGAGCCGTTCACCGTGCCGCCATGCCGCTCGATCTTGAAAGTGAGCTGCGGCGGGTTCCACGCCAGGTCCTCCGTACGTCCCCGGATCTTGTGCGCCTGCATGCCCCCCCGTGCGCGAACCCCGCAAAGACGACCAGGCCTCCGCCAGCAGAAACTCCACCTGTTCCCGATCCAGATCGGAACCGGGAGACTGATCCATGAGAAACTCTTTGAGCGAAGTGTCCATGCCCGAGTGAGTGGCATGGGAGTGCATCCGTTTCAACCTCCGCCAGCTTCAAAAAGTGCCGTTTTAACATCATCACGCGGCCATTGCCTGAACTGCCAAAACCGCCAAAACCGAGATTCGGCAGTTTCGGCGGTTTTGGCGGTGCTTTTAAAAAGGGGGAGGTGTTTTGCGCGGGGAGGCAAAAAGCTAATCTTCGTCCTGACGTATACCGTCGAATATTCCAGGTTTGGATTCTTTGGATTGATGTTCAGTCACATCGAACCGCAACATTGCTAAGAGGCGTTTGGCATGATCAGGGGCTGAATCATTCGGAGTGACGCACAGAATGATTGGTGCCTTCGCTGATACTGGCATGCCAACAAGAATAACAACCATGCTATCAAATCCATAATCTTTACAGCGGCTGATGCATTTGGCTCTCACGACATCTTTAGATACTTCGGGATTTTGAGCACACACCAATGCAATCGCCGTTTTAGTTTCTGAACAGCCGATTACAGAGAATCCAAACTGAGAGCGACGTTCTCTGATTCTCTTGAACTGCCAATGAATTTTTCCGAGCAATTCTTCACGGTCTGGTCGATCAAACTCCATGAACTGAAGAGAGGCTGTCATCCAGCCTTTTGGTTGCCATTTCTCCAAAAGATCCAGGAAGCGTTCTGTATGAGTGCCAAGTGCAATACGGGGCTTTGATCCTCGATCCGTCAGTCCCTGCACACGTCGATAATATCGATCCAAATCGTCGGTATAAGTACCGATTTGCACGTGTTCGTTTTCTTTCGGTGTGTTTCTTCCCCGGAAGAACAAACCTTGAATTACGTAGTACATCATGTAATCCAATTCATCTGATGCCTCTATCGTTCTGAGCAGATTCGTATCACACCGACGAATCAGATAATGCAAAAAAACTGCGGACCTGTCTAATATGTCCACAATCACTCTCAAATCATTTAGCGAAACCGACCAGCAGCGTTCTGTGCTATCCATAAGTCCAATATCCGACAAGCTCCAGATATTGGAAGCAACGCTGTTAACAAGATCTAAAGTGACATTAACCCGAAATGCCCATTGAAAGTCTTCGGACTTAAGAATGATCTTTTGTGAGTTTTTGCCTTTGATGGTCATCTCGCCCCTGTCTGCAAGCTCAGCCACCAGTCTCTTTGCTTGATTTAAACCCTTAGCGACGGTTTTTTCTACGTCCGATTTCACTCTCATTTGCTCCCCTCGTTTGGCAACAGGCGTAATGGCCCCGGCCTTACACTCCACCACAAGGAGAACATCCCCTATAGTAACAACAATATCAGCCTCGGCTTTGCCACCTGTTTTAATGGGGTAGAAAGCAGAGGTTATGACACGAGCCTCTGGAAGAGCTTTTTGAAACAAACGAGCTGTTTCTTCTTCCAAATACCGATCTCGCGCAGGCAGAAAATTAGTCTGCCAATATTTAGGATTCGTGTCTCGAAGAGCGTTTGATAAAAAATCATATGTATTCCTCCCAATCTTGGCAAGATTGAAAGCATAGTACTTGTCTTGATGCCGAATAAACGGATTTCTATCTGTCAGTGTCTCATTAAGAGGCCAGAATCTGAATTGCACATTTTCCCCTGAAAATTTTTCATTATCACCAAAGCTGCAACTATGAGCTGCCAAAATGCGTTTTTCCGCATTGCTTTCAGCATCGACCAAGAAGGATTCTGGAGAGCCGAATTCATCGAAAGATCTTTTTGCAAATTCGATTTGATCGCTCTGATCATTCAGAAACTTTCTGAATTCGTCACTCAAACCATTGTCACTCTTCAATTCGTTACGCCAAGGCCTGAAAATCTCTCGATAAGGAGCAACTTTTAGATCAGATTCTTGGTTAACTCGATCTTCGATAACGCGCTCGAGACGTTCCACGAGTTTGATATAATCAACAAAATCAAACCCCGTAGACTCCTGGAACATTTCTGCATGCGGCGTCAGTATGTCATGCCAAGTCTGTTTTAGATGGTGACAATAACCATCACCCCGAACATGAAGCTTCTGCATCTGAAATGATATTGACATCTCCGACAGTTCCTCACCCTCTTGCTTTGATGATTTATTACATGTAGTGTAGTACACAGATGAATGGAGGCAGATAGTTGCAAGAAGATCGATTGTGTTTTGAACATCATCGGCTGATGGAGGTGTGAGGGAAAATGAAATCGGCAAAGCAGTGGCGATGCTGCACAAATATTCTAAATTGACTTCGCTTTGCTGAGCATGCTCTTCTGCGCTAGTTGTGCCACCGGGAGGTAACAGTATGTATGTTGCAACTCTGCCCAAGAGATCGAATCGGTTCTTGGTTGTCAGCAGATCGCTTAATTGCTCAATTGCTTGTCTCACTTTCACTTCAGCACCATTGGCAATGGCCACCCAATCAGGTCTGACATGATCGGCAACTTGACTGATTTGCTTTTCTTCACTCATTTGATCATTCCGCGTCATTCCAGGCAAATGCGCAAGTAATTACCAATGGGAAGAGGCGGTATTTGTCGCTGGGATCTCTTACAACGTCGTGCTTCCGCCTAGTCGAAATATGCCCCTTTTAAAAATCACTGCCAAAACCGCCGAAACCGCCAGAACTGGGTTTTGGCAGTTTCGGCAGTTCATCCAGTGGTTGGCAGGGCATTTCGGGCTTGGGGATTGAGATGGTAGATCGTGGTAGGACGACCGCCGAAAGAACTGGAAGGCTGCACGGTGGCGATGAGCCAGCGGTACTCGGCCAGCAGTTCGCAGGCGGACTCGGCGTCTTCAGGGCGTGCCAGTCCTGCCCATCCTTTGCGCCTCACGTCCCGCGCCTTAAACTCACTCGGCAGCCCCGCACTGCCATCGCACAGCTTCTTGAGCAGGGTGTGCACGGCGGTGCTTTCGGCGACGGCGCCGGAGGCGAAGACGCGGGCGGCGTGGGATTCCAGGTAGCGGGACCAGGAGAGGGCGCGCTGCAGGGCGGTGAGGCTGACGTCTCCGCTGGGTACTTCCGCCACGTGGATGAGCAGGGCGAGCGCGGGCACGAGCTTGCGGTACTTGCCGAGGTGCGCCTCCATGGCGGGGGCGAGCGTGCCGCTGCGCAGGCGGTGCTCAAGGTCGTGCCGCCAGGTGCCGAAGAGCTCCTGCGCATCGGGTGCAAAGCGGTAGGTGGGGATGCCATCGCGACCGGGCTTCACGCCTTTTTGCGTGAGCTGCGCGGTGGTGATGTTTTCAAAGGCGTGAAACACATCGGTGGCGTCCCACTCGGCCTCGGCGTCCAGCGGGCGGTCGATGTCTTCCCAGTGCTTGCTGACGTCCGGCCACACCATGAGCGAGAAGCGCTGCAGGAAGCCATCGGCCCCTGCAGTGTGGCCATTGGCGGCACGCACATGCGTGGCGATGACACCGGGCTGGATGCTGCCGAGAAGGCTCACGGCGCAGGATTCAATGTGCCGCCGGCCACGACCGATGCGGTCAAAGGTGAAGCCTTCTTTGCCGCTCCAGGCCTGCAGCAAAAAGGCGCGCAGAGACTGGTTGCCATCTTTTTCCAAGAGAGCGAGCAGGCCCGCGAGTTCATCCTGGTAGAGCAGTGTGCCGGTGGGATTGTCCCGCAGCACTTCGCCCAGGGCCTCGATGCTGGCGTCATTGACGATGAAGCGGCGCAGCGGCGTGGTCTCTCCCTCTGCGGGGCCGATGAGCTGCGCGTAGTCAAAGGGGTCGCCTTTCTTCGCGGCCTTGCGTGCTTCGGACTCCAGCGCGCTACGTTTGATCCGCGCGGCGATCTCCGCCGTCTGGCGCTCCATTTCCTGGCAGTCGTACTCCTTGCAGGCGATGCGTTCCAGCTCGCGCAGCGGGCGCATGGCGGCCTGCATGGCGGGGCTTTTCATCAGCGATGGGCTGCCGATGAGCATGGCCCACAGATGGGGGAACTCGGTGTAGCCTTCGTCCTGCGTCTTGGGCTGGATGCAGAAGCGCCTACCCGCCACGCTGGAGAGCGCGGCCATGGCGGCCACGGCGGGGAATTCCGGCGGGCACTGCATGCGCTCCGCGATGTCGCTGATCCAGCCCGCGAAGGGGGCGGGCAGCCATGCGGTGTCAAAGGGCAGCACGGGCAGCAGCGCCGCGCCCAGTGGCAGCGGGCGTGGGGCATCTTCTCCCGTTGAGTAGGCGATGCGCTCCATCTTCTTCAACTTCTCGCGCAGTGCCGCCGTCATCTCCTGCGGCCCGATGTCCGCCTGCCCGGCCATCTCCGCCACGCTGGCAATGAGGCGGCGCTCATACGCGTAGGCGATCTGCTGCGCATGCCACTCCGCCATTTCCAGCCTGAAGATGGCGTGCCTGCCGAGCAGCAGCACCATGGCGGAGCGCACGCCCTCCATCATCGGCCCGCCCATGCGGCGCAGGCGCACGGCCACGCTGTCCGCGCTGATGGTTTCCCCACGGTCGTACATTTCCAGCAGGGTATCCCACAGGCAGCGCCGCTCCGGGTCCACAAACGCGTCCGCATGCGGCAGGATGCGCCGCAGCGCAGGCAGCCACTCCTCATTGCCCTCCAGCAGCACGGCGAGGAGCTGCTCCTCGGAGTCCAGCGCAGCCGCCATGGCTCCCGTCATTTCAGCAGGTGCATGCATGGCGGTTCAGGCGTGGGGTTGGGTGATGTGCGAAGCCGCAGCAGCCGAGGAAGCCGCTGTCTGCGGGGTCTCAAGAAGGCTGGCTTCTCCCGCGTGAGTCAGGGGCTTCGACGCGGCGGGCTGGGGACAGCCCGCCCTACCTTGCGCTGGGCGGGAGCTGGCACGGCTGGAGGTAGGGAGGCTTGTCCTCAAGCCGCCGTCGAGCGCCTCCACGCCTCCTTGGCTGAAACTCGCGCCCGCATTTCCATGCGCCTGTGCCGTGGGCTGCACATGAAAGCGCTGCCGCAGCGTGGCCTCCACCTCCGCGAGGTCATAGCGGACGGACTTGCCGATCCGGTAATGCCCCAGCACGCCCGTGCGGGTGAGTTCGTCAATGGTGCGCACGCATATGCCGCAGTAGGCGGCGAGTTGCTTGCGGGTGATCTTCCCGGCCGGAAGGCTGGAAGCGGATGCTTGGGGTATCGGTGATGAATGATTCATGCCGATAATTTAGATTGGGTCGTTTTTTCAGGAGTAAAGCGAAAGTTGCAGGAAAGTGAATGAGGTCGACCTGTGGACCAGCAGAGATCAGTGTGTGGTATGATGTGGTTCCCAGGCGGGGAGGCGGAGTTTCTGGGAATCGTCCTCGTCCTCGTCCTCGTCCTCCTACTCGAACTCGAACTCGAACTCGAACTCGAACTCGAACTCGGTCATGGCGTGTCGCAAGCACAAGGCGGGTGGAGAAAGCCTGGAGTGGTGGAATGAACATGGATTGCGCGCAGGTCTTATATGGAGTGCGGTTGCGAAGTGAGGAACGAACGCAGCCACCGCTTTCGCAGGCCGGACGGCGCGCGAATACCATCAAATACCCGCCAGAACCCGCCCTGCGGCACTCGCGGGCTGGTCACCTTCTCGACAGCCAGGAGACGCTCGAAAGCGGTAGCT
>DLGZ01000013.1 GCA_002482965.1 Verrucomicrobiaceae bacterium UBA7681 | reverse complement strand
GCGTGTTTCCCCAGGCGCTTTCCGAAAATCAGTTCTGGAAAACACCTGTCAGCGCTCTCAGGGATCTTGAATCTCGCACCCGGCAGGCGAGAAAGCTGAAAATCAGGGCTCTGGCTTGAAGTCTGGGGGCAGCTGCCGCACTTCGCATTTCAGGATGGTGCTGAGGGTGTCTTTGTCGAACATGGACATGCAGAAGCCGACGTGCCCGTCTGGGGTCAGGGGCAGCGGAGGATGTGAGCCGTTGTAGGCGGAGGGGACGCTCTCGGTGAAGACTTTCTGGCCGCTCACTTCAAAGGAGACCTTCCCGTCGTGGCAGGTGATGAGAAACGAGGTGGGGGAAGGGGGTGGGGTGGCCTTGAACTTCTGCTTCTCCAGGCCGCCTTTGAAGAAGCGGTCGAGGAAGTAGGCTTCTTCATTCTTCATGACGCAGGTCACCCACTGCTCGGTTCCTTGTTTGCTCTCACCGTGGCCGATGAGGACGCCCATGCCGGACTTTCCGGCGGTGAACTCTCCGCGCATCTGAAACTCCGTGCCCACGCGGCCCAGGTGAAAGATGAACGCCGATGCGCCCAGGCCGCGATTGACCAGTTGGCCGTCCGCCGTGCCGGTCCAGTCGCCTTTTTGATTCTGCCATCCGGCCAGGGAGGGATCCACGCTCAGCGGCACCCAGCCACCCGCCGCCAGACTGCGCTCAAACTTGATCGCCGCCAGTCGCGAATCCGCCAGATCAGCGCCGCCGACTCCCTGCAACTGCGCGCGGATGGTTCGGTAGCCATCCTCGGCGGTGGCGAGGTCTTTCTCCGCCATGGCACGCTCGGCCGCCTGCCACTGCTCCTGATAACCGACGGCGAAGATGGCCGACTCCGCCCGGATGATCTGCTCGTTCCAGCCTTGGAACGGCAGCATCTGCACCACCACGGGGCGGGTGAATTTTTTGTCCACAAGAGCCAGGGCATCCGCCGCTGCTGTGTAGTCGCCGCAGATCCAGGCAAAGGCTCCCAGCAGCATGAGCGCCTCCTCCTTCATGGCCGGGGTGGGGGCATCCTGCACGCGCTGCTTGCACAGGGCCACTGCCACCTGCGCCACCATGGGATGGCCGCAGACTTTCCGCCAGTCAGCGCCGTCTCGCGCCAGATCCCGCAGCACTTCGAGGAAGAAGTACGGCACCTCGGTATCGAAGCGTTTCGTCGCGGCACAGGACAGACCGAAGGCGAGCATGAGCTGGTGGCTGCCGCCCCAGCGTGGCAGCAGGCCGTTCATCAGGGCGCGAAACGAGGACAGATGGTCAAACTGCGCTTCCTGCACCCGCTGCAGCCACACCTGCGGCTTCTCGCCGGTGTTCCCGCCGGTCATGGTGATGCTGAGCAGTTGGCGCGCGGCGGAGGGGTGCTCAGGCCGCAGCTTCCAGGCTTCCTTGAAGCACTCGATGCCCTTCACACGCGACTCCTCAAAGCCCACCCAGCCCTCCGGTTTGACTTCACCGGCAAAGCCATGCCCGCGTGACAGCCACGCCTTCGTCTCCAGGTATCGGCCCATGAGCATCTGGGACGCCCATGGGGACAAGGTTGAGACGGCGCATATCTTCTGCACCAGCGGTTCGTCTTTCGCCTGCACCGCCTCGCGGAAGACGGGCCACAGGTTTTCATCGAGGATTTCATCTTCATCCGGCTGGTAGCTGCCTTCCTGCAGAGATTCCCACGCGGCCTTGATGAGTTCCTCGCCGCGCGGCATCGCCGTCGTGTTGCGGCGTGACTCGGCCGCGATGCGTTCACAGCCTTCCATCGTCAGGAGGCGCTGGGCAGCGGGCATGGCCTTGAACTGCGGGTGCCGCGCGGCTTTCTTATACGCGGCCTCGAATCCAGGGAAATCCTGAGAGCTGCCGTAAATGGCAAGCCCATGCAGCCAGTGGATCAAAGGATCATCCACGCCGGCTTTGATGACCGCCGCGCACTCCGCCTCCATCACGTCCGCGCTGAAGGCCGGGTCGCGCTGCGGGCTGCGCCGCACGTACATGATGCCCTTGTGCACAAGCTGAAGGGCACGCTCGCGGGTGCCTCCATCGATCTTCTGATTGGTACTCAAGCGCGCAGAAAAAGGCATGGCAATGCTGCGCCCGAACCACTTGAGCCACTGGGATTCGTAATCGCGTTGCAAGCGTGCTCCGGGCCGCGCCTGAAGCTGCGGCATCTCGTTCTTCTCGATGTAGGCTTTGATTTCCGCCTCCGGCAGTTCCACGGCGCAGGGTGCCGAGGCTGTCAGGCCCACGAGGGTGAAGATGAGGAGGCAAGTCTTGTTCATGGGATCAGGGAGAGGTGTCTAAGAATCCGACCAGCTATTATCGTCAGCCCTGAGTGCGGACTTTCACCTATGCGCCGGATCTTACCGGGTTATTTACCTGAGGGTCCTCTCGGTCTGCGGGGTCGGATGGAACCTATGGCAGCCTCATTTCCCCAAACTCCGCCACACCGCAGGCAGTCTCTCCTTCACCAGCTTGGCGCTGTTCGCGGGGATCAGGGCAGGGGTGAGGGGGATGTTCTTCGTGTCTTCGAAGTCGAGGTTGCCGGGGCTGCGGGAGTATTTGTAGTCTTTGTCCAGGCTGCCGTCGCCGGAGAGCTGGATGCCGACTTCTTCGACGCGGGGCACGGAGAGGTAGAACTGGCCTTGTTCGAGGACGCAGACTTCGCCGGGTTTCAGGCGCAGCTTGGACTGGGCCAGTTCACGAAACAGCTCGCGGGCGGTGGCTTCGGCGGGATTCACAAAGGTGCGGTGCTCGGCGATGAGATCGCGAAAGGCATCCTCTGTGCGCAGCGCGGTGAAGGCGGTGTCGATCTCCTCTTTGGCCAGCGGGTAGTGCGTGCAACCCAGCACGATGGTTTGCAGCGGCACGGTGGGCTTCTCAGCGCGATAGGCCTCGGCCAAAGCGCGGGCTTCTTTCAGCGCGTAGGCGGCGACGGAATCTGGAAAGGCGGCGTCTCCCTCAATGGCCCCGGCCAGTGTGGCGCTGCCCTGCTGGGCGATGACGGGCATGCTCTGGCCTGCACGCCCGAGGGTGCCGGCGATGGTGCGCGGATACACCTTGCTGGCGCAAGTGCCGACGGTGGCGAGGATGCCGATGCCGCCGGTGGGTTTCGATGCCAAGACGCCCCGTGCTCCGGCTTCCACCACGCCGACGACGATGACGGGAATCTTCCATGCGGCCACGGCCTTGCGGATGTCTTCCAGACCGTAGGCGGTGGCGGTGTTGCAGGCGATGACGATGGCTTTGACCGGCGGCTTGGTGAACTGCGCCTCCGTGCCCTCGGTGGGATAAGCGCGGCGCCCGAGCAGGAAGACGGCGTCCTTCACGATGAGCTCACGCAGGTAGTCCGTGCGGTTCACAGCGGAGTAGTTGCCGTAGGGCATGTTGGCCTGATCGCCGAGGTAGATGAAACGCTCCTGGGCAAAATCAGGCAGGCCATCCGCGCCGGGCTGCAGGGTGTCGTTGTGAAAGGCGTCGAGCGTCAGCAGCGCCTCCAGCACGGTGAGTCCGCCGATGCCGGAATCAAACACGCCAATGGGCAGGTGGCGGGTGGCTTCGGCATCGCTCCACGCACTGGCATCAAAGCTGAAGGCGGCTTTGCCATCGGGATGCGCCTGCACATGCTCAATGAGATCAGCAGCGTGAACTGCAAGGGGGAGCAGGAGCAGTACGGAGAGAGTTTTCATGCGGGAAAAAAGCCATGGCGCCTCATCTTTGGAATGCCGCCAGATTCAGGTGCTTCGCGGACTGGGAAAGCGCGGGCACAAGATGGCTGCACTTTGTCTTCTGGCAACTCGTGCGTTCGGCTGGATTCTTTAGTTCTACTTTGGTAAGTTCTATAGCGGTTCGCAAAACTCATTTCCGTTTAGCGGGCTGCTTCTTTCTCGAAGATCGTGGGCTTCGACGGCGGCTGGTTGAGGACAACCAGCCCTACCAGCGCTGGGCATGCGAGCGCCCAGCGCGAGGTAGGGCGGC
>DLGZ01000070.1:102803-103402 GCA_002482965.1 Verrucomicrobiaceae bacterium UBA7681 | reverse complement strand
CCGATGCCGCTGGTGATGTGGTCGTAGCCGGGGGCGATGTCGGTGGTGAGGGGCCCGAGGGTGTAGAAGGGGGCCTCGTGGCACCACTCGAGCTGCTTGGCCATGTTTTCCTCGATCATGTGCATGGGCACGTGGCCGGGGCCTTCGTTCATGACCTGCACGCCCTTGGCCCAGGCGCGGGTGGTCAGCTCGCCCTGCACTTCGAGTTCGCCAAACTGCGCCTTGTCATTGGCATCGGCCACGGAGCCGGGGCGGAGGCCGTCGCCGATGGAGAAGGAGACGTCGTAGGCGGCCATGATGTCGCAGATGTCGTCCCAGTGGGTGTAGAGGAAGTTTTCCTTGTGGTGGGCGAGGCACCACTTGGCCATGATGGAGCCGCCGCGGGAGACGATGCCGGTCATGCGGGAGGCCGTCATGGGCACAAAGCGCAGGAGCACGCCGGCGTGAATGGTGAAGTAATCGACGCCCTGCTCCGCCTGCTCGATGAGCGTGTCGCGGAAGAGCTCCCAGGTGAGGTCCTCGGCCTTGCCGTTCACTTTTTCCAGGGCCTGATAGATGGGCACGGTGCCGATGGGCACGGGGCTGTTGCGCAGGATCCA
>DLGZ01000070.1:85493-102753 GCA_002482965.1 Verrucomicrobiaceae bacterium UBA7681 | reverse complement strand
TCGCCGCCCCACTTGGTGGCCCAGCGCATTTTCTCCACCTCTTCCTCGATGCTGGAGGCCACGGCGCTGTTGCCGATGTTGGCATTGATCTTCACCAGGAAATTGCGGCCGATGATCATCGGCTCCAGCTCAGGGTGGTTGATGTTGGAAGGGATGATGGCGCGTCCGGCGGCCACTTCGCTGCGCACAAACTCGGGCGTGATCTCATTCGGGATGCGCTGCGGGAAGCGCTTGAAAATGCCGGGCGTGTACTCGCTCTGCACCTGGGAGGAGCCCACGTGCTGCTTGTCGAGGTCGTTGCGGACGATGTCGGTGGTGAAGTCGGCGATCTTCGCGCGCTTCATGTTTTCGCGAATGGCGATGAACTCCATCTCCGGGGTGATGATGCCGGCGCGGGCGTAGGCGAGCTGTGTGACCACCTTGCCGGGCTTGGCCTTCAGGGGCTGGCGCTGCGCATTGATGGGGGCCTTCAGCGGGCTGAGGATGCCTTCGCGCTTGGCGGCGGCGTATTCGGCGTGGTTCGCGGTGAGGTAGCCGTTGTCACGCGGCTCGATGGCGCGGCCGTCATAGGCTTCCACGTCATTGCGGGCGAGGATCCAGGCCTTGCGCAGGCCGGGCAGGCCTTCTTCCACCGTGCCCTTGTAATCCGGGTCGCCCCAGGGGCCGGAGGTGTCATAGACGCGCACGGGTTCGTTCTCGATGATGCGGCCATTGAAATCCTTGGTGGGGGAGAGGGTGATCTCGCGCATGGGCACCTGCACCTCCGGGTGGATCTGGCCCTGCACATACACGCGGGCGGAGGCGGGGAGTTGCTCGGAGGAATGCGCTTCAAAGGAAGAGGTGGGATCGGCGATCATGGGGGGAAAGTTCTTGGTTCCAGGTTCTTTGTTCTTGGTTGGGGCGGCTGATAGCCGGAACTGAGATGAACCTCCGAGCGAACTCCCTTCGGCGGCATGACCCGCATCAGGTTCGGAGGGTTCGAATCGAGGAAGATCCGTCTCAGTCCCTGCGGTGGGACGCCCCTGTCGTGACTCAGCCATGGTGCGGCTGGCAGGGCGAAGGTCAAGGGGAAGTGGGCGGGGGAACTGAGAACATCCAACATTGAACCACGAACATTCAACATTGAATGCCGGGCGGGAGGGGACCGTGGCTGATGATGAAATCTGAATGGCGAACGAGGGCAGGGAGGCGGCTAAAGCTAACTCTAGGAAAAGGCCAGAAAGCCGTTGTTATATTATGGATATTATAGTAAACTTAGATGTTTTATCAGTCGATGTTGCGTTTTACCCCCCATTTTTCGATGCTGCTGGCCAGTGTCGCCCTGCTGCTGACCGCAGCTACGGCGGTGCGTGCCGATCTGGTCTCGGACTGGAATGCGTTGGCGCTGTCGTCGATGACGACCACCGAGGATCCGATGGTGGCGCATGACCTGGCCATCCTGCAGTTGTCGATGTACAATGCGGATCAAAGCATTGAAGGCACCTACAACACCTACAGTTACGGTGCTTACGCAGCGCCCGGTGCCGGACCCGCAGGGGCCGATTCTCAGGCGGCGATGATCGCCGCGGCGAACACCGTGATGCAGTATCTCTATTCGGGATCGAGCTCGGAAGCCACCTCCCTTTACAACACCCAGCTCAGCGGCATTGCCGACAGTCAGGCGAAGACGGACGGCATCGCGTGGGGCATCACCATCGCCAACAATCTGCTGAGCGCGCGTTCGGCCGATGGCTCTGCCGATGCCGCCATCACCCCCTACACGCCTGTGGGCACCGTCGGCTACTGGCAGCAGACCTCGTCCGCCGGCGCGCTGCTGCCGGGCTGGGGCAGTGTGGGCACCTTTGCCATCCCCGGTACCGGCTCCTACATGCCTTCGCTGCCGGGCGGCTCCGTCACCGCGTATTTGCAGTCCAGCCAGTATGAGACGGATTACAATCAGGTGAAGTTGCTCGGCGCAGCCTTAAACAACGTGACGCGAACTTCAGACCAGACCAATCAAGCCTACTTCTGGGCCGCCGGAGACGGTACGGTGAAAATGACGGGCATGTGGAATCAGATCGCCCAAACCGTGGCCACCAACGCGAGCCTGAGTACCGCCGAAACCGCGCATCTGCTGGCCACCCTGAATGTGGCAATGGCCGATGCGAGCACCGTCGCCATGGCCTCGATCTACGACACGCAGTTCTGGCGTCCCGAAACGGCCATCGCGAACGGCGACATCGATGGCAACGCCGGCACGACGGTGGATTCGTTATGGACACCGCTGATCAAGTCCCCATCGCTGCCTGAATACGTCTCGCTGGGAGCCACGATCAGTGAAGCCGCCGCCACCGTGCTGGCCTCCTACCTCGGCGACAATGTTTCCTTCAGTCTGGGCAGCGACATCAATGGGGACGGCAGCATCGACCTGACGCGCAACTTTACCAGTTTCAGCCAGGCGGCGAACGAGGCGGGGATGGCGGGCGTCTATGGCGGCACGCAGTTTATGACGTCGGTCACCGACGGCAAGGCCATCGGATCAAGTGTGGCGAACTATGTGCTGGGCACCGATTTTGCCCTCGTGCCCGAGCCCGCCGGTGCCGTGCTGGTGCTGTGCGGTGGCCTGTTTCTACTGGGTGCGCGCAGACGCCGCTAGATACCGCGAAAGTGGTGCGTTGTTTCGCGATGTATTCCATCACACGCGTCATCCTCTTCTCCCTCGTACTGTTTCCCGCACTGTTGCCGGCGCTTGATGAAGTGAAGCTGGCCGCCATTCATCCTGCCATGGAGGCGGCGGTGAAAGCGAAGGAGGCAGCGGGCATCGTCACGCTGGTGCTGGAGAAGGGGAAGATCGTCTATCAAGATGCCGCAGGCCTGGCCGACATCAGCAAAGGTCGTGCGATGGAAAAAGACGCGCTGTTCTGGATCGCCTCCATGACCAAATCGATCAACGCCACAGCCGTGATGGTGCTCGTGGATGAGGGCAAGCTCTCGCTCGATGAACCCGCATCGAAATGGCTGCCAGAACTGGCCAAGGTGAAGCTGGCCGATGGCAGCGCGCCGGAGAAACCCATCACGCTGCGCATGCTGCTGAGCCACACCGCAGGCATTGCCTTCCCACGCCGCACACCGTCGGACGGGGCGATCTCTTTGAAGGCCTACGTGGCCTCTTTGCTCAAGACCCCTCTCGCCTTCCAGCCGGGCAGTGCCTACGAGTACGGCTTTGGGCCCACGGTGTCCGGGCGCATCATTGAGCTCGTTTCCGGCATGAAGTATGACGCGTTTTTGCAGGCCAAGATTTTCGCACCTCTTGGCATGAAGGACACGATGTTCAATCCCGATGATGCACACCGCGCCCGCATCGCCCGCACCTACAAAATGGATGACGAAGCGCATGAACTCGTGCCCGGGTACAACCCCTTTGTCACCAGTGACGCCAGCGTCACGCACATGACAGAACCGGCGGGCGGCCTCTTCTCCACCGCTGCCGACATGGGGCGCTTTTATGCGATGATCGCCAACGGCGGAGAACTCGATGGCGTGCGCATTCTGAGTGAAAAATCCGTGAAGGACATGACCACCCCCGTGACCGCCGGTGGCAAGCCGCTGAACTATGCCTGCGGCTGGCAGGTGAACACCGAAACACAGCGGGTGAACTCGCAGATGCCGGTGGGCAGTTTTGGTCACGGCGGCGCCTTTGCCACGAATGGCTGCATCGATCCAAAGAGCGGGATCGTCACGGTGTTCCTGGTGCAAAATGTGCTCGTGCCCAACAGCGGCAAGGCCAAGGACGCCTTTCAGCATCTCGTGATGGAGGCGGCCGGAATCAAGGTGACGCCACCGCCAGCGGTGAAGAAAAAGAAACCGTAAATGAATCACGCCATCCGGCGTGATTCATGCTTGCCTTAAAAGGCGGAATTGAAGTATTTCTTTATTCCGTCATGAAGAAATACGCATTAGCCCGACGTGTCTTTGTTTCGACTGGCTTTGCTGCCCTGACGGGGGCTTATTTCGCCGCCGAGGAGGAAGTGATCTCCCCGCTGGGAGTACCGCTGCGGCAGGAGCCGCTGGCGTTTGATTTTGACGCCTTGGAGCCGCATCTCGATGCCGCGACCATGAAACTGCACTACGGCAGGCATCACACCGAAGTTCTCAACAAGCTGACCGAGACACTGCAGCCGCTGAATTTGAATGTGGGGAATGTATCAGCCTTGATGCCCAATATTCGCAGTCTGTTGCTGCCAGTGAACCCGCGCAGGACTGTGGTGCGAATGGGTGGGCCGCCTGAAACGCTGTCGGCTGAAAACCAGCGGGATCTCCGTCTGTATGGCGGGGCGCACATCAATCACACTGCCTTCTGGCGCTTCCTGGCACCGGCCGGCACAGGGCCCGCAGGACCTGATGGCAAAGTAGCTGCGGCGATTGTCAGCGAATTTGGTGGCATCAATGAATTCAAAACCGCCTTTACGGATGCCGCCATGAAGCATTTTGGCTCCGGCTGGGCCTTCCTGGTTTACCGCCCGGATGGAAAGCTCGTCATCACCACGACGAAGAACGAGGACAATCCTCTCATGGCCGATTTCGTGAAGCCGGAGCAGCAGGGCAGGTTCATATTGTGCCTCGATCTCTGGGAGCATTCCTACTATTTAAAGTTCCGGAATGACCGCAGAAAATACATCGAGGCGTGGTGGAATGTGGTGAACTGGAATTCCGTGTCTCGTTCCTACACCGTGGCCACTTCCAAGGCTCGGGTGTGATGGAAGCGTGCTGACAATGCCTCAACGGGAGGGATAAAGATCCGGCATCAGCAGCGGGCGCAGCACCATGGGGGTGAGCTTCCAGGGCAGCGGCACCCAGGGGTGACCTTTGTCATCCTTCAGCAGGCCCCACCACAGGCGGCCGCCGTTGCGCCAGGGATCGATCACGAGGCCGTCTTCAAAACGCTGACCTTTCGCGGTGACGATGATGCCGTGGTGTTCGCGCATGGTGTCGCGACGTGAGGAGGTAAGATGCAGATCCAGCGTCTTGAGGTTGAGGCGGAACAGGAAGGGGAACAAATCATCCCGCCACTGGTAGCAGAGGCCGCGCTTGCGCAGGCCGGTGTTGACGAGACCGTTGTTCATCCATGGGTGGATGAAGGGTTTGAAGTCCTCGGAAAGTTTGGCGGATTCTTCGATCGCCGTGGTCGCCAGCCGGTCGGCCTCGCGCGCGCTCACCGTTGGGGAGAGCTGCTGGAGATCGTGGCTGAGGAGCCGGGCTTTTTCCTGACGTTTGGCCGGCGTGCCAGGGGAGACGCAGGCGGCAAGGGACAAAGTGAGAAGCAATGAGCAGAGGCGCGAAACGGTGAACATGCGGTGGAGAAAAATCAGGGCAGGGGACCGTGGGCGGCTTCATGCAGCGCGCGGGCCTGCTGCTGCCATTGCTCGCGGGTGGCGCGGTTTTTGAAGGCCAGGAGTTCGCTGAAGGCGCGCTGCTCGTCTTCATCCCACAGGGCGATCTGCCGCCAGGTGCGAATGCCGTGGGCATGAAGCTGCTCACTGATGATCTTTTTGATGCCCTTGATCTGCGTGAGATCATCCTCAGGTGCATTGACGAGCGCAGCGGTCGTTTCCTCCACACGGAGCAGGACACGGGTTTGATTTTGCAGCCGTTCAATCTCTGACGTGGCGGCGACAAGGCGCTTTTCACTGTCGGCAAAACTGCGGCGGGCGAGCCCGATACCGGCGGGATCGGCAGGGGATTTGTCTTCGAGTTTGCTGACGCGCCGCTGCCAGTCGTCACGCTCCTGGGTCAGAGTGGTGAGGCCCGTCTGATGTGCGTGGAGCTGGCTTTCGAGAGCGGTGATTTTTTCACGCAGCGTGGCTGTGACTGCTGTCGGTTTCGCCGGGGGGGCGCTGCGCTTGCGCTTGGGTTTGGCAGGGGCTGCTGCGGTCTCGTCTGCGGCGGGTGGCGCGCTGCGCAGGCTGTCGAGTTCTGCCTGGGCGGTGGCACGTTCGGCACGCAGTTGCTCAAGATCCGCCAGCAGCCGGGCCATTTCTGTTTCGAGTGCCAGTGCGGCTTCGCTCGCTTTGGCGGCCTCATCCTGGCGCAGACGCGCTTCGCTCTGGGCGGATTTCAAATCGTCCCGCAGGGCCTGGAGTTCATCTGCTGCACCCGGGGCAGGGACTTCGCTGGCGGTGGTGGCGGCAAGAGCGGTGGCGTGTTCGGCTTCAGCCTGAAGCAGGGCCGTTTGTGCCGTGTCGATCTGCGCGGCCAGTTCGTCGATGCGCAGCTGCATGTCACTGCCGCGCCATTGCCAGCCGAACCATGCGAACAGGGCGGCAGTGAGGCCGAGCAGCGGAGCGAGATAGAGCAGCAGCCAGAGGAGGGAGGACATCAGCGGAAAGCAGGGGGGGGCAGGTGCAGGCGAAGCTGCTCAATGGACTCGGCGGTGAGATCTTCAACGACCCCGGCGGGAAGGCCGGCGGGAAGGAGGCCGGACTTGGCCAGTCCCCCCGCTTCGACGAGTTCGCGTGTCACCGGGATGAGCGTCCAGGTGCTGCCAGGTTTGGCGATGGCTAAAATTCCGACGCTGCTCGCGGCCGGCGGCGGCGGCAGGCTTTTGAGGGTGTACAGGATGCGGCCGGAGGGCTCGCAGTCACCGCTCACATGAACCTGGTCGCTGATGACGATGAACTGAGGACCATAGGCCAGGCGAACAGCGGCGATGAGCTGGGTACGCACCGCCTCCTCGGCGACCTGCCCCGAGACGAGGGCCTTCGTGCCGAACAGGGCCAGGGCGATGAATGCCGGGTCTCTGGGTTGAGAGGGAGGCGGTGAGTTGGAGTCATCCCCCTGCAGCCAGTTGCTGAGCACGGTGCTGTCATCTTGCAGCAGCCTGGCATCGAGCCCTGTTGGCAGGTCGTTCTTCCACGACTGCTCGCGGGGGGTGATCTGCCAGTCCACGGTCTTCCAGGCTTCGCCGCTGAAACTGAGAAAGCAGGATTTGCCCCCCGCCTTGCCCTTCTGTGGCAGCAGGGCGGTGGTGATGGGGCCAAAATCACCACTGGGGCGGCGCTGCGCACTGACGCGGATTTCATCATGCAGACGGCGTGGGGCAAAGGTGGTCAGGGCGTCTTCGAGAATCTCCTGCTTCATGGCGTGGGTGCCGACTTCTCCCCGGAGAATGATCTGCTGTTCACGCACCGCGACAAAGAGGTATCCTGGTGGCAGTCGGGCCAGGCGCGCGCTTTCCGCCTCGGCGAGGTTCTGTCGCTGCTGGGTGGCGCGTAGAGCGTCCAATGCAGGGCGCACTTGACTCTCCCATTCGGCATCGCTGACACCCAGTGCGCGTGCTTCAGCGAGGAGTGCCGTGTCAGATTGGTTCAGCGCCAGCTCTTTCCATGACTGCCCGATGGGGGCCAGGTAAGCCTGCACAGTCGTCTGCGGGGACGGCACCGTGCGCAGTGTGGTGGCGACGCTGGCGGCTTCGTCATGGTTCTCCGGGTCGGTGCCCGGCATGCCTTCGCTCATGCCGCCCCGGATGCTCCAGGCCTCCTGCACGCTGTGCGCGAGGTCGCGCGCTTCCAAGTCGTTGGCTGCGGTGCCCAGCAGGCGTGCGTGCTCCCCATCAGCTGCCAGCAGCATCCAGCCGGGCGGGCTGGGGATGACTTCAACCTCGCTCTGTACTGCACTGACAGGATTGAGCTGTCGTCCGAGTCCCAACGAAAGCGGTGCTGGCAGGCGCACCAGCTCGCGTAGCGTGTTTTCGACTCTGCTGCGGTCCTCCTGCGTGCGCACGCTGCCGGTGAGGCGTGCCAGCTGGCCGTCGAACACGAGCTGCACTTTGCTCATCCGTTTGCGCAGTTCGGGCTGCTTCGAGAGCACGTCCTGGGCGGCCGTTTCAAGATCCCGCTGCAGGTGCGGCAGGCATACCAGCGCACCCATGAGCCAAAGCGCGAAGAGAGATGCAGCAGAGAGGATCCAGCGCGCGCGTGTCATGGCGGGGGAGGTCACACTTTTTCGGTGAGCATGCGCACCTCGTCGAAGCTGTAGCGTCGTGCCTCGCCGCGCTGATTGGTCTGGAGCAGGGTTTGCGTGCTGGTATCGAGCGCGGTGAGCCAGCCCTCTCCGTACGCCCAGGTGTCGAGGCAGATCCGGCTGGGGAGAATGAGGGGCAGCCCGTTCTTCTGGGCGGTGTGTCCGCAGAGCAGAGTTTTGCCCGAGAAATGCGGGTGCGAATCATCAAAGCGCCGCCAGAACAGCCAGTCGTCGCTCTGATCTTCCATGGGCAGCATGGCGTTCACATTCGCATGTGCGAAGATATGCGTGTCGTTCGCATGCCAGCGGCGGAGGCGCTGGCTGAGGAAGTCCCAGTGCTCCTGCGGGACGGCGTTCCAGTCCAGGATCTCCTTGCAGCCATAGGACTCCATGGTCTGCCTGCCGCCGACGCCGTACCATGAACCGGGATCAAGCAGTTGGCTGCGGGCGTCGAGCATGAGGATTTCATGGTTGCCCATCAATGGCACGAGCTGGACCTGCTTTTCCAGTTCCAGCAGTCGTTGCACCACGCCGCGGCTGTCCGGCCCGCGATCCACGTAATCGCCCAGGGTGACGACCATGTCGTTGCTCCGGGGGGACAACTCCTGCAGCATGAGATCAAGCGCGGTCGAGCAGCCGTGGATGTCGCCAATGACGAGAGTGCGTCCGCTGGTGCGTTCACGCGTAGGGAGTTTGACCCTCGTCGTGTGAATGTCGGGAGTGTCGTCGCTGGCCAAAATGGGCATCGTATAATCTTGCGCGATGAACGCCGGACGCAACCACCGATCATCGTGTTGGCACAATCCCTTTCGCCATGCAAGGTAGGGGCATGTCGAGCCCCCTGCCGTCCAGCACTATGACTCCCCGCCAGCCGCCTGCTGAGGGCGAAAAGCCGATCTTTTCGGCCCGGGGCCTGCGCAAAGTCTACCAAACCGGTGATCTCAATGTGGTGGCCCTTCAGGGGGTTGATCTCGATTTTCATCCGGGCGAACTCGTGGTGCTGCTCGGCGCGTCTGGCAGCGGCAAGTCCACGCTGCTGAACATTCTAGGCGGTTTGGACATCCCCACCTCCGGCACCCTGCGCTACAAAGGCTGGGACCTCTCCGGCGGCGGTGAGCGCACGCTGACGCAGTTCCGCCGTAACTGCGTGGGCTTCGTCTTTCAATTCTACAATCTCATCCCCAGCCTCACCGCCCGCGAAAACGTGGCCCTCATCACCGACATCGCCCCAGACCCGATGAAGCCGGAGGATGCTCTGGACCGCGTGGGCTTGAGCCACCGCATGGATCATTTCCCGTCCCAGCTCAGCGGCGGCGAGCAGCAGCGCGTGGCCATCGCCCGTGCCATCGCGAAAAAACCCGAGGTGCTGCTGTGTGACGAACCCACCGGCGCTCTCGATGTGACCACCGGCATCACCGTGCTGGAAGCCATCGAGCGCATCAACCGTGAACTCGGCACGCTGACCGTTGTCATCACCCACAACGCCGCCATGTCCGCCATGGCCGACCGCGTGCTGCATCTCTCCGACGGTCACATCGTCAAAGAAAGCCGCAACGAGACGCGCGTGGATGTGTCCACCCTGCAGTGGTGAGCGGGAGGTGAGGGTTCATGGATACAGGGCTGTAAGCGCCAAAGCCCACGAAACCAGGCCTTCCTCAAGTGCCGGGCATGAATGGCACTCGGTTGAGGGCATGGATCGTGGATTATGGGAGCGTGCGTGCGCTGTCTGCGGCGGAGGCATCCTTCTACAGATGCTACATAAAGTGCTTGCCAGCAATGCATTGCAGCGGGCTGAGTCAGGCTCCGCGTGGGCGCGTGGCAAGGGGGGCGTAAGGCTGTCACCTGCTTGCATACTGGCAGATGACAGTTTTGTTAAATCGAAAAGGCGGCCCAATCAGGCGCCAACGCGAGTTGGCGATGCCTTATTGAAGCTCGCAAAATAGAGTGACACGTTTCATCCGCTCGCGTGCAGTCCAGTCCACATGCGGGGCGTGTCAAGCGCTCCCTCCGGGAGCCCAGGCCACGGACCGGCCTGAGCGATTTGGAGAAACTGATTCAGCTCATAAGACGGTCACCCTATTGCGCGAGACTCAATAGATAACAATTTGTCATTCAAAGTGTTGGTTCGACTGATTCACAGAATGCCTGGCATCTCTTCTTTTTTGGCATCCCAAATTCTAGTAGTATATGCTCGCGTCTAATATTAACTTTTGAGCAAGGTTGGCATCCAACATTTTTTTCAGGGCATAGCTAAACGACCAGCGCATTGCTTCCAAATGAATAAAGAAGAACTAAATCTTGAACGTCAGAAATTACGTGTTGAGGCCAAATTTCGGCTGGCTGAAATCAAACTTCAACGCGAGCAGTTTGAAGCTGGTCGTTCAGGTCATACTGGCTGGAGAGTTATTCTTACACCTACAGGTGCAGCAATTACAGCCGCGATTGTGGGTATTTTTGGAAGCGCCGCGAGCAAGTGGTTTGATTTAACGATTGAACGACAGAAACAGGAGGTGATGGTTATTCTCAAAGCTAGCGAAGTTCCTCAGGGTTTGGACGAGTCAAGCCGCACTATTCAGCGAGCAAGAAACCTGATTTGGTTTGCAGAAGCCGGTTATATTACATTGCCCCAGCGATACCTTGAGAAGCTTCGGTCAGATGGGCGATTGAACATTGACGAGGATCCATCTGCACCTGCAGTGCAGTCTAACAGCCCGCCAAGCAGGTTTCAAGCGATGAAACAAGCGGTTTATAACCGTGGATCTCCTCCAGATACGTTTCTCAGTGAGTTAATAGCCTGGGGTAAAACAGCGCCAGATGATATCTTCACTGAAGATGCTTCGAAGAAGCCAGGGGACATATATGCCAGCGTAGAAAAGCAACTGGGACCATGGCGGAGTACCGATCATCGTCGCGCTGTAATGCTGGAGGTGATGCGCGTACTAGCAGGATTTGAGTCAGATTGGAATTGGAAAGAAGGTCCCGATTTGACAAATCCTACATCAAGCGACCCCAATTCAGCCGATGCAGGAGCTTGGCAGGTGAGCGCCGACAGCATGAATTTGAACCCGGAGTTGAAAAGATTTGTCATGGCTAAAATTGGCAATGTCGATCCCAAAGCCTTTCAAAAAGCCATTAAAGAAGATCACCCGTTCGCGATGGAATATGCAGCCCGATTACTTCGTCACAGAACCGATTATTTTGGATCTTTGTTTCAAAGTCAGCTGGTTTTATGGATTCGACGTGATGCAGTTAAAGAGTTCGAGATACTTATTGGTGGAGAAAATTAAAAACTAGCAGCTGCTGATAAGTTGCCAGACATTACGCAGATGCTGCAGCCTGCAGATTATCCTTTGCAAGCGTTATACCCGGAAACGGCGTCAGGGTGCAAAAAAATGACAAAATGATTTACTGACATTCAATGCGGCGCATGGCTCATTCGCATTCAGTCCGCAGGCGCTTATTATCACGTCATGGCACGGGGGAACCTGGCGTGCGCATGCGCAATCAATACCACCTCTTCCTCCAGACGCCGGAGCCGAACCCCGTGGCGGGGATGTCCTGCTGCAAAGCACTCTAACTCGCCGTTACAACGTGCGCCACCGCAAGTGGGGCCGCCTGCAGAAGGCGTGTGGCGGGGCTGGTTGCGGACGCTGCTGGCTCCCGGCAGTCTGTTGCGGAGTGCTGGGTTTGCTGCCTCGGAGGGGGGCTGGCCAGAGTACCAGGGTAGCCTCGCTGAGGCTCGGCAACCCTTCGCTATGATGCGCAGCCCCCTTGGGGCTGATGCGAGGATGGGTGCCGTGTCGGCAAAGGGGGAGACTGCGATTCGAGTTTCATTGCTCGCAACGATAAAAAATGCAGGACACACTCCCTTGACCGAGTGCCATTCATGTCTGGCAGTCAGGTGAAAAGGATGTGCGTCCCCGCACCGGCGGACTCCTCGTAAAACTGGCCCACGGTCAGCACGTCATCCACGCGGTCCATCAGGTCTTCCTTCTTCAGCTTGAACATGTCCATCGCCAGCTTGCAGGCGAAGATCTTGCCGCCGGAGTCGGAGATGAGTTCGAGGAATTCGCGCACGGGCGGGATGTCGAGCTTCTCCATCTCCTTGTTCATCAGATGCGTGGCAAAGGCGGAGACGCCGGGGATGGCGCCCATCACCGTGGGAAACGGCAGGGTCATCGGCAGGCCGAGCATGGGCATGGCCATGTTCAGCGCGGCATTGCCGACGGTGGAGACCTTCAGATGGTCCAGCGTTTTATTGGCTAGGGCGTTCAGGCCGAAGAAGGTGAAAAACAGCGAGGCTTCGATGCCTTCCATGCGGGCGCCGTTGGCCATGATCAGCGCGGGGTAGATGCCATCCAGCGAGCCTTTGCTCACGATGATGGACATCTTCTTCACGGGTTGTTTGTCGTCTGGGGTGCTCATGATCGGGGCAAGGAGAGGGGGTTAAATGCAGCCAACGGGTTTGGGAATGCCGGCAATTTTGGAGGACTTTTTCAGCGGGCCGCCGGGGAAGAGGTCGTACAGTTCCTTCGTCGTCACCACGCCGCTTTTGCCCATGCTGCGAATGGTCAGGGAGGCCCCTTTCGCCTGCTGCTCGCGCAGGTAGCGGACCACTTTCATGTGTGCGTCTGTCAGTGCGCCAATGCTTTCTTCTGTGGCGATGGCGGTGCCGATGGCTTCGTTCCACTGGGATGCGTCGGTGAGGTAGCCCTCTTCGTTCACGTCGATTTCAGTTCCTGCGATGGTCTTTTTCATGATGGTTGTACGGGTGTGATTTTCAAGATTCTACCGGTTTCTTTTTCTGCCTGCTGATGCCCGGCAGCGGCCAGCCGCGAAGCAGGACGTTCCAGTAGATGTGGCGGAAGGCCAGCTTGCCCCAGTGATTCATGCGGCTCTCCTCCAGCAGGCGCATGGGGCCGAAGGCGAAGGGAAACGGCCCTTCGTGAGGCTCATAGTCATAGCTGAAGTCGATCAGCAGCGCCTTGCCGTTGCCGGATTCGATGAAGCAGTTGGAGTGTCCGTCGAACTCTTCCTTGAGCGGCTTGCCTGCGATGTAGAGCAGAATGTTGTCAGCAAGCGTCTCGCTTTCAAAATGGGCCACGGAGCCCGCTTTGGAAGCGGGAAGGTTCGTCGCATCGCCGATGACGAAGACGTCCGGATATTCCACGGACTGCAGTGTGTGCTTCTGCGTGGCGATGAAATCCAGATCATCCCCCAGAGCGGAGCGGCGCACGGTTTCATCCCCCATGTTCGTCGGCGTGGTGATGAGCAGGTCATAGGGCACTTCGCGGCCGTCAAAGCACACGAGCTTGTTGTTTTCCTGATCGACCTTCTCCGCCACGAAATCGGTCACGAGTTCGATGCCTTTGTCCCCGAGCAGATGCCCCAGTTTTTTTGATGCTTTCGGCTTGGTGAACGCCCCGGACAGCGGTGTGACGTAGGTCAGCGTTACCTTGTCACGGATGCCCTGCTCACGGAAGAAGGTGTCCGCTAAGAAGGTGAACTCCAACGGTGCCACAGGGCACTTGATCGGCATTTCGTTGATGTGCACCACCACGCGCCCGCCCGTGAAGGTCTTGAGCTTCTCACGCAGCGCCCGTGAGCCATCCAGCGTGTAGAAATCGTGCACATTCACCCGCCACTTGGGGCCCAGCATGCCCGCCGTCTCCTCCGGTGCTGTGCGGCAGCCGGTGGCGACGATCAGCAGATCGTATTTGAGCGTGCTCCCACCCTTGATCGTCACTTCGTGATCTTCAGGAATGATTTGATCCACCTCCGCCTGCGTGAAAGTGACGCCTTCCGGAATGAAGTCGCAGGTCTTTCTGATGATGTCGCTCTCCTCATACTTGCCGAAGGGCAGGAAGAGCAGCCCTGGCTGGTAGAGATGCTTGTCCGAGCGGTCCACCACGGTCATGTGCCATTCGGATGCGGGCAGCCGCCTGCGCAGATTGTTGGCCATGATAGTGCCAGCCGTGCCGCCGCCGAGAATGAGAAGATGCTTGATCATGAAGTTTGGGTAAGTTGTGTTACTATTACGTCTATATACGCGTATGCGTATATACAATAATTAATGTCGACCCAATCTTGTCTTTTATGAGCTCCCACCTGACCGCCGATGATCGCGGCATCATCCTGCCCTGTCCCGCCTGTGGCACCGCCAACCGCATCGTTTACTCCAAAGCAGCCCAGCAAGGCCGCTGCGGGAACTGCAAGGCCGAACTGCCCCACGTGGCCGAACCTGTCGAGATCACGAGTGCGTCCGATTTCGCCGCGCTCATCACGCAGAGCCCCCTGCCTGTCGTCATTGATTTTTGGGCCCCATGGTGCGGCCCCTGCCAGATGATGGCTCCCGAATTCGCCAAAGCCGCCGCCAAGGCCGCAGGCACCGCCATCCTGGTCAAAGTAAACACCGATGAGCGACAGGACATCGCCGGCCAGTTCCGTGTTCAGGGCATTCCCGCCTTCGCTTTGATCAAAGACGGCAAGCTCGTCTCACAAACCACCGGCTTTCAGCCTGCAGAACGCCTGCTGGCGTGGATGCGGAGCCAGTAAATCCTCACTTCCGGCGAAACTTCACGAAGTAGTTCTCCTTCAGCACGTCCTTCACCTCGTCGATCTTTTCAAAGCCGGCGGCGGTGATCTCGGCCTCGAAGACCTCCTGGCCAGCGCGGACGTGGCCCATGACGAAATCGCTGCTCTCGCCGGGGATACGTTTGAAGTCGATCAGCACCAGCACGCCGCCGGGCTTCAGCGCCTTGTGCAGCGTGGCGAGGCTGGCCTGCGGAAATTCAAAGTGATGATACACATCGCAAATGAACGCGAGCTCGATGCTGGCCTCCGGGAGTTCGACGCTGCGTCCCGTGCACTGGATCGTCTGCACATTCGCCGCATGCGCCTTGGCGGCGCGGGCCTGGATGTGTTCGAGGAAATTCTTCGCGATATCGACCGCATACACTTTACCGCTCTCGCCGACCGCCTGTGAAAACGCCAGCGTGAACAGTCCCGTGCCTGCGCCGATGTCCGCCATGGCCATGCCGGGCTTCAAGCCGACCGCAGCGACGATCTTCTCCCGCTGATGGTAGATCTCGCGGCTCTCGGTTTCAAACTTCTGCGTCCATTCACCGACCTTGAGCTTGGGATCGAGGAACTTGTCGTTGATGCCGGGCTTCACGCTCGCATCTTGAGCGAAGGCGAGGGTGGCGATGAGGGAAAGAATAAGGGGGAGTTGTTTCATGCTGTGTGTGATGGTGGCGATTACTCAAACTTGATGTAAGCGAAGCCTTGCAACTGCAGATCAATCAGACGTGGAAAGGCGCCGACCACGAGTTTGACCCCGGGCATCAGTTCAGTGGGCTTCACGCCTTTCTGCTGCATCGTGTTTTCACACAGCTCCACCTGCACGCCACGCTTGATGAGCTCCGCAAGGATTTCGCCGTTTGGATTGGCCGCATCCACGCCGAGGCGTTTGCGGGCCGCATCATTCACCACGGCGGCGATGCCGGTGCCGTGATAGACGAGATGCAGATGCACCTGGTCTGCGGCGATGCCCTGCTTCTCATAGGTGTTGATGAGTTTGCGGGCGTAAAACAGGCCCTTGTTCACGCCTTCATGCGCCATGTCATCGGTCACTTGATAGACGATGCGCAGGTTTTCGCGCACCTGGATCGGAATGACCTCCGGTTCGGCGGCAGATGAAGAGATGGTGAGAGCGAGGAGGGAGAAGAGCAGGGTTTTCATGGTTGTGTGTCGGGTTGCCACGACATGTAGCCGCGGTGGATGTGCTGGATGTTGCGGAAGCCGAGTTGTTTCAAAACGAGCACGGCCTTGCGGCTGCGAAAGCCGCCCGCGCAATACACCAGCACGGGCTTGTCTTTATTGAGCGCGGTCACCTTGGTCTCGAAGTCCCCGTCGCCGATGGAGATGTTCACCGCACCGGGCAGCGCGCCGCCTTCAAATTCACCCGTGGATCGCACATCCAGCACCTGCGTCTCGGGGTGTTCACTCAGCCACGCATTCGCCTGGCCGCCTTGGATGTTGGCGCACACGGAGCCGGGCTGCGCTTTGAAAAGACGGCGGTCCCAGTTTCCTTCATACCAGTACCAGCCGCCGATGACGGCTATGAGAATAACAAGGGTCCAGATCATGATACGATGGGGCATTGGGAGTTTGGGTGAAACAGGCGGCTCAAGAACCGCCAAGTTTTTTCACCTGTTGCGAGAGACGTTTGAGGAGGTTGTTGCAGACGTTGTCACACAGTTCGGTGATGCTCGGATCCGCGATGAAGCAGATCGCGGTCAGGCCTTCGCGGCGGCGGCCAACCATCCCCGCATCCACGAGCGACTGCACATGGCGTGAGACATTCGCCTGCGTCAGGCCAGTGGCCGTGACGAGTTCGGTGATATTCTTTTCGCCCTCCTCCAGTGCTCGAAGAATTTTCAAGCGGCTGGGTTCGGCGAGTGTGCGGAACCAGGAGGCGATGAGACTGAGGGCCTCCTCAGAGACCGGCGGCAGGGATTTTTTGGTGCGTAAGGCCATGGTGTTAAAAAGGGTTTGCAGGAATTCACTATATGCGTATAGACTCATACAGTAGTGAATGATTATCCTTCGAAAGTGCAGGTCGTCAATCTCAAATCCCATCCTCAACTCATGAAACTCGAAAACGCCATCCGCGCCCTCGCCGGCACCATGATCCTCGTCAGCCTTGCCCTCAGCCACTATGTGCATCCGAACTGGCTCTGGCTCACCGCCTTCGTGGGCGCGAACCTGCTGCAGTCTGCCTTCACCGGTCTTTGTCCTGCTGAAACGATTCTTAAGAAGCTCGGTGTCGGCGGTTCCTGCTGCGGAAAACCCTAAATAGGAGGAGCAACGGACTGCCTGCTTCTGTTAGCCTTGGTTCAAGGACTCCAGCCCGCCTTTTTAATACCGTCATGAAACGATTTCTTCCCTTCGGTGCACTTCTCGCCCTTGCTGCCTGTGGCAAGCATGAGGCCGACCATCCATCCACCACAGCTATGCCGACTATCGCTGTGAAAGTGCAGGTGGCCAAACTGCAACCGTATGTGGCAGCGGAGGAGGTCGTGGGTACAGTGCGCTCTAAATTACGTGCCCAGGTGGAGGCCAAGATCAGCGGCCGTGTGCTGGAATACACCGCCACGCCCGGCGCAGCGGTGAAGGCGGGGGACATGCTCGCCCGGCTCGAAAATCAGGAGATTCAGGCCAAGGTGGATCAGGCCAAGGCGCTTCTCGATCAGGCGCAGCG
>DLGZ01000070.1:66042-85418 GCA_002482965.1 Verrucomicrobiaceae bacterium UBA7681 | reverse complement strand
GTCAAAGTGGCCACCGCAAGTGTCAATGAAGCCGAAACCATGATGGGCTACGCTCGTGTGACCGCCCCGTTTGATGGCGTGGTGACCCGCAAGCTCGCCGACGTGGGGGATCTGGCCATGCCGGGCAGGCACCTGTTCGAAATGGAAGCGCCGACCGCGCTGCGCTTTGAAGCCGACCTGCCTGAAGCGATTCTGGATCGCATCACCATGGGGGACAAGATGCAGGTGAACATCGCCTCCGTGGCGAAGCCACTCGAAGCCACCGTGAGCGAGATCGCACCGGTGGCCGACCCCGTGAGCCGCACATTTCAGGTGAAGCTGGATCTGCCGGCGGCGGAGGGGCTGCGCACCGGCCAGTTTGGCCGTGTGGCTGTGCCGATGGCGGAAATGCAGCTGCTGATGGTTCCCCGGGTCAGCGTGATCAAGCGCGGACAGATGGAGCTGATTTTCGTTGTCAAAGAAGGGCATGCAAACCTGCGTCTGGTGAAAACGGGCAAGGCGATCAATGGCAGCATTGAAGTGCTTTCCGGCCTCGAAGAAGGCGAGCAGGTCGTGATCAGTGATGCCAACAAACTCGCCGATGGCCAACCCGTGACGATCCTGCCATGAGCGAGCCATCCAATCATTCTGCAAATCTCGGCGTCGCCGGCCGCATCGCCGCGATGTTCATTGATTCCAAACTGACCCCGCTGGTCATCATTGCTTCCGTCATTCTCGGCGCTGCGGCCGTTGTGCTGCTGCCACGTGAAGAGGAGCCGCAGATCAAGGTGCCGATGGTCGATGTCATGGTGTCCATGCCCGGCTCATCCGCGAAGGAGATCGAAGAACGTGCCACACGGCCCATGGAAAAGCTGCTGTGGGAGGTGGCCGGGGTGGAATACATCTACAGCACCTCACGCGACAGCGAGAGCCTCGTCATCGTGCGCTTCAAAGTGGGTGAGGACCCCGAACGCAGTCTGGTGAAGATCACCGAGAAACTGCGCGCGAACTTCGACCGCATCCCGATGGGGGTGACGCCACCGTTGGTCAAACCGAAGAGCATCGATGACGTGCCGATTCTCGCGCTCACCTTCCACAGCGCACGCTACGATCACCTCACGCTGCGGCGGCTGGCGGCCCAGGTGGAGGAATCCGTCAAACAGGTGCCGCTGGTGGCTGAGACAAATCTGCTGGGCGGTGCGCGTCGTGCGGTGCGGGTGATGCTTGATCCCGTGAGGCTGGCCTCGCGCAATTTCAGCCCTGCTGGGCTCGTGCCGATGCTGCAGCAGGCCAACCGACAGTTTCGCGCGGGCGGGCTGACCACCGGCAACAACGAGGTGCTCGTGGAAACCGGTGCCTTCCTGAAAACTGCGCATGATGTGGGTGACGTGGTCGTCGGCGTGTTCGGCGGCAGGCCGGTATATCTGCGCGAAGTGGCCGAGATTCATGATGGTGGCGAGGAGGCCGTGCAGTACGTGCTTCATGGCACCAAGACGGACGAAGAACCTGCCGTCACGCTCAGCATCGCCAAACGCCCGGGCGCGAATGCAATCTCCGTGGCGGACGAGGTGATCCACAAGGTGGACCTTCTCAAGGGCTCGGTCATTCCAGCAGACGTCACCGTGAGCGTCACGCGCAACTACGGCGAGACCGCCGCAGAGAAGTCGAACGAGTTGCTGCTGCACATGGGCATCGCCGTCTTCAGCGTAGCCATCCTGATCTGGCTGACACTCGGCTGGCGGGAGAGCGGCATCGTCGCCGTGGCCATTCCGGCCACACTGGCTCTCACGCTGCTTATCTTTTATCTCTACGGCTTCACGCTGAACCGCATCACCCTCTTCGCGCTGATCTTCAGCATCGGCATCCTGGTGGATGACGCGATCGTCGTGGTGGAAAATATCGTGCGTCATTTCCACCTGCCGCAAAACAAGGGGCGGGACTGGTCAAAGATCGCCGTAGAAGCCGTGGGCGAAGTGGGAAATCCCACCATCCTCGCCACCTTTGCCGTGATCGCCGCCGTGCTGCCGATGGCCTTTGTTGGTGGCCTCATGGGGCCCTACATGCGGCCGATCCCGATCGGTGCCAGCGCGGCGATGTTTTGGTCGCTGCTCATCGCCTTCATCGTCACGCCCTGGGCCTCCATCCGTATTCTGCGCTGGGGTGGCAAGTATTCGAAACTGACGGAAGGCGTCGCGGTGGATGACGGCCACAAGCACCTCGCGTCTGAGCACGCGGAAGATTTCTTCACGAAATTGTACCGCCGCATGATGGGGCCGCTGATTCATCACACCGGCTGGCGCTGGATGTTCCTCGTCGGCATCACCGTGCTGCTGCTTGTCTCGATGGCGACGGTCGGCCTGGGCTGGGTGAAGGTAAAGATGCTGCCGTTTGACAACAAGAGCGAGTTCCAGGTCATCCTGAACATGCCCGAAGGCACTTCGCTGGAGCAGACGACTGCCGTGGCGCGGGAGATGGCAGCGGCGATCCGCACGGAGCCTGAAGTCACCGACTACCAGATTTATGCCGGTGTCGCCTCACCCTACAATTTCAACGGCCTGGTGCGCCACTACTTCATGCGCCGTGGTGCCAGCGTGGCGGACATTCAGGTGAATCTCGTCGGCAAGCATGAGCGCAAGGCTCAGAGCCATGACATTGCCAAACGTGTGCGCCCGGCCGTCGCCGCCATCGCGGCACGCTATGGTGCACGAGTCGCCATCGCTGAAGTGCCGCCAGGACCGCCAGTGCTGCAAACGCTCGTCGCTGAGATTTATGGGCCGAATGAAGCCGACCGTCTGAAACTCGCCGAAGCGGTGAAGAACATTTTCAAGTCCACGCCCGGCGTGGTCGATGTCGATTGGTACATCGAAGCCGATCAGCAGAAGGCGCGCTTCGTCATCGACAAAGAGAAAGCCGCGCTCCACGGCATCAGTGCCGCCACGATTTCACAGACGCTCAAAATCGCCGTGGATGGCGAGACCGTTGATCTGCTGCATCAGCCAGAGGAGAAGGAGGATGTGAACATCCGCCTGGAACTGCCACGCTCCGCCAAGACCACACCGGAGGAACTGCTCGCGCTGCGCGTGCGCTCAGGAGATGCGAATGCGCTGCCTGAACCCGGTGCCTCCGGTTCTCCCCTCGTGCCCTTGCGCGAGCTGGTGAAGGTCGAGCACGTCACGGTGGAGAAGAGCCGCTATCACAAAAACCTCATGCCCGTGACTTACGTGATCGGCGATGTGGCCGGCGTGGTCGAGAGCCCCGTGTACGCCATTTTCAAGATGAACGAGGCGCTCAAGAAACTCGACACACGCGAGTTTGGCGGCAGCGGCGCGGAACTGCAGATCCTCAATGCCTCCATGCCCTTCAGCGATGCTGAGCCCGCGCTGAAATGGGATGGCGAGTGGCACATCACCATCGAGGTCTTCCGCGATCTCGGTGCCGCCTTCGGCGCGTGTTTGATCCTCATCTATGTGCTCATGGTCGGTTGGTTCCGCAGTTTCATCACACCGGCCATCGTGATGATCGCCATTCCTTTCTCGCTGGTCGGCATTCTTCCCGCACACGGTCTCATGGATGCATTCTTCACCGCCACCAGCATGATCGGCTTCATGGCAGGAGGTGGTATCGTGGTGCGAAATTCCATCATCCTCGTCGATTTCATCGAGCTGCGCATTCGGGAGGGCATGCCACTGAGCGAGGCCGTGATCGACGCCGGAGCCGTGCGCTTCCGCCCCATGCTGCTGACCGCCATGGCGGTGGTCGTCGGTGCGGCGGTCATCCTTGCTGATCCCATCTTCCAGGGGCTCGCCATCGCGCTCATGGCCGGCGAGATCGCCAGCCTCTTCATCAGCCGCATGGCCGTGCCGGTGCTCTACTTCATGGCCAACAAGCATTCTCATCCTGAACCCCAACCCATAAAAATATGAAACCCAACATCGGAACCGTGGATCGCGCCTTGCGCATCATCCTTGGCCTCGGCCTCATCGCCTACGGCATCGCCAATCATAGCTGGCTGGGGGCCATCGGTCTTGTGCCGCTGCTCACCGCCTTCGTGCGCTTCTGTCCGCTCTATGCCCCGCTCGGTATCAGCACCTGCGGCAAAGGCGGCAATGACAAAGGCGGTGGCTGCTGCGGAGGCGGCAAGTGTGGCTGAACCCAAAGCCCCATTTATTTCCATGTCACGCTTCCTTATTCCCATCGCTATCGGTGCCGCCATTGGCTCGGCGTTGGGCTACTTCGGCCAATGCAGCTCTGGTACATGCCCGCTCACCTCGACGTGGTGGCGCGGAGCCATCTACGGCAGTGTGATGGGGCTGCTGATGGCGCTTGGGTCGGGTCGCTAAGGGAGCTGAATCGCTCCTCGCGGTGCCTCGCTCAACTCAGCGACGGCTATGATGATCTTCATTCTGAGAGAGTGGGGGCATGTTGGCTTAACACCGCCTGCATTGCGTTTCGGAATGTCCGCCGCGTCTTAACGACACGAAAAAGCGGCATCCTGTTGCCAGGATGCCGCCGAGAATTTTCTTGGGGGGTTGGTTCGTCAGAGGGGACGCTTAGTAGCGACCGCCACCGCCGCCGCCGCCACCACCGTAGCCGCCACGGCCACCGCCGCCGCCACCACTTTTGCCGCCGCCACCGCCGTAGCCGCCGCGACCACCGCCGCCGCCGCCACCACCGTAGCCGCCGCCGCCTGCTGGACGATCTTCCTTCGGACGAGCTTCATTGATGGTCAGGTTGCGACCGCCGTAGTCTTTTTCGTTGAGGCCACGGATGGCTTCATTCATGGCGGTTTGGGAGTCCATGGTCACGAAAGCAAAGCCACGAGGACGACCGGAGTCGCGGTCCATTGGCAGGTGGATGTCGGTAACAGTGCCGTAGTCGGTGAAGAGAGCGCGAACGTCGTCTTCTGTGGCGGTGAAGGGCAGGTTGCCCACGTACATTTTAGTATTCATATCGATTTTCTTGAGTTCAGTCAGCCTGAATGAGGGCTAAGTAAGCTCCGAGATCGGATTTAAGAACACCAAAGGAAACAACCTGATGAACGACTTAGCTTAGCCTTTATCAGGTTAACTTGCGATGCCACCCTTCGTTTGCTTCGGGAGAATAGCAAACGTTAGTTTTAAAAGTAGCGGTGAGCCTGACGCCCCCGGCCTCACTCAGGCACAAAAAGAAAATAAACGAGAGTTCGAGGGCGATCGCTGGCGTCAATGCATCTCCACATCGCACTGGCCAATGCCGCCGCGGTAGTAGTTGAACTGCACATTCGGGTGATCAGCGAGGAGAGACATCGGTACGGAACAGTCGGCGAGGCGCTTGGAGATCATGAGCGCGGTGAGGCGCTGGCCCAGGGGATTGTCGTGCTGGCCAGCGTGCCAGATGCTGACCTTCTCAGCCATCCAGGTTTCCTTGGGGCCCACTGTGACGGCCTTCTGTGGCACGAGGGTGAGATTGCCACCGCCCGAAGTGCGGGCGTTCTGCATGAGAGTCACGGGGTGCAGATCCACGACACGCGTGGTCAGCTTGCGAAACTCCGCAGGCGGCGGCGGCTCGTTTTTAAATTTGCCGGTGCGTTTGGGCGGATCATTGAAGGCCCAGTGCTTGATGTCGCCCTGGCCGCCTTGCATCACGGCGCAGCGCACACCGCTCTGCCAGCTCTTGATGTAGGCTGCCGTGTCCGCCTTCGGGAAATGCAGTTGTGTATCCGGCATGCAGAGCTTCTTCTGCATGCGGTCAAAGCAGAGGTCGCGGTCGGCTTTTTCAAACGACAGCGGATGCTCCAGGGTGACCTCTTTCTTCGTGTGCTCGTCATACCACTCGTCCATGCCCCAGAAGTGGCCGTCTTTGATCGAGATGCCGAGGTCATTAATCAGACGCGCGACGAGCGGGAGCTGCTCCGTGGGGCCCACCGGGCCGCAGATGCCAGCCGGATTGTCCGGGGTGGCCTGCTTCCAGGCGTGGATATATTCGAGCGCCTCGGCCAGGTAAAAATCCTCCAGGGTGTCAAACATCACCACTTTGAATCCAGGACGTGAGAGCTGGCGCAGATCTCGTTCCGTGAGCCGGGCGGCATCATTGATGAGATCATCTTCTAACGTGGTGTAGTCCCACCACTCCGGTGCGATATGGCTGATTTTACGCGGCATGGTATGGTTTGGTTGTTACGGGATATTCAGGGAGAACGCCCGTTTTGCCAAGCTCTCATCATGGGAGGCTAAAAAAATCTCGGGGTGCCAGGGGGGAAGACGATGAGGTTTAGGCGGCCCGACCACATCTTGACGGGCGCAGCCTTGACCATTCCGATGCACCGCACTACCTGCCTGCATGGACGAAATGCTCAACCACCCCGATGCCCTGACCCGCCTGCGTTACGTCGTGCACCGCCTGCGCGCACCCGGCGGATGCCCGTGGGACATGGAGCAGACGCACACGTCCCTCATCCCTCATGTCATCGAAGAAGCCTACGAAGTGGCAGATGCCATCCGCAGCGGTGATCCGGCCCAGATTTGCGATGAACTCGGCGACATCCTGCTCCAGCCCGTACTGCATGCCGAAATCGCTAGCGAGACCGGTGCCTTCGATCTCGACACCATGGCGCACGGCCTGACTGAAAAGCTCATCCGCCGTCATCCGCACGTTTTTGGCGACACCAGCGCCGCCACCTCTGACGCGGTGCTAAAGCAATGGGATGCCATCAAGCGCACCGAAAAGGGCACCGAGCATGAAGGCCTGCTGCATGGCACCGGCAATGGCCTGCCCGCGCTCATGCGCGCGCAAAAGCTGCAAAAGAAAGCCGCCCGCGTCGGCTTCGACTGGCCGGACGCCACACCCGTCTTTGCCAAGATCCGCGAAGAGGCCGCTGAGCTCGAAGAAGCCATCGCATCAGGCGACAAAGCCCACATGGAAGAAGAACTCGGCGATCTGCTCTTCAGCGTCGTCAATCTCGCCCGCAAACTCGGCATCGAATCCGAGCCCGCCCTGGCAGCCGCGAATGAAAAATTCACCCGCCGCTTTCACGCCATGGAAACGCATCTGCGCGAGCAGGGGCATGAACTCGGCAAGCTCTCGCTGGAGCAAATGGATGCCGCTTGGGATGAGGTGAAGCATCGTGTCTGATCAGGCATTCATGGATCTCGGCAATTTCTCATTCCCCAAACTCTGGGTGCAGGTGCGCACGAAATCTTGGCTGTGGCTGTTTCGGCGGCAGCAGATCGAGGAGGGCGGACGGCTGCTCAAGCATGGTGACATCGGTCTTGCTGGGGTGCATGTGTGCGCGGAAAATGAGGTCGAGCTGATCGCAGGAATCGGCACAGGCTTGTTCAACTCCGCTTCTGTCACGGCGCACCTACGGCTGCGGGAAGACGGCAGCATGGCGATGACCTCGCACTGCACCTGTGCGGTGGGCACGCTGTGCAAGCATGCGGCGGCGCTGATGCTGATGCTCGATCTTGAAGAAGGACGCAAACGTATCGAAGCCATGGCGCGTGTGCGGGAGAAGACGGCTGCGCTTGAGGACGATGAGGCTGCCACACCGGCGAAGCAGGCGGAGGTCGAGCTGCCACCGTCAGAACCCAAGCCCATCCTGCTTGTGCGGCGCATGATCGTGGACATGCCGCAGATCACGGCGAAGCGAAACATCGGCGGCTGGGCGCCACGCAGCATCGCCTTCATTCAGCCCTGCGCGGAATACGACGACTGCCCGCTGCGCTTAGAAATGCTCGTGCGCAGCCCGGCGCATCAGTGGAAAGATGAAAATGAAACGCGCCACACGCTCGTGCGAAATCTGCGCTCGGAGCGTCTGCTGCTGACAGATTTGTCGGGGATCGGTTTCAAATCATTCTCTGAGGCCTTGCCCGGAGCCAAGGCACCAGAGTCCACGCTTGGCTTCATGGCCGTCGCGGGAGATCAGGCCTTGTTCTGGTCGCAATTCCTCAAGGACCAGGTGCCCAAGCTGCGCGAGTCCGGCTGGCGGGTGGAGGTGCCGGAGGGCATCGGCTTTCAAATCCACGAGGCGTCTGAAGATGCGTGGTTCACCGATCTCACGGGAGATCAAGACGGACGCGAGTGGTTCTCGCTGGATCTTGGTGTCGAAATCGAAGGTCGGCGCATATCGATGGTGCCACTGCTCGTTGATTGCATTGATCAGGGCCTGACCGCCGCCGTGCTGGAGAAAAATCTGGATCAACGCTTCCTGCTCTCACTCGGCGGTGACCAAGGCGATGTGCTCTCCGTGCCTGCGCATCGGCTGGTGGTGCTGCTGCGTTTCTTTGATGAACTGCTCGCCACTCGGCCCGTGCGCAAGGATGGCAAGCTCCAGCTCGACAAACTGCGCGCCGCACAGCTCGCCACGCTGGATGGCCTGCCGATTCGTGCGCCCGCAGAACTGACCGCGCTCAGTCAGCAGCTTGGCAGCTTCCGTGAGATCGGTCTTATTGATCCTCCAGCATCCTTGAAAGCCAGCCTGCGTGACTACCAGCGCGAGGGTGCTTCATGGATGCAGTTCCTGCGCGAGTTCGGCCTGCACGGCATTCTGGCCGATGACATGGGTCTGGGCAAAACACTGCAAACGCTCACGCACATCCTCATCGAGAAAGAGAGCGGACGTATGAAGCATCCCTGCCTGATCGTGGCGCCGACGAGCGTGCTGCGGAACTGGATCAATGAGTCGATCAAATTCACGCCGACTCTCAGCCTGCTGCTCATGCAGGGGCAGTCACGCAAAAGCGACTTCAAGCACCTCAAGCAGTACGATCTCGTCGTCACCAGTTTTCCGCTCCTTGTGCGTGATGCCGATGTCATGCAGGCGCAGGAGTGGCACATCGTCGCGCTGGATGAGGCTCAAAATATCAAGAACCCCAAGAGCCTGGCGGCACAGACCTGCAGTGGGTTGAAGGCCAAGCACCGCCTCTGCCTGACCGGTACGCCGATGGAAAATCATCTCGGTGAGCTGTGGAGTCTCTTCAATTTCCTCATGCCCGGCTTGCTGAGTGATGCCGACACCTTCCGCCAGCACTATCGCAATCCCATTGAGCGTGAAGCCGATGCGGAGCGTCAGAAGCAGCTCAGCACGCGCATCCAGCCGCTGCTGCTGCGCCGCACCAAGGATGCTGTGGCCAAGGAGCTGCCGCCGAAAACGGAAATTCTGCACAGCATCGAACTCGGCCAGGCTCAGACGGATTTGTATGAAACGATCCGTGCGGCGATGGACAAGCGTGTGCGCGAAGCCATCGAGGTGAATGGGCTGGACCGCTCGCAAATCGTGGTGCTCGATGCGCTGCTCAAGCTGCGGCAGGTCTGCTGCCACCCTCAATTGTTAAAGCAGGAGTCGGCGCAGGGTGTGTCGGACTCCGCAAAAACGGCCTTCCTGATGGATGAACTGCTGCCCGAACTCATCGAGGAGGGGCGGCGCATTCTCATTTTTTCGCAATTTACGGAAATGCTTGGCATCATTGAGGCACGGCTGAAGAAGGATGGGACGCGGTATGTAAAGCTCACCGGCAGCACGAAGGATCGTGAAACGCCGATTCAGGAGTTTCAGGCGGGCAAGGTGCCGGTTTTCCTCATCAGCCTCAAAGCGGGTGGGGCGGGCATTAATCTGACGACGGCGGACACGGTCATTCATTACGATCCTTGGTGGAATCCGGCTGCTGAGGCGCAGGCGAGTGACCGGGCGCATCGCATTGGGCAGAAGAATCCTGTGTTTGTGCACAAGCTTATTTGCGAAAACACCATCGAAGAGCGAATCGTCAAGATGCAGCAGAAGAAAGCTGCGCTGGTGGAGGGACTGCTTGCTGGGCGTGCTGACAAGTTGCAGCTGACGCAGTCGGATATTCAGGCGCTGTTTATGGCGGAGTGAGGGGGTGATTGACCTGAATGCGGAAATCAGGTGCGAGCCTCAGTGCTTCAGGAAGCGGTTTTCGACCCCGACGGCAATATCATCGGGCTGCACTCAATGAAATAGACGGCGCGCTCGGCATGGGCCACTTTTTTACGCGCAGAGTTGGGCGGCGCGGCGATTTAGAGGGAAGGATATGGACACACACACCGCACCGCTACCGCTCGCTGAGAATCTTTGGCTGCTCGCCTATCCCCTGAAAATGCTGGGGGCGGATTTGCGGCGCAACGTGACGCTGATCCGTCTTGGGTCGGGGAAAGTGGTCATTCACTCCACGGCTCCTTTTCCTGCGGAGGACGTGGCTGAGATCCGTGCGCTCGGTGAACCTGGCTGGCTGCTGGACGGCATTTTGCGGCATGACACTTTTGCCAAGGAAGGACGCGCGGCGTTTCCGGGCATTCCTTATCTGGCACCCGATGGCTTTTCCGAAGTGGTCGGATTTCCGACCGAGCCGATTGTGCCTGCACCAGTCGAGTGGGACGGGGAACTGCTGGCGCTGGAAATCCAAGGCGCGCCGGAAGCCCGCGATACCGCACTGCTGCACGTGCCGTCTCGGACGCTGATCCTCACGGAGCTGGTCTTCAACTTTAGCGGTGATGAGCCGCTCTGGACGGAGCTGCTCCTGCGCGTCGCCGTGGGCGGCCAGCATCATCCGGGAATGTCCCGGCCAGTGAAGGCCGGGGTGAAGGACAAGGCAGCGTTCGAGAGTTCGCTGGCGACGATCCTCGGATGGGATTTTGACCGGGTGATCGTGGGGCACGGCGATGTCATTGAGTTGGACGGAAAGGCCAAACTGAGCGCGGCGCTGGCGGCGGCGGGATTTTCTCCCGGATGAATTCCAAACATTTCCGCAACGGTGATTGGGCAGTGAAATAGGCAGCGCTGGTGGGTGCCGAGAGGGCAAGCGTTGAAAGGAATACTGATTCAAACACAGAGGCTGGAACGCCGCAGAGTTTGATTCTGAAAGGAGTCTGATGGGTTTGATGTTCAGCGGATGCTGGTGGCGGATGGGGGACGATGGGATAGAGGGAGATTTGTCTAGAATTTGCACACTGACAGCATCTTACACTGAGCCTAATCCCAAGATTCCTCTGTACGACCCCGGATTTCGGGTTCCTCCCCCCAAGCGCGAAAAATAAACTCTTTCCAATAATCATGATCGCGGAGGTTATTATGAATAGCAATTCCTTCCTCGACGTTGTCACTCCTACTCAACTTCTCTAAAGACAACAGTGCTCGAAGCTCTGCAAAATCGGCTTCAGTCATACAACCTTGAACGAGTCTTCCACGAGAGCTTTTGATTCGAAGACAATTAAACTTCCCTCCAATCGTCCATCTTCCTTTGCTTCGGAGCTCAAGCCCCCTTTTTAGTATTTTACACACTAACCTATGATTGGAGTAATAGCTCGCCAGTGTCATCCACTGTTTAATTTTTGCGGGGACACCGGGTAGTGTGGGATTTTTCAACGCCTCTTCAGCCATCTTAACAAGGGACGAATGTGTGTCGTTAGCTTTTACTGCTTTGATTAAGTTGGTTTTAGCATGCTGAGCAAAGTACTGATGAATCGAAATTTGTTTCGAAATGATAGTGTCTCTCGAGTAATGCTTACTAATTTTAAGGTTATCATTAGCAATCCAAAGAGGCCACGTCACGTTCCAACTTGCAAGCGGGTCAGTAACTGGATTGCTCAATATTCTATCCAAAGTTTTTAGCGCTGAACGCCACCCGCTGTGGCCCAAAATAATAATAGCACCGATGGATTCCAATAAGTTTTCTCCCCTTAGTAGACTATGAACCGTATCAGAACAAAATTCTTCTTTCAATTTAGATGTCGAGAATCCTCTGTGTTCAGCATGCGAATATCCAGCTAGGCAGACGGCGATAACTCTTATTGCCTCTGGAGTTTGAAAAGCAACCAATGATTCTACGGCAATTTTTAAAATTACATACTGATCGTCAAGTCGATATATTTTTGACGTCACGGAGCGCTCGATCCAAGGGGTCGCTGCATTAGCCGGGCATATCGATAGAACCATTAATGCCCGACGGCGAATACGAAGATCTTTATGGATGGCCAATTCTCCCACGGCATCAATTAAAGCAGTTGGAGGAACTCTTCCCAAACGGCCGAACTTCAACAATTCTAATGCAGCGACCTGAATCTCTCTTCTCGGCAGTTTAAGAAGTTCGATAATCGCTTCAAACACAGTGTCATCGATTTGGTCCTCAGGCAGTTTTTTGAATGCCTCAATGACTACCTTTTCCCACGTAGAGCCCAAGCCTATTAAGGCGGTCCACAGAGAAAGGTTATGCTCTGATTTCAACATTAGTCCGGAGTATAGTGCGACGCCAAAAACTTGGTTGAAGCTCTGGTACTTCTTGGTGAGCTCCACAAGCTGAAGCGCTATTTCTTGTTCTGGCAGTGAGCGCCAGGAATTCACGAGAAAACGTGCCATTGCGTATTCCATGAATTCTTCAAATACGAAGGCAACTAATGTGATTGTATTTTTTCCGTACTGGGGGATCTCTTCCAGAATGATATGCTCATCGAGGATTCGTCCATAGGGTGTTGAAAGAAGAGTCGATCCTTGCGCCGAATCGGTTAGATTTAATGCGTTTTCTCGGGGAATCACGCGCATGTTTGCATTCAGCATCGCGCCAGCAACCCCAAGTAGACATTGTCCCACGTGATTTTTTATCTCGCCCAACATTGCAAGCCCATTGCTTTGTTCAAGCATGCGCTCTGCTATGGAGGTGAGCTTCATGGCCCAGTAGTTGTCGAACAAATCCTTCAGTCTAATATCTCTCAGAATGCCTAGTCGTCGGCTTTTGTGTGTTTCGCAAAAAAAACGGAGTAATAGGGGATGTCTAAATTGTTCAAGTGCATTGCCTTCTGGACTCACTCGGATCTCAAAAAAAGAGAAGTAAGCTTTAAATGCCTCCTCTGCCTCTTGAGGCGAAAAATTTCCCAGAACCTTTCTATTAAGCTTCGCCTTTTCCTTGCCTGCACGAATGAATTCTTCCCAAAATGAACCTTCAAATAGTCCCCAATAATAGTCGCGGCATGACACCAATACTAAAATGCCTGCTGATTTTGCTTCGCCAAGAAATATTTGAAGTTCTCGCTTTAGGCGGGTGGGTTCATGATATTCATTAATTGCGTCAATAACAATCAAGATTCTTGTGTTGAGCGTTGCTGAGGTGCGAAAAATCGCCTCTACGATGGTTGAACGTTCCAGCGATCTTATGTGATCATGGATTACCGTCTCGGCGATCATTCCCCAAATTCCTAGCCGTTCATCCAGCCGGATTTGGCCTCCTGTGAGCAAAAAAGTCGGTCTAGCTGAAGAGCTTCGGCTTGCCGCATTGCAGAGAATATTTGTTTTGCCACAACCTGCGGGGGCTAAAACCAAAAAACAGGTGGACTCCTCGTCTTTTGTCCGATTTAACCAGATTTCTATGTCGTCTTCAAGAAATCGTCGCACATACAAACGATTGCTATACTTCAGTGAAATTGACGTGGCGTTCGTCTGAGTTAGCAGGCGCTCTTGACTTCTTTTCCACAACGCCGCAGCTTCATCTTGGTCTGTTACATCTCCTTCATCGCCAATCCACTCTAACAACTGAGCAATGAATTTATCACGGGGCAATTTAATGCCGCCTACCGAAAGTGTGATTAACCGCGATAAAAAGGCATTAACCAGCATCTCACGGTATTGGATTCCTCCCACGGCCAAGCTATGTTTTCGCAAAAGCTTTTCCATTCTGAGTATGGCTTGCTCGTTAAAAGCCGCCAAATCGAGATTTTTCCGGTCTAACTTGACGCCCTCAATAAATTCTTTTTTCGCCAGTGAAGGTGGGAAAAGGCCAACGAGAAAAAGAGTGTAATCATCTGCCACCCCATCCAGCAAAAGCTGTTTGGCCCAATTCGTAACGTTTGCTGCTGAAAATTGTCCTTCTATCGACTTTACTTGAATCGCATGACTCGCAACTTCATCATGCCAAATGATATCAAATTTTTCTGCCTCATGAGATGGCTCCAAAGTGATCTCTAAGAAGTTCTCAACAAGAACAATATCCAGTAGCGCTACCAAGGTTTGGACGAGATATCCCCTGACGCCCGCTTGCCCGCCTGATATACGGGGCTTGTCTGTGCTATTTGAGGGTATATTCCGTACAGTTTTCATCCAAATACATCATCATCATTGAATGCGGAAGTTGCTACTTGCGATATACATCTTTTCAACCCGCCGACTTCAAAAAAATTTGTGAAAAGGCAGGGGCCTCTTTAGGTTCATGACGGATATCTTCGCTGATTTCGGAAATGAGGTCATTTTATCGTTTCGCATTTCTTTAACAATGTAGCGCCTCTCCAACTCTCGATAGACGCCAGAATCATAGGCAAGATCACTCGAAGACCGTGCTGTCCCTTTTGTCCCGAGCGGCGAGATGACCGCTGAGCGAACGCCCTTGGGGCCGCATCAATTCGATAAAGTTACTTATTCAACTGATTCGTTGAAGATCGCCGTCTCTTGGACTTTATGCCGCAGCTCCAATGGGGCGCTTCATCATTTGGCTACCAGAAAGCCTTGCTCGTCCATTTTGGCGCCGGGGATGGTGGCGGAGAGGGGGGAGTCGGGGAGGAGGGCGGTGATGGTGAGGCCCTCGGGGGTGGACTCGATGGTGAGGCCGGGGAGGAGGCGGCCGAGGGATCCTGCTTTTTGGCCGAGTTGCTGGTCTTTGTCGGCGTGAGGCAGGGGGGGATTAGGGACTTCGGTGGTGAGGAGGATGCCGGTGTCGGCGTCGATGCAGCCGCGGAGGGGCGTCGTCCTGGAGGGCGAAGAGGGAGACTGAGCGGGGGACTCTGAAAAGGGAGGAGGAGTAGGAAGAGGGAGAGGGGGCGAGACAGAAGGAGAGGCGTTCGTGGCCGAGTGAGTTTCGCGGAGATAGAGCTGCGGCATGCCTTGTTTGACAGCGGGGGAGCGTGGCAGCATCTTCGCCCATGCAAATCACCCTTGATCTACCGGATGATGCCTTTGCCAAGGCGAATGCTGTGGCCCGGCAGGAATCACGCAGCCTCGGCAGTGTGCTTGCGGACCTCATCCGCAGCATGAAGGCCGCACCACAACCCGCCTTCACACCACCCCCCGTGCCAGGCTGTCGGTTTCCTGTCGTCGAGGGCAGGCCGGTGACTCAGGCGGAAATCGACAACATGCTGGAGGCGGATGGCCTGCCATGAGCTGGCTGGTGGATGGCAATGCCATCATTGCGCTGGCCATCAAGAGCCATCCGCAACATGCGCGGGCCAAGGCTTGGTTTGAGACCCTGACGGACACCTTCCACACCTGCTCCGTGACGGAGGGCACCTTTCTCCGTCTGCACATGATGCTCGCCACGGACACAACATCTGCGGCGGCCTGGAAAAATTTAGCGCTTATTCAGGCGGATCCAATGCACCGCTTCATCGACGACGGCTACAGTTACTCGCAAGTCGCCACGCGAGAGCTTCAGGGGCACAAACAGGTCACTGATGCCTGGCTGGCCCAGCTCGCCCGTCGTCATGGGGCCAGGCTTGCCACGCTGGATGGTGGACTCGTGGCAACGCATGTTGATGTCGGGTTCTTGATCCCTGAGCTGTCCATCACCGCATCGCACTCCTAGCACCTGATCGACACCCTTTGGCAAAGTCGTTCAGGTCTGCTGCTAGGAGCCGACATTCAGGCCCTGTTCATGGCAGAGTAAGGAAGCCCTGCTCGTCCATTTTCGCGCCGGGGAGGCTGATGCTGCGGCCGTCGTCTGGAAGAAGGCCTCTGATGAGTGCGCCGTCGGCACTGGATTCGATGGCGAGGCCCGGCAGCAGGCGACCGAGGGAACCGGGTTTCTGGCCGAGCTGCTGGTCTTTGTCATTGGCCGGCATGGGCGGATTGGGGACTTCGGCGCTGAGGAGGATGCCGGTGGGGGCGTCGATGTAACCGCGTAATGCGGTGGTCTGGGGCAAGGGAGACAATTCGCTGTCGAGGCAGAAGACGAGGCGCTCCTGGCCGGTGAGCTGACCCAGCGTGTGGCGGGTGCCGAAGGCGACGATGTGGGTGGCGTGGGACTGGGTCGCGTGGTCGATGAATTTGGTGCCGGGGATGACCTGGGTGAGGGCCTTGACGGTGCGGTGGATGATGCTGCCTGGGGGTTCGAGGCTGAGGAAGACATCGCCGGGGTGATGCCATTCGACTTCGGCGAGGCGGAGGGCGTTGGCGAAGGGGACGAGGTCGTCGGCTTCGGCGTGGTGCCAGCTTTTGCGTTTGAGGAAGGCTTCGGCGCTGAGGGCGAGCATGGCGTGGCGCACGACTTCGGCGGTGGCGGCGCGTGCGGCGAGGGGTTCGCCGTAGTGGACTTCGACGGGATAGCGGAGGTGTTTGGGGCGTTTGGTGAAGAACTTGCCGCCCTGGAAGGAGAAGATGCTGCCGTAGAGGCCGTCGAGATAGACGGGGACGACCTGGGCATCGCCCTGGCGGGCCATGAGTTCGAAGCCTTTGAGCAGTTCGTTGACCATGCCATGGCGGGTGATCTGGCCTTCGGGGAAGAGGCAGACGATTTCGCCCTCCTTGAGGGCAGCGGCGACGGCGCGGATGGCATCCTTGGCACGCGTGGCGGAGATGGGGACGGTGCCGATGAGGCGCATGAGCCACTTCAGCCACCAGAGATGGTAAAGGGCGTCCCACATGACGAAGCGGACGGGGCGGCGGCAGGCGGAGCCGACGATGAGGGCATCGACATAGCTGACGTGGTTTGGCAGGAGGAGGACGCCGCCGGTGGTGGGGATGCGCTCCATGTGGACGGGTTTCACCTTGTAGGTGAAGCGCACGGCGGCGAGCATGAGGAAGCGCACGAGATCCTGCGGCAGCAGGCGCATGATGTAAACGGCGGCAAAAAAGGTGGGAATGGCTAGCAGGAGGAACTGGGTGGAGGCGGACAGTTCCAGCCATTTCATCAGGCCGACGATGGCCACCGCGACTAGGGTGCCGAGGCAGTCCATCAAGTTCATACCGGCATGAATGCGGGCTTTTTCCTGCTTTTCCGCCTTGTCCTGCGCGAAGGCGTAGAGCGGCACCATGAAGCAGCCGCCTGCAGCACCGGTGAAGATGATGCCTGCATACATCCAACTGCTGCCGAGGGTGGCGAGTCCGGACCAAAGGAGGCCGGCCACGAGCCCGAAGCCGCCGAGGGGAATGAGGCCCAGTTCAATGCGATTGCGGCTGACGTGGGAGGCAAAGAAGCTGCCGCTGATGACGCCGATGCCGAGAATGCCGGCGACTTTGGCAAGTTCCATGGGGCCATCGCCATGGCCGGTGTCGGGATGCAACTCTTTGGTGAGCGTGACGAGGATGAAGCTGAGTGCGTTGGAGATGAACCAGAAGTAGGTGACGCCCAGTGCTGCAAGGCGGATGGAGCGGCGGCGGAAAACGATTTTGAGGCTTTCGAAATGCTCCAGCGCCATGCCTTTGCGCCAGTGGACTTCGGTATGCGCGGGCGTGCTTTGAATGCAGATGGCGGCGATGAGTTCCACGATGCCCAAGGCGCTGATGATGATCAGCGGCCAGAGGGCGGACATCCAGGCATCGCCGGTTTTTTCATACTCGGTGCCATACCAGATGCCACCGGCCCACATGCCGCCGAGGATGCCTGCGAGCATGGTGACCTGCAGAAAGCCGGAGACGCGACCGAGACGGCGTGAGCCCGCGAGTTCCTTCATGATGCCCATCTTGGCGGGGCTGAGGATGGCGGCTTGAACGGCGAGGACGAAGAAGCCCACCAGACAGATTTCGAGCGAGCCGGGCACGCGCTTCATCCACAGCGCCAGCGCCAGCCACACGAAGCAGATGATCTGCATGACCTGCATCCAGACGATGACTTTGCGCTTGGAGAAACGATCTGACCAATAACCGGCCAGCGGGGCAAAGATCATGTAGGGCAGGGAAAAGATGGCCCCGAGCCAGAGCTCCATGTGTCGACCCACCCAGGAGTCTTTGGCGATGATGATCGACAGCGCGATCAGCAGCATTTTGACAAAATTGTCGCTGAACGAATTCATCGCCTGTACGAAAAGTACGAGGATGATGGAAGCCCAGTTCCGGCGTGGCAGATGGGAGGCGTTGTCGAGTTCGGCGGTGTCGAGCATGGGTGTCGTTCAATCGACAAAACGCTGCGCCAGCAGAATGTCTGCCGGGAACGTGATCTTAGGGTTCAGTTCAAAGTTTTCGACGACAAAAACAGAGGCGCCGAGGTGCTGCACGGCGGAAACTTCATCGGTGACCTGCAGTCCGTCACGCAGCACGGCGTCATAGGCTTTCACCAGCAGATCACGCTGAAACACCTGCGGTGTTTCCATGATCCATGCATTGGTACGATCAATGGAATCAATGATGCGGCCTGTGCTGTCGCAGCGCTTGAGCGTTTCAGGCATTGGGCGGGCGCAGGCGACGGCGGCCTGGGTGCGGGCGGCTTCGATGCAGCGGGTGATCTGGGCTACTGAGATGAGGGGGCGTGCGCCATCATGCACTGCGACGATCTGACAGGCTGGATTCAACGCCTGCAGACCTGCGTGTACGGAGAAATGACGTTCAGCACCGCCGATGATGATCTGCGTGATTTTATCCAGACAGCTGGCGCACCAGGCCTCGATCTCCGGGCGCAGGGCATCGCTGGTGACCACGATGATTTCATCAATGGCGGCGCAGGACTGGAAGACACCCAAGGTGCGCCTGAGCACAGGCTCACCTGCCAGCGGTGCCAGGAGCTTGTTGAAGCCCATGCGCCTGCTGCTGCCTGCGGCAACGATGATGGCGGAGGTCATGAAAGCCGGTGAATCATTGAAACGGTGCGCGGCGGGGCAGTCACCGGTTTAAGCTAGGCGTTTGGAGACTTCGGTGGAAATGGACTTGCTGTCGGCACGGCCTGCGACGCGTTCCTGGAGCACCTTCATCACAGCGCCCATGTCTTTTTTGGAAGTGGCACCGAGTTCGGCGATAACAGTTTCGACGAGGGCTCCAAGTTCTGCTTCGCTCATGGCGGCAGGGAGGTATTTTTGCAGCACGGCGATCTCCGCTTTGGCTGCTTCCACGGCTTCCGGGCGACCGGCTTTTTCGGCTCCCTCCACGGAGTCCTGCATTTTTTTGATTTCCTTGCGCACCACGGCCAGGGCGTCGGTGTCGCCGAGTTCACCGTCTGCACCGAGTTTTTCGATGGCGGCGTATTTGAGGGCGGACTTGAGGTTGCGGATGACGTTGAGGGCCACGGTGTCCTTGGCACGCATGGCGTTTTTGAGGTCTTCGGAAATTTGGGAAATGAAGCTCATGGCAAGGGACAGCGGGGTTGGTTGAATGGAGCGGCGAGCATGGCGTGGCGCATGGCTTTGTCCAGACGATAGGAGGGTGGCTGCGTGGCTTTGGCCAGGGCTTGGCGCATGAAGCGGCCTACGAAAGCGTGGAGTCTTGCACGAATGACAAAAAGGAC
>DLGZ01000070.1:55165-65960 GCA_002482965.1 Verrucomicrobiaceae bacterium UBA7681 | reverse complement strand
AGGACGGAAAGGACGGAAAGGACACCCGGGCCGTCTGGGGCAGATGTTTTGCCATTGTGCGTGGGCTAATGCTCGCGTCTGGAATGCGCTTTGCACTTCCCACTATGCCGTGCATGGTCACGGTCCAGTGCAATTTCGACATCCCAAACACGACCTTTACATTCCTGACGAAACTGAACCTGGGGTCGCGCTGCGCCGTGTGACGCATCTGGGCATTGTTTCGCATCAGGACGATCTCGAAATCGCCGCGTATCACGGCATCACGGAGTGTTTTCATCACAAATCGCAATGGTTTGGCGGCGTGGTGGTCACCGATGGGGCGGGCAGCCCGCGCAAGGGCCCCTATGAGTCTTACACAGATGAGGAAATGCAGAAGGTGCGCCTCATTGAGCAGCGCAAGGCGGCCTACGTGGGTGAGTACAGCTTCATGGTGCAGCTCGGCTACCCGAGCGAGGAGATCAAAAAGCCGAAGCATGAGCCAGCTATCGCGGATTTGAAGTTCGTGCTGGAGCAGTCGCAGCCCAAGTTTCTCTATCTGCACAATCCCTGTGACCGGCATGACACGCATGTGGCGACTTTTTTGCGCTGCCTTGAAGCCATTCGCGAACTGCCGCCGGAGCAGCGCCCTGAGAAAGTCTATGGCTGCGAAGTCTGGCGCAAACTGGACTGGCTGCTTTCTGACGACAAGGAGATGCTCTGGGTGGACAAACACCCGCACATGCTGCGCCCGCTACTTGGGGTGTTTGATTCGCAGATCAGCGGCGGCAAGCGCTATGACCTGGCCGAAGAAGGACTGCGCCATGCGAACGCGACGTACTTTGACTCGCACACGACGGACAAGACCAGCCTGCTGACTTTTGCGATGGATCTGACGCCGCTGACGAAGGACGACAGCATGTGTCCGGTGGAGTACGCAGTGAACTACGTGAAGCGTCTGGAAACGGATGTGCGTGATCGCGTGAAGAAGTTCATGTGAATGGGCTGGGATTCCGCCATGCGGTTGTGCGTGGCGGAGATGGATGGGACGGATGTTTGTCGGGGGACGGGCACGGGGGCATAAAAAATGCCAGCCGGAGCGACCGGCTGGCATTGGAATTTGGCAGAGAAGCCCTGGCGGTGATTATTCCGCGAGCTTGGCGCTCTTGATGATGAGCGGCTCCACTGGCACGTCACCGTGCTGGCCTTTACGACCGGTTTCGACGGCGGCCATGGCATCAACGACGTCCATGCCCTTGGTCACCTTGCCGAAGACGCAGTAGCCCCAGCCATCCTGTCCTGGATAGTCGAGGAAGCTGTTGTCCTTGAGATTGATGAAGAACTGTGAGCTGGCGCTGTGCGGGTCCGGAGTGCGGGCCATGGCGAGGGTGCCTTTGACGTTTTTGAGGCCGTTCTTGGCTTCGTTTTGGATCTTGGCGTCCGGCTCCTTCTGCTGCATGTCCGGGGAGAAACCACCACCCTGCACCATGAAGCCAGGGATCACGCGGTGGAAGATCAGGCCGTCGTAAAAGCCTTTCTTCACATAACTCACAAAGTTGGCGACAGAAATGGGGGCCTTGGCGGCGTCGAGTTCGATTTCGATGGTGCCTTTGGAGGTTTCCATCACGACTTTCACTGGTTTGGCTTCACTCACGGTTTGGGCAGGGGTTGTTCCGGTCAGACCGGCAAACGTGATGACGAGAGCGGCAAGAGTCGGTGCGATTGATTTCATAGTAGGGTTGATTGGGGAGGGGAATGAGCCACGGAGCCATTGATTTGCAATGATCAATATCGACGCGTTCCTCGTTGCGGTCTTGCCGCCGCTTGATGCCGGTGTCTGAAAACAACTCGGCCCGGGAGAACCCAACCAAAATTCTCCCGGGCCTTTAGGTGACCAGAGAGTCCCAACCATGAAGCGACTCTCCAGCTCGTTGTGTGTTTCCTCAGGCGAACCTGAAAAATCTTTGTGAAGCTTGCGCTCCAACTGAGTTATTAATTAAGCAGCCGCCGGGCCAGTCCGACGCATTTTATTCTGTCCAAGAAAAATCTTCTCTCCTGCAGCGCAAATGGACTTTAAAGGCAGACATCTGTGTGGGGGAGGCGGGTCTGTCTCCTCAAGATCTACTTCAGATCATCCCAAGATTTGTCGGTCTGTTCAAACTTTACAGAAGGCCCTTTGCATCTGCACTTGGAAGCTGCCGAGGTGTCTGAAAACAACTCGGCTCGGAAGGACCCAACCAAAATCCTTCCGAGCCTTTAGGTGACCAGAGAGCCCCAACCATGAAGCGACTCCCCAGCTCGTTGTGTGTTTCCTCAGGCGAACCCGAGAAATATTTGTGAAGCTTGCGCCCCAACTGAGTTATTGATTAAGCAGCCGCCGGGCCAAGTTCGGCGACGAAATTCAGTTTTTTTAAATCAGGGCAAATTTTCTCCGCCGCCGGAGAGATTTTGGATCACAGTGATCAATGGATCAACGAGCATGGTGGCAATGAGGTGGCCGGTTGCGATCACCAGGAACATCGAGATGGCAGCCATGATCCAGACATGGCGGGCTCGTTCGAGAGTGAAGATGAGGACAACTGTCAAAGCAGTCAGCAGCCAAACACCGCCCAGCAAGGGTATAGACCATTCGAAAATCAGACGTGTCAGGCCCGGCAGCTTGTCTTTGGATCCCAGCATGTCCTCAAAGATCATTTCAAACCTGGGCGCTGCCAGCAGCATGCGTGTGCAGTAGTAGAGAGGAAACACATTGAGCACCGCAAAGAGACAGCGGATGCCGAATGCCCAGTCTTTGATTTCAGCATTCAGGTCACGAAGTTCAGCGGCGGATGCGGCAGGGGCATCAAATGGATTCATGTGACAGGCTTAACAAAAGCCGTGGTAGGTTGTCACGACAAACCTTCAGCGATGAAACGAACATCCGCTCGGCCTATCGCGTTTCGCTGGTCGTCGCCGAGATCTCTCTATCCACCCCACATGTTAAGAGGGGATGTTTGGGGAATTGTGGGAGCGCTGGTGGACGGGCGGGCTTTCGCCACACCCATCCTACGGATCACTTCGGCAGCACGCGCACGATGAAGGCTTTCTTTTCACCGAAGTACTTGGCTGCGACTCGCTGGATTTCTTTGGAGCTGATGTCGGCCATGATGCCGGGGAGCTTTTGGAAGTGATCCCAGCCGAGACCGTTGATTTCATTCCATGCACAGACGTCCGCCATGGCGGTGTTGCCCTGCTGCGCACGCAACCAGGAGGAGCGCCACGTCACACGGGAGCGGTCGATCTCATCAGCGTGAAGTCCATTTGCTGCGAGGTCATTGATCTGTGCCATGAGCTCCTTCTCGGCGAGCTTTACTTTTTTGGGATCGGTGCCGACGTAGAAGTAGAAAGCACCTGCACCCATGGCAGCGAAGTTTTGTGCGCCGACATAGTAGGCGAGGCCGAGTTCTTCACGAATGCGGTTGAACAAACGGCTGCCCATGTCGCTGCAGGCTTCATCGATGAGATTGAGCGCATGCACGTCGCGATCTTCGAGTCCGACAGTGCGGAAGCCGACGACGATGACGGCTTGTTCCTTGTCGAGGTGTTCGGTCCAGGCTGCAGGCTTGGCGCTGGCATGGTACTCACGTCCCATGGCGATCTGGCGATTGCCGCGTGGCAGTTTGGCGAAGGCTTTTTCCACCTGCGCTTTCACCACGGAGGCCTGCACATCACCAAAGACGGAGATGACGCCGTTGCCGGTGGCAAAGCTGGCACGCAGCATAGCGCGGCAGTCGGTGAGCTTTAGTGCGGCCACCGATTGCTCCGTGCCGAGTGCGGTGCGGTGGAAGGGCTGGCCGGCGAAGATCTCTTTCCGTGCTTTGCGCATGGCGACGGTGAGCGGGTCTTCCTTTTCTTCGAGGATGTTGGCGATCTGGCGCTTTTTGACTTCGGCGAGCTGGGCTTGGGGCAGGGCGGGATTGAGGATGAGATCGGCCACGAGGTCGAGCGCGTTGGCTTCATCGCCACGCATGACATCGGCACCGATCATATAACGGTGCGCATCCGCAGAGCAGATCAGGCTGCCGCCGCGATTTTCGAGCTCGGAGGCGATCTCTGCCGCTGCACGTTTCTTGGTGCCTTTGAGCAGCATCTGCGCGGAGATTTGCGTGACACCGGCTGAGAGGTCGGTTTCGGCCAAAACACCGGCGAGGAAATTGGTGCGGACGCTGATGAGCGGCAGGCGTGGATTTTCCCCCACGAGCAGGATGAGGCCGTTTTTCAGTTTGAAGCGCTGAATCTCCGGACGTGCGGAGTCGGCGGTGGATTTGGCCTTGGGGGCATTCTCGACTTCATCACCCACGATCACGGTGCTCATGGCTTCCGGAGTCAAGTAGCGGCGTGCGGCACTGCGGATGATCTCCGGTGTGAGGGTGGTGATGGAATTGAGGAACTGGCGCTGGTAGTCGAGTGAGCCGGAGAGCAGCCAGCCATTGCCGAGACTGCTGGCCTGGCCTTTGACGGTACTCAGCGTGCGCAACTGGCCGTTGAGTGTGGCGCACACGGCCTTTTCGAGTTCGGCACGGCCGGGCCCGACTTTTTGCATGGTGGCAATGACTTCAAGCATGCCCTTCTTGAGCTTTTCAGCATCGGCGGGATTGCATTCGGCCTCGACATTGAAGAGTCCGACCTCTGGTGCACACCAGGCACCGGCCCAGATGTAATGGGCGAGGCTGCGTTTCTCGCGCAGTTCCTGGTAGAGGCGTGAACTGCGGCCGGAGCCCAGCAGAAAGGCGAGCACGTCGAGTGCTGGTTTGTCCGCATGGTTTTCACCGGGGATCTGCCAGCCGAGGGCGATGCGTGTGAGCTCGGTGGTGAAGTTTTTGGTGGCGGAGCGGCTGCCATGCTGGCGCGGCTCTGCGGGAAGCATGACGGGATCAAAGGCGCGGCGTTGCCAGTCGCCAAAAAAGCTGCGCACGGTATCTAGCACTTCGGCAGTCTCGACATCACCAGCAATGACGATGAAGGCATTGTTGGGTACGTAATGGCGCTGCACAAAGCCGTACACATCGGCACGGGAGATCTGATCGAAGACTTCGCGATGGCCGATGATGGGATGACGCAGCGGGTGCTGGCGGAACGCGGTGGCCTGCATCAGATGCTGGACCGCGCTGCCGGGGTCGTCGTTGTCCATGGCCATCTCACGGCGGATGACTTCCTTTTCGCGATCGAGCTCAGCGGCATCGAATTTCGAATAGCGGACCATGTCCGCGAGGATGTCGAGATAGCCGCCGGCGTGTTCGGCGAGGCCGTCGATCCAATACACCGTGCGATTGAAGGAGGTGTAGGCGTTGACGTAGCCGCCCAGCGCCTGAATGCCCTGGGAGATCTGCGCCGGGTCGCGCTTCTCGGTGCCTTTGAAAAGCATGTGCTCCACGCAATGCGCGATGCCTGCGCCGGTGTGCTGCTCCTCGTGCATGCTGCCTGCCTTGATCCATACCTGAACGCTGACGAGAGGGTGGGCATGGTCTTCACGCACGATGACCTCAAGGCCGTTTGGCAGTGTGGTGACGCTGGCATCCAGAGATGGAACGGTGCGTGCGCTTGATTTGGGGGACAAGGAACGGGACAAAACTTTTTTCATGAGGATTTTTTCTCGCTCGATTCACGAAGCGAGGCGGGGAGGAAAGGGGTGCTGAAGGCGTGGGCGAAGTCGTAGCCGCCAGAGAAGTCTTCGAGGCTGTCGCCATCGTTTTTACCGAAGTAGCCACAGTCGATCAGATTGTAGACGATGTTGCCCACATCTTCGCCGCGCTGGAGACCCCATTGGTCGAGAATGATGTTGGACATGGGGCCGTACTCTGAGAGCACGTAGTCGCGGAAACCGGCGAGCAACTCCTGACCGCTGACGTGCTGGTCTTCGGCGTTTTCATCGCGGAATTTTTTGGCGGCCATGTGCAGGGAATCACGCACCAGTTCGTAGGCGGCCGGGTGGTAGCGGGGGTCTTTTTGAATCGAGCGCCGGACGGCCTCGCCAAAGGTGATGGAAGTCATGGGCGGGCGAACATTGGAGCGGAGAAGGGCAGGGTCAATGCACGGCTTAGGGTGCAGCCACGGCTTCCTGGAGAACGGCTTCGAAACGCTCGGCCATGCGGGTGGCGCTGAATTCCTGACGCACCTTGGCGATGCCGTTTTTGGAGAGCTTTTCGCGGTGTTCGTCGTCGTTGAGCAGGGCTTCGAGGGTGTCGGCCAGGGCTTTGGAGTCGTCTGGCTTGCAAAGAACTCCGCCTTCGGTGGCGGCGATGAGCTCGGGGAAGGCCCCATGGTCGGGCTGCACCACGGGGACGCCGCTGGAGACGGCCTCAATGACGTAGAGGCCGAAGGCTTCGCCATAGGTGGCGGGAACACTGAAGACGGTGAGGTCGTGAAAGAAATGCACCTTGTCTTTGAAGGTGACATTGGGATGCCACTCGACGCGGTTGGTCAGTCCGGCGGCCTTGAGCTTGCTCTGGAGCCCTGCCACGTATTTTTCGTCGATGGGAGTTTTGGCACCGCCGATGCGCAGCTTGACGCGGGGCACGGTGCCGCGTTTGGCCAGGTCAATGAAGGCGTCTACCAGGGTGGTGAGGCCCTTGCCGTGGATCATGCGGGCAAAGTAGCCGATGGTGGGCCAGTTCGGGTCCGGGGAAGATGTGGTGAAGGCGGTGGTGTCGATGCCGTTGGGCATCACCTTGATCTGCCCGGCGCTCGCATCGAGGCGCTGGTGCATCTGATTGGCGTAGAACTGGCTGGGGGCGATAAACCTGCGAATGCTGCGGGCGTTGTGCTGCATGGCTTCCCAGCACTGGGTGCGGTAGGGCTCCGGCAGTGTGTCGAGGAAGCTGTCCTCCCCCTGCAATGAGCAGACCACTGGAACGCCCAGTTCTTTTTCGATCGAGGGAGCGAGGCCGGTAAGCAGGCTGTTGGAGAGGGAGATGACGTCGAACTTGCCGTGACCGCGGATCCAGGTGACGAGATTTTGCCACTCGCCCCACTGGCGACCTTCGGTGCCGAGCAGCGCGCCGAGGGTCATTTCACCGAGCACCTTGGGGCTGGTCATGCCCATGCGCTTTGAGGCCAGGCGGAGGAAATCAGGCTTGTTGATCCACTTGTGAACGAAGCGGGGGACTTTGTGAAACCAGGGGAGCTTCTGCTGAATGAACAATGAGATGCCGCCGATCTGCACCGGCAGCTCCTGCGAGCCAAACTCGCGGTCCGTGACCAGCGGCAGGTAGAGCGGTGCCATGAGGGCATCATGGCCGCGTACGCGCAGCGCCTTGATCAGCGCGTGGTCACGCAGGCAGCTTCCGCAGTGGAAATTGCCGGTGCCAGGGGTGAGGTGCAGGATGCGCATGTCGGATGCCAGGGAGGGAAACAATGACGAATGACGAATTTAGAATGACGAAGCTCGAATGAAGTAAAGTGCGAGGGTCGGTGAGTAATACGTGGGCGCGGTTGAATTCGTCATTTCGATTTCGTCAGGACCGCGCGTTAGGCGAAGGAAAATTTGGAGTGCTCCGCCAAGGCCGGCCTCAGTCGTGATCGAGTTCGGCTTTTGGTGTGAACTTGAGCTTCAGCTTCAGAAACCCCGTTTCCTCGGTGAGGCCGCAGTCATCGCAGTTCAGCCAGAAGCACTTTTGATGCATGCCAAACGAGGTCTTCTTTCCGCCGCAATGCGGGCATCGGAAACGGAACCCGCAAAACATGGCCAGCGCCAGCAAGACGCTGGTGATGGCGAAAAGGGTTATAATGACAGCCGCGCCGTTAGACAGAAGAATCAGCGGTCCAGTATTCGGCGACATAAATACGAGTCCGGCACACACAAACAGCACAGGGAAACCGATGCGGCAAAGGTGATGCCAAACTGTAAACATGAGCAGGCAACCCGAATCGAGATTACGTTTCAGTCAGGCCGCGAGCCATGACGACTTTGCCGGTGCGGACGGTTTCAACGATCTCGAATTTCGTGAGCAGGCGGACGGCGGCGTCGAGTTTGTCGCTGTTGCCGCTGATGAGGGCGATGAGGCTGTCTTCCTGGAGATCGACGGTCTTGCCGTTGTAGTGCTCGATGATCTGGAGGATCTCGGTGCGCTCGGCGGCGGTGGCGGCGACCTTGATGAGGACCATTTCCTTGGCGACGGCGTCGCGGTCGGTGTGCTCGACGCCGTGGATGACGTCGATGAGCTTGTTCACCTGCATGATGATCTGGTGCAGGCCTTCGGGGTGACCGCTGATGCCGATGGTCATGCGGCTGAAGCGCGGATCGCGCGTCTGGGAGACGACGAGGGACTCGATGTTGAAACCACGACGGCTGAAGACGGCGCAGATGCGGCCGAGGACGCCGGGCTGGTTGTTCACCATGACGCTGAGCGTATGGATGTTGATGATGTCAGCCTGGGGCGCTGGCTTTTTATCGGTGGTGGCGGGGATGCGTTCGCTCATGGGATTTATGATTTACGATTTATGATTTATGATTTGGAAAAGAGACTGGAGTCGGCTGCGAGGCGCTTTTTTGCGATCTCGATGTAGGCTGAGTCTTTTTCGATGCCGAGCCATTGCCGGTCGAGCCTCTGCGCGGCGGCGGCGGTGGTGCCGGAGCCGAGGAAGGGGTCGATGACAAGATCACCGACGTCGGTGGCACAGGCGATGAGCTTGTCGATGAGGTTGATCGGTTTCTGCGAAGGATGGCCGCATTTTTCCTTCGAGGCCCCCTTCAGACTTGGGACACGGAGGATGTTGGTGGCGTACTTGCCTTTTTCGAGATGGGCACGGCGGGCGTCCTTGTCTTTGTAGCGCTTGTCCTTGAGATAGGTCTCGATGGTGGCGGCATCGTAGGGGAGGCGGACGGAGCCTTTGTTGAACTTCACGGCGTCGCCTTTGCGCAGGACGAGGATCATTTCGTACTGCGGGGTGAAGCTGTCACGGCGCTCGTCATAGCCCACGGCACGATCCCAGATGATGAGATCGTGAAACTGGTGCTGCTGACTGAGTCGTGACATGAGGTGCAGGAAGGTGTGCTCGCGTTTGCCTAGCTGGCCGAAGATGAAGGCGAGGCCGTCATCGCGCAGGACGCGCATGGATTCAGCGACCCACTCATCGCACCAGGCGAGGTAGTCGGCGGCTGTTTTCCATTGCGTGTCCCAGGCTTCATTTTCGAGAACGTTGAAGTAAGGCGGATCGGCGATGACGGCTTGGGCGACGGCTGCGGGGAGCTTTTTGAGTTCCGCGAGTGCGTCGCCTTGGATGATTCGGTTGGGTTTCATCGAGCCTTCGCCGCACTCTGACGAGTGCGCTTACGTGATTAGGTCGAACCGGTGGGTTTTTCCATTTTCTGTTTCGGCGCTTCGGTGATCATGTCTTCGAGCGCGGCACCTGCGGGGATCATTGGGAAAACGTTTTCCGTTTTGATGCACTCGGCTTCGATGATGCAAGGGCCGTCATTGTAGTCGAGGGCCTGCTGCAGGATGCGCTCCACGTCAGCCGGGCGGCGGATATGGAAGCCTTTGATGCCGTAGGCTTCGCCGAGTTTGACGAAGTCGGGGTTGCCGATGAGGTCAACGCCGCTCTCGCGGTTCTCAAAGAAGAGCTCCTGCCACTGACGGACCATGCCGAGGTAGCTGTTGTTCAGGATGAGGATCTTGATGGGCAGCTTGTGGATGGCAGCGGTGGCCAGTTCAAACAGGGTCATCTGGAAACCGCCGTCGCCGGAGATGGAGACGACGAGTTTGTCCGGGCAGGCGAGCTGCGCACCGATGGCCGCAGGGAAGCCGAAGCCCATGGTGCCGGCACCGCCGGAGCTGAGCCAGTGGTAGCTCTCGTCGTTTTTGTAGAACTGCGCAGCCCACATCTGATGCTGACCGACGTCCGTGGAGACGATGGCCTTGCCCTTGGTGAGGGTGTACAACTCATCAATGACCTGCTGCATGCGGAGGCCGCCCTGCTTCTTATAAGAGAGGGGGAACTTCTTCTTGTAGCCGTCGAGATGGGAGAGCCAGTCTTCGGTGGGGAGTTTTTCGACGAGCGGAAGCAGATCGCTAAGCGCGGCCTTGGCATCGCCCTTGATGGTGACGTCCACCTTGATCATCTTGTTGAACTCAGCGGCATCGATGTCGATGTGAATGAGCTTGGCGTTGCGGCCAAACATGTGAGGCTTGCCGATGATGCGGTCATCAAAGCGGGAGCCGACATTGAAGATGAGGTCGGCTTCGCAGATGGCCTTGTTGGCGTAGGCGGTGCCGTGCATGCCGAGCATGCCGAGGGAGAGCGGGTGCGTTTCCGGGAAGACGCCTTTGCCGAGGAGGGTCGTGGTGACCGGGCAGCCGAGGGTTTCCGCGAGTGTGAGCAGTTCATTGGCGGCACGGGCGATCATGGCACCCTGACCGGCGAGGATCACGGGGCGCTTGGCACCCGCGAGCAAGCGAGCAGCTTCTTTAATACCAGCCTGATCAATCTTGAAGTTTTCTTCGGGATGGTAGCCGGGCAGATCCATCGGCTCGTCAAACGTGCCGGTGAAGGGGCCTTGGCTGAAGTCCTTGGGAATGTCGATCAGAACCGGACCTGGGCGGCCTGTGGTGGCGATGTGGTAGGCCTCCTTGGCAATGCGTGGCAGGGAGTTGGAGCTCTTGATCAGGTAGTTGTGCTTAACAACTGGGGACGTGATGTTGAAGATGTCGGCTTCCTGGAAGGCGTCTTTCCCCAGCATCCAGCTCACGGTCTGGCCGCAGAGGACGATCATCGGAACGCTGTCCATCTGCGCGGTCATGAGGCCGGTGATGGTGTTGCCAGCGCCAGGGCCGGAGGTGAC
>DLGZ01000070.1:0-55098 GCA_002482965.1 Verrucomicrobiaceae bacterium UBA7681 | reverse complement strand
GCACCCTGCTCGTGACGGACGAGGATGAACTTCATGTCCGTCTTCACGGTCTGCAGCGCGTCGAAGATCGGGATGGCTGCGCCACCGGAGTAGCCGAAGACATACTCGATGCCGAGATCTGCGAGGGTTTTGATGAGCGCCTGCGCGCCGTCCATTTTTTGCTGGCTCATGATGGTTGGGGTGAAAATTGCGATTTGGAGGGATAGGGTGGGGTCAATTTGGAAAATAACAATCGAAAAATGGACTTTTTGGAGATGAAACAGGATTATATGTTATGTGTTTTGTTCAAAAATTGATGTTTTTCGGGTGATTATTTGGTTTTGGCGCGGCACGTAGCTCCAAAGTTTGTTATTCTTGGCCCTGCGGGGCATGAATTCCAGAAAGGGCACCTCGACCCTTGGGTGGAGCTCAAAAGGGGGCATCTCATGCTGGCCTACTCGCCTTTGTTTTGGCATTGGGGGCTAGGGGCGCGGACTTCCAGTCCGCAGCAGGTCGCCAGCGCAGAGAGAGATGTGCTCCACGTAGCATGTGGCAAGCAGGATGACACGCCGGAGACTGCGATGCTGAAGGGGCATGCGGAGTCATGGGTGCACGCGGAGTGCTGCGGACTGGGAGTTCGCGCGCCAGAACGCTTTGGCCTGCGGTGTTCAATTCCGCGATGGCCATCAAAAAGCTGAGGCTGAGGGGCTATTTCTTGATCCGGTACAGATTGCCTTCCGTGCGGATGAGCAGATCCGAGCCGATGACGGCATACGAGGCGAGGCTGCGCTCACCAAGGTCGTTCTTGGCGAGGATGCTGAAGGTCTTGCCGGGATTCACGACGACGCCGAGGCCTTTTTCGTCCTGAAGGTAGAGCTTGTCGTCGGCAGCCAGGAGGGAGGCGGAGATGGGGCCGGTGCAGCGTTCGGAGTAGTGGATGGCGCCGGTCTTGGCGTCGGCGCAGGTGAGGATGCCGTTGTCGGCCACGAAGTAGAGTTCATCACCGATGACGGCCATGCTGGGATTGTGCGGGGCGGCTTTGTCGATGGTCCAGGCGAGGTGAGTGGCGGTGACATCGCCTTTGGAGGCTTCGTCCACTTTGATGGCGTAGAGCACGGGTTTGTCGTAGCCGCTGGAGAGGTAGATCATGCCGTGGGCATAAATGGGGCGTGGGACGACGGAGTAGCCCTGGTCGTAATTGAAGTGCCAGATTTCGGTGCCGGTTTTGGGATCGAGCGCATTGACCACGCCGCTGCCGGGAGTGATGAGCTGCTTCTGGCCGGCCACGTCGATGAGGAGCGGGGTGCAGAAGGAGAATTTCTTCTTGGCCTCGGACTGCCGCGCGAAGGTCCAGCGCATTTTGCCGGTGGTCTTGTCGAGCGCGATGACTTTGGGCTCGGTTTCGGCATCGGCATTGAAGATGAGGAGGTCTTCGAAGAGGACGGGGCTGCTGCCGTTGCCGTGCACGGGCGAGTAGGCAAACTCCTGGGTGCTCCAGAGCGTCTTGCCGGTGGCGGCGTCCAAGCAGGCGGTGCCGAGGTGGCCGAAGTGGACGTAGAGCCTGCCGTCTTCAAAGATGGGTGTCGGGCTGGCGTGGCTGTTTTTGCGGTGCGCACGCGGCGCGGTGGCGGTGAAAAGTTCCACGTCCCAGACGGGTTTGCCGTTGGTGGCATCAAGTGACATGGCATGCAATGAGCGGTCGGCCTTGGGATCTTCCACGCCGCCGACGGGGAGTGCGGAGGTGAGGAAGATGCGTGTGCCCGCCACCACGGGTGAGGACCAGCCAATGCCTGAGACGGGGGAAATCCATGCGATGTGTGAGGTGGGGCTCCACGTTAGCGGCAGGTTGGTGGAGGACGAGTGGCCCTGGGCGTCTGAGCCACGGAATTCGGGCCAGTTTTGCGCGGTGGGGGCGGCTGATGAAGTGACAGCCAGCGCAAGAGCAACTGCGGAGAGGAGGGCGTTTTTGGAAATCATGTGGCGCTTCATACGAAGGCTGAAGCGTCTGACGATCAAAAAAACACGTGGCGCAGCGTGGAGTATCTTGGAGTGCGCGGCAATCTTGGGCGCGACGCCGCTTTCGCAGGCCGGACGGCGGGGTGAGGCTGGAGAATATTATTTACCTCGCGAAAGCGGTGCTTCCGAGGCAAGGCGTTGCCCTTGCCTCTCAACCACCGCACTCCGGGGACGCTGGCGCGCTTAATTACGTGCCTTCAGGAAGGGCCACGTACGGCGACTCATTGAGCACGACTTTCTTGGAGCCGTTGAGGAGCTTGATCCATTCGCGGAGGCAGCCGAGGAAGATGATGGCGACGGCGAGGAGGAAGAAGGCGGTGACGGCGGTATCGACGGTGAAGTTGAACTGCTGCGCGGCCCATTCCTTCATCTCTTTTTCGGTGCCGCCAGCGGCGATTTTGCCGGCATAGAATTTGGTGGCGGAGATGAAGCCCATCTTGGGATTGGCATCGAAGAGTTTGATGTAGCCGGCGGCGAAGGTGACGCTCATGAGGAAGAGCAGGGGGATCACGGTGACGAGGAGGTAGCGAGCCTTGCCCATCTTGATTAGGATGGTGGTGCCGAGGCAGAAGGCGATGACGGCGAGGAGCTGGTTGGCGATGCCGAAGAGCGGCCAGAGTGTGTTGATGCCGCCGAGGGGATCGACCACGCCTTGATAGAGGAAGAAACCCCAGGCAGCGACGAGCAGGGCGCTGGCGAGGACGTTGGCCGGAAGGCTGCGCGTGTTGCCGAGCGGTTTCCAGATGCCGCCGAGGAAGTCCTGCAGGATGAAGCGTCCGACGCGGGTGCCGGCGTCAATGGTGGTCAGGATGAAGAGGGCCTCAAACATGATGGCGAAGTGGTACCAGAAGGCCATCCAGCCGGGGCCAAAGGCGCGGGCAAACATCTGCGCCATGCCGACGGCAAAGGTGGGCGCACCACCGACGCGGCCAAACATGGTCTTCTCACCGATGTCGGCGGCCAGTTTGTCCATGCCTGCGACGGTGACGGGGAAGCCGGCGTTGGTGATCATGCTGGTGACGGCAGCGGCCTGGGACGGGTCGGTTTGCACGATCTTGGCGGCACCGGCATTGATGGCGAAGTATTCGCCGGGTTGCAGCGCACAGGCGGCGACGAGGGCCATGAGGGCGACGAGCATCTCGGTGATCATCGCGCCATAGGCGACGCTGCGGATGTCGGCTTCGTTGTCGAGCAGCTTGGGTGTGGTGCCGGAGGAAATGAGGGCGTGGAAGCCGGAGATGGCACCGCAGGCGATGGTGATGAAGACGAAGGGGAAGACGCTGCCGAGGAAGACGAGGCCGGTGCCGTCCACGAATTTGGTGAGCTTGGGCATGTGCAGCTCGGGAGCGACCCAGATGACCACCACGGCCAGCACGGCCACGGTGCCGATCTTCATGAAGGTGCTCAAGTAGTCGCGCGGGGCGAGGAGCATCCACACCGGGAGCACGGAGGCGGCGAAGCCGTAGATCATGATGGACCAGGCGATGGTCTCGCCCTTGTAGTCAAAGAAGTGCTCGATGCCCCAGTCTTTGAGGTGGCTGCCGGCCCAGACACTGACCAGCAGGCCGATGATGCCGAAGATGGTGATGCTGCGCACGCTGGCACCGAAGATGGTGTGACCAAAGCCCATGATGAAGGCCAGCGGGATGGTCATGACGATGGTGAAGAGACCCCAGGGGCTTTCGGCGAGTGCCTTGACCACCACGAGGCCGAGCACGGCGAGCAGGATGGTCATGATGGCGAGCACGGAAATCATGGCCACGAAACCGACCAAGGGATTGACCTCTTCCTTGAGCATCTGGCCCACGGATTTGCCGCCACGACGGATGGAGGCAAACATGACGATGGCATCATGCACACCGCCGCCGAGGGTGGCGCCGATGAGGATCCACAGCATGCCGGGGAGATAGCCAAACTGCGCTGCGAGCACGGGGCCGACGAGAGGGCCTGGACCGGCGATGGCTGCGAAGTGATGGCCGAAGACAACCCACTTGTTGGTGGGCACAAAGTCCTTGCCGTCCTTGTGGGTTATCGAGGGCGGAGCGCGATGTTTGTCGAGGACGAGCACCTTGGTGATGAGCCACTTGCTGTAAAAGCGATACGCGATGGCGAATGAACACAGACCAGCGACAACAAGCCACAGGGCATTGATGGTTTCACCCTTGTGAAGTGCCGAGAATGCGACGGAACCAGCCCCGAGGAGGGAGATGGCGATCCAGATGAGAATTTTAAAGGGCTTGGGCATGGTCTGTGAAAGTAGTCCAGTTGCATTGCAACTGGAGGTTTGTTTGAATAGAAGAGGACCAGTTGCGGCGCAACTGGACTACTTGGCGGTCGGTTTGGCAGGCTTCGGTGGCGGCGGGGCGACGTAGGGGGGATTGGTCATCGCTCCGGGAGCGGTTTCCTTGAGATTGGGGGGGACGTCGGCCTGGACATCTCCCAGCGCCCATTTGACGCCACCGATGAGGATTTCCTGGAAGGTGGGATTGGTCCAGACGTCTTCGCGGTGGCCCATGGCGGTGTACCACACACGGCCTGCGCCTTCTTTGCGCGCCCAAGTGCTGGGGTAGGCGGGGCGCTCGTACTCTTTGCCTTCCATAGCAGGGGCGTCGATCACGCTGAGGACGTGGATGTCGGAATTGAAGTCCTTGAGGGAGTACCACTCCTCCATGAAGCCGTAGGATTCGCCGACTTTTTCGAAGCCGGGGAACTTGGTGTCGGTGACGGTGTTTTTGGCGTCCTGCTGCTTGCCGTGCTTGATGAACTCGGCACCGAGGAAGTGGACGTAGGCGTCTGCCTTGTCACCGTGGTTCAGGTAACGCTCGGGGCCTTTTTGTGATTCGTTGTCGGTGTGGAAGGTGTCACTGGCGGAATGGGTGCCGATGAAGCCTTTGCCGCTTTTGACGTAGTCGAAGAGGGCCTGCTTGCCTTCCTTGGACATGGGCGGCTGTTTGTCGGTGCCTTCGCTGCAGAGATCTCCGGTGGTGTAGAAGAAGACGGCGTCAAACTGGGCCAGGTAATCTTTACTGAATTTGGAGCCGTCCTTGGAGAATTCGAAGTCCCAGCCGTTCTTTTCGCCGAGTTCCAGCAGCACCTTTTCGGCATAGCTGGGCTGGCCGTTTTTCCAGGAGATGACACTGTGCTCAAAGCCGCTGGATTTGGAGAAGAAGAGAATCTTGTGCTTGGCAGCAGGCGCGGAAAAAGCCACGACGCAGGCAGCGGCGGCCAGCATCAAGGGAGCGGCGAGTTTTTTGATCATGAGGGGAGGATTCTGGCGGGTTTTTGAAAACAAGGCAAGGCAGTGTTGCATGCCTTGTCATTTCGACCGGGCTGATTACGATGGCATGGATGATGCGCTTTCTTTTACTTTTGATGTCCTTGACCCTTTGCGTCCTGCTCTGCCAGTGCGGTTCCAGCGCTGGAGCACGCTGGGAGTACGATTATGCCCCGGGTAAAACGGCGGTCATCATCGGCGGAAGGGCGGTGCCACCGGCCAACGCACCTGCGGCCGTGCTGCGGGCAATCTCTGCAGGCAATCACATCTGCACCCTGCCGTACCGTCGTGGTGGCGGGCACGCCCACTTTGAAGACAGCGGCTATGACTGCTCCGGCACGACTTCGTACGTGCTGCATGCCGCAGGGAAGCTCAGCACGCCGACGGTGTCCGGCGCTTTCCGCAGCTTCGGGAGCAGCGGCCGTGGCAAGTGGATCACGGTCTATGCGCGCAAAGGGCACGTCTTTCTGGAGGTGGCGGGGCTGCGGCTCGATACGGGCTACAGCGACTCGAGCAGCTCCGGCCCACGCTGGAGCAGCCGTTCACGGCCAACGAAAGGCTACACCATGCGCCATCCATCCGGTTTATGATCCCTGCCGAAGCCATCGTTTACCGTCCGAATGTCGCTGCGATTTTGCAGCGGGAAAACGGCGACATCTTTGTGGCTGAGCGCATCAACATCAAAGGGGCGTGGCAGTTTCCCCAGGGTGGCATTGATGGCGGCGAGGATGCGGAGACGGCGCTGTTTCGTGAGCTGGAGGAGGAGATAGGCGTGAAGCGCGAAATGCTGCAGATCATCCAGCGGCGGGACGGCTACCGGTATTCGTTTTCTAAAGGGCGGCTGAAATACGGCATCTACGGCGGCCAGGAGCAGGCCTATTTTCTCTGCCGCTTCACCGGTGCGGACATCGATTTCAATCTGGATGCCACGCACCGTGAGTTCGCGGGGTTCAGATGGATCAAACCGGCGGATTTTCAGATGGACTGGGTGCCGAAATTCAAACGCCACGTCTATCGTCGGGTGATGCTGGACTTCTTTGGCATTGAGTTTGCCTGAAGGGATTTTGAAAGCTCTCACGGTGGGGCTGGTAGCTAGTGCGAGTGAGGGGGCGTTTTCTATCGTTAAAGCCATGTATTTAAGCAGATCCTTTATGGTTGGTTTTCTCATTTCTTGATGTTGCTTTTTTTGCTGGCCACCTGCTTACATTAACGGCTTTTTTTTGGACTCACCCGGGTGAATCCAAGTGTGCTAACTGGACGTAACTGACGCGACTTATCCCCAAATTTTGACACCCATATCCGCCCCCCCAGCCTCTCTTTCTTCCATGACTCTGATGCAGCTGGCTGCCATCCTCGGCAGTAATCTGGATCACGAGCGTGCACGCCTGGCCATTCACCATGCCACGCAGGTGCCAAATGATCCCCTGGCACAGCTCAGCGCCGCCGCAGCTGGCGCGGGCATGCAGGTCTCTCCGGTGCGCCTGCCACTGAGCGAGGCCGTGTGGCAGGCACATGCTGATTCTCCGGTGGTGATCTGGAGCAGCGTGGAAAGCCGCTGGCTGGTCATCACATACGCGGGATGGTTCAGTCTCCGTCTCGCAGATGGGGAGCATCCCACCCATCGTGTCACCGTCACGCGGCAGGCGCTGGCGCGCCGTGTGGGGGTGGAGGGTGTGCATGCCCCGGTGGAGGCGGGCATCGTGCACCTCGACCGTGGGGCGCACGGACTGAGCGATGGGCCGAAGACTGACCACAGTGCGTCTCATTCCCATTCACCAGACCATGTCACCGTGAGTCCAGCGCGGCGCTTCATCGCGCTGCTGCTGGCGGAGAAGCAGGAGGTGCGCACGCTGCTGATGTTTTCGGTGATCTCCGCGCTGCTCTACCTCGCGGTGCCGCTGGCGGTGGATGCCATCGTGAGCAATCTGGCCTTCGGGGGGCAGTCACGCCCCTATGTGCAGGCTCTGGTGGTCGTGTCTCTGGCGCTGTTTGGCTGCCTGGGGCTGCAGGCGGTCGTTGCGGGATTTCAGTTCTATGTGTCAGACATGATTCAGCGCCGCATCTTTGTGCGTGCCGCCTCCGACCTGGCCTACCGCCTGCCACGGGTGAAGGCGCAGGTGCATGATGAGGTGCACGCGCCGGAGATGGTGAACCGCTTTCTGGATGTGGTCACCGCGCAGAAGTCCACGGCGCTGCTGCTGCTGGATGGTGTGAATCTCGTCTTTGGCGGACTCATCGGCATGCTGCTGCTGTCGTTGTACCACCCGCTGCTGCTGCTCTTTGCCGCTATGCTGCTGCTGCTGATCGTCCTCAGCCTGTGGCTGCTCGGACGCGGGGCGGTGGACACCAGCATCGAGGAGTCGCGGATGAAATACGATCTGGTGAATTGGTTTGAAGAAGTCGCGCATTTCCCATTTTTGTTCAAAGGCCCCGGCGGCAGCCGCATGGCCCATGAGCGCGCCAATGAACTGAGCACGGGCTATGTGATGGCGCGCAGCAGGCACTTCCGCGTGCTCATGCGGCAGATCGCCGCCCTGCTCACGCTGCAGGTGGTGGCCTCGGCGGCGCTGCTGGTGGTGGGTGGGTATCTGGTGATCAGCCAGCAGATCACCCTCGGTCAGCTCGTCGCCAGCGAGATCATCATGAGCGGCATCGTGGCCTCTCTAGCCAAGCTCGGCAAAAAACTCGAAGCATGGTACGACGTCATGGCCGCCATGGACAAGCTGGGCCACATTTTCGATCTGGAAACCGAGCGCGAAGGCGGTGAGAAGCCCACGGTGCGCGGCCGCGGCGCAGAGGTGGTGGCCAACCAGATGTCCTTTTCACATTTTCCCACCATGCCTCTTTTCAGCGGGCGCAGCTTCACCATCCCCGCAGGTGCCAGCGCCGCCATCGTGGGCCCGCATGGTGCGGGTGCCAGCTCGCTGCTGGACATCCTCTTCGGCCTGCGCCAGCCCACCGCTGGCTATATTACGATCGATGGCGTGGATCTGCGAAGCTGGGACCTCGAAGCCCTGCGAGAGAGTACGCAGCTCCTGCGCCGGGACGAGATCATGGATGCCACCGTGGTGGAAAATCTCCGCCTTGGCCGCAGCGACATCGGCATGGATGAAATCCGCGTAGCCCTGACGCAGGTGGGCCTGCTGGATGAACTGCTCGCTCGGCCCGAGGGCCTGAATCTGCACCTGAAGATCGGCGGTTCGCCGCTCTCCGGTAATCAACGCATGCGACTGCTTCTTGCTCGTGCTCTGGCGCAGCGCCCGCGTCTGCTGCTCATCGACGAATTGCTCGACAACATGGACGACACCTCCTTCGCCCAGCTCTCCGCCGCCATCTTGGACAAGTCACAGCCTTGGACCGTGGTGGTCACCACGCGTGACTCTCAGGTCAGCACCCGGTGTGATCAAGTCATCGAGCTCGCCCCCTGCCACCTGAGCGATGGCACCTCTTCGCAACCTTCCGCCGCCTGATGCCATGACGACGACTCACACACCTGCCTCCCCTATTTCCCCTGCGCCGCCGCTGCCTGCGCTGAGCCTCGCCAGCCCGGCACGGTTCACGCGCATCTTCAGCCGTCTGCTGCTCATCTGCTTTGCCGTGCTGCTGCTCGCGCTCCTGTTTCTACCCTGGCGCCAGTTTGTTGCCGGCACTGGGCGCGTTATTGCCTTCAATCCGCTGGACCGTCGTGTGAATGTGGAGGCGCAGGTCTCCGGCCGCGTGCGCAATCTCCACGTCATGGAAGGACAGCGCGTGAAGCAAGGCGAGCTCATCATCGAGATTCAGGACAACGACCCCAACCTGATCAACAACCTCAGGGCGCAGCGCGAGGCCATCGAGAGCCGGCGTGACTTTGCCCATGGGCGTGTGGAGTCGCTGACCGCTCAGATCACGCAGCAGGAGCTGGCGAAGGCGCAGGCCATCGATGGCGCGCACCAGCGTGTGGCCGGCGCGAAGATCGCCGCAGAGACGGCGCAGCTCAATCACACGCGCACGCAGGAACTCTTCAGCAAGAAGCTCGAATCCCAGCGCAGCATGGAGCTCGCCACGCTGCAGCGGGATGCGACAAGTGCCGACCTCAAGTCCGCCCAGGCCGCGCTGAAGCGCACGGGCAATGACATGGATGCCCTCATCGCCTCCATCCACGCCTCCAAAGGCAGCGCCCTCGGGGAGGTGGCTGCGGCGGAGCGCGACCTCTCCGTCATCGATGTGCAGATCAATCAAAACCTGCGCCAGATTGTGGAGGCACCGCGCGATGGCGTTGTGCTTCAGGTCGCGGTGACAGACGGTACCTACCTGCGCCCCGGCTCGCTCATTTGTGTCATCATCCCCGAGAGTGACAGCCGCAACGTCGAGGTTTGGGTGGATGGCAATGACATGCCGCTGATACATGCGCGGAAAGAAGTGGACGGCGTCGTCACTCCCGGCAGTCCCGTGCGCCTCTCCTTTGAGGGCTGGCCCGCCGTGCAGGTCATCGGCTGGCCGCAGCTCGCCATCGGCACCTTTGGTGGCGAGGTGGTGTTTATCGATGCCAGCGACAACGGCCAGGGACAATTCCGCGTGCTCATCGGCCCCACCGATGATGTGGTGAACCGTGGCGACGGCAAGGGACCGGTGACCATCGGCTGGCCGGACCGCGATCGCTGGCTGCGCCAGGGCACCCGTGCTAATGCATGGTTCCTCCTCGATGAGGTGCCGCTCTGGTTTGAGCTCTGGCGGCAGGTCAATGGCTTCCCGGCGTTGAACTCCAACGCCGATGGCAAACTCGACCCCACCAAGAAATGATTTTTCCAATCACACTGAAGCTGAACACGACCCTGAAGATGAAAACCACCCCGCTCACACCGCAGCCCATGAATCGCTGCCGCGCCGCCATGGTGGCGCTGATGCTGCCCTTCGCTGGCCTAGAGGCCGCGCCAGAGGAGAAAACGCGCCCGCTGCTGCTCACTGAGGTGCTGCAAAGCGTGCAGACCCAGTACCCGCCCTACCTCGCGGCGATGATCGAGCAGGACATTGCCAATGGACGCGCACGCCAGGCTCTGGGTGCCTTTGACCTGAACCTCAATGCAGGCAGCGCCTTTGCCCCTGCCGGCTACTACGACGGCCAGACCGGCTACGCCATGCTGGAGCAGCCTCTCTCCAACTGGGGCGGCAGCGTCTATGGCGGCTACCGTCTCAGCAGCGGCTTCCTGCCAAACTACAACAAGGAACGCACCAGCACGGATGGCGAGGGCGTCCTCGGTTTCCGCATTCCTCTGCTGCGGGACGGCACCATCGACCGCCGCCGCGCCACCCTCTGGCAGGCAGAGATCGACCAGGAGCTGGCGAACCCCATCATCCTACGGCAATATCTGGACTTCATTCGCGCGGCTACCATTTCCTATTATGGGTGGCTGGCCTCAGGGCAGCGCCTCTCCCTCACCGAAGAGCTCCTCCGCGTGGCCAAGGAACGCGACTCCGCCATCGCCGAGCAGGTGAAAAACGGTGCCTCGGCACCCATAGTGCAGGTGGACAATCAGCGTCTCGTCGTCAGCCGCGAGATCGCCGTCGTTCAAGCCAGCCGCCGCTTCCAAGCTGCCACCATTGAACTCTCCCTCTTCCTCCGCGACCTCCGTACCGCAGAGCCCATCCTCGCCCCTCGCACGCGCCTTCCCTCCGCCTTTCCCACTCACAGCCACCCCGGTGAATCCCAGCTCACGGTGGACATTGCCAAGGCCCTCATCTTCCGCCCCGAGATGCGCCGCATCGAACTCACGCTGGAGAAATCCGGTATCGAGCGCCGCCTCGCCAAGAACAATCTCCTGCCCAGTTTGGAGGTTGGAGTGCAGGGTGCGCAGGGCCTGACCGGGAGAACGCCGCGTGACGTCGAACGCACGGAGATCGAGGCCAAGATCGAGTTCAAGGTCCCCCTCCAGCGCCGTGAGGCCAAAGGCCGCGTGGACGTGGCCGAGGCGCAGATCGAGCGCCTGAACCAGGAGATGCTGTTTGCCCGCCAACGGATCACCGCTGACGTGCGCGACTCCCATAGCGCCCTCCTCGCTGCGCATGAAGTGCTGCGGCAGACACGCCGGAATGTGGACCTCGCCCAGCAGCTGGCCAATGCTGAAAGCGAACGCCTCAAGCAGGGGGCGACTGATCTCCTCGCCCTGCAGATCCGTGAGCAGGCCAGCTTTGACGCCAAAGTCCTCGAAGTCGAAGCCCAGTCCGAGTACTTTCGCGCCCATGCCAACTACCGCGCGGCCATCGCCGCGAAGAATTAGTGGAACCAGGCAGGGCCTTACTCCCGGTTTGGAGAGGGACTTGGCCGTGGCAGCATCAATTTAATCCGAAGCGCTGGAGGCCACGAAGCCGGGGTGCAAACCAGCGCATCTTGGAGCGGAGCTTGGGTGCGTGAGTGCTGTCGTCCGCTGCCTGCACCACCAGCAGGGAGACGGTGAAACCGTAGGAGCCGTCTGCGCGCCGTTGCGGAGAACTGGCGACCACGAGACATTTCAGCATGACCCACTTTGAGTTCGACGTGGTCATGGCGAGCATCGCAGGCGTCAAGGTGGAGCGTTTGATGCGCACCTGTACTTCAGCAGCCATGTCAAAATGCTGGCGTGACCAGAACACGAGTCCGCAGCTGGTGATTTCGCAGAGCTCGACAACAGTTTGCCTGCCACCGCAGACCGATTGTTTCTCGAATGCGGAGGGTTCCTGATTTTTCTGGCCGTGTTTAGCCATACGATTCGCGGAGTGACCGCGAAAAGAGGCGCACGGGGCGGGAAAAGTCAAACAACGAAGGCCGCGAACGTGGGGCGGTGCTTTACGCGCCCCACGCCTGGTTCTAGTTACTCTTCTTCTTCAGCGGCGGCAGGGGGGGCACCTTTGGAAGAGCCTTTTTCAGAGCCTGCCAATTTTTCGGCCTGCTTGGCCTTCACGGCGGCTTCGATCTCGGCATACACGGTGGTGTCGTTGCGAAGGACTTCCTTGGCGGCATCGCGTCCCTGGGCAAGCTGGGTGCCTTTGTAGCTGATCCATGAGCCGCGCTTTTGCAGGATTTCGAAATCCATCGCGAGATCGAGCAGCGAGCCGACATTGGAGATGCCCTCGTTGTACATGATGTCGAACTCAGCCTCGGTGTAGGGAGGGGCGAGCTTGTTCTTCACGATTTTGACCTTGGTGCGGTTGCCAGTGACGGTGCCGTCGGTGGTTTTGATGGCGCCGATGCGGCGGATGTCCACGCGCACGCTGGCGTAGAACTTGAGGGCCTTGCCGCCAGGGGTGGTTTCGGGATTGCCGAACATGACGCCGATCTTTTCACGAATCTGATTGGTGAAGATGCAGCAGGTGCGCGCCTTGGCGATGATGGCGGTCAGCTTGCGCAGGGCGGCGCTCATGAGGCGGGCCTGGGCACCGACGGTGGAGTCGCCGATGTCGCCTTCGAGTTCCTGACGGGTGACAAGCGCAGCCACGGAGTCGATGACGATGACGTCGAGTGCATTGGAGCGGACGAGGGTTTCGCAGATGCGCAGGGCTTCTTCACCGGAGCTGGGCTGGGAGACGAGAAGCTCGTCCATCTTGACACCAAGGCGGCGGGCGTAGGCGGGGTCAAGCGCATGCTCGACGTCAATGAAGGCCGCCAGACCACCCGTCTTCTGCGCCTGGGCGATGACGGTGAGGGTGAGAGTGGTTTTACCGGACGATTCAGGGCCGTAAACTTCAACGACACGACCACGAGGGAAGCCGCCGGTCCCGAGCGCCTGATCGATGAGCAGATTGCCCGTAGGAATGACGGTGATGTCGGATTTCATGCCTTCGCCGCCCATGCGGAGGATGGCGCCTTCACCGTAGTCTTTCTGAATCTGCTGGATGGCCAGATCGAGATTGCGGCCGCGTGCCTCGGCGAGCTTGTCGGGTTTAGCGGAGGAAGTTTCGGAAGTGTCTTTGGGTGCGCGGGCCATAATCGTTGGTGTTCAGTGTGGAATAAAAAGCTGTTCGGGTGAACAGAAAGCGCATTTTTTGGAGGCAGTAAAGCACTTTTCATCCTTGAGGCACGAAAACTTGCCACCTAGAGCCACCTTAAGCCGTGATTTGCCTCACATGCTGTCGAGCTGCTGCAGCGTGCTGCCGTAAAAGCCCGACATCATGGTGATGATGCGGTAGGCCACATACATGACGACGACTCCGTAGGCGATCTTTGGCAGCCACTGCGCGGCAAGTTGCGCGGCATCTCCTGCCTCGATGGTCTCCGAAGCGGCCCAGCGGTTCATTTCGTGATCCAGAGTTCCGGCTTCTTCTGCCGTGGCTATGCCATGCACGAAGGACATGGGAAAGCCATGCACGTCTGCCATGGCTCCGGAGATGGTTTCTCCCGCTGCGATGCGCTGGGCCGCATCCTGCGCTGCATGGCGTAGCAGACCACTGTGGGAGGCGCTGCCTGCGAGTTGCATGGCCTCCGTCATCCGCATGGAGGCCAGGAGGCAGGCATGAAACACCTGGGAAAAACGCGCCAGCGCCCAGTGCCGGCGCACACTGCCGATCAGCGGGAGATAACCGAGTCCGCGATCCACTGCTGCGGATTCCGCTCCGAGGCGAGAGAGCCAGCGCCAGAGAAGGAAGAGGGACAACAGCACGAGCCAGAGGATGGCCAGTGGCATGAAGATGCCTCCCAGTGAGTAGGGTTTGTCCTCCATCGTTGATGTGACCATAGTGGGCAGCTCTGGCAGCACGATGCCCAGATGCGCGAGCACCAGCGGATAAATCATCGCGCCGATGGCCTGCTTCACTGCCATGTGCCAGGCTTCAAAGTAGCGCGACAGATGGCTGAAGGCATCGCCCAGACGTCCGCTGCGCTCTCCGGCGTCGATCAGGGCAAACTCCAGCGCGTCTGAAAATGCTCCGCAATGTTCGGTGATGGCGGCGGCGACACTCTTGCCTTCCTTCAGGCCGAGCTGGAGACCCTGCAACCAGGTGAGGCGCGCATGGGACGGCTGCTGCTTGAGCAGCAGTTCCAACGAGCGGTCCAGATGAAAGTTTGCCCCCACCAGCTTGGCCAGTTCGCGATACAGCAGGGCTTTTTCGGAGAGTTTCATCGGCGGTATGAAACTAACGCCATCGAGTCTGTGACAGCGAGCACAAAAAAATCCTCAGACCACGGGCAGATGCCTATTGTGTGACACTCTTATTGCTTCTCAGGTTCGTTTCATCGCCTATCATGCGGACCCTTCATGCCGCCGCCCATCGCCCATAAAGAAACACCCGACCAGCACTGGATGCACCTCGCCCTGGACCAGGCCCAGCTTGGCGTCGGTCTCACCAGCCCGAATCCGCCCGTCGGTGCCATCATTGTTGCGCAGGAAAAAGTCATCGGGCGGGGCTACCACCACAAAGCAGGAGAGCCGCACGCCGAAGTGGAGGCGATCCGCGATGCGCAAAAAACGAATCCCAAGCTGCTGCGCGGCTCCACGATCTACGTCACGCTGGAACCCTGCTGCACGCAAGGCCGCACACCGGCGTGTACGGAGGCGATCAAAGCCGCTGGCATCAAGCGCGTGGTGTTCGGTGCCCATGATCCCAATCCCAGCCATCGCGAGCAATCACGCAGTATTTTCATGCTCGCCGGCATCGAGGTCACCGCTGGCGTGCTGGACGAGGAGTGCCGGGCGATCATCCGCCCTTTTGCCAAATGGATCACGACAGGCCTGCCTTATGTGATTGCCAAGGCCGGACAGAGTCTGGATGGCCGCATCACGCGTCCGGCGGGTGAGAGCTCGCTGATCACCAACGACGCTGCTCGTGCGCATGGTCGTCGGCTGCGCATGCGCGTGGACGCCATCCTGGTCGGTGCCGAGACGATCCGCCAAGACAACCCCCAGCTCACTCTGCGCGATGGCAGCTCCGGCAGCGGCAAGCTGCAGCCCTGGCGCGTCGTTCTCACCCGCAGTGGCGACATCCCGCCGGAGTCCCAGATCTTCACGGACGCGTTCAAGGACCGCACCATCATCATGCATGGCAAGGACCTGCCCGAAGCGCTGGCTCTTCTGGGTAAACACGGTGTGCTTTCTGTCCTCATTGAGGGCGGAGGCATCGTCCTCGGTCAGGCCTTTCGCGAGCAACTGGTGGATGAGGTTTATTGGTACATCGCCCCGCGTTTCTGCGGTGGTGGCCGCCCCTCACTGGCTGGTCCCGCTTTGCCCGCCTCCATTGAGCTGCAAAACATCAGCGTCCGCCCCATGGGGGACAATGTCTGCTTCCACGGGTTCCCGGTGTGGCCGGGGACGGTGCAGGAATAAAAAAGCGGGCCGCTGCTCTTTACTGCTGCCGCAAAGAGCAGTTTCAATGTCCTCGCAGTGCGGCTATGCGTGCGGCCCATGCCCACTGTTTCGCTTCTTCGTCCCGCCGTTTTTTTTGACCGCGATGGTGTCGTCAATGTCTCCCCGGGGGACGGCTATGTGCTGCGCTGGGAGGATTTTCACTTTGCGCCGGGCATCATCGAGGCTCTGGCGCTGTGCCGTGAACGTGGTTATGCGACGATCCTGGTGACGAGCCAGCAGGGCGTGGGCAAGGGACTGATGACGCAGGCGGCGCTCGACGATGTACATGCGCGGATGCAAAACGAACTGGCGCAACATGACGCCGCGCTCGATGGCATCTATGCCTGCACGCACCTCGCGGGCACCTGCACCTGCCGCAAGCCGAGCGCGGAGATGATTCTTCATGCGGAGGTGGATCACGGTCTGGATCTGACGCGCAGCTGGCTGGTGGGTGATCATGACCGCGACATCCAGATGGCGATCAATGCAGGAGTGCCGCGCACAGTGCGAATTTTGAGTCATCATGAGCCGAAGGTGGCTGCGGAGTTTACGCTGGCGGAGACGACGGGGCTGGCGGCGCTGCTGCGGGAAGAGCTGCCGATGGTTTGACGGAGGGAGATCGTCCCGATTCCCCAGGCTGGGGCCTTTGAGAATGCGCGCACCCGCTGGGCGTTGCGAATACGTGAGGGATCGGGACGATCCCCCCTCCGTCAGACTTTCTCTCAGCGCTTGCCCATCATCGCGGATTCGAGCGCCTTGCGGTAGTTCAGCACGGCGTCGCCGATGGCGGCTGAAACCTGCTGTCGATACGTCTCCGAGGCGACGAGCTGGCATTCCGCACCGTTGGTGACGAAGCCGCCTTCAAACAGAATGCCGGGGCGCTTGCAGCCGGTGAGGACGCTCCACTGCGCACGCTTGATGCCGCGATCAACGAACTTGAAACGGCTGATGACGCTGGCATGCACGGCTGTGGCGAGGGCGATGTTGGCGGAGTCCTGTTTGTTGCCGGTGACGCCGTTGACGTTGTAACCACCCCCGCGGCTGATCGTGGCGGCGGCGCTCTGCGGCGTGAGCGCCCAAGTTTCGATGCCGGTGGCGGCAGCGCCGCCGGAGTTGAAGTGGAAGCTGAGGAAGATGCTCTTCGGCGTCTGGTTCGCAATGGCCACGCGTCCGCCGAGGGTGATGAAGGTGTCCGTCGAACGTGTCAAAATCACCTTGAAGCCGCGCTGTATCAGGGCTGCGCGCACGGCCATGGACATCTTCAGGGCGAAGTCTTTCTCATAACCGTAAACGCCACGCGCACCGGCGTCATGGCCGCCATGGCCGGCATCGACGACGACGGTGTCGAAGAACTCGGCGTTCTGAATGTGGCTGGGGTAGAGCACGGGGTCGATGAGCTTGCACAGATCGAGGCGCGAGAAGAGCACCTTGCCGTTGTGCTCCGCCACCGGGAAGCTGAGGATGAACTTGATGTTGTTGATCAGCATCTCCTGCGAGCCGATCTGCGCCTTGAGGATGAGCTTGGAAGAGCCGAGCCAGAAGTGCGTGCCCTGAATGCGGAAGGTGGTGAAGCCATAGACGGGATTGTAGAAATTCCGGATGCTTTCCGCCGTCACGTAATCGCGTCCGCCGATCTTCACGATCTCCCAGCCGCCGTTGGCGGGAAGGACTTCGACGGATTTGGATGCCTCTGCGCTGGGGGTCTTGTCGTCGTCGAGTTCTTTGAACTCACCCTTCATCGGGGAATCGTTGTCTCGCGAGGCGGACCTGGTCACGTCCTTGACCGGCTCTTCCTTGGGGGCCGGTTTGGGAGTCGCTGTTTTCGCGGTGGTCTTGGAGGGGGTGGATTTTTTACCGATCTCCACTTTCTTGCCGCCGGTCGTGGTGATGATGACCCGTGGCGGTTTGCTGCTCGTGGGCTTTTTGGTGGCGGTCTTTTCCGGCTCAGGCTTCGGCTTGGCGGCAGGTTTTTTTTCTGGCTCAGGCGCGGGTGCCGGGGTTTCGGTCTTGCTGCCACCGCCGAAGAGCTTTTTGAAGAAGCCCGGCTTCTGATCATCTGCATGCGCCACGCCGAACGACGCTGAGGCAAGAGCGAAAGCGCAGAGGGCGATGAGAGCCTTGGGAAGTGTGGGATGCAGTCCGGGGGTCATGACGGAAATGACAGCAGTAGCGGAGTAAAGCCGCCCTTTATACCCTGAGACGGGCCGGAGCGCAAACGTTCTGACGAGCGGTCTTGCTTGCCCTTGATAATCAGCCCACTCTGACGCATGGAGCAGGTGATATGGCAAAAAAACCTGTTGTTCTGATTATTCGTGACGGCTGGGGCATCAATCCCGGCGGTAAAGCCCAAGCTGAAGCCAATGGCGACGCCACCCTGCTGGCCCGTACCCCCTTCCACGACCACCTCTACTCCTCCTACCCGCGTGGCACCGTCAGTGCCAGCGGCGAAGACGTGGGCCTGCCCGATGGCCAGATGGGCAACAGCGAAGTGGGGCACCTCAATCTGGGCGCGGGCCGCGTGGTGTATCAGGACCTCACCCGCATCAACAAATGCATCCGCGATGGCGAACTCGCCTCCATGCCGGTGCTCGTGGAAGCCTTTGAGAAGGCCAAGGGCTCTCGTCTCCATTTTCTGGGCCTTATCAGCGATGGAGGCGTACATTCGCATCAGAATCACCTCGCCGCCCTCTGCAATGCAGCGAAGGCCGCAGGTGTGAGCGATCTGATGGTGCATGCCATCACGGATGGCCGAGATACCTCCCCGACGGGTGGTGCCGGCTACTTGGCCAAGCTGGAACACGACCTCGCCCCGAGCGGTGCCAAAATCGCGACCGTCATTGGCCGCTACTATGCCATGGACCGCGACACGCGATGGGAGCGCAACAAGCTCGCCTGGGACGCCATCGTCCTTGGCCGTGGTGAATTCCGCACGGATCTGCCCAGCGCCGCTGTGCAGGCCGCGTATCCGAAAGACCCGCGCGGGGATGAATTCATGCAGCCCATGATCTTTTCCGACGCTGACAAGCAGCGCATCCGCGATGGCGATGTCGTCCTGTGGTTCAACTTCCGTGCTGACCGCGCGCGCCAGCTGAGCGAGGCCTTCTTGAAACCTGAATTTGGCGGCTTTGACCGTGAAGTCACGCCGAACGTTGGCTACTACACATTCACTGAATATGACGCCACTTACTATGGCCTCGGTGCTCGCGTGATCTTTGCCCCCGAGAGCCTGAGAAACAACCTCGGCCAGGTGGTGGCTGCTGCTGGACTGACCCAGCTGCGTGCTGCGGAGACTGAGAAGTACCCGCACGTCACCTTCTTTTTCAACAGCGGGATCGAAGAGCCGAATCCCGGCGAAGACCGCTACCTCGCCATCAGCCCGAAGGAAGTGCCCACCTACGACAAGAAGCCGCAGATGAGCGCGCCCGACCTCACGTTTGAGGTGATGCACCGTTTGGAAAGCTACGACCTCGTCATCATGAACTACGCCAATCCTGACATGGTCGGCCACACCGGCGTCGTCACGGCGGGCATTCATGCCTGTGAGACCATCGACCTCGGAGTGCGCCTCATCGTGGAAAAAGTCCTCGAACTCGGCGGCAAACTCTTCATCACCGCCGACCACGGCAACTGCGAGCTCATGCGCAATCCGGATGGCAGCCCCAACACCGCGCACACGACCAATCTCGTCCACGGCATCTACGTCGCCGCTGATGCGAACAGCTACACCGTCGCCGATGGCAAGCTCGCTGACATCGCGCCGACGCTGCTGGATATGCTCGGCGTGAAGACATCGGCTGAGATGACCGGGAAGAGTTTGCTGGTGAAGAAGTGAGCTGAGTGATGCGCCTTCTCTTCCTCTGCTCCCGCAACCAATGGCGCAGTCCGACGGCGGAGAAGGTGTATCAAAATGATCCGCGTGTGGAGGTGCGAAGCGCTGGCGTGAGCACTTCGGCGCGCTGCCGTGTTTCGGAGAAGCTGCTGCGGTGGGCGGATCGTGTGCTGGTCATGGAGCATGCGCACAAGCAGCGGCTGACGGAGCAGTTTCCTGAAGTCGTGCGTGATCTGCACATCGAGGTGCTCGACATTCCGGATGATTTTGAGTTTATGAATCCGGAGCTGGTGGCGTTGATCCGGGAGCGGGTGGAGCCGCTGCTTTAACGGTGCGAAAAATTCATGCAGGAGCGCGGAATTTATTCCGCAGCGCTCCGCAAGCACCAACTCCTCCGCGCTCATCCACCAGCCATCGCCGTTCCAGCTCGCGTGTTCCACCTTGCATGCCGCAGACAAGCTGATCCTCGGCTTGAAGGGAATGATGCTTGGCTAAGAGCCTGCCGCTTCGGCGGAGTGCTGCGGAATAAACCCCGCGCTCCTGCCGAGCTTTTGACTCCGATAGTACATTGGGTGCTTATCAAGCCGCTTTGCGCTGCGGCACGAGCTGCCACAGGCCCACCACGTGCTCCCAGCGGCGGATGCCGGTGTCGATGAGGAAGATCATTAGCAGTGCGAGCAGCAAGGAGGGCCAGAGTTCTTCGTATTGGATGGCTTTGGTCGTTTCGAGATTGGGCAGGCGTTTGGCATCGGTGAGGTAATCACCGCCGGTGATGCGCACGGCCTCCTTTAGCAACTCTTCGTTCACGGTGCCGAGGCTGGCTTCGGTGGAGGGATTGTGAATGAGGCCGGTGGTGACCATCTCGGCACCGAATTGGGCGCGGATGAGATAGACGCCGGCCTGCGTCGGCTTGAAGTCGGCCACATAGGTGCCGGGGGCATCCTGTCGCAGTGTGAGTTTTTGCACGGCTTTCAGCGGTGAGCCCAGCGCATCTGCCGACACATGAAACACCTCGGCGGAAATGGTGGCGTTGTTGGCGCGTGTGCCGGCGTCTGCGAGAAGATCGACGCTGATGCGGGCGTCATCTCCCTGCATGCGTGCGGACAGATCCATGAGCCGGCCCTGTGGGGCGCGGGCGGTTTCACGCAGCACCTGGGACCAGAAGCGGCCAAAGTCGGGCCAGCGTGCGATCCACAGCGAGGCCCAGCGGCTTTTCGCATCCGAGGTGAAGGCCGTGGCCTTGCCAAGACCGAAGCGCCAGTGCGCGAGCAGGGGATCGCCCGTCTCAGTCACCAGTGGCACTTGCGCGGAAGTGCGGCGTGTGGTTTTCACGTAGCCGAGCAGCGGGGGCGAGTCCCACTTTTCAAAGCCAGCGAGGATGGGGGCTTTTTCCTTCAGCACAGGCGTGAAGGGCTCCTCACGGATCATGCGTCCGGTATGCATGAGCGTGTCCTGCGTAAAGATGCGGGTGATGCTGCCGGCATCCATCGTCGAATAGGACTGCCCGCCGCCGCTGGAGGCGATGGCCTGGAGCAGCGCCACATGCGAGCCTTCGCCGATGGCGACGGTGGAAATCGTGAGGCCTTCGTTGCGGCATTGCGTGGCGAGTTGTTCATAGCCGGAGCCTGCGGTCTGGCCATCGGTGAGGATGATCATGTGCTTCACGCGCGCCTTGGTGCGCAGCAGGGCATCGCGAGCGAGCTGGAAGGCAGGCATCAAATTGGTGCCACCCCCTGAGGCGATGGCGGCGATCTGACCTGACACCGCATTCGTGGAAGTCAGCCGAGTCATGGGCGCGACGACATGTGCCTCCGAGTCGAAGGCCCACACGCCGAGCGAGTCGTTGTGCCCGAGGACTTCAGCCGTGGCGATGGCGGCGCTTTTGGCCATCTCCAGCTTTTCACCAGCCATGGAACCGGAGCGGTCCAGCACGATGGCGACAGCGGCGCTTTGTTTTTCTTCCTCGTCCGGTGCTTTGAGCCTCACGGGCAGCACTTCTTCGATGGGCGTGCGATAGTAACCACCGACACCGAAGGAACCGGGGCCACCGAGCATGATGAGACCGCCGCCGAGTTTATCGACGTAATCGCGCAGCGCATTCATGAGCGGCTCACCAAGCTGATGCGCGGGAACATCGGAAAGGATCACGGCATCGTAACCGCCGAGCTGCTCAAACGTGAAGGCAAGATTGCCCGGCTGGCGCAGATCGAGTTCGATGCCTTCCTTTTCCATCGCCTGCATGAGGTAGCGGCCTTCGGCGGCGTCGGACTCGATGTAGAGCAGCCGCAGGCGGCCGCGCACATCGACGATGGCAAGCGCGCTGTCGTTGCCGGGCAGTGTGTCGCCCTGGATGCCTTCCAGCACCGCGCGGTATTGGAACGTATTGCGTGTGGATGGAGTGCGATTGAAGACGATCTCCTGCGTGGTGCCGGGTTTGAGCGTGACAGGGCGCTTCTCCACCTCGATGCCGTTTTCGTAGAGCTTCAGGGTGCCTGCGCCTTCGATGGTGCTCTCAAAGACTGCCTTCAAGCTCAGGCTGGCACCTTCAAACAAGCGGGTGCGATTCGGCGTAAGCGACAGCATGCGTGCGTCCGGAAGACGTGGGCCCGCAACGGGCAGCGCGTGCAGTTTGATGCCGGAGACGGCGGCTTCGCGTGCGGCATCCAGCAGGCTGCCGCGCGTTTCGTGGCCGTCTCCAATCAAGAGAATGTTGCGGCTGGCTCCAGGTGGAAACAATGCCTCGGCATATTCGACGGCGGCGGCGTAGTGGCTGTCTCCACCGCTGGCCTTCTGCCAGGCTGCCTGCATGGCCGGTGTGCTGCCTTCGGGCAGGAGTTCGGGCTGTGAGCCGAGCTGGACGACAAATGTATCAATCCCGCTGCCGAGCGCTGAACGCACGCGGGCGGCTTCGGCGAGCGATTGGGTGAGTCCTTCCTCGCCCATGCTCTGGCTGGCATCCACGATGATGCCGAGCGCCTTGCGGCCCGTCTGCTTCACGCGGGCCGGCCCGGCGAGTGCGGCTATGGCAAGCATGACGCCGATGGCGCGTGTGACCAGCAGCAGGCGCTTGCGCAGTCCAGTCATGGGATGCGATGAACGTGACTCGATCCACAGCAGCAGAGCGACTGCGGGCAGGATGAGCAGAAGGAGTTTTGGCGATTCCCAGTCCAAGAGATGCGTGAGGTTCGGAGGCAGGCGTTACTTAGAGCGCGCTGCGCAGCGTTGCCAGCAGCTTCTCAATGTCCTCAGCGGTGGTGTAGCCATGCACGGCGATGCGGATGCGGCCGACCTGGTGCATGACGTGGATGTTTTGCGCAAGCAGGGCGTCGTTGATGGCGGCGGTGTTTTCGTGTTTGAAAGCGACAATGCCACTGGAGCAGTCGGGCTGAGCGGCGCTGAGGGTGGTGATGCCGAGCTCCTGCAATCCGGCGTGAACGCGGGCGACGAGGGGATCTGCATGCGCAATGATCTTGTCCATGCCCACAGCATCCAGATAACGGAGTGAAGCATTCAAGGCATACAGCGCGGCAAAGCTGGGCATGCCGACGGAGAAGCTGAGTGCGCCGGGCTTGATGCGGGCGCTTTCAAAGCGGTCGGCATCGAAGGCGTTGGCGATGTGGTACCAGCCACCGGCAGTGGTGGTGAGGCGTGCGGCGGATTTTTTCGGAATGCCGATGACGCCACCACCATGGATGCCGAGCGTCCATTTGTGCGTGCTGGAAATAAGGATGTCGGCGTCCTGGCAATCGAGCGCGACTCGGCCAAGCGCCTGCGTGACATCAACGGCGATGACGGCCTGTGGCGCGAGCTTGCGGATCATGTCGCGCAGCGGGGCAAAGGGAATGCGGTGGCCGTTGTAGAAGCTCACGAGGCTGACCTGCACGAGGGCGGTGCGCTCATTGAGCAGCGCGGCGAGATCGGTGAGGTTCAATGCGCCGTCGCGATTTTTCCACAGACGTGAGATGGGGCGTGAAGATTCGGGCGCGGTGAGCCAGGGCGTGGCTCCGGCGGGGAAATCGAGATCGGTGACGACGACTTCGTTCTGTGGCGTGAGTTGGAGAGCGTTGGCGAGGAGGTTGTAGGCTTCCGAACTGCAGGAGCAGAAGGAGACTTCATCTGTGCTGAGGCCGAGGTGACGGGCGGTGATCTCGCGGCAGTCTTCCACACGCGGGAAATGGAAATCGCGCCCGCGCATGCCGAGCGACTTGTGGTGCATGTATTCCGCCACGGCCTCATTCACACAGAGAGGCGGGATGCTCTCGGCAGCGGTGTTGAGGTAATGAATGCCTTTGAGGCTGGGGAAATCGGCGGCGCGGGAGGTGTCGGTGAGCATGCGTGAGAAGAAACGCAGGTCGCGTGACTTTTTTCAAGCTCAGTTCTCGTGCTTCAGCGCGGGTGCGTTTTCTGGCAGGTTGATCGTGGGCTCGCCGCCGAGGTAACCGAGAGAGGTGAGGAATTCGTCCATCTTCCTCGCGGTGACCTGAATCCAGGGCTCCTTGTTGAAGAAGCCATGCGGCATGTCCGCTGCGGACCACATCTCCGCACGGAGACCGAGTCCGGTGGCTTTTTTCACATACTCATCGCCACCGGCTTTGAGCTTGTCGGCGGTGCCAAAGAAGAGAATGGCGGGCGGGGTGTCCTTGCTGACAAAGCTGTTGGGCGTGATCACCTCCGCCATCTCCAGCGTCATGGGGCCTTCGCCGGTGGCGCGCTGTTTGAAGAGGGTGGCGATGTTCATGGCCGGATTGAACAGCACCATGGCGTTGGGTTTGGCGGAGATGGACTTGTCATCGGACTCGGCGTCATAGGCTGATGCCAGCGCGGTGCAGGCTGCGAGATGACCACCGGCAGAGCCGCCGCCTGCGATGACTTTGGTGGGATCGATGCCAAGCTCCGTGGCATGACCCCGCACCCAGCGGATGGCGCTCTTCGCATCTTCCACCGCTTTGTCCGGTGTCGTCTTGTGGACATTGAGAATGCGGTAATCCGCGCTGATGGCCACGATGCCACGGCTTGCCAGGTATTCCGCCTGCGGGACGAATTGCAGATATGAGCCGCTCTTCCAGCCACCGCCGAAGAAAAACACCGCGCAGGGCCGCAGCACCGCTGTCTGTACTTCGCCCTTTGGCGAATACACATGCAGCTTCAGCTCACCCTGCGGCGTGGTTTTATAGACGATCTCCTTTGTGGCCACTTCGACATCGGTCAGCTTGATCAAGGGCTTGGTTTTGGCTGCCTTCTGGGCGTGCAGCGGCAGAGTGATCGCGAGGAGGAAGGGAAGGAGCAGGCGCATGTTGTGGCTGAAACGATGGGGCGGGAACAAAGTTTCAGGTCAACGTCGGAATGGTTGAAGCGCTATTCGAAAAGAGAAGGCAGGTTTCGCGCGCCGTGAAGAATGCGAAGTATTTCTACTTCCTCGGTGTCTTCACGATAGAACACCAGATAAGTGGGATAGTCGCTCGCGGGGATGAAGCGAATGCCGGTAAGACGAGTGGAACTGAAACGTGGGCGAATGCCGAGACCGGGATGGGAACCCAGGCTTTCGGCGGTCTCAAAGATGGCCGAGCGGACATTCGCCGCCGCATCGGGGTTGTCCTGCGAGATGGTGCTGATGATCTCGTCTAGATCAGTGATGGCGAGCGGGTTGAAGGTGACGGCCTTCATGCGTACCGAGCGCTCATTTCCGCCAGAGGCACACGGCGACCTGGGTGATCAAGCGCCTCCTCAAGCATGGACTCGAGTGCTTTGGAGGCACGATGTCCAAAGGTAGTCTGGACGGCGGCTTCAACGGCTGAGTCAATGCTTGTGAAGCTGCCTTGGGCGATTTGTTCGCGCAGCAGTGCCTCAGCAGGGGCTGTGAGGGTGATCGTCATGAGGGAAGATTATGGGCGAAGCTGCAGCGCGCAAGGTGGTATCTTTTACTTCAGCGTCTGCAGCCAGGCGACGAGATCCGCAAGGCCCTGCGGCCCGATGGCTCCGGCGAGGCCGGGGGGCATGAGGGAGAGTTTCATCTCTTCCTTTTTGACGATGCTGGATTTTTTGACAGGTGTGGCGGCTCCGCCGGCAATGCGGAGGGTGAGTTCAGCGTCGGTTTCGCTGATGGGGTAGCCGGTGATGGCCTGGCCTTCCTTGGTCGTGACAATCTGGCCGACGAAGCTGTGCTCGATGGCGGCGCTGGGGTAGAGGATGGCGGTGAAGAGGCCTTCGGCGGAGAGCTTGGCACCGATCTGAGTGAGGTCGGGGCCGAAGTCGATGAACTGACCTTTGACGCGGTGGCAGGCAATGCAACCGGCCTGCATGAACATCTGCGGACCTTTGGCGGCATCGCCTTTGAGCTTCACGAGTTCGGGCAGTTTGGGGAAGTTTTCCAAACCCAGCGCGGCGGGAAGGGGGAGTTCTTTGGCGGCTTGATCGCGCACTCCGGCATCGGTGCTGCGGCTGAGAGCGAGGGAGGCCTGGTCTTTGAATTCGGCAGGCAGTTTGGCTTCGCTCTGCCACTTGAGAATGGCGCGTCCGCCTTCACCGCTGAGGGCGAGGGCGTCGATGATGATATGACGCACGTCTTCGCGCTTTTCCGGCCAGAAGGCTTGGTTCAAAACGGCCACGGAGGCGCGGTCGCTCACGCGGCCCAGAGCGGCGATGAGGGCTTTGGCGGAGGCGGCATCGGCGGTTTTGAGGAAACGCAGCGCGCCGTCGCGATTCATGGCGATGAGACGTGCGGCGTTGACGGACTCGGGCGCGTTGGGATTGGCGACGATGTAGTCGAGCAGTTCCTTCTCGAAGCCGGTGAGGTTCAGGCGCTCGACGAGGGAGATGAACTCGGGTTTGCCGATGACGGGTTGCAGGAGGGAGTCGAGGCGGGTTTTGCCGCTTGGGTCCTTGTTGATCTGGTCGCGTGAGAGCAGGACGGTGGCGGCGAGAGCGGTTTCGGGAGCGGCTTCGTGGAAGATGGTGAGTGCAGCTTTGGACACTGCTTCAGGATACGCTGTTTGCTGAAGCTGAAGTGAACGCAGGAGTTTTGTGCTGCCTTTTGTCCTGTCTTCATTCGCGATTTTGAAAGCAAGGTCATTGGAATCTGCAAGTATCAGGGCGATGCTTTCAATGACTTCAGGTCCGCGGCAGCGTCGCGTAAGATCAAGCCGGTCTGCCTCAGATGCGCTTTGTGATTCTACCGTGTTTTGTTCTGCGATGATGGTTTTAATTCTTTCAGGCCAAAACATGTCAGCGCCGATCCCGAGTGCTTCCAAGTACCACTTATCGATGTGCTTGTGTTTGAGTGACAGCTTCAGCCACAGACCATTGGCTTCCTGGCTTTCATTAAAGCGCAGAGCGATGGCTGCCTCACGACGCACAGCAGGGTCTTTGTCCTCGATGACTTCGGCAGCAACCTTGAGCAGGAGATCCGGCTGCGTCTGCTGCCACAGCATGCGGGCCGCACGAATAGCGGTGATGCGGACATTAGGGTCGGCGTCGGTGATTGCAGCGTGGATATAGCCGGGAATTTTCTCGAGCCGAGGCGCGCCCGGCAAAGAGTTTGATTCGGATTCAGAAATCCGAGCTTCAGCCCAGAGAGCACGGGCGCGGTGCTGTGGTAGTGCCTTGGGGTCTTTGAAAAGATTGTTCAATGCGGCTTCGCTTTGGGTGCCAAATTTTCCGAGCGCCACCCACGCCAGATAACGCTGCTCTTCATTGGGCGACTTCAATGCAGCGACTGCGCCTTCGACGGTATCCACTTTGAAGCTCGGAACCTGATACTTCTCCGCCGCCTTGGTGGTCACACGAAACAATCTCCCGCGTGTCACATCTCCCATGCCGTGGCCGCCGACGCCGGGGTCGTACCAGTCGGCGACGATGAGGGAGCCGTCGGGGGCGACGGCGACGTCGCTGGGGCGGAACCATTTGTCTTTGGCGCCTTCGAGGATGTTGACGATTTCGGCTTTGTAGCCGGCGCCGTCAGGCTGGGTGATGTAGGCGCGGACGACGTTGGGGCCGGCGTCGCAATGGAGGGGCTGGCCGTGGAAGATGCTGGGGAGGAGGTCGCCTTCATAGACCTGCATGCCGGTGGGGCTGCCGGCACCGGTTTGCAGCATGTTGGGGATGACGCCGGGATCGTTTTGATGCCAATGGCGCAGGGGGATTTCGCTTTCCCAGTTGAGACGCGGAGTCTGCCATCCGGCACCGGTCATTTCGTCGGAGTAGCCGTAGTTGCCGAACTCCATGACGTAGTTGATGCGCACGCCTTTGTTGCCGTCGTCGTCATTGTCGGACTGCCACAGGGTGCCGAAGCTATCGACGGCGACTTCCCAGTTGTTGCGGAAGTTCCAGGCGAGCATCTCGACGTTGCTGCCATCCAACTCGCAGCGGAAGACCATGCCTTGCTGATAAGGACGGTTGTTTTGATTGGTGCATTTCACGCCGTGGATGTCGGTGATGAGCCTGCCGTCCTTGTCGCAGAGCTGTTTGCCGGCGTTGCCGAAATTGAAGTAGAGGCGGCCATCGGGACCAAAGTGGAAGGCGTGGATGCCGTGGTCGTGCTGCGCGCCGCCGATCTTGGTGAACATGAGCTCTTTGCGGTCGGCTTTGTCGTCGCCGTTGTCGTCGATGAGCCAGAAGACTTCGTCGCCACAGGAGATGAGGGCTTTGTTGCCGAGGACGCAGATGCCGTGGGCGCTGTCCACATCATGGCCCTGGTGGAAGACGGTGGACTTGTCGGCCTTGGCGTCGCCGTCGGTGTCTTCGAGGATGAGGATGCGGTCGCCTTCGGCGCGTTCGCCGAGGTGCTTGCGGTAGTTGACGACTTCACAGACCCAGACGCGGCCACGTGCGTCGATGTCGATGCTGGAAGGACTCTCCATCATGGGTTCACTGGCAAAGAGCTGCACCTGGAGTTCGGGATGGACGGTGAGTGAAGCGACGGCATCCACAGGATCGTGAGTGCTGCTGTCGCTGGTGGCGATGGGACCGGGATTTTCGGTGTAGACGCGGAACTCGACGCTGGAGCTGCCCTGCTTGGTGCCGCCTTCATCGAGTGCGCCCCGGGCTTTGAAGCGTTTCGTGCCAGCGGGGAGATTGAAGGCGATGATGCTGTTCGCATGCGTGCCGATGCCGTACTCGATGGCCTTGCCGGCACTGCGCAGTTCGGTGCCACCGGCGCTGGCATTCACGCGCACGCTGTTCCAGCCGGATGCTGCGGATTTCCATTCGATCTCGGTGAGCTTCTTCTCAGTGCCATCAGCGAGGATGAGGCGTGGCTCAGCCCAGTCCGCCCAGTCGGCGGTGAAGCCGTTGCCGCCATCGGTGACGACGAGGTAGAGTTCCTTGGCACCGTCGAGTGAAACGTCGATGTCCACGCTGTGGTTCGGCGTGGCGTTGGTGATGAGCTTGGAGTTGAACAGCGGCTTCGGCGCGGCGAGAAGCAGCGTTGGGGAGAGGAGGGCGAGCAGGACTAATTTCATGCGAAGGCGGACAGTACGCTTGCTTCTGCGTGAAACTTCAAGAATCAAAAATCGATGGCGCGGCTTCAATCGCGCATGCCCTGGGTGCTTCAAGCCAGAGGATTGACGATTGTCGAACAATCGATTTTTGATTTTGGAGGTGGAAGCATCATTTGCCGGAGCTTTTGTTACGCTCGGCTGTCTGAACGCTTTTGACGAAGATGCTGATGAGTTCGTCGCATTCGGTGAGAATGGGCGTGAGTCGCGTCTTGGAGCAGAGAGGCTTGCGCTCAATGATCTTGAGCCAGATACAAGTCTCACGAAGTTCTTTGAGGCAGATTTTCATCTTGTGGAGAAAGTCAGCTCGGGATTCTGCGCTCTGAGCTTCGCCTTAGTTTGGCGCGGGTGATGTGCCTGAGCGTATCAATTGTCCTGCAATGTGTTTCCCTGCTTTCGTATCGGGCAGCGCCTCTACGACGGTGATGATGCGGACCGCAAAGTCCACGAGACGATCTTCAAGGGCGTTGGCTTGCTCTTTCATAGATGGGTTGCTTGAAGGGTGGTCCTTGCGCTGCTCCTTCGAGCATATGCAAAGCTTGAGCTTCTACGGTGGGTTGTCCGAACTTCTAAAATCAAAAATCGATTGCTCGACAATCGTCAATCCTCCGGCTTTGGAGGGCGCTGGGTGTGCGCGATTGACGATTGATGAACAATCGATTTTTGATTTTGGAGGTGGGCGGAACCTTCACTCCACATCTTCACCCAGATACGCGACGAGGTGCTTCCTCAATTCGGTGCGGGCACGGAAGAGGAGGCTTTTCACGGCAGGGAGGGACATTTTTAAAACGGCGCAGATGTCCTCGTATGGGAGGTCCTGGTGGCGGCGCATGATGACGGCGATGCGCTGCTTTTCGGGCAGGGCTGCGATGGCGGTGTCGAGCGCGTTCTCCAACTCGGTCTGCTGGGTGATGTGATCGGCGCCGGGGGTGCTGTGGTCGGTGAAATACTTCGGCGGATCGTCCTCGTTCTCCTGCTCCATGCTGACTTCCTTGCGGCGGGAGCGGCGGCGGGTTTCGTTGAAGACGAGGTTGCGGGTGATGGTGAAGAGCCAGGTGGTGAACTTGGCGGTGACTTCGTAGCGCGGGGCGCTGCGCCAGACACGGATGAAGACCTGCTGCGCGATGTCGTGCGCGTCCTCAATGTTGTTCAACATGCGGGCGCAGGTGCCGACGACGGCATTTTGATGCAATTCCACGAGGCGCTCGAAGGCCTTCACATCGCCTTCCTTGACGCGGAGCATGAGGCGGACGCTTTCCTGGTCGGCAGACTCCTCGGCATCGGCGGCGGCTGCCGGCGGTGAATGGGGGAGAGCGTTCCGTTCCGGTTCAGGCATGAGGTAGGCTGGCAGTGTGGCTGCCATGCTAGCGAGGGTCATGCGCAATGTAAACCACCGGAGGTGCGGAATGGTTGCGCGAATATTTGACGCTCAAAGCACCGTCGTTATGCGTAGAGGTATTATGAACGATTTAACTTGGGACACGACTTTCCGCGAACTCTTCGAGCGTTGCTCCAAACTGCACCTCGGGGGCGACACCCGTGCGGTGAACTGGTACACCGAGGCGGATAAGAACTTCCTGGACAGCATTGGCTACACGACGCAGGAGTTTTTCGACTTTGTCGATGATCACTGCCGGTATGGCGCTGAAGGGCCAACCCTGGAGACGAGTCTGCTGGTGGCTGCGGTGCGGCGGGATTTCTTCCGCGTGGTGCAAGGCAGCCAGCGCAGCGAAAAAATCGTGGCACCGAGCGAACTTCCAGCCAAAGCGGCGGCGGTGGACGGCATTCAGTGGCTGCCGCGACTGATCGTGAAAGCGCGGGCGAAACTGAACGGCGAAATGGACCCTGACACGATGTTTGGCTGCGGCGGTGACCGGGCGTTCTTTGAGCAGCACAATCTGCACCCTGCTGACTTTCTGCGCGTGACGTGGGCGGCCGGGGACGATGACCAGAAGATCATCGACTTTGCGAAGACGGGTAAGATGTAAGGCGGTGCGGGCGGAGGTGCCTGCGTCCCCGGACTTCGTTCACCATCGTATTGCGCACATACAGCAGAGTGACTCAGGCTGTAGGTTGGGTGTGTTTGGCGAGTGGTGCTTTCCGATGCTTCACCGCACTCTTCTCCAAACTGCCCGACTGCGAGGACGTTCGAACGCCAAAGTGTTTGCCGCACGCTCATAGACGGGCGGGCTGTCGCCACACCCATCCTGCGGTCTGCCTGCGCTGCTTACTTCTTCACTTCCACACCGCCTTCTTTGGCGACTTCATCTTTCTTTGACTGCACGGCGGTGGAACTGACTTCAAGGAGCTTGGGGGCTTCGCCGCCTTTGGGGACGAATTTCAGGGCGACACCGTTGATGCAGAAGCGGCGGTCCGTTGGGGTTTTGTAGCCTTCGCCTTCGAAGACGTGGCCGAGGTGGGCATCGCAGCGTTTGCAGACGGTTTCGATGCGGTGCATGCCGTGGCTGTCGTCCACTTTTTCGAGAACGCCTTTGGCTTTGGAGGAGTCGTAGAACGACGGCCAGCCGCAGCCTGAGTGGAATTTTTCATTGGAGGTGAAGAGTTCCGCGCCGCAGCACACGCAGTAGTAGGTGCCCTCGCCCTGCTTTTCAAATTCGGCATAGGCCGCGCCATTGGCACGTTCGGTGCCGCGCATGCGGGTCACTTGGAACTGTTCGGGGGAGAGCATCTTCTTCCAGTCATCTTCAGACTTAACGATTTCAGGCTTGGGCATGGTTTTGGAGTCGGTTTTGGGTTTGTCCTCGGCCTGGGCGATGCAGAAGGCGGCGGCAAGGGCGGAAAGAAGTGCGAGGCGAAGTTTCATGGCGTTGGTTTGCTAATACGTGGGAGGTACGGCGAAGATTGCTTATTCCCACAAAAGTTGCGGGTTCAATTGTCGTCTTCACGTGCCATCTGGCCGATGTTCCAGAGCAGCAGGCGGAAGCCGGCGTCGGGATAGCGGTCTGCGGCGGTGGCATGCCGGCGGAAGGAGGCGAGGAGTTCCTGGCGCTCCGAAGTGGTGTAGGCTCCACCACGCAGGACTCCTTGGTCGGGCATGGTGTTCCACGAATCAGAGACCCATTCCCAGAGGTTGCCGGAGAGATCATGCAAGCCACGGCCATCAGCGCGGAATGAACCCACGGGTGCGGGACCGGCAAAGCCATCGTCGTACTTTGGAATGGCGAGCTTGCCGGTTTTATCAGCGCTTTTGTCGAGGAAGTTGCCGGATTTTGCGGGTGGCGGCCAGATGAACCCCCAAGGGTAAATGCCTTCGATGCGCATGCTGCGTTCGGCGGGAGTATTGCCGATCTCACGCGAGAGATAGGCGGCCATGCTCCATTCATCATCACTGGGCAGACGGTATTCCTGATCCGGTTCGAGCAAGCCTTGCGCACGCTCACGATCCGTCAGCCAGCGGCAGAATTGCTCGGCTTCGGAACGGTTGAGCATGCTGACGGGCAGATTGGGCTCGGCATCCAGCACCCGGCCATCCACAGGTGGTTGATTGGTGGCTTTGGCAAACTCGGCGAAGTCTTTGCGGCGCGTTTCCGTGCCCGCCAGCATGGCCTTGCCAAGAGGTACGAACTTGATCCCGAGGCTGTTCTGCCACGGCTTTCCGAACACCACCGAGCCGGTGGCTTTCAGACGCAGATTGAAGCTGATGCTCTGTCCTTCCTTGAGCTTGCCGGCGGCCAGCTCAGGCTTGTAACCGGGCAGAATGATTTCGTAGCTGAAGCTGTTTGCGCGCACCTTGGGCAGGGCGAGGGGCGTGTGGCCCACGAGACGCTCGCCGTCGAAGATTTCCGCTCCTGCAGGCGTGCTGGCGATGTTCAGGCTGCCGAACTTCACGCTCACGATTTCACAGCGAATCGCGCTGTGGCCAGGCTTGGGCTTGGATGTCCCCGGTGTTTGCGGAATGATGGCCGCACGCCAGCTGTATTCGTGATTTGGATCCAGGCGTCCGCTCCGGCGGTCTCCGGCGGTCATCCAGGCGCAGAAGGCGTCTGCATCCGCCGCAGGAATCACGGCGGCTGGAAGAACACTCTTGTCGGGAAGGGTGATATTGGCCGCTTCATATTCAGCGGCACGATTGATTTCGAGCAGGAAATCGCGGAACAGATCCGCATCGAGCGGCAAGTCCGCGACGTGACGATCTTGCTTGTAGGTGAACCACTGTTTGAGCCGGTTCTGCCACGGTTTGCCCGGCGTAGGTGTTTGCGGACGCGCCGGCAGCACCGGCAGTGGTTTCACAGGTACAGGAACTTCGTAGCTCCATTCACGCTGATGCTTCCCCATCACCAAGCCTCCCGCGACGAGGAAGGAGGTCAGGATCGTGATGATGGCCGCACGGATGGAGCGGCGGACAAAGCTTTCCGGTTTGATGCCGCCGACTTGCTGCAAGGATTCGGCAAAATCCGAGGCGGTGGCAAAGCGCCGGCCCAGGTCGGCTTCGCAAGCCTGGCAGATCACGCGGTTGAGGTCGATCCAGAACGGCCACTCCTCGTCCGAGAGATTGTCCGGCACTTCGGGGAATTCCATGCGGTCTTTGCCGCTGCTCATTTCGTAGAGCACCTTGCCAAGGCTGTAGATGTCAGCCTGCGGTGTGCCCGGGCCTTCCGGGGGCACGAAGCCTTCGGTGCCCACAAACGTGCGCTCTCCAAACGCAGCGACGAGGCCGATGTCCGCGAGTTTGCACACGCCGCCGACGAAGATGATGTTGGAGGGCTTGATGTCACGGTGCGTGAGTCCGTGGTTGTGCATGTAGTGCAGCGCATCGGCCATGTAGACGCCGGCATCACGGCAGAAGAAGGGGTCCAGCCGGCCGTGGCGCTTCATGTCCGTGGTCAGCGTGCGAGGCACGTAGGTCTTCACGTCGTTGATATGCGCACCGTCTTCGGCGTCGTCCGCCAGCTCCATCACGCAGTAGTAGAAGCCGCGCTTTTCATTCCAGCCGACATGCAGGATGTGCACGAGGCAGGGGTGACCGCGTGAGATGGGCTCGAACTGCTGGATGCCCTGAAACTCGCGGTGGAAAGTGCGGGTGAGTTCGAAATCCTCACGCCAGACGATCTTCACCGCACGCAGGGCGCCCGTGACACTCTGGGCCAGCCACACTTCGCCATAGGCTCCGGAGCCGATGCGCTTCAGCAGCGTGTAGTCGGGGATGACGATGTCATCCCGGTGGGAAGGTGGGCCGTTTTTGTCGCGGCTCTTGACCTTTTCGCGGGCCGTTGGCACGGCAATGGGGGGGGCGGGCAGGTCCATCTCGAAGGAGTCTGCATCGAGTGCTGCTTGATCCATGACAGGCATGTCGGCTGCTTCATCCGCGCTCTCGGAGGGAGGCGGATGATCGGTGGGCAGGTCGGCTGAATCGCTCATGAAGCAGGCGTGGAAGGAAGGTGGCGGCAGGGGCTGTTCAAGCCAGCGCCAGGAAGTCTCCCACTAAAGCATCGTATTCTCAAGCCCCTGCACTTCTTTCTTCACCAGAGCACCGACGCGGTGCTTGGCCAGATAGACCTGTGCGGCATTGATTCCGAGGGCCTCTGAGGTCTTCTTCACCCCCCAGCCCTTCATCACATAACAGTCAAAAATTTGAAACTGCCGGGGTGAAACCTTGGCTTTGACCCGTTCCAGCGCCGCAGCAGTGATGTTGTCACGCCACTCACGGTCCCAGATGTTTTCCAGCAGGTTGTCCTTGTCCTGGGAGAGGCGGTCGATGACCTGACCGCTGGTGTCCTCGGTGTCGGCATTGCCCTGGTCGGCCAGGGATGGCTGGCGCTTGCGAGCGCGGAAGACATCGAGAATGCGCCAGCGGGTCATCTGCAGAAGCCAGGCCTTGAAGGAGCCTGCACGCGGATCGTACTGGCCTTTCTGCACCTGACGGGCGATGGCGATGACTGTCTCCTGCACGACATCAAAGGCTTCTTCACGGGTGAGTCCCGCCTTGGTGCCGACACTGAAAATCAGTCGCCAGTAGGTCTGGTAAAACTCATTCCAGGTTTTCTGATCCTCCCAATTGTTCAGACGTTCGATCAGGCTTTTGCGGGTTTTTTCCCACAAGCCCTTGTCTTTTTTTACGTCTTCCGGGATCGGAATGTCTGGCTCAGGTGCCGGTTTGCTCATTGCCTGCTGACTCTCAACGGATGAGCCTCGCTGTCAAACCTTTGAACCTCAGCATGCATAGAGAAAATCAGCGAAAGAGACGCATGTTTAATGGCGGGGTGGCCTGAGATGAGGAGTCCAAGCGAATTCATGACATCCATGAAGTCATTTCATCGACCCAGGCATGTTGCGGCGGCATCGTTAGTTGCCATCGCGGGGCGGCGGGTTAGTCTGGCAGTCCTGCGCCGCGTTTGTGGCGTAGTCCTTGCTTTAAAGCCATGCCCGAATTGGAAAATCCCTTTCAAGAGACTCTGCTCTCCCGCCACCGTGCGGAACCCTGCTCCGTGGTCATCTTTGGTGCCACCGGCGATCTCACCCATCGCAAGCTGATTCCCGCCATCTACAACATCGCCGCCGCCGGTGACCTGCCGCCGCAGTTCAAGGTCGTGGGTTTCGCCCGGCGTGACAAGACGGACGAGGGCTTCCGCGCTGAACTTGAGGAGGGGAACCGCAAAAACAGCCGTCAGGGCCACAATGACGAGCTGTGGGGAAGCTTTTCCCAATGCATTCACTATCACCGCAGCGAGTTTGAAGACCTCGAAGGCTACAAGTCACTCGGCCGTCTGCTGGACCAGTTTGATGCCGAGCGCGGCGCTCCTGCAAACCGGCTCTTCTATCTCGCCGCTGCGCCCGAGGCCTTCAAACCCATCCTGGAAATGATCCGGGCCGCTGGGCTGAATGTAGGCACGAAGGGCAAATGGGCGCGCGTGGTCTGTGAGAAGCCGTTCGGCAAAGACCTCGCCACTGCGCAGGGCCTGAACGCGGTGGTCGCCGCCACTTTTGCGGAAAAAGACACCTACCGCATCGACCATTATCTCGGCAAAGAAACCGCGCAGAACATCATGGTGCTGCGCTTTGCGAACTCCATCTTCGAGCCGAACTGGAACAGCCGTTACATCGACCACGTGCAGATCACCTGCGCGGAGAATCTCGGCATGGAAGGCGGGCGTGGGGGCTACTACGACACCGCAGGTGCGCTGCGTGACATGGTGCAGAATCATCTTTTGCAGCTGGTCTCCCTGGTCGCCATGGAGCCGCCGACCGATCTCAGCGCCGACAGTGTGCGCGATGAAAAGGTGAAGGTGATCCGCGCCCTGCGTCCGCTGGTGGGGCCAGAGGCCGTCGGCAAAAACGTGATCCGCGCCCAGTACACCGCAGGCAGCGTCGATGGTGTGGCGCGCGTGGGTTACCGGCAGGAGGATCGCGTGAATCCTGAATCCACCACAGAACCCTATGTGGCGCTGCGTCTCATGATCGACACCTGGCGCTGGCAGGGCGTGCCGTTTTACATCCGGGTGGGCAAGCAACTGCCGAAGAAGGCCACGGAAATCAGCGTGCATTTCAAGAAGCCGCCGCAGGTTCCCTTTGCTACTTCGACGATGCTGAACAACAGCGAGAACACCCTCGTCATTCGTATTCAGCCGGATGAAGGCATCGCGTTGCGCATTCTGTGCAAGCAGCCGGGGCAGGCCATGAGCATCCAGCAGGTGAAGATGGACTTCCGCTATTCATCGAGCTTCGGCAAGGCAAGCCCCGAGGCTTACGAGCGTCTGTTGCTCGATGCCATGGCCGGTGACGCCACATTGTTCGCCCGGCGCGATGAAGTCGAGAACGCCTGGAAGTTCATCGATGAAATCGAGAATGCCTGGCACAAGTCTGACACGCCGCCGACCATGCATGAATACCCCGCTGGCAGTTGGGGGCCGAAGGAGGCCGATGATCTGCTGCGTGCGGACGGTCGTGAATGGCGTCTGCTTTAATCTGGAGGAACACCATCATGCCTCCTGCCACCCTCAACGACTCCGACCTTGACCGCCTTGGTCTCGAAACGCCCATCGGGCGCATTGATCGTGCCCTGAAACAGCTGTGGGAAGGGGACGAGGCCAAAACCCGTGCCTCGCTCATCAATCTCGCGATCTACACCGAGGACAGCTGCGAGCTGATGGCAGACAACGCATTGCTCGACCATGTAGCCGCCCAGCATGCCTGCCGGGCGCTTCTCATTCTCGCACTGCCCGAAGCACAGTCATTGCGTGCGCGGGCATGGATTCAGGCGCTGTGCCGCCCGTATCAGGGTAAACAGATTGTCTGCAGCGAGCAGATCAGCTTTGTGCTCGAAGGCGGGGATGCGGCGCAGGTGCAAAACATCGTCTTCGCGCATCTCGACTCCGATTTGCCGCTGGTCGTCTGGTGGCAGGCCGACCTGTCCAAGAATTTTGAAGAGCGCCTCTACAGCCGCATCGACACGCTGATCATCGACAGTTCGCGCTGGGCCGATCCTGTCCGGCAGTTCGATGCGCTGCTGGTCGCCATGAACGCTGAAACCGGCGGCTTCGATGTGCGTGATCTCGCGTGGACTCGTTCGCACTTCATGCGCACCGCACTGGCCACGTGCTTTCAGGACCCCACCGCCTGCCACAACCTCGCCAAACTGCAGAACATTCGCATCACCCATCTCAAAGGCCAGCGCACCACCGCGCTGCTCCTTGCGGTGTGGATCAATCAGCGCCTGAAGGCCGAGTTGAGTGTGGAGTTGATCGAAAAGGACACCGGTCCTGCTCTGCAAGGACTGGTTTTGGAAGGTGACGGCATTCGAGGCGAAGTGCGGCGTGAATGCGACTCCTGCTTTGTCAAAGTCAGCTCCACCTGTGGCGAAAACACCCGGGAAGATCTTCTCCCTGCGGACAAGGACAGTGATGCCGAACTCGTCACGGAATTGCTGTCCCGCTTCCACGGCAGCACGCTCTATTCCTCCATGCTGCCGTTTGTGCACAGCATGTTGAAATAAGCGTTCGACTTTTCTTCTTTGATTTCGACACTGAGCGCATGCGCCCCTGGCTCCATCTCGCCCGTATTTCCAATCTGCCCACCGCCTGGACGAATGTCACTGCGGCATGGCTTCTCGCGGGTGGGGCATTGTTTGATGCGCGTCTCGCCTGGCTCATTCTTGCCGGCTCATTGATCTACACGGGCGGCATGATTTTGAATGATGCGGCGGATGTGGAATTCGACCGTGAGCACCGCAAGGAGCGGCCCATTCCCAGCGGGCAGGTTGCTGTGCGAACGGCGTGGATCGTGGGTGGCCTGATGCTCTTTGTGGGGGGCGTCATTGCGCTGGGCTATGGTGCCAATCCGCAGATCACGGGGCTGCTGCTGGGAGCCATTGTGTTTTACGATCTCTTTCACAAGCAGTGGGCGGGGTCCGTCATCGTCATGGGGGCCTGCCGGCTGCTGTTGTATCTGGTGGCAGCCTCGGCTGTGGCACCGTTTCAATTTGCCAGCCAGAAGGGGGCCTTGTCCTTCTTCGGAGCCGAATGGCGCTACGAGACAGCCTTTCTGCCAGCGGGCCCTCTGCTGGTGCTTCCGTTTGCCCTGGCCATCGGCTGTTACGTTGTCGGCATCACCATGGCGGCGCGGTTGGAGCACAAAAACGAGGCTTTGCCCGTGCCGGCTTCCCTGATGGCTTTCGCCCTGCTTTACACACCGGCCATCGTCTGCGCCATGCGGTTTTCTGCGGCGGGTGGCAGCCCGGTGCAGGTTGTTGTTCTGGGCGTGTTTGCCCTGCTGGTGGCCTTTGCCACGCACACCCTGCGCAAAGGCGGCCCCGCCATCGGCAAGGCCGTGGGCTGGCTGCTGGCAGGCATCGCCATTGTCGATGCTCTCGCGATTTCCAGCGTCTCGGTGCCGCTGGCGCTGGGTTTTGTCGCTCTCACGCCACTGCTGCGTCTTTGGCAGCGCTGGGTGGCCGCGACATAGCAGAGTGATGTTACAGCGAGATCGCCGCATTCACGCTGCAATGCAGGGCGGTGGTGGCGGTCTGACGTGGGGTGCTCTGCGTGCTGAAGCAGTGCTTGCCAGCCAGCACCTGGCGCACTGCGTCAAGCTTGGTGGCGATGCTGCTGCTGCTCGATACGCAGCCGTGAGCTCCTGCCCGTAGGACGCGACTGGCATCAAGCTCCTGATCGTGGCTGGCGACAATGAGAAACTTCAGGCTCGCATGCAGCACCAGGAGATCTTTCACGAGTTCAAGGACACGGTGGCCTGGCATGCTCAGACTGACCAGCACAAGATCAGGCTGCTGTCCTGACACTGCGGCGAATGAGCAGGAGGCGCAGGTCACTGCGGCTGCAAGCGTGAGATCAGACTGCACTTCCAGCGCTGCGCAAAAGTCCGCAGAACTGGCTGGATTATTATCCACGATGACGATTCGATCAGGGTTTTTCATTTCAGGCTGCTACGGGTTGTTGAACGCCTGAGCCTCACGATTCCGACATGGGCCAGCCATCAAAGAATTGGAACAAAACCTTCGCTTTGGGTTTCTGGTGGAGGGCCGCCTTCGGTTCTGAGGTAAACTGCGAGCCTTGGATCATTTCATCGAAGAGATGCGAATGATCGTCAAGATGCTGATGAACATCCGAAAAATTCGAATGAGTGGCAGCGCTGCCTGGAGCCCAGCTTTGTGTGTGGAAGTGCGACGATTTCATGGTTGCTGAATGCCGGTTGGGTTGATGAACATCACACCATGCGGGCATTCAGCAGTTCCGGTATCCGCACTGCTGCCGTTTGCGTTTAGGTACTGCGCCTATTTTTCGCCGACGCTTCACTTGAGCACATCCCGCTGGGTCTCCACCCAGCGCACCGCCTGCCGGATCATTTCCGCACTCGTGACAAACCCCATTTTATCTTTGATGTGATCCCGATGAACTGAAACCGTCTTCGGACTCAAATGCAGTTGCGCTGCGATTTCCTTGGCGGTCTGGCCCTGGCCGAAAAGCTCGAAGACCTGAAACTCACGGTCGCTCAGTTTCGTCAGCGGAGATTCCGTGGATCCACGTGGCCGGGGTGTTGCAAAGGATGCCGCGAGGTGCGCGGCCAGCCGCTCACTGACATAGACACCGCCATCGAGAACCTTGTGGATGGCATCCAGCAGCGCATTGCCGGGGCTGTCCTTGCCCACGTAGCCGCTGGCTCCGGCGCGCAGAGCGCGTGCGGCACACAGCATCTCATCATGCATGGAGCTGACGATGATCTTCAGTCCGGGATGCAGGGCCACGAGATCTTTGATGAGTTCAAGGCCACCACGTCCTGGCATGTTGAGATCAGTGATGAGCAGATCGGGCTTCTCGTTTGTCACCAGGGTGAGGGCCTCGGTTTCATTGACGGCTGTGCCGCAGATTTCAAAGCTGGGGTGGGCCATCAGCATGAAACGATAGCCATTGATCACGGCTGGATGATCGTCCACAAGCACGAGGCGGTAGGTTTTTTCGAGGGTGTCGGTGGTTGTCATGGGGTGTTGGGAATGTGTACGGCGATGCGGGTGCCACCGGCGGGCGGAGCGCCGTGCTCCATCCTGCCGCCCATCACTTCAGTGCGATGCTGCATGATCCGAAAGCCGATGCCGCCGCCGTCCACAGGCACCTCTGGCAGACCGCAGCCATCATCATCGATCTCCAGGACCAGGAAGCCGTCACGGCATTCCAGCCCGATGCGGATCTCGCCAGAATCGGCATGCTTCAAGGCATTGTTCACCGCCTCCTGGGCGATCCGGTAGAGATTGCACGCAGTCGCCTCGCTGATCTCCAGGATGTGAGCCGGGCATTCAAACACGCACCGCACGCCGGAGCTGCGTGTGGTGACGTCTGCCAGCGCCTGCAGGGCGTGCTCCAGCCCCTGCTCCCACAGGGGAACCGGGGCCAGTCCATGGGAAAGGCCACGCACTTCGGCCAGGGCTTCGCGCAGGCTCTGACTGGCATGCTGGGCGTGTTCTGCAAAGGCGGGGGCTTTGGCCTGCAACTCATCATGCAGGCCGTTGATGGCCATCAGCACAGCGGTGAGCTGCTGGCCGATGCCGTCGTGGAGTTCATGCCCGATGCGCCGGCGCTCATTTTCGGCGGTATCAATCACCGCACGCTCCAGCACGGTGCGCTCTCGTTCACGGTCAGCCAGCCGCTGGGTCATTTTCCGGAACGCCTGGGAGAGCTCATGTACTTCATCGCCACCTTTCACGGGGTCGATGCTGATTGTCCGACCTTCGCCAAATTCGCGGACGGAGCGTGCCAGCCGTCCGAGCCGGGCCGCCACCCCAAAGTGCAGGATGGCCCAAAGGCCGAGGCACATGATGGCGATCACGGAAGCCGACCACTCCATTCGCTGGCGTGCATCCTGATGCGCATGGAGGACGGCATTGGCGCGGTCATAGACCAGCAGGAGCCAGTGCCGGGTCTGAGCAGGGATTTCGAGAGGAAACGCCGCCAGCACAATGAAGTCTCCGTCGTCCAAAGTGGCGGACTCCATGATTTTCCCCGTATTCTGGCTGGCACGCTTCCAGGCGGTGGCAGCAGGTGTTTCCTCAGCTGACAGTCCCACCCACTGGGCGGATGAACTTGCCAGCACGCGGCCCTTTTCATCCACCACGGCGGCCATCCGCAGCCAGGGTTCATGCTTCCAGTCGGAGAGGTTGTCATTCAATGCCTGGATCTCTCCCTTGACGAGGTGCTGCTGGGCCAGCTGGGTCAGCCGGGCGCCGGTGGCCTCCGCCTGGGTGGTCACGTCATTGAAATTGCGTGCCAGGTCATTGGCCAGGTCCAGTTCATAGTCCATCCATGCCGCCAGCAGTCCCAGCAGCAGCAGCAGCACTGGAATCAAGAAGCGAAGTGGAGGCGGAAAGGTCACTGCAGAGGTGGTTTTTTTCTCCCATGCATCCTCGGACACGGATTGACTCAGCAAAGGGGCGGCTTCCATCACATGAACTCATGCTTGTTGCTGTCATGACGATGCGGCGGATTTGAATGCAGGGTTTTCATGGCCGCACACATGTTGAATCCGGGGGGCATCCTTCCTCAATCACCCCAGCAGGCTATTTCCACAGGTGGCAGGACAGGAGGGGACTTGCCCTTAGTTTGCTTGAGGAGCGTGGCAAATACGCGGCATCCAGGGCTAAATGAGCGCGGCGGGTTAGAAAGTGTATTCGACAGACGTTTGCCCTTTCCCTTTGACCTCAACCCCGGTCAGAGCCAAAGAATCCCCCCCCGTTGATGTTAGAGAAAAAAATCAGGCTAGAGCACACCCACCGAATCTTGTTCACGAGAGAAGTCTTCGCGCCTCGGAACCACACCATTCGTGATCTTCTTCACCTCGACCAGCCACACAAGCTCCCCCGGGTGCTCGTGTTTGTGGACGAAGCCGTCGCCACGGCCAATCGCGATCTGATTGACGACATCATGGCCTACGGCCAGGTGCATGCCGACACCTTCACCATGGTGGATGATCCCATCGTCATCCCTGGTGGCGAGTCGTGCAAAAACGACTTCCGCCTCGTCGAATGCTGCTGGGATGCCATCAACGAAGCTGCGCTGGACCGGCACAGCTATGTGTTCGTCATCGGTGGCGGTGCGGCACTGGACATGGTCTGCTTTGCAGCCTCCACGGCGCATCGCGGCATCCGCCATGTGCGCTTTCCCACCACCACACTCAGCCAGGGCGATGGCGGAGTGGGCGTGAAGAACGGCGTGAACTACTTCGGCAAGAAAAACTGGGTCGGCAGCTTTGCCGTGCCATTTGCCGTCGTGAACGACTTCGCCTTCCTCGAACTGCTGCCCGAGCGTGGTCGCCGCAATGGCATCATCGAAGCCATCAAAGTCGCGCTCATTCGCGACCGTGTCTTTTTTGAGCAGATCGAGGCCATGGCCGGAGATCTCGCCGCACTCAAGCAGGAAGCGCTGGAGCAGGTCATCCAGCGCAGCGCCGAGCTGCACGTGGAGCACATCGCCACCGGAGGCGATCCCTTTGAACTCGGCTCCGCCCGCCCGCTGGACTTCGGCCACTGGGCCGCGCACAAGCTCGAGCAGATTTCCAAATTCACCGTCGCCCATGGCGAGGCCGTGGCCATTGGCATGGCCGTGGACCTCGTCTATTCCCGCATGCAGGGCATCCTGGATGAAGCGACCTGCGAGCGCGTGCTGAAGCTCATCGAAAGCATCGGCTTCGCCACCTCCTCCCCGTATTTGATGAACAACGGCCGCAGCGGCGAGCCCGCCATCCTCGAAGGCCTGGAAGAATTCCGCGAACACCTCGGCGGCGAACTCACCGTCACCCTCGTGCCCGAAATCGGCACCAAGGTGGAAGTGCATGAGATGAACCGCGTGAAGATCCTCAATGCCGTGGTGGAACTGCAGAAGCGAGCTGCGGCGGCTGTTGCGGAGGACTAGGGCGGGGGAAGGGAAGTGACTGGCTTACGCAGGTGCGGCAGCGTTTTGGAGTGCGGTCGCGAAGTGAGGCACGAACGCAGCTACCGCTTTCGCAGGCCGGACGGCAGGCTGAGGCCAAAGCGCATTCTTCACCCCGCGAGAGCGGTAGCTCCGATGCAGGCTTGCGCCTTGCATCTGCGCGACCGCACTCCAAAAGCTTACAGCCTCGGCTTCTCCGGCTTGAGCGGGGCCTCCGCTGAGCGCACGCCTTTCACCTGCGTTTTGCGTTTGAAGACCTTGTCGCCATTGCAGGCGTAGAGTTCGTCGAAGTTCGCGCCGCCGAAGACGACGTTGGCGAGCCATTTGCGCTGCGGCTTGGCGATGATGCCGTTCACGCGCCCGGCTTGATCGCAGAACTGGATGCCTGCGTGCGTGGCGACGTAGAGGCGGCCCTTCGTGTCCAGCGTCATGCCATCGGCACCGCTTTCCATCACGCCGTCGGGGATGCGCAGGTGGTGGTAGGGCTGCTTGGCGCTGAGGGTGCCATCCGCCTCGATGTGGTAGCTCCAGATGAACTGGCCGCGCATGTCGGCCACGAGCAGCAGGCTCTGATCCGGCGTGAGACGAATGCCATTCGGGAAGGCGATGCCGCTCTTGTCATTCGTGTCTACGACGCTCTTGTCGCCGTTCGGCTTGATGAGCCACACCTGCTTGTGCGGAGGATCGGTGACGTAGAGATTGCCGTTCAGGCCGATGCAGAGGTCGTTGGAGTCGATGCCCTCGGCGATCACGGTCATCTTGGCCGATTCGTCATACGATACGATCTGCTTGTTGCCGCTGGCGCAGGCAAAGAGGCGGCCATCAGGGCCGAACATGAGGCCGTTGGCCTTGCCGGTGTTCTCGGCAAAGACGGAGACCTTGCCATCCAGCCCCACCTTGTGGATGCGGCTGTTCGGGATGTCGGTGAAGAAGACTTCGCCCTTCGCATTCACCGCCGGACCTTCCGTGAAGCCGTAGCCTTCTCCCACAAGCTGCCATTCGCTACCAGAACCTAGCACTTCCATCACAGGAGCTTTGGAGCCGACACCTTTCGTGATCGCCTTGGGCCAGTCCTTCCACAGCCAGCGCATGGCATCGGGGAAAATGGCCGTGGCGTGCTTGCCATTGTGGCCGCCGTCTCCCCACACATGATTCGATTCATAGCCGGCGAACTCCAGGGCGGAGAGCATTTCGTTGTTGGCGAGAAACCAGTTTCCGCCGGTGCCGTTGGCATCGTTGCTGCCGTCTTGCAGGAAGACACGCAGCGCCTTGGGCTCGGCTTTGCGAATCATCACCGGGTAGTCATTGCCGCCGCGCTGATCGACATAAGTGCCGATGCTGCTGAACACGCGGCTGAAAGCCTCGGGGCGTTCCCACGCTGCGGTAAAGGCGGCGATGGCGCCGCTGCTGCTGCCGCCGATGCTGCGGTCATTGCCATTGTGTGAGAGATGAATGGGGCGGCCATCCGGCAGCACGATTTTTTCCACTTCGGGCAGCAGTTCTTCGAGAATGAAGCGGGCATAATTTTCACCGAGACCGTCGTATTCCACGCTGCGGTTGTAGCGATCCAACTGCGTGGCGGGATCTGCCGCAGGCACACGGCCATGCATGACGAAGACACCGATGAGCACGGGAATTTCCTTTTTGGCGATGAGATTGTCGAACACCACGGGCGCGAGATTTTGAATGCCGTCCTGATTCACATGCACGCAGGCAGGCTTGTCAGGCGTGTATTGCGCCGGGACGTACACCCAGTAGTCGCGCACCGTGCCGGGGAAGATCTTGCTGTTTTTGAATTCAAACTTGAGCACACTGCCCTTCGGCACGCCGCCCTGCACCTTGGAGTCGGGGCCGGGCAGGTAGTCGTCTGCAGCAGGGGAGAGGGTGGACAGCAGAGAAAAGGCGAGAGCGAGCAGGCGGGCAGGGGACATGGGATGAAGTCTGGAAACGAGGTGGCCGGTGTCAAAGCAACATCCCGGCTGCAAGGGTGGAAACTTGCGGCATGATGTACGGGTGGATTCCGCAACATCTCTCTTCGACCAACTCATCCTGCACCTCGACCCGACGCCGCATGACGGCCCCTGGAACATGGCGGCCGATCAGGCGTGGCTGGAGCAGAGCGAGGTGCCGGTGCTGCGGGTGTATCGCTGGACGGAGCCCACGGCGACCATTGGCTATGCTCAAAATTTGACGAAGCTTGGCGATTCATTGCCGCAGTGGCCCATTGTGCGGCGTTGGACGGGCGGCGGCGTGGTGCTGCATGAGAATGATTTCACGTATTCGGTGATCGTGCCTGCTGTGCATCCCTGGTCCCAAACCAACCCGCTGGACAGCTACCGGCTGGTCCATGAATCCTTGGCCAAAGCTTTGGACGATGGCAGCCGCCTCGCAGGGATGGACGATTTGATCGAGAACCCGTTTTGTTTTGTAGCACCCGCTTTGCACGATGTGATTCGCGACAAGGTGAAAGTGGCCGGGGCAGGGCAGCGGCGAGGCAAGCTGGGACTGCTGCATCAGGGCAGCGTGCAGCAGGTGCAGTTGCAGGATGACTTCTGGCCGCGCTGGGCGGGGCAACTGGCCAAAAACGTGCTGGTGAGGCATGAGATGACTCCTGCGATGATCGAACGTGCGCTTGAACTGACCCAGAAGCGTTACAGCCTGGCTTCCTGGCTCAATGAGCGGGAGGATGAGCTGTGAAGACGCTGGTGTTTGTGTACGGCACTCTAAAGCGCGGTGGTGAGAATCATGGGTGGATCGGGCAGCAGCAGTTCGTGGCGGAAGCGCGCACGGCTCCTCTTTATCGCATGGTCGATCTGGGTGGGTATCCGGGCATGGTTCGTTCAGAGGAGGGGCTTTCCATCCAAGGTGAAATCTGGAGCGTGGACGAAGCTGGCCTCACCAAGCTGGACGTGCTGGAAGACACCGAAGGTGGCGAATACGAACGCGTGCCGGTGCAGCTCGAAGGCGAGTTTTCCACGCAGCGCGTCGAGGGGTACATTTACCTGCTCAACATCGAGGGCAGACGCGACGTGGGCGCGTGCTGGTGATTTCATAGGTTGGCTGTGTTGGGCGCGCAGCCCTCTCCCTCGCCTCAAAAATCCCTTCGTCAAACCGCCCGACTCTGAGCGCGTTCGCAGGCCCGTGTGTTTGTCATACACTCACAGATGGGCGGGCTGTCGCCGCACCCGTCCTACGGTGGGCAGAATCAACCCGCACCAAAGAAACCGCCCAGCTTCCGGATGCGCGTAGGGTGCCGCAGCTTGCGCAGGGCTTTGGCTTCGATCTGACGAATGCGCTCGCGGGTGACCTGGAACTGCTTGCCGACTTCTTCGAGGGTGCGTCCGGCACCGTCTCCGAGGCCAAAGCGTTGCTCCAGCACTTCGCGCTCACGCGGATTGAGCGTGTCGAGCACGTCGCGCAGCTTGTCGCGCAGCAGGTGCATGGCGGTGAGTTCCATCGGATTGCTCGCCTCCTTGTCTTCAATGAAGTCGCCAAATTCGGTGTCGCCTTCGCTTTCGCCGACCTTGGCCTGCATGGAAACGGGCTGCTGAGACAGGCGCAGAACGGCGTTCACGCGATCGACAGGCAGATGGATCTCCTCGGCGATTTCTTCCGGTGTCGGGTCCCGCCCAAGCTCCTGCAGCAGCTGCTTGTGCACGCGCATGAGCTTGTTGATCGTTTCGATCATGTGCACCGGGATGCGGATGGTGCGGGCCTGATCGGCGATGCTGCGGGTGATGGCCTGACGAATCCACCAGGTGGCGTAGGTGCTGAACTTGTAGCCGCGCTGGTACTCAAACTTCTCCACCGCTCGCATGAGGCCCATGTTGCCTTCCTGAATGAGATCGAGGAAGGACAGGCCGCGATTGGTGTATTTTTTGGCGATGGAGATGACCAGACGCAGGTTTGCCTCGATCATCTCGGTCTTCGCCCGTGTGGAGCCAGCCACATGTTTGAGCGTGTCGGTGATGAGTGTGCGGTAATCTGCCGCCGTCATCCATGATTCCTGTTCAAAGGCGGTCACGGCCTCTTGGGCGTCTTTGTTGGCGGGCTGCTCCTTCAGACCACGCTCCAGATTGCCGAGATCGGTCAGCCGTTGCTGCAGCAGGGTGACGAAGTCCTCGGTGATCTTGGATTTGAAGTAAAACTTCTCACAGACGCGGAAAAACGCGACGCGCAGCGTTTCAAACTCCTCCTGGGAAGCGGCGCGTTTACGCGGTCCGGCATGGATGAAGGCCGTGAAGGCCTTGCTGGTCTTTTCGTGCGTCTCACGTGCCTGGTCGAGCAGCGGTTTCAGCTTTTTGAAATAGGCATCGCGTTCATCCGCCTTGCGGTCGCTGACGAGACGGTCAAAGCGTTCGACGCCGTTGCACAAGGCCTCGGCAAACTGCAGGTAGGCCTGGCCGATGAAGCCGATGGTGTGCAGACACTGGCGCATGCTGAGGTCAGCCTTTTCGATGCGCTTGGAGATGTTGATCTCCTGCTCGCGGGTGAGCAGCGGCACCTGGCCCATCTGGCGCAGGTACATGCGCACCGGATCGTCAAACACATCCAGCTTGGCCGAAGCCGCGTCACGTTCTGCTGTAATGCGCTCACGGGCGGCGGTGTGGCGTGCCGCGACACCTTCGACCTCGTCGGTGATCTTGATCTCCATCGCACGCAGGCGTGTGATGAGGGCATCCATCAGGTCCGGCGTGACGAATCCTGAGGGCAGGGCCTCATTGATGTCGTCCCAGGTCAGATGATCATGCTCACGTGCTGTACGAATCAGGTCGCGCAGCCGTGCCTGCACGTCGGGCGAGTGGATGTCGTCGTGCGTGGTGTTAGCAAAATGCGTGATGCCACCGGCATGGCCGTTTTTCGGCGGTCTTCCCCGGCGGCGTTTCAGCGGCTGGCCATCCGGCCCGACCTGGGTCACAGGCTGGTCTTTGGGCGGATGAATGCGCGGTCTGCCGCGGCCACGCTTCTGCGGGGCGGTCTCTTCTTCGACAGCAGAAGTCTCGCCTGCCTGTGCGGCTGCGTTGCGAGAATGGGATCCGTTGAGTGGTTTTTTGGAGACGGCCATACTTACCTCGGTGGGGGCCCGGGACCTGCGTTAATCAGGGGGAGAAACTATTCGGGGTGGGTTTCGTACGGTCAAGGCATTCTTTGCGCCTCGCGATGAGTTCTATCTGCTGCTGCTGCAGGCGTTCGACCTCCTCTTCCGGGAGGTTGCGCTGGCGTAATTTGGACTCGATGCTCTGGATGAGATTCTGCATTCGCACGAGTTCCAGTGTGTACAAGGCGCTTTTCGCATCTTCGAGTCCCCCAGGCAGACGAGGGCGCGCTTGGAGCTGGGCAAAGGCCGCCTCCTCCTGGCGCTCCAGCCCGGCCATGAAGGCAAGCTGGGAGGATTCCTCCAGCGGGTCATGGCGGCTGTGCACCAGCCGGGCCAGCATCTCCGTGCCGGGCACCTCGCGCAGGAGGTCTTCACAGTCAGCCTCCCGCAGCCAGTACATGACCTCGGCATCGGCCAAGGCCATCTGGCAGAGTGACAAGGAGGTCCTATGCTGGGAGGCGAGCAGTTTCTTCGCCTCATCCACAACGTTAATGGGGGCGGTGCCTGCGCCTTGACCGCCCTTGGTTTCATTGGCTGCGCGTTTGACCATCGCATTGAGCTGGTCCTCGGATATTTCGAGCAGTTTGGCGACTTTGTTCACGGCGGTGATGCGCTGAGCCACACCGGTGAAGATGCTGATGGCCGCGGCCACCTGCTCCGCCATGCGCACGCGCTCGACCATGCTGTCAGATTTGGCGCTGGCTCGCAGACGGCGGATTTGGTATTCGAGGAAGTCCGTGGCATTCCCCAGCACGGTTTGCAGCGCCTCCTTACCTTCTTTGCGCAGCAGCGAGTCAGGGTCTTCTCCCTGCGGGAGCGAGGCCACCTTCACCGTCAAACCGATGGGCGAGAGGATTTGAAAGGCGCGCTCAGCCGCCTTGTAGCCCGCATTGTCAGAGTCGTAGCAGAGCACGATTTCATTGCAGACTCGTTTGAGCAGTTTGGCATGAAGTTCCGTAAAGGCGGTGCCTTGGCCGGCCACCACATTTTGAAAACCAGCCTCATAGACCATGATCATGTCGATCTGGCCTTCGCAGACGATGGCTTCGCCGGCTTTCGAGATCGCACGTTTGGAGCGGTCGAAGCCGAACAGCACCTTGCTCTTGCTGAAGAGCGAAGTTTCAGGGGAATTGAGGTATTTGGCGGTTTTGGCCTCAGGATCGAGAATGCGCCCGCTAAAGGCGATCACATCGCCGTGATCATTGCGGATGGGAAACATGAGCCGGTCACGAAAACGCGGATAGGTGCCTCGGCGTCCCGATTCTTCATCGCTCTGAACAAAGATCCCGGCCTCGACGAGCACGCTCTCGGGGATTTTGGCCTGTGCAGCCCATTCACGAAAAAAAGCCCCGTGGGGCGGCGCGTAGCCCATCTGCCAGTTCTTCGCCACCTCGGCCGTGATACCACGGGATTTGAGGTAATCGCGCGCTGGAGCGGCGATTTTGTGCTTCATTAGCAGTTGGTGGAACCACTCAGTGATCTCGCGGTGCGCACGCAGCAGCAGGCTGCGGTGTTTGGCTTCTGCCTCCGCGTTCGCATCCCAAACCTCCTCCTCGATGCGGATTCCTGCCGCGTCGGCTAGGCGTTTGACCGCTTCTACGAAGGACATCCCGTCATGCTCCATGACAAAACGGATCGCGGTGCCGCCAGCACCACAGCCGAAACAATGGTAAGTATTGCGCGAGGGGCTGACGTTGAAGGAAGGCGTGCGCTCATTATGAAACGGGCACAGGCCGAGGAAGTTCGTGCCCGCCTTGCGCAGTTTCACGGAACGCCCCACCAACGCCACGATATCCGTGGCGGCAATCACTTGCTGGATGGTTTCTTCCGGGATGCGGGACATGGCGGGTGCAGAAAGTGTGGAGGGGGGGCGATCTCGCAACTGATGATGATGCGAAAGAGGATGCCAAATATCACCCTCAAAGAGGCCGTGGCAGGTCCTGCGAGGCTCCAAAAAGCAGGTGACTTTATTTAGAATAAAGAAAAGGCTTATTAGAGATTCCTTCAAAATTTACTAACAGGCAAGCCATTTACCAATGGCTCTGAATGTGGGGGTTAGGCAAGAGTAAGCAATAAGTTCAGATAATAATCATTTAATGCGGTCGCGTATTAAATGAGTCTCAAAAATTGTCCCGTCACACCACTCTCATTCAACAATCTATGCAATTGTCCATCGCTCTGATGAACTGGCCAAGCCGTCTTATCAACAGGCTGCTTGCTGCCAAAGATCAGTCTAGGTTCTTTTTCGGAGTGAGTGTGATCGGCGGCAGCAGGACCCGCAGTGTGGAGCCAGTGGCATGTGTGCCGCTGACTGTTGAGAGAATTGGATAACAAGCGGCGCCCTCAGAACCATTTCATCGTTGTGAATTTATGAAAATATTACGTCAACATCGCAAACTTCTCGGCTGGTTCATGACATGCCTCATGGCTGTCTGGTTGCCTGGACCTTACGCGCATGCTGCCACGGGCTCTTGGATTGAAGACCAAAGCGGCGCTTTGAGCTGGCAGGATTTCACCAACTGGAATGGCGGGGTCATTCCCGGTTCTGCCATTGGTGACACCGCCAATTTGAATCTCAATTTTCTCGGCAATCAGTTGATCAGCCTGAATGATCCGCTGACGCTGGGAACCTTGAACATCGGCGATGTGACCGGAGGATCGGATCTGGTGCTGACGGCGGGTGTGAATGGCACCCTCAGCTTTAACAATGATGGTTTGGCAGTGATCAACAAGATTGGCGAGGGAACGGCGGCGATCATGGCCAACGTCGGGCTGCAAAACCAACTGACCCTGAATGTGGGGCAAGGCATCCTCGTGCTTGGTGGCGTGGTGGACGGCGTCAATGGGTTTACCAAGAATGGTGATGGCACCCTTGTGCTGCGCAGTTCGAACAATTTCACCGGCGTCAACATCCTCAACGGCGGGATCACCATGCTCTCACCAGGGGGCAACGATTTGACGGTGCTTGGTGCCTCGAGCCACTACTTGCAGGGCACCATCGTGAATGCTGGCGCGACGCTGGCAATCAACAATGACGTGGGTGGCACCTTGAACGGTGGCACCGTGGCAGGCAATGGCGGCACCAGCCTCAACAATGAGCCCCTTTTCATCAATGGCCAGGGCTTCCGCAATCTGGGTGCCCTGCGAAGCATTCTTGGGCGTGAAAGCAACCAGGTCACAGGCACCGTCACACTGGGCAGCGCTGCGCGTGTTCAGAGCGATCTGAACACTTTCACCCTTACTGGCAACGTGATCACCAACGACAACGAACTCCGCATCGGTGGCGCGGGCTTCACATCCATCACCGGTGCGGTGACTGGTTCGGGCGACATCATCCATTATGGCGTGAGCGGCTTTCGCATGCAGAACATCACGACAGCGCAGAATTTCACCGGCTCCATCACCTCGATTCTCGGGGATATCCGTGCGGATGCCGGTGTTGGGAGCCAGGCTGCCAACACTAATCCGTACGCCAAAATCTCCGCCCTGAATCTGCGGAACTCCTGGCTGCGTCTGGTGTTCGGGCTCGGCGCTGGGACTCCCACCACGGGTGACAAGGCAGACAGCCGGTTCTCCACGACGGCTCCCATCAGCATGATGTCCAGCCAGATTTATGTGGAAAACTCGGCATTTAACACGGGCAGCAACCTCTTCACTTATGCGGTGGCGCAGAAGCTGGGGGTCACGACTTTGGTGAGCGGTGCCAACCGCATCGGTTATCGTTCGGCCGGCACCGGGGGGAGCATCGCCCTGACACTGACGGACATATTGAAACCCAATAAAGGCACCACGATGGAGTTGTTTGTGGACAGTCTGGTGGGTGATGCCCTGGGCATTTCCACGCATCACCAAATTCTCAACACCGCCTTGGAAACAGGCGGCTCGAACGTGCCCTTCATCGGTGGCTGGGCGTATTCAGCAGGTGGTACGGCCAATCCTGAGTTCCTCAAATACATCACCGTCGGCAACGGGGGCTTTGGTTACACGCCACTCGTCGCGGCAGACTATGCCGTCAACACGGCGGTCGGAACGTGGACGTCCGGACAAAACATCAAGCTCTCCGCCGGTGCCACCCTTGGGGCAGGTGTGACAACCATCCAGTCGTTGAACCTGCAGAGCGCCACGGCATTCACGCTCAGCGGGGCGGCGGGTTCTTCTCTTGTCATTGGTTCAGGCGGCATTCTCACCAGCCTGGGCACTCATACGATTTCGATTCCCACCATCACGGCTGGCGCTGGCAGCAACTATGAACTCTACGACATTGCCTGGACCTCCAATGTGATTACATCGGTCATCGCCGACAACGGGGCCAATTCAGTTTCGCTGGTCAAAAATGGCTCGAACACGACTTCCTTCCTTGGTGCCAACACCTACACCGGCACGACCTATCTCAACGAGGGCATGTTCCGTGATGTGATCGGTTCCCTGACCAACGCCCTGGGCTCCGGCAACTTCAACATGTCCGGCGGTCCAAACGTCCAGTCGGCGTATGAAACCGACCGCGACTTTACCCGTGCGCTCGGCTCGGGCGTTGGAGAGGTGCAGATCACAGGCGGTGGTGGCGCGGGAGGCGGCAGCACGGGTTTCTCCGCGTATGGTGCTCCCATCAACGTGAATTTTGGCGGAGCTGGTGACACGATTGTTTGGGGCAGCACCTATTTCAACCCCGGCATCTTCACTTTGAACGGTGGCAATGCCACCCATGTGGTCACCTTGGTCAACAACCTCGATCTGGGTGGTGAGCAACGCTACATCCGCCTGGATGGCAATGCCTCAGCCGGGAACCGGGCGGTCATCGGCGTGATTGATGGTGACATCTTCAATGGCGGCATCGTGAAACGCGGTGGTGGTGTGCTGATGTTCGACAATGCCAAGTCCTATGAAGGAGCGACCATTCTGCAGGAAGGCGAACTCTGGCTGCGTGGCAATGGCACGGCAGGTGCGAATGTGATGGGCAATGACATTCTGGTCAATCAGGGCTCGCGTTTGAAACTGGATGGTCCTGCAAACGTAGGTTCCAACCAGATGATCGCCTTGCAGAATGGGGATGACGCCACGCCCGCCGCCATCGCCTTTGGGGCGGGATATGGCACGGGCAGCGACATCAACTTCAGCAGTCTGACCCTCAGCGGCGGCATTGTGCAGACCGGGCCTTACAGCATCGTTATTGCAAACCAGCAGGCGGATAACAGCCGCCAGAATCGTGTGGCCGTCCAAATCAGCGGCAACAATAACTTTCAGGCGGATCTTCCAGGTCTGATCAAAGCCGTGGCTCCGGACGTACAGGTCTGGTTTGGCGCAGACACAGGCAATGGGACTTTTACAGGAACGACGCTTAGCACCACCGGTCGCAACAAGACTGGCGGCGTCGAGGCGTTTCGTCTTGGCTCAGGTGGTGGTACACTCACCATTGCGAATGCCAATGTGCTGAACGGTAACTTCCCGCTGTTTATTGGCGCGGAAGATCAGACGGCCCGCACGAACATCGGTGGAGTGGTTTATATCACTCAGGCGCAAAATTACAGCGGCAGCGTGACCATTGGCAACAGCGGTATTTTGCATGTGGGCAGCGACGGTGCATTGAGCACCACCAACAATGTGATCAATCTGCGTGCTGGTGAACTGCGCGTGGAGATCGCCGATGGTCTGTACGGTGTTACAGACAATCAGTACGCTTCCCGCATCATTGACATTCAGGGGGCCAACGGCGTTCTGCGTACTTCCGCCCTCAGCGGCGGCGGCTACAACATCGTCAATTTCGACAAGTTTCAGTTCCCTGAGACCGGTACGGACCGTGCACTGACCGTCGCCACCCTGGGCACGATCTTCACGGATGTCCATGTCAACACCATCGTCATGCCCAACGAGACGCGCACGGTGTATTTGAGCGTCGGGGTGGAAAACAGCTACCAGGCCGGGGCAGGCATGCTGACGGTGAATGGCGTCATCGCCGATCAGGCCACGGGAGTGCAAAGCCTGCGTAAAAGCAACGGTGGTGTGCTCATCCTCAATGCAGACAACACCTATGATGGATCGACCATACTGGATCAGGGAAGACTGGTGCTGACCAACACCGGAGCGGCTGGTAATGCGGGATCCATCATCGACATGGCCACCAATGGTTCTCGTACTTCAGGCCTTGAGTTTCGCATCAATGGCACGGGGCCGTTTCTGTTCGACAATGCCGTCACCACTTCCGTCGGGGACAATGCCAGCACACGCATCATCATTGTGGGGGCTGCCGGTCCCGGCTCAGAAAATCAAGAGGTGCAGATTTCCTCGCTCACCATTGGACACGCGGGGACGTTCACGACTGATGGCACGGGCAGCAGTGCTCTTTGGTTTGATGGTTACAATGGCTACCGCACCACCGTGAACGGTGCCGTCACTTTGAACCGCAGCATTGTCTTCCGCACGCGCGGCGCTTTGACGACCTTTGATGGCGTGGTTTCGGGTGCTGCCGCCAATGTCTTGGAAAAATCTGAGCAGGGCACCCTGTGGCTCAACGGTAACAACACTTATCAGGGCACCACCACCATCTCCAACGGCTACCTGGTGGCGGGAAATGACAACGCCTTTGGCAGTGCCACCTCGGACATCACCTTCCGTGGCACCGCCTTTTCGCAGATACTCGCTGCCGGAGTGCGCACGATCTCTCGCAACTTCATCAACACTGCCACAGGCAGCACGCAGACCCTCGGCGGTCTGGACGCCGGAGCGAAGCTCTTCAGC
>DLGZ01000079.1:61462-113831 GCA_002482965.1 Verrucomicrobiaceae bacterium UBA7681 | reverse complement strand
AGTCGGTGTGGGAGTCGGCGTCGGCGTCGGTGTCGGTGTCGGTGTCGGTGTCGGTGTCGGTGTGGGTGTGGGTGTGGGAGTCGGTGTCGGTGTCGGTGTCGGTGTGGGAGTAGGATCTCCATTTTCCGCAGCGGGACTTGTTAAGCGTTTCGCACCAAAATTGGATTTTCTCGATTGGTTATTGCCTTTTGCGCCGCTCATAGTGGTTTTTCCTTAATCTTTACTACCCTTTTATACTCAATCTATATCATTACGATGAGATAAGGGCTAATCTTTTCGATATTGTAGTCTTCCTTATCGACTTGCAATTTCTTTTTTTAAACCTAGTTATTTTTCTTCTTTTTTTATTCTCGCTAGGCTTTTTGCCCATCTCATTCTCCAATCTCGGTTATCATTGGAGTAGACACATCAGATAACGCGCTTTACGAACAGCACTCACCACCTACAAAAGGGAGGAAGCAAAAAACTGAATTTCATGACCAAATCATCTTCATCTACCATGAGTTCTGACCAAAAATTCAATGTGACTACGGAATGGTTCGAGTGGATGCGTGAAAACGTCGCTTTGGGAAAACCGAACGAGACTATGATTGCTGCTTTGGAAAAAAATGGGTTTCCTCCCGAGATTATAAGCGCGTTGCTGGTGATTTTTGGGAAGATGCCTCCAGTCAAAGCGGATAAATGCTCTGAAGTAAGGTTTAAAAAGACCCGATGGTTTCTGAATTCACTCCGTGAACTGAGCGAACTCGCAGAGGGCTTTGGCAAGATCCAAGAACGAACCCAATTGAACCCCGCCGAATTCTTTTCAAACTTCTACTCACATAACACTCCCGTCATCTACAGGAGATGCCTGTCACCCTCAAGCCTTGAAAGCTCTCTTGATTGGGGTGTTATTTGCAAAAAAGCTGGCAACGTTAAAGTAGAGATTCAGGAAGGTCGTTCTAATACTACTGAATTCGAAAAAAAATCAGAAACCTTACGATCAACGGCACTTTTCAGCCATTTCCTAGATCGAGTGTTAACGGTCGATGAATCCAACGACTTTTATATGACCGCAAGGAACACATCCGCGAATGCGAACTTTCTGAACCAGGTGCTCGACACTTCGACGGTGTGCCCGGAACTGCTGGAGGGAAGCCGCGCGCAGGGGAACGTGTTTCTGTGGATCGGCCCCAAGGGGACATACACGCCATGCCACCATGACCTGACGAACAATCTTTTCCTGCAGGTGAAGGGGGCGAAGACGTTCAGGCTGGCGCCGAGCCTGGCGCTGCTGGAGGTTGGCAATGACCATCATTGTTTCACGAAGACGAATCTGGAGGAAACGGACCTGAGGAGAAAGCAGGCGGGGCTGCCACCGGTCTCGTTCACGGTGACAGTGAACGAGGGGGACATCCTGTTCATCCCGCTCGGATGGTGGCACGAGGTGACGGGGACCGAGCCCTCAATCTCAGTTTCCGCCACGAACTTCAAGGCGAGAAACGACTTCTTCCGAAGCTACAATTTTTTTGGCCCGCTGGACTGACCGCAGAGCCAGCGATCCAAAGGCTGCAAGGATTTTCTCCGCTGTCCATGTGCAGATGTCCCGGTGCCTTCAGCAACAACATCCATGTCATGTTTTTTAGAAAAAGACCGGCACAGCCATGAAACCTGTTCCGGTTTCAGTGGCCTATGGCTGCCTCTGCCCCATCAAATCCATCCGCCATCTTAATTCATTCATAATGACCCACAACATCTCACCCGTAAGCGCCCCAGAGACTGGTGCATTACCTATGAAACCATTCAAGGTCAGCCATCCCGCTTCCTTCCCGCCCCACGATTCAGCCACTCCGAAATCAGTGCACCTCCAACCCGCTGTGCCAAAGATCATGATGATCAACTGGATCGGTCGCTTTGGCAACCGCATGTTCAGCTATGCGTTTGGCAGGCAATATGCCACGAAGTTCGGGCATGAATTTCTCATCCCCAGTGAATGGGAAGGCTCCGTTCTGTTCAAGGAATCCGGCAGCAAAATCATCGAAGATGACGAGCTTCGCAGGAGACTGAACCAAAGCATCAAGGCGTTTGACAACTTCACCGAACGGTCCGCGGCCGTGACCCAGTATTGCGAGAGAACAGGTTACAATCTGCAGTATTTCAACCCCGAGCTCCCGGGAGATTACGGAAAGTCCAATGTGTACTTTGAAAGCCTGTGCGTCTATGCCCCCCATATTTTTGAAAACTACTCAAGGGACGAAATTTTGGGATGGTTTGAATGGTCTGACGAAGTGAAGTCCCTTGATCTCTACAAAAGATTGGAAGACCGGCAGGGGACTTACGACATAGCTCACCTGCGGAGGGAGGACATCAGTTCCCCGGCGATCAATGCCGTGCGTCCGCAAGCGTACAGTGTGGTGTCCAAAGCCAGCTATTTGAAAGCATTTGCCAAGTACGGCTTTTCCCCGGACCACATCGAGTGGGCAACCGACGACAGGACTGGGAAATGGCTCCCGGGCAACAATGATCAAAAACCGGCAGGCTGGACGTACCCCATCGGAAGCCATCGTGTTCCCGGCATCATCTTTGAATGGCTCCCGGACTTTTTGCGCCTTTACTTTGCCAGGACCGTATTCAGGTCAAACAGCAGCTTCAGCTGGTGGGCCTCCTGCTTAAACCCAAGGGGAATAATATACAGCCCGGTCCTCAAAGAGAGGCGTCTTTACCTCAAAGAAGACGATGAAATCGAGTGCGAGTTTGTCGAAGGGAACCACCCTCACTGGGTCATGCTTGAGTCGTCAGAATGTCCGGAAATCAGAATACCATCATAAAAAAATCATGTTTTTAATTACATCCATGGGAGGCTGTGCTTCGACCAACATCATTTCCTGGTGCTCGCAGCATATCAAATGCAATTGCAGCATGAACTCAGAAGGTCTGCCTATGCCGGGGGAGGGCGGCAATGCGAAAGGACTAAAACACCGGATACGCCCCCCTTTGAATGACGACGAGTATCTGCCGGGCGAAATTGAAAAAGCCGTCTTTTTATATGATACTCCGTACAATATCATCCCAAGCTTGTTTCGGCAGAGGATCGCCTGGGGGCACGCCATTGCCATAACAGGGCAGCGCCCGAAGGGGGACGAAAATTTGGATGTATTTGTAGCGGAAGGAAAAGATTCATTTGGATTTTCCACGCAGTTCAACAATTGGACTGATTTGCAAATACAGAGGAGCTACCCTCGGATGATTGTCCGGGCGTCGCTTCTATGGTCCTACCTGCCGGAGGTCCTCACATTTCTTGGCGTGCCTGAATCTCAGTGGAAATATTTCCCGCAAAAAAAGCAGCGTTTCAGCTCATTCGACGCTCTTCAGGAACATCAGAAGGCTGGCATCAAAAGGATCTACGGAGAGCTCCATGACGCGATGGGATTGCAGCAGGACATCCATATTATTCACCCTACCAGCCAAAATTGAAAGGATCCCCTGGATGACCGCCCGTGGTCCGAGTTCGAAACATGGCCGGCTGCCTGTGTTTAGAAATCAGTCTGCTTCGGTTTCCTCCCCCCCCCACCCATCCTTGCTCATCACATCCCATGAAAGAACCAGACAACACAATGGCATGCATCTCAGGAGAGCTGTACTTCTCCTCCCCGGTTCAATGCGCCCTGAATCCGCTGGCGTCATTTGTGTTTGGTGCAAAATGCAAGGTATATAGCGGCACCAGGATGATTGAGGAGGCTTCCACGATGTTTCAACAAATCCAGGGCGCCCCCGTTCCCATGGAAGCTGTGGTGGACCTGATACAGGCGAAACTCCGGCAACTCGGGCTCATTCAAGATGCTGGCAATGTTTCTCCCCAGTACCTGCTCAGAGAATCGATGCCTCCATCCGCCTGCCGGAAAAACATCTTTGAACTGTTTCCACTGGTTCATACCATTGATGACCTTCAGACGGACGGGAACGACCCGCGGCTGTCACCCTTCAAAGCTTCCTGCTGGCAGTTCGATCCCGTTCGATTGGAGGGATTCTTGGGCGAGGCAAGCAGCGGCGGTGTAGATTTGAATGTCGCTACAAAGGTGGAGGATCGCGCCAACGTGGGGCAGGACAGATATATCCTTTTCCTGCTTCACGAGGGGGGATTCAACAACCAGCTGATGTCTCTGGAGATAGCGGTAGGGTTGGCTCATGTGACCGGAAGAAAGCTGGTGCTTTATGGCACGGGTGGAGTTGAGAGGAGGATTCAACCATACAAAGGTGGCTTCGGAGGCTTGCCAAAGGATGTGAACGAAATGCTGGCAAAGTGCACGGCCGACCCCACAGTGACAGAACTGCTCAATCCTCTTCCCATCGATACGCTGAGTTATTCTGACTTCAGGCATCTATGCATCAGGTCCCCTTTGAACATCAGGCAGTTTAGCCTGGGGATTGCCAGTTCAATTTTTGCTGAAAAACCAGACGCGGCGGACCAGGACGATCTCAAAGACTTTGCAGATGGCAGGGCCGTGCTCCGTGATTTTGAGGAAGAAGTTCTTCACTTCAACCGCGCGACGATCGCCTATTACTCAAGGTTTTTTTACAAGCCGTCCGCGTCGCTTGCCCATTGCATTCGTGGCATTCGTGTTCTCAGCGGTTATAGGGAGCTGGCAAAGCAGATCGCGGAAGAGCTGGGAACCTTCGACGGCATGCATGTGAGGCTGACCGATTTTCGAAAGTTTCGTCCTCATATGATGGCGACATTTGAGCCGGACATGAACACGTGCGCTGAAGAGCTGTTTGGCCAGAGCGAGTGCCTGGTCATCTCAACGGATGAATCTCGCAACCGTGAGTTCTTCAAAAGCCTCAGGACATCCTCAAGGAAGGTCGTTTTTCTGGAAGATCTCATAGCCCAGAATTACAAGGAAGAATTCCTCCGTCTGCCAATGACAGGTCTGGTGGGATTTGGAGTTTTGTGCAACCTCGTCATGCAGAATGCGCGTCAGTTCGTTGGAACTCCGGCGAGCACTTATACCGGCATGATCCAACGCGGCATATGCATGAGGGAGAAACTTTCGGGAGCGAGCGACGCAGAGCCTCAGAAAAACACCTTCCGGTTCATCAGCAGCGGCTTCAAGGACGGGCTGCCTGGATTTCAGGGATACCAATATGCCGAAACGAAAGAGGGGCGCTACAGCTGGAACCGAACCAACCTGCCCCTCGCCACCGGGGTCAAATCCTGGTTCCGGGAATGGCCGGAATGTGCCAGCGTAGTTCCTCTCAAGGTTGATGCGTGAACATTCCGAAGAGGCTCACAAAATTGCATTCAAGCCAGCGACGACTAGTGCTGGATACTCTGGAGGAGCCCAACAACGCTAAATCCTTAATTTGATGGAAGTGGAGATTGAGTGTGGCTGAAATGAGGACAGGGGGATGAGGGTTGAGAGCCGTCCTTCATTCAGTCAAAACATAGGCCCAGTTCCTTTTTCTCGAAACCACTTGGTAATGACATATTTCTCCCCTTCCTCGACAGTCATTCCGGAATGAAGAGTGTCTGGATTGGGCCGCCCGTCTGAATGAAGATTGTTCCAAACAACAGCCCCGCCCTTTTCCGGGAAAAAGGTTTTACCGATGTTTAAAAACTCGGTCCCGCCACCCTTTTGAGTTTCATTAAGATAAACCATGAATGTCCATGTGCGGTTGCCGCTGACACTTGCATGCTCTGCATATTGATCAGCGTCAAAGTAGTCAGTATGTGGTTTAAACTGCTGACCCACTTTATATTTTTGCCCCTGAATGCCCTCCGAATAAGTCAGGTTTATTCCCAGAGCCGCTGAAATCTTTTGATCGATTGCAGCAACAATTGGATTCTTAATAAGCGACAAATCGCATGTAGAACTGGTGCGGAATTGTCTATCGCTTGAATCTCCTGAAATTGTAGATGGTCGGAGATTTGCATCGATGATTTTGATAATTTGATCGCATTCCCAGCCACTCATGAAGTCTTTAATCAGGTAGATCTGGGCCTTTTCAGTTTCGATGCGTTGCGCCCATTCAGGAGATTGCGTAATCAGTATCTTGGAAAGCTTTCGATAGTCGACACCTGCAGCGCAGGCTTGCGGCCTGCCGAAATCTAGTTCACCTGGAAATGCGGAGCCCATTGCCTCGCGTATCGAATCCATGCGAAACCCTTCTTTGTCGAGTATCTGAACAATGCCTTTAGGAGAACACTGGCGTTCGACATTCTCTTTTACCCATGCCTTCCAGCTATTATCTAGTGTTTTTCCGCTCATAACGCGCTTTTTATCGAGTTTATTTCCTACATGTTAATGTCACTATCGGTCATTGGCTTTTGTCCACCATAATGCTGCGGAAACAATGCCCGCATCGAAATCTGTGCAACTTAATTTCAAAACAAATAAGCGAAGGCAGGGGTTCACATTTAAAAAACTGGAGGTTAGGGCGAAGGAGCCAGCTCAGATGACAGCATCAATGTAGCCGGGCATTCATAGACGGCCCGTGGACAAGGCTTGCAAACAGCCGCTGGATCATGGCTTCAAGGATCATGGTGGCATGACTTGGCGCAAATCCTCCAGATGCCCATTCTTCGAACGAGGAATTCATCGGACGTTCTTAAGAAAATGCTAAAAACACCAGTGTGAATGTGCTGGCATTGGGTCTGTTCATTCAATAGATTCACTCCCCTGCCCCAATGAAATCCATTTTGCTTTACGTCTACCTGCTACTTGGGGCTCTGACCTCGTTTGGGGCGGATCCCCCCATCGAAATCAACCTCTTGGATGGCTCTCGTATCAAGGGTCGTGTGATGTCGGCAACTGCTTCCGAGGTCACATTCATGACAGATTTTGGTGTCTCACGCATCCCACTGGAAAAGCTTACACCCGAATCGAAACAGGCAGTCACTATGGGAGCCAAGCCAGACGTGGATGCTCTTTTGAGGCGGGTTTCAGAGCTCGAAGCCAAGGTCTCTCAGCTGCAACAGGAAAACGAATCATTGCGCAAGCAAGCTGTGGCAACCCCGACTCCCACATATCGTCCACCATCAGGAGCACAATCACTGACGCCCCAAGGATCGACCTCACAACCAGCAGCAGGGGTAAGCCACACAATCAGCTCAACAGGCAAACGGCACAATTCAGGCTGTCGTTATTTTGGCAGTGGCAGAGCCTGTGGACCAACCGACGGAATCGCATGCAAAATCTGCGGTGGCTAATCATCTTCGTCCTGTTTTTGGGATGTGCGGATGCGGCTGAGGTCGTTCGCTTGGTCACTTGGAACCTTGAGTGGTTTCCAGGGAAGAAACCTGCAGCATCCCAGGAAGAACGGGACAAGCATTTTATGGAGGTAGCTGCAGTCCTCCCTCAGATGCGTGCGGACATCATCGTTTTGGAGGAGGTGAGGAATGATGAAGCTGCTCAACGACTGGCGAAGCTGATGCCTGGCTTCTCTGTGCACGTGACAAGTCGATTCCTGGACAGTTTCACACACAAGCTGGGAGAACAACAGATCACCATTCTTTCGCGTTTTAAGGCTGATTCTGCGTGGTCCGAGTCATGGAAGAGGGGTTGTGGGCCCGGGCTCCTCGTGGCTATGCCTATGCGAAGCTGTTGATCTCTGGGAGGCCATTGCATGTTTATGGGCTGCATCTGAAGAGCAACCTCGGTAATCCAGTCGAGAACACGTCAAAAAGAGAGGATGCGATGGAACAACTTATCGAGCACTCCAAAGAATACAGCAAACCGGGTGAAGGAGTGGTTGTGGTCGGGGATTTCAACACGTCAAACGAACAGGTCAATCTGGCTGGGGACACGACGTTGAAGAAGATCGAATCGGCAGGGTTCTTTTGGACATTTGAAGGAATCCCTCTTGAGCATCGCATCACCATCCCCAGGAAAGGCTCATACCCCGACGCCTGCTTTGACCACATCTACGTGAGGGATCTTGGAAAACCAGCCGCAATGGTGCTGAAGGACACCCCTGGCAGCGATCATTTTCCTGTGGTTGTGGATCTCGTTGTCGAACCCAAATGAGCATCACCAAGCTCGTTTTAGGAGGAGATGCATGCGAGGAAAGATCCGTTCTTGACGTCACACTTGCCCCTATTTCCCCCATGTGGCTTGGCACCCCAAAGGCCGGAATGCACGGGATGGCCCGATCAATGCGCCTCTAATGTCAGCAAACACTCGATTCTCACAGCATTCGAGTATATCAATGGACGTATGCAAATGCGATTGCGAAGCTTCATGTCCGAGAAAACTGCTGAGTATGTCCTTGGTCCCGATCTTGTGCGACATTTAGACGATCCATCGCTCACAATTTTCAGCTTTGCTTCTACTCGGGAAGGAAATATTCGTCACATTGCAGGGGAACCGGTTGAGGCAGATTTGGTGTCTGCGTTCGCTCGAAGGCCTAAAATTTCGTGGAGGAACCATCCTGAGATTCCGATTATGAAAGTTAATCCCGTTCTCGCCGAGTATAGCCAAGCCAGCGTGGAAGCGGGAATTCCGGTTCTGGCCGGCATGCCTATGGTGACGCGCCTCCAAGACATGAACAACAATGTTCGATGCAGCTGGATTGATCTACGCACAATTGGCTCACTAGACGAACCTTTACTATTGCAATTCCATACCGGGACCTGTCCCAACGGTGTCGAGTATCATGAACCGATGAAGGGTGAAGCGCTACGATCCACCATGAGAGGTAATTGGAAGCCTCTAGAGGAGCTCTTCGAAACTTTGAAGCAGCTACGGCCAATTCTGAAACTGACTCAGTTCGGCGGGTATAAACCCTTTCATATTCTCAGGACAAGGACACCAAACTGCACAGATCCTATTGCGCCATTTAAGTGAGCATCACCAAAATCATTTCTGAAGGACAGAGCTGCTCTTGATGTCGCACTTTGACCTCAATTGCGAGCATCATCACCAAATCCGGGGTCGTTGAGACTGAACTGTTTGCCGACACCTACAGGAGCTATGGAGTCGTCGCGGTTCGCTATCCGGTCCTTGAAGTGGAAGGGACTGTTGAGCCATATGAGAATGCGCGTGGTTTTTCGTTAAGCGTTCATCGAGTTGGAAAACCAGGACCACAATATACCTACCTCCACCGACGTTCCCCTGATTTGTAAAGGCTTGGATGATGATTACGATTCCCCCAATGATTCATCCACCCAAGACCAATCCTGAGCTCAATCGCCGAAGCGTACCAAAATGAAGCCTTAGCGCGACAGAAGTACTTCATAGAAAGTCACTTTTCGGTGACACACCTACCGGATACCCTTGATAATTAATTGTGAGTCTTCACTGTTTGGAGTGGGTAGCGAAGGGAAATGGCCGCAGGAGCGAAGCACAGTCCATCAAGATATTGGGCGTCAACGGACTGCGTCAATTGGGTAGGACTGTCCTCTTCTCGAAACCCCATAATGAGGGCTTGCCGATGAGGATTTGAGGAGGGCGCAGTCGTGGTGCGGAGCCCGCCAGACCAAGACTTCAACAGTCCTTTTGGATGTGAAGAGGCTTGTTTGGAGCTTCTTCTACCCACCCCAAAACAGCGAAGCGCCTTAATTGTTTGCACATCGTCCTCTGGTCACCTAAACAACATGCCCCCATAAGTCACCTGCCGTTGGGGAGCAAGAATTCTACTTGCTTAGCGAATATGCCAAAGCGATTCTCATTCATTATGAACGCAATATTTACCGTCCATCAGCTTCAACCAACTGACTTCCAAAGCCTCGAAGCAATTTCGAACTCATGGAAGGAGGTTGGGCGTATTGATCTAACCGCCATAGTGACCAAGCTGACCGACAAAATCCATGGCAAGGGGTGGGATTATGCCGCCGCTCACAGAGCTGAAATTTTGTATCGCTGTTTCCTTACACTCCAGCATGCCTATTTTGAGAAAAAGCTGCCATTAGTTCCATTTGAGGAAGCGGACGAATTCTGGCACCAACATATTCTCGACACCAGAAAATACATGTCAGATTGCGGCACGCTGTTCGGATCCTACCTTCACCATTTCCCATACTTTGGCATGAGGGGCGAGGAAGATGCAAATAATCTGACTAAAGCTGGCGCAATGACCTATTCATTGTTTCAGCATCATTTCCCAGAGTATACCAGCGAACTACTAGCACCTTGCAGCACTTGTGCACGTTGCGCGTCCTGTAGTGCAACCTAACGTCACCATCCATGCTAAACAATGAAAGCATTTATTCTTGAAGCTTGGCGTAAAGATTACATCTCAGCCGAACTTTCACAGAATGGGTTCCGCAATGACCCAAGCCGCCTATTTGACATTGTTGTTGATGAGGTGGCTTACGCAATTTTTGCTCCCGTGCATGAACAACAACAGGCAACATATGGTGTTTTCATTGCTAAAGCAACAACTGACTGGGCGTCCCACCTTCAGGAGGAGTTTAATGGTGAACTTAATGAATGCTCTGAACTAACGCGCTACTGCGCCGATGGTATTTACTCGTATATTTTAAGGTCTGGAACCGAGTTTAAAACAATTAGATGCGGGAAAGACAGATCTTTCAGAACACAAGCCAGGTTATTTATTTTGAGAGATAATATTATGAATTCCGAAGGCGTCGCACCTTGGAATACAAGTCCTCCGTGTGGCGAAAGAGATCTTATTGTGGTGCGACGAGACGAACGAGGCACAGTGACCATAATTCACTGGGATGGAGTTACCAGGTGCCATAATGGGCGCTGGTCATTTACACCGCATCAATATAGACTCTTTCTAGAAGAACATATTTCCTCAAGCGTTAGTAACTTTGACACCAAGAAGAAAAACGTCCTGCGCTCGATTCTTGGCATGTGTCTAAACATTTTAAGTCCCGGTGGCATTGGCGCAACCATTATCATGCACCTGGACAACGATACCAATCTTTTCACTCATCTGAGTGATATGAATTCGATAAAAGAGGTCCCAGCGTTCGAGGTGCGCACTCTCAGCTATCAGTTCTCAATTGCCCACGTTTTAAGTCAATGCGATGGCGCAGCAATCATCTCCGACACCGGAGTTTTTAGGCAGGTTGGACTTTGGCTAACTCCTAGTGCTGAACATTTGCTTGCGGTCCAGTCCGCAGGGGGAACACGGCAACTTACCGCACATGCACTTTCTAAAGTAATAGATAGCCCAATAATTACCGTTTCAAGCGATGGCCCTGTGCGTGCCTACTACAAAGGAGCAATTATGTTTGACACCTCTTCATGTGATTCTTATCTGATTGAAAATTGAAGACGGCAAGTGATATGGGGAAGCTTGCCTGAATAGAGTATTTGCGCGTTCCACAAAATCCTGCCCCATAAAACCCTTTACATAAAACATCCCATTCCAATGTCCGACCACCAACGATACGACTCGTCAAACCAACCCCAGCGCCGTCAATCCGACGCGAACCTAGACAGTTTGGTGAACAACTGGGATCTCTACAGTGGACATTTTGCTATTTTCTTAGGTGCTGGGGCTTCTGTAGGTGCCCGTAACGCTGCCGGAAACCCCATGCCTACTGCAATTCAATTGCGCAACGAACTGTGGAAAAGGTTTATGTTGAACCGATCTCAGAGAGATTCTTTCGACGAAGCTCACCTTGGACTCGTCACCTTAGATCATGCCGCCGCAATCGCAGAAGCGAAAGTAGGTAGGGGGCCAATAGTTGAATGGATTGAAGAGGCTTTTATGACAGCTGAGAAGCCGCGCACCCACCAAGCGCTCGCGTTCATGAATCCGACTGCGATCTACACAACAAATTACGATTGTCTGGTCGAAAACAGCTGGGCGCAGTCTGCTCACGGAAAGCCTCTCTTTCCCGTTTTCGACTCCAAAACCCAACTTGGAGCGCATTCAACGCCGCTGTTCAAACCTCATGGAAGCGCGGAAAGAGCGGGAAGTCTTATTGGAAATGGCGGTGTTGTTGTTACACAGTTTGATTTTTTTAAGATGCAGAATGATCACGGCTTGATGCTCCAGAAATTTTTGCTCGGTCTGCATTTGAAGTGCGTCATCTTTGTTGGTTATAGCTTCCAAGACTTAGATATTGCATCGCGGCTTTTTGCAATGCGACAGGGAGATTGTGACAGACAGTGGTATGCTGTTTTCCCAAGAAACGACGCTGATGTGAGAACAATGTATGAACGAAATTATAAGATCAAACAAATTGCCCGCACATTCGAACAATTCGTCGATGATTTGGATGCGGAGGTGAACTTTCTCCCTTCGGACCTCAAGGCAAAATAAGGGCGACAAGAAGCGACTGCGAATGATGAGTGACGGCTAAAGCCCAATGCGAATCACCCAGTCATCTCAGGGTGGCAAACCGGCCGAGATCGTGCTGGCCTCGATGCCGCAATAGCTCTGAACTTCCCTCATGGTGGCTGGTCTCCGAAAGGGCGCAAGGCTGAGGACGGACCGATTGATGCGAAATATGATCTCACCGAAACACCCAGCGCCAATTATCCCCAACGCACCGAATGGAATGTCAGAGATTCAGATGGAACGATCATTTTCACCATCTCTGAAATGCTGTCTGGGGGCTCATTGAAGACAGAACATTTCGCCAAGAAACACAAAAAGGCGTCACTGCATATCAACCAGTCCACCATCGAACCAGCCAGAGCCATCCAGGAATTCATTAGCCGACACTCCATCGGAATCCTCAATATTGCTGGGTCCAGGGAGAGCAAGGAGCCTGGGGTTTACGAGTTCACAAAAGAGATTCTGGTAACAGCCCTCGCAGTCGCCACAGCTTATAAACGCTAACCCAACTTCGCAGCACTATGCGTGAGATTTCCCCAGTTTTAAATGCCAGCGCCGATGAGTTTCTTGCTATGGCCCCACCCCTGCCCCGAGCATTGGCGGCTCGCATCAGAAGCGAGAAGGCAGCTGGCACGCGGCCATACCCTTCCAACAAGCTTATTGATAGATCATCTGTTCTTTCTGTATCCACAAGAAAAACACTTCTGGATACGGTTGCCAGACTGACGGACGAGAACCTGTTTGGGAGGTCTGAGATGTGCGTTCAGTTCGCCGCCCTACTGCATCTGAGCTTGGATGAGCTAGGAGTTGATTCTCGTGTAGCATTGGGCACTGCGATGTATTTCGATGGTGGCACGGAAATATTTCGTTGGGAGCATGCTTGGGTGCGCATCGGTTCTGAGGTGGTTGATGGAAACACAGACATTCTTTCTGAGAACCCTTCTGTTCCACAGAGCATCTCCATCGCTCCATATTGGGGAGCAGTTGTTGATGTTCCCCGAGATCGTAGGCTTCGCGAAGGCAGAACTTCACTGACACTCGACGACGATGACGTTGAGAGCACATGGTGGCCTGAGCTTCGTGAGGTTGTGCAAAACCTGAAGATAACATGACTCGCAGCTCATATCCACGTACAACGGGCGAACTGTGGAAAAGGCTCGTAGGGGCTATCGTGGAAGTGAACTTGAGCTCGCAGTATGACTTGCACTGAAGACTGCCCAGATGAGAATATTTTTTCAATGACAGAACCAGCAAACGATACGACAGAGAAGATTGGAGCCGGTACGGGAGCTGTCGTCGGAACCGCAGTGGCAGGACTCTCGGACGCAGAAATCAGATTTGGACTATTTGCCATTGGTGGCACAGTTGTAGGCTCAATGGTTGTGGTTGCGGGCTCCACGGTTTTACTGGGTTCAGAGGGTCTTGGGGCGGCTACAAGCTCATGCAGTGGTGGAAAAGCGACTATCAACGCACCAAATCAGAACGATGACAACAGGTGAGTTCCAGAGGATTTGGGACACCGCCGAAGGCTAAATCGAGCTGGGTCTTTTAGACGACGCACTGAACATTTTGGAAGATCTCCAGAGAGGTCATCGCTCTTCACATGACAATTCTTGTGAAGTCGGGCCAGCCACTAAAGGCTTCATTCCTGGGCGAGAATCTGTGCTTTGGTGATCCTGAGAACGTGGAACTGCTTCTTGAGGTGGGTCAGTTGAAGCATGACGCCGGCGAATTCACTGAGACATTAAAATGGCTGCAGTCCGTGGAAAGCAAGTGCCGGGATTCTGCTCAATTCCACCTTCTGCGCGCCAAGTGTCATGCGTCCTTGGGAGATCTAGAGGCATGTGTTCTGGCCCTTCGAGAGGCACACAGGATCAATCCGGATCTCAGGATGCAGAGCTTGAATGATCCTGCGTTTGAGGCGATTTATGGGGCCGAGAAGCGGATTGATCGCCAATGATCTGACCCTGACCTAGATTGTTCCCCTTGTCAGCTAAAGGCCATCACATTATAATAACCCACAGGGCAATGACATCCTGCCTCTCCGCCCAACAGAGCAGGCGAAACGCTACTGAGGCCTGAATCCTTACAGAATCAGGCACAAATTATGACGACCCTTATTATAGCAGATGCCGCGTTAAGGTGTACCAAATCACTGCAAAGCAGCGAGATGCAGGTACGGACTTGTTTCGCGCATCACAACCTGCCAATTACACCTCGATGAATATCATCCACCTCGTCAGGCACGGGCAAACTCTACAGAACCTAGATCACCAGAGCCCACCAACGACCAGTGATATAGGTAGGGAACAGGCGCTGGCACTGGCAACCCGCCTCGCAGGCACGCATTTTGATCGTATCTTGTCAAGTACGATGCACAGGGCATTAGATACCGCCGCTTGTATTGCACGCTTCCATTCTCATCTCAGCATAGAGACATCCAGCCTGTTTGATGAAATACATGGAACCGTCGTTGGCAAACCCGACGAACGGCAACCACCTGTTGGAACCGCTCAGCAAGAAATTGAGCGAATGGCTGCGGCCTGGGCCTATGTTGGTTCATTCAATGGCACAACCCTGATAATTTGCCATAATAACGTCATTCGTTACCTGATTGGAGTGGTGCTAAACCTCCCAGCGGCTTCATGCCATAAAATGCAAATTGAGAACACTTCAATCAACACAATTGGAGTTTTAAAGGGCAGATGGAGGGTTCTGACGTTGAATGATATTAATCACTTAAACCAAGAATTACTCGCTGACAACTCTCCCAGAAGGCACGCTCTCATCTAATCGGCTCTTGCTCTTTAAAAAACAAATTGCCAACGGAACAACTACTATACGCACCAAAGCTGCTTACGCATGAAATTTCGCCTCTCACTTTCCGCCGAGCCCATAACGACCCAGATGTTAAATGGTTATTCCGGCGTTGGCATGATTCGTAGCGAGTATCTTTGCCGCGCATGTGGGTCATATGTTACCAAACAGTCATGCCTCGACTATATCGGCAACTATATTAGGCATGCAGTTAAAACATTTCCTAACGATGAGGTGTGGTATCGCACTACCGATATCGTCGCCCCACATCTTAACGAGCTTGAAGGCGTTGAGGAAGTCATTGAGGATAAACACTACATTCTAGGAATGCGCGGTTTGAGAAGAGCTACTATCTATCCAAAAGCACTTCAACAAGAAATGGGTTTGATTGCGTCTCTGCATAACGAGTTTTCAAATCTCCACATTTTATTTCCTTATCTCAGTGACCCTGGCGAACTCCACCCGCACTTGACATTTTTGCATCAACTCGAATATAGCGGAAAAATCGGAATCATGGCCGAAATACCTGCATGCCTCTCACAGATTTCCGAATTCATCTCCATGGGAATTACGCATGTAACATTTGGTTTAAACGACCTCACAACGCTACTTCTGGGTGCGCGCCGTGGCTCAAAGGCTCATGCGCCTACACACCCGGTAGTTTTCAATGCGGTAAAATGCGCTCTTGAACAATGCAAAAGGTCAGGGGTCATTACCTCAATTGCAGGTGATCTAAACACTCAACTTGTCGATACCTACAGCAAGATGGGAGTCGACTATTTCATTGTGCGTCATGACCAAGGAATTTGCTCGGAAGCTTGACACTAAACCTGAAATTAAACTCATGGATATTACTGCTGATGCCTTGCAAGAAGTTCAAGGCATAATTGCCACTTTGGAGTGTGGTGAACAACCTTCTAAATCGTGGTCTATTCTATCGCGTGTATTCCATCAAAATATTGTGGTCGCATTTGCAAAGCCGGGGGAGGCTAATCCCCAATTTGTGGTTAAACTGTTTCGCCGGAATGCCTCTTCACGGCAGCGGCTCACTCGGGAGGCTCCGGTGTCTGCATTCTTAGCATCCCACGGACTTCCTTTCCGTGTCCCTCAGGTAATCGCACACTCACATTTGGACCATCCCAATTGGGAAGGATACATCATTCGTCAGTTTGCGGCTGGTTCCTCGGCTAGCATGCTAATTGACATAGATATTGACAAGTTTATCGGAGAGTCACTCCCCATCTTAGCAGCAGCATTTTCTTCGATTTGGTCTCTTCCGGTTAGTGCGTTCCCTGCCACTTTAGGGAAACTTGCGGAATTATCATATGCCGACAGGATCAGCGGGTTAAAAAACTTACGATCAAGTTTCCCTTCGCTAAAGCAGATTATCGATGAAGTCGAATCCAAGGTCCTTTTCTGCCCTTCAGAACCTTCGATGACGAGCTTATGTCATGGTGATCCAAGTGGGCACGAATTCATCTTTGATTTACCTTCACTTTGGTGGATTGATTGGGAGACACTTGGGATGGGTTGCCCATCAGCTGACGTTGGGCGCCTATTGCACAGTCTAGGTGCCAGACTAGCTGGAAAGCCGGAGCAGGCAAAAATGCTTGTGAAAGCCTTTCAGCAGGTTTTCAACGATCTGAAGGCGACCCAGTGTGCCCGTGCGATGGTTGACCGCACAATTGCGATACGCCTACTTCTACCCAATGAGCCCTCTGACGTGCAGATAGAGTGGTCTTTGAAAACTGCACTGGAGTTAGTAACACGCTGATTCATTTTTGAAACCATAACCAAGTATGAATGTTCAAAACATTACGGGCGAGTGGACAGAGGGTACGGCGCTTGATTGGCATTATACGTCTAAACAATATGTAAGATCAGAAAGTGGTGAACTGCACATACACAAAGTGAGGCCAGCGATTGCAGCCGCACTGCACGCCGCCAAGTACGATGGCGAGGTGTCTGCTGTTGTTACGCTCTTTGAGCATAGTCTACCCATCGTTACTTCATTGTTGAATAAATGGCAAGTTGACCTCATTGTGCCCATCCCACCCTCTGAGTACCGGAACGTGCAGCCTGTTTACTTATACGCTGAAACAATAGGAAAACATTTTGGTCTTTCTGTCTTAGACACCTTATTAAAGTCGACCAGATCGAACGGGCTTAAGCATGTCAAATCGAAAGCCGAAAGAAGAGAGTTCATGAGAGGTGCATTCCAACTGAGACCATTCACTATCACACAGAAAAATGTCCTTCTAGTGGATGACACCTTTCATTCAGGAGCCACTTTGAGCGCGGCAGCGAAGGTCATCAGTGGGATCCGATCCGTCGCAAATTTGTATGTATTGACCATTACTAAAAGTCCAGACGACTAATTGCTTCACTCGCAAAGATGATTGGTAGTATTGATTTACGATGCATTACAATCCTCTATCAAATTCCTGAATTCTTCGCGCTGCCTCCGCGAGTTGGTCGCGCTCGGCCCCCAGGGAAACCCTCAAAAAGCCAGCCCCAGATGCTCCAAAGACGGATCCTGGAACGGTTGCAACCCTCTTCTCATCCAGAATTCGATATGCCAGAGTGACATCTTCAATACCAGTTTTACGGCAGTCTAGCCAGGCATACACAGACCCTTCGGGGGCATTTGCGCAAATGTTGCTGCTCAAGCTCACTCCATCAACGAATACCTTTGCACGCTCGTGAAATGTTGAGACGACAGTTTTTACATGCGATCTCAAGTCGCCGAAGCAGTTAGCAACAGCTCTCTGCATAAGTGATGAGGAATACATTGAAGTGAATAACCCAACTTTTTTGGCCTGCTCGATCCAGGAGGATGGACCAAATAGGAAGCCTAATCTAAGGCCGGAGATTGCAAAAGATTTCGAGAACGAACGAATAACGAATGTGTCTGGATGATGTTGGAAAATTGACTCAGCTCTGCCGGATGGGAATACGAAGTCGCAGTATTCCTCATCACTTATGATGGCAAGCCCACCTTCTTGGGCGATGATAGCAAGGCGCTGTAGCTCAATTGTTGACAACACATTACCCGTTGGGTTGTTAGGGCTATTAATAACAATCACACGTGTACGTGTAGTGATCGCACGTTGCACTTCTTGGAAGTTGATGCGATGAGAATGGTCAGGGTCTGTGGCGACCAAAACGGGAACCGCTCCTATTAGTGAGATCATGTGTTTTATATGAGGCCATACAGGCTCTATCACTATTGCCTCATCACCAGGCCCAAGACTCGTGAGTAGTGCTGCAAATAACGCCATTGATCCTCCATTTGTGATCACCAATTGATCATTGCCGAGGTGGATATTCTCATTTGTTCCAATTTCGTCCCGCACAGCTTTTGCAAGGTCAGCATCACCCGCAACCGCTGGGTATTTGACCTGACCCTCGTTAAGGCACTGCATGATAGCGTTAGAGAGTGAATGATGGGGCTGAATATCTACATCACCTATTTCAAGGCGAATTACGTCAGCGCCTAATGCTTGAGCACGCTGCGCAATAGCAGCAATGCCTGAAAACGGTATTGAGGTGAGATCTTTACGAAGTTGCATTTTAGTATTCGGTTCGATTGGGTTGTCTTTAGTCTAAATGGGTGCTTTATTTGGTTCGGCGAGGCAAGTTCTATGCTGCCTTGGCCTCGGTTGCATGGACGGCAGGTGTCGAATCACGCAGGGTTTTTATGAGGTCACAAAGCTCAGAATCCCCGGCGAAATATTTCGCAGCAAGATTTTCGAAATGAAGCGGGTTTTCTTTGTCTCCGTAAAAAAGATGGCGGGATGAATATACTGGAGGGAACCAATGAGGGTCGCTGGTAGTAAGTTGACGCCAACGAGAAGATGAGATTGCCATGACGCCAGAAAAGATCGGGCGTGCGGGCTCATTCACCCATCGCGAACCCTCCATTAAAACACCAGTGCATACTTGAACAATATTTCCGCCGTGTTCTTCGATGTGGCGAATGACGTGAGTGAGAGTTTCCCCTGAACCAATTACATCTTCAACAATCATCACCTTCCGTGATGACCACTCAAAAGCATCTAAGTTGTGTTCGAACGTATATAATCCATCGGGATGCCAAACTCGCGAGTGTTGCACGCGAAGAACGTCAAACTGGCTCCAACCACGATCATAGAGACCCAACATCTGTCCCCCCCCCTCCCCAATCGAAACGAGAGTTGCATCTGGATTAGAACTTTTCATCTGAGACAACAGATCCGCTGGAGGACAACTGGCGAGGTCAATCAACTCGCAGGATTGGTGATTGCGATTGAAATAGTCGAGTACAGGTCCAATAGCTGGATGTTCAGTATGATCCTCCACGATAAAGAAATCAGCCTGAAGCACCGCCCCAACCACGTTTGAGGTCGATGCTGTCAGCGGCATTGGTCGATCTTTGTCGATTGGTATCACGTTCCGAAGGGCCAATTTTTTAAACTGAGCTTGATGAAGTTTCGCTCTGCCATGAGGTCGAGAATATCGTTAATGTCAGTCATCGACACCTGCGCAGTGACAACCTTAGACAGCAAGTCAACTTTCCATTCCATGAATCGAATTACTTTCTGATAGATGGATGGTGGGGCTAACACTGAGCCGACGATCCGAAGATCCTTGCGAACGATCAATCCTGGATCAATTAAGACACGTTCCTCTGAAGGCACAAAGTGCCCCAATTCAACAATTGTTCCGCCTGGACAAACCGCATCGAGCGCGTATCCAAAGCATACAGGACTGCCCGCACATTGAAAAACGAGGTTAAAGGCCTCCTTCTGAACCGTAATTTGTTCTGACTCGTCTGCTGAAATCTCAGTGGTCCTAAATGGGAAGTTGCTTTGGCAGTAATTGACTCTCCATGGATTTGTGTCAATACAGGTAACCTTGAAGCCAAGCGAATGCGCAATGAGCGCCGAACAGACGCCAAGTGGCCCAGCACCTATTACCAGAACTTCACACCCCAGGCTGGGACCAATGCTTGCCGTCCAATCAACAGAAAGGGCTCGTTCAATGCCACGCATCGCAACCGCTACCAATTCTGTGAGCACTGCAACTGAATCGGGAATCGTTGGAGGTACCTTTGCAACCCAAATTCGTGCATCCAAACTGATGTGGGACGAAAAGCCTCCCACCGGATAAGAAGTGGTGGCTGAATAAAGACCAAAGCCGTGCACAACACGACACTTGCAAAGATGTGTATGCTCTGGGTGCGTAAGGCAATGTGGGCACAGTCCACATTCTGCACCAGGGACGACAACAACTCGATCTCCAGGTTTCAGCACCTCACCAGCAATGCTCTTTTGATGATTGCCACATGTCACAATTTTGCCCAGAATTTCGTGACCTAAAGACCTGCCTATTGCCAATGTAGGGTGCTCAATAAGATGAAAATCCGATCCACAGACGCCAGAATCAGTGACTTCAATGATCGTCTTGGTTTTGTCCGAATTGTCGATCGAGTGCTGGGCAAAGCGAGAGCCATCCCAGACGAAGGTAAATGGGGAAATTGTCATGGAGGTGAGCGAGGGTTATTTCTACTGCTATTAACCAGTTTGTGCCATTGCGTCGTTTTGTGCAAGCTCACAACATCACCGTTTTACCGAGCAGTGATCAACTACATTCAACGACAACGATTTGAGCACAAATAGGAGGTACGCCTCCACGCCGGCTAGAGGGCTTGCTTCATCATGACCTTCTGCGTCAGCAAACTCATGTTGCCACATGTGCACGCCCCAAAAGCTCTCCAAAGTCCTGAAAGTCTTCACCGATGTTCCTGACGGCAATGAAGTGAGAAAGATCAGAAAATCCTTCCCCGGTGATTTCCCAGTTTCAATCCTTGCTAAATTCTGGCATGTTCTGTTCCTGCAATTCAAATAGCTCCTTATGCCCACCACCGCTCAACTCAGAAAAGCCGTCATTATCAGCGAAAAGCTTGATGCACTCGAAGCCGAACTCGCCGCAATTCTTGGAGGCTCATCAAAGCCGGCCAAAGCTGCAAAGGAACCCAAGGCAGAAAAAGCGAAGAAGACGAAACGTGTCATGTCTCCTGAAGCACGTGAGAAGATCGCTGCGGCTCAGAGAAAACGGTGGGCCAAGACCAAGAAGGCAGCACCGAAGGCTTAGCTGTTAGCAGATGCACAGGAATGGCCTCCTAACGGCTTTGGCACTGTCGGGAAGGAGGCCATAGCTGGAAACCACGTCTGGTGGCTCAAAGAGCCTCCAGCGCCCATTTTACGATGAGCAATGGAGACACTTCAAGAATTCATCACTTGTCCCGTTTTGCAGAGATCTCCACCACGCGGCAGACATCTCTCACATATAACCACGGATCGGATTCGACCTCGTGTATCTCAATTAAACCCGTAGCGATAAAGCATGCCAGGTCTTCTTCGGTCATTCGTGTCCACCGAGAGACGTCCGACATCCGCATCGCCACTTCCCGACCGTTCTTCTCTTTGGACTCGCGCATTAACCTGTGACCGTCGCGAATAATTTTCTGATGATCGAGGTTCGCTAGACGATCACCCATGTTGTTGTTGAAGTCGCCGATGATTCTAAACTTGGGTCTCTTATTGTTTTTTCCATTCTTGTTCATTTCTCTCGTTTCGTTCCTGAATACCACTCCGTTTGGGCATCAGGTTCCTATCTGGCATCTTGAGGCTGCTGTTCTGCTATCGCCTTGGAGTGCCGTAATTATTGTTCGATCTATCTGACTGCATCGTGCTCTGTGAGGAAGAAGCCGGTTTTAGAGCCATCGACATCAAGCACCCAATAGACGTCGTAGAATTCAAGCAACGGCGCTTCTTCGTCACCCAGCATCACAGAGCAGACCGGTCGCGAAAGCAGGAGCAAAGCCAGTGAATGAGTGATGGGTTTGCGGAGCCCAGGATTTAAAACTCTTTGGGCGGCCAGTAAACGATCACTCACATCGTCGAAAGGCAGAGGTGCACTCATTCCTGCACCCCCGTTTCCGCGAAGAAGTTGGGCGTCGCGTTTCTAAACCATTCATCGGTCTGGAAAAACTCCTCCATTTTCCTTTGCGTCAGATTTCCACGACCGATGTATTCAGCCTTAATGGTGGATGTGAGATTCTTTTGATCCACACGCGCCCATTGTTGAGGACGCATAAAAAACGAAGGGTTGTCATAAATAATGCTCCGCTCATCAATAGGTTTGCACTCCTCACAGCAAAACGCCGACGCTCCTAACGTTGTTCTGCCCAGCCCTCCGTTATACACAGCCAGAGCCCTTCTGACGACTTTGCGCTCGTTGCAGTATGGACACTCTCCTGCCAACGCAGAAGCCCGTCTATGCAGCTCTCTGAAGCAAGCACGGTCCTCCTCGTCATACTCCCACCTTCCCTCCAACACGTTATTCCTGTGCATCCAGTCCGCATACCAGGGAGCGTTGAAAAACAACCACTCGAATGTTCTGCCTTTGAATTCACCAAAACTTAATGTTCGATTCATTCTCATTTTTTTCCTATTAAAAAGTGAAGCAATGAGTGCATGCAAGGTGCAGCAGCGGTTAAGAATAACCGCTGCAGCTGCACTTGCACACACGGCACCGGGGTCATGCTGCAACGGGTGCAATTGCAGCCGTTGCACCTTGCAGTTGCGTCTCTTTTGCCAGCACTTTCAGTCCAGGGATATTTTCAAATACCGGCTCCCATTTCGATTCCACCTCCTTGACCCACTTCTTGTCAACAAGCTCCCTCTTTTTGCTGGCGAATGTGCGCGGGCTCATTTTCAGATCATCACACGCCGCCTTCTCCCATTCACTGGTAGTCAGAGGGTTGGCATAAAGTGACCGAAGCACGTCATCCGCCTTGAACTTTTCTTTGAACAACCCGGGTTTTTTGAGATTAGCAGGATCCTCTTCATTGCATCTCACCATCAACGGGTAGCTCCATCGCAGGCAGAACGGATCCATTCGCTTGTGATTGCGAAGTGTCGTCTCGATAGAATAAACATTCTCCTTTTCGTGAGGAGTTACTGTTACAATTGCGTCGGGAGAGCGTGCAAACACACCAGAACCGGAAATTCGGTCCTTCGATTCGCTGCCAGACTTGTTTCCTTTAGAAAAATGATGCCCGGCCACGATTGCCGCATCTGAAGCGACGGCAATTGAGTCCAGTTCATTCATCAACGAATTGACGTCACCTGCACTGTTTTCATCACGTCGACCCAGCACTTTATAGATGGGGTCAACAATGATCATCCTGTATGGTGTGTCCTTTATCCGTTCCAATATCTGTGGCGTCAACTTGCTGATGTCGGCCGCATGTCCTCGAAGATTCCAGACATCCAAATTGTCCTTGTCGTTCAACAAACCTTTTGCGGTGAGAATCCGGTCCAGACGATTTCGGAAGAAGTGCGGCTGAAGATCAAAATCCAAATAAAGGACTTTACCTTCTATGGTTTTAAGATCCCACCATGGACTCCCGGTGGCGACGCTTACCGCTAGGTCCATCAACGCGAATGTCTTGTTTGTCTTCGACGCACCTCCATAAACCATCGTTGAGCCTCGGTAGAGCAGCCCTTCGACGATTTCAGGCGGCAGAGCAAGGGGCGTGTTGATTAACGCTGAAGCCTTGATGATTGGAGGTAGCGGTTTTTCATCGCCTTCCGTTTTTGCTCTTCTCACAACAGGAGTCCGACGCATGGTCAAAATGCTGCGAACCTCTGTTGATGAACGTCCTTTAGTGATGTCATTAATGTCCTTGCTCATTATGCCACCTCCTCAAAGTTGAAGGTTTGGAGAGATGCGCAGACAGGTTCAAGCAGCTCAATCAGCTTCTCGGTGGCTCTTTCGCCCGCTTCGTCATTATCCATGCACAGAGTGACGTTCTTCCCACTCACGAGAATGGACAGATCCTCGGTGATCGTTGAAGCACTAGGAAGAGCGATGACTGCTATTGTGGGATCATCGACCAGCCCTTTATCAATGAGGCTGATCGCGTCTGTTTCCCCTTCACAGATGAAAACCTCGGTCGCTTCTCCAATCTGTCCACGCCTCCACACAGATGGAACGCCAAACTCCCATAAAAAGTCACGATGCGGCCAATTGCGCAGCTTCATGCCCGTCTCATAGATGAATGCGAGTGCACCTTGATTCCACCCCAGCACGCCTTCATCAGCGAGCTTTTTGATTGTTTCAGGCTTCCATCCACGCTTCGAAGCAACCCTGTCCCAAAGATGTTCGTGATCCGCCAACTTTTTACAGGCAGCTTGAATGGTCTCGGTCTCTTGTTTTGTGAGGCTGATCCCTTTTCTTTTTGCGATCTTGGACGGCTTCTTGGCTCCCACAGCCTTCGGAGACTGTGATGCTTTGCCGGCGATGTGAATGAATGCGTCCCTGAATCCTAGATCCCGGTCCTCCATGACGAAGTCGTAGATGTCGCCATACCACCCGCAGCCAAAGCAGCGAGCCGAGCATGCTTCATCATCGACACAGAAGCTTGCCGTCCTTTCGTGATGGAATGGGCAAAGGATTTTTTTCCATTTGCCCGACTTGATAACGTAATGGTTCTCTCGCTTTAAGAAGTCGCTGAAGCTGATTCGTTCCTTGAGTTCTTTGGGTGTGAGTTCTTCCAGTTCACCTTCTGTGCCGCTGTTGGAAACCCAGGTTTGTTCTGGGCTTTCGACAGATGCATTTTGTGTCGGTGTCTGATTTTTTAATTGAGTCTCTTCTGCGTGCTCAAGGCACAGCGTTTCTGTTTCCTTTGTCATATTGTCCTGTCATTTCCCGTTCGGCTTGTTCGTCCAAAACCCACGGGAAATGGGCTTTGGCGGTTTTATCTGGTTGTATCTGGTTCATCGTCGATAGACCCTTCATGGCTAAAAAAAGGGCGTTTATGCGTATCTGAGTTCCGAGTGCAGTTCAGCAATCCGACCACCATTCAGGTACATCCTCAATGCTGAACCTTCCTCTGATTGAACGACCTTAAAATTGGTCAGGTCCTGTGGTTGAATGCCGGCAGACTTGAGCTGTTTGGCGATGAAATTGAGGAACAGTGACGGATAGCCCTTCGCTTCGCTGAGGACCTTCTCTGTGCATGTGTTCACCGCCTCCATAACAAACGAGTCCAGCTCTGGTCCATCGAGACCTAGAGCCAGTCCAATTTTGTGAGCCTGATACTCGCCCACGCTACGGCTCCCGGCCTGGAGACCCGCAATCAAGGAAGAAGGCACGGAAGCGTTCGCCGCCAATTGTCGGTTCGTCCAGTTCCTGCCTTTTCTGAGCCTTGATAGCTTGTCTCCAAATTTTTCGTTCACCATTTATTTACTATAGCATCTCCTTAAGCTTCATTAAGTTCAATTGAACAGTTTCGGCATTAGCACATCGGAGGTCATTGCGGACTAAAATATACGAGACGGGTTAGCGGTGAATGAATCATCGGTGCGGTCCAATCATATCGAAATGGCGGGCACGACACCCCCAATTCTTGAAGGTCACTTCGAAGTCTCCTACATTCGGCTCGCCACTCATGCTGGCTGTTTGCTCCCACCGTAAATATGACCGTGATGCTGTAAGGCGTGGTCATGACCAACCGAACTGGGATCTCACGCCGGATGATTTTCTCCCGCATTAAAACCAAGTCGTCGACAGAAATATTAGCCGTCGCTGAGCTCCACAAGCTCACAACGTCCGGATTTTTTACAATGCCAACTTCGGTGTCATCTGTGACAGCCACAGGCAACGGCCAGAACCACTCTCCGCCTACATCCTCACCCATGCCAGTATTCCAGGGCAGCCCCTCCCTTTCCTTCGATGTATCTAGCATGAGCACTGATCTCCCTTCTGGGAAGAGCGCACCGAGAAACCCTACCCTGCTGAGCCCGTTCACATTGGCCGGAGACGCATCAATAAGCGGTCGATATACGCTCTCAAAGAAGAGTTCCTCGATCCGTTCTTGAATCTGCAGCTCCAATGTGAAGAGCCCACAATCAACCGCATGGCGGCCAGAAATGTCCCCTCGTGGGGTCCGCCAGCTGCGAATGAATTCAGTCAGTTCGGGATCTGAAAACAGATCGGCGGCGTTTGGATGTGTGCCCAGGACGGCAGTAAGAGCCGTATCGTCATCAGGGTCGGATGATGCCTTTCGACACTCGTAAATGATCGCTTCCTTGACCCGCAATTCCATGATCTTGGGGTCGTCAGCATAGGGTTCGGTGTATTCGTCCATGATATTGGGGGGATGAGGGGCGGCCGATGGAGCGTCATTTCAGCCTCCTACAGAGCTTTGAGCCATGTCTGCTGTGATGACACTCCTGCAGGCCGCCCATGGCTTAAATCACGCCAGGAAGAGCAAGGCGCCGCGTCCTCTCGATTCGCGGGAAATTGGAACCAAAGTGCGCAGCGAAATCCTGTCTGCATGCACTCCTGCCTCGGCGAGACTCTTGTGCAACAACCGGCATACGTGAAGCCATGACTCGTAGTCGCTCGCTTCAATTCGGAAAATGACGCACACGCCATCATTAGCAGCAACTATCAAGGTAAGACCTCCGCCTGCTTTTCTGAGAAAACGCACAAGTGCTTGAACATTGCTGTCAGGCACCATGACGGCGACACGGTCCCAGGTGAGCACTTCTTCACTGGTCAGTTGGAAATGACGTTTATGCGGCGGCACTACCAGTTTCGATGCGTCCACCGGGAATGGCCAGAAACCGTTACGCCATTTGGACACCTTCTTTTCGCCACTGGTCCAAATCACATCGTCTCTTTTCCCAGGCTGAACAATAACGAGACTCTGCTTGGGCGATGCCAACGTTTCAAGAAGGTCGATGTGATTGTAATAGTGGGCGCGATTATGGCGGAGGTTAACGACATTATGGTACCGAAGAAGGAAACCGTCATCGGCAGTTCGCTCGATAATGGTGCTGAGATGGTTCACCGCCTCGTTGAACAGCAACTTGACTTCTGACCGGCATTGGGAAGCGGAACGTGGCTTCCCGTCGAGTTTACGGCGCTGAGTCAGCAGCGCTTTAATTTGAAGAATCATAGAATGGTTTGGGGCCGCCTGCTTCTGACATGATCTTCAGCAGGCGGCCAGGGTTTTGGTTATGCGGCCTTGACGAGGTGCAGGGTCTTCCGGTTTTTGACCGTGGTCTCGGTGATCAGGCCCTCCTTGCTCAAGCGCTCGCGTGCTTTGGTGAGCAGCGCATGGTCGGAAATAACCGGGGACAGAAAGCTGAGATTAACGCTCCCGCCAAAGGCCTCCAAGACCTTCAGGATGGAAACAGAGTAATCTTGCGATCCGCCGAGTTTCTCAAGGCGCTGGATACGCTTGAGGATCTCCACGTGGTGGTCGGCGATGGCCTCGTTATGTTTGGTCTGTGCTTTGAGCGCAGCGATTTCGTCCTCATCGAGAACGACTGGTGTTTTGGTTTCTGACATGGTAGTATGTGGTATCTGCTTTGCTTTGTGCCTACCGGGCACTGCGGTTTTTCGAGAGGGCGAGAGCCAAATGGCCCCCTGCTCTTCGGAAAGGGTTTAGATGTTGTCCTCCTCGATCTGGAAGCCGGAGGGCTGTGCCGCGATGAATGCCAAAAGGCTGGAGGTGGAAACGAGCCTTATGCCCCTCGATGCGTTCTTGTGGCTTTTAATTTGGCGGCTGGCCACCTGGGGTTTAAAGCCGTTCGCTTTCGTGGGTAAAATGCAGGCGTTAATTGCACTTCTGCTCAAGCCCGTTATTGGGCAACGTTGGCCGGAGCGCGGAAGCTGCGACCATTCTGGGATAAGTTGCGCGGGCGCTGCTGCGTCCGTTGTTTCGTTAGGTGCTGTGGGTTTCATTTTGGCAGCCCTGATTTGGGCGTACCTTCATTTCGTCGATCCCTGAGAATCTGGTTAACAGAACAGAGCTTGTTTCAGCTGATAACCATAGTGATCACTCAACAGCAACAAATCCGTCAGGCCGCACATTGGCTATGACTGCCTCGAAACCTTCTTTGATCCCCTGGCGGATGCCAGCACGAAGTCTGCCAGCGCTCTCCATTCCGGCTTTTCGGTTCATCCGTCCCAGCCCAAACACTGGCTTTTCGAATTCACCACTGCTGAGTTCTTTGACGAGATCCATCCCGACTTCGAACCATTCGTCTCTCGATTGCTTCGACTCCAAGAGCGGGCGCAGAAGCAACGCGTTTTCGCCTTTAAGCGCCGCCCAAACCATTTCTGATTGGATGTCTTCAGGTGTCGGCTTCACAAGCTCCAGGTTCATCAATGAAGCAATCGCCCCCTTATTGAGTAGCACCTTATTCGAGGCACCTACGAGAATCTTTTGCTCATCGGGCGCGATGGTAGTTGCCCCGATCTCCTTCCACTTCTTCCGCATACTCCGCAGCAAGGCCCCAAATCGCCGACATTCCTCAACGAACTGGACGAAATAGCAGCCCATCCAATTTGTGGGAGCTCCCCTCTTCAACACCGCCTCCATGTCAACGAGTGAATGCACATCTTTTCCCAGCCCGAGAGCCCGAGGAAGATCACTCAGGCTCATGCGATTAAATGAAGGCACCCAGGAAAGATTAACGGGCCACCATTCTGTGTTTTTGGCGAGAACCTGAAGCTGCCGAAATGGCTGACCATTCAAAGCACTGGTAGCTCTAAACGCAATACGATGAAGGGCGGCTGTAGCCTTCGCATCACCGTTGGCGGCGGCCTCGCTCATCGCTCGAATTTCCAGATCAACGATGGGCATAAGGTAGTCCAGGTGCATCTGCGTGTTGTCGCTCTGTTGTTCGCCCGGAGCCGGGGCAGATTTTGACTTCATCTTGTTTGCGTGCGTATTTTTTTTGGATTTCTGTTCCATTTCCATGTTGCGATTTTGGTGAGCTGTTTGGAATCAATGGTCCAGGTTAAGCGGCCCCCTGTTCCTCGTTGATGAACTGCACACCACGGTAACCTTGCCCAGCCGCCCCGTTCCTCATGATGTCGTGCCCCTTCTGCCCGCCAAAGAGCTTTAGGAGAACCGGACGCAGCTTGGTAAAGAAGACCTGTTCAGACAGCAGCGTCCAGTTGTGCTCTTTTGCGAATGCAACGTAAGCCTTCAGGATCTCAGCGGACGTCAGATTGCCCTTGGATTTTTTGATGCATTTCTGGGCGAATGAATGCGCAGGATCAGACTCCATGATGAGATCGTCCACGCGCTTCTGCTGCGCTTCTGTAAGCCGCAGGATTCCGTGTTCTGCGAGCTCACGTTGGTGAGCGAAACACCCCTCCAACAACCAGTTCAAAATTCCTGAGCCTTCTTCACGGAGCAGCACCTCTTCGAAGTGCGGGACGCGTTGAGGAGGGATTTGGCGGCTGACGTGGTAAAGCACCAGACGGCGGCGCCAGGCATCCGGATCATCATTGAGCCCGATAAGAAGCCGACTGTTGGAGGTGACATTGACATAGAAGTTGCCATACATGCCAAATTTTCCGCCATACTTCTGTTCCGTCTCAAACCAGTCCCCGCCAGTAAGAGATTTGATCGTCGAGGCCCCTTTGGCCGTCAGATAATCCGGGTCAACGTCCTTGCCGACGAGAACGGATTTGCCATGGAACGCGTGCGTCTCGAAATTTCCCCTCAGCTTGTCACTCCTGAGATGGGAGATCCTCCCAGTCCCAAGGATGCCTTCCAGGACCAAGATGAGAATGCTTTTTCCAGATCCGGCTTTGCCCGTGAAGAGGCTGATGGTCTGTGCTTTGTTACCTGCGAGGAGCTGGCGGCCGAAATCGCGCTGGAGCAGATGTTCATCCTCCTCGCCAAAGACTGGACGAATCAGCTCATCCAAAAAGCGGGGACACTTGGCGTCAGGAACGTAGGGGACATGGCTTTTGAATGTGAAGAAATCTTCTTTCCGGAAGGGACGAAATTCCAGCGCGCCCGATGACGTGTCGATCACCCCATTGTCGACTGGAATGAGAAATGGACTCGGTGGTTTTCCAAGGGGTGCATAGCCTTCTACCAGTTTCAGAATGTTGTTCAGGAAGGACGGCTTGCACTTCGCAACCAGTTCCGGCAGCTTGAGACGGACTGAGAGTTGCATCACGTAGGCTGTGATAGCCCACATCGCCTGCTCCGGTTTTTTCTTTTCCCATGTGCCGCTGCTTTCTGAGAACTGGACGTGGTGTTGGCTCTCTGGGTCGTAACCGAAGTCGCAATTCGCGCAGAAATCGGCAACCATAGCGGGTTGATTGACCACGACGTGACTGCCATCGACGAACACGATTGCCCCATAGGGTCCATCTGGAATCACAGAGGGCGGAATTTCGGGGACGTTTTTGTTCAAAAGGTCGTCCGAGTCGTCCGCAGCTGGGCCGGTTTGCTTGTGGCCTTGGGACTTGGCAGTGACGGATTCGGATTTCGTGAGGGTATGATTCATTTTTCTGAGCGATTGGACATTTTTGGAATTTGGGCTGGTTTTGGCGGGAGATTGAGGGGCATGGTGGGGCCGCGGTTGTCCTCTGAGGGGTTTTCTGAAAGCCTTAGTGTTTTGGCTTTCTGATGATCACCGAGTGACCATTTGCGCTGTCATATCTCTTTTCGAGATTTGCGCTTACTCGGTAGAATATGACAAAGTCGATTCTTTGTTTTCTACTCGAGACCGACTGAGTGGTATTTGCTAAACCAACTTCAGTCGAAGGATTCGGAATTCAGGAATTGTATCCTTGAAACCGAACCCAATTCATAAACTTAAATTCGGACTGAGGGAATTCGGCGGATGCTTGCAACCAAGACCTGCACACTCATTGAGTGCGGTTTGAGTTGGGCTATTAAGGGCGTAGAGCATCTTGGGACGAATCCGGGCAGTGTGGAACAGCGTGGAACATGTGCAAGCAGATCGTGAATAAAACTTTTCATGTCCGCAGCGCTTCCGGCAAAAAGTGCTCATGCGCCTCCGCCCCTTGCCCTAAAACGGTCTGGTGACGGTGTCTTTGATCAGGCCTGGCAAGGACTCAGCAGCCTTCTTGAGTGCTTCGCTGCCGACATGAGTGTAATGCTCACTCATCTGTTCAGAGTCATGGCCGATCTTTTCCATAACGACCGCTGCTGGGATCCCGGTTTTGTTGGGCGCACCGAAGCCACTGAAGGATAGCCGGACCTCAAAACACCCTGTCCAGATTTGAAATGGGTTCCGAATTGGACTGCCTTCGAGGACTGCCATCGAAAAACATTGGACTAAAAAACTGCCATCAAACTGCCATCAGGTTTTTTGCCGCCTCTTTTTTGGGGGCTATTTTGGCCCCCTCCAAACCCCCGCTGTAGCTTCTTAGAGTACCGGCGGTCGGACTCGAACCGACACATCCTCACGGATACAAGATTTTGAGTCTAGCGCGTCTACCAATTTCACCACGCCGGCATGTCTCAAAGAAGAGTTCTCTTAGATAGCGAAATCGTTGGAGGATTGCAAGGCTTTTGGCGGGCCAAGTATCTCCTGCATCAAAATAGCCTGCCGCATGAGGGCGGGATCTCGGCGCAGTTGGCGTAAATTGGCCAGGATGGACCCGTCGGGAGCCGAGGACCTGGATATGACAACCGCAGGTGGCGTGGAAACCACTGCCGGGGGCTGCACTGCTGCCACCGTTGGCAGCGGTGCCGGAGCGCGGACAGGTTGCTGCTGGCGTTGGGGCGGGGGCTGCTGCTGGCGTTGGAGCTGCTGCTGACGCTGGGGCGGGGGCTGCTGCTGACGCTGGGGTGGCGGTGTGCGCGTCTGCTGCGCCGGACGAGGAGGCGCCGGGGCTGGTTGGGCCGTATCCTGCAGCTCTTTCCATGCCTTGCGCAGTTCATCCCACGCCGATGGTGTCACCACGGGCGGAAGGGATGGCGGAGGAGCAGATGACTGGCCGGTCTGCTTGCGCCAGGCGGCTTCACGGCGGCGCTGCTCCTCGGGGTCCGGTGGCGGCGGCGGTGCACTGGTCTTCTGCGTCCAGTTCTCCCACAGCCATTTCACGAAACCCGCCAAGACCGCGATGACGATGATCGCCATCTGGAATGGATCGAAATCGCTGCTGAGCAGAAGTGGATGCATGGTCAAAAACAACGCTCACAGGGTTATTTCGCGCCGGAGGATTCTCCAGCGATCTTGCTGCGCATGTCGGTGTCTGCGAGCACGTTTTTGTATTTGGCGTAGTCCATGACTCCGAGCTGGCCATTGCGGAAGGCTTCGGCAATCGCGAGCGGCACCTGCGCCTCGGCTTCCACCACGCGTGCGCGCATTTCCTGGGTACGGGCAGACATTTCCTGCTCCAGCGCCACGGCGGCGGCACGGCGCATTTCGGCCATGGCCTGCGCGATCTTCTTGTCGGCCTCGGCCTGCTCGGTCTGGAGCTTCGCTCCGACGTTTTCGCCGACGTCGATGTCAGCGATGTCGATGGAAAGGATTTCAAAGGCGGTGCCAGAGTCCACGCCTTTGTGCAGGACCAGCTTGGAGATGGCGTCGGGATTTTCGAGCACGTCCTTGTAGGATGCCGAGGAGCCGATGCAGGTGACGATGCCTTCACCGACACGGGCGATGACGGTGTCCTCCGTGGCACCACCGACGAAGCGGTCGAGATTGGTCCGCACCGTCACCCGCGCACGGACACGCAGGGAGATGCCATCCTTGGCGACGGCGTCGATTTTACCGCCACGCCCCATGTCGGAATGCGGACAGTCAATGACCTTGGGATTGATGCTGGTGCGCACCGCTTCGAGCACCGTTTTGCCGGTGCCTTTACAAGCGAGGTCGATGGCGCAGGCGCGGTTGAAATCGAGCGGGATGCCTGCCTTGTCGGCTGCGATCAAGGAGAGCACGACGTGCGTCACTTCACCCCCGGCGAGGAAATGCGCCTCAAGCTGATCGGTGCCGATGGGGATGCCGGCTTTGGCAGCCGTGATGCGCGTATCTACGATCATCGCATTGGGCACGCCCCGCAGCCACATGGCCAGCAGTGTGGGAAAGCTCACGGGCGCATTGGCGATCCGCGCACGCAGCCAGAGATTGAAAAACTTCGCAACCATCAGGAACAGGACAAGTGCGACGATGATGACACCGCCGATGAGGAATATTTCGAGTGTGGACATAAGTGGGTGGTATGTGGGTTGGAAAAAAAGAGTGGTTCAGAGGATGCGCACCAGAAGATTGCCGGGTTCCGCCGCAATCACCTCGATACGAGTCCCCGCTGCCGCGAGGCCGTTCTGACAGCGCACTTCGTAGCGCTGGCCGTCGATTTCTGCACGCCCCAGCGGACGCAGTTCCGTGAGCGCAATCCCTTGGGTGCCCGGTGCGGCGCCGACAGCAGGCGGGGTCTCAATGACCGTGGTGAGGGTCAGGGCACGGCGGAAAAATTTCACGGCAAACCAGCGCAGCCAGACGATCAACACCGCCACTGAAAACACCACGATGCCCAGCGCAAGCCCCATCCGCTGGCCAGAACTCCAGCCCGCCAGCTCCTCAGAGCTCAAGGCAAGCCAGATGGAGATGAAGATGGCAATCGTGCCTAGGACGCCAGCCACCCCACCGGGCAGGAAGGTTTCCAGCATGATGAGCAGGATGCCGAACAGCGTAAGGATGGCAATGCTGGCGAGCATGAGGTCATCATGCTGGATGCTGCATGACAGGGCGTCAACACATGAAGAGATCAAGCGAGGTGAGAATCGTCCCTATCCATTGGGCTCCCGTCTCGTCCTCCGAAGAAAGATCATTCCCCCAGTGAAGATTTGGCGTATCTGAATGTCGGAATCGGCACCAAATCATTCTGGGACCATAGGAAAAAAGCCGGACTAAAGGAGACAAATCAGTTGGAAATACTAGCGCAAATGCAGCCAAATGCTAGGTAGCCTGCAAAATCCACCTGCTCAACAATGACAGATGATTCTGAGCCAAAGTCGCCGCCATCGCTAAAGTCAGCAAGTTCTTCGGTCAAAGCCAAAGGCTGGCAACTGCCTACGCCTGAGCAACTCCAGATCATGCTGCCACAGTATGCGATCACCACTCTGCTGGGCCGGGGAGGCATGGGCGCGGTTTACAGAGGAACCCAGAAAAACCTCGACCGTCCTGTCGCCATCAAAATTCTGCCACCAGGCATCGATGAAGAGGATGACGGGAGCAATTTCAGCGAGCGCTTTAAAAACGAAGCCCGGGCAATGGCGAAGCTCAGTCATCCAGGGATCGTCGCAGTGTATGATTCGGGCGAAACGGCTGATGGCTTGCTCTACATTGTCATGGAATTCATTGAAGGCACCGACGTGCAAAAAATGGTTTCTGAGCAGAAACGTCTGCACTCCGAACATGCGATGGCCATCACCGCGCATGTGTGCGACGCCCTAAAATACGCCCACGAGCGCGGCATCATCCATCGCGACATCAAACCGGCCAACATCATGGTCGGCTACGACGGCGTCGTGAAAGTGGCGGACTTCGGCCTCGCGAAGATGAGCAAGGCAGGCGAGTCCGGCTTGACACGCAGCGGCATGGCGATGGGCACGCTGCACTACATGGCACCCGAGGCGCTGATGCTCGGCAGCAGTGTGGATCATCGTTCCGACATTTATGCAGTGGGTGTGATGCTCTACTTCATGCTCACCGGCAGGCTGCCACAGGGCATGTTCGAGCTGCCCTCAATGCAGGTGTCCGGACTCGACCCACGTTTTGATGGCATCATCGCCAAGGCGCTGCGGGATGACCGCGACATTCGTTATCAAAGCACTGCTGAACTGCGGCGTGACCTCGACGGCATCCTCACGCAGCCGGTGGTGAAGGTGAGCGCTGGGGATCAACAAGCGGCCGCCGCCCTGCCAACGGCGGCCAGGCCGCAGGCTCCCGCAGGAAACCAAGGCTATTATCGCCCCCCGGTCGCCCAGGCGGACATCCGGGTCGAAAAGCGTGGTTCCCCGCTGCTGTGGGCAGCCATTGTAGTGATGAGCGGACTGGCGCTCTGGCTTTGGCTGGACAAGCCACCTGGATCAGAACCTTCTCAAACAGTCGCTGGAACAACCAAGGATGAGCCATCTGTGATCATAACGGCACCCGGTGACTGGAAACCCCTGCTCAAGGACAAACCTGAAGTCATCAAGCGTCTGAAAATCACTGATGCTACGACTCCAGGCTGGAAGCTCATGCAGAGAGGCTTCGCTCCCGTTCTGGATGCCAAGAATGTGGCCCTCCGAATGAAAGCCCGCGGCCACAGCCTCCGCCTTGTTGCACGTTGGAGTGAGACGGCAGACAACGACGCCTACGGCCACACGCTTCGAATCGGCCCGGACACTGATGGAAAAACACGCATGTTCGGCGGGTGGATCGAAACTCTCGTCACCACCAGCGATGGCATCGTCGAACCACAGAAGTACAAATCTTCGGGACCACCTGCTTTTTTTGAAACGCCTGAAGGACAGGAGTACGAAATCGAGCTGCGATCATTCGAAAGCCGCCTCGAGGTTCTTGTCGATGGCAAAGTAATGCAGGATGTCCGGAACATCAGCCTGCCGGGGAATGTCGTGGCCCTTCATCCCTTCAGGGAAGTGGAGTTCAAGGATTTGGAATGGCGTGAGCTCCCTCCTGATACGGCCGCGATTGCCCAGACTCAGGCGCTCCGCACATCACCGCCGCCACCCGCCATCAGCATTCCTTCTTCACAACTCGCGCCCGGCGTGTGGCATGATTTGTTCGAGAAGAAACTCATCTCCACAGCAGGGCTGGTTCGTGAGCCTGCCAACGGCGGCTCTAACATGGCGGGCTACCGTGCGACATCGACTGTCACGGCCACTTCAACCGCAGTTTTCAAAGACTGTGTGGTCCGCGCCAGATTTGGCTCTGGCACCTGGACCTCTGTTCCCCAAATCATCATCCGCCGCAAATCACCCGGATCGTCCCAGTACATTTCGGCTTTGTTTTTTGATTACAATGTTCTGCTGAGGAATCATCGCCCGAATGGTTACGGTGTGTTCGCCAAAGCCAAATCCGAGTCTTCATTTGCCCGCGAAAAAGCCTTCGAACTGCAACTCTTGGCCGTGGGAGATCGGTACGTCATCAGCAAAGATGGCAAAGCGCTCGTCGAGGGAAAAACAACCGGGTATGACACAGGTTGTGTTGGTTTCAATCTGGACAAGGGGACTGCCATCCTAAGCTTCGAAGTGATGCCCTTGGACGGCCTCTCTGAAAAAGAACGCGACGCCGCCTTGGTCGCGGTTAAAAGCTCCGCAACACCGCCACCTCCCGTACCTGCCAGCACCCAAGCCATGAAACTCGTCGTGGACGCCGACTTCCAGCAGAAACAGGCGGCGTTTCCAGACTCCCAAACGTCCAATCTGCATACCCGCTGGGAGAACCAAAGCTACCGCATGACCGCCAAGTCAAGTGCCCTGTGGTGGGCGGGGCCCGCCGCGCTGCGGGCTTTGAAACTCGATGATTTTGTCTGCGAAGCGGAGTTTCGCGTGCCGCGTGAGGCCGCCGGGAAATGGGGGATCGGCCTGGTGCATCCCAAGATGCCGTGGATCGGTGCTAGCACGGATGCAGCAGGCAAAGCCGAGATCTATCGCTACGACGATGCCCCCTTGCTGCGAGCCACGACCACTGCGGCCAGCGCGGCGGGCGGTGATTGGAACAAGCTGCGCATGGAAGTCACCGGCGAGCAGATGCGTCTGTTCATCAATGACCGTCACGTGGCGGACGCCTCCACCGCTGGCTTGCAAAAACCGCATTCCCTCACGCTGTTTCTCTCCACGCCTGAGCCGTCCTTCGAGGTATGGCTCAGGCGCATCAAAGTCTGGCAGCCTGAAACGGTAGCCGCAGCCACCATCGCTCCGGTGATGCCGGCCGTCATGCCCCCTCCTGCCGCCGCCCCGCCAGACCCGCTCAAACTCTCATTGGTTCACCGCTTTGATTTCAATGACGGCTTGACGCCCGGAAGCGGAAAAGGAGCGAAGGTGGAAGATGGAGAACTGCTGGTGGACGGGGACTATAAACATCTGGGAGCCGTGGAGGATCGTCCGTTGCTGACATGCACGGAGTTTCAGGACGAGCAGTTCACCATCGTTCTCAAATTGCGCCATGACCGCTTAGAGGACGCGCTTCTCGTGGGGGGCGTCACACGCTGGCTGGCGGTCAAAACCCTGCCGGGAGGAAGCCTGGAACTCAGCATGGCCAATGGGAGGCACCAAGTCGGGGTTTACAACGCCAACGTTCCGATGAAAAAGCCCTTCGTCCTGGCCGTCTCCGGCAATCTGAAATCCGGTCCGATCCAGATCCATGTGGACGGACGCCCGATCAAATCCGTCCCTGTGCCGGCAAGGCTGGACAACGCATCCGCTGGCGACAAATATCTGACCTTTGTCAATCTCAGCACCACCGATACTCTGAAGGGCGCAGTGGATGAGGTTCAGGTTTATAAACGCATTTTAAGCGACAACGAAATCGCATCACTCATGACTCCGGCGAAACCGCCCGTGCCCACTGCCTCAGTGGCTGCAGGAGCCTTGCCTTCGTGGACCGACCGCAATGGCCGCCGCATCACCGCACAGTTCGTGCGGGTGGATGATACCACCCTCACCCTCCGCATGAACGGTAAAGAGGTGCCAGTGCCCCTGGGCAGTTTGTCAGAAGAGAGCCGCCTGCTCGCCGCCACTTTCACCCCTGCGGCGAAGCCTCAGACCCTGGCGACCAGCTTGAACAACAGCCTTGGCATGAAGTTTGTGCCCGTTCCTGGCACCCGCGTGCTCTTCTGCACCCATGAAACCCGTCACCGCGACTTCGCCGCTTATGCGAACGAAGCGAAATCGATCACCGGCATTTGGAAGAATCAGAGCTACAGTGGCATTGAAATCACCGCGCGCAAAGACGAGCACCCGGTCACTCAGGTGACGCCCAAGCAAGCGGTGCAGTTCTGCGCCTGGCTCAGCCAGAAGGAAGGGAAAAAATATCGGCTCCCCACCAAGGAGGAGTGGAGTCTGGCTGCCAACGCGGGTGGCAAGGCGGAGTTTCCATGGGGCGATGCCTGGCCTCCCCCGCAAGGAGTCGGCAACTTCAGTGACGAAAGCTACCACAAGCTGCGCCCCACCGACCCCTATCTCTCCGGCTATGATGACGGCTTTCCCACCACCGCCCCCGTGATGAGCTTTAAACCCAACGGCTTCGGGATTTACGACCTCGGTGGCAATGTCTGGGAAATGACCCACGCGGGAGATCCAGCCGCCGCCGCGTTCAGTGACTTCCCACCCATGGTCGATCGTGGTGCCTCCTTCCTGCACGATGCGGAAAAGTCACTGCGTTCTGCGAAAGAGTCCTCCAGCGTTTCCTCCACTTCGGCACCTGACAGGGGTTTCCGCATCGTCATGGAAACCACGCCTTAGATGACTCATCACTCTCACCCGCCTTTATCGTGAATCCCGCTTCTCCCACGTGCCGCCTGTTGTCCGCGTCCGCAATCTTGTGCGGCCTTGGCATCTGTTTCTCCCACGCCCCCGCGTGTGCTCAAACCTCCTCTCCAGTGCTCACCCTGCCAGAGACCGTCATCACGTCGATCCGAGGCAAACACGGGCTTTGGAAAAAAAGCCCTGCCCCACCCGAAACAAAACCCGACGCTGAACTGAATCCTCCTCCGACAGGGCCATTTCTCCCCGTCAAGCTGCCTGCTGGCACCAAGCTCCGTTCATTAATGCGGAGTTATCGCGGCAGCGACGGCAAGGAATATGTGATACCAGATGCAACACCTGACGGCATTCAGCACGCGCTGGTCTCCCTGCCGGGGGTCGGCGGCTGTTTCATCACCAGTGGCTGGATTGCGGCACCACCTGGAAGCAATTCTCCGCTGGAAGATGTCACCCTGACAGCTTCGGGGCGCGTGTTATTCAACATCGAAGCAGCCAAGATGGCGGCACATGGCGGCAAGGTGTTTTCCCTCAAGCAAGCGCTGCCCGTCTACGACAATGGTCTGAGGCCAAAGGTGGCGCTGTCCACCACTGGAGCCCGCTTTTTCATCCACCCACACGGCATGCAGCCAAATGGCAGCAAATACCTTTTTGTGTACACGGTGGGTGTTCTTGAGGGAACCGTATCCGTTCAAGAACTCACCAGCAAACAGCAGGTGGAGGTCAAGGCGGGCAGCGCAGTGATGGCCACGATGTCAGGCATCCATAAACCACGCCCACTGACCAAGGGGGAGCAGTCCTATGACATCGGCTGCAAGCTGGCCGTGCTCGGACGCGATGTGCCAGCGCGCCTCCCTGCCACCATGAAAACCAGCGCTTCCACCAGCCTGCCAGGGACCCAGGTCAACAGCCTCGGCATGGTCTTTGTTCCTGTGCCCGGCACCAAGGTGCGCATGTGTGTTCACGAGACACGCTGGCAGGACTTCGCGGCCTATGCCGCCGCTGTCCCGCCCCTGCCAGATGGAAAACCGCGCGGCCTGGCACACGGACTCTGGGGTTGGGACGACCATCCTGTGACCACGAGCTGGGACGAGGCTCAGGCCTTCTGCGTCTGGCTCAGCCAGAAGGAAGGAAAAAAATATCGTCTCCCCACCGATGAAGAATGGAGTTTCGCCGCTGGCATCGGTGGAAAAGAAAAACGTACACCGCAGACCACGCCGGCGGAACTGTCCAAAAATGAGCTTAAAAGCTACCCATGGGGAGACGCATGGCCGCCGCCACCTGGCTGCGCCAATATCGGCGATCTCAGCTATAACCTGGCCGCTCCGGTCATGGAGGACGAGGAAAGCTTTAGATTCAACGACTACGACGATGGTTTCGCAGAAACGGCGCCCGTGATGAGCTTCACCCCCAGCAAGCTCGGAATTTACGACCTCGCGGGCAATGTGGCGGAGTGGTGCGCCGACTGGCACGATGCACAGCGCAGCACACGCGTGGCGCGTGGCACCGTGTACTTTGACAGCTTGCGGCAACGCCTCTCATCCTCCTACCGCAAACCCGCTCCGCCCGAGGACATGACGGTGGGCTTCCGTATCGTCCTCCAGCAGCCTTGATTTCCAGAATGTCTTTTTTGATTTCTCTCATGCGCACCCGCCAGACTTTCTCCGCACGTCGCCCCATCAGCCATATCATCCTGCTCTGCCTCGCTCTGTGCTCCCAGCACGGCCTCGTCTCAGCTCAATCTCCCGGCCAGGTACTCTCGCTGCCGGGGATTGTGATCACTTCCTTCCGAGGAAAAATCACGACCGGTAAAACGACGGATTCCGGAACCTCAAACGTCATTCCACAACCAGCTCCCGGCCAGCCCCTCCAGCCCACGACTCTGCCTCCCGGCACACGTCTGGATGTCGGCGATCTACGCACCAGCCATGCTGTCATCTCGTTCGACGGTGTGGGTGGCTGCATGATCACGATGGGCAGTTCGCTGCGCCTTCCTGAAACATCCGAGACGGGCATGACAGTAACCTTCGACCGGCACATCAGTTCCCCCAACCTGATGTTCCTCAATATAGACGCTGCTGAGATCGCCAGACGTGGTGGAGCCGTGTTCCGCACGAAGAATAAATGGCGCGGCAATTCCACCAAGCGCATTGGGGATCCTGATCCGAACCTCATCTTCTCCACCTCAGGCGGCCGCTTCTTTATCGTGGACCAGCAATACGTCCAAGATGTCGGCTCAGCCTGCACGGTCGGCGTTCTGGATGGCAGTGCCATCATCGAGGAAGCGAACAGCAAACAGCAGGCAGCGCTCAAGCCCGGCCAGGTGGTGGTGATCACCTCATCTGGCATTGGCCCACCCCGCGCCCCGACCAAGGCAGAGCTTTCCTACGACCTCGGCTGCAAGGTGGCGGTGCTTGGCCGCGAGGTGCCCGCCCGGCTGCCTGACTCGATGAAAACCCAGTCCCCCACCAACCGTCCCGGCACCCGAGTCAACAGCCTCGGCATGGTCTTCATCCCCGTCCTCGGCACCAAGATCCACATGTGCGTGCATGAAACCCGCTGGCAGGATTTCTCCCCCTACATCGCTTCTGCGCCGCCGCTGCCAGACGGCAAACAACGCGCCTTCGCCAGCGGGCTTTGGGGATGGGATGACCATCCCGTCATCACCAGTTGGGATGAGGCCCAGGCGTTCTGCGCCTGGCTCAGTCAGAAAGAAGGGAAGAAATACCGTCTGCCCACTGATGAGGAATGGAGCCGTGCTGCAGACATCGCTTCTCATGAAAAACGCGGCGCAGGCACAACCCTGGAGGAACTCTCCAAGACCGAAGCTGGCACCTTCCCCTGGGGTGAGGTTTGGCCCCCTCCACCCAATGGTGCAAACATCGGAGATGTCAGCCTCCATGCCCTGAGGGCGTCTAAGCCCTCGGACAAATATCTGGCGCTGTACGACGATGGATTTGCCACCACAGCCCCGGTGATGAGCTTTAAACCAAGCAAACTCGGATTCTACGATCTTGCGGGCAACGTTTCCGAATGGTGTGAGGACTGGTTCAACAACGCGCGCCAGGCCCGCCTCATTCGCGGCAGCAATTACGAAGAAATCACGCGCTACAAGTCGCATCCGTCCTACCGCACATCCTCAGCACCCGACAAGGTATTCGTTGCCGGTTTCCGCCTCGTGCTGGAGCAGCCGTGAAAGCGGCTTATTTTACCGCCCCTTGTACTTCGGAGCTCGCAAGCGAAGAAGGATTAAGGCGCACGCAGCGGCACCATGGACTGCCGCCAGTCTTTCGATCCTGCTGGAATGTCACCCATATTGAGAAACGTGGGAGAAGCAGGGCTGGCGAATGTCGTGCGGGCGAGGCGGCTGGCATCCGCCGATGCAGCTGCTTCGAGAAGATTCTGCATCCCTAATTTAACCACCGTTCCAATGGGAGCGCGCGCCAGGATGGGATCGCCGCCCAGTTCGGCTCGTGGCTCGACACGCGTCCAAGTATTGGCAGACCAGTAGTCGCCCTTCCAAGCCCGGTTGGCACTTGTGGGCACATAGATGGCAAAGCGGTCAAACAGCACTTCAGGCACGTAACGGCTGCCCACGCGGCTGGCGAGAGGTGGATCGCTCGGGTCAGGGCGGCTTTCCGTCGATTCCAGCAGGTACTCTTTGTCCTCGATCTTCACCACGCACCAGGCATGCCCGCCAAGATCGCCGTAGCGTCCCAGCGCCACCCGCACTTGGAACCCGCGTGACATCAGCCAGTCTGCCAGATAGATGGAGGAATCCTCGCAGTCACCCCGCTGCAGACGCTGTGTTTCATCCGCAAACTGCCAGCAGTCCGTCTGCTCCGGCTTGGCAAAGCTGCTGCCCGCCTTGGCGCCGGGGTCATTGGTGTAGCGGCAGTTTGCGTGAACGGCGGACCAAATGGTGAAGAGCTGCTGCACACGCGACTGATTTTTCGCAAACACCGCCGGTGGGGCGTAACCGGTCAGAAACTCGTTCACATAGTGGAACCGGCCCGCGCTATCCGCCGCGATCACGGCATACTTGCGGTGGCACTTCGGGCACTCGAGCGCCATGCTGCGCTGCGCCCGTGAGAGCTTCATGAAATGCGGCTGCTTGCAATGGACGCACGTGCTGAAAAACGGCTCATCGCCAGATTCGGAGAGTGCTTCCGGCGTGAAATCACGCAGGCGCTGGCCCAGCACCAGCAGGGCCTCATGCATCAGCCCGCTGGCCCGTGGGCGGATGGCGATGGCCATGTGCGTCATCTCCGGCTGCGCACGATGCGAGAAATCATGGAAGCGTTGCAGCAGCTCGCGCAGACTCGGACTGCTGGCAGAACAGACCGAAACCCGGTAGTAGCGTGGCATTCCCTCCTGCACCAGCTCGGTGATTTTGTTGAGGTCGGACGTGTCGATTTTGGGAAATTCCTTGTCCAGCCAGGCTTCCATTTCAGGATCCACCCGCAGCGTCGGAGTTTTCTCCGCCATGCGCGAATAATTGAACTGCTCCACCAGGTCGAGGCGGAATTTGGCTGCGCTATACTGGGCACCGGGGCTGGTCATCAACTCGCCAAACCGCATTTCCCAACCATTCAGCCAGCCCTCATTCATCGCGACAGCCCCCCCCGCCAGCAGGACGGCGGAGGCGACTGACCAAGTGATGAGACGACGGTTCATAACGCCTCAAATTATAGTTTTTATAACGTTTTGCGCAACGAAAACTGGCCGGGATGACAAAGTACTTACGATTAAACCCTCCACTTGAGGGGGGGCAGTCAAAGTACGCAGGAATTACTTTTTCACCTGGAATGGAATCTTTGGCGTGTAGGGCCACAATTTCGGTTCGCTGACACCGATGGCCGCAAACAGCGTGCTGGGCTTTTCTTCCGTGTTTTCACTCAGATCACCAAACCACGCGGCCTGCGGGTTGCCCGGTGCATTGGATACAAAAATGCCCCCGCGCTCGGCACGCCCCATCAGCACCCCCTTGGTACGGATGCGTTCAGGTGCCAGGTAATAGGTGCCTTTTTCAGAGACCACCTGCGCTGTGTACACCCCGGTTGGAAACTGCACCTTCCCCTGCCCGCACTCGCGGATTTCGTTGGGACCGATCACGATCCCTGTATTACTTGCTGGAGCGGGGGCGATGGAGCCACAGGCAGCGAGAAACAACGGGGCAAGAGCGAGAAAAAAGGCGCGGGTCAATTTCATGAAGTGGTTGGTTTGGAGATTCTCCTTGATAGGAATTTTATTTCAACATCAGGATTCATGCCATGAATTACTTTGTCTTGAGGGTCAGCGTCACACGCCGCACTTCCATGACCGTCTCACCTGGAATCTCCAGTGCACGCAAGGTGAGCTGGCCACGCTTGGCAGGCAGCTTAATCATGCCGAGTGGCAGGCTGTGAAAGTCGCGCATGTAGCTCTCACCTTTGCGCGAGGCACGGTCCTGATCATCCAGCAGACGCGGATACCAGCCGGGAGTCACTTTGCCTGTCGTTTTGGCCCCGTCGAAACTCAGCTCCACCGTCGCCCCGGCATCCGCCTCCGGGCAGGCGTAATCAATGCTCACCTCATATTCTCCTGCCGTGTGAACTTCGATGTCCCAGCTCATGGCATCCTCCTTGGTCTTCCAGTTCACGAAGTAGGAGCAGTTCGGCGCTCCGGAACTGCGTTTAACCTCACCATGCGGGATGCCATCGCGGGCAGGCAGCATGGTGATGGGAAACTCGGTGTACCCCACCGGGTAAGGCCGGTCATCCGCGAACGGCTCCGCACCCGGTTTTTTTCCCTTCGCTTTCCCCTGCCCCTTCCCCTTGCCACCGGCTGGGGCGGGCACATACGGCTTCCCAAACACCTCCTGGTGCCATTCCGTGGCCTTGGCGGCGAGTTCGGCAGCGATCTGCGGCTGCGCGGCGGTGACGTCCTGCGTCTGATTCGGGTCCGCCACCATGTCAAACAACACTCCATTCGCATCGAGGCGATGGGTCTGCGAACGCACGCTGAGCTTGCCTCCATTGTAATTCATGAGTTCGCGCGGCCCGCGCTTCCATTCGCCGCCGAGCAGCAGCTTGGAAAAATCCCAGCCGTCCAGCGGCTTGGTGCTCACCGTTTTCACACCCGCGAGTGCTGTCAGCGTCGGCAGCAGATCGATCGCCCCGGCAATCGGCGTGATCGTGCCGCCTTCCTTGATTCTGCCCGGCCAGCGCATGAACAGCGCGGAGCGCACCCCGCCTTCATCCGTGACGCCCTTCTTGCCCTTCATTCCACCATTCCAGCGGAAGCTGTTGGGGCCGTTGTCACTGAAATAGACCACGATGGTGTTTTCGCTCAGTTTCAAATCATCGAGTTTCTTCAGCACCCGTCCCACATTCATGTCGATGTTGTCCATCATCGCCAGCACCGTGCGGCTCACGGCGAGATCTTCCTTCTCACCTTCCGCACCGCGCATCGTTACCGGGGAATCTTTGAACTTGTCCCAATGCTCGTCCGGCACGCTGAAAGGCGAGTGCGGCGTGGTCAGCGGGATGTAGCAGAAAAACGGATTCTCCCGATTGGTTTCGATGAACTCCAGCGCCTTCCCCACCAGCACATCCACGATGAATCCCTTGGCTCGGAACATCTTCCCATTGCGCTCCAGCGGCGGGTCAAAATACTCGCCCCAGTGGCCTGCCGTGTAGCCCACGTATTCTTGAAATCCGCGCGCATTCGGGTGGTACGGCCACTGGCTGCCATTGTGCCATTTCCCAAACGCACCCGTGGCATACCCCGAAGCCAGAAAGCTGTCCGCGATGGTCTTCTCGTCCGTGTTCAGCCGCTCTAATCCTGTGGAGACTCCCAGCACCCCACCGCGTGAATGATACCGTCCCGTGAGAAACTCGCCCCGCGTCGGCGCACAGAGCGCACAGACAAAGAACCGGTCAAACCGCGCCCCCGCCTTCGCCAGCGAATCAATGTTCGGCGTTTTCAGGTTCGTGTTTCCATGGATCGAATAATCCCCCCACCCCGAATCATCCGCCAGCATCACCACCACATTCGGCGCCGCCGCATGGAGTTGCGCAAAACCTACGAGAACGAAGAGGAGACAAAGTCGGTGGATCATGGTGTGCGCGGTAACGCGGCGCGCGGGGCGTTGCTATCACCACCTTGACCGCCTTCCGCCCTGTATTCCCCATTCACTGCCCCTTGACCATCCCTCAAAATCCATTAACATCCCTGCCCCACGCCCCGGCGAAAGCTGCATTCCGCGCCTCGCCTGACCACGTGGTTCCCCACCACCATGAAAGAAAACATCCATCCCAAGACCTCCGAGACGACGATCACCTGCACCTGCGGTGCCGTGTACAACACGATCTCGACCGTGCCAAACCTCCGTATCGGCATCTGCTCCGCCTGCCACCCGTATTTCACCGGTGAACAGCGCTTCATCGATACCGCCGGCCGTGTGGACAAGTTCGCCCAGCGCTACGGTTCCGTCCGCGCCCGCCGCACTGCTCCGAAGCTCGAATCCGCCGCGCCTGCTCCTGCCGCCGAAGTTGCTGCCGAAGCCTAGCTCACAGCCCCCTGCTTTTAGTCAAACGGTGTCCATGCCTCGTGCTGGGCACCGTTTTCTTTTTGTCTCTGCTCTCTCTTCTCTCTTCCCCACATGGACTACTCAGGCGTCATCGCCGGTAAACGCACCCGCTTCGCTGACCTCGAAGACGTCATCGGACGCCCGAATTTCTACGACGATGCCAAGAAGGCGGGCGACCTGCTGCGCGAACACCGCAGCCTGCAAAACCTGCTCACGAGTTGGGACTCGTTTGAAAAAACCCAGGTCGAACTCGCCGAGAGCCGCGTCATGGCCAAGTCGCAGGAGGACAAGGAATTCGCCGAGATGGCCGCTGCGGAAATCCCCATGCTGGAGCAGCGCCTCGTCGATCTCGAAAAAGCCATTCAAGAATCCATCCTGCCGCCCGATCCGCTCGAAGGACGTGACATCATTCTCGAAATCCGCGCGGGCACCGGCGGTGATGAAGCATCCCTGTTTGCCGCCGATCTGCTGCGCATGTACTCGCGCTTTGCGGAAGGCCGTGGCTGGAAAATTGAATCCCTCGACACCAGCCCCTCCGAAGTCGGCGGGTTCAAGGAAGTCATCGTCAAGATCAGCGGTGAAGACGTGTACCGCGTCATGAAATACGAAAGCGGTGTGCACCGCGTGCAGCGCGTGCCGGCCACCGAAGCGCAGGGCCGCATCCACACCTCCGCCGCCACCGTGGCCGTGATGCCCGAGGCCGAGGAAGTCGATTTCGAACTCAAGTCCGACGAAGTCCGCATCGAAGTCTGCCGCTCTTCCGGCGCGGGCGGTCAGGGCGTGAACACGACCGACTCCGCCGTGCAGGTGCTCCACATCCCCACCGGCACCATCGTCCGCTGTCAGGACGGACGCAGCCAGATCAAGAACAAGGAAAAGGCCCTCAGCATTCTGCGCTCTCGCCTGCTGGAAAGGAAGCAGCAGGAGGAAGCCGCCAAGTACTCCGCCAACCGCAAAAGCCTCATCGGCAGCGGCGGCCGCGAAGAAAAGATCCGCACCTACAACTACCCGCAGAACCGCGTGACCGACCACCGCATCGAGCTGACGCTGTACAACCTGGATCAGTTCATGGAAGGCCGCGTTGAAGGCATCCTCCAGGCCCTGCTGGCCAGCGATCTGAAAGAGCGTCTGGCCGAAGCGGGGCTGTCTTGATAGCGACAGGCGCTCACAAACTCTGATCAGGAAACCCAGCTCTCGAAGGCTTCTTCGATGAGCTTGGGGCCGTCCCCGGTGAAGGCCCACAGGTGAAGACCGCCCCGGGCAAACAGCGGCCCCATGGTGGAGCAGTCATAGTGCACGCCGATGGGGGTTGCCGCGTCCAGGCTAAACCGCTCGCGTAGCGCCTTGTGGTCCACTCCTTGCTCACCTTCCTCGATGAAGCGCGACTCCAGCACGCAATGGCAGACATACCCCGGGTCAGGGTTGATCGCCATGCAGAAGTCAAAATCCGTCTTCCGGACATAGACCAACCTTCCGCTAGTATCCCGGATGATCTCCCGGGCGGCCACCAGGCCAGGCTCATCCATGACAAAAACAATGATGGGTTCCTTGTCCTCCGGCATTTCTTCAGGAGGACGCATGTGCGCAAGAACATTCCGCTCCATAATGAGCTGAGGCCCCCAGTTGTCGAGCCAGTTCAAAAGGTGCCCGCCGAGAATGCGGCACTGCATCTCCTGCAACGGCGTGAGGCTCTGCCGTGCAGGGATCGGCTCTTTCTCGAAACACTCCTTCAGGAGACCCCGCAATTCTTCCGCCCAAATTTCTTTGTAGGTGCTCATGAGAAATGGATTTTTTGTCTGCTTTACCTTCCCGGCCACCAGCCCTTCAGCGCCCGTAATGTGGCACCGCTGGCAGCGTGCGCGAATAATTCAACGCCCCGGTTCCAACAGCTGGGCGGAAGACAAAGCCTTCCACCGCATGCTTGTGAGAAAACCATGCGGACTTGGGATGAAACGGAGCCACCGGCAGATCGATGTATTTCCCCTGCTCCACGCCATCAGTCACGCGCTGGACGACGACGAGATTTCCCCGGTGCGTGTAGACCTTCAGCGGATTAAGGCGCTGGATGCCCGGATCCCAATAAGCGGGCGGGACTTCTCGCTGCAATCTCTCGCGATGCTTCAGCACTGCCGCATCGTAGCTGGCCAGAGTTCTCCACGCATCCCGCTGAAGTCCTTTGTGAAAGGTTGAGCCTGGATCTGCATGCTGCTCCTGCATGCAACTGCTTAAAAAGACCAGCAGCGCCGTCATGACGAACGCAGTCATCCGAGGCAGCAGAGCATTGCGTGAAGGAATCTCATTCATCATTCACATTCAGCATTGCCCCTTGAACATTCAACCTTCTTCTGGACTGCGCGATTCAAGAGGTGGCTGGCTTTGGCTAAGCTGCGCGCCGTCACCTCAAAGCTCTTCACGGATGTGTCCTGCGAAAGTCAGCGCAGCGGCAGGTGTTGATGCAGGTAGTTTGTCATCAACTCATACAGATGACGCTGGGTGCCTTTGCCCGTGTTGATGGCGTGGTCACGATTCGGATAGGGCATGACGGTGAAGCGTTTGTTCTGCGCGATGAGTTCGTTGATGAGCTTCTCTGTACCTTGGTAATGCACATTGTCATCGCCCGTGCCGTGAACGATGAGCAGATTCCCTTTCAATGCAGCCGCATGGGTGATGGGGGAGCCGAGTCGATACCCTTCCGCATTGTCTTTGGGCAGCCCCATGTAGCGTTCCTCGTAGATGGTGTCATAGAGCTGGCGGTCTGGCACGGGTGCCACTGCGATGGCGGTTTGATAAAGATCCGGGTAGCGGAAGATGGCATCGAGACTGCTGCTGCCACCACCACTCCAGCCCCAGATGCCCACACGCTGCGGGTCAAGAAAAGGAAAACGCGACAGCAATGCCTTCGTGGCCTCCGCCTCTTCCTGCGAGTTCATAATACCGAGCTTGAGATGGATGCTCTTGCGCCAGTCACGTCCGCGCGGGCTGGGAGTGCCGCGCGTATCCACACTGGCGACCACATAGCCCTGCTGCGCCAGCATCCAGTGCCAGAGTCCGCGCTGACCACTCCAGGCATCGCGAACGGTCTGCCCGGCCGGCTCGCCATAGACATGCATGAGCAGCGGGTGCGTGCGCGATTTATCAATATCCTGTGCGGTGATGCAGACAGCGTCGCATGCGATGCCACCGCCAATGTCCACGCGCAAGAACTCGACCTTCGGCAGCTTGAGCGCGGCCAGTTTTTCAATCAGCTTCGTCTGGGACTTGAGAACACGAATCGTTTTGTGATCTGGCAGGGACACCAGTTGAATCACAGGTGGAGAGATAGCGCTGGAATGTGTATGCACGGCCCACTGCGCATCCTCCGAAATGTCGTAGCCGTGAGTGCCCGACTGATCGACAGGCGAGAGCCGCTGCGGCTCGCCGCCAGTGAGACGGATGCGATAAAGATACCGCTGCGTGGCATTGGCGGGAGAGGCGTAATAGTACAGCCATCCGCCCTTGGCATCGACCTGCTTGACGTCAATGACATCAAACTCACCCTGCGTGATGGGTGTCACGTCACCCGCCATGGTGGCGCGGTACGCATGGCACCAGCCGCTGCGCTCGCTGAGCCAGAGAAAATCATCACCGATCCAGCGGATGGTGTTCTTGTTGTCCACCCAGGCCTTGTCCGTCTCGGTGAACACGATCTGCGTCGTTCCCGTGGCAGGGTCCGCGCGCATGACATGCAGCGTGTTTTGCAGACGGTTGAACTGCTGCAGCAGCACGGCCTTGCCATCCGGAGTCCACTCCGCATGGGGCAGATAATGCTCACGCGGATCTCCCGGCACGTTCAGCCATGTGATACCACCACCTGTGGCAGAGAGCACACCGAGACGCGTGGCGGAGTTCTTTTCACCCGCTTTGGGATAAGGAAAGGAAGTGAGGCGAGGATAGCGGGCATCCGCATGATTGACCAGCGTGAAGCGTTTCACCTCTTTGGTATCAAACTGCCAGAACAAGAGGCTCGCGCTGTCGGGGCTCCAGCGAAAGCCATCGCGCAAGTCCAGTTCTTCTTCGTTCACCCAGTCGGAGCCGCCATTGATGAGAGTGACGCAGCCGTCCGCCGTCAGCGCAGTGATCATCATGTCCGCCAGACTTTGCAGGTGCAGGTTGTTCTTGTGCACATAGCCCACGCGGCTGCCATCGGGTGAAAACTTGGCAAACATCAGCGACGCAGGCGCGGCGTCACCACCGAGCTTGCGCAGCGCCCCGGTCGCCACATTCAGCACCCAATAGTCGCCACGAGTGTTCTTGCGCCACACCTTCTGCGTGTTGGCAAACAGCAGCACCTGCGACTCGTCCGGCGAGAATTCGAAGCTGTCCACGCTCAGCGGCTTCTTCTCGCCTGGAGCCGTCAGGGTTTGCGCGGAGGCGATGATCGTCCGCGTCTCCGTGGCCAAGTCATATCGAACGAGATCCTTGCCGTGCTTGTCTTTGCCCTCCTTGTCCTTGCCGGTTGATTCGAGGGAATAGTAATACGCTCCCAGCTTGCTCCAGAGCAGCGTCTCCAGCTTTTCCTCTTTGAACTCTTCGGCGGTAAAGATGGAGGCCAGAGTAAGCTGGGAGGGATCAGCGGCAGCATGGACGGGCGTGGTCCAATGGAGGGCAGCCAGCAGGAGACAAAGCATGCGGTGGTTCATAAAGCGGCCAGTTAGCATCATTGGATGCGGTGCTTCAATCTTAGAATTGGGGGCGCAACAAACCTGCGGAACACCGCTTAACCCTTATAGCAAGTAGCATGAGAGCTCTTTCGCAATTTCGCAGACTTCATGCAGGGGCAACAACTCCCCTGACAAAGCACAACTTGCCGCCCAACCTATCTCGAACCAAGAACAAAAGGCATCAGTACTTGGGAAAGATGGCAGGCGTCGGGAAGCGGTCTTCAAGACTAAACTTCCCACTGTCGAGGTATTCCTCCCGAGGCATGTGGGCATCTGGCCAGTTCGAGGGGCGGATGCGGACAATCCGGGACGGGCGCATGCCTTCGGTGATCATGTCCGTCTCATAACGGATCTGAATGCCGCTGCTGCCGAGAGGAACCTCTCCGGCTGTCTTCGTGACGTCGAGGATGGACCCACGTGCCGCCATTTGCGAGGGCCCAGCGGTCCCCCCTTCGGTATGCTTCAAGGTATTCTCAACTCCATTCATCAGAGCCGGGATGCCCTTCTTGAAATCAGCGTAGAGGGAGGCGTCCATGCCACCAAACAGGGTCACGGTCACGGTCGCGCGACCAAACTTGCCATACTCGACGGCATCCACCCACGCAGGCATCCAACGGTTGCGCATCGAAACCTTGTGGGTCTCGGTCTGGTTATGGGCAGCGCGTTGCATCGCAGCATCGTCCAGCCAGATGTCCGAGATGTGAAAGCGAGTGAAAACACCCCCTGGCGTAGGCTTCCAGATGATGCCGAGCTGGACGGCCTGACCGCCGAGCGATTTCTTCCCACTGGCGGGCCAGATGCCCTCGGCCACGAGTTCCTCCGGCGTCAGGCATTCGCGACCGCGCCAGATGCGTGTGGCAGCATCAAAGGTCAGATTTTCCTCACTGACCTTGCCGTCTCCGCCGGCTTTGGGTTCGCGGCTGGCGACGATCATCCCCTCATTCTTTTTGAGGTCCACTTCCTTCAGCTTCCATACTTTGCTCTCGCGCAGGCAGTGGCTGGGCTCGTCTTCGAGGAGAAGGATGTGGTTCTCGGCAGGTGCCACACCCACACCACGCCTGTGGTCCGCGTCTTTCTCCTTGTTGTTGACCGGCAGCACCGGCACAGCGGAGATCTTTGGATCCGGCGGAAGGAAGGCCCGGACGTGCATCACCGTACCGAGCGGGATGTCTCGCAGATCCGCCGGTGCGCCGTGATAGCAGATCATACCATAGGGCAGCATCGCGAAAGGCTGCGGATCGTTCCGGCGAAACACTCCATTCCCTTCCACGCGGAGGCTGCCCCGGCGGTTCGCATGGTCCACAAACACCAGCTCTCCCCGATAGGAGTGCGCCTTTTCCAAAGGAGGAAACTTCCCTGCCTCAGGCCGGAAAGGCTCGTCTGCGGCAGGCGCAACGGTGGTGAACACGCAGCAAAATACGGTAAGCAGGATGGGTTTCATGTACATGGTCGTTGGTTCCTAGTTTTTAGTTCCTAGTGATGGGTTCATTCCGGCCAACAAAGAACCAAGAACAAAGAACCAGGAACGCTTACTCCTCAGTATTTCGGAAAGATGGCAGGAGTCGGGAAACGATCTTCGTGGCTGAAGTTGCCATCGCCCAGGTACTCCTCCCGGGGGACTTGCACCTGGGGCCAGCTCGCAGGACGGACGCGGACGACTCGCGCAGCGCGGATTCCTTCGATCACGAGGTCCGTCTCAAA
>DLGZ01000079.1:0-61420 GCA_002482965.1 Verrucomicrobiaceae bacterium UBA7681 | reverse complement strand
CCTTTGGAGGCCATGTGCGCGGGGCCGTAGCCGCCGCCAGCATGCTTCAATGTATTCTCGGCCCCATTCATCAGCACCTGGCTGCCTTTCTGGAAATCAGCGTAGAGAGAGGCGTCCATGCCGCCGAACAAAGTCGCGGTGACGGTGGCGTGGCCGAACTTGCCATACTCGACGGCATCGATCCAAGCAGGCATCCAGCGACTGCGAATGAAGGCCTTGTGAACCTCGGTTTGAATTTGAGCGGCACGCTGCGTGGCTGCATCATCCAGCCAGATGTCCGAGATGTGGAAGCGGGTGAAGACACCATCGGGCGTCGGCTTCCAGGTAATCCCAAGCAACACGGCCTGGCCTTCGAGCGATTTCTTCCCGCTGGCAGGCCAGATGCCCTCAGCGATCAAGTCGGCGACTGCGAGGCGTTCGCGGCCCCGCCAGATGACAGTGGCAGCGTCGAATGTCAGCTTTTCCTCTTCGGCCTTGCTGTCCCCGCCAGCCTTCGGTTCACGGCTGGCGATGATCATCCCTTCGTTGTTCTTGAGCTCCAGTTCCTTGAGCTTCCAGACCATTCCCTCGCGCAGGCAGTGGCTAGACTCGTCTTCGAGAAGGAGCACGTGGTTTTCCGCTGGAGCAACACCGGTGCCGCTGTAGCCCGCGATTCTGTCCTTGTTATCCACCGGCAGCACCGGTACGGCGGAGATCTTCGGGTCCGGAGGAAGAAAGGCCTTCACGTGCATGACGGTGCCCAGCGGGATGTCCCGAAGATCCGCCGGTGCTCCATGATACCGAACGATACCATAAGGCAGCATGGCGAAGGGCTGCGGCGCATTGCGAAAATACGTCCCACCCGCCCCTGCCACGCGCAAACTGCCCCTGCGGTTCGCATGATCCACAAACACGAGTTCACCCCGGTAGGAGTGTGCCTTTTCCAAAGGTGGAAACTTCCCCGCCTCAGGCCGGAATGGCTCCTCCGCAACAGCGGTGGCAGCGCACAAACCAAGAACCCACAACGAAGAACTAAGAACCAAGAACTTCTTCATAGTGCGATCACCTTGTTGCTGTCGCCAAACTTGTCTGTCTCCACACCCATGCGCTGGGCCATGAGGAGGAGCAGGTTGCTCATGTAGGCATCGGTGTTTGCGGGGCGGCTGCAAAGCTGGTAGTGCGCTGGGGTGAGCGCTCCGTCCGCGCCGAGCGCGTAGCCTTGGAATCCTGCAGCCTGTTTGTTGAAGTCAAGATGCTGCCCATGCTTCAGACCGAGGTCCGAGCCGCCGGCGAGTACCAGCGGGAGGTTGGCATTGCCATGGCTGTGGCCGTAGGACATGCCGCTGCCAAAGAGCGCCATGGTGGAGCCGAGCAACGTGTTGCCGTTGAGGTCCTTGGTCTCCGAGAGCCGGGTGAGGAAGTAGCTGAACTGCTCGATGGCGAAGGTGTCGTAGTTGGTCAGCTTTTCCATGTAGCCCAGATCGCCGCCGTGGTGGCTGAGCTGATGACGTGACTCTGTGATGCCGATTTCAGGAATGGCTATGGCCTGGCCCTCGCCACCCAAACTGAAGGTGGCCACGCGTGTCACATCCGTCTGAAACGCGAGCACCATGAGGTCATACACCGTGCGGAAATAATCACCCGCCTTGGTATCGGCGATCTCACGGTCGGTCCGATTGCGATCAGCCTCGGAGATGACGGGCAGTGGCGTATCCAGCCACGCATCGGCACGCCGTGTACGGATCTCAGCCTCGCGCACGGAGGTGAGGTACTGATCCATGCGGCCTTTGTCTTCGGAGCCCATTTTCTTCTCCAGCCGCCGCACTTCGGCGAGGTTGTCATCCAGGACACTGCCCTTGCGGCGCAGCGCCCGGTGCTGGGCTGCGACGCCGCCTTTCGGTTCCGCGAACATGGACGAGAAGATCTCACTGCAACGACGCAGCGCGGGAAGCCGGACACCATCCGCAGTCCACGCAAGAGATTCCTGGGTGATGGCGACCTCCAGCGAGGGGTAGCGCGTGTGCAGCGCCGTGATCTCAGCCATCTTCTGGTCCACCGAGATCGTGTTTCGATCCGAAGGGCCGAGCTTACCACCTGTCAGCCAGACGCTGATGCAGTTGTGGTGATGACTCAGGCTTCCCGGATGATGCAAGCCGCTGATCGGCGTGATGACATCGCGGTGCTTTTCCAAAGGCATGAGCGACCGGGAAAACTTATAGTCCTTCCCTGCCGTGGTGATCTGGTAGTTCAGCGAATGCACGCCGTTCGCCAAATAGATGAAAGCACTACGCTTCGGCGTCGCCGTAACTTTATCCGCCCCCCGAAGAGGCACCATGCATTCAAGCAATGGCAGAGAAATAAACGAGCCAAACGCACGCAGCGCATGACGGCGGTCGATTCGCCAGGATTGGGAGAGATAGTTGCTCATAAGATGGTAGTGTTGAGTAGGGCTGCTCTTCAGCGTTTGCGCATAAGGTTGGACATTGCGACGGCCCGGACAATGTCTTTAACGCCGTATTTGTTTTTCTTTGCTTCTGCCGCGATGACCTTGATGTCGTCTTCGTCATCAACGGTCAGCACGCGACGGAGGCCGTAGGTGCAGAGATGTTCGATGAAGGCGCGCACGAACTTGTCGTGGTCTTCAATAAGCAAGCGTTTGAAATCGTTGGCATCCTTGAAGGGACGACCGTCAGGCATCAAGCCAGCGGGATTGATCAAAGGATCCTGACCGAGTCCTTCCGGGACCTTCTCACGTGTGCGCCATTGGCCGATGGCATCGTAGTTGTCCCAGGCGAGGCCCAGCGGGTCGATCTTCGCGTGGCAGGCGGCGCAGTTCGCGTCGTTGCGATGCGCCTCCAGTTTTTCGCGCAGAGTTGCCTTCGCGCTTTTCGGCGGATTAGGTTCAATGGCGGGCACGTTGGCCGGCGGCGGCGGCGGTGTCTTGCCCAGAATCACTTCGCTGAGCCAGACGCCACGGTGAACTGGGCGGTGGCGCGTGCCGTCCGATGTCAGCCCGAGCGATGCCCCCATGGCGAGCAATCCACCACGATGATCCTCGGGCTTGAGCGACACGCGCTGGAAGCCATCAGTCTTCGGCTCTGGCAGTCCGTAGAAATCGCAGAGCCGCGCATTGGCCATGGTCCAGTCGGAATCGAGGAAGCTATTCATGGAGAGGTTCTTCACCAGCATCTCGCGGAAAAACTCAACCGGCTCGGCCCGCATGCTCGTCTCCAGCCAACGGTCGTAGCTAGGGTAAAGCTTCTTGTCCGGCGGGAACATGCCCACGCGGTGCAGTTGCAGCCACTGCCGCGAGAAGTCGTCGATGAAGCGGTTGATCCGGCTGTCAGTCAGCATCCGGTCCACTTCCTTTTTCAGCCCTTCGCCGTTCAGCTTGCCGCTCTTGGCCGCAGTGAAGAGGGCGTCATCGGGCATCGAACTCCACAGAAAATACGAGAGCCTCGATGCAAGTTCCCAGTCGTTGAGACGCTCGCGGGCCGCCGGATCGCCCTCCACGAGGTAGAGGAAATTGCGGGAGGTCAGCACGCCCTGCATTGCCACGCGATAGGCATCAGCTGGCTTTTCGCCCGCTTCGCGTTCGTCGCGGTAGGATTTCAAATAATCCGCCAGCTCCTCCTGTTTGACCGGCCGCCGCCAGGAGCGTTCGGCAAAGCGTTGCAGATGCTCCGCGACCACCTCCGGTGTCGCATCATCGGCAGGAACCAGATCCGCGCGTCGGGACTTTTCCGCGTCCGTTTCCAGCGGCCCTTCCCATTCGATCCAATCGAGAAGCACCGTCGAGAAAAGGCCATTGCCTTTGTCATCGAACATCTGCGGCGCGTTCGGGTTCAGCAGCAGGGTCTCGCTGCTGTGCGTGAAAATATACCCGCCCCTGCTGGAGAGCGCATTGCGGAAGGCCGCGCCGCTCCTTCGGTCCACCACATCGGTGGCCACCACGCAGAAGTGCAGTACCGCCGGCATCTCCAGAAACACTTCGAATTCATAGACCTGCGGTTTGTCCTCCGGTGCCGTGATATCAAACTCGATCAGGCCCGCCACGGTCTCCTCCCCCGTCACCTTGCCGATGCTCAGGTGGGCCGGCTGGCCGTCGAGCGGGCGGATGCCGCTGGCCTGGATGCGCATGCGATAGAGCCCGCTCTGCTGCTGGCCGGCTTTCCCGAACCACTCGGGCGCGAACGCATTCTGGACGGTGCCCGGAAAGAGGAGGTAACGCAGCGGCCGCTTGATGCCGAAACGATCCAGCGCCGCCTGCTGTTCCTTCCCGCCGTTGTAGCGCAGATCGGCAGCGGTCTTGAGAACTTTGCGAGACTCGACAGACGCGGCGAGGGGAAAGGCGCGGTCGAGCACAAGTTCCGCAGCGCGGTAATAGCGATCGACATGCGATGGTGAAAGCGACAGCTCCGATCCCATGCGCTCAAAACCATGCCACAGCGTGTCCTCGTTCAGTTCCCCCGGCTTGGCTGGATCGTATCGAACCCCAAGCAAATCATACACCGTGTTTTGATACTCCTTCCGGCTCAGGCGGTAATGCGCCACCGCAGGCCGCGCCGCCATCCGTGCCGCCCTACCCTCCTTGATCAGCGAGTCGAGACTCGTGACGAAAGCCGCGATTTCCTCCTGCGTCGGCTGCTTCTCTTTCTTCGGCGGCATCTCGCCCGAGTTGACCTGCTCGACCATCTCCGCCCAATGATGGCTGTCCGCGCCCAGCTTGAAATCCCGCGAGAGCTGGTCGATCCGCAAGTCCCCCTTTTCCTTTTTCGGGCCATGACAGCTGATGCAGTGCTTCTCCAGGAAGGCGTCAAACGGCTCGGCTGCGCGTACGGCAAGGCCCAGGCTGGAAACAAAGATGGCTGAAAGGCTGAAAACGAAGCGGGTCATAGGTTGTAATGTTACAACGCTGCCCACGCAGCCTGCTTGCTTCCCCCCCGCGTTTTCGGGGGTGAATCCGAGTAAACGGACTGAGTCAGTATGACCTGGGTCGTCAAATCACAGGGCGAAAAGGATGAAAATTTAGGAGTCCTATGAGCACTCCAAAGGATGCCCTCTCTTCTCCACAGCCTCACCACTCCCAGTGGTGAACATCATGCTTAGCTTTCCGCAATCCTGGACGAAGAAGGGCGTCTACCTCACTTGTACAGAACCGACAAGACCGTGGATCATGCCACGGCATCCTTTCACTGATCGATCAGCCCTACATTGCGGCTTTTGAAACCTTGGTTTGCCAGCCTGCACTTTCGGCGCTGGCAATCGTGCGGGTCGCAGCCTGTTTGTATTCCGAAGGCCGATTTTAACTGATTTTTATCACTAAGATTCACCAGCTAACGTTCCGAATGCTATTTCCAAAAAGCACCATGGCAAGGCTGATGAATCGTTCAAGCTGGCGTGATTCATCCAATGACTCTTGTCTGACTCCTTCGGCGGCGCATGAACAGGGCGGCCAATCCGAGGAGCATGAGGACCATGCGGCCGGGTTCTGGGACGATGACAGTGATAACGACGATGCCGTAGCTGGCGAAGGCGGAGGTGTCCCATTGGAGGCCGGAGGCAAGTTCAGGAAGGTAGAGGTCATTGGCGGTGGTGAAGGCAGAACTGCCTGAGGGAGTGCCGATGCTGTCTGCGGTGCCGGTGGCGATCGAAGACCAGTCGAGCAGTTTGAAGATGTCTCCCTGGGCCAGGCTGGGGGTTCCTGTGGTCTGCACCAGGATCGTCGGAGTGCCACCGGAGCTGCCACCCAGACTCAAGGTCTGGCCTGCGAGGCTGAGCGAGCTGTAGGTGCCGCTGACGGTGTTCCACTGGGTGTAGATGGAATCGGGTGTGCTGCCGCCCCCTGCCGTGGCGTGGGTGCCGAGGTAGGCGGCAGCGCTCACGGCTGAGGTCCAGCCAGAGTCGAGGGTCAGGGCATTGGTGTTGCTGGAGGTGACGGAGAACTGGATCTGCGAACCGGAGTTAACCGTGAGCGCACCATTGAGGGTGAGCGTGCCGGGAGTGGTGCCGCCAGCATCTCCGGGAAGGAGGACGCCAACAGTTGAGAGACTGCCCAAGGTCACTGCGCCAACGGTCCCGGTACCGGAGAGAGTAGGTGCGGCTAACTGGTTGACCGAAAGGACAGTAGAAGATGTGACCGGTGAGCCGGAGACTGCGGAGACGGTTGTCGCCGTGCTGCCAGTGCCGGATACAGACACGGCGGAGGAAGCGGCGGAACCGATGCCATTTGCACCGACCTGCAGATTGCCACCGGTGACCTGAGTAGCACCTGAGTAAGTGTTGGTCGCAGTGAGGACGAGCTTGCCTTCATCTTGCTTGGTCACCGTGCCAGCGCCCGTCTGAATCGCAGCTGCGACGTTGGTGTCCCCAGTTCCTGCCACGGTCAGGTTTATGCCGGAACCGGTGATGGTCGAGCCGTTGATCGAGAGGGCGGTGCTGCTGTTGTTTATCCAGGTTTGCGATGCGCCAAGAATGACGTCCACATTGAGGGTGCTGGTTCCCGAACTGGCGCTGTGGGTGATGCCGCCTGTGCCGATGGTCAGGGTGTTGGAGCTGCTGCCATTGTTGCCGATGGTGACCGCCCCGGTAGCGGCGCTGGTGAAGGTCAGGCTGGCGATGGAGGTCGCAGTGGTGAGGTTGTTCGTGGTCAGGAAGGAGGCCGCGGGAGTGGTCGTGTTGAAGAATACATGGGTGGTCGCGTCCGGAGTGGCCTGGGTGTCCACGTTGCTGGTGGCATCCGTGCGCCAGTTGGTCACGCCCCCGGCGTTGTTGGTGCTCCAGCTGCCATCCAGAGCGCCGGACCAGTAGGCGGTGGTGGGGGCAACGATGGAGATGCTCAGCGCAGTTTGAGTTGCCGTGTTCTGCACACCTGCAAGTGTCACGTTGTAAGTCTTGCTGCCCCAGGCACCGGAGAGGGTGAGCGTGGATGCGGAGAGCGTGAAGTTGTTGGTGCCGGTGCCGGTGAAGCCGCCGCTGGCAGTGATGAGGGGAATGATGCCCGTGGTGATGCCTGTGGCTCCGGTGACGGCGTTCAGGGTGATCAGTGCGCCGGAGGTGATGGCGGCGGTCTTGGTGACATTGAGCTTGTCAGCTCCGCCAAAAACTCCCGCGAGGGCGGACACGCTGCCGATATCGAAGTAGAGATTCGCCGTCGAGGCCACGGTAAGGCCTGCCAGTGCGAAGGTGCCCCCTTCGAGGATGTTGAGGGTGCCGAGTGCGTTGTCACGCATGTCGAGCTTGGCCCCTGCGCTCAGGACCAAGCTGGCCCCCTCAGTCGTAATGGCCGTGCTGCCGATGTTGATCACCGTCGTGGGAGCACCGCCAGCCACTGTCGCAAAAAGTGACACTCCAGAACCAACGGTGATCCTTGTGTTGCCGAGTGTCGCGAAGGTCGTGCTGCTGGTCGTGTTCTGGATCTGCAAGCCGCCTGCTGTGCCGCCGATGGTGGTGGCTCCGGCATAGGTGTTCGCGCCGGTGAGTGTCTGCAGGCCCGTGCCAGTCTTTGTCAGCAGCAGATTTCCGGTGGCGGCCACACCGGCCTTGGTGTCGGTAAGGACGCCGGCAAAGGTGGTGCTGGTGTTATCCGCGCCGATGGTCAGCGTGGCCGAGGTTGCAGTGACCGAATTGGTGATCAGGCCGCCCGTGGTGGCGGTATCGCCAGCCAGCGAGCCGAGAGTTTCAGCCTTGCCATTGACATCGAATGCCCCACTTGCTCCGACGATGAGGGCCGAGCCATCAGGAATCACGCCCGCTGCACCGAGCTGCAGCAGGCCGCCGGAGATGGTGGTGGTGCCGCCGTAGCTATTGGCGGCGTTGCTAAGGCGAAGCATGCCATTGCCCGCCTTCGTCAGACCGGCAGCGCCGGACACCAAACCTCCCAAAGTGGAAACATTTTGTGGGCTGGTGACGGTGATGATGCGCGTCGTGCTGCCAAGATCGATCGCACCGTTGAGGATCACGCCATTGACCGCCACGGGGCCGCCGAAGGTGAAGTCACCATTGACCGTCACATTGTTGGAAACTGTCTGAATGGCGGTGCCCGACTGCAAGGTGGTACCACCAGCAATTGTCAGCGTGCCGGTGCCCAGCGCAGTGCTTGAGCCGAGAATCAGCGTGCCCGCATTCAACTGCACGCCACCGTTGAAGGTATTGGCTCCGCTGAGAACGAGTGAGCCGGTGCCTTCTTTAATAATGCCCGCAACACTGCTGGTGCCGCCCATGACGTTCTGAATGACGCTGCCAATAATCAAATTCATCGGCGAGAGTCCAGAGGTGGTGATGGTGCGATTCAGTCCGGCCAGCTCCCAGGTGGTGGCGCTCGAAAGGGTTGGAGTGCCGCCGTAATTATCGTTGACCGAGGTGATGGCATTGGTGGTGCCGCTGAGGACAAAGATGCCGCCGGTGATGTTGGTGGTGGCCTGTGCTCCGCCGGTGCCATTGAAAGTCAGCGAGGCGAAGGTGTTGGTGTTGACCAAGGTGAGCACGCCCGTGTTGCCGTTGAAGGTCACGTTGCTGGTGGAGGCGATCTGACCGCCATTGGTGGTTTCCGTGACGTTGGCGTTGTTGATGATCAAATCTCCCGGCACCTGGATGCTGCCCAAAGTGCCGCTCAAGGTCAGCGTGCCCTGATTGACCACGGTCGGGCCCGTGTAGCTGTTGGAATAACCGCCGATGGCAGGGGCACCGATTGTCGTTGCCACATTCGTTCCAGCGGTCACGCCCGTGCCTGTGGTAATGGTGAAGGTCGTGCTGCTGGTGATGGCAGAGATGTATGAATTTTCGGGGATGCTGGCATTGCCGGTGACCGGCATGCCGACATAGAGCCCGATCGTGCTCGCGACTGTGACGGTGGCAGAGCCTGCGGTGGTCGTGGCCTGAAGCCCGGTGATGCTGCCGCTGGTGGGATTGAGTGCGGCACCGATAGTCAGCGGTGCGGAGGTGACGGACACGAGTGCAGGAACGGAGAGCACAAAGTGCGTGCTGTCCGTGATGCTGCTGACCGTGGCACCCAGAGGGATGCCGGCGCCATTGACACTCTGACCTGCAACCAGTCCGGCGGTGCTGGCCACGGTGACGGTGGAACTGGATGCGGTCATGCCGCCAGCCACTGTCAGCCCCACTGGCTGAATGCCGAAGTATTCATTCGCCGTGCCTGTGGCAGTCGCATTTTGTGAGAGTGTGACCAGCGTGACTCCGGTGCCCTGGGTGATGCCGGTGATCGTTGCGCCCTGTGGGATGCCATTCCCCTGCACCGACTGACCGATGAACAAGGTGGGCGTGCCCAAAACGGTGATGGTGTTGCTGCCACTGGTGGTGTTTGTGGCCAGTGACTGCGCGGCAGGAGCCGTTGCTGTCGTCGTGATGGTCGTAGCCACGCTGCCCGTGCCAGTGGCGTTGGCCGAGATCGTGAAGGACGTTGGACTTGTGATGGCGGTGATCGTTGCTCCACCAGGGATGTTGGCATTGCCGGAGATGACCTCGCCGATGTAAAGGCCATTGGTGGAGGATGAGAGCGTCACGACATTGCTGCCCGAGGTGGTGCTGGCCGTTGTGCTGGTGGCGGTGGATGCAGCGATGGCTCCAAACAGCACCGTGGCCGTGCTGGTGGGCAGGGTCGTGAAGGCGCCGTTCAATCTCACGGTGTTGCCAGAGACACTTGCCACGGTGGTGGCTGTCAGAGCTCCACCGCCAGCGGAGGTGGCAGCCAGGCTCACGCTCATTCCAGAATAGATGACACTACCAGTGGGAACGGTGATGGTGTTGCTGGTGAAATTGCTGTTTGAGACCGTCAGCACCTGTGAGGTGGGCAGACTGAACTGCGTGCCTGCGGCGGTGGTGGATCCGGTGCCCACATTCGCACTGAGAGTGTAGCGAGTGGCATCGGTGATGCCGATGATTACCGCCCCTGCGGTCTGACCCAGACCAGCGCTGACCACCTGACCGATCGCAAGACCTGCGGTGCTGGCAACAGTCACGGAGTTCGAACCGGTGGTGGTGGCCGTGGTCCAGACAGTCGGCAGAACATTCAAGGTCGTGGTGCTGGCACCGGACTTTACAAGTGAGAGTATGTTTCCGTTGCTGTTGTTGGTGATGCTGCTGTTGATGGTGGCCGTGTTGTTGGCGTAGTTGTACAGAGTCGATGAGGTGCTGGTCACCGCTCCTGCCGTGAGGCGCCCCCCGGTGATGACACTGGCCAGGCCATTGGTGAGCAGACCACCCGAGGCAATGGAGAGTGTATCTCCCAAGGTGCTCTGCGTCACCGTCGATACTGCGGTAATGCGCAGAGAATTGATCGTGCGGCTGGTGACGGCACCGACACTCGCGGCGATGGTGATGTTGTCTATGGCTCCACCGGCAGTCAGCAAGCTGGCTGAGTAACCGCCAAAGGGAGTGGTGCTGTTGAGGCTGGCTCCAAGCCCACCCACGCCAAGCGCTCCGGTGACAGGGTCCATGGTGGCGCGATAGCTGGCGAAATCTGTACCACCGACCACTGCCCAACCTCCAATGATGCCATTCACCAGCGTCGGAGCCGACGTGATGAGGATTTGAGGATTGGACGCCGCAGATGCAGGAGCGAGACCGTCCATGCCGAGCACGGCAGCGCCGAGTGTGCCTGCGCCCACGGTGAAATTGACGGTCGCGGTGCCGCTCTGAGTGAGACTGGCGAGTGTCAATACGGAGGAACCCGTGCCATTGGCACTGCTGCCGTAAAGGTTATTGGCGATGGTGCTGGCTCCGCCGTTCAGATTGATGGAACCGGCAATGTTGAGAGCATCGGAACCCAGTTTGGAGCCAAAGGTCAGCGTGCCGCCGACCAGATTGATGTTGGACGCACCCGTGCGTGAGGAGAGGGCCGAGAGCCCGGCATTGTCCAAGGTGAGACCGGCATAATAGACATTGATGTCACCGCCGTTGGAGATCGTGCCGCTGTCCTTGAGGGTCAGCGTACCGCCGCGGATGCTGGTGAGCATGTTCGCATTGCGGCCGTCCGCATTGTTCAAGACCAGAATGTTCGCGCCGGATTTGTCGAGGTTGATGTTGCCGGCAATCGTGCCGATGAAGGTCGTCGTCGCGGTGCTTGGAACGGTGAAGAGCGTGGCGGTGGTGCCGGTATTGGTCACGGTGCCCGCTCCGCCAGGGAGGATGTTGCCGTTTGTCTGCGTCAGAGAGGCGATGGCCTGATTGTTGCCCTTGAGGTCCACCGTGCCGCCGTTGACATTGAGCGCTGCAACCGTGGCGACGGTGATGGTTGGGATGACCAGCAGAGTATTAGGCCCACTGGTGAGGTCGAGTTCCCCGGCGTTCACAAAGGTTGCGCCCGTGATGAAACTGGATTTTTGCAGATTCAGAGTGCCGCTGTCCGCTTTGACCAAAGTGCCCGTGCCTATCAGGTAGGAGTTCACATTGAGGGTGTCCAAGGTGTGGAAGATGAGACTTGCCGCTCCCTGGGTCAGAGCACCGCCGGTGAAGCCGACGTTGCCGGTTTTGGCGACCACAGCCCCGCTGGTCAGGGTGAGCGTGTTGAGTGTGCCCGCCGCATTGAAGAGCATGCTGCCGGTGGCGAGGCCGGTGACATAATTCACGTCTGCACCGCCACCCGTCGAGGTCACACCGCCGCCGCTGTTCAATGTCAGCGAGTTGATCGTGGTCGATGCGTAAAGGTTGAGATTCTGCGAACTTCCCAGAAAGACATTCGAAGTGGCCAAGGCATTGGAAGCCGTACCGCCCATTGCTGCGATGGCTACCGGCGTGGCCGTGCCGAGGTATCTACCGGTGGGAGCGAAGTAACCCAGTGCCGTGTCCGCCGAAGTCAGGAGGCGGAAGCCGTTGGTGTCCGAGGTGACGAGGCCGGTGCCGGTGCTGTCCGATCCAATGATGTCGGGACGAATGCTGCCTACCAAGGCCGGTGTGGTGGCATAGACATTGACACGGCCCGTGCCGGCCGCGGCACCTCCCAGAAGACCCGTCGTAGAGATGACGAGCGTGCCGGTGTTGGTGGCGCTCTGAGCGGTAAGCGTCGTGATGGTGACAGTCGTGGCGAAGGCCCCTGTGCTTGCCGTGAGATTGAACATGCTCTGTCCTGCCAGCAAGGTCACTGTGCCGAGGATTTCAGAGGTCGCTATGTTGTTGTTGCCGATGTAGTTCAGAGTGCCGCCCTGGAAGTTCAGAACGTGCGCGGAACTGGTGAACGCGGTGGTGCCGCCGAGGCGGCTGTTGACCGCGTTGCCAGCCACGCCGCTGTTGTCCAAAGTGAGGACGCCCCCCTTGGAGATAGTTTCAATGGCGAAGCCGAGTTTGCCAGTCGCTCCGCTCACCGTCACCGTACCCGCGTCCACCAGCAAGGTGCCGATGATGTTGGCGCTGCTGTCTCCCGTGAGGATCCAATTGCCTGAGCCAATCTTGGTGACGTTGAGAATGCCACCCCCGGTGCCGTTCGTGTAGTAGTCACTGTTGAACGTGCCTGCAAATGTGCCTCCTGTGCTATCGCCTGTGACCAGTGTGCCGACCGTGTTTACGCTGAAATTTTTGATAATGGAGCCTGCGACGCCGGTGATGGTGCCGACTTGCAGATTGGTCTGGCCGCGCATGTCGAGGATGTTGCCGCTGTAGCCCAGGTTGATCGTGGTGCTGGCGTAGTTGGAGTTCGCGCCGAGGACGATCACACCACTGTTGCCATCGGCGAAGCCGAAGGAGTTGGAAACAAAACTGACGCCGCCAAACTGGAGTGTTCCCGTTCCGGCCTTGAGGATCGTGCCGCTGGAGAGGATGTTGCTGTTGATGGTGAGGCCGAGCTGGTTGTTGCCGTTCACAGCGGCATTGGTGACGGGATCGACGGTCACTGTAGTGCTGGTGGAGAGGCTGAGAAGCCCCTGCAGAGCCGGCACCGCGCGCACATCGTCGAGGCTGGTGCTGGTGATGCCACCTGTGAGTGTCAGGATGCCAGACCCGGTTTGAACGATGGGTCCATTCCCAGCGGTGCCGCCGCCCGGGCTGTTGAAGACCAGGCTGCTGATGGTTTCATTGAAGCCGTTGAGCGCCCACTGCGCGCCGCCGCGCACCGTCACGGTGGCCGTGTCAGCGATTTGCTGGGACGCCAGATTCAGAACCGCAGAATTTGCGATGGGCATGGAGTCCGTGGCGTTGTTGTTGCCGCCGCTGATGACCAGATTGCCGTTGATGGCATTGCCCGAGCCGCTGAGGTTGTTCAGGTTTACCACCATGGCGTTCACATAGGCGGTGCCCAAATAGGTATTGGCTCCCGCCAGTGTCACGGTCGGGGTGCTGGTGCTCTGGCTCATGCCATCCAGCACGAGGTTCAGGCCACCACTCACACCATTGTCAATGATAGCGGAGTTCACGGTGAGATTGCTGGCCCCCACATGCAGGAAGAGTTCTGACTGACCGGAGCCTGCTGTGAACTGGCCGCGCAGGCTCGTGCTGCCCATCGACGTCGCAAAATTGTTGGTGCCCACGAGCAGGCCGCCGCTGGTGAGCGTCAGTGTGTCTGTGCCTGCGCCGAAGGAAAGCGCACGCGCAGCGGTGATGCCGTTCCAGGTCAGTGTGTTCACGGTTGCGCCACCGGTCGTCACTAGGATGGCCGTATCACCAAAGCGCAGATTGCTGTTGGCGGTGGAGGTGGCAAAGCTGGTAGTTTGCATGGCAGCCGTCAGCGCACGCACACCCGTGACGGGATCGTAGGTGGCAAATTCAGCATTGGGGGTGGCGCTGCCCACGCTGGAGTCGAGGCCGATGACGGTGGCCCAGGCGCCAATGATGCCATTGGTCAGAGTGGGTGCCGTGCTGAAGAGCACCGAAGGATTGTCTCCCATCGCGCCAGAGCCTGAATAGAAATTGAGGGTGGCTCCGACGCTGCGTGACAAGATGCTGGCAATGTTCAAGGTCGCGCTGCCGATGCCCGCCCCTGCCCCGCCGGCCAGACCGACATCCAAGCGCAGTTCGTTGGCTCCGCCCGCCAAAATGAGATTTCCAATGGTAGCGGAGCCAGCGGTCCCGCTGCGGCTGATGAACTGGAAGGCACCGCCATCAAGCGTGATCGGCACGTTGGTGTCCAGGCGGTTGCTCATCGCCTGAATGCCGGTGTCATTCCATTGCAGCACCGCATTGCGGATGAAGATGCCGCTGGTGCCCGAGAGCCTTCCCTGATCAATCAGAGAGAGCACATTGCTCTGGATGGTGGTGCTGCCCGTATAGGTGTTGTTGTCATGCACGGACAGTGTGAAAGCCCCGGTCTTGACGAAGTTGATCGCTCCGGTGATCTGCCCCGCCCAGTCGGATACGGCGCTGCTGGCGACCGTGAGTGTGGAGGTTGTCGTCAGTGAACTGTTGGTCACCGTTCCACCCGTGCCGGGCAGCACACCCACACTGGTAAAGTTTCCTGTGGTCTGCGAGTTGCCATTCAAGTCCAGCGTGCCGCCTGCGTTGACGGTCAGCGCACCGGCGTTCAGAGTGGAGGTCAGCGCGGAGATTGCTGGAGCTGTCGTGAAACTGTAGAAAAGGGCGTTTGTTGTCGTGGTCGCAGGAGCGAGTTTCAAGGTGCCCAGATTGATACGTGTCTGACCCGTGTAGCTGTTCTGCGCTGCACCGAGGAGGAGGGTGCCATTACCACTCTTGGTCATGCCGGCCGTGGTAGGGGCGGTGGTGCCACCCAGGGCTGCATTGATCGTCAGCACTGTGTTGCTGCCTGCGGTGTAGATAAGGAACTCACGACTGGCTCCGCTGGAAGTGTTGACTGCATCGAGGAAGCCGCCGCCCACGGACCCAATCGTGGCGTTCCCGGTGGCCAGGATTCCGCCGCTGTCGATCGAAAGGTTGCGATTCGCAACGATCGCCAGTGATCCACCTGCGGTGAGGGTCAGCGAGTTGACCATCGTCCAAAGGTAGTTGCTCGTGGCACCACCCGCAGTGAGTGCCGAGCTTACCAGGATGTTGTTGCCGAGGCTGAACGCGGTGTCCATTTCAGTCAATTGATCCAGCGCGCGGAGGCCATTGGCTCCGTTGAAGGCAAAGCTGGTGCCCGAGCCGTTGGTGCCCGTGTCATCCACGATGATCCAGGGAGTGATGCTGGCGTTCTTGGTCCCGGCGAGTCCTGCTGTAGCCTGGATGAGAGTAGGCGCGGTGCCGAGAACCACATTGGTCTTGCCGACGGTGAGCACCGCTGACTGACCCAAGCCAGCACCGCGAATGAGCACCGTGCCCGTGTTTGCCGTGCGTACCAAGGTGCCTGCGCCGGTGGTGGACAATTGCAGAGTGGAGGTGCTGTTGACATCGAGCGTGATCACATTGAAGCCGCCATTGATGGTCAGGCTGCTCGTTCCCAGATTTTCATTTTGAGCCGTGATGTTTCCAGTGTTGGCCGTCAGCAGCAGCGTTCCACCGTTCAGGGTGATGGCGCGGCCATTGGCGCGGTTCACCGATGTTGCGCCCAGACCGGTGTAATCCAGTTGCAGGGTGTTCGACGGGTTGAGACCCGAAACCGGCCCGCCAAAGACATTCACCACGGTAGCAGACCCGAGCATGGTCGTTGCTGCGCCAGAGATCACCACTTTGCCCAGGGCCACATTCAAACCTGTCAATGTGGAAGCCGTGGTGACGCCGGTGAGATTCAGGGTGTTTGACCCCACCTTGGTGAGAGTGCCCGTCCCGGTGACCTGCGCTCCCAGCGTGAGGTTTCCAAAGGACGTGCTGCCAAGACCGCTGGTCGAGTTGATGTAATTGGTGCCAACGCTGGAGGAGGCTGCCAGCGTGACGGTGCCGGCATAGCTGGCTGCGGTGGTGGAAGTGTTGATGAGCGCACCAAGTGAGCTCACGGTTCCAGTGCCGGTGATCGTGCCGCTGCCGCCGTAGCCTGTGCCGGTGATGGTCAGGGAGTTGGCATTGCTGATCGCCAGACCGTTCAAGTCGATGACAGCACCACTGGCAATAGTGACCGTGTTTGCCGCTGCACCCAAAGCTCCGGCATTGCCCAGTTTCAGGGTGCCGAGCAGGATGCTGGTGTTGAAAACTTGTGTACCATTGCTGGCATTGAGGATCAGCGTGTTCGTGCCCTGTTTTGTGAGGGTGATGCCGGCCCCGCCAATGATGGAATTCAAGGTCAGATTTCCGTTGCCACCCACCGTCGAGCTTGAGCCCAAGGTGAGTGTGCCCGTCAGGCTGGCGGCATTCGCGCTGCTGTTCCACAGCGCACCACTGGCGCCCGCAGCGAGAATAGCCACGGGTGCGGCGGCAGCGGAAGGGATGAGCGCGCCGATGCCATTGATGGTCACTTTCCCAGACACTCCGGTCTGGCCATTGAGATCCAGCATGCCTGAGGCATTGAAGTAATAAGTTCCTGCACTGGCCGCTGTGGCAGCCTGCGACAAGGTCACGGTCGTTCCGCTGATGGCGGTGATGTAAGTACCAACGGCAATGCCCGTGCCGGAAACCGTCATGCCGATCTGCAGTGACAGACTGGTGGCGGTGTCGCTGCCAGCCAAGGTGAGGGTGGAGGAACCGATGGCCATGGTCGGCAAGGTGGTGCTGGCAGTATTGATGTTCCGAATGAGTGTGCCGCCCAAGCTGGACGTGGTACCGGTGCTCAGTGCGGTCGCGCTGTTGAGTTGAACAAAACCTGACTGGATGACGAGGTCACCCGTGAAGCCCGTGTTGTTGCCGCCGAGGATCAAAGAGCCGGTGCCTGCCTTGTAAAGGGCATTGGCCGCGCCGCCGCCCGTTTGTGCGATGTTGCCGATCAAATTGAGCGTTCCTGCACTCTGAGAGGCCGTGTTTGACGTGGCGAGAATCACTCCGTTCCCAATCGTGATCGAGCCGGCCACGCCCACCCAGCCTGCGCCATAGATACCGGTGGAGCTATTGACGATGTTGAGCGCGGAGTTATTTCCCAGGACCATGGCCGTGCCCGTGGAAGGGGCAATGACCACACCCAGCGGCGAGCCGAGAGTGTCAATGGTCGCTGAAGCACTGGCTGCGAGGGTGTAGTTATTGTTGATGATGGCAGCAAAGTTGTAGCCATTGGCCGCCGTAGGGGCCGCAGCAGCATAGTAGAGGTTGCTGGAGGAAATCGCCTGGAAGCCACCTGTGGCCCCCGCCACCGTGTTGCCCACTCCATTGCCGGTGGTGTCCGCCCCAGAGTAGAGAAGACGGTAGGAGCCGGAGAGAGTGCCATTGTAGGCGGTGTAAGTGATGGTGTGGTAACCACTGCTGAGGGTGATCTGGCCGCTGCCTGCGGCTTCAGAGATGAAGGCATGGGGGCCGCGGTCGTTGAGGACCAACTGGCCGTCGATGTAAAGCAGGCCCGCGTCATCCGTGGCGCTGCGGAAGGTGTAAGTGCCGCCCGTCGTGATTTGCAGAAGCCCCTGAAGCGTGGTGATGCCATTGGTGAAGGAGGCGGTGGTATCTGACGCACGGTTGTTCAAGCTGGCGTCATTAAGCAGACTCACGGTGCCGCTGCCGGAGGAACCGATCCCGGCCACATTGACGCTGACGATTCCCTGCGCGGCGCCCAGGCTGCTGAAGCTGGCAGCCAGACCGCCTTGAGTGTAACCGGATGGCACGGTGGTGGGCGCAGTCGCGGGCGCTTGAATCACGAGCGGGTAGTAGTTGCTGCTGTTGTAAGTGGAAAGCTCGATGGGATTGGTCGCGACGGTCGTGGTCGTTCCCACCGTGGTGACGTCAGGAAGATACAAAGTGCCTAGTCCGATATTGATCGGCTTGTAGCCCGCAGAGTAATTGTAAACATACGCGGTCATACCCGCCGCAACATTGATGCGGGGTGCGTCCGTTGTGTTGGTGAGATTTTGGATGATGATCGAGTAAGCATTGGCGCTGCCGAGATTGAGCACCTGCGAACCGGTCATGGTCAGCTGCGACACTTTGATCGTGTTGCCCGTGCCGTTCCCAGAGACAGCCACGCCAATCGTGCTGGCATTTCCCACGAAGAGATTGGCGTAGTTGGAGTTTGGATTGATCGTGATCGCCAGGCCTTGATAGACAATCAGGCTGTTGCTGTACTGGCCGTTGTTCTCAAGTGCCAGAGTACCATTACTGGTGAGCATGACCGTGGAATTGAGCAGGGGCTGCGGGGAACTGCCTGTGGTGCCGCCGAGCACAAAGACGCCTTCGTTGACGGTGATCGATCCGCCAAAGGAATTGTTGTTGGTCAGAGCCAAGGTGCCCAGACCTGTTTTGATGATGCTTGAGGTTCCGCCGCTATCTGTCACCACGCCGCCCAAGGTGAGGAATGTGCCTGGCACATCCACGTTGATGGTGGTGGCTCCGGAGTTCAGGGTCAGAGCACCATTCAGCGTGAGGCCGTTCGGCCCCTTGTAGCTCAGATCATTACCACCCAGCACGAGCGCATTGGAAATGACGTTGGTGGTGGCCGTCGAAGTCAGATAGGTGCCGGAACCAATGGTGAAGGTGCCAGTTCCGAGAGGGCCGCTGGTCACCACCCCGCCGACCGTGGTGCTGCTGGCTGCAATGGCAATGCCACCCGCTGTGAGATTCACGCCGCCATCAAAGGTGCTGGCACCGCTCAATTGCAGCAGGCCGTTGCCTGCCTTGCTGATGCCCACTCCGGTGCCCTTTGTACCAATGCCCACGATGGGTGAACTGATGTTAAGTCCCGCCGTGAGCTGGGTCACCGTATTCCCCTCGATCTGGATGGGATTCACCGTGATGGTGTTGATGCCCGCAGTCAGACCGAGCGAGGCAACGCTGATGGTCGAGACCGTGAAGGGATTGCTCGAACTCGCGGTGATCGGATTCAAGCTTGAGAGATTGAGAACGCTCACTGGAATGGTGGCGGCGGTGGTCACCGTAGGAGCGCCTTCACCGCCGTTGTTGTTGAAGACGAGGTTGCTCAGCGTCTGGGTGCCTGCCAATGTCACCGTGGCCTTGCCAATGACGGTCAGCGAGTTGCTGGAATCAATCTGGCCGCCAATGCCGGTCAGAGTACCATTCGACATGGTGGTTGCGACCGTCAGTGCGGTGGCATTGATGCCGCTGCCACTCCCCACGACGGTGATGCCGCCCGACGGAATCACCAGAGTTCCCGCAGTAGTTGCCGCGAGATTCAGAGTGCCTTGAGTGATCACCGTGCCGCCACTGTAGCTGTTTGCGCCGGTGAGCGTGAGAGTGCCGGTGCCGGACTTGTTGAGGCGGGTCACGTTCCCCAGGCCATTGTCCTGGATGGAGGAGTTGATCACCATGTTGGCACCGAACGTCAGAGTCTGCGCCCCGGTGGTCGAGGTCGCATTGCTGCTGATCAAGAACTGGTTGCCATTCAAAATCTGGGTGACGTAAGACCCGCTGGCAATGCCCGTCCCGCTAACGGCCATTCCAGCGAAGAGACCGTTGGTCGTAGCGACGGAGACGACATTGCTGTTGATCACCGTACCGGTGCCCGCGATGCCAGTCGTGGTGGTGGCGGTTCCCAGTGTGTTAAAAATCACAAATTCTGTCGTGCCCGATGTCTCCAACCCGCCGGAGGTCAGAATGCCCCTGACACCCAGAGTGCCGATGGTGGTGGACCCCGCGCCGCTGTTGCTATGGAGCAGGCCGCCCTTGATGATGTTCAGCACATCCGATGAACTGGTAAAAGCTAGGTCATTTTCGGCCACGCCCGCAAAGCGCAGGTAGTCTGTGGTCGCTCCGCCTGCTGACAAGGTGATCACCTGATTGATGCCGATGATGCCATTCAAGATATTGGTCACATTGCCCGCACCGAAGCCATTGAGCGTGCCGCCGGAGTAGGTGTTGAGCACGTTCGCACCCAGCACCGCGGTGGTGGTGGTGACTGTTCCGCCGGACATGTAGCCGCCGGCATATCCTTGGTAGCCATTCGTTCCTACAGCACCAATGCCAAGCGAGGGATTGAAACCAGCCCAGGTGTCGGAGTTGACGATGGCCCAGGGGCCAATAACGCCTGAGTCGGTGCTGTAGCCAAGGCTTGCGCTATCGGCCACCAGGACTCGCGGACTGCTGCCTTCACCACCCAGCGAGGAGCCGATGAAGTTCAAGACGGCGTCGGTGCCGTGAGAGATGCTGGCGAAACCCAGATCCGCATTGGAGTAGGTGCCGGAGCCCCCGGAAGTGACTGTGATGTTGCTGAAACCCGAGGCTGCATTGAGAGCCCCCAGAGTTTCCGAGGTGTAGGTGCTTGCCCGGCCCGTGTATGCGAGGCTGCCGCCATTCAAAGTGATCGTCGCCGCGTCATTGATCCGGTCATTGTTATTGATCAGCAAATCGGCATTGCTGCTGAGAGTCAGAATCGAATAATTCACCGTGACGGAGGAGGTGTTGGTCAGAGCCCCGTTGTCCTGCAAGGTGAGCCCGCCGCCCATGATGATCGTGGCCCCGTAGTAACTGTTGATGGCGTCAAACGTGGTGGTGTTGCCGCCGACACGGACATAAGTGATGGCATTGGCACTGCTGCCAGTGATGCTTCCGCCCCAGGAGCCCGTGGTCGAGTTCGCCACCAAAAGCGCAGCGCCGCCAGTGCTGGTGACCGTGCCACCCACTGTCCAGGCAGCACTCGCCGTCGAGTTGCTAAAATTCCCGATGTATTGCGTGGTGCCGTTCAGGTCCAGAGTGGCCCCGTAGTTCACCGACAGTGCACCGCCATTGTCGAAGAGAGTGTTGTTCCCGGCGGCAAGCTTGGTCGTGCCGCCATTGAGGTTGGTGGGTCCGGTGTAAAACTGCCGGGCTGTAATGTTGAGGTTGCCACTGAGTCCCTTGGTCAGACCTGCGATGGCAACACTCGCCACGGGAGCCGTGGTGTTTGCGTAGAAATTGGTGCCAGCAAGGTTTGTATTCGTCAACAAGGTGCCAACGAGAGTGCCGCCCAAATTCAAAGTGGCACCGCTTGCCACCTGGATGAGTGCTTCAGTACCCGCTGCGGCGGGAGCGACGGTGGTGGTGACATTGATCGGAGCCAGCACGATGCGTGTCGCGTTCAGCGTGTTCGTGCCACCATTCACCAAAATGCCGCCGCTGCCCAGAGTCAGCGAGAGATCGCTGGCCAGAGTCGACGCCGCATCCGTGCCCACGCCCACCGTGAGGCCGCTGCCGTTGATCGAGAGCGCATTGATGATGCGACCGCCTGCAGCCGCGCCCGCCGAGTAGAGCGCATTGGTCGTGCTGCTGGTCACCTGCAAAGCAATCGTGGGAGTGGCGATCAGGCTGGCCAGGGTGACATCGGTGGGCGTGCTGTAATTTGAAAAAGTGGTGAGTCCGTTGGCTCCCATCGTGGCCCAGGAAGTGCCATTGATGATGACGCGCGGCAGCAGAGCGTTCGCGGATGAAGCAATACCCCCGACCAAGGGCACGCCGAAGGTGATCGGTGTGGCCGAGGTCACACCGGAGGCGGCGACTGCCTGACTCAGCGTCACGGTGGTACCCGTCAAAGAGGAAATCGTGGTGCCGTTCAAGATACCCACGCCTGACACCGCCTGACCGACCACAAGGCCCGTCGTGGAGGCAAAGGTGAGGGTGGTTCCCGTCACGGTGGCCGCGCTCGTGCTCAAGGAGGCACCGAAATTCACCTGATTGGAGGATGTGCCAAGAGCCACGTTGGAGGTGACGTTCAGCGTGCTTCCAACGCTGGCAAGCAGGTAGCCAAAGTTCAATTTGGTCGTGCCACCGTTGTTGGTGATCGTGATGAGATCTTGTCCGCTGGTACCCAGAGTCAAAGTTGAGGTGCTGGTTTCCGTTGATCCTGCGGCGTTGCCAATCAACTTCAGTGTACCACCAGCCAGCGTCAGTGCATGATTGCCGAGACGGGCGGACGCCGTGTTGGTCGTGTTGTCCAAGGTCAGCGTCGCCGATTGATTCACGGTGATTGCAGAGGTGCCGGCCAAGGCTCCGCTGGCCCCGCTCAGAACTGTGGTGCCACTGTTCAAGGTAGTGGCTCCGGTGTAGGCATTGGCGGCGGTCAGGGTCAAGGTGCCCGTGCCCGAATAGGTCAGGGCATTGGCCCCCGTGCCAGCAGCATAAGCGCCGCTGATCAGCGTGTTGCCCGAACCTGCGAGGATCAAGGTTGATACGGCCGTATTGCTGACACCGCCGGACAAGGTCAACGATGCAGGGCCGGTGATATTATTGGTCAAGACACGGCTGGCTGCCATGCCGACGACCCCGGAGAATTCAATGGAATTGCTCCCGGTGAGCACACCCGCAGACCCCGCCAAGGTCACGGCATTGACGATGGCATTGGTTCCCGTCAAAGCCAGATTTCCAGCACTGAGCGTGCCTCCAGTGAATGTGAACACTCCGCCAACACCGAAAGGATTCTTGGCGTTTGCGATGACGTTTCCTTCGGTCAGCGACATGCCGGCAGTGTTGGCGTTGCTCGCGTTGAAAGTCACCGTGCCTAGGGTGTTGATGGTGAACGACGAATTAGCGGTCCCCGGAAGGCCTGCATTGAAAACGGTGTTCCCCGTACCACCGAGTGTAAATCCAAAAGCTGAGGCCGCCCAGGTGATCGGACCGCCAAAGGTCAAAGTACCGTCCGGGCCAATGTTATTGAAAATTGAGGAAGCCGACGTCACGTTGAAGGTGGTCGCTCCATTGAAAGTGATGGAGTTCAGACCGTTGATCGTGATGTTTGGCCCAGTAAGATTGACGGCACTGTTAAACGTGGTCCCGCCCGTGGTTAGAGTGAAAAGCCCGCCGGTGGAGCCAAGAGTCAGGAGCGTGCCAGCGCTCATCCCCAGTGGATTGGCGCTGGAGGCAGAAATGGTGCTCCAGCCTTCTCCAATCCCCAGAAAGCCGTCAATGACTGAAACTCCACCGGTGAAGGTATTGGCGGAGCCCAGAATCCAGATGCTGCTATTCGTTTTGGATATTGTCAGAGCCCCCCCGTTGTCTGCCAGCACTGAAGAGACGGTGTTCGCCTCCCTGCTCAAACCCGTGAGAGTCAGTGTTTTCGCACCGCTGCCAAGATTGACAATTTTGGTGAGATTCAAAGCCCCGCTGCCGCTAGCATCGATGGTATTGGTTCCGGTTGTGGTATTGAGATTGATCGTGCGGGTGACTGTTTCACCGACTCCAGTGTAGAGGAGAATACCGCCTGTGGTGGTGCCAGAGCCGAGGTTCAACTGGCCTGTGGAATCGCCAAAAGAACTGGATGAGGTTCCCGAACCGATGCTTTGAACGGCAATGGCTCCGCCACCATTGATGGTCGTGTTGCCAGAATAAGTGTTGGCCCCATTGATGAGGAGCATGGTGCTTGCAGACACCGTCAGAGTGAGACTGCTGCCGGTGGCGCCGATGATGTTACCCGCGAGCGTGGAGATGGCAGCTGCGGTGGTGGCACTGGCCGTGGCGGTGATGGACCTGGCTCCACCATTGAGATCGATGGAGTTCAGGACGGTGGTGTCTGAAAGAGCCGTGGTGGACCCCAGCATGAAGACGCCGCTGGTGAACGGGGCGGTGCCAAAGACCAGCGTGGTGGGATTGTCAATGCCACCAATGGCCACAAGCAGGGATGAACCCGAAGCTGCGAAGCCACCGTTGGAGGTGCCGCCTGACCACTGCAACTGCCCTGCCCCTGTACCAAGAGCGCGGGTGAAATAGCCGGAGGTCTCCAACACACCGCCTGCCAGCACCAGATTGCTGTTGGCAGAGAGACTGTTGATGCTGCCAAACGAAAGCGTTGTACCATTGGCCACGGTGTTCGCGCTGCTTAGCCGGATCTGCAAGGGACTGAGGATGCTCGCAATCGTGGTTCCACTGGCGATGCCGGCACCGCTGACGGTCTGGCCCACCACAAGACCCGCTGTATTGGCGAAGTCGAGAATATCGGAGGAGGCTGAGTCTGAAATGGTGGTGGCTGAAGTGGTCGTGGAGCCCGCGTCTTGAGCGCGCAGTGCCCCTGCCGAGATGGTGGTGGCACCGCTGTAGGTGTTGTTTGTGTTGCCCAAAATCCACGTGCCGGTGCCGGCCTTGGTCACGCTGAGTGCGGTGCTGTCGATGGTGTTGTCGATCAGTTGAAGGTCGATCTCGTTGTCCCCCGTGGAAGTGCCCTGGAGTGTGAGCGTCTTGGCCCCCGCAGTGGAAAACGCCACGGCGGCCGTGTTGGTAAACCAGAGAACCGCCATGTTGTTATTGCCGGACCCAACCGCTGAATTCCCAAAGCCGCCCGATGAATCCAGAGCGCCATTGCCAGCCAAGGTGAACAGACGGTTCGTCTGAACGGACGGCGACTGAATGCTCGAAATGAACGAATTGCTGTTCTGTCCGATGTATTGCAGAACGCCCGCCGTTGCGCCTGCAGAACTGCCTAGAACGAGGCTGGCCGCATTGCCCTGAGCGCTGCCCGTGCCGATGCTGCTGACGCTGCCGTAGTTCGCCAGCAGAGTGACGGCCAAAGTTCCCTGGGCGATGGTGGTCACACCGCTGTAAGTGTTGTAACCCAACGTGCCCAAAGTCTGGCCTGTGGCGCTGGTGCTGGAGGTCGCGCCATTGAGAGGATTGAGGTACTGCACACCCGAGCCGTTTTTGGTGACGTTGAGCACGCCTGAACCCTTCTCACCGTCCTGCAGCAGACCGGAGAAGGTGCTGCTGGCAGTGGTGGTGGTACCGTAGAGTCCGATGTTCAGGGTGGCTGCGGTTTTTGAACCTGCACCGCTGTTGGTGATCGTCCCAGCGCCGGTGAGTGCGCCAATGGTTATGGTGTTGTCTGCACCGGCAGCATTGAGATCCAGCACGGCATCCTGACGAACCGCGGTGATGTTGCCAACGGTGGTAATGACACCCAACATGGCGGATGCCCCCGAGAGCTGCAGTGTCCCCTGGTCAATGTAAACATTGCCAGTGAAGGTATTGGCCCCGCTGATGATCAAGGTGCCTGCGCCTGCTTTGGTGAGTGCTCCTGTGCCACTGCTGATGGCTGCGCTGATGGTCAGCGTGTTGGCATTGGTGCTGCCGCCCGTATAGACAATGATTTCACTGTTTGCTCCCCCCAGCGTGAAGGCTGCCGAACTGGCACCGATCGTGGCTGAGCCTGTGGAGTTGTCAAACAACACCCCGTCGATGCTGCTTGCCGCCCCGAGTGTCAGCACGCCGCCAAGAGTCAGCGTGGTGTCGCCGGAGATCTTGAGTGCGTTGACCGTTTCAGCGGCCGTGGTGGTCACTGTGCCGCTGCTGAGCCAGTAGGTGCTGGTGGCGGTGGAGCCGGAGACGGGCAGGCCTGAGACATAATTGGTGAAAGGAGATACCATGAATGGCCCGGTGCCGGTGACGGTGGCGAAGTCCACCGCTTTCGTGGTGGAATCTGTGTAGAAGGCAAAGCCTTTGCTGGTGGCACTGATGCCAAGCAAGCCATTTGAAAGGAAGGGAGTCGTGGTGAACTGGATGGTCGTGCCAGCGCCTGGGCTGAAATTCAGGACTGCCCCCGCACCGCGTGTGCCAATGGGTGTGGCATTGCCAAAGCTAAGCGTGGGTGTGCCGCCATTGGCCGTGGTGATGATGTTCCCCTGCCCTGCGGTGGGAATCAACTGACCGACCGTCATGGTCATCGTTCCTGCTGCTGCCGAGCCGAGCATCTGGAAGGTGCCCCCGGCGTATCCATTTCCAGTCAATGGATCCGTGGCGAAAGTGAGGTTGTTGCTGCTGCTCAAAGGTGCGGAGCCGTTGCCAGTGCCAGCGGTGGGCTGGATCTGCAAAGTGCCGCCAGCCACGGTGACCGCGCCGCTGAAACTCTGCGCCACTCCAGCCGCGCCGATGCTGCCGAAGTAAAGCACACTGCCTCCTGTGATGGTGGCGGCGATGGTGTTTTTTAGAACCACATTGTTCCCATAGATGGCCGTGATGACCGTGCCGGCAGGCACGTTGGGTCCCGTCACGCTTTGACCGACGACCAAGCCCGAAGCATTGGTCACAGTCACCACGTTGGTATTGACCGCGCCGTTAAAGGTCAGAGCGGTCGATGCAGCGATCACCGCCGTTGTTGCTGCACTGAGTGTGATGGTGTTGTTGCCGCTGTTGATCGCGGTGATGATGCCCCCCGCTGGAAGACCGGCGCTGCCTGTGACGGCCATCCCCACAGCAAGACCTGCCGTGCTGGCCAGGATGACGGTGGTGGCTCCAGAGGCCGTGCTGCCACTGGTGCTGACCGTGGGAATGGTGGTCGAAGATGAGGCCTCACCACCAAAGACGATGGAGGCGGCGCTGGCAATGGCAGCGGAAGTGCCCACGCTCAATGTGACCGTGTTGGAGGACACTGCACTGATGTAAGTCCCCGCGACGATGCCGGTGCCAAAGACCTGCTGCCCTACCGCCAGTCCCGTGGTGCTGGCAAAGTTCAACACCGTCCCCCCAAGGGTGGTGGTGCCGTTCGTGCTCACCGTGGCCCCTGAAGCGACAGCAGCAGCCGCGTAAGAGGATGCCGTGGGCGCATACAGCCAGGTGCCGGAGCCGCCTTTGACCAGGGATGTCTTATTGGCCGCGAGAGTTGCATTGTCTAAAATGAGGCCGGTGATCTGATTGATCACCGCGTCATTGACAGTGTTGTTGTAGCCTTCCAGATAGAGTGTCTTCGCACCCGCCCCTACAGCGGCGATGTTGCTGGTCAGTGCCAGTGCGGTGGCACTGGTGTTCGCAGCGCTTTGCTGCTGATTGGCAAAAATGACGCCGCTGCCAGTCGTGCCCGCAAGAATGATCGCCTTGTTTGAGGTTTCTCCGACACCTGCAGCGGCTGATCCAAGATAATTCAGGACGCCGTTGGTCGTGGTGCTGGCTAGCGCGATGCCGCCGCTGCCCGTGGTCGCAGTGGTGTTGACGTTCAGCGAACTCAGCGCATTGATGTTCAGACTGCCATTGGTGATGTTGAAAGCACCGATGTTCGTGGAAGCCGTGCCCTGAATGGCCAAGGTGCCGTAGCCGGCCTTGCTCCAAATATGATCGACGGCACCGGCTGAGCTCAGCAGATTTCCGGTCACCACCACATCACCATTGGCGGTGATGGTGTAGGTCCTGGTGGCAGCGGTGTCCACGGAGAGAAAGCTGCTGTTCAGAGTGAGCAACCCGTTGAGATTGCTGGTATAGGAATGGTTGGTTCCGGCTCCGGTACTGGCGGTGAACCCGTAGGTGATCGTCCCGCCAGCTCCGATCGTGACTCCATACCCATCATTGCCGTTGAAAGTGGTGACGAGCGGCCCAGTGGTAAGCGATTCATTGAACCCAGGAGAAATGACTCCATTCACACTGGCTCCCCCAATGGTGATGGTTTGATTGATGCCCACCCCACCGACAGCGCGAGCCGCAATAATTGCAGAGCCCGAAGCAGAGACGTAATTGATGGTTTTCTTCGAGAAATCTGTGTACCCAGGATCTACTCGCAGTTCGTAGCTGCCCGCGTAAGACAGGATGGAACCGTTGTCCACGCCAGTCCCCAGAGCGCCCGGTGATGTGATGCGCAAGTACGAACCGGTCACTTCCACCCGGCCAAGGAAGTTGTTGTAGGGATTGGTCAAACTGATCTGACCAAGCAGCCCGCCACCGCTCCACCGATAAAAGGCATTCACAGACAGCGCGCCCCCGGTTACGAAGCTGTTGACGATGAAGTTGCCAGCTCCGTTAAGTATCAGTGTGTTGCCGCCGATGTTCAGCGTGGAAGCGCTGGTGAACACTGTATTACCAGCGACGGTGCCTATGCGGGTGTCTGCACCCGTCGCAGCTGTGATGATGCCACTGAAGGTGTTGTTGCCGATGCTCACCAGAGCATAACCGGCGCTGTTGTTGGCACCGCTGATCCCGTAACCATTGACGTCGAGATTGCGATTGAAGTTGATGCCAGTGGTGCCGCCTTGAACCATGATCGCGCCACCGGCCAGTTGGTTGGAAAATCCGGCCACGGTGATTGCTGTCGTGGAGGTGCCCAGCTGCCCCATGTTGCTGATGACCAAAGTGCCGCCGAGAACATTGGTGAATCCGGAGTAGGTGTTGGCGTTGTTGGTCAGATGAAGTGAACTGCCGCCCGTAAGAGCCAGCGAGCCGGTGCCGGACAACAGGCCTGAATATGTATTCCATGAACCCGGGTTAGCAATGTTGGTGGTCTGCGAGTAGCCCCCGACCGCCGAGGTGAGCGCACCGCCGATCGTCAGCACTGCGCCATTTCCCAGCACCAGATTGCCGCCCAAAGCCCCGCCGCCGGAGAGGGCGGCCACGGATTGACTGAAGCCATTGAGGTCCAGCGTGGCCCCCGCGACATCGGCCAGTGTGAGGGCCGAACCGGAACTGAGTGCAGACGTGCTTCCCAGATTGAGAGTCCCCGCCAGCACATTGGTGGCTCCCGCGTATGAATTGATGCCGGAGAGCGTGACGATACCTGAGCCTGAGCTGTTGACGGTCAAACCACCCGTTCCGCTGATGCCACCGCTGATCGTCGTGTTGCCGCTGGCAGTGTTGCTCAGGGTGAGGAGATTGCCGCCATTGCTGATGTTGCCTGCAAGGGTGAGCAAACCGGTGGAGTTGTTGATGAAGGATCCGGCAGCGCCCAGCAGCAACGACAAATTAGAGTCACCAATCGAGATCGTCCCAGCGGAGGAACTCACCGTAATCCCCGCTGAACCAAGCGTCAGCACCTGGGGCGCTCCGTTGCCTGCCAGTGTGTAGCCCGGAGCATCGAAAATCAGGCCTTCAGCCGTGATGTTTGCGGCCAGGGTGACGAGCCCGCCCGCCCCCTGAAAGGACGCCGTGTTGCCAGCGGCATTGATCCAAGAGAGATCTACTCCGCCACTGAGCCAGGAGGAAGTCACAGTGTCCCAGGTGCCGGCCCCTCCGCTGCCAGATTGGTCTTGGGATGGATCCCAAACCAGAGTCAAGGCATTCAAAGGAACTGGCAGCGTGATGACCGGCATCAGCAGGAAAAGGCAGAGGCCGGTGAATCGGGCCAAAGCAGAAGGACTATTGGGTTGTCTCATAGAATGGATTTTCAGGAAGCTGATATCACTTGAGCGTGTGGATGGTTCGTCGCGCAGGTGTGAGCCTCTCGTGGAGGCAGCCAAGGTTGGTCATGGAGCGTCTCAGCATTCGAGGGAGGGGCGATTGGATGACGGCTCCAGCGGACCCTAGCCGGACTCTGCAAGAGGCGATCTCACGGCTGAGCCATTGAGAGTGAGTGCGGCTCCAAATGACTGCTCCATTTTGCTGCCGGACAGTAAAGGCAACCCACCTAATTCTAAGGCCCTGAGCAATGTCATCGACGGCATTTTGGGAGCACAAAAAGCGTCTAATTGCGTCGAGAGACAAGCGACCCCTGAGACCAGTGAGCCAAAAATAAACAGAGGAATTGCGCTTCATAAGAAGGAACGGAGCACTCCTCACCAGAGCATGGCTTGATCCAACCCCTGAACCACACAGACCCTAAATTCAGCGTATCAGACGCTTTTTTCTTATGTTACAGCAAAGGCTTCCTTTATCTTATAACGTCAGTCATGGCGCTACACCCCTATTGCCCTGTACTTTATCCGCCTCGAATTGGGGATAAAAGGAATAGGAAGAGCGATTCCCAAACCGACCTTATAAGGTCACTGAAGCAAGGCACCTTGAACTTCCTTATGGGACGAATGAACCCACCGGCAGCCAAGAGTTCAAACGTCCATTCATCCTTGGCTTCATGTCAGTCTTCGCACGTCATGGACTTGTGATCTTCCCACCTGTGTGATGAAGAGACGAGGTGAGCACGCTCAACATGATTCGCGGATGAGGTAGTATCTGCGATCAGCGAAAATCAGGGGGAGGGCCAGCTCCAAAAAATGTCCGGAAACTGGCCGGGCAATGCAGATTTGACGGCGAACTATCCATTCATCAAAGCCAACAAATCGCTCCACAACGCCTCGATGAAGTCACCAATGCCTGCAAGCGGCAGACCATTCATATTGCCGAAGATCAAGAATATAACGGACTGCCCTGAACCGCCCCAGCGCATGAGATTGTAGCTGAGGAGGGATAGACCCTCACCTGCCGTCGAAGACAGGACATTGGACAGTACGCCTTCGAATCCGGACTCGCCTGACCAGCCGTCAGTCCCAAGGATGATCAGCAGCATATCCGCCATCTGCGTTTCAGTGTTGTTGTCGATGACATTGAACCCTCCGAGTGGTGTCGAGGCATCGCTGGAGAAGCCCAGGGGAGCCATTCCGAAGGCGAGCTGTGAGTTGGTGCTGAAGAACGGACCACCAACGATGGTGTCCTCAGGCATGCCGCCTGCCCAGCCATCGATATCATCCACATAAAGAGTGTCTGAACCGAAGCCGCCGTCCAGGAAATCGTATCCAGCACCGCCCAGCAGAGTGTCATTGCCGAGACCGCCTTGAATCAGATCGTTGTCGGCACCGCCAAAGATTGAGTCGTCATCAGAGCCGCCATCCAGATTGTCAGTGCCGCCTTCGCCGTAGATGAGGTCGTTGCCGGCGCCACCAAGAATGGTGTCGTCACCTTCGACGCGACCATCAAAGATATTGACGTTCTCTTCGAGGAGGATGATGCCGCGCGGCTGATGGAGATAGAGGAAAGCGATCAGACTGTAGTAGCCGTTGTCGCCGATGAGGGTGTCTTCGCCATCCCCGCCATCGATGTAATCGCTGCCCGCACCGCCGAATACGAGATCATCGCCAGCGCCGCTGCGCAGGGTGTCGTTTCCACCGAGCGTGTGATCGCTGGTGGTGAGGAAGGTCAGAACGCCCGCCGTGGTGAAGGTGGCGTTGCCATTGTCGCCAATGATGAGATCGGCTCCCGTTCCGGTGGTGAGGGTGTCGGCACCGAGTCCGCCGAGCACGATGTTGTTGCCGTCGCCAGCGTCGATGATGTCGTCCCCGCCAATGTCGGGAGTGATCGAGGTGAAGAAGGTGAGAACGCCTGCCGCACTGAAGACGGCGTGGGCATTGTCACCGGCAACGATGTCGTCACCTTCCAGGCTGGTGATGCGATCCGCGCCGAAGCCGCCGATGATGATGTTGTCGCCTGATCCGGCGCTGATGATGTCATTTCCACCGATGTTGAACTGGGTGCTGATCAGGTCGCTGATGATGGCCGTTCCGGTGGCGCTGTCATAGGTGGCCGTGCCGTTGTCTCCGAGGATCGTGTCATTGCCAGAACCAGTGGTGATCGTGTCAACGCCCATGCCGCCGAATACGACGCTGTCGCCATCAGTCAGCGTGATGATGTCGTCACCGCCGGTCGTCGCGAGAGTATCGCTCGTTTCAATGATTTGGGGTTGGCCCGCTCCGGTCAGGCCCAGCGCCACGTAGGTGATCAAACCATTGTCACCCAAGACCCAGTGCTTGCCGGTGCCTGCGATGATAATGTCTTCGCCGTCGCCGCCGAGGATGATTTTGGTGCCGTCGCCGGAGGTGATTTCATCGTTGCCGCCGAGGTCGGTGATCGCGCCGCCGGTGCTTGCCTGGGACCAGGTGCTGATCTGGGCGAAGTTATTTCCTTCGGTGTCCATCTGCACAAAGCCGTTGTCGCCGAGGATGGTGTCGGTGCCGTTGACTGTGGTGATGATATCGCCACCCATGCCACCGAGGATGGTGTTGTTGCCGCTGCCTGTGGTGATGGTGTCTTTGCCGCCCGTCGCTGCGAGAGTGTCGGTGGTTTCGTAGCGCAGCTCATTGCCGGCTCCGGTCTGGTTGATGGCCACGTAGTTTACCAAGCCGTTGTCGCCGATGACGATGTGGTTGCTGGCGATGAGGCTGCCGACGCCGAGCTTGATGATGTCTTCGCCATCGCCGCCAAGGACGATCTTCGTGCCGTCGCCGGAGGTGATTTCGTCATTGCCGCCGAGGTCGGTGATCGCGCCGCCAGTGCTGGCTTGGGACCATGTGCCGATCTGGGCGAAGTTATTTCCTTCGGTGTCCATCTGCACAAAGCCGTTGTCACCAAGGATGGTGTCGGTGCCGTTGACTGTGGTGATGATGTCAGCGCCCATGCCACCGAGGATGGTGTTGTTGCCACTGCCGGTGGTGATCTCGTCCTTGCCACCCGTTGCTGCCAGAGTGTCGGTGGTTTCGTAGCGCAGCACATTGCCCGCTCCGGTCTGGCCGAGGGCGACGTAGTTCACGATGCCGTTGTCGCCGATGACGATGTGGTTGCTGGCGATGAGACTGCCGACGCCGAGCTTGATGATGTCTTCGCCATCGCCACCGAGAACGATCTTGGTGCCGTCGCCGGAGGTGATGATGTCGTTGCCGCCGAGGTCGGTGATGGCACCTCCAGTGCTGGCCTGTGACCAGGTGCTGATCTGGGCGAAGTTGTTTCCTTCGGTATCCATCTGCACGAAGCCGTTGTCGCCGAGGATGGTGTCGGTGCCGTTGACGGTGGTGATGAGGTCGCCGCCCATGCCACCGAGGATGGTGTTGTTGCCGCTGCCGGTGGTGATGGTGTCGTTGCCGCCTGTCGCTGCGAGTGTGTCGGCGGTTTCGTAGCGCAGGACATTGCCGGCTCCGGTCTGGCCGAGGGCGACGTAGTTCACGAGGCCGTTGTCGCCGATGACGATGTGGTTGCTGGAGACGAGACTGCCGACGCCGAGTTTGATGATGTCTTCGCCATCGCCACCGAGGATGATCTTGGTGCCGTCGCCGGAGGTGATTTCATCGTTGCCGCCGAGGTCGGTGATGGCACCGCCGGTGCTGGCCTGGGACCAGGTGCCGATCTGGGCGAAGTGGTTGCCTTCGCCGTCGAGTTGCACGAAGCCGTTGTCGCCGAGGATGGTGTCGGTGCCGTTGACGGTGGTGATGAGGTCAGCGCCCATGCCGCCTAGGATGGTGTTGTTGCCGCTGCCGGTGGTGATCGTGTCTTTGCCGCCTGTCACTGCGAGCGTGTCGGTGGTTTCGTAGCGCAGGACATTGCCGGCTCCGGTCTGGCCGAGGGCAACGTAGGTGACGATGCCGTTGTCGCCGATGACGATGTGGTTGCCGACGCCGAGTTTGATGATGTCTTCGCCGTCGCCACCGAGGACGATCTTGGTGCCGTCGCCGGAGGTGATTTCATCGTTGCCGCCGAGGTCGGTGATGGCACCGCCGGTGCTGGCTTGGGACCATGTGCTGATTTGGGCGAAGTTGTTTCCTTCGGTGTCGAGTTGCACGAAGCCGTTGTCGCCGAGGATGGTGTCGGTGCCATTGACGGTGGTGATGATGTCAGCACCCATGCCACCGAGGATGGTGTTGTTACCGCTGCCGGTGGTGATCGTGTCTTTGCCGCCGGTTGAAGCCAGCGTGTCGGTGGTTTCGTAGCGCAGCACGTTGCCGGCTCCGGTCTGGCCGAGGGCCACGTAGTTCACCTTGCCGTTGTCGCCGATGACGATGTGGTTGCCGACGCCGAGCTTGATGAGGTCTTCGCCGTCGCCGCCGAGAACGATCTTCGTGCCGTCACCTGAGGTGATTTCGTCGTTGCCGCCGAGGTCGGTCAGAGTCGGCTGGGTGTAGGTCGTGACCGAGGCGAAATTCACGCCGTTGGTGTCCATTCGGACGATGCCGTTGTCTCCCAGAATCGTGTCGGAGCCATTGCCTGTGGTGATGTTGTCCGCGCCCATGCCGCCGAGGACTGTGTTGTTGCCGGTGCCAGCGTTGATCGAGTCGTTTCCACCGGTCGATGCCAGGGTGTCCGTAGTCTCGTAGGTGATGACGGCTCCTGCGGCATTGAAGGTCAGCCTGCCATTGTCGCCGAGAACGATGTCGCGACCGGTTCCAGTGATGATGAAGTCGCCATCGTAGGAGGCGGCGAGCGGGTTTGTCAGAGCACCGCCACCGTTGGCACCGCCGAAGACAATGTTGTCGCCCTCGCCTGCGTTGATGAAGTCGTTGCTGCCGACTGCCAGATCGACCGTGCGAATGGTGCCAATGAGATGTGCGAGGCCATCGGTGATGTCGTTCAAGCCGCCCCAGCCGAGAATCTGGACGACATTTGAATTCGCATCGGTGTATTCGACGCGACCACGGTCGCCGAAGATGATGTCGGCGCCGCTGCCGCCTGTGAGGTCGTCCTTGCCCTGACCGCCGAAAATCACGAGCGGCAATGAGGAGCCGGATGCGTCCACGACATCATCATCGGTGCGGGCGGTGCCGAGATAGTCATGGTCGAAGGGCCCCTGAGTATTGAGGACAAAGAATCCGTCGGTGGTGGAGTCGAGAGTGACGGTGACGTGGTCATTGCCAAGCCCGGTATTGAGCGTGGTGATGGTCCTGACGGCAAGTCCGTCAACCAGAGGGCCGGTGTCCTTGCGAGTGCTGGAAACGGTGATGACGTCATTGCCGTAGCCGCTCCAGACAGTGATGCCGCCGGCAAAGGTGCCGCTGGCGCTGTAATTGATGTCCGCCGGAGCGAGGCCGCGAATCTGGCTGCTGGTCATCACGACGCTGGAATCACCGACACGGGAGCCGACATCGCTAACCATCAGGAGATTCGTTCCGGAGCCGGCATCAATGTTCAGGGTGCCCTGCACCGCATCAAGGGTGCCCTTCATGGAGGTCACTGCGGCAAAGGTGGTGGTGTCAGCACGGATGCCGGTGACTGAGTAGCTGTAGGCTCCCGGGGCCAGAAGATCACCGAGGTCATTTCTGCCATCCCATGTGGTCGAATACGAACCGGATGCCGCTGAGATCAGATTCAGGCTGGCCAGGGGGAGATTCATGGTGCGAACCACGGTTCCGGCGGCATCACGCACTTCGATACGGACGGAGGCGGCGGACTCAGGGAGTTCAAAGGCCAGCACTGGACGATCATCTCCGCTGAAGCCGATGACGTTGCCGGTCTGGAAGCCAATGGTGCTGTTCAACTGGCTGGCATTGGCGGTGGAGGAGACGAAGATCTGGTCGGCACCCGCGCCGGTGTTCAGATTCGTCACAGCGCTGGTGCCCTGCACATTGAAGACATCATTTCCTGTTCCGAGGTCGATGTTGAGAGTTTCGATGCCGTAGTAGTTGATGCCGCTCTGGCGGGTGGCGACGGCGATGGTGGCGCCTGCATTCAGCGCCGAGGTGTCAACGGAATGAACCCGTGTCGCGCGGTGCTCGCCCTGAAGAGTGATGATGAACACATTGCCAACTTTGAGCACGGCCACGTTGCTCGTATGAGGGAGGCCGCCATCCGCGTTGCTCGGATTCAAGATGGGCTCAAGGTATTTGGCCAGTTCGTCGGCTGTGACGTCGAATCGGATCGGGGCGGTGATGACCGTGGAGTCACCGGAGAATGTGATCCCGGCGGAATAAGCGGGGAGCGCCTTGGAGAGACTGCGCTTGATGGCCGCGATGGTTTCGGGATCCAGTTGGAATTGCAGAGTGAAGGTGCCGCTGATGGCATCGACGGTGAAGGTTTGGACCGTGTTCACCAGCGGCAATGTGGTGCCCTCACGAAGGGTGACGACTTCCACATTTGCCGAGGAATCAGTACCGGCGGCGAGGCCGGTGGTCTGAAGTGTTTCGCCCCAGGCGAGTTGCGACATGTTCTGACCGGCGAGATCGCCACCAAAGGTGATGGTGTAGGTGACGATTTTGGCGCTCTGGCGGTATTTTTCAACGCGAACTCCGGTGGAGCCAAGCAAGGTGTTCAAGGCTGTCTGGAGATCGCCCGCGTCGATGTCATAGCTCAAGTGACCTGTCAAAAGCGTGCCGCTTGAGCCGGTGTAACTCAGCATGAAGTTGCCGGAGAGCGCCTGGATGGACAAGGTCTGAACTTCACTGACGCCCGGCATGCCGAGTCCCGTCAGAGTTGTGGGGGTGAGAGTGCCGGTGCTATTCGCGGGATTCGCGGAGTCATCCACGTTCAAGACATCTGTGTCACCGGCACCCACGATGGTGAGCAGGCCGCCGAGCTCGTTGAGAAGATGCTGCGTGCTGCCGACATTGATCGTGTCATTGCCTGCGCCGGTGTCGAGGAAGGTGTGGCCGCCCACTGACTGAACATTGATCACATCATCGCCTGCGCCGGTGCGGATGATCGTGGTGCCTGCGTGGGTGGAGGCGATGGTCAGAGTGTCGTTGCCGAAGCCGAGGCTGATATCGAGCACTTCGAGGTTGGAGTAAATGATGCCGCCGAGGAGTGTGCGGTTGCCGATCACGGTGTTCGGACCCATGCCAAGGCCGGTCAACTGAGTGCTGGTCAGGGTGCCGACGTCGAGGGCGGGGCTGTCCGAGTTGTCCACGATGAGTGTGTCCACCTGGTCGGCCTCGTTGACGAGCACGTTCGGATTGATCGGCGCGTAGTAGTAGGAGTCGCCTGCTTTCGGAGCAATGCCGTTTGGCCAACCGCCCACGAACGTCACGGTGGTCAGATCGGCGGACACTGAGAGGACGCGCATGAAGGCTCCGGCGGCGTCGCCATCGAGGATGGTGAAGCCGTAGTAGTGGCCGTTCATGCGTGGATCAAAACCGGCGACCAGACCGAGTGCCGGATCCACATGCACTGCGGAGGTGTCGGTGATGGAGACGTTGCCATTGAGCACAGTCACGGTGCTGATGCGTCCGTCGCGCAGCGGCTTGTTCAGCTCGCCTGGAAGGAGGAAGGGATTTTTCAGCGAGCGGTCGGCTCCGACGGCGAACCCGCCATTGATGGTGAGAGGTCCGCGAATGGCGTTCACGCGAGCTTCCACGGCGGCAACGACCTTGGCATCGCCACCATCGATGATGTTGTTGTCCTTGGCCGTCACATAAACATTCTGTGCCGTGTCCCAGGTCGTTTCGGTGAACACGATCTGCGGACGCAGATTGGTGGCGGTCAGGATGGTGAATGACACCTTGAAGCGACCGCCGTCTGTCAGCGCCACGGTGAACTTGGCGGCATTCACCGCGTCCGGTGTGGAAGCGTAAACGGCTGGGAGCAAGGCGCGCAGGGCGGTGGCGACATCTGCCAGCGTGTTGCCGTCTTGCGCCACGTAGGTGTAGTTGATGCCATCCAAACGGAGCGTCCAAGTGGTGCCTGCCTGCACGCTGCCCTTCAGTTCGATCGTGGCGCTGTTCCAGCCGCCGATGACGTTAGGATTGCTGACAACGGCGCTGCCATCAGGTGAGATGGAGAACGCGGTGGTGAAGGAGGTGGCCAGGCCGGCGATCACGCCCGTGGTGATCTGCGTCTGATACACGCTGCTGGTGATGGTCAGCTTTGTGCCATCGCGCACGACGAGGTAGGTTTCTGCATCCGCCAGAGTCTTGCCCTGGATCGCACCGGTCAGACCCACGGCCACGTCGGTGAGGGTATCGTTCAACTGCACGGTGTAGGAGTAGTCTTTTCCGTTGAGGGTCAGGGTCCAAATCTGATCCTTCAGCGGAGATCCGGCCAGCTCCACGACGACGCGAGGGGTGGCCACGTTGACCTGGACGTTGGCGCTCTCGCCGTAGTTGGCTTCAGGGACAAAGCCGAGATTGGAATTGTAGGCCCGGGTGATCTGAGGCAGCACGTCGATGATGACGGTCGTGCCAGCAGCAGGAGCGCGTGTGAGCACCATGGAGTAAGAGTCGCCGACGGGGGTGTATCCATTGAACTCATCGCGGAGGTGGTATTCGATTTTGAACTTGCTGGTGTTGTCCACGCCCGTCCATTCCTGATCCACCGTGTAGGTCTTGTTCTTGGCGTCGTAGGCGAGAATCGTTCCGGTCTGGCCGATGCCGCTGCCATCAACGATGGTGATCTGTTTGCCGACCAGTTCGATTGCGTCCGTGTTGGTGTCATGGCGCTGGACTGAAACATTGAGCTCGTAGGACATGCCGGCTGCCACTCCGATGTAGGTGTCAGGGATGCTGGCGTCATCAAAGTGGCGATAGGTGCCGACCCGAATGATGTAGGTGTCTGCGACGGTGAAGTTGTGAGAGAGGAATGGATCCAGCGTGCTGGAGCTGCCCGAGTCGATCAGATCGCCAGCAGCCACACCGATGTTCTTGGGGATGCCCAGAACAGGGAGGCCGGTGGTCGCGCTGAAGATCTCAAGGTAGAGGCTGTCGGTGTAGAAATTGAGCACCGGGGCCCACCAATAGCCACCTACCACGGCACCGCGCAGGATTGTCCCATGGTCGATGTCGAAGAGAGCTTTGACCACGCCGCCACCCACGGAAACTTCAGCGGTCATGCCGGTGAACGAGGTCTTCGAGGTTCTCGTTACTGGGCTTTTCGGTGTGATCGTGAGTGTGGAGCCTGTGCGGGTGGCGGCGTAGACGTCGCTGTAGGCGTTGATCGCGTCCTTCAAGGATTCCGCGACCTTGTTGAGTGTTTCGCCGTCTTTGGAGATGTAGATGAATTCGTGGCCGTTCAGCTTGATGGACCAGACATCGCCCTCGGTGACTGTGAGTGCCGGATCGAACGAAAGAATGACCGTGGAGTAGTGCGGCCGCAGATTGTCGAGGTGGTCCGCATTGGCTGGCGTATCGCCGAGGAGTTCGGTGGTGCGATTGCGGGTCTGCTGAATGAGGGTGACGGGGACCAGCGCGCCGGTGGAGCTGTGGAAGGTCAGGGAGGTGCCGCCGCTTGGATCTGTGACGACGTAGCCGTTGAGAGCGGAAGTGGAACGGTTGGCATAGAAGTCTTGTGCGATCTGTGCCAGACCGTTTGCCGTGGCTGACTGCGTGATTGTTTGCCCACCGATGATCAGGGCCCAGGTATCTCCGGTGGTCGATGTGCCGCCTGCGCCGCCGGTGAAGTGGATGGTCTGCGACCACTTGCCTGGATAGGTGCCGCTGATGACCGCCGTGGTGGCGACTGGGGTGCCGGTGACTGTCAGCGTGGCCTTGACGCCGGTTGCATCCGTGAAGTTCAGCACCGAGCCCGTGGCGGTCGCGCCGGTGATCAGATCGGCGAGTCCCTTGGCCACGTCGTTGAGATCGATGGTGCTGCCTGCGACGGTGTTGGTGACCACGTAGGACTGGCTGTCCACCACGGTGCCGTCTGGGCGAGTCAGCACCAGTTGCCAGGTGTCGCCCAGATTCACGTTGGTCAAAGCTGGGAGTGCGAACTGGATGTTTGCGGTGGTCCAGTGACTGACGACGCTGCCGGAGCCGACGCTCATCGCTCCAGTGACCACTGCCGCAGTGACTGAGAAGGAGGCGGTGAATGAGGAGCCGTCGTTGCGGACGATGTTCAGGCGCTGGGCAGGGCCGGCACCCACCGTGGTCTGGACGACGGTGAAGCCGGATGGGCCGTTGCTGTCGAACTGGTCTTGGAAGTAACTGGCGATGTCTGCCAGCGTGGTCGTGGCCCCGACTGTGATGGTTTTTTGTGGCTGTCCATTGAGCCCGAGGCTCCATACCTGACCGGCTCTCAAGGTGGCTGAGAGGCTGGAGAAATCGAGATTCACCACCGCCCAGGCTGCGGCATCGCGCACGATGACGGCAGCGGGAGCGCTGTTGTTCAGGGATGCTGTGAAGTCGGCATTGTCGCTGGTGATGGTCAGGGTGCCTGCAGCATACGTGATCGTGAAGGCATTTGGAATATGCGGTGTGGTGTCGTTGCGGACGATCGTGGCCAGGGCGTTGCCGACATCGTTGATGGTTGGCGTTCCGGTGGAGGCTGTGGTGAAAGAATAACCCACACCGTTCAATGTCAGCGTCCAGGTCTGGCTGGTGGTGACGGTGAGGCCGGTGAGGGTGATGGTCGCATTGACGATGGAATGCACGCTGCCTGCAGCTTGAGCGATATCTCCCACGACCTGTGCCGCCGCCACTGGCAACATTTCGACCTTGATGCCTGCTGCTTGGGTGAGGGTCAGGACGCTGCCGGTGCGGCTGGCGATGCTGCCGATGGCCCGCTTCAGGCCTTCGGCGATGTCGGTGAGATTCAAGCCGTCTGAGCCAACCAGATCACCATTGGAGTCAACGGTGCCGTTTCCATCTGAATCGCCGACGACGTAGTCATAAGTGTTGATCGTCGTGCCGTCAGCCTGCGTGACGCGCACGGACCAGGTCTCGCCGAGGTGAGGCGTCCCGGTGAAGGCGATGTTGACGAGGGAGTAGTAGCTCGCGGTTCCGGTGGTTGTTTGTGATCCGCCGGAAGGTGCTGCGGTGACGGTGACGTTCACCGTGAAGGGGACGTTGGCGAATCCGCTGGTGCGAACGATGGTCAGGGTGTCACTGCCAACGGCTTTGGGAGCGAGTGTGTAGCCTGCGGCTGCGGAGAAGTGAGCGATCACCTGAGCGAGAGTTTCGACGGTGCCGTTGCTCTGGCCGACAATCGAAGTGCTGGTCACGGTGCCGCCTGCATCGGTGAGTGTGAGGGTCCAGATTTGATTGTGTTCCACTGTGCCGCTGAATTGGATCTCGGCCTGGGTCACTGGCAGGCTTTCAACGGTGGTGGGCGCACCTGGGGTGACGTTGGTGGTGGAATTTTGAACTGCCGTGCCGCTGATGATGGCGGTGCCGGTGGGATGCGTGCCGGTGACTGCGAAGGCGACGCTGGCTCCGCCGAGGCCGGTGATGGTCAGCGTGTGGGTGGTCGAATTGTAGGTGGCTACGCCTGCGGCCACACTGCCATCGAGTTCTGCCAGAGCCTGACCGAGTTCGTCAAGGGTGAGGGCGGTGCTGAGAGTGATGCTGTAAGGTGTGGCAGAGCCGTTGATCAGCACAGACCAGGTTTCGCCAAGATGAGGTGTGCCGCCGAGAGCGAGGTTCACGATGTCGAAGGACACGCTGGACACAGTGGAGACCTGATTGGCCACGGTTCCGGCGGAGGCGACTTTTTGGACGAGCTTGATCCAGAAACCATTTGGATCGGTGATCGTCAGGGTGCCTGCATCTGCCACCAGGGTGTAGGTCGGAACTGCGCCAGCGGTGAAGGCGCCGAGGACGGCGTCAAAGTCTGCCTTAATGCCAGCGGCCACCTGAGTGAGGGTGTCTCCCTGCACGGCGGTGTAGGAGAACTGGCGGCCATTGATTTGCACCGTCCATTGATCGCCGACAGCGACTGCGCCTTTCAGCGTCACGGCCACCAGAGAGTAGTAGTCGTGGTTTGTGTTGTCATTGACGCTGCCGGTGAAGCTCCCGGCCGGGCGGTTGAGCATCTCGTCGGTGATGACGAAGCGGTACTCGTCATAGGTGCCGTTGCCGGAGCCGAGAATGGTTACGTAGGGGACAGCGGAGGTGATGGTGGAGCCGTCGCCGATGTCAGCGTTATCAAAGGTGAACCAGAGACGCGGGTTGTTGATGTCCTGAGCGGCAGAACCGGATGTGGAGCCGGAGGTTTGCTGGGAGGCGTCTTGCAGGCTTTCGTTTTCCAGCACCGGATAAGGGGCGAAGGTGAAGCTGGCGGTCTCGTGGTAAGGGAGGGAGATGTTCAGATCATAGCTGACTCCCTTTGGCAGGCCGATTGAACGGCTGACTTCAACCTTGGGCCCGAGCCAGTTGATCACTTCCACCAGATAGGTGCCTGCGGTGGTGAGGGTCTTCGAGAGCTTGCCGTCGAGCTGGGTGATGCTGCCGGGATCGAGAACTGGATTCAACTCGTCGCTGACAGCAACGAGAGTGGGGACCAGGGCACCACCGGCGTCGGGCACCAGCTTGTAGAGGCGGAGCTGGGAGGCCCAGTAGACGCCGTAGTTTTCGTAGCCGTGGTCGATGTCGAAGACGGCATTGATGCCGGTCACTCCCGCCAATGTGGCGCGGTCGAGCATCGCCTGAGTGATTTCAAATTTGTAGAAGTCGGTTTCGCCATTGCCTGTGCCGGTGATCGTCAGGTGAGGGATGAGGGAGTTGTCGATGTCTGGATTGTAGCTCGTGCCCCAGCTGCCGAAGTCGATGGGCTGGGCATTGAAGGCGTTGTCATGGCTGGCGGTCTCGTTCATGACCGAGGTGCCGAAGTCTCCCACGAAGCGGGTTACGGTCTTCTTCTGCACCGTGTAGGGTGAGGCCGGGAAGCCAGCCGGTGGGGTGGTGGTGATGTCGGTCACTAGCTTGTCAGCCAGGAGGCCGAGGGTGTTCCTCGTCGGAGTGACATCGGCGGTGTAGGTTGTGGCAGCACCGCCGTAAGTGGAGAGGGTGATCGAAATCTTGTCGCCCACCGCAGGAGTTCCGGAGAGAGCGATGTTCAACTGACGCCAGCCGGCAAGTCCGCCGAAGGATGCCCTGCCCTGAGTCATGCGAGCGGTGAATCCGAGCTTCACGGCATTCGTGTCCGAGATGGTCAGCAGGCCCGTGGTGGGATTGACGGTGGCGGTGTAGAGACCGCCGGTGGTGATGGCGGTTTTCAGCGCGTTCGCCAGATCGATCTTATTGGTAATGCCCTGAGATGAGACCGTGTAGGTGGAAACAACGTTGTCACGGGTGAGTGAGAGTTCCCAGGTGGGATAGGCGGCGACGTTGTCATCCAGGCTTACAAGGGCCTCCAGCCATACGGCTGTGCCGCTGATGGTTGCCTTGATGTCGCTCGCCTGGAGATTCAAAGTCGAAATCGATACTCCGGCGATGATGGCGGGGCTTGTGGGAGCCAGAGTCACATTCACCAAGACCACGCTATCAAGGACTGCCGTGATCTGACCGCCGCCGAGGAGAATCAGATCGCTTGGTTCGATGACGGAGGTGGAACCGAGAGTCTCGCGGACGAGGACGCCAGCGACGTTGTTGTCGGCGATTTTCACGTCCACCGATCCGACGTCTCTGCTTTCGCCGTTCGCGCCAGCCACATAGGTGAAGACCTGGCCGTCGAGCATCACGCTCCAACTGCCGCCGACTGGGATAGCACCGGAGAAGGTCAGGGTGAGATTGGCATAGACCAGAACGTCCTGCACGGTCATGGCTCCGGCAGGACCTGCAACGGTGACGGTGAGCGGATTGCCATTGAGGCTGCGGACAATCAAGGTATCGCCGAGAAGCGAAGCGTTGTAGTCGCCGCTGCCATTGATGGCATCTCGCAAGGCGCGTGAGATGACCGAGAGGGACTGATCCTGCGCACCCACCAGAGAGACAAAGTTCTTCGGACCACCCAGCGCACCGCTGTCCAGCATGATGCTCCATGTTTGATTCTGCACCGGCGTGCCGCTGAAGAGAATGTTCTTCACGTCCAGGGCGGTGGTGGCCGTGCCGCCGATGGTGACATTGCCGCCGGAAAGGCTGCGGGCATCGATCAGGCCGCCACCGGCACGAGTGATGGTGAGCACATGGCCTGCGGCATTTGTCGTCACGTTAAACTGAGCAGCGACATCACCTTCCACTTTCGATGCGAGTCCGACTGTCACGTCATTCAGCGTGAGGGCAAAGAAGTCTGCGCTGGTGGTGGTGGCATCGATCTCATGGGTGATGCGCGAGTAGTGGAAGCCTTCGTCCAGTGAGTCGGGGGCGGCAGTCACGCGGACCTTCTGCGGCTCATTCCAGTTGGTGGAGGTGAAGATCAGCTGGGTCGCGGAGGTGACCACCTGCGAGTCGTGAATGATATTCACCATCACATTGGCGGTCGGCGCACGGGTCAGCACCACATAGTAGTCGTAGAAGGCGGCGGAGGCCCCCTGCTCTGCCACGACAGCCTGGTCCCCGCCCGTCAGCAGCACGACGCCAGCAGCATCGTCATCCACCACTTGGACGATCACCGTTGGCACGTTGATCTTGTCATAGGCACCGCCGTCGTCGGCGCTGCCACCCTGCTGCACGCTGTGCTGGATCAGAATCTGACGTGGACCTTCAGCGAGAGTGTCGTCCGGCGCTGTGACGGTGACATACTGAGGAATGAACCAGTTGGTGCGGTCGAAGACCAGAGTGACGCCATCGAGCTTGCCATTGACCGCAACGCCGTTGCCACCGGCGGCGACTTCGCTGCGTTTCGGCAGCACGGGCACGGCAGTGACCAGCACGGCCTCCTCAGGAGAGCGGGTGAGGACGATGGCATACCGATACGTCTGATAGCCGGCCATCAGCGGATTTTCGAAGACCTGAAGAGGTCCGTCCACCAGGGTGATCACCAGCCCAGCTTCTTCATTGTCCGCGACATTGACCGAGATGCCCTGGGCGAAGATCGCCTGATAGCGAGCGTCGGCGCTGGTGGTCTGATTCAGGATCAGACCGCTGTGGCCCAGCAGATCATTGGCCACCACGGTGATGGCGTTGCCATTGTTCCCGCCACCGACGTGGAAGTTGTCACTGCCCAGACCGCCCACCACTTCGATGGCCACGGAATCGGAGGTGCTCTGGATGAAGAAGGTGTCATTGCCTTCAAGCGCATCCACCACGACTTTTTCAATGCCGCCGTAGCGAACGAACAAACCTGCCCCGAGAATGCCCTTGTCCGTGATGACGAAATCATCGCCGTACTCCGTGCCGATGACGGTGAGGGTGTCAAAGCCGTCGCCGCCTTCGATGTTCACCGGTGCATTGACGGTGTAGGAAATGAAGTCGGCGCCCTGACCGCCGTTGATGTTCGTGAAGGGTGCTTTCGAATCGGCAGGATCGACTTTGACGAATGCGCGCACGGTGAAGGTGTCGTCGTCCTCTTCCCCATAGAGGTAGAGGTCAGCCTTGTTGCTGTACACCGTGAAGTTGTCGTTGCCGATACCACCGTAGATGGTGGTCGGATTGCCCTTGCCATTGCCGTTGCTGAGGTAGCCCTGAGTCGTCAGCGTGGTGCGGAAGAAGTCGGAGGCGGCAAGGCCCGTCGCGTCGCGGAAGTTCTTGTAGTCGTCCGTGGAGTCATACAGCGCCACTTCGGAGCCCGCAGGCAGATCGGACGGATGGCGTGGCGCGGCGAAGATCTGACCGATCTGGAATTTGTCGTCGCCTGCTTCGCCATAGAGCGTCAGCGGCGAGTTGGTGTCGTCGAGAACGAAGGTGTCGTCCTCATCACCGCCATAGACGGCGATGTCGTTGATGGCGGAGTCGTAGTTGATGCGTTCCGCGAGACCTGTGAGGTTGCCCTGAGCATCAATGCCAACGGCAGCGATGACGTTCGGACGGAAGAGGAAGAAGTCTTTCCGTGGCGTGCCGTAGATTTTCATCCGGTTTGGTCCGGCCACGGCATTGTCGGTGACACGGATCACGGTCGAACCGTAACCGGCGAGGCCGATTTCGTAGAGGTCACTGCCTGCTCCACCGTTCAGTGCCAAAGTCGCGGAGAGCAGACCATTCTCATAGGTTTGAAGTCCGCCGCGGTCGTAGTTGACGCGGATGACGTCATTGCCAGTCCCTGCGTTCACCGTGGTGAAACCACCGATGCCGCGAATGTTGATGATGTCATTGGTCTGGTTGTCCACCGACGTTTCGTTGCCGGTGCTGATCGTCGTAACGGAACCGGCAGGCGTGCTGTCGAGGAAGAACTGATCGTTGCCGTCGCCCAGCCAGAGGGAGATCTTGCTGAAGGACGAGTGGGTGATGCCACTGCCGGTCATGGCGGTGTGGGTGAAGTCCGTGGCGCTCAGTTCGCCGGAACCAGCCAGTGTGTCGCCACTGTTATCCAGATAGAGTTCGTTGCTGGCTGACTGACCGTTGAGCGTCAGATGTCCGGCGATCTGGTTCAGCCTCGACGTGGTGACCGGTGGAACCAAGGTGCCAGTGACGATGTCGCTGGTGGCCAGTCCGCTGTAGGTGCTGCCCACGTAAACTTTGTTCACTGCTCCGACGCCCAGATTGACGGTGGTCCGGGTGCTGTGCGTGCTGTTGATGGTGACGATGTCTGCGCCGCTGCCCAGGCTGACAAACAGGTCTTCGATTCCCGCGTATTGGATGCCCTTGGTCACATCATCGGCACCCATGCCGAGGCCGGTGATGCGCGTGCTGGTGAGCAGGCCGATGTTGGCCGCAGTGTCGCCAGTGTCATTGAGCGTGAGGGTGTCATTCGCGCCCTGGCCATTGATGATGAGCTTGCCACTGATCGCATTGAGATTCACGCCAGTGCCGACTTCGGAACCGCCCACAGTCACTGCCGCCGAACCGGTGCCCGTGTTGAGCCTGGTGGTGGTGGAGGAGTTCGTGCTGCGGATGTTTGCAGTGGTCAGTCCGGCACCGAGGGAGATAATCAGCTCATCGAAGCCCGTGTAGTCGATGCCCTTGTTCGCGGCGTCTCCGCCCATGCCAAGTCCGGTGAGCAGTCTGGAGGTGAGGAGCAGTGTGCCAACCACACTGTTACCGGCGTCATTGACGTAGAGGGTATCGGTGCCGCTGCCGGTAATCGTGAGCCTGCCGTTGATGGAGTTGACGTTGCCTGGGGTCGGCAGATTCGCGGTGCCCACATTGACCGTGTTGGTGCCGGTGCCGGTGTTGATGGTGGAATCCATCGCGGCAGCGCGGATGTTGATCGTGTCGTTCCCGTTGCCGCCATTGATGGCGAAGGCGGCGGCGGAACTGTTGACGGTGATGGTGTCATCATCGTCTTCCCCGTTGATGGTGAAAAACGCGGAACTGGCGTTCACGGTGACGGTGTCGTTCCCGCTGCCAGCATTGACCGTGAGTGCGGCGGCATTGGTGTTGATCGTGATCGTATCGACTCCGTCGAAGCCGTTGATGGTGAGTCCGCCGGTGTTCGCGGTCACGGTGAAGGTGTCGTTGCCAGAGCCGCCATTGACCGTGGTCGGAATCACGGCTGCGGTGATATTGAAGGTGTCGTTGCCGCCGAGGCCGTTGACCGTGAGCGACTCGAGGTTGGAGTGGTTGACGAACTCTACGCCGACGGAAACACGCGAGGCGGTGATTGCGATGAGATTCGCAGCGGGGGTGCCGTTGACGGTCAAAGTGTCACCTGCGCCCGAGCCTGTGTCGTTGATCGTCACGTTGCCGCTGCCGGAGCCTGTGACACTGACGGTGTAGGTGTCTGCGCCGCCTGCGCCGTCAATCGTCGCGCTGCCGGTCCAGCCGCTGACCGTGAAGCTGTTGGCCCCGGCACCGCCTGTGAGATTCGCCACTTCGATGGAGGTCAGTGTGAAGCCGCCTGTGCCGGAACGACCGAGGGTGGTATTGGACAGGGTGAAATTGGCATTCGTGGCCGCAATGACCGTATCCGTGCCGCCACTGCCGTCGATGATTCCTGAACCGGTCCAACCGGAGATGGTGAAGGTGTTGTTGGCGCTGCTGCCGTAGAGTTCAGCCATGGTGAGGCCGGAAAGCGTGATGGAGGCACCCGACTCCTGAAGCAGGATATTGGAAAGGGTCAGGTTCGAGGCTGTGCTCGAACGGATGAGGCTGCTGGCGCCGTTGGCATTGAAGGTGGCGGTGCCGGTCCAGGGAGTTGCTTTGCCCGTGGTGGGATCAGGCAGACTGCTTGTCTCATAGGTGGCATTGGCAGCGCCATTGAGCACCACGTTCTTGACTCCTTCGAAGGTGACGGTGTTGAGGGTGGTGCCGTCGCCATAGTTGAGGCTGCCATCGCTGAGATTGTAGCTATCCCAGCCGGGTGCATAGACTGTGACGCGACCACCGGAGTTGTCGGTGACCTTGCTCTGACCGGAGCCTGCGATGAAGGAGCCGCCGCCGGGGCCATACTTGGCCGTGGTGCTGCCGCTGCCGCCTTGAATTGTCGCTGCGCCACCGCCCATGAAGTAACGGTTTGTTCCCGTGACGATAACGCCCTCGTTGATCTTCACCGTGGCCGTGATGCTGTTGTCGATGGAGATGAAGTTGTTGGTGTTGCCCGTGTTACGGACCACGATCTTGCTCACGCCATAGAAAGGATCGCTGTCAAAGCCGAGGGCGCTGACAATGATTCCACCGCCTGAGTTCTGGGTGAGAGTGTAGCTCTCATCCCGCGCCCCATAAAGGGAACCGCGGACACCGACATCGATTCCAATGTTGAGAGTCAGTGTATCTCCGGACTGGCTCGCCAGGATGGGTGGTGGTGGCGGTGGATTCAGGTCCAGCGCGCCCCAGGTCTTGGTCCAACTCCCGGAAATAACGAGTGCAGGAATGTGAACGGTGTAGGTCTTCCACGGCGTCCAAACCCGGAAAGAGAAGGCCGGGGTGATTTCCAGCGAGAGGTAAACGTTGGTCTTCAGGTAGCCGTTGTCGATGGCGAAGATTCCGGAAGCTTTGATCTTGATGCCGAAGGCGCCGAACTTGCCCGCCAGACCACCGGCGAAACCTGCACCCGTGTTGGTGGTGATGCCGTTGATGTCGGTGAAGGAGATGCTCTTGTTTGAGAACGCCACCCAGATCTGGCCCTGGAAGCCAAAGATGTCAGGATCAAGGAAGGTCAGTGTCGCCGCAGCAGCGAAGCTGTAGTCTCCATTGACCAGGAAGTAGCCGGAGACGTTGAGATTGATGACGCCGAAGAAATCGAGGGTGAGATTGAAGCTAGGTATGCTGAAACCAGCGCTGGAGATCTCGATGACGAGGCCGCCGGTCAGCTTGAAGCCGAACAGATTCACATCGACATCGGTGACTCCGATACGGAAGGAATTGGCCGCAATGACTTCTCCGGTGGCGGTGTCGGTGCGGGCGACACGGCTCGTGTTGATCATGAGCTGGAACTTGCCGGCGATTCTGAAACTGGTGGCTGGCGAGACATTACCCGCGAACTTGAGGCTGAGGGCCAGACCGGGGTTGGAGTCGTAATAGATCCCGGCAAAACCGCTGACACTGAAGGTGGAGCCGAAGAAGGACAGATTGGCGCTGAGGGCAACGGTCAGACTCGACCCGGTCACGGTGATGTCGAAGGTGCCATCAAGATCCAGCGCACCGCCGAGGAACTTGAGGTGACCCACGGCATGGATTCTCGCGAAGAAGCCGCCATCGCCTTTCGGAATGGTGACGCCTGCCAGCGTGACCGCTGCGCTGGTGGTATTGACCTGAAGCTGGAACGACGCTGTCAGATCGAAGCCGAGGCTGGATGGAAGAGTGAAGCCTGCGGAGAAGTTCAGCGTGAGTGCGGCAGCGACGCCGGCATTGCTGATCTGGATGCCGCCTTCCGCGAGGAAGGAGAAGACGGTGTTGCCGTTCAACTTGACGGCCATGGTGGCCTTCACTTCCATGGTGAAGCTGACAGCGCTGCCACTGATTTCGGCCACGACATTCATGGTACCGGTGAGCGTGAAGACATCCGCCAGAGTGATGCTGCCGCGCCCGACGATGACCAGGTAGGGGCTATTTCCGGCAGGCACCCACGTGCGGTAGTCGGCCAGACCGTTGGCAGGCTTGCCGGCAGGAATGACCAGCATGCGCTTGCCGCCAATGATGGTCTCATAGGTGACGGTGGCGAGAGGATCTGCCGAATTGAAATCAGGCCCCATCACCTTAGGCACCGGAGGGCTGGGTGGGGTGGTGACCAAAGGCGTGGGGATCTCATAGGTGATCTCAACGCCCGTGGTGTTCATCACGAGCAGCCACTTCGCACCGATGACCAAGCCGGGGATGGCTTTGCTGCCCTGACTGAGAGTGAGCTTGGCGGCGAAACCTGCGTTGGCCCCGAACTGCACATAGATCAAGCCCACCGCACTGTAGGTAAAGATGGGATTGTTTGCATCAGGCCCGAGCAGCAGGTCGGCGCTCACAAAGATGGAGAGGTGATCCTTATTGATGTCGATCGCCACGACGCCGTCCACGCGGAAGACCTGCACTCCGGCGATGATGAAGTCAGCGTAGCCGAGGATGAAGATGCTGAAGGACTGCGGAGCGAGTTCGAGCACCATGGGAGCACCCGAAATCATGAGCGTCACCTTCTTCAGTTCGCTCGAAGTGTTGAGCTTGATGAAGAACTGACCGCCGACGGTGATGCCCCAGGGTTCGAGGAACTGCCCATTTGGCACGAGGAGGAATCCGCCCCAGACATTGACGCCTCCATCGCTTTCCCGCTTGATGGTGATCTCGCCTGCCGCAGTGCCCAGAGGAGCGGTCTGGATGTCCGGCAGACTGAAGGAGCCATTGGCAAGACTCACCGTGAAGCTGTCGGAGGCGAAGGTGAGCGTCAGAGTGGCCTCGACATGGGCGCGGGCGACATTGAGCAGATTGTAGTCCGCCGCACCTGCGATGGAGATTTTGAAGACGTCGTTGATGTAAGAGAAGGTCGCGACACCGTACAAGCTGTAAACCGGAGGCGTGATCGGATTCGGCACATTCTGAGAAGGCACCTCCATCAGGAAGATGAGCTTCACATCCGTCGAAACATTCGAAAGGTCCGCATACATCTTCACGCCGATGGAGAGCGAGCTGCCAATGGTGGCGGTGCCGATGATGAGGAACTTGCCCGTGGTGTCGAAGAGCATGTCGGCATCGACGCGGAAAGCGTTTTCATTGGCCGCATAGAGCGTGGCACCCGCCTGGATGAGGATCGGTGTGTTGCTGAGATCGGCGAAGTTGCCAGAGGCAGCGCCCGCCTTGAAGAGAGTCTGCACCTGCTGGCGAAGCTGAGCCTCCCACTGACCGGCGGTGAGGGTGTCGGGAGTCGAGAAGCCGGGTTTCCGAAGCTGCAGGGCATCGTTTGCACTGACGGGATTCGACAAGGTGAGGGTGGGGAAGGTCGCGCCAAAGGTGACGCCGCCACGGAAATTGCTGAGGAAGAGACCTGTGGGCCCGAGCGCGATGGGGATGCCGGCTTCAATGTAGATCTGCAGCGGGCCAAAGTCAGAGAGGCCGATGCGGATGTTGAACCCGGCCATTCCGGCGAATTCGAAGCCGGCCTGAATGCCAGCGTAGAACACATTGGTGATGGCTCCCGTCGCCTTGGTCGAAGTGCCGGTGTAATTGCCAAGTCCGTCCACCGTGCGGCCGGCAGGATCAAAACGGACGACTCCGGCAGTGAGCGTGCCGCTGATCGATCCGCCAAAGAGATTGCCCGAGGCACCGATGGAGAGACCATCAATCGAGATGATGGGGAACTTGCCTTCAAAGAGGAGCTGAGGATCGATCACCGCATTGGTCACGGAGCCACTGATCGCGATCACGCCGATGGTGGTGTCCACTTCGGCGCTGAGCTGAATCAAGAAGTCGGCGGGATCGACATTGAAGTTTTTCCAGAGCAGCGAGACTGAGGCGCTCTTCAGCGGCATCCAGGCGGGCCACTGGAGGGAAGTTGCGTCGGCATTGCCATTCTTGCCGAGTTCGATGGTGACGCCGAAGTTGGCTTTCGCGAGGAAGGAGCCATCTCCGAGGATGGCGAAGTTGCTGGCGGAACCGGAGAGAGAAATGGCATTGATGTTCAGCGTCGCGGTGATGGAGCCGAAGCTGGCAAGCTCCTCATTCGCGCTGGCATTCGGCCTGATGGTCACGTTGGTGGCGGACAGGGTCACATAAGAACCGAGGGTGACGGAAAGACTGGCCGCCTTGATGTTGAGGAACTCCACGGAAGCGCTGGTCGGGCCTGCGGTGAGATTGCTGAGATCAAACTTCACGCCGACTTCGAAGGTGCCGGAGATGTTGTTGAACGTGGCTGAGACCGGCCCGAGACCGATGGTCGCCGAGACAGCACCGATGGTGATCTGCGCCGAGACATTGCCACTGAAGTCAAAGTTGAAGTGGTGGAACTTGATGAAGGGACTGACCAGTGTGAGCGGGCCGAGTTTGCGGGGTACCCCGTAGTTGGCCACGGTGCCGGTTGGATTTGCAACGGTCACCGCCGCTGGATTGGTCGTGGTGGATACTGGTAGTTCGGCGGTCTGCCCCATGAAGCCGACGCCAGGGTTGGCGAAGTTGATGAGCTTGAAGCCATTGTTTGCAGCAATCGGATCGCCAGTGACATGACGGAATTGGGCGTCGCCGGTGAGGCTGGCCATCGGAGCGCCGTCATCGAGGAAGGTGATCGTGGCTCCCTTGAGATTGAAATTGTTCACCACCCGGGAGCCGCTCGTGTAGTGATGGATTTCGATCTTGTCGGCGCTGAAGCTGACATAGGTGCCAATGGTGAAGGACACGTTTTCCAGCACGAGGAGCTTGTCCCCGGCGAGCCATGAGCCGAGATCGTCGCGCACGCGAAGTCCGCCTGCGGTGGACTGAGTCGAAGTGACCGTCCCAGTGAAACTGGTGTAAACCGCCGAACCGGCGCTGATGGTGAAGAGCACCGTCGGCGTAGTAGTGGAAGGATCCTGCAGGGTCAGGGTGACGCCGGTGAGAGTCGTGCTGGAGGCGCCGGTGGCGGGAGTGCTAGTGTCACCGGTCGCGGCGGTGATGAGAATGGTATCGTCAATGCTGAGAGAGGCATTGCTGAGCGAGATTTTTTGGAAGGCCACCCCTGCCAAGGTCGCGACTTCCGTGAGCTTGAAGGCAATCGGAACCACGGTGGAACCCACGGTCACGGTGTCGTTGTGAGCGGAGGTGGTGGTGTTGCGGCGCAGATTGATCGTGGCCTCGCCGGACAGAGCCGAACCTACTGCGACTGAAGCGGTGGCCGAGGCACTGAGGGCGTAGCCCAGGCTGGTGACACCGTCTTTGTAGAAGACCACGCCGAGTTTGCCGCCGGAGAGATTGTAAGTGGTGCCGCTGCCGCCATCGGTCTCGACCGTGGATCCAATGGCCGTGCGGATGTTTGCCGCGCCGAGAAGAACCTTGGTGACAGTGCCGGTCACCTCTTTGGAGATGGAGAAGTCACCGGAGAGGCTGAAGGCGGAGCCGACCGAAAGAGTGAGGCTGCCGCCGAAGCTCTTCACATTGGCACCGGTGGAGAAGGACACCGTGACGCCGGTCCCTGGAATGGTTTCATTCACCGCTTTGCCGGTCGCATTGATGGAGACGGTGGCCGAACCCGTGAGGGTGATGTCGCCGGGTGTGCCGACGAGTTCGATGTTCGGCGCGGAAGCCTGCAAGGCGTAGCGGGAGCCGGTGGCGGCGCTGTCGCGATAGATGACGAGACCGAGGCTGGCTCCGGTGATGCGGACCCCGAGGGATTCATCCGCCGTGCCGATGAAGGCGTTCACATTGGAAGCGCCTGCGAGAATTTTTGTGACCGTGCTGGTGGGGCCAACGATGACCTGCTTGGTGAAACTGAAGGTTCCTGAAAGGGAGACAAAACCGCCCACACTGAGCGTTGCCGTCCCCTGAATCTCTGTCACATCCCCTGCCCCGAGTCCGGCGAAGTCCAGCGCAACGCTGCCTCCGGGAGTCTGAATGGATGTGGGTGTTCCTGCCGGGGGCGAGAGGCCGTGCTTGACGCGCAGGGTGAGACTGTTGCTCGGGATCGAAAGATCAGCGATGCCGTTGAGCGTCACGGTGCCGCTGCGGGCCATGATGGCGTAATTGCCGCCCTGAACGACCATGGCCAGCGTGGCTCCGGTGATCGAGAGATTGGTGTCGGCGGTGCCGAGCAGGACATTAACGTTTGTGGCAGCGAAGGCGAGGCCGGAACCGCCACCTGCGACGGTGAACTTCTGAATGCCGAAGTCGCCGGAGAGCGAGGCAAAGCCGTCGATTGTGAGGCTTACGCTGCCCTGGATGTCTGTCACGTCACTGGTGCCGGCTGCCATGCCGGTGAAGTCCACGGTGATGGTGCCATTTGGAATCAAGATCGATGTTGGGACACCGGCTGGATAGGCGGAGACATCCAGACCGCGACGCACACGCAGGGAGAGATCGGTGGCGCTCAGGCTGAGGCCGGTCACGCCCGAGAAGGAGGTGTCCGCAGCGAGGCTGCTGCCACGGGCCTGCAAGGCGTAGGTGGTCACGCCGCCGGACTGCCTGGCCAGCACACCGACGCTGACGTTGTTCATTCCGAATGTGGACGAGCCTGCGGTGAGTGAGACGCTGCCCTGCATGCCGAAGGCGAAGTAGCGGTCCGTGCCACCGGCTGGGCGATAGGTCTGGAAGCCAAAGGCTCCGGAGATTTCCGCGAAGCCTGAAATGGCCAGCGTCACATTGCCCTGCACATCGGTGACATCACTGGTGCCTGAACCCAGACCGGCGAAATCCAGAGTCACCGTGCCACCCGGAGTGAGGATGGAAGTCGGGAACCCGGTGGCGGCGGAAACGTCAAGGCCCTTGCGCACGCGGACGAGCAGGTTGCTGGCGTTCAGTGTCAGGCCATCGATGCCGTTGAGGCTGGTATCGGCTGGATTTGAACTGCCCTTCGCCTGCAGTGCGTAGGTGGTGGCGACTGTGGCGCTGCCGGGCCGAACGATGATGCCGAGGCTTGCGTTGGCCAGGGTCAGATTGGTTGTACCACTTCCTACCACGACGGACAAGCCTGTGGCACCGATGGCGATCTGGCGGGCACCGGTTGCGCCATCGCTGTAGGACTGGAAGCCGAAGCTGCCTTCGAGCGAGCCGAAATCCTGCACCACCAGCCTGGCGTTACCCTGGATGTCTGTGACATTGCTTGTGCCAGCGCCGAGGTTGGAAAAGTCCAAGACCACATTGCCACCCGAGGTTTGGATGACTGGCAGTGTCGCGGAGGAAACGTCGAGCCCACGGCGCACGCGAACGAGGAGGTCCGTGGCTTCGAGTGTCAGTCCGGTGACGCCGTTCAGACTGGTGTCAGCAGCGACGGAACTGCCGGTGGCCTGCAAGGCGTAAGTGGTGGCCGCACCTGCGACGCCTGGTTTCACGATGAGGCCGAGGGTGGCATTTGCCAGAGTGAGGTTGGCGGTGTCATTGCCGAGGACGATGGAGAGGTTGCGAGCTCCCATGGCCAGCGTGGTGCTTCCTGCACTGGTGTATTTTTGGAAGCCGAAGTCGCCGGATATGGAGACGAAGCCATCGATGGCCAAGGTCGCCTGGCCCTGAATGTCGGTGATGTCAGCACTGCCGGCACCGAGGTCTGAGAAATCGAGACTGACATCGCCACCGGGAGTCCGCACTGACAAGGGAATGCCCGCTGCGGCGCTGGTGTTGAGGCCGCGGCGGACGCGCACCTGCAATCCGGTAGAGCTGAGGGTGAGGCCGGGCACCCCGTTCAAGGAAACCATCCCGCCATGGGCGATGAGTGCGTAGGTTGTTTGTGCGCTGGTGGCACCGGGCTCGATGATCAGGCCGAAGCTTGCACCTGCGATGGTCACACTCACGCCTTCGATCTGAAGCGTGACGTCGAGATTTGTCGCGCCAATGGAAAGGCTGGTCTTGGTGCCGCTGGTGAACTTCGAGAAGCCGAAGTCACCGCTCATGCTGACGAAACTGCCCACTGTCAGAGTCAGGCCACGGGCGAAGACGCTGGTCTCATTGGTCGCGAAGTCGAGCAGCATGGTGTTCAAGGAGTCGCCGTCGAGACTGATCGACTCGTTCACCAGTCCTGCGGTGTTGATGCGGAACTCAATGCTGCCGGGCGAGAAGCTGAGGCTGTCCGCAGGCAGTCCGAGGATGGCGACGTCTCCGGTGGCCCTGAGTGCGTAGGTGACGACTCCGGTGGCGGACTTGAACACTGAAACGCCCAACTTGCCATTGCTGAGGCGAACACCGACTTCGGTGCCTTCTGTTTGGCCGACGAACCCATTCACGCCGTTGGCACCGAGGAGAATCTTGGAAGTGCCGCCGACGGTGGGGAAATAGGAGAGCGTTACACTGGTGGCGCTGATGTCGGCAAAGCCGCCGATGTTGAAAGCGACATCATCAAGGGTGAGCTGCAGCTCTTTGCTGGTCAGATTGTAGTTGCCGTGCGTGGCTCCGATCGAGGCACTCAAGGCCGCGCCGAGAGTCAAGGAGGCGCCCGTGGCATAGAAGTCCAGGATGCCGGTCAAGGAACCGCCGAAGGTGTAGTCAAGGTTGGTGACGGTGATGCGCGGGGCGGTCAGGCTCAGCAGGCCGCCGATTTCGAAACTCGGCAGGTCGAGGACGCCGGATGCGAGGGAGAAGCCTGTCCGGCGGATGGCGAGTCCGTTCACGGTGAGGCTCAGATTGTCGAGCGATGGGAAAGACAGCGTGGCGGTGGAGATGGTGCCCAGGGTGGGCAGTCCTGGGGTGAAGGTGAAGCTGCCGGTGGTGAGGTTGAGCTGATCAAAGAGCGACAGCGCGAACGAATCCACCGTGAGGCTGAATTGACCCGGATTGAGAACGTTGCCGAGATCGAAGGTGCCCACAATGCCGGTGAACGATGAGGACAGACCTGCTACTCCAGAGAAGAGATCGATGCCGTCTATGGAGAGCGAAATCGTTCCGCTGATGATCGGCGTGGAGAAGCGGTCCACTTTGAAGCCGTGGGTCGAAAGGGTGACTCCGGAAAGCGTGAGGAAGTCACCGATGGTCACTGTCGGTGATGCTGCAAAGGACAGATCGCCCAAGGTGAAGCCTGACCTTGTGAGTTCGAAAGACGGCAGTGTGATGGTGGGCATTCCGGCGAACAAGCCACCCGCCTTCAATTGAACGTTTGGTATTTTTGCCAGGCTGAACTGGCCGGGCTTCAAAATGACGTCGCCCAGATCGATGGAGAGTGCATCGCCCAGAGGGATGACGAAGTTCGGGATGGTCAGCGTCATCTGACCGGCATTGGCGAGGTCGAACGAACCTAAAAGAGCGCCCAGATGCAGATTCAGCAGCGGGATTTTCGGGAAGAGCACGGCACCCTGCACATTGAAGTCGATTGTTCCGGCGATGACAGGAGGACCGACATTGGAATACTGGAAGTCGAATCCGGTCAGCGTGATCGTCACGGCATCAAAGTGCAGGAGGTCTCCGAGAACGTTGACCTCGCCGCCACTGCTCCAGCTGAGGCTGCCGAGGGTGAATCCATCCTGCCGGATCTGCAAGTCAGTCAGGGTAAGTGTTCCGAGTCCGGCGAATTTCGGTGAACTCAATGTGGCGGAGGCGATGGAACCAAGGATCTGCTGCCCGGGAGTCAGGACGATGTCTGTGCCGTTGGTGGTCAGGAGCAGAGCGTCACCGATGCGGATTTCGAGACCCGACAAGGTCAAACTCAGTCTGCCGGTGACGCTGGTGCCGTCGAAGTCAGAGAAGTCGAATGCTGCCGTGGCGGAGGTGAGGCTGGAGGTGATCAAGCCGCCGTTCGGGAACAGCTTGATTCCCGTCAGCGAGAGCGAAACCGTGCCGGTCAGCGAGAGCGGTGTCGTACCGGTGCCGAAGGCGACGGAGAAATTGGAAACCTGAAGCTGGGCACCCGTAGTGGTGATGAAATCACCAAAGCTTGGACTTGAACCCAAGGCTGAGTTCAGGGTGAAGGCCCCGAAGCTGAAGCCATCCTTCCGAATGACCAGATTGTTCAGCCGCGCCGTTGGCAGACCTGCCATAAGTGAGGAGATAGCAGTCGCGTTCTGGATCGTGGCCAGCACCTGGTCGTCGGCTCCGTTGGGGTCATAGCTGAGCGACACACCTGAAGCCACGACGTCGAATGCCTCGCCGACTTTGATGACCATTTTTGCGGTGGTCGGAATGGAGAGCACGAAACCGCTGCCGATGGTGTAGGTGCCGATGATCGCCACACCGCCGGGAACATCCGGCAAGATGCTCGCGCTGAAGCTGCTGCCACTGAAGAGGGTCGCGGAGGTGGCCGAAAGTGAGACTGAGCCGCCCCATACACCGCCTGCGGACAAAGTCGCCGTCACCGTCAGGGTGAGATCATTGAACTGGAAGAATCCGCCCAAGGAAGCACTGCCCAGATTCTCGGTGGCGGTGAAGCTGGCATCATTGGCGTCGAGCAGATCGTTGATGAACTTGATGAGGGTGTTGCCGCCCGAGAGCCGGACGTTGATCTTGGTGATCTTGAAGGCGTGGGTGGGCACGTCGTAGGAGGCTCCTACGGTGACAATCACCCGGCCAAGGTCCGCCGTGCTGAAGCCATTGAAGCTGAAGTCCAGCGGCAGTGAAGCCTGCAGCCTGCCGCCCGCCACCCAGACAAACTGGTTGGTGTTGAAGTTGTTGAGATAGATGCGGCTGGATGAGGCGCTGGCCGTGGCGGTCAGGTCGAGGCTGCCGTGGGTGATGTTGGCGGTGAACCTTGTGCCGACAGGACCGAGTTCGAGATTGAAGGTGCCGTCGTTGATGATGAGTTGGGCAGAAGCGTTGAGGGCGTGCAGCTCGATGAACAGATCGTCTGCGCCGAAGGTGCCCGTTGCGCCGGGGAAGAGATCGGCGAGCTTCACTCCGGCGGTGACATCGAGGAACACCTTGGCGATCACTTCGCCGATGAGGTGGAAGTCGGCACCGGCGTTGTTGGTGGTTGGCAGCGTGAGCGCGCCTTCGCCGAAGAGGCTTTGGAAAGTTGAGTTGGTGGCCAACGGTTGCAGCGCCGTATTGATCGCATCGAGCATGTCGGCCATCGTGAAGTCAAAACTCTTGCTGTAACTTGTGTCGAGCTGGAGATTGAACCGGAGTTCCTTCACATCGGGAATGTAACCACCGCTGAGGGTGAGCGGGCCGAGTTGCAGACTTTGCGTAAACTCGTTGATGTGAACCTTCTGGATGTAATCAAGCAGCGTGCGCAGCGATGGCAGCGTGCCGAGTGCGGCGAGGATCTGCGGACGGATCGCGGCGAAGGAAAGTGGTGCGATTGAGAGTCCTAGGAAGGACTGCAAGCTTGGAAGCATTGCGTTGAGGTTGAACTCGAATCCGGCGGGCAGTGTGAACCCTGTTGGGAAGGTGAACCCGGTGACGTCAGGGAAGAGAAACTTGATGAGATCGACGCCGGGGAGTGAACCGATGAGCGAGGCGAGTTCGACGCCGAAACTTCCCAGACCCAATTGAACTTTGAACTCGGGCAGACCGAGGGTGATTCCTGTGTGGAACTCGGTGTTGAGGAAATCGCGCAGGGCCAGCAGATGCGCGTCGAGGTTGATGTTGAAGTCTGCGCCGAGATTGAGCTTGGCTCCCAGCGCGGTGAGGATGTTGAACGGTCCGTTGATCGTTGGCAGGGTGAGATTGAGGGCCTTGATCAGCGTGAACAACTGCAGCGCAGGGCCTTCGAAGTCGAGGAGTTCGCCGAGGCGTGTGGTCAGGGTGCTGAGGTTGAGTCCGGCAGGCAGGGCAAACGGGAAAGCCAGTGAGCTGAAGTCAGGAGCGAGGTCTTTGAACTTGGCCAGCAGGTCGAGGAGCTTGAACTGGACGTTCGGATTGAGTTCCAGGTCGAGGGCGATTTCGGTGAGGCTGAAGGCATCGGTGGGGAGGTCGTAAGCGGCGCCCACAGTGATGATCACGCGACCGATGTCGGCGGTGCTGAAGCTGTTGTAGCTGAAGTCGAGCGGAAGCACTGCGCGAAGGGTGCCGCCTGCTTGCCAGATGAACAGGCTGCTGATTTGGACTGACGGATCGCTGAGAGCATTGAGGTAGATGCGGCTGGAGGAAGCACTTGCAATGGCGGTCAGGTCGAGGCTGCCGTGGGTGATGTTGGCGGTGAAGCGGGTGCCGACGGGGCCGAGTTCGAGATTGAAGGTGCCGTCGTTGATGATGAGTTGGGCGGAGGCATTGAGGGCGTGGAGTTCGATGAACAGATCGTCTGCGCCGAAGGTGCCGGGGGCTCCGGGGAACAGATCGGCGAGCTTCACTCCGGCGGTCACGTCGAGGAAGACCTTGGCGAGGACTTCGCCGATGAGGTGGAAGTCGGCTCCGGCGCTGTTGGTGGTCGGCAGTGTGAGCGCGCCCTGGCCAAACAAGCTTTGGAAGGTGGGGTTGGAGGCGAGCGGCTGAAGAGCGGTGTCGATGGCGTCGAGCATGTCGGCCATCGTGAAGTCGAAGCTTTGACTGTAGCTCGTGTCGAGTTGGAGATTGAACCGGAGTTCCTTTACATCTGGAATGTAACCACCACTGAGGGTGAGCGGGCCGAGTTGCAGGCTTTGCGTGAACTCGTTGATGTGAACCTTTTGGATGTAATCGAGCAGCGTGCGCAGCGATGGCAGCGTGCCGAGGGCGGCGAGGATCTGCGGACGGATCGCGGCGAAGGAGAGTGGCGCGATTGAGAGGCCGAGGAAGGACTGCAAGCTTGGAAGCATTGCGTTGAGGTTGAACTCGAATCCGGCGGGCAGTGTGAACCCTGTTGGGAAGGTGAACCCGGTGACGTCGGGGAAAAGAACCTTGATGAGATCGACACCGGGAAGTGAACCGATGAGGGAGGCGAGTTCTACGCCGAAGGTGCCGAGATTGAGCTGAACTTTGAACTCGGGCAGACCGAGGGTGATTCCTGTGTGGAACTCGGTGTTGAGGAAGTCGCGCAGGGCCAGCAGATGCGCGTCGAGGTTGATGTTGAAGTCTACGCCGAGATTGAGCTTGGCTCCAAGCGCGGTGAGGATGTTGAACGGTCCGTTGATCGTTGGCAGGGTGAGATTGAGGGCCTTGATCAGCGTGAAAAGCTGCAGCGCAGGGCCTTCGAAGTCGAGGAGTTCGCCGAGGCGTGTGGTGAGGGTGCCGAGGTTGAGTCCGGCAGGCAGGGCAAACGGGAAGGCCAGTGAGCTGAAGTCAGGAGCGAGGTCCTTGAACTTGGCCAAGAGGTCGAGCAGCTTGAACTGGACGTTCGGATTGAGTTCGAGATCGAGGGCAATTTCGGTGAGGCTGAAGGCGTCGGTGGGCAGGTCGTAGGCTGCTCCCAAGGTGATGATCACGCGACCGATGTCGGCGGTGCTGAAGCTGTTGTAGCTGAAGTCGAGAGGCAGCACTGCGCGAAGGGTGCCGCCGGCTTGCCAGATGAACAGGCTTGCAATTTGGACTGACGGATCGCTGAGTGCATCCAAGTAGATGCGATTGGAGGAGGCGCTGACTGTAGCGGTCAGATCGAGGCTGCCGTGGGTGATGTTGGCGGTGAACCTTGTGCCGACGGGACCGAGCTCGAGATTGAAGGTGCCGTCGTTGATGATGAGTTGGGCGGAGGCATTGAGTGTGTGGAGTTCGAGGAAGGCATCGCTCGAAGTCAGCGGGTGCGTGGTCGAATTGTCCAGCCAAGCTCCCAAGGAAATGCCAGCGCCGAGATCAAGGACCACATGGGTCAAGAGATCGCCCACCAAATGGAAGGAGCCGGTTGGCAGTGCGGGAGAGCCATTGCCCAGCAAGCTCTGGAAGCTGGAGTTGCCCGTCATCGACTGCAACGCCTGCTCCAAAACTGCGAAATCGTTTTTGAGATCGGCGAGGGTGAAATCGAAGTGCTTGATGTAGCTGGTGTCGAGTTTGAAGCCGAAGGTCAGCTCTCTGGAAGCAGAATCATAACCGCCGGACAGTGTGAACGGCCCCAAGTCCAAGGAACCGGCGTGGGAGCCTTCGAGCTGCGTCTTCTGCAGGTAGTCGAACAACGAGCCGAGCGTCGGCACCATGCTCAAGGCATTGCGTTCGTTGAAGTGGGTCTGGGCTGCGGCCTGGAGATCCAGCAAGCTAGAAAGATCGGCGAGCAGCGTCCCGAAATCGACGCCTGCTGGGAGGGCGAAAGGCAGCTTGGTGAAGTCTGGCAGCATGTTCTGGAACTGGCCGAGCAATTCCAGAACGCGGGCTTGAAGGGCGGCGTCGAGTTCCAGATCCGCACTGATCTCGGAAATGGAGAGCGGTGTGTCACCCGCGAATTCGAGCTGAAGGGTGTCTGCGCCGACGACGATTGATTGACTGACGGCACCGGAGTTGTTGGAGCGGAGAGTGATGTGACCGGAGAGGCCAACGCCACCCACACTGGCGGTGGCGGTGCCTGAGGTTTCCAAGGTGTAGGTGCCATCGGACCAGAGGATCAGCCCCAGTTTGCCGCCGCTGAGCTGCACGCCCTGACCGGC
>DLGZ01000057.1:29783-50114 GCA_002482965.1 Verrucomicrobiaceae bacterium UBA7681 | reverse complement strand
ACGGTGGTGGTGGCGGCGGCGGCGGTGGTCGTGGCGGCTACGGTGGTGGTGGCGGCGGCGGCGGCGGTGGCAAGCGCGGTGGCGGCGGTTTCGACCGTGGCAATCGTGGCGACAGCGGCGGCGGTGGCGGCGAAGGCTGGTAACACCTGACCCCGATTTTAGATTTCACGCCCGTGATCCGGTGAGAGCGTTTATGCGCCCTCCTGGATCACGGGCTTTTCTGCGTTCACGAACAGAGCGAACACGCCAGCGAGTACGAAGGCGAGGGGACACCGCAAGCCGTCTTGGTGGTAAAGCATCTTCCGAAACTGATTTTCGGAAAGAGCGGTATTTTAAAATGGGGCAGCGATGAGCGGCCGCTTTCGAATGTTTCGGGATCGGCGTGGGCTGACCAGCTAGCGAAGGAGACGTGGCTCCTGCGTTCGGAGATTCCTAGCATGCGCGAGCCGACCGGCCTGCGAAAGCAGTAGCTGCGGTCGTGCCTCCCTGCGCAACCGCAGTCCATATGGGGGCGTTCTCGGCTCGATTCGGAATGGCGTTTTCGAAATCGCTATAGTCGTGATTGGTGGCATGGGATTTGAGCACCCGAGTGACGGGGGTGCGCGAGACGGCAGCGCCGAAGTCTCCCCATAGGTTTGACCAGCCAAACACCTGCCCCCTTTTTTAATTTCACGCCCGTGATGCGGTGAGAGCGTTTTAAGCGCCCTCCTGAATGACGGGCTTTTCTGCGTTCACGAACAGAGCGAATATGCCGGCCAGCAGGAAGGCAGCGGCACACATCCACACGCCTTCGTGGTAGTCGTGATTGGTGTCGAAGGAATATAGTACCAACGTGAAGAGCATGGGCATGATGGCAGCGCCGAAGTTTCCCCACATGTTGGACCAGCCAAAGAGCTGAGCCTGATTTTTGCCGCTGATGTCCTGCATGGTGGCCCACATGGCTGGTAGGCCGATGTCGGCAAAAAAAGCGGCCAGGCCAAAGGCTGCCGCCATGCCCCAAGGGGAGTCGGTCCACAGGGCCAGCACGTAGCAGCCGGCGGCGGCGAATTTGGTGACCGACATGGGCAGCATGCGGCCCATGCGTTTGCCATGATGACGCGTGATGTAGTCGGTGATGAAACCGCCGAGCGGGAGCGCCACGATGCCAATGGATAGGGCCCCAGTGGTGATGTAGCCGGCGAGACCTTCTTCCAACTGCATCACCTTTATGAGATATTCGGTCAAGAAAAGGATCAGAAAAGACCAGCCGAAGTTGGTGAAAAACTGCACGGCATTGGCCATCCATAGATTGAGGCTCAGGCAGGCAGCCTTGAGTGGAAAACGTCGTGGCGGATCTTTGATGGGTTGGAAGTCGCCCCGTCCTTCGGCCAGGAGGGCGATCTCAGCCGCGTTGCAGTGTGGGTGCTGACGTGGGTGCTCACGAAAGACGCGCCAGTAGCATATGGCGACGATCACACCGACCAAACCGTAGAGCCACCCCGCCCAGCGCCAGTTGCCCGAGCTGAGAATGACGAGGGCGGTTAGGGCCGGTGCCACTGCGCCGCCGACGCGCCCGCCCCAGGAAATCATGCTGCTGGCAAAGCCACGTGATTCAATGTGCGCCCAACGGGTGAGCAGGCCGCTGCTGGCGGGATAGTAACCGGCTTCGGCGAGGCCGCAGCAGAGTCGGGCGATCAGCAGTGTGATGAAACCGAGTGAAAAGCTGGTGGCGGCGGTGAAGACGGACCACGTGGCGATGTAGATGGTGATGAGCACACGGCTGCCGAAGCGATCACTCAGCCATCCGGCAGGGACTTGTGCGAGGGCGTAGGCCCAGAAGAAGGCGCCCTTCACCCAGTTAATTTGCCAGTCTTCCAAGGCGACACTTTTTTGGAAGGAATCTGAGGCGATGATTTGCGCAATACAGATGCGGTCCAGATACATGAGGAAGGCCACCATGGTCGCCGTGGCTAGAATCTTATGGCGGACGATCGTGGGGTGGGCGGTGGAAGACATCGTAGAAGACAAGACGCAGAAATTCAGCCAGCCCTAGCAGGATTCCTGCTTGAAGAACGGCCGGAAGGCATGCAAGAGCCGTGTGCAGTCGCGCAAAATCGCTGCAATGAACTGGCTTGCGTGCCTCGGTGTTTCAACAACTCTTCCTCATTCTATGACCGCCATCAAAAATTTTACCGCATTGCTCGTGCTCAGCTTTCTCGCTTCGGGCGTGCTTGGCTGGTTCCTGTTTCAGTCACACACCGATCTTGCGAACCTGAAGGCAGAACTGGTGCAGGTGCAGAGCACGCATGCCGACGAGATGGGCGCCAAGGAGGCTGAATTTGAGCGCATGCTCGACACCCAGGCGGCGCAGCATCAGAAAATGATCACCGCGCTCAATGATGAGCATGAGAAGAAGATCGACGAACTGCGCCAGGGCGAGCGCAAGCGCCTGGCGATCGCTGCGAAGGAGTTTGAAAACATTTTTGAGGGCAACAAAACCACGCTGCAATACATCGACCTGCTGGAGGACAAGGTGAAGACCGGCCAGACGCTGTCGAAGGCGGAGGTGGAGAAGCTGTCGATCATCACCACTGGCCTTGGCTATTTGAAGAAGCAGTATCAGAAGCCGATGCAGGAGTTTCAGGAGCTGGCGAACTACTTTGATGCCCAGGCGTCCAAGCAAATTGCAAAACCGAAGGGTGGCTTCTTCAAGCGCATGTTCAGCAGCAATTTCCGCGACGCCGAAAAGGAATACCTGCGCCAGGAAGGTGCCAAAGAGGCCTTTGAGCAGGCGCAGAGCAAATTCTCGGGCACCTACAAGCAGGCCCAGAAGGTCATGGGTTCGGTGAATCTGGACGCGGACAGCCAGATCCAGAAGCTGAATGCCTACATTGATGACAAGCAGCAGATGAACGCCGAAGACCTCTCCTCATTTTTTGACAAGGCGCGCAAAGCATTGCGCACCCACCAGGACGTGCTCGACTTTGAGCCGGATGCTGCACGGCTTCCTGCGCCGAAACCGCAGCCCTGATGGTCTAAGAGGCCGCAAGAGCCTCTAGGTAGCCCGTCATTGATTTTAGCAAAATCTAGGAATGTATGAGTAGCGAGAGGATGGAGCGAAAGAAGGTGCTCCCGCGCCCATTCAGGGCGCTTCCTGTGGCAACGGTGCGCGGTGAATCGTAAGACCCAGGGCTTGTCGCTGCGCGACTGCGCCTAGGGCTGAGTCCGTGGGTCCTTCAGACCCCATGCAGCGCGGTGCTTTGAGGAGTATAAGTTGCATTCTGCGCGGCGGGCTACACGAGATGATGTATTGAGATCTACTGGGGGGCTGAGTAGCGCGACGTCTGCGAATCTTCGCGAGTGCCTGATGGCATCCATTGGAATGGTGGCTCGAATGTGAAGGGGGCGGGCAGGTTTGATCTCAAGGGGGTGAAATAATCGATTTTTGGGTGTCCGGTGTAGATTTGAAGCGGTTCAGGGGCCCGCTAAATCACAAACGGCGCGGAAATGGGCACAAACGGTGGGGAATGAAAGGAAAGGTTGTCTTTTCTCCAGCGTTTTGGCTAGGCTGAACGTATTCCGTGCCGCGCTCGTCAGGGTGCGGATGTGCCTGATTCCAACTCTTCATCCCATGCAAACAAACCAGAACCAAACCACCCGCCGCACCTTCATTCGCGGCACTGTGGCCGGCGCCGCCGGTCTCGCCGCCCTGCCTTCGTTTTCTGCTCCTCTCGGTGCCAATGGAGATGTCCGCGTCGCGGTCATCGGCTTCAATGGTCGTGGAGCGGGCCACATCAGCAGCCTTCTTGGCATCAAAGGTGTGCGCCTCGTCGCGCTCTGCGATGTCGATAACAAGGTGATGGAAAAGCACGTTGCCTCCCTCGCCAAGAAAGACATCACGGTGAAGCAGTACAAGGACTTCCGTGAGTGCTGCGCCGACAAAGACATCGACGCCGTCACCATCGCCACGCCGAACCACAGCCACACGCTGATCGCCATGACCGCGATCGCGAACGGCAAGCACGTTTATGTTGAGAAGCCGGTGTGCCACAACATCTGGGAAGGCCGCAAGCTGGTGGAAGCCGCCGCTGGCGCTGAAAAGCAGGGCCTCGTCGTCCAGCACGGCATGCAGCGCCGCTCCTCCCCCGGCTGGCAGGCCGCCATGGACTGGGTGAAGGCTGGCAACATCGGCAAAGTGCAGCTCTCCCGCGGCATCAACTTCAAGGCGCGCAAGAGCATCGGCAAAGTCGCCGAGCCGGTGAAGCCTGACGCGAATGGCCGCATCGCTGCGACATTCCGTGACACCGGTGGCAAGCCGCAGATCGTGGACATGGACTACACCCTGTGGTCCGCCCCACGCCCTGTGATGCCCATGCAGCGCGAGCAGATGCACTATGACTGGCACTGGCAGTGGGCCTACGGCAATGGCGACATCGGCAACCAAGGGCCGCATCAGCTTGACGTCGGCCGCTGGGCGCTCGGCAATCCTGAGGCTCCGAAGCGCGTGATGAGCTTTGGTGGTCGCTGGGGCTATGATGATGACGGCCAGACCGCCAACAATCAGATGGCATTCTACCAGTGGGCCGAAGGCGCACCGCTGCTGTTTGACAACCGTGGCCTGCCGATGAAGGACATGAACTGGACCAAGGGCTATGAGCCTGTCTTCCGCATCAACGGCAAGACTGCGGCTCCCCGCATCGGCAACGTGATCCATTGCGAAGGTGGTTTCGTGGCGGAAGCCAAGGCCTACGACAACGAAGGCCAGGCGATCCAGAAGTTCGACAACTTCGATGACGGCGCTGACCACATGAAGAACTTCATCGATTCCGTGCGTGCCGGGAAGATCACCAATCCAAATCTGCACGTTTCCCATGGTTTTCAGGCGGCTGTGCTCGCGCATCTGTCGAACGTCTCCTACCGTCTGGGCAAGCAGCTCAGCGTTGCCGAAGTCCAGGAGCGCCTGGCCAACGACAAGGCCGGTCAGGAAACCCTCGCGGATTTCGTGGCCAACCTCGAAGCCAACAAGATCGACCTCAGCGCCGAAAAAATCAGCGCCGGTCCATGGCTCGACTTTGATCCTGTGTCTGAGAAGTTCACCGGTGAGTTTGCTGCTGAAGCCAACAAGCTGGCCGAGGACGAGTATGCCGCAGGCTTCGAACTGCCGAAGATTGGCTGATCGCCCCTGATTTGAGTCTGTTCATGCAGCGCGGAGCCGGGAAACCGGCTCCGCGTTTGTATTTGGGCCGTGGGCCGTTTTGGAGTAGTATGACGCCGTCATGGAATCTCTCACTCCACCTCCCGCGCTGCCGCCTTCAGCCGTCACTCAGGATGAAAAAACGCTGGGCATCGTGATGCACGTGCTCTGTCTGGTTGGGTTTCCCATCTTGGGACCGCTCATCGTCTGGCTGGTCAAAAAAGATCAAAGCAGCTACATCGACCGGCAGGGGCGTGAACTGCTGAACTTTCAGCTCAGCTTCCTGCTGTATGCTTTTCTGTCCTTTTTACTCTGCTTCATTCTCATTGGCTTCCCACTTCTCGTCGGGGTGGGCATTGCCACCGTCGTGCTTACCATCATCGGGATCGTGAATGCTTCGGAGGGAAAGGTTTATCGCTTCCCGCTGACGATTCGCCTGCTGTGAGGCAAAACGGTTGCGACTTCTGTGCCGTGGTGGTAGCTGAGCCCCCCGTTCCCACCAAAAATCCAGATGCGACCCAACCAACTTCTTCAAGCCATCGGTGCCGAGCTGCGCATGCAGATCATGACTTACATGCAGACCGACCAGCGTGCTGCTTACAAAGCTGTCATTGACTCGCTCGCTCCTGCCAAGCGTCTGCGTCCCGCTTTCATTCTGGAGAAATCCCGCGCCAAGCAGGCCGAGTGGGTGCTGGAGCAGCTGAACACGAAAGCAAACGAAGAAGTGACGGCGCAGATTTTCCAGATCTGGCTGCTCAAAGGCCAGCCGCAGATGCTGATTACCTTCCTGGATGCGGCGACGATCGCGCATGATGGCAAAGGTGAAGTGACCGAACTGCCTGAAGTCATCGAAGACGACAAGGCTGAAGCTGCGGTGACTGCCTTGCTGGCTGTGTATCCTGCCAAGCAGGTCGCTTTGTATTTGTACATGTTCCAGCAGCAGCGCGAAGGCGGCTGGATCTCACTCACCAAGGCCATCGAGGCCCGTCCTGAGCTGAAACTCGAAGCCTGAGACCTTGTGCCATGATGGACGCCCTCGACAGCGCCATCGCCAACACGCAGGCGCATCTCGATGCGCTGCGCAACGCAAGCGGCCACTGGGAGGGGCGACTCTCCAGCAGTGCGCTTTCGACCGCGACGGCCGTCGTTGCGCTTGCGCTGGTGGATCGTGACAAGCATGCGGTACACATCGCCGCAGGGGCGCAGTGGTTGTGGGATCATCAGAATGCCGATGGTGGCTGGGGTGACACGACGCTGAGCAAGAGCAACCTTTCGACGACGCTGCTGTGCTGGAGCGCGCTGCATCTTGTCGGGCGGCGGAATTCGCCGGCGGTTGAAGCTGCGAATTTTTGGATTGCCGCGCAGGTGGGCTCGCTTGAACCTGTGGCCATTGCGCGTGCGGTTGTGTCTCGCTATGGCAAGGACAAGACTTTCTCTGTGCCCATTCTGATGCTGTGCGCGCTGTGCGGCACTTTGGGTGAGAAGCCGTGGAAGCATGTGATTGCGCTGCCGTTTGAGCTTGCTGCTTTGCCGCGGACTTGGTTTGGGGCGGTGGGGCTGCCGGTGGTGAGCTATGCTTTGCCGGCGCTGATTGCGATTGGGTATACGCGTTTTAAAAATGCGCCGCCGGCGTGGTGGAATCCATTGCGATGGCTGCGTGCGCTGACGTGGCCGCGAATTCGGCCGATGCTGAAAGCGCTGCAGCCGAGCAGCGGGGGTTATCTTGAGGCCACGCCGTTGACGAGTTTTGTCACGATGGCGTTGGCGGGTGGCGGGCAACTGGATCATCCATGCCTGCCGCTGGCGGTGGATTTCCTGGTGGGGTCCAAGCGGGAGGATGGGAGCTGGCCGATTGATACCAATCTAGCGACGTGGGGGACGACATTGTCGCTGCGGAGTTCGGACTTCAGCGCGCCACCGATTCCGTGGCTGCTGGCGCAGCAGTACCGTGAAGTTCATCCATTTACGAATGCGCCACCGGGAGGGTGGGCTTGGACGGATTTACCTGGGGGTGTGCCGGATGCGGATGACACTTCAAGTGCGCTGATTGCGCTGAAGAAAATTGGGCATGGCTGTGATGCGGCGATTCAGCAGGGGATCGCGTGGCTGCTTGATTTGCAGAATCGGGATGGGGGTGTTCCTACTTTTTGTCGTGGCTGGGGGACGCTGCCGTTTGACCGCAGCACGCCGGAGATCACGGCGCATGCCTTGTGCGCGTGGTGGGTGTGGCATGATGAAGTATCGCCTGATCTGCAAAGCCGTATTGCCAAAGCTACCCGACAAGCGCTCAGTTATCTGAAGCGAGTGCAACTGGCGGATGGCTCCTGGATTCCGCTGTGGTTTGGCAATGAACATACGGCGGATGAAAACAATCCGGTCTATGGCACGGCGCAGGTGGTGAATCATCTGAGTGGCAGCGAGCAGCTTGCCGGTCAGTTTGATGGGTTGATTCGAAGTGGTCGGCAGTATCTGTGCGGGGTGCAGAAGACCGATGGCTCGTTTGGTGGGGATGCGAATGCACCTGCGAGCATTGAGGAGACGGCTGTGGCTTTACAGGCGCTCGGGAGTGAAGGCCCAAACATGCAGCCGGGCATCCAGTGGCTCATTGCGGCGACGGAGAATGGAACCCGTTTTCCGACTGCTCCCATTGGACTTTATTTCGCGCGGCTGTGGTACCACGAGCAGCTTTATCCTGTTGTTTGGACGCTTGGGGCGTTGAAGGCTGCAAGACGGAGCCTGAGCTGCTGACCAGTGAGCCGTTACGGAACCGCGTTGCGGTTCGGCCTTGAGAACGAAGCGGGGTTGTGGGCGGTACCAGGGAAGCGCTCGCTAAAGCTCGGCATCCCTTCGCTGTGATGCGGAAGGCCGTTGGCCTTCGAGAGGGGTAGTGTGGGAACTTCGAAAGCGGAGTGCTGAAATGGATGTGTGGGAGGTTCGGACGCGCTCTCGGAGAGAGCGCTCCACTTCACGCTGGGTGGTTGGGGGGACGAGACTGCTGCGACGGAAGATGGTGGCGAAATGTGGGCTGCTTTGTTCTCAAGTCGTCATCGTTCGACAAGTCACGGCTGATCGATGGTGCTTGAGATGTCAACGGGTGGCTCGCCTGCGATTTCTTTTTCGACGGGCTGTACTTTGATTTCGACGTTTACGGGGACTGCGCGGAGGCCTTCGATGATGCGTTGGAGGCGCTCGATGGTGACATCGGACAGGGTGGGCTTGCTGACGGCTTGCTCGATCTTTTCCAGGCCGAGGGTGAAGGCGTTCATGTGGCCGGTGATGCGGTTGATGGGATCGTTTTCGCCTGCGCCGCCGGTGAGGAGGTTGCGTTTGAAGGTGCTCTTAATTTCGGTCCAGCGGATGGTGTCGGCAGGGGTGGAGAGGGCGTTGATCTCGCGCCATTTGAGGAGGTTTGATTCGGCGGCCTGGCTGAGTGTTTGAGCTTCGCCGCGATAGTGATCGGCGATGAGGCTGGCGACTTCGGCATCGGTCATGAGCGGGAGGATTTTCTCCGCGATCTTGTTCATGTTGCGGTAGCTGCCCTGGAGCTTGAAGGGAGGCTCGGTGCGGTAGGCGTCCTCCATGGCGGCGCTGCGCACGTATTCCTGATTCACGCGCAGGATGATCTCGCGCACGTGCAGGAGTTTTTCCATGACGGCGACAGCTTCGTTGATCTCCTCGGCGCTGTAGCTGCCTTCGAACTCGACGCCTTCGCGGGTGCCGGTTTGGGCGACCTTCAAGATGGCGAGCGCATCGGCGTGACTGCGGGCGGCGATGCGGGCCAGTGTGGCGTTGCTGGTGAGGCAGTTTTCGATGTAGCTGTCTTTGAAGACTTCCGCATGACCGCCGAGAATGTCGCCGAGATTGTAGGTGTCGGCGCGATTCGCGAGCATGTCCGGCACCTGGAATTTGCCGCCGACTTCGGTGTAGGGATTGCCGGCCATGACGACGGCGACTTTGCGGCCACGCAGGTCGTAGGTTTTGGCTTCGCCTTTGAACACGCCTTCGATCTTGCGCGTGCCGTCGCAGAGGGAGATGAACTTTTGCAGGAACTCGGGGTTCGTGTGCTGAATGTCATCGACGTAGATCATGACATTGTCGCCCATCTCGAAGGCGAGGTTGAGCTTTTCCACTTCTTCACGCGCGCTTGCGTTGGCGGCCTCGGCGGGGTCCAGCGAGGTGACTTTGTGGCCGAGAGCGGGGCCATTGATCTTCACCAGCGTGATGCCGAGGCGGCTGGCGACGTATTCCATGAGCGTCGTTTTGCCGTAACCGGGTGGTGAGATGAGCAGGAGCATGCCCATGCGGTCGGTGCGGGTGTCCTTGCCTGCGGCACCGAGCTGCTTGGCGAGGTTGGCGCCGATGAGGGGGAGATAGACCTGATCGATGAGGCGGTTGCGCACGAAGGAGCTGAGCACACCGGCTTTGAACTGGTCGAGGCGCAGTTCACGGCGGCGGGTGTCGGCGAGGCGATGCTTGAGCGACTGGAAGGCTTCAAAGGCAGGCACGACGTCGGCTTCGTAGCGTTGCAGGCGCGTGGTGAACTCGTGGTAGTTGAGTTCGAGTTTTGCCTCGGCGATGCGTGCGTGGGTGCCGATCAAATCGATGATTGTGGCATGTGCCATTGGCTCGGTGGGGATCGCCGCTGGCGGCTGATCGTTGGTCACGACCATGGCTGCTGTTTCGACGAGGACGCCGGGGGCTGCTGCGGGGTTGAGAGCGGTGATCCACTCGAGGGCGATTTCGAAAGCGAGCAGCGGCAGCGCGGCGAGTGAGGCCAGAGTTTCTTCGAACTCCTTGGTGGCGTGTTTGACGGTGAGTTCTCTGCGGAAATCATGCAGCAGCTTGATGGCGGCAACGGAACGAGTGAAGTGATGCTTTGACTGGAGTTCGTCGAGGAGGCAGGCGGTGATTTGAAGGGGCGAAGCTTGCGGTGGTGTACTGCCCAACAGAGTTACGACACGTTTTACCAAATCGTTATCGACTGATGCATTCGAGATGCCGAGAAGATCGCGCATGCGGCCTTTGGATTGCATGCGTGCGAGGAGGGCCTTCTTGGCGTCGTCTTCGGTCCAGGTGTGCCAGAAGAGGCGGGCGTAGCCGCGGGCGGCGGGGGAATGGCGGAGGAGGCCGAGGGCCTGCTGCATTTCGCGCAGGGGCTTCAGCATGAGGGCGGCGTCGTGGTCATGCACGCCTTTGGTGTAGCCTTCGTGATAGCGCTGGGCCATGAACGTGGCGACGTCGTCGCTGGCACTGGTTTTCAGCATCTGCCAGGCGAGGTATTCGGCGCGATAAACGTCTGCGTTTTCTGAGACGACGGGCTGATCCCAGACACTGCGCTGGGTTTCGATTTCTGCGTTATCGACGGGCTCGAAGAAGCGGGTGCCGGTGAGGTGGAAGGCGAGGGAATTGTCGCGCGGGAGAATGGTGAGCTCCAGCGGCTGCTTGTTCACGCTGAACTGATGCTGGCCGAGCTGGATGAGATCGCCACCAGCGACGAAGATCTCCGACTTGTCGCGGATCTGCTTGATGGAATCCTGCTGGACGGTCTTGAGGCGGGTTTGCAGTTCGTCGGCGCGGACGCTGTCACCGAGCTTGCGGAGTTCTTCGATGAGGTCGCGCAGCTTGGCGACCATGGCGTCGGAGGCGAGCCAGGCGTGGACTTCTTCGGGCTTGGCGAAGTTGGCGAGGCGGTTGCGGATGCTGGTGAGGATGCGTTCGGCGGACTGGCCGAGGCTGCCGCAGCGGCGGTTCAAGGCGTCGCTGAGGCTCTGACGTCGCGACTCGAAGGCGGACTGCACCTCTTCGCGCTTCTTGATGAGTTCGGCGGCGTAGTCGTCGAAGTCGGAGAAGCGGGTCTCCATTTCCTCGATCTGCACGAGGACGCGGGTGAGGGATTCGTCGCACTTCTCGGGTGTGGTGGCGACTTCGAGATAGTTCAGGACGCTCTGGCTGAGGAGGCTTAGCTGGGCCTGGAATTGTGCCGCGCCTTCAGTGCGGGCGAGATCGTTGCGGCGGTTGCGCAGCACGCTGCGCACCTGGTTGAGCTGAGCGAACAGCGTCGAGATGCCTTCGATGATCCGGGTGGTCTCGGTGGCGTCTTCAATCTTGAGGCCGCTGACGATGGCGGTGAGCATTTCGAGCTCGCTGCTGGATTTGGCGAGCGCTTCTTCGACGGCCTGGGCCTCGGTGACTTTTGCCAGCGCTGGAACGAGTGCCTGCTGTTCGGTGATCTGTTTGCGATACGGATCGAGCGATTCCGGCTTGAGCAGGAAGGTGACGCATTTGGCTGAGAGCTTGTCCGCGCCTTCTGCCACCGCCTTGTCCATGCGGTCGATCTCGGCGGTGTCGGTGTAGCGTACATCGCGCAGGGCGATGATCTGGCCGCGCAGCTCACGCAGGGAGGTGAGAAGCTGCACGAAACCGAGGATGTCGGAGGGATCGGTGTTGGCGGCAGAGCCGAGCGCCTTCTGAGATTTTTCCTGCAGCGTGGAGGTCTGGTCCGCTGCCGTTTTGCGCATGCGGCTGACTTTTTCAAACTCACCCAGCGCGGCTTCGGCGGTGGTCTTGATCTCAACGAGGATGCTCTTGAGGTCATGGGTTTCTTCGCGGCCGACCCAGAAATAGCTGTCGGCAATGTCGCCGCAGGAGCGGGCGAGTTCGACGTAGAGGCCGGAGAAGGAGTCGTCTTTGGAGAGCAGTGTGAGCACGCCGTGGCACTCGGCCATGGCGCGGACGATTTCGGCGTTGCCGATCTTGCTGAGGAAGGTCTGCGAGGCTTTGGCTTCGCTGACATCGGCGGACATGAAAGGCGTACGCCAGACCTGGACGACGTGGTGTTTGCGCGGCTCGGCATCGGCCTCGAAGAGCACGAGTTCACCGCTGGGGAAGAGGCTGAAGCCGTGGCAGGGCTGCGGCGTGGCGACGCTCTGCGTGATGAGATTGTAGCTGAGCAGCAGGTAGGAGCCGCTCTCGAGATGGCTGAAGATGTAGAGAGTGTCCTCGCCGTTGGCGGCGGGGATGCGCTTCTCGAAGCGCATGGGCGGCAGGCCGGTTTCAAAGCGTTTTACTTCGCCGGTTTGCAGCACGTAGCCATGGGGAAACAGGATGCCGTGGTCGTCTGGCAGGAGGACGCAGCTCTCGGCGATGCTGTCGATGCGATGCGCCTGGCGCGTGCGCTCATTGAAGACGAGATGCCGCCAGGTTTTCTCCTGATACGGCAAGACTTTGAGCAGGATGAGATTGCCGACGATGGCGTAGTGCACCTCGGCGTCGTCGAGGGTCTGATCTTTGTTGTCGACGGGATCGCTGTAGATGCCGCGGCCGGTGTCGGTGTTGTTTTCCACCTTCACGGTGAGGTCGCCGCCGATGGTCTCGACGAAGACGCGGTCCTCGATGCTGATGTGCGGGTGCGTGCCGTGGATGTACATGTCCCGCGTTGCACGCTTCCATTCAAACTCCTGCGGCGTGGGGAAAACGAATTCGTGGTCGCTGCGGTTGCCGAGGTATTTGAGCGTGCCCTTCTCATCGTCCACGAGCCACTTGAAGGTCTTCACCTCCGTGGCGCGCTGGCCGACCTGAAAGCCCAGGTAGAGATGAGGGCCGATGCGGTGGAACTTCAGGAAGGAGGCGTGCTTGTAGTAATTGTAGAGGTAGGCGAAGTCATCCGCGAACTGTGGATCGCTGAGCAGGTTGTCTTTGTTGGGATGAAAGCTGTGATCGTCGTCATGCAGGTCATACACGGCGAACACGTCCTCGATGCGCATGGTGCTGCGCAGGCCGAGGTGTACATTGTAACCAAAGAGGAAACGGTGCGGGCCGATGGCGGCGAGATCGCGCGGCAGGCAGTTGTTGTCCGTCGTCAGCCGTGAGGTGGCGAGCAGGGCCGTCTCAATGCCGCCGAACTCCGCCTTGCGGTCGGTGTTGAGGAGATCCAGCCGCCGCTGCAATTCGGAGCCGTGCTTGTTGAGGCGCTTACGAATGACTTCGTAAGCGCCGGCTTCGAGCTGCGGGGAGGGTTGGGGAGATGGTGTCGGGTCAGCCATTAGGGGCGGTTTAAAGATTCAGAACCCCGTTGGGGTTCCATGAGATGGAGCATCGAGGCTGGCCGACGTACCAGGGTAGGTTCGCTAAGGCTCACCAACCCTTCGCTATGATGCGGTGTCCCTTTGGGACACGTCTGGCTTGAAGCCGAAAGGCGAGGCGAATGGCTCCGAAAGCGTGGAGGTGACCCTTTGGCTGGTCGGTGGCGGAATCGGCAGGCTACGGGATGATTCTGGTTTGAAGCCCAAAGGGCTTCTGCATCATAGCGAAGGGTTGCGGCGCAGCCGCTACCCTGGAAAGAGGCCGCAATGCCCACGCCGCCCAAGATAGAACCCCAATGGGGTTCCGCATCGGCTTGGTGGAATTGTGTTTGCGAAGAACGAGAGATGTCGAAGGATGTGCGATGCCTCAGTCGCTGGCCAACATGATCGTGCATCTGGTGTTTTCGACGAGGGACAGGGAGGCGTGGTTTGCGGATGCGGAGAAGATGAATTCCGTGCACGCTTACTTGGGTGGCGTTTCGGCGACGTTGGAATGTCCGAGCATCGCCATTGGTGGCGTGGCGGATCATGTTCATCTCCTGGCGAGGATGAGCCGCACGATTTCGCTGGCGGAGTGGGTCAAGGAGTTGAAACGCGCCAGTACGGTGTGGATGCAGAAGGAGTGGCCTGAGTTTGCGACATTTCACTGGCAGGCCGGATACGGTGCGTTTTCTGTGAGCCAGTCGAATACGGATGCGGTGGTCGAGTATGTGCACCAGCAGGAGGAGCATCATCGGACGAAGTCGTTTCAGGACGAGTTCCGTGTGTTGTTGCGCAAGCACGGCGTCGAATGGGATGAACGGTATGTGTGGGATTGAGGGGTGCGTTTTCGCGGAAGCCGATGCGGAACCCCGTTGGGGTTCCGTGGTTGGGAGCGTTGGGTTATTGGCCCTATACCAGGGTAGGCTCGCTAAGGCTCGCCAACCCTTCGCTATGATGCGGAAGCCCTTTGGGCTTCGTGAGGCTGATGCGATGCAAAAGGGGCGGTTCATAGCAGATGGGTCAATATCACCTGATGTGATCGCGTGGATCAGGCATTTGGATTCATCCAGACGAGTCTGAGGAACCATGCGGAATGAAGGAGAACGAGGACTGCCCAGCCAGAGGCGTCTGCATACAGCATCAAGGGGATGGAGGAAAGGGCGAGGAAGGTCCAAAGGATCTTCCCCGCTGTGCTCCAAGACTTGCATGCGGATTGAGGCGTCGCGTTCATCGGAATGCCCCGGCTACTTCTTTGCCGCCTTGGCTGCGAGGAAGCTGCTGACGGTCTGCTCGGTGAGGCCGAAGCGGGAGGCGGCGCCGATCATGCCGGTGAGTTTGTTTAAGGTGGTGGCGTCGGGGTTGAGGCCGATGAGCTTGGAGAAGAGGGCGCTGAGGGTGAGGTTCTTCGTGTCTTCGGAGGTGAGGCCGAACTGATCGATGATGTTTTTGAGCTGGGATTTGAAGTAGTCGGGATCGCCGGTGAAGAAGGTTTCCTTCACATCGGTGAGGGTGCGGCTGCCTTCGACCATGCGGTCGATGGCGCGGGCGTTGCCGATGGCGTTGGTGATCTTGTCGAAGAACTGGCTTTCGCCGCCGATGATTTCGATCTTGGCGGATTTCATGGCCTCGCCAAGGACGTTGGCCTGGGCGGCGGCGATGTCTTTCTGGATGTTGATCTGCGCGAGCTCGATGGCTTTTTCCTTGTCGAGGGTGAGCTTGAACTCTTCGTGTTCGCGTCCGGCGTTTTCGAGCAGCTTCATGGCCTGGGCTTTCTTGGTGATGCCATCGGCTTCGGCAGCAAGCTTGAGCTGCGTGACTTCGGCATCTGCGGCACCCTGCTTCTGCGAGGCTTCGGCCTTGGCAAGCATGACCTGGGCTTCACCGAGACCGATGGCGGCGGAAGTGGCGGTTCTGCCTTCGGCGAGGGATTTCTCGGCGGCGGCGTCTTTGGAGGCGGACTCCTGACGGGCTTCGGCGAGGGTGAGCAACTCCTGAGCGTGAAGCTCGGCAGCCTGTTTGGATGCGTCGGCGGCTTTGATGGTGGTGAAGGCGGCCTGCTCAGCGGCGAGCTGCGCGGATTGCTTGGAGGCTTCGGCTTCTTTGATTTTCTGGATGAGGCTCTCCTGGGCGTTTTTCTCGGCGTTGGTGAGAGCGACCTGCTTCTCGCGGTCGGCGGTGGCGAAGGCTTCGGCGTCCTTCATCTTCTGCTGCTCGATGACGACGGTTTTTTCCAGAGCTACGCGGTCTTTGATGACCTCCTGGATGTTCTTTTTCTCCACTTCGACGGCCTTCTCCTTTTCGATGGATTTGAGCGTGGTGACGCGCTCGCGGTCGATGATTTCGAGATCGCGATCACGGGTGACGCGCTCGATTTCGACGGCGTCGGTGCGCTCCTTGTTGCGCTGGGCGACGAGGACCTGGCGGTCTTTGTTCTCCGTGGCGATGGCGATTTCTTCGTCGGCAGAGATGTTGGCGCGCTGAGATTTAAGGCGTTCCTCGGACTGCACTTTGGAGGTTTCGGCTTCTTCGCGAGCTTTGACGCTTTCGACATCGCGCTTCTGCTTCGCTTCGGTTTCAGCGAGCTGGCGTTCGAGTTCGAGGATGGCTTCACGGGCCTGCACGTCCTGCTGCTTGATGACCTTTTCCTTGTCGCGCTGGATGTTGTTGGAGAGCTTGGCCTGGGCGGCGGTGAGCTCGGTGATCTTCTTGATGCCCTCGGCGTCGAGGATGTTATCGGGATCGAGATTTTCGAGGCGTGTTTGCTCGAGGAAGTCGATGGCGCAGTCGTCGAGGGTGAAGCCGTTGAGGTCGGTGCCGATGACTTTGAGGATCTCGCTCTTGAAATGGTCGCGCTCATTGTAGAGCTGCACGAATTCGAAGCGTTTGCCCACGGTCTTGAGCGCTTCGGAGAATTTGGCGTCAAACAGCACGCGGATGGTGTCCACGGTGCTGGCGCGGGTGCAGCCGATGCTCTGGGCCACGCGGAGCACGTCTTCGGGTGTTTTGTTCACACGGACGAAGAAGGCGACCTTGATGTCGGCACGCAGATTGTCTTTGCAGATGAGGCCTTCCTGGGCTTTGCGCTCGATTTCGATGCGCTTCACCGAGATGTCCATGTACTCGGCCTGATGTGCCACAGGGATGACGATCATGCCGTTGAAGGTCACCTTGGTGCCACCGATGCCGTTGCGCACGATGGCCTGGCCCTGCTGCACCTTGCGGAAGAACCGCGAGAACAGAATCAGGATGCCGAGAAAGATGCCGATGATGATGACTCCGACAAGAAGGCTGCCTTCGAGCAGGAGAGCGAGGGGGAGGGATGTGGTCATAAAAGGGAGTGAGAGGTCGATGAGTTAGTTTTGGGGAGCGGGTTCGATCAGGTAAAAAATATTGTCGGGGCCAGCGGCAGTGACTTTGGCCGAGTCGCCGCGTTTCAGCGGAGCCGCATCAGGCTGGGTGCGGACATTGATCAGCAGGGGGACATTGGCGGTGGTGATTTCAAGCTGGCCGTAGGAGGCGTCTGCCTCTGTGGAGGTGACGACCCCGGTGCGGCCGATGACCTCCTCGGCTTCGGAGTCGGCATCACCCATGGCTTTGAAGAGCTTGGCGACGGGAAGGGTGACGAGCTTGGTCACGATGAGGCTGCCGAGGAGGTTGGGCAGCAGGAGCAAGGCGGCCTGTCCCAGACTGCCCGCCTGGTTGTACCATTCATTCAGCACCAGAGAGCCAAACCACATGAAGAGGATCATGAAGCTGAGCCAGACCATGAGAGGCACCTGGGAGAAGCCGAGGAAACGACCCACGGAGAGCCAGGCGCCGCCGGTGCTCATGCCAAGAGCGTGTGTGGAGCCGGTGCCGTGGTGGGCATCGCCGTCCGTACCCAGATCGTCCGGAAGATCGGCCTCGAAATCCAGTGCGCCGAGCAGGACCAGGAGCCAGTAACAGACGACCAGTGTCAGCAGCAGCGAGAGCAAAAGCTGGTGTGGCTGAATGGCGGCGTGGAAGAGTTCGAACACGTTGGGAGGGTTGGCTTGAGGGTGATGTGCGATATAAGCAACTGACCGGAGGCGAGGCGATTACAATTTTGCAGAACGTCTTTAATGCAATTAGAGCAGTCTAGGCGTGCAAGCCCGAGGGGGTAAACAAATTCCTGACTGTCGCAGTGGCGGGAGGGTGAAAAACGGTGCGTATGAGGGTGATTTTGGAGGCTTGAGGGAAAGGGCCGGCGTCACGTCAGCCGTCTTAGTGGTCCTGTAGATGGTCCGCGAGAAGCGTTGACAACAGTGGCGCTGCTCCTAGAATCGGCCTCGAAATCACCCAGAACAAAAGCACAGCGAATCGTCAGTCAGTGGAGGTTACCGGCATGAGGAACACAGAATTTGAAGACGAACGGCGTCCGCCCAATCCGCCGCTGCATTCCGAGAAAATCATCACGGATCGGAAGATTTTTTTCCTGGATCTCAAGGAGAATGAGCGCGGCAAGTTCATCAAGATCACCGAGGACGTTCGCGGCCGCCGTGACACGATCATCCTGCCGATCGACGCCGCGCAGGAGTTCCTGGACGCCATGATGCGTACGGTGGACGCTGCGGGAGTGGATGAGTGAGAGCTCGCCGGGGATTCATCTCCGACGACAGGCTTATCTAAAATAAGGGCATGCAGGGAAAGTCCCATAAATGGATTCTTGGCTTCATAGCCGGGGCGCTTGTCGCGGTGATCCCACTTGGGTTGTATTCGCTGACGAAGGGCCATCACTATTCTGAACACGGGACGTTCTTCAAAGGCGCATTGGACGGCCAGCAAGTTGTCGGTGTTGCGTTTGTTGAATACGACGGACTGGGTATTATGGAACTCACCCAGTGGAAAGTTGAGCTGGTGAAACCTAATAGGCAGCGGGTCACTCTGTACCGGAAAGCGTCGGTGTTTCAGGAAAAGATTCCGCATCAGCCCCAAGTCGAAATCAGTGGAGGGCAGATTCACATCGATGATGGCGAGGATAAAATGACGATCACCTTTCAGCATGCTTCCAAAGACGGAGCTTAGTCTCGGGGTCGGGAGACCCCGACGCCTTGGCTTTGGGTTGATCGACAGGCGTTACACGAACCGGATCACGTGCTTCTGCCCGTGCTCGTCGTGCGCGGGGTTGAGAGCACGAAGCTCGAACTCGGCACGCTCTGAGTTGATGCGGACGATGACCCAGCCGTTGGGGCGCTTGGGGTCGAAGACGTAAGCGATGGGGGGGAGATTGATGAGCGGGAGGCCGGTCTTCTCGTGCTTGGTTTTCTGCCAGTTGTGGGTGTGGCCGTAAATGTAGCCCTGCACTTTGGGGTAGGAGGCGAGTAGGTCGAAGAGGGCATCGCTGTCCTGGAGGCAGCTGCCTTTCTTTTTCTCGTCCATGCTGGGCTGCATGGGATTGTGATGCGCGACGATGAAGGTGGGCTTGTTGGGCGCGTTGCGCAGTTCACGCTCGATCCACATGAGCTGGGGTTCGCCCAGGATGCCGGGGGTTTTGTTGACGAGGTCGAGGGAGTCGAGCAGGATCCAGTTCACCTGGGCGCTGGTGACGGTGGCGACGTGCTTGTCGGGCACGTTCATGGGGCGCTCGGCGTTGGGCGGCGGCGGGCCGATGATGGCGTTGAGGAAGTTGGTGCGGTGGTCGTGGTTGCCGAGGGTGCAGTGGATCTGAATGGACTGCTCACGCAGGGTCTGGATGCAGTGGCCGAAGGTGACGTAGTCTTCCGTTCTGCCCTCCAGGTAGGCGCAGTCACCGTTGACGATGAGGCCAAAGGGCTTCTGGCCGATTTTGAGCACCTGATTGGCGCAGCGGCGCAGATTTTCCGCCATGCAGGCACCGCGTGCGACGAGTGACTCGTCCTCGGCGATGTGGGGGTCGGAAAACAGGACCCAGGTCTGCTCAGGAATCTCCAGTGCGGGAAGCTGTGTGGCGAATGAACCCAGGGCAGCGGCGGTGCCGTGCCGTAAAAAGCTGCGGCGGGAGAGGGGGGGGAAGGTGATGGGCATGGGGAAAATAAAACGCAGGTCGGAGGCCGGATCGTGCGGACGGAGGAGGGCAAACTTCAGGTGCCGAAGTAGCGGTCTCCCGCATCGCCAAGGCCGGGGACGATGTAGCATTTCTCATTGAGGCCGGTATCGATGGCGGCGGTGAAGATGGCCACATCTGGATGGGAGAGTTGCATGGCCGCAAGTCCTTCCGGGCAGCTTACCACGCAGAGCATGGTGATGCGCATGGCCCCGGCCTCCTTGAGCTGGCGTGCGGCCTCGCAGGCGCTGCCGCCGGTGGCGAGCATGGGGTCCAGCAGGAAGACATCTGAGGCGGAAAGGTTGGCGGGCAGATTGGCATAGTAGGCATGCGGCAGGGCGGTTTCCTCGTTTCGCCTGATGCCTACGTGGGCGACCACCGCGTCAGGCACGAGCGGCAGAATGCCATCCAGCAAACCCAGGCCGGCGCGCAGGATGGGCACGCAGACGAGCGGGCGTGCGAGCTGTGCGCCAAGGGTTTGTTTAAGCGGAGTCTGCACGCTGATCTCCTGCACTGGAAGCTCACGGGTGGCTTCGAGGAATAGCAGGCCTGCGAGAAGGTTTAGATGCCGCCGAAACTCATGCGAGGTCGTGCCGACGGCACGGATGGCGGCGAGATGGCACTGTGCCAGTGGATGCTGAACGACGACAACGGGCTGCATGCCGGGCATTCTGCCGCATTTGCCGGTGCTGGCAAAGTTTTCCACCACCGGGTTGACGGTCATGTTATTATGCAGGCATGAAAACAAGACTGTGCGTGCCAGCGCTGCTGACACTTTCCCTGGGCGCTTGTGACAGCGCACCGCGGGGGGACGGTTCGAGCTATTACTACCCGTCGGCCAACCGCCCGGCCGCTGCCCCGCCCAGTAGCACCAGCGAGAGTATCACCAGCATGGCCGGCAGCAGCGACGCTCCCGTGCCGCGCGGTGGGTATGCGGCCGGTTCAGGGCCGACGGCGATGCCGCAGGGGAACCAGTTCATGTACCAGCAGAATGTATCAGGCCCCTTTGGCAGCCGGAGTTCGAGCGGTGTGATCAACGCTTACGGCGGGGTGCA
>DLGZ01000057.1:0-29711 GCA_002482965.1 Verrucomicrobiaceae bacterium UBA7681 | reverse complement strand
AGCCGATTTACGTGCCGGGTGTCGGCGGTGCTGCAGGGTATTACATGAACCCGAGCACGGGGGCGCGGGTGCCGGGGCCGTAGTCGGGATTAGGCTTCACCGTCTTTCGCCGCCTTCGCCCGTTTGGCCTCGGCGCGGTGTTTGAGCACTTCAAAGACGATGGGGAGCATGGAGACGACGATGATGAGAACGAAGACGAGCTTGAGATTGTTTTTGATGATCGGGATGCTGCCGAGGAAGTAGCCGGCGATGCTGAAGCTGAGCACCCAGACCAAGCCGCCGCCGAGGCTGTAAACAAGGAAGCGGCGGTAGTCCATGCGGCCAAAGCCGGCGGTGAAGGGGGCAAAGGTGCGCACGATGGGAACGAAGCGGGCGAGGATGATGGCCTTGCCGCCATGCTTGATGAAGAAGGCCTCGGTCTTGGCGAGGTAGTCGCGCTTGAACCAACGCTGATTGACGATCCAGCCGCCTGCTTTGCGGCCGATCCAGTAGTTTAAATTGTCACCGATGATGGCGGCGCACATGAGGAGGGGAATGATGAGCTCGATGCGGATGAGGCCCTGGGCGGAGAGGGCACCCACGGCAAACAGGAGTGAGTCACCCGGCAGAAAGGGCATGACCACCAGGCCGGTCTCACAGAAGACAATGGCGAAGAGCAGGCCGTAAATCAGCGCGCCATGATCCAGTGCGAAGGTTTGCAGGTGTTTGTCGATGTGCAGGACGAAATCGAGAATCTGGGAGATCATGGGCGGGGAATGTCCGGCGTCCGGGCGGTGCGGCAAACGAAAATTCATGCCGAAGTCGACATGAACTCACGAAAAAGCCGGGGCGTGATGCCCCGGCTTCGCTGGATTGAATCAGTCGATTCCTGCGGCGGCTTACTTCAGCTCTGCCGTGACGACTTTTTTGCCTTCGATTTTGAGGCCATCGACGTTTTTGAATTTTTCCGCCACTTCCTCCGGGCTCAGGCCGGTGTCAGCCGATTCCATGAAGCCGGTGAAGACATCCGCGTTGTCCATAATTTTGTCGAACTGGATGTCCATGTAGCTGATGGTGCCATCGGTGAGATGAGCGGCGTTGGAACTGGAGATGCCATTGGCCCCTTTGACTGCCACCGCCACGTGCATGCCGGCAAACATGGGCTTCATCATTGCCATCTGCGATTTCATCATGGCGATTTCTTGCGGGTTTTTCTTCGGCTTTTCAGCATCGCCGCCTTTCTTTTTATCCGCGTCAGGATTGGTGATGGTGAGGGTGGAGCCGCTCAGTGCGAAGGTCATCGGCTGCGTGGTGGAGGGCTTGCCTTCCTGCTCTGGCTCATAGGGTGCGTATTTCAGCTTCGTCACATCAGCGACGGCGAAGACCACTTTCATACCGCTTTTGCCATCGGGTGTCTTCACTTCCTCATGGGATTTGACGGTGACGCCTTCGCCGAGTTTTTTCGCGCGTTCCTCGGCCTTCTCCTTGTCCATGACAAGGCCCTTGAGCTGACCGCCCTGATCGCCTTGCAGCATGCCTGCGAGCTGGGCACTCAGGAGAACAGTCTCCTCGATGGTGGCCGTGCCGTCTTTGCTGACGATGACGGTGGATTTGATTTCAATGCAGGAGGCCAGCACAAAAGTGGCAGCCGCGAGGAGGAGGGTTGAGATTTTCATGAGGCCGGCAGATTAGGCGTGTGGAATTTTCTTCTACAAGCGCAAAGAGTGCGGCAATGTGACATTTACCATGGCAGAACGGCAAGGATGCTGCTTGCCAAATGGTTCACTTTCTGAAACAAGTCAGGTATGGACTCCCATGAAGTGATCAGCAAGGCCGTCGAGCAAACCAGCTTCAAAGAGGTGGCGGCGCAGATGGGCGTCTCCCTGTCGCTGGCCTACAAGTGGTCCCAACCCGACGAGCAGCAGGGCAGCGGCACCTCCAATCCACTGGACCGAGTGCGCCAGTTGTTTGAAATCACGCAGGACTCGCAGCTCATCCAGTGGCTCTGCCACAAGGCTAACGGGGTGTTCGTGCAGAATCCCACCAGCGGTGGGCCACGTGGCATGGAGCTGATGCCTGCCACGCAGGAGATCGTGCAGCAGTTTGCCGACCTTCTCACCGCCATCAGCAAGGCTGCATCGGACAGCCGCATCAGTTTGGAGGAGGCGGACCACATCCGCAGCGTGTGGGATGAATTGAAACGCTTCACCGAAGGGTTCGTCCGTCATTGCGAGAAGGGCGAGTTTACCAACCTCGCGGATGAGATCAAAACGCATCGCAGCTTCAAATAACGAACGCTACGCAAAGCCAGACCGCCTGAGGTCATGTCCGCCACTGGTCCACTGCTGATCCGCCACGAAGGCCATACGCCGCGTGAGCGCAGCACCTGTGGCTGGCGGGATCGTTTGATCAGCCGCGAAGATGTGGGCCTGTCTCCCGCTGCCTGGGCGCATGCGGTGGACATTGACGGCGCGAAGCTCCACTACCACAAACGCTCCACCGAACTCTACTATGTGCTCGAGGGGGGCGGAACCGTCCTGCTCGACGGCGTCGAACAAGCCGTCAGCCAGGGGTCGCTCGTGCATATCCCGCCGGGTGTCGTGCATGGAGCCTGTGGGAAGATGCGCGTCCTCGTTGTGGGCATCCCGGACATTGCGGAGGATGATTATTTCGAGGTGGAGGAGCCAGGCTAAAAAATAAGGGAAAGTACACGTAATCCGAAGAGCAGCGGCGATTGGTATGGTAACTGCCCCCTCTTTCCTGCCATGGCTCTGCTCCTTCTTCTGGTCGTCCGGCTCTGCCTCAAGTCGCTTGAGCAGCTCAGCAACGACGACTGGATGGCTCTCTCCGCTATCTTCTTCATTGCCGTAGCCCTGCTCATCAGCCACAAGGTGCACATGCTGACCGGACGCTGAGCGGCAATGTGATGCAGGGCGAAATCACACCAGTGATTGGGCCGCAGAGGAAGGGTAAAACAGCGCAAGGACTCCGGAGAACCTCTGAACGAAGAGCGTGCATCGCCCAGAGCAAAAGCCTCAGGGACTTGTAAAATTCGCTGGACCAATAAACATTTGGTATGTTTATTATAATTAGACATATTTAGTCTATTTATCATTATGAGCGAGAACGAACGCAACACTCTTGTGCCCGACATCCGTGAAGTCCTTGCCCAGCATGGTCGGTTTCCCGTGGAAAATCTGACCGAGGCTGATGACCTGTACAATGCTGGCCTGACGTCTCTGGCGACGGTGGCGGTGATGCTGGCGCTGGAAGACAAGTTTAACGTCGAATTTCCCGACAATTTGATTGGCCGACGCACCTTTAAGAGCATCGAATCCATCGCGGAGGCGATCACGAAGCTCGCGGCGTAGGCCTAGGCTTAGAAAGTGCTCCAGCTGGTCAAGACCGTTCCCCCCTTCCACCCCCAATACAATCCTGTGAGCACTCTTTGCAGTACCGAAGTCGATTTCGACGAACTTTTGAAGGAGGTGCATGCGCTGGGTAAATCCGTGCTCCGAGTTCATGCGGCGGATGTGGATAAAAAAGCGCGATTTCCGGCGGAGTCGATTGATGCCATGCGCGGGGCGCGCTTGCTGAGCGCGTATGTTCCTGAAGAGTATGGCGGCATGGGGCTGAGCCTGGTGCAGATCGCGAAGATCTGTGAAACGCTGGGCCAGTACTGCGGCTCGTCGGCCATGATTTATGCGATGCACAAGATTCAGGTGGCGTGCGTGGTGCATCATGCCCAGCAGTCGGAATTTTTCAGCGACTACCTGCGGCGGCTGGTGGAGGAGCAGCGCCTCATGGCCTCTGCGACGACGGAGATCGGCACGGGCGGAGACCTGCGGTCCAGCATTTGTGCGGTGGAAGTCTCGGGGGATCAGTTCAAGCTCACCAAGAAGGCGCCCGTCATTTCATATGGTGAATACGCGGACGAGATTTTGGTAACCTGCCGCAGCGCACCGAATGCGCCGGCGAATGAGCAGGTGCAGGTCATGGTACGCAAAGGCGAGTACACTGCGGTGCCGCTTTCGACCTGGGACACGATGGGTTTCCGAGGCACCTGCAGTTCGGGCTTTGAGCTGACAGCCACTGGCAGCGCGGAGCAGATCATTCCACAGCCGTTCAATGAGATTCTTGGGCAGACGATGCATCCGTACTCGCACATTGTGTGGGGCGCGCTGTGGTCGGGCATTGCGATGGATGCAGTGAATCAGGCGCGTGCGTTTGTGCGTGCCGAAGCGCGCAAGACACCCGGCGAGACGCCCATCTCGGCCATCCGCCTCGGTGAGACCGATCAGGTGCTGCAGGTGATGCGGCACAATGTGGCGGCACTGGCGCGTGAGTATGACGAACTGCGCAGCCGCGACTGCCCGGATGTGTTTGAAGAGTTTGGCTTTTCCATCCGAACGAACAATCTGAAGCTGTCATCCTCGCAGCAGCTCGTGGACATCGTGGGCCGGGCGATGCTGATCTGCGGCATCTCGGGGTATCGCAATGATTCCAAATTCAGCATTGCACGCCACCTGCGTGATGCGTATGGCGCGGCACTGATGGTCAATAATGACCGCATTTTGAAATTGAACGCCACCATGCTGCTGGTGCACAAGGAAGGCTGATTTATGACGTGTACTTCTACGACAACCCTCCCTCTCACCGAGGCTTACCAGGCGTTTCTTGACCAGGTCACGGAAGCCGGACTGCTCGTGCCGCTCGGCGTGCGCGGCGTGTATGGTTACAACGGTGTGTTTGATGGCGTGCTGCAAAGCTTTGACCGGTTGATCACACGTCGTGCAGCGCACTTCCAGGCGGATGTGCTGCGGCTGCCCGGGGTGCTGAGCCGCGAGCATTATTTGAAGACCAGCCACCTCGAGAATTTTCCGGACCTGATGGGCTCCGTGCACAGCTTCATGGGGCGTGAGCGTGAACATGTGGGGATGCTGACGAAGCGCGAAAACGGTGAAGAGTGGACTGAGGATCTGGCACCGAGTGCGCTGATGCTGTCCCCCGCATGCTGTTACCCTTTGTACCCAACGGTGACAGGGACGATCACGAACGAGGGCAAGACGGTGGATCTGCTGTCGCAGGTGTTCCGGCATGAGCCGTCGATCGACCCGTGCCGCTTGCAGATTTTCCGCCAGCGCGAGTTCGTGCGCATCGGCACAGCCGAGCAGGCGCTGGAGCATCGCAAACAATGGATTGAACTGGGCCGGGATATTTTGGCCGAGGTCGGACTTGGGGTGGAGATCGTGGTCGCCAACGACCCATTCTTCGGGCGTGGCGGGCGGGTGATGGCGGCATCACAGAAGGATCAGGACTTGAAGCATGAGTTCACTTTTGCCGTAGCCTCAGAGGAGAAGCCGACGGCAATCGCTTCGACCAACTGCCACATGGATTACTTCGGCAAAGCCTTCGACATCAAACTGCCGAACGGTGAGTCGGCGCATTCGGCGTGCATTGGGTTTGGATTGGAACGCATCGCGCTGGCTTTGTTCAAGCACCACGGGTTCGATCCTGACCGCTGGCCGTATGAGGTCAAAAATGCCCTGGAACTATGAGCCAGCCGTTTCCAGCGCTTGATCCGCAGACTTACGCGCGTCATCGCCTGCACACGCAGGAGCGCGAGTGGGCGGAGACGAACTGCTACGTGGATGTGTGGATCGAAGTGCTGCACGCCCGGGGGCTGGAGCCGATAGCGGCTTTGCCGTTCACGCTGGGCATTGATTTCGAAGGCGACCAGTGGACCTTTTTCAAATATCAGCTGGCGGATTTGTATGAACTCTATGCGCTCGATGTTCAAGAGCTGGCCATTTATCGACCGCTGACGGCGCACATTGAGGAGCAGTTGTCGCTGGGACGGCCGCTGCTCATTGAGCTGGATTCGTTTTATCTGCCCGACACGGCTGGGAGCGCCTATCAGCTTGAGCATGTCAAAACGACGGTGGCCATCGCTGAGATCGATATGGAGCAGCAGCGCCTGGGCTACTTCCACGCGCAAGGCTACTACCACCTGCAAGGGGATGATTTCGCGCAGGTGTTTCATTTGCTCGGCGAAAAGCATCCTGCGATTCTGCCGCCCTACTGTGAGATTGTGAAGAATGCAGCCACGTCTCCGCTGCAAGGCGAGGCGCTTTTGAATGCGTCGCTGGGTTTGCTGCGGCGTCAGTTGCAGCGCCTGCCGGAAGTGAATCCGTTTGTGAAATTTCGCGCCCGCTTTGAGGCCGACATGCAGTGGCTCAGCAACGAACCGATTGCCACGTTTCATCAGTACTCGTTTGCCACGCTGCGTCAGTTTGGCTCCTGCTATGAGCTGGCGGGAACCTATTTGAAGTGGCTGCAAAGCCAGGGCGTGGGCGGGCTGGAGGGTGCCATCGAGTCGGTGTTTCGGCTGTCCACCGGCGCGAAGACGTTGCAGTTCCAACTGGCACGTGCGATGGCGCGAAAGAGGGCGATTGATTTCACGCCTGTCGATCAAATGGCGGAGAACTGGACGCAAGCCATGCAGCAACTGAAGGACGCGTTTCCCGCGTAAAACACCATGACGGACCTCGTTCACTTTGCGCCGTGGACATGCTGTGCGCAGGCTCCCGGTGCCAGCGCTGAACCGGCGGCGGTGCAGGGAGACTGGTTTGCCGCCGAGGTGCCGGGCACGGTGGCTTCGGCGTTGCGCGCGCGCGGTCAGTGGAATCATCAAAGCCCGCCGGATGTCGATGCGCAGGACTGGTGGTATCGCACAAGCTTTGCTGCGGCCGAGCCAACGTCTGATGAGTCCTGTGACCTTTGTTTTGACGGGCTCGCATCGCTTGTGGATGTGTGGCTCAATGGCGAACTCATTCTGAGCTGCGACAACATGTTCCGTAGTTATCGCGTGGATGTTGCGCAGGTTTTGAAGGATGAGAATGAGCTGGTGATATGCTTTCGTTCGCTCACGGCGGACATGAAGAAGAAACGTCCGCGTCCGCGCTGGAAAACGAACCTCGTGAACAATCAGCAACTGCGCTGGCAGCGCACGAGCCTGCTGGGACGCATTCCCGGCTGGTCGCCGCCGGTGCCTGCGGTGGGGCCGTGGCGGGAGGTGAGACTGGAGCGTGCTCTGGTACTGCTGACGGACATCCAAAAGACGGCTTTGCTGGTGGGAGAGGAAGGTGTGGTTAGTTTTCGTGCGCGAGTGGCGACGTCGATGAAGATCGTTTCGGCGCGGTTGCATATCGGCGGGCATTCTGCGGAGCTTGAGTGTGAGGATGATGTTCTGCGTGGTGAGCTGCGCATTCAGAATCCTGAGCTGTGGTGGCCGCACACGCATGGCGCGCCGGTGCTGCACTCTGGCAAGGTGATCGTGGAGACGAGTGCAGGGCGGCATGAGTTTCCGCTGGAGCAAACGGGCTTCCGTAGCATTGAGGTCTGCAACGATCCTGGGTTTGCGATTCATGTGAATGGAGCGCGCGTTTACTGCCGTGGTGCGTGCTGGACGACGAATGATATTTTTACGCTTGGGGGTGCGGCGGATTCGCTGCGGCATGATCTCACGCTGGCGCGGGATGCGGGCATGAACACGCTGCGCATTGGCGGCACGATGACCTATGAGAGCGATGCGTTCTACCGGCTCTGCGATGAACTGGGCATACTCGTCTGGCAGGACTTCATGTTTGCCAACATGGACTATCCGGTGGAGGACGCGGCGTTCGCTGAAAACATCACGATTGAAGCGACGCAGCAACTGGACCGATTTGCGCAGCACCCCTGTGTGGCGGTTTACTGTGGCAACAGTGAGATCGAACAGCAGGCGGCGATGCTGGGCATGGCGCGTGAGCTTTGGCGCAACCGGTGGTTTGGAGAGCAACTGCCGGCGCTGTGCGGACTGCACCATCCGGGCACGGCTTATGTGCCGTCATCGCCCAGCGGTGGTGTGCTGCCGTTTCACACGCGGACCGGAGTCACGCACTACTATGGCATTGGTGCGTATCTGCGCTCTCTGCGCGAACTGAGGCAGGCGGATGTGAAGTTTACCAGCGAGTGCCTGGGTTTTGCGAACATCCCGGAGACGGAGACGATTGATGAGATCATGGGCGGACTGATGCCGGTGATGCACCACCCGCGCTGGAAGCAGCGCGTGCCACGTGACACGGGCGCTGGATGGGATTTTGAAGATGTGCGTGATCACTACCTGCGGGAGCTTTTCAATGTCGATCCGGTGACGTTGCGCTCGTTCGACATGCCGCGTTATCTGGAACTGAGCCGCGTGGCATCGGGCGAGATGATGGCGCGGACGTTTGCGGAATGGCGCAGTGGGCACAGTCGCAACGCGGGTGCGCTGGTTTGGTTTTACAAGGATCTTTGGCCAGCGGCGGGCTGGGGCATTGTGGACAGCACGGGGACTCCGAAAGCGGCGTACTATCAGCTCAAGCGTGCGTGGCAGACACGGCAGTTGAGCATCACCGATGAGGGGCTCGATGGCTTGCATTTGCATCTCAGCAACGAAACGACCGATGCGGTGGAGGGCTTTGTCGAAGTGCAGTTGCTGCGTGAGCCGAATGTCGTGGTCGCGCGGCATGAGATGGCGTTGAAGGTGGACGGACGTTCGCTGGAGATGCGCAGTGTGGATGAAATTCTGGGTTCGTTTTTTGATGTGAACTATGCGTATCGATTCGGTCCGCAGTCGCATCATGTGGTGATTGCGACCTGGTACAGCGCGGAGCGGGAGGTTATCAGCGAGTCGTTTCATCTGACCCGTGCACGTGATCCGGTGGGGCAGCCGCTTGCAGCTGAGATGCTGGGTGCCAGGGCGGAAGGGCTGGGTGACGCGCGCTACCAGCTCACGCTCAAGAGCGACCGGTTTCTGCACAACGTGCGATTGTCTGCCAAGGGGTTCCTGCCTGACGACAACTACTTCCATCTCGCTCCAGACCGGGTCAAAACAGTGTGTTTTTCGCCACGCGCAGGGTTGAACAAGGTGCTCGAAGTTTATGTTGAGGCCCTGAACGTGTCGGGCGAAATTTCGGTGGAGCCGAGCCGTGCATTCCACGAAACCCATCATGATACCTGAGCTGCAATCGCACGCGCCTGAAGATGCTTCGTGTGTTGATGGAGCGGAGCGGAGCGCGTTCTATTTTGAGAGCGGAGGGCGGACGTTGTTTGCGTGGCTGCACCGGCCCGCAGGGGCTGTGGCTGAGCATGGGGTGTTGATCTGTCCGCCGCTAGGGCACGAGCAGGTGCATTCGCATCGAACGCTGCGGCATCTGGCGGACATGCTGGCGGGGCAAGGTTTTGCGGTGGTACGGCTGGACTACGACGGCACCGGAGACTCAGATGGTGCGGAAGACGATTTGCAGCGCATGGCCACCTGGCAGGCGAATGTGAGCGATGCGGTGGAGTGGCTGCGCAGCGAGGGGGGCTGCGGGAAGATCAGCCTTTTGGGCCTGCGCATGGGGGCGACTCTGGCGGCGCTATACGCGGAAAAGAACGAAGTGGAGAGCCTGGTGCTGTGGGCGCCCATTGTGAAAGGTCGGCGCTATGTGCGGGAACTCACCGCCTTGAGCCAGACCGCGCAGTTGGTGGCGGGCAGTGGCTCAGCGGGCATTGAGGCCATGGGCTTTGTCTATGCGCATGAGACTGCCGGTGAACTTGTGCAGATTGATCTGCTGTCGCATTCGGTGCGTTGCCAGCAGGTACTGATCGCATCGAATGCGAATGCGGCGGGTGACCTGTCGTTGCTGGACCATCTGTCGAAGCAGGGTGTGGAGGCGGAGCTGACGGCGCTGCCCGGCTACGAGGGAATGATGGCCGAACCGCATGAGACCGAGGTGCCGCATGAGGCCCTGCGGAGCATTGTGGACTGGATGAAGGCCAAGGCGCAGCCTGCCGTAACAGCCAGGGGCAGCGAGTCCTCTCCCGGTGCAACGTCGATGCTGACCCGTGGCGCTGAAGTGGTGCGCGAAAGCATTCATCAGATCAGCAGCACGCCCGATTTGTTTGGCATTATGACGGAACCGGTGGCGCCTTCGGCGTCACTGCCGTGGATCGTCATGCTCAATGCCGGGGCGGCGTACCGGATCGGTCCGGGGCGAATCCATGTGGCACTGGCGCGGCAGCTTGCGGCGCTCGGTTATCCCTGCCTGCGGCTGGACATCAACGGCATCGGCGACAGCGTGGTCGCTGATCCCGACAAAGAAAACGACACCTACGCGGCGTCTGCCTTCCGCGACGCGGGCCTGGTGTGCGATTACCTGCATGCGCAGCAGCCCAGCCGCCGCATCGTGCTGCTGGGCCTCTGCTCCGGAGCGTATGTGGCTTTTCAGGCGGCGGCGCAGTTGCCCCATCCCTTCATCATCGAGAGCATCCTCATCAATCCGCTCGTCTTTTTCTGGAAGGAGGGCATGATCATCAATGATACGACCATCGACCAGCTCGTGGCCTGGCGTGAGTATTGGAATGCGATCTTCAAATGGAGCCAATGGAAGATGCTGTTCACCGGCAGGACGCGCACGGGATTTGTCGGCTCGCTGAAACGCTTCGCGGGCCATCTGACACCGCGACTCCAGAGGTTAGGCAGGTCAGCGGCAGCGAGTGCGAAGCCTGAAGCGCAGAGCGGCTGCGGGCATCCGGCACGCAAAGATCTGCCGGGAGATTTGAGCCGTGTCGCCGCTGCTGGGCGCACGCTGGCCATGTTTGTTTCCGACAACGATCCGGGGTATTTCCTGCTGATGTATCAGGCTCGGCGCAAAGCCTTGCAGATGATGAAGCAGGGCAGCCTGCAATGCCACTTTATCCACCAAGCGGACCATACCTTCTCCACCGCGCAGGCGCGCGAAACCTTTTATCATTCCCTCACGAGCCACCTGCATCAGCGCTTTGGCACCGAATTGATCGATGAGCGGGCGCTGGATGATGACTTCGCGCTGCTGGCACCTGCGCTGAGGGAGTGATGGAAGAGGTCCACAAAAAAGCCCTGTAAACTTTTGATTTACAGGGCTTTTAAATTGGTTGCGGGAGTAGGATTTGAACCTACGACCTTCAGGTTATGAGCCTGACGAGCTACCGGGCTGCTCCATCCCGCGATTTGATGAGGGATTAGAATCGGCTGTCTCAGGGGATTGGCAACCTGTATTTCCAATACTTCACATCTTGACCTGCAACATCGGCTGGGACTTCTCGTTTGCTGCTTCCCGCATGAAATACACTGCTACAATCCTCCTGCTCGCTCTCGCGAGTTTTCCGGCCCTGGCTGCCGACACCCAACCTGCCGCTCCAGAAAAACCTTCAGCCATCGGCTATTCGGACACGCCGGTCATTCCTGGCACCCAATGGAAGGTGCATGACATCGATCGCCCACGTCCAGACCCTGTGGCTCCTGGCGAAAAGCCGGGCGATCCACCCGCAGATGCGATTGTGATCAATGCCGATGCGCTGCAGGCGAAGGAAAAGGACGCGAAGGGCAAGGAGACCGGGAAGATCATTCCGTGCCCATGGACAATCGACAGCGGAGTGATGATGATCTCCGGCGGTGACTGCTGGACGAAGGAGGAGTTTGGCAGCTGCCAGCTGCATCTGGAATGGATGAGCGAACCGAACACGAAGGGCAATTCGCAGAAAAAGGGCAATGCGGGAGTGTTTTTCATGGACCGCTACGAGTCCCAAATGCTGGACTGTGACAACAACCCCACCTATGCCGACGGCATGACGGGCGGTGTGTACGGCCAGACACCACCGCTGGTGAACGCCGTGCGTCCTGCCGGCCAGTGGCAGGTCTATGACATTGTCTTCACCGCGCCGAAGCTGGAAGGCGGCAAGGTGGTGGAACCGGCCTACATCACGACCTTTGTGAATGGCATCTGTGTGCAGAACCACACGAAGATCATGGGGCCGACGAAGCACAAGAACATCACGGACTACAGCGGGGAGTTCCCGGAAAAGGCGCAGATCCGCATTCAGGACCATAAAAACGATCCGCCAGTACGCATCCGGAACATCTGGATCAGGCCGCTCTGAGGCGGAGCCAGAACCCATTCACACTCAGCAAGGCCGGAGGTCGTTCCTCCGGCCTTGTTGTTTTTAGGCGGAATGAGTCAAAAGTAAGGAAAGCGTAAGAATGATACAGTATTTATGATAATTCCATTGAAGTTAATAAATCGCCCCGTTAAAGTGTGAGTGCTTGCCGTAAATATATAAATATCATAACCACCGCTTCCACTAGTTGTTTGCAACTGGGAAACTAAGCTTTCACTTCACACTTTGATTATGCCGCTCGCTTTTTACTCGCGCTCTATCAAAGCCGCCGCCCTTATAGGGAGTGGGCTGGCGTCGTTCTCGCGTACACGGCGCTGCGCCGAGGCCACAATTCTAACGTTTCACGGCCTGAGTCAAAATACAGCGGATCGAGGCATTCTCGACTGGTCCCTGCATCTGCGAGTCGATGCCTTCCGCAGCATTTGCTCCATGCTGGCCAAGGAGTACCGCGTGATTTCGCTGGCAGATCTCGTTGAAGCACGGAGCCAAGGATCCGGCCTGCCTGACAACTCAGTCATCATCACCTTCGACGACGGATATGCCTCCAACTACGAACTGGCCTACCCCATTTTGAAAGAGTTCGGGCTGCACGCCACCATCTTTGTCACCACGGGGTTTCTTGATGAGGAGGAAATGTTTTGGTTTCAGCGAGCCGATCTCGCGCTCGGTCGAACGCAGAAAGAGTTGCTCGACTGGAAGATCAACGGGAAAAAACTGCGCCTCTACCTCGGTACTTACGAGCTGCGTCAGCAGTCGCTCAATAAACTGCTGCCGGAACTCAAGGAACTGCCGGACACAGATCTGCTGAGCGAAATGGACCGCCTGGAGGCGGCGCTGGAGGTGAGTGAGCCCGGATTTGACGACCTGCCCACCGCCATGCGCCCGATGACCTGGGAGATGGCGAGTGAAATGTCCCTCAGCGGCCACGTGGACATCGGCGGCCACACCCACACGCATCCCATTCTGGCGCGATGCGATGTCCAGGCGATGCGTGCTGAAATTGCCACGTGCCGTGATCGCATTCATGCCGAGATCGGCGAACTGCCCTTTGCCTTTGCCTATCCGAACGGGGGGACGGATGATTTTACCCGCGAGACACTCATGCTTGTGCGTGAAGCGGGATTTAAGGCCGCCTGCACGACGGTCAGCGGCCGCGTCCATGACACCGTCTCCATGCACCAACTGCCACGCTACGGCTCCCCTGAATCCGTGTGGGAGGCAAAAGCCACGGTGTCGGGTGCGTTTGAAACACTCAAAGACTGGCGGCAGAGCTGCCGGAAAGCGATGTCGATGATATGAAGACGATCCGGCTTGCCACGAGTACCACGCTGCCGCTGCCCATCCAGCAGCCGCTGCGTGCCTTCGTGGAGGCACGATCCATGCCTGCAACCTCCCTCGACCAGCGCCCGGTGGTGCTGCACTTCGCTTACAGCATCGGAGGTGGTGGGGCGGAGGCGATGCTGATGAATCTGGCCGAATCACTCGATCCGGCAAAGTTCCGCACCGTCGTTGTGGCCATCAATGCCAAGCCCTGGACGCATCAGCTCCATCGGCTGCATGAGGCGGGGGTGGATGTACACGACCTGGAAAGCACCACCTACCTCAATCCGCGCACACTCGCGAGACTGCACGCCGTGCTGCGTGCGGAGCGTCCTGACATCGTGCAGACGTGGACGCATCACGCTGATCTCGTGGGGGGCTGGGCTGCGCGGGTGGCTGGAGTGCGCAACATCGTCTGGAGCATCCACTGCCGCGAAATCCACCGCAATCCTGGCGACAGCGACGTTAAGATGGCGCTCTTCCGCCGTGCGCTGAGCTACAGCTCGCGTTTTATCCCGCAGCGCATCATTTCCTGTTCGGCAACCGCCATTGAGGACCACGCGGCCATCGGCTATCCTCGTGGCAAAATGCGCTGGATTCCCAATGGCATTAACGTCGAGCGGTTTGTGCCTGACACGGATGTCGGGCTCGACACGCGAGCTGAAATGAAACTGCCGCCCACTGCTCCGGTGATTGGTTACATCGGGCGTTTTCATGAGATGAAGGATCTGGCGACTTTTCTGCGTGCAGCGGCCCTGCTCCAGGCCCGGGTGCCCGAGGCACACTTCGTCTTCTGCGGCGGGGTCGAGATCGAATTGGGTGAAGTGGAGCGTGAGCTGCTGGCGCAACTGCCGCAGCGTCAGCAGGTGAGGTTCGACTCGTTCCGGGCTGACCCCTGGCGTTTGTATCCGGCGCTGAGTGTGTTTTCGCTTTCCTCGCGCACCGAAGCCTGCCCGATGACCCTTATTGAGGCGATGTCGTGCGGTGTGCCGTGTGTCACCACGGATGTGGGTGATTGCGGCCGTCTGCTTGAGGGTGTCGGTCAGGTGGTGCCGATGCGCGATCCGGCGGCACTGGCCGCTGCCTGGGAGAAGGCGCTGCAGCTCGGTGCCACAGCGCGTGAAGAAATCGCCCGGCAGTCGCGCGAGCGGGTGCTTGAAAAATTTACCATCGCCCATGCTGCGCGGCAGTATGCGGAAACCTACGCAGAGCTCGTGGAGGTGAAGTCTTGAAAGCGCTTCTGCTGCTCCTGGTGCTGACCACCCATGCGGCTGCGCAGCCGGTGAAAGTGGCGTTTTGCGATGGCATGACGCGCATTTCCCGTGATGGGGCAGCGCCGACAGCGGCCACGCACACCCTGCACGCTGCGCGTGGTGAGTGGGAGCCGCTGCAAGTCATCGTCACCGCCACGCCGGAGCAGCTCAAAACCATCCAGGTGCTGGCTACGGGGATCGCCAAGGATGATTCTGACGCCCTGCTGCCAGCCCCGAAGGTGCTGCGTGAGCACTACGTGCGCGTCTCCAAGTCCACGCCGATGGCACCGCTGCCACCGGGTGATTATGCAGATGCACTGGTGCCGCTCGACATGCCTGCGCAGGAACTCAGCGGCACTGAGGTGGTGAATCAGCCGTACTGGGTGGATGTTTTTGTGCCTTATACGACTGCGCCGGGGGCCTATGCCGGCGAAGTGAGGTTCCAGTTTGCCGATGGCACGAAAGCCATTGCCAGCTACACGCTCAATGTGTGGGATTTTGACCTGCCCGTGGTGCCGAAGCTGCGCACCTCGATCATGACCACGGTGCGTCACGTCGCGCAGGTGCATGGGCTTGAGTACCGTGATAATGCGCCGTCACTGGCGCACGCGGGTTTGCTCAACGCGTATTACGATCTGCTCGCCGAACATCGTCTCAGCGTGGATCAAATTTACGGCAGTTATCCTGACGCTGGCACTGGCAAACTGGATGAGGCCAAGGTCGAGCGGGCGCTGAGAAAGCATCTGCTGCATCGTCATTGCAACAGCATCGGCCTGCCGATCTGGCCGCAGTGGCCGTTCAAAGATCCCCTGGGCGAGGACCGCGAGGCGGCGATGAGCTATGTGGCGCAGTGGATGAAACTGCTGGCCAAAATCCACTGTGAGTCACGCGGCTATGTCATCATGGGAGATCTCGATGAGCCGAACGATGCGGCTGCCTATGCCACCGTGCGCCGCTGGGGTGAGTTTTTCAATGAGGTGGAGAAGAAGCATGGCGTGCGTGTGCCGCTGCACGTCACCGAGCAGCCCACACCTGAAAAGGCGGCGTGGGGTTCGTTGAACGGTGCTGTGGACATCTGGGTGCCGCATTTCAGCGAGGTGTGGAAGGACATGGAGTGGGCCGGTGGCAAGCACGACATCGCTCTGCGCCGGCAGGCTGGCGATCAAGTCTGGGCCTATGCGGCGCTGGTGCAGATGCCGGTTGCCTGGGAACAGCAGCATGGCAGGCCCAAGCAGCTCACGAGCAGCTTTCCACCCGTGTGGGCGCTCGATTTTCCGCCTATGGCGCATCGCATCGTCGGCTGGTTGTTTCCGAAGCACGGCATCACCGGCTTTGATTATTGGGACACGATCTTTGCCGCTGAAGGTGTCGATGTCTGGCAGGATGCGGGCACGTTCAAAACGCCCGATGGTGCCACCTACAATGGCGACGGCAGCTACATTTATCCTGCCACGGAGAAACGTCAGGGCCGCGATGCGCCGGTGGCGTCCATGCGACTGAAATGGCTGCGTGAGACTGTGGAGGATTACGATTACCTGATGCTGGCACGTCAACTGGGCCTCGAAGATGAGGCACGGCGTCTCACCGCCAGATTTGCGCGTGGGTTTGGTGACTGGGATGACAATTCCGATGCGTTGAAGGATGCACGCCAGCTGCTGGGGGCGCTGATTGAATCCGCGCAGCAGCGCAAACAAACCGCCGCCGTGCCGACAGGAGGTGCCAAGTGACTACGACCATGTTTCTTCACAAACTGCGCCATGATGCGGCCGATTCCACCCTAGCAGTGGGTCGTGGCGTGCTCACGCTCGACATCGTGCGCGATGAAGCGGGGTTCCATGCACTGCAGCCGTTCTGGGACGTGCTGGTCGATCAGATGGCTACGCGTTCGCCATTCGTGCGCTGGGACTGGATGAGCTTGTGGTGGGAAGAGTGCCGTAAAGAGGCGCGGCTCGTCATTGGCGTCTTGCGAGATGCCGAAGGCATGCCGCAGGCCATCGCGCCGCTCATGCTCGCGTCTGAGCCGGATTCGGTGCGCAAGCGTCTCGTGACCCTGACCTTTCTGGCTGGGTTTGGAGATGCGCATGGCGAGCGGATGGACCTCATCGTGCCCGCCGGCCAGGAGGATGAGCTGACGCCTCAACTCTGCCGCGTGTTCAAGCTGCTGCAGCCTGAATGCGATAACGTCCGGCTGAATCATCTGCCTGAAGAGTCCCCCAACAGACCGCATCTCCTCGCGGTGCTGGAGGAGGCGTTCAGCCATGCCGGAGTGCTGAACCGCCAGATTTGCCGGTTCATTAACCTGCCTGCGTCGTGGGAAGACTACGAGGCACGCCACGGCGCCAAATGGCGTAATTCGCTGCGCCGCGGTCGCAGGACGTTTGCGGTGGATCATGCCGGCATGGCCACGCAAGCCGGCGAGTGCTCGAACATTGCCGAAACGATGAAGGAGTTCCGAGTGCTGCATGCCATGCAGTGGGAGGAGGGAGTCAGCAGCTTCACCAGGGATGCCTCCTGGCGTTTTCACGAGCGCCTGGCGGGGCGCTGGCTGCCGCAGCAACGCGCATGGATGCCCATGCTCGAAGCCGACGGCAAAATGGTCGCCGCACTGTACGGCTTCGTTGAGCGAGAGCAGTTTTTTCACTTTCAGACGGGCTGGGAACGGTCCCTGGCGAAGCTTTCTCCTGGAAAGCTGGTCATTCGCTGGACCGTTGACTGCTGCATTCAGCGCGGCCTGCGGGTGCTGGACATGCTGCCCAGTGACTACGAATACAAACGCCAGTGGTGTGACGGTGAGCGCTGGCTGCTCGATCTCGAAGCTTTCAATCCTGCAAGCTGGCGTGCCACCGCCTTCCGAACCCTGCGCACCCTGCGCCGCTGGCTGCCAGGGCAGACATCTGCTAAGGTGACTGTTTCCAACGAATTCCGGGAGGAACTTGAATCCACCCACCGCCCAGCCGCTTAATTCATCCATATGGCCATTTCCTACAGCATTCAGCCCACGAACGCCGCCCCCCAGGACGGCTTTGGAGCGATGCTTGCTCTCGCGCCAGAGCGGGGTCTGGTGCCCGTGGCTCCGTCCATGACGATGCCGGCGCATCCGGGCATGTCGCCGGTGTTTGATCCGCGCGCCTTCCTGCCGCCGATCAATCCGCAGGATTTTGAGGTGCAGTCGCTCATCAGTCTGACCGATGTCATCGGCTACATCCGCAAGCGCTGGCTGCGGGGTGCTGTGCTGGGCCTCATGCTTGCGGCGTTCACGTTTTACTACCTCGGCATGGGGGTGAAGATCTACGAGGCGGAGTCGCAGCTGCTGCTGCGCATTCAGGATGCGAATCCGTTTAACTTTGACGCCATGTCCACCCGTGGAGTCACGGAACTGAGCGCGGTCCAGTTGATCAACAACCACCGTTCGGAGCTGCTGTCCGGGCGCTTTTTGGGTCATTTTTACGAGCGCTTTCCGGCGCAGGAGCGCGACGCGCTGCTGGATCGTGAGGCACACTCGATGAGCCGCAAGGACGAGCTGCTGAAGCTGCTGGGTCTCTACAAACCGGGCAAGCTCGGCGATCCACAAGAACGGTTTATCGACCTGATGATTGCCAATGTGAGGGTGGAGCCGGTTAAGGAGTCGCATTTGCTGAAGGTGCAAATTCGAGACAAGGATCCGAAACTCGCGGCTGAACTGGCCAACCGTTTTGTCGAGGAGTACACCCACTACGTGGCGGAACAGGAAGGCCAGCTCAGCTCCGACACCTCCACCTTCCTCGAAACAAAATCGGAGGAGTTGTTGAAGCACCTGCGTGAATCGGAGCAGAAACTGGCGGAGTATAACAAACAAAAGGGCCTCATGGAGAATACGGAGTCCAAGGACGTCTCCGCTGAGAAGGTGCGCCAGCTCAACGCTGCAATCACGGAGGCCGATTTGAAGCTCACCAGGGCCAAAAGCGATCTCAATGATCTTGCGGCTGCACAAAAGTCCGGACGTGATCTCACAGAACTCCGTATCTTCGCAGACAACGCGGATGTGAACTTCATCCGCAAGCAACTGGATGCGAAGATCGCCGAACGTGCGCCGCTGGAAGCCACCTGCGGACGCAAACACCCGCGCATGATTGCCCTGGCGAATGAAATCGAAGCGCAACGGGCTGCGCTGGACCGTGCGGTCAGCTCAGTCGTCGGCATGATCCAGGCAGAAGTGGAGTCTCAGGAGCGGCAGATTACCGACTACCGCCGCCAGCTGGATGATGCGCGCGGTGTGGCGCTGGACATCAACGGCAAAACCGTGCAGCAGAGCCTGCTGCGCGACCAGGTGCGCATGGACCGAGATCTGTATGAAAAAATCGAGATGCGCCGCAGTCAGGCAGCACTTACCGGCCAGTTCCGTGACAGCGGCCTGCTGCGAGTGGCGGATATGGCGATGGTGCCGGAAAAGCCTGTGAAACCGAGCAAGCCCATCGCGGCCGTGGCCGCCGTCATGCTGTTTGGCCTTACTTTTCTCGGCCTGCCGGTGGGCTGGGGCATTTTTGACGATCATGTGCGGAAGCTTTTCAGGCCCAAGGCCGAGAAGCCTGCGGCGCCGATTCAAAGGCAGCACACCGCGTATGGCTACGGCTATCCGGCACAGCAGGCGCCACCTGTTTCACCCTTCACCATCGCTGCACCCGCCGCACACCCAGCGCTGATCTTGCCTACTACGGAACGCCCGCCGCCGGTGATGATGAATCGTCCGCCGCCGATGCCGATGCCGCCGCCGATGCCGCCGCAACCACACCAGATGGCGATGATGAAGCCGGCCAATGGTGACACGACTATCCTTGCCCGTTTGCCTTATGTGAGGGGCTCCACTCCTGAGGCCATGCTGTCGGAACTGCTGAAGCCGGAGCCCATCGGCGCTTCCAGTGCGCTGCATCAGCTCACCAGCGCGCTCGAAAAACAGGCCATGAACCGTAGCAGCACAGCGGGGGTGATTCTCATCACCAGTGCGGGCACGGGAGAAGGCAAAACACTGGTGTCCGCCGCGCTGGCAGCCGCCTTCTGCCATCAGGGCCGCCGTGTGTTCATGATGGAGTGCAATCCGTCCTCGCCCACGCTGCACCAGTGGTTTCCCCGGGCCATGCAGGGCTACGGTGCGTATGCGCATGATCTGGAAACGCTGCGCTACGGTCACAGCAATCTCTTCCTGCTGCCCGGCTGCGACCTGCCTGCACACGCCACGAATGAACTGCTCGACGGCTACCGCAGCTGGATCGAGCGTGCGAAAACGGAAGTGGACTGGATCATTCTTGATGCCTCACCGCTGCTGAAGAGTTTTGCCAATGTGGCCCCGCTGGCCCCGCTGGCGACGGATGTGCTCATCGTCAACAACCCCGCGAAAACGACACCCGCCCAGCTGCGTGCGGGTCTGGCGCTGCTGCAGCCGATGATGTCATCGACTGCGCTGCGGGGGATGGTGGTGAATGGCGGGTAAAGCCGGCGCGGTCAGCGGCCGCCGAAAATATCTTTGGTGAGGGTGAAGACGGCAGGATCATCGGCGACTTCGAAGCCGCTGGCGCTGTAGTCGCGCATGCGGGCCAGGTCTCCGAGGTCGGGTTTGGTGGTGGAGAAGACAGGGAGGATGGGGGTGCCATCGGCGCGCTCGGCATACTTGCCTTTTTTGGCCTGTACGAGCAACAGACCGCCGACGCGACCGCCCGGGCGCTCGCCAACGACGATGTCGATGTGGGTGAGGCCTTCCATTTTCACCCATTTGCCAGCGTAGCAGCGGCGGTTGCCGGTACCGGGCAGGATGGGGCCGCCGAAGTCCTGGCGAATGCCTTCGGTTTTTTGTTTGCCACCGTAATCGACAATGGAATACCAGGAGCCATCCAGCACGGGCTTGCCGTTCACATAGACGATGAGGGCATCGTCAAACATGCCGACGAAACGATACTCTCCAGAGGCTGGCGGACGGATGTCGGCGGCGTAGTGCACCATCCAGGCACGGGGCTGCACTTCTTTGTCCACCTTGAACGCTTTTGGCCCCTCGGTGGCGGCCATGTAGGGGATGAGGAGGTAGGTGAAGCTCATCTTTTGCGTGGAGTGGAAAAACTGGTCGAGCCCTTTACCGCTGAATTTCTTACCGGCGGCGGTGTTGATGACGTTCGCGAAGTCGGCGTCGCTGGCGAGGTCTGCCAGCGCTGTAGGCACGCGGTCAGGCGTTTGCTTCATGTCATAGAAGACACCGGGCATGCCTTCGCCGCCGAGCTTGCCAAACAAGGTCATGCCGACCATGCCCTTCATGGCTCCCAGGCCCATGCCGCCGTCAAAACCGCCACCCGCACCACTGCTGCCAAAACCAGCGGAGCCGAGCTTCATGCTGCTGCCGAAAGAGGCGCTCGCATCCGATACGTCCAGCATGTCCGGCGGCAGGTCTGGCAGTGAGATGGCGGAAGTGAGGCTGGTGGAGACGAGCCGCGATTTGGGTGTGCTTTGATTCAGCTTGCTGCGCTTTTTCTGCTGCACCCGATGGGCGAGGTCGCTGGAAGCGCGTGCTCCCTGCTGAGTGCTGCCACCGGGGAGGAAATCGACCGTTCGATCTGACATGACGGAGGTGGTGACCACGACCAGACCCGCGATGAGCAGGATGGCTGCATGAACAAGCACCGAAAAGGTCAGTGAACCACCGCCGACACGTTGCCAGAACTGGGAAAAACGACCGGGTCGTGCAATGATCGCCGGAGACGGCGGTGGAATGATTAGCGGTGCAGAAAAGATTTGAGGTGATTCTTTCTCCACAGGTGCGGCTCTGGAGGTTGTCAGCGGAGTGGCTTTGGCTGGGGTGATGGTGCGCGGTACAGGGGGGAGTGAAACTGGCAGGGCATGTGCCTCGCGTGCCGGATGGTGCACCGGCTCCGCAATGACCGGGGAGGCGACTGGAATCGCTTCAAACGAGGGGGCCTGAATAGGCGGCAAAGGATAGCCCGGATGTACTGGATAACCCGCGGGTGAGTAGCCATAGGCCGGCATAGGCATGCCATAGCCCGGTGGGACGGGGTAGCCTAGAGGCATGACGTAGCCTGGCGGCATGGGGTATCCCACAGGCATGGCATAACCGGGTGGCACGACGTATCCCGGGGGCATGGCCATGGGCGACATGGGATAGCCGAGATGTGGCGACGGAGGATAACCCAGCGAAGCGTCTACTCGCGGAATGGGCGACGTTGCTTCTTGGGGCAGTGGTGACGCAGGCGGAAGAGAAGAAGCGGGGGTAGCTGAAGGCGGAGTTTCACTCATGATGACGTGCATGAGCACGCCCCACCGTTTTTTCTTGGGAGCAAGAAATGGGGAACTTTTCCGATGGATGCTTTTTGCTCATCCGGCCTGTTTCCGGCGCAAAAAACAACCATGAAGCGGCTGAGAGATCAATGTGCGCCTGCCGCGCTGGAGCCCGAAGTTTTCGAGCAGAGGAAAATGAGCGGGATCATGGCGAATAGGAGCAGGCCGGCGACCTCGAAGCAGTTGTTGTAGGCGAGGATGAAGGCCTGTTTGCGGACGGTGGCGTCGAGCAGTTGAACGGCGCGGTCTTGTGCACCGACGGCATCGATTCCTTGGGAGATGAGGTTTTGGGTGATCGTGGCGAGGCGGTCGCGTGTGAGCGGATTGTAGAGGCTGATCGCCTCACCGAGATGATGGGAATGGAAATGCTCGCGCTGAATGAGGAGCGCGGATAGCAGGGCGATGCCGATGGAGCCGCCGAGGTTGCGCAGCATGTTGAAGAGGCCCGAAGCGCTGGCGGCGTTTTGCGCCTCGATGCCGCCGGTGGTGATGAGGGACAGCGGGACGATGGTGCAGGTGAGTCCGATGGCACGGATGATCTGCGGCAGCACAAGCTGATCGTGCGCGGTGTCGGCGGTCATGCCGCTCATCATCAGGGCGCTGAGGCCGAACATGCCGAGGCCGAAGGCGACGATGGCACGCTTGTCGAACCATTTCATCAACACCGGCATGAAGGGCATGACCACGAGCTGCGGCAGGCCGACCCACATCATTGTGCTGCCGATCTGCATCGCGTTGTAGCCCTGAATCTGGACCAGATACACGGGCAGCAGGTACATGAAGCCGTAGAGGCAGAGGCCCAGCACGAGATTTACCATGCTGCCGAGGAGGAAATTCCGGCGGGCAAAGAGGCGGAGATTCACGATCGGCGTGATTTTCTTGCGCATCAGTTCGATGATCACGAAGACCGGGAGCGCGATGGCGGTGATGATGGCGAGCCGCGTGATGTAGACCGAGCCGAACCAGTCTTTGCGGGTGCCCTCTTCCAAGAAGACGGTGAGCGAACCGAGGCCGAGCGCCATGAACAGAATGCCGGTCCAGTCGCCTTTTTTCAGCATGGGCAGTTGCATGGGGGTGGCGTCGAGACCGTAGGCAATTGCGGAGATGAGGATGATGCCGGGGACGAGATTGATGTAGAAGATCCAAGGCCAGGAATAATTCTCGGTGATCCAGCCGCCGATGGTGGGGCCAATGGCGGGGGCAAACATGGCGCTGAGTCCGAAGAGGGCGAAACCGACGGCTTGTTTATTCGCGGGGAGCTTGAGAAGGATCAGCGTGGATGCCATTGGGATGAGCGCGCCGCCGGTGAAGCCTTGCAGGGCGCGGAAGACGATCATGCTCGGCAGATCCCATGCGAAGCCGCAGCACATGGAAAAAACGAGGAAAAACAGGCTGTTCCAGATGAGGTAGCGCCGCATGCCGAAGACCTGGGCAAGCCAGCCGCACAGCGGGATGACGATGATTTCCGGGACGAGGTAGGCAAGCGAGACCCACGAGCCTTCATCAAGTGTGGCACCGATGCCGCCGGTGATGTTTTGCAGCGATGAATTGGAGATCTGGATGTCGAGTACCGCCATGAAGGCCCCGAGCAGCGAGCCGAGCACGGCGATCCAGTTGCGCAGATTGGCGCGCGAAGCCGAGGACGTATCATCCAGCGGGAGTGAGGCTGTGAGGCTGCGGGTCATGGCGGTGAGAGGTTGAAGATGGGGCCGGTAGCGGTGGCTCAAGGCTTCACGCGGACGGTGGCGATGACGGAAAGGCCGGGGGAGATCTGGCTGGCGAAGGCTTTGGCCTCGGTTTCATCGAGCAGGATTTTCACCGGCAGGCGTTGGACGATCTTGGTGAAGTTTCCGGTCGCATTGTCAGGGGGCAGCAGGGTGAACTTGGCACCGGTGCCGGGGGCGAAGCTGTCCACGTGGCCGCTAAAACGCTGGCCGTGGATGGCATCAATGCTCAGCTCCACGGACTGGCCTGCGCGCATTTGGGAAAGCTGGTTCTCTTTGAAGTTGGCGACGATCCAGTTTTCCCGCGACACGATGGCAAGAAGTGCCTGGCCGGGCTGCACATGCTGGCCGGTCTGGAGCGTGCGTTTGCCCACGCGTCCGGCATCCGGCGCACGCAGGACGGTGTAGGAAAGCTGCAGTTCGGCGTCTTCAACCACTGCCTGCGCGTGATCGCGGCCTGCGGTGGCGGCTATAAGATCCGCTTCGGCGGCGCGCACTCCTGCGGCGGAGGCATCCTGGGAGGCGACTGCGGCTGCGTGGCTCGCGGTGGCGGAATCAAAGGCAGATTTAGCAGCGTCGAGGTCCTGACGGGAAATGGCGCGGCCCTCGTTGGTGTAGAGCTTTTCTGCGCGATCAAAGTCGAGCCGTGCTTTCTCGAGCTGTGCTGCCGCCACGGCTATCTTGGCGGCGGTTTCGCGGCTGGCGGCTTTTGCCCGTTCCAGAGCTGCTTCTGCCTGGGGAATCTGTGCGGCGGCCTGCTCCAGCGTGGTCTTGGCGAAGGCGAGTTTCATTTCGTAGTCGCGTGGGTCGAGCTTCGCGAGTGGCTGGCCTTTGGTGACGATCTGATTGTCGTTTACCAGGACTTCGAGCACGTCGCCGATGATGCGGCTGCTGACGGGGTGCACGTCCGCCTCGATGAAAGCGTCGTCTGTTTCCTCAAACTTCGCGGCGTAGGCCAGCCAGAAACTGAGCGCGGTGACTGTCAGCGCGAGTGCGGGCACGCCGAGGAGCAGAAGCTTGGTGCGGCGGCTCAGTGCTCGCCTTGGGGTGGCGGGCTTTGTACGTGATGGCGGATCATCGAATTCGATTTCCGGGACGAGTGTTTTTGGGGCGAGTGCGAGGGTGCTCATGGCTTTCTCCTGTGTTGGTTTCGGCAGCACCATCCTTCGGCAGCGCCGTTCCGGACATGACTTGTTTCCTTTGCGCGTTATAGCCAAAAGCTATAAGGTGGTGGGATGGAATTGCGTCATTTGCGCTACTTCGTGGCCGTCGCGGAAGCCTTGAGCTTCAGCCGTGCAGCCACGCGGCTGCGGCTGGCGCAGCCTTCGCTGAGCACGCAGATTCGCGATCTGGAGGATGAGCTGGGTCTTGAGCTGCTGGAGCGAAACCGGAACCGCGTGGCGCTGACGGATGCGGGCGCTGTGTTCCTGAAGGAGGCGCGTGCCGTTCTCGCACGTGCGGAAAAGGCCGTGGCACGGGCCAAGGAGGCCGCAGCAGGCAGCACGGGCGAGCTTCGAGTTGGCTCCATGGGACCGCTGACGATCAGCTTTCTGCCCGCCTGCCTCACACGGCTGCACGCAGCGCTGCCGAAAGCGCGGATCAGTGTGACGGAGACGGGGCCGTCTGACCAGCTCACTCAAATTTTCGCGGGTCGCATGCACATTGGATTCGTGCCCGAGATTTTTGCGAAGCTCTCAGCGGCAAAACGGATCACTGTGAAGAACATTCTCCGCAGTCCGCTGATCGTCCTTGTCTCCGAACACCATCCGCTGGCGAAGAAAGGCACGATACGAATGCGCGATCTGGAGGACGAGACGTTCCTGCACGTCCTGATGTATGGCAGTGATGCGCAGCGCGTCTGGACGCGGGAAATCTGCCGGGGTGTCGGCTTCATGCCGCAGTTTGGCAGTGCAGCGTCGAATGCGGAAAACCTGGTCAACATGGTCGCTGCGGGAGAAGGTGTGGCGTTGATCCCGAAGATTGCGGAACGCACCGGCACGCCCGGGTGTGTGCCGCTGCTCGTCATCGACAAAGGGCTGCACTACAACCTCTGCGCGGTTTACGACGAGGACTTTCCTTCCGCGCTGCGCGACACGTTTCTGCGTATCGTGGAAGAGGAGGCGCAGAAGGTGGAGAAGCTGGTGGCTGAGCGGTGAATGGCGGATAGAGGCCCTTCAAGGCACGTGCTGCTGCCGCAGGGCATCAATCAGCGCTGCGGGTTCGCTCACACTGAGCATGACGGTGTAGCCCTCCGTCGTCGGAATACGTGCCACACGGGTTTTGTCCGTGACAAAGAGCAGCGCTTTCTCCCCATTGCGGAGTTTGAACCATCCGGCGGCGTAGCCAGGCAGCGCTGTGCCCATTGTGCGCCATTTCGGCTGATGATCCTTGTCGGTGTTGAGGTTGGTGCCGACCGCCTCGTCGAGTTTGAGCGATTTGAGCGGGATCGTTCGACCATAGAGATCGCCTTGAAGTCGCAGGCCATCATTTGAGACCGTGAAACGCACATGCTGCATGGACCACGCCAGCCAGAACATCAGCAACAGGGCACCAACGAGGATGAGGCTGATGATGGCAAAGAACCACAGCGATTTACTCGCGGCGGGAATCATGGGGAAGACGGTGGCGGTGTTCATGTGGCTGAGTGTGAGCCTTCCGGTAGAACATGCCATACAAACAAAAATCCGGCAGCCTTGCGGTCTGCCGGATGATTGTTGAGTCGTGGCTGGAGGGAAGGAACTTGAAAGTTCGTTCTACGGCTTACGCGTTGGCCCGCAGGATCTGCGCGAGCACATACGGCAGGATGCCGCCAGCGCGGTAGTAGTCGATTTCGACGGGGGTGTCGATGCGGACGATAACGGGGACGTCGAAGCTGCTGCCGTCGGCCGTGTGGACGCGGAGGGTGGCTTCGCTCATGGGCTTGAAGTCGTTGCTCAAGCCCAGGAGGTCGAAGGTGGCATCGCTGAGGTCCTTGACCTTGTCGTAGTCGGCCTTGTCCTTGAAGTTGCAGGGCAGGACGCCCATGCCGACGAGGTTGCTGCGGTGAATACGCTCAAAGGACTTGGTGATGACGGCTTTGACGCCGAGCAGACGCGTTCCTTTGGCCGCCCAGTCGCGGCTGGAGCCCATGCCATAGTCTTCACCGCCGAGGATGATGCTTGGCGTGCCTGCGGCCTTGTAGGCCTCGGCAGCGTCGAAGATGCTCATCTCGGTGCCCGCAGGCTGGAGGAGCGTGTCGCCGCCTTCCTTGCCACCGAGCATGAGGTTCTTGATACGGACGTTGGCGAAGGTGCCACGGGTCATGACGAGGTCATTGCCACGGCGGCTGCCGAAGCTGTTGAAATCGGCCTGGGTGACACCATGATCGAGGAGGAAACGGCCTGCGGGGCTGGCCTTCTTGATCGCACCCGCAGGGCTGATGTGGTCAGTGGTGACACTGTCGCCGAAGATGCCGAGGGGGCGTGCGCCTTTGATCTCGGTGATGTCTCCGGGGGTCATGCTGAAGTCAGCGAAGAACGGCGGATGCTGGATGTAGGTGGACTTGCCGTCCCACTCGAAGACTTCGCCGATGCCGCCCTGGATTTCGTTCCACTTCGGATTCTGCGAAGCGAAGTCGGTGTAGAGCTTGCGGAAGACATCCGGGGACAGAGCGGAGGCCATGGCATCGCGCACTTCTTTGAGCGTGGGCCAGATGTCCTTCAGGTACACGCCGCTGCCGGGGACGAGTTCTTCGGTGCTCAGATCGATATCGACCGTACCCGCGATGGCGTAGGCGACCACGAGCGGGGGGCTCATGAGGAAGTTGGCCTTGATGCTCTGATGCACGCGGGCTTCGAAGTTGCGATTGCCGGAAAGCACGCTGGCTGCCACGACATCCTGGCCTTTGACGACGTCTTCGATGCCTGCATCGAGCGGGCCGGAGTTGCCGATACAAGTGGTGCAGCCGTAGCCGACGGTCTGGAAGCCAAGCTTGTCGAGTTCGACCTGAAGACCTGTTTTGGTGAGGTAATCGGTTACGACGCGCGATCCTGGCCCGAGGCTGGTTTTGACGGCAGGCTTCACGGTGAGGCCCTTGGCGTTCGCTTTCTTCGCGAGGAGACCAGCAGCGAGCATGACGCTCGGATTGCTGGTGTTGGTGCAACTCGTGATGGCGGCGATGAGCACACTGCCGTCGGTGATGCTGTCTTTGATACCACCCTTGGAATCGACGGTGACTTCGAAGGAGGTCTTGTCGGAGACGACATCCACACCTGCTGCTGCTCCTGTGACATCAAGGCCGTCCGCTTTGGCTGCGCCGAGGTGCTCGACTACTTGTGAAGTAGAAGCCTTGCCAAACCCGCCGGCTTTCACATCGGCAGCCAGGAGTTCATTGAACTTGGATTTCAAAGCGGGCACTTCGATGCGGTCCTGCGGGCGTTTCGGGCCGGAAACGCAGGGAACGACGGTGCTGAGGTCCATCTCCATCTCGGTGGTGAACTCGATGCTGCCTTTCTCCGTGGGGATGCCCCACATGCCCTGGGCCTTGTAGTAATTGGTGACGGTGGTGCAGAGCTCTTCGCTGCGGCCGGTGCCGCGCAGGTAGGCGATGGTTTCTTCATCCACGCCGAAGAAGCCCATCGTGGCGCCATATTCAGGGGCCATGTTGGCGATGGTCGCGCGGTCGGTCACAGGGAGGCTGACGGCACCCGGGCCGTAGAACTCGACGAATTTGCCGACGACGCCAAGCTTGCGCAGCTTCTGGGTGACTTCGAGCACGAGGTCCGTGGCGGTGACGCCTTCTTTGAGCGCGCCTTTGAGATACACGCCGACGACTTCCGGGACGAGGAAGGTCACGGGCTGGCCGAGCATGCCTGCTTCGGCTTCAATACCACCCACACCCCAGCCGACGACGCCGAGGCCGTTGATCATGGTCGTGTGTGAATCGGTGCCAACGAGGGAGTCGGGATAATAGACGCCATCTTTTTCGAGCACGCCCTTGGCGAGGTATTCGAGATTCACCTGATGCACGATGCCGATGCCGGGAGGCACGACTTTGAAGGTGTTGAAGGCCTGCTCACCCCATTTGAGAAACTGGTAGCGCTCCTTGTTGCGCTCAAATTCGAGTTCGAGGTTCTGATTTAGCGCGGCCTGCGTGCCAGCGAAGTCCACCTGCACGCTGTGATCGACGACGAGATCAACGGGCACGAGGGGCTCGACCATCTTCGGGTTCTTGCCGAGTTCTTTCACCTTCGAGCGCATGGCGGCCAGATCGACGAGAAGAGGCACACCGGTGAAGTCCTGCAGCACGATGCGGGCGACGGTGAAGGGGATCTCATACTCACCCGGGCTCTTCGCGTTCCAATTCGCGAGGTTTTTGACGTCCGCCTCAGTGACCTTCTTGCCGTCCAGATTGCGCAGCAGGGACTCCAGCACGATGCGGATGGACACTGGCAGACGAGAGACATTACCTACACCGGCACTTTCAAGAGCGGGAAGAGAGTAAAATTTGCCGGGAGCGCCGGAGCCAGTGGTGAAGGTGAGTGGTGTGTTCATTGGAATGGGGTAGCGACCAACGAAATAGCAAGAGTAGCACGAATGACACCACTTTTTTGTCCCCTCACATACTGTACAGGGCACGTGAGACCCGAAAGCGCCTCAAAGCGGGGCATTTGACACCGTCTCTGAAGACGGAGGAAGTGGACAGAGGTGGCAGAGCGCAGTCGTGTTTCTCTTATAAGGACACTGGCCCTAGGCGGCACCCGCGGTGTTTCAGGAGTCAGAAGAGAGGCGCGCTATATAGGATAGGAGCATGCTTTGATGGCTCCTGTGTAGAAGCAAATACCCTTCTACATCGAGTTCACTCAGGGATGAAAGCCAATGGAGAGAAGAAAATGCGTGATGCGCATGCAGCAGGACGAAGTTTTTGAGTCGGCGCTGGCATAAGCAGATTAGAAGGTCTCAAAGCGATGCATTTCCAACGCTCAAAACGGCGCGTGCACGTAGGAAAATCGTGGTTTTTGAGGGGCGCTTTTGCACACGTATAAGAACACGGGATCGAGGGCCATGCATGGGGCGCCAATCGGCTTCAAAGGATAGAACGGATGCCTTTCGGTGAATCTAAATGCATTTTGATGCACAATGA
>DLGZ01000026.1:14554-14727 GCA_002482965.1 Verrucomicrobiaceae bacterium UBA7681 | reverse complement strand
AGCTGGAGGGCTTCGAGCATTTCTTGAATGCGGGGCTGGTGGGTTTTCAGCTGATGGGTGTCGGTCCAGGCGAGGGCGGTGCAGGTGCCCTCCTTCCCGAGGTAAAGTGCGTAGAGGTAGGTGGCCTCCACTCCATCGATCTGCGCATGGATCTGAAACTGCAACCAGCTCAG
>DLGZ01000026.1:0-14499 GCA_002482965.1 Verrucomicrobiaceae bacterium UBA7681 | reverse complement strand
GCGCGGACGTTTTTGCCACCGTTGACTTCCTGCTGAACTTTGAAGGCCTGAGCCCAATCTTTCGGGATGTCTTCTGCGGCGAGGGGCGGCTCGATGGTGACCACGAAGCCTGCGGCGCTCAGCTCGCCGTATTCATACAGGCGGTCAGGAGCGAAGCTCTTCTGCATCTCGGGTGGGGCGAGCTGCCAGCCTGCGGGAGGCTGGAGGGTGTAGCGCGAGATTTCCAGAACGGTGCCGGGTGTCGTGGCGGGCTCAGCGATGGGTGCCGCCGGGGCTGGAAGCTCAAAGCCTTCGGCGAGCTGGCGGAGGATCCGCTGCCGGCCGGGGAAGAGGGCGGTGTTGATCCGGGCGGCGGATATGCAGAGGATGAAGTTCCCTTCGGCACCACTGTAAAATTCAAGGATCTGGTGCTGGGTGAATGCCGCGCCGGGGATCTGGCGGAGCACTTCGACTTCGAGCCAGTCTTTGCCTTCGCGGTTGACGGTGCGGCGGCTGAGCTCGGTGGCGGGCGCTTCGCTCTGCTGGTCCAGGCCATACAGGGCGAGGCGGGCCAGCCCCTCCGTATCGCCTTCAAACTGTCTGACGACTTCGATCGACATGACGGCGATGTCGCCGGGGGAGGTCCACAGGGCATCGCAGCCGTATGGGGGCGTTTTTGATTTCCAGTCTTCGGGCAGAAAGAGCAGGTAGCCTGCGCTGCCGCCGCTGTGCATGACGAGGTCCACCGTCTCCATGCGGGAAAACTGGCGGCCGGCCTCATGCAGGCTGCTGAAGACCATGGGCCCGCCGAAGATGAGCAGGGACCAGGCAACGATGGCGGCGGCTTTGCCTGCGGCGAAGAGCACGGGCCGCTCGGCTGCGGGCGCGGTGGGGTAGTCCTGCGGGTAAACGTGGTGGAGGAAGGGCCAGAGGGTGGCTTTGAGATCCAGCCCGAGGCCAAGCAGGGGCCAGAGGAGCGGCGTGCGGTAGCGGCTGGGCAGCACCATGGCATGGCCCCCGGGAACGATCCAGATGAAGTGCGCGCCACCGAGGGTGCGCGGCAGCATGACCTGGGAGAGGTCCTCAAAGCGCAGGCGAAACTCCTCATAGGCCTGGGGGGATTTATCATAGGCGGCAAAGCTGAGGAGCAGCCGCCCGGGCTCCACCTGGCGGATGCAGGTCTCGATCTCCCACCACACACCCTCCGTGCGGGCGGGCTGCAGCACCACGGTGGCGCAGCGGTGCAGCAGGCCGAGCACGGTGTCCTGCCAGGTGTCGTGGGAGACGTACATGCGCTCTGCCCCGCCCGTGGCGAGCCATTCGCCGGGCTTGCCGATGGCGACAAAGGGGCCCTGCCTGCGGAAGAAGGTGGCGAGCTGCTCCTCGGCGGTGTCCGTGGCGGAGCCGAGGACGAGCTTGAGCAAGCGTGGCGGATACAGATTGGCAATGGGGCCGAGGATTTCCAGCAGACCCCACACGCGCAGGCCGAGGATCTTGGCGGTGAGGGTGTCGGGATTGAGATTGTTTTTGCCGTCATCGCCGAAGGACCGCAGGTAAACAGCGGGCGCGCGGGTGTCTCCCTTCTCCTGGGAGGAGGCGCCGCGCAGGCCGAAGCGGTAGCCGAGGTAGAGCAGCACGGCGCCGGAGAGACTGAGAACGAAGGAGACCATGCCGCCATGCATGCTGCGGTCCATGGCATCGGCGCGGCTGCTGAAGAGCCATTCGCTGACCTCCATGGGGTAGTAGTGGGCGCTGAAAAAGAGGCCGATGCCGGCGATCTTGAGCAGGAGCCCGAAGCGTGGCAGGCGCACGGGCTCATGCGCCACAGGGCGCTGCATGCCGCTGGAGGTGATGAATGCCTGCCCGAGGAACACCAGGCTGTACACGGCCATGAGGCTGCCATGCATCATGAACATGGAGCCGAGGGAGAGCTCCTTGCCGGCCTCATTCTCCTGCTGCCAGCCAAAGCGTACGCCGACCAGCCCCACCAGCAGGAGAAGGCTGGCCCCGAGGACGGACCAGAATTTCCTGACCGCTGGCGGCGGGGCCAGATCTGCCGCAGTGACTGCGCACTCCAGCCGTGAGCCGAGCAATGCCGCGAGGACTTCCACCAGGTGGCCCGCCTCCTGCCGGGCGGCTTTGAATTTGAATTTCTCCCCACGAGTGGTGCTGCCGCGAACGAGGATGAAGATGCCTTTGCGCACCACGGTGGCGGTGGCAATGCTGTCCATCGGCAGATTCTTGCGGACCTTGATCTTCGGCGTCCTGCCCAAAGCGCTGCCGCCATCGCTGGCGTAGGCAGCCTCAGGCAGCGCCATTTTGCGCGGTGCTCTGAAGAGCAGAATGCCCTCCCGGAAAACGGCCACGCCCTCGCCGACTTTGTCGCGACGAAAGGAACGCCGCTCGCGAATCACACGGATGACCGGGAGGAGGCGATCAACCCTGCTGGCGGCAGGCGGCGGCGGTGTGCTGGGCGGCGGTGTGTCCATGAATCGGGGGCCTTAGTGCCAGGGGGTGTGGAATTTCTGGAAATCGTCCTCGTCCTCGTTCTCCTACTCGTCCTCGATCATTGCGTATCGCCAGCTCGAAGCGTGTGGGGAAAGGCTGGATGCGGAATGCGGAATGCGGAATGCTGTGTTCAATGTTCAGTGTTCAGTGTTCAGTGTTCAATGGCCTACGTCCCTAGCGGATCGCCAGCATCTAAGTCTTCGGCAGAAACAAACTTGCGGACTGACGTTCGATTTTCAAAATTCCTGAGTTGATTGCCGTTTCAGCAGCGGTGCTGGTCGAGCCTGCTGTGCCTGCAGCTCATGAGGTCTCGCTGGGATGTGGACGGCTTGGGTGCTGGCTTTGACCTCACCATCCAGACCGTCTCGCACTTTGCTGATTTTCATATAGTGACCGAGTCGCAAACTGCCCTTGTAGCCGGTGAGTTCGGGGGTGCCACCTTCGAACGGGCCGGTGGCGCGGAAATGCTCAAGCAAGGACGCCGCGCGCGGACCATCTCTCTCCGCCGACTGGCAGCTAAACAGCTTGATCTTGCCGACGCCTTGCGTGAGGCCCAGCCTGTCCATTTGCTGCCTTGTTTCATGGGCTGAAACGAGGGCAGCCCCTGGCACCTGCTGATCCGGACGCTTATTGATATCCCATGAAGCATTGGCAAGAGCGCCGACTCCTCTCATGCCATGCCCCATGACATACACCGTGTCGCTGGCGGCCATCGGTCTTGGAGAAGGGCCGTCCTTGTAGCACATCACCACCTCTCTGTCTGGAGACTTATTGGTTAATTCCCGGTTCAATTGTCGCGCAAAAGTGCTCACTGGATTCTCTTGCCCGGTCGGATCGATGGCCTTGGCTTCCGCCTCGGTGAAGGGCATGAAGATGATCACCCTGCCCTTTGCGCTCTGCGATGAACCCGAGGCGCTGATTGAGGAAGAGGAAGAAGAGGTGGTAGTGGTCGTCGTCGAGCTGCTGCTACTGCTGCCGCTCAAATTGTTGTTGTTGTTGTTGTTGTTGTTAGCGATTGAGCTCCCACTGCTTCCCTTGTCAAATTGAGGAAATTGACTGCGCAGCGTCGATGACGAGGAGTTCATGTTCGATGACGAGGAGCCAAATGGCGATGGCGATGTGTGAGGCGGTGCTCCGTAGGGCGATGGCGTCAGCGATGTGTGAGGCGGTGCTCCGTAGGGCGATGGCGTGACCGACGGCGCGGAGGGCGGTGCTACGTAAAGCGACGGCGTCAGCGACGGCGATGGCGTGACCGATGGCGTGGAAGGTGCCGGAGTGGGCCGGGGTGGAATAGGAGGAGGTGAGGGCGAAACCTCCGCTGAGGATGACGATGTAACCTCCGCTGAGGATGACGAGACCGCCGGCGCTGATGACGACTCCTCTGCTGATGAAGATGAAAACAAGCTTCTCACCCCCCGTGCCAACCGCTTGAGGGGGTTCTTGGATTTAGAATCTTTGGGATCCATAAGTAAGGACGAGTAAAGTCCGACCTCCGATAAAATCAAGCGATCAACCAAAGCGATCTCAAGCATAATTACTATGACCGCGATCGAAGCCGTGAGTCAGCACTTGGAGCTGTTCACCCAACTCATCTCCTGCAAGCAGAGCCTGAGGATGCTCGGTTTGCCGCAGAGGGCCAGAGTGCCAGAGTGCCAGCGTTCTCTCATTCTCTCCACACTCCACCCGCCTCGCGCTTGCGACACGCAATGATCGAGAACGAAGACGAAGACGAGAACGAAGACGAAGACGAGGCCCAGCACTCCAGACCTCACCCCTCCTCAAAGTAATCCGAATCCACCCGCTTGAGCGCAATGGTCCGCACCGTGGACACACCGACGCCATACTCAATCATGAGCTCCGCCAGCCGCTGGCCGTTGATGAGAATAATCTTGTGCGTGACGCCCTTCGCGTAATCGAGCGCATTTTTGTGGAAGTCGCTGGTGGTGATGAACACGCCCTTCGTCGCATGCTTCCCCGCCAACGCCCCCACGAAACTCTGGATCGGCTCCCGCCCCACCGTGCTCTGCCAACGCTTCGCCTGCACGTAGATGACATCCAGCCCGAGGCGGTCTTCGCTGATGATGCCGTCGATGCCGCCGTCGTTGGATTTTTGAGTGACCTGCGCCGCCTCCGCCCGCGAGCCGCCGTAGCCCATGGCAAACAGGAGATCGACCACCAGCTGCTCAAAGCGGTAAGGGTCCATGCGCGACATGAGATCCAGCAAATCGGAAGCCAGCTGTGCTTTGAGCTTGAGTTCCGCTTGCTCGATCTGGTCGTTGGGGGTGAGTGGGCTGGTGGGTAAAATGGGTTCAGGCTCCGGGTCGGTTGGGGGCCCGCCGCCGGAGACTTTGGTCATCTTTTCCACAAAGCTCGGGTACGCCGACAGCACCTTGCTGTCGATGGCCGCTGGATTCGAGGCGAGGAGTTTCCGGCCCTCTTCAGTGATGCGCAGGTGCCCCCTCTTGGGCTTCTCCACCAGTCCCGCCTGCTGCATGTACCATCCAGCCCAACCCGCTCGATTGAAGACATACGTCTGCACCCCGCTGGGCAACCGCTCCTGCCGCTGCTCCTCCGAAAGCCCGAACGCATCCGCCGTGAGCGCGCTGTATTCTTTCTGATGCAGCTCTTTGCCTGCGGCGTCGAGCACGCGCAGGAGTGGCAACATCATTTCTTGGTAGGTGGGGATGGGCATGGGGGATCGAAGCGGATACTGGATGAAACTGAATTGCACCCACTATAGGTGGTTTGGGGAGAGCGTCTTCTTTGAATATTTCGCACAAAACGGTTTACGCGCTTCCCTTTTGCCATCCCTTGCCATCCGAGTAGGAAAATGTGAAACCTTTTTAAGCAGCCCCTAGATTCGCTCCTGACATCCCCTCTTCGCATTCATGACAACACCTCCACCTGAAGGATACACAGTTTATTGTGATGAAAGCCGCCATGATGGATCGCCCCGGAATCGTTGCATGGCTATCGGCGGACTGTGGGTGCCCACTTCTCAAAAGAAAGTCATCAATCAGGAACTTCGCGCACTGCTGCAACAGCACCGTTTGGGTTCAGAAGTAAAGTGGTCTAAAACGAGCCGATTGCGGCTCAATGCATACAAGGCGCTTGCTGACTTTTTCTTCTCCCATGACTTGAGCTTTCGAGTGATCGTCGTTGAGCAGGCGAAGCTAAAGTACGACGAGTTCAAAGACGGGGATGAGGAGCTGGGTTTTTACACCTTCTATTATGAGATGCTGATCAAGTGGCTGAAGGAGCCCGTTCCGTACAACTTGCTGCTGGACTTCAAAGAGAACCGGGGGGCCAACCATTACCAGGTGCTGAAGCAATGTTTGCAAAAAAAGATTCCTGCCGGCACCACCATCAAAGGAGTGAACATCATTCATTCGGAGGAATCGCCCATAGCGCAACTTGCAGACCTGCTTATCGGCGCGGTGGCTGCGAGCTGGTGCGAAATGAGCGCCGGAACACCCAAGGCGGAGCTCGCGGCCTACATTGCCCAAAAAGCCGGGAAGCCAAGTCTGCGCCATGAATCGCTGAGTCCAGCCTTTACCAAGTTCAACATCTTTAAGATTGCGCTGCAATGAGTGAAGAGCCCATCAAGCTCGAAAACCTGCAGAGTGACTTCTCCAGCATGACGGATGAGGAGATCTACGCTGAAGGAGAGAAACGTTATTTGCAGACCTTCATCTCAAATGGCCGGAAAAGTGGAGCGATTGAAAGCCATGATGGACAAAGTGTCGTTTTCTTTGCTGATCGTTTCAGTCATGCCTTCCGGACATCGCATGACAGGGCCCGCATGGAGTTTTCCAAGGCCAAGATAGCGGTGGACCGCATCGAAAGACTGGAATGGATCAAACCGATGATTGAAGGACGAGTGCCAAACACCGAGTGCTGGGAAGTCCCTCTGCGTGTGCCAGAAGAGGGGACGCGCCCCTTTCCAGGCAAGCGTATGTATCTCTCCTGGGATCATCAATACGTCGTGTGGCTGGAACCACTTCGAAACGGCGGATTCAAGTTTTCCACCGCATACGCCAACGTGGCCCACAAGAAAATTCGCGACTACCTGACCCGGGCGAATAAAATCTGGAGCCACCCAGAGAATAAGTGAAAAAAATGCCCCGTTACTTATCGGGCGAACGAGGCCAAGACCATATCCAGAGCCATGAGGCTAGGAGTGCCTGCCTTGCGGCAGTGAGATAATTGTAGGGCCAGCATTTGATCTTTTCAAGAAATTAAAAACGTTTGCACTCAATGAGTGCCTTTGAGCATTTTCATCACTCTCAATCAATCAAGTATGCCCCCTTAACGATTTTGGCGGCCAACTCGGAGCCCATGGGTCTCCAGCGTCCGCGTCGGCAACGCTGCGGCGCGTGCCGCCTCTTCTTTCTCTCTGCGCGTCGCGTCCCTTCAGTCTCAGCCCAACGCACTCCTCACCCTCTCCTCAATCTCCTCCTCCGGTACCTTCAACTCTTGCAGGATGGCGATGTAGTGGCCACCCACCGCCTGTGAGTCCGGATGCTCCAGCCCCTGACTGCGGACAAAAATGCCTAAGGCGCGTGCCATCATCGTCTCCGCCTCAGCCAACTGGTTCGTCTCATGGAGCACCGCCGCGAGATTGCCGAGGTCAATGGCGACATCCGGATGCTCCTGGCCATAGCAGGCCTCGTTGATTTTCAGAGCACGGCGCATCAGCGGTTCAGCCTCAGCCTGCCGGTTCGTAGCCTGTAGCAACACGGCGAGGTTGTTAAGATCACGAGCGACAGAAGGATGCTCCGGTCCGAAGCTGGCCTCATCGATCTTCAGGGCACGTCGGTAAAGCGGCTCAGCCTCAGATAGCCGGTTTGTCACCTTGAGTAACAAAGCTAGGTTGTTGAGTTGGAGGGCAAACCTGGGATGCTCCGGTCCCAAGCTGGCTTCGGTGATCTGCAAGGAACGGCGCAATAGCGGCTCAGCCTCCGCCAGCCGATTGGTGGCCTGAAGCAACCCAGCGAGGTTGTTGAGGCGGCTGGCTAGCTTAGAATGGTATGAGCCATAGAAGGTCTCGTCGATGTGCAAGGCGCGACGCATCAACGGCTCAGCTTCATCCAGCCGATTCATGCCCTGGAGCAACTGTGCGAGGTTGCTGATTGGCGTGGCCACGTTCGGATGCTCTGTTCCAAAGGCCGATTCAACTATCGCCACCACGCGAAACAATAGCGCCTCCGCCTCCGCCTGCCGGTTCGTGGCCTTGAGCAATGAACCGAGGTTGTTTAGACGAGTAGCAACAGTAGGATGGTCTGGGCCATGGATGGCCTCGTCGATCTTCAAGGCACGGCGCATTAGCGGCTCAGACTGAGTATAGAGAGCTTTGGAATTGAGCAGCAGAGACAAACCTCCCAGCAGCCAGGTAAGCCCTTCTGGCGCTGGCTCATTCGGCGCGTGCTGGCACAGAGCCACGGCGTGGGGCTGGAGCGGTGTCCACTTGGCCCAGGTGCTTACGTCTTGCGGATCGCCAAGGCGGGCTTCGTGTATGAGTTCAATGCCTACATCCAGCGCGGCGGCGCGCTCGGCTGCGGTGGCGGTGAGGCAGGTGACGTGTTGGACGAGGCTGTGGAGCTTGAAGCGGGGGGGAGCGTCGTAGCGGGTGAGGAGGCTGATTTTTTCGGCCTGGGCGAGGGCGTCGAGGACGGAGCGGTGGAGGGATTTGACCTCGGGAGTGGCATCGGGGGCGTCTTCGAGAAGGAACTCAGGGATGGGGTCGGGGGCGAAGTGGGAGAAGACCAGGAGCCACTTTTTTGCGTTGGCGTCGAGGCGGTCGAAGCTGGTCTTCCAGGTGATTAGGACGGGGCGCGGGGCGAGGGCGTCTGGCCCGGCATAGGGGATGCTCAGCGCATTGAACCACTCGAGCAGATCTGCGGCTTCATGCTCGTACCTTGAGAGGTATTGGGCAAAGGTGAGGCGCTGCTCATTGATGTAACCGGCGGCCTGATGCAGGGCGAGGGGCAGGCCCTCCATGAGGCGGGCGAGGGCGCGGGCCTGCGTGTCATCGTCAGCGGCTTTGCGGCGGTCGTCGTGGGTGAGCTGCAAGAGGAGATCGGTGGCATCGGCTTCGCTGAGGACGGAGAGGTCGAGGGTGGCGACCTGCTTGGAAAAGCCGTGGAGGCGAGAGGTGATGAGGACGTGGCCGGTGTGCAGGTGGTCGAAATACGCGGTGAGGGCGAGGGCGGCGGCTTCGTCGTCCACGTTGTCTACGATGAGCAGCCATTCATTATGGGTGGCAAGCCAGTGCAGGACTGCGGCGATGCGGGCAGCCTGCTCCGGGGGGAGTGCGTGGGCGTCCTGCAGGGGCAGGACTTCGCAGAGAGCGGCGAGGCCGGAGTCGAGCCGCTGGGGGGAATCGCCACTGACAAAGAGGAGCGCGGAGTAGTGGTGCCGGTGGCGGTGGGCGTACTCAACTGCGGCATGCGTTTTGCCGAGACCGCCGAGGCCTTCGATGCCGGTGGCAACGCTCTGCCTCCGCTGCTGCTGGGTGATGGCGGTGGCGTGCGTCGTTTTTTCCAAGGAGGCGTGCAGTTCCTTGAGGAAGTCCTCCCGGCCAAGAAAGAGCTGGCCGATGTAGCCGCCGGGGAGATTGGAGGGATGGTATGAACTGGCATGAGGGATGCCCAGATCCGCAGACGGGAGGCGGCCGCCCGTGCCCGCGCCATCGACAAGCACCAGGCGCTGGAGGATGAGCGCGGCGAATTGCTCGGGTGTCTTGTCATCCAGCTCGACGAAGCCGGCCAGGCCGTAGAGTCCCCTGCCCTCGGCTTTTTCAAAACGGGAGAGCATGATTTCATCCTCGCGCTCCTGTTTGATCAGCCCGTAGATGGCATCCCACTCCAGCCCGCACCATTCCTTCTTCCGGTAGTCGGGGCAGAAGACGACGACGATGAGATCGGTCTGCTGGTGATAAAGCTCCGGCAAGGAGAGAGCCAGCCGGGGCTTGGCGAACTCGGCCTCGTAATACTTGTCGTAGAGAATTTTGTCCTTTCCCAGCTGCTCCGCGAGGATCTCGGCGACCTGCGCGACGAAAGGCCGATGCTCTCCCGCAAAGGAAAGGGCGATGCGGAAGCGTTTGGAGGCCATGGTGAAAAAGTCTGCCGCACCCAAGCGAACCGGGGTGATTTGGCTAGAGGAAATTCGGGGCAGCTGTGGAGTGTCGGGAGGATTGCCTCTCTGCTGCATTCTCCGCTGGCACGATCATCCCAGAATCTCCGGCTCCCCAACAACGGCAAACTCCGGCCCCCCCCCCTCTACAACATCCGCCACTCCACCTTCGCCGCCTCCGTCGCGGTCATCCCCTGCTGCTTCAGGACACGGGCCAGCAGCCGCCCGTCGAGGTCGTCTTGCTGGACGGGGGTGAGGGCGGCCCATTGCTTGGTGACGCCGTGGCGGGAGCGGCAGAGGCAGTCGTAGCGGGCGAGGGCTTCCACCAGGGCGGTGGCGCTTTTATAGCCTAATTCCTTGGCTCTGAGCTCCAGGGCGTCGGCGAGGGAATGACTGAGGCGGAAGGTTTTGGTTCGGGAGGCGGCCATAGGTGTTATTCACATTGGTTGTAATACAGGCAGGGGGTTGCGTCACGGAGTTTTGGGCACTATTTTGTTCACATGAACAGCTTTTTAATGCATGATGCGGGCAGGACTTCCCTCCTGGCGGGTGGGGCGGTGAGGGACAGGGGGCTGGGCACGCCCTCCGTCTTGTGCTGCGTGGCTTTAGCGATGAAGCAGGCCCGCAGAGCCAAGGGGGGGCGTGGGTTTGGCCAAGTCTTAGGCTTCCTGCGCAATCTGCAAGGATTTATGGCTTGTAACTTGTCAGTTTTTTCCTTTGGGCGTGTTCCAATGAATACTTTCGATACCCTCGATAGGCTGCAAGCCTACTCCGTGACCGCTGAGCGGCGGCGGCGGTGGCTGACACTGGGGTGACGAGAATTTTATGCCGTATATTCTTGCGTCCTTCTTAGTCTTTCGCTTCAACTAATGATGTATTGCCCGATGCATTGACGTGAGCATTTTGCTTTGCACCCTCCTTTTTTTATGAAGACATCGCCCACATCTTCTCCTTTTCATGCGCTGTGTGCCGGCCGGGGGCTGCGTGCGCTGGGCTGGCTGCTGCCGCAGGCGCGGGCGGCGGTGCGGGCGCTCTCCGGCGAGGGGCGGGCGGCGGTGCGCAGGCTGCGGGCGCGGGTGGTGTGGGATCCGCTGGATCCGGCGGCGGGGCGCGGGGCGATCTTTGGCGCGGGTGCGCGCCGCCTGCCACGTGCCTGGGGGCTGAATGCGGGGGGGGCGGGGTGCTGCCTGTCCTGCGGGCGGGCGTGGCGGCTGCGGCGGGCTCTGTGCCGCGCGCGGCTGCGGATCACGGCTTTTTGGGTTTTGCCGCCTTGCGGGCCTTCGTGGGGCTTTGTGTAGCAGCCTCGGCGAGGGCGGCTTCATACAGGGCGCGGATGTATTCGGCCTTGCTGGGGTAGCCTTTTTGCGCGGCAAGCTGGGCCAGGGCTTCATCCTTTTCGGCGCTGATGTAGGCGCCGGCCAGCTTGGTGCCGCTTTGTCTTTGATTGGGCATGGTTATGGAAATCGGGGAAAAACGTGTCGCGGGTGATTAACACCTAGAATCACCCACGCACTGCTTAATTCAACATATTTTATTTGACGGGTGATAATCACCCGCACACAATGGGTGATTATCACCCGCAGCAAGGAACAGCAATGAAACTAGCAGGAGCATACATCAACGATGACACGTACGAGAGGCTGGTGGCCCTGGCGCTGTCACACAATCGCACGCTGGCGGGCCAATGCCGGCACCTCTTTGACCGCGCGCTGAAAGGGGGCCTGCAGGTGCCGGATGCCCCGCGTGCGGCAGAGAAACCAGCGCTGCAGGCCGTGGCGGATGCGCAGGCAGAGAAGGCAACCACTCCTGCAGCTGCGAAGCCGGCGCTGCATGCGGTGGCACGGGCTGTGGATGCGCTGCCGCTGGCCGGTGCCGCGATGCTGGCAGAAACGCCGCCGGGGGCTGACACGGGGGCGAAGGCGCCTCTGGCAGCCGGTGCTGCGCAGCAGGCGGGCGGACCTCAGGCGTGGCCTGCCTATGAGAATGTGCCAGTGGCTGGTATGGGCGAGGACGTGGCGGCGGTGGGCAGGCCGCTGGTAGACGGCAAGACTGCCGCGCCCGGGAAGACTCCAGCCACTGGCCACCCACCCCCTGCCTGCTGCGCGGGCGCAGACGATGCCCGCCCCTGCGGCGGCATGATTTCCAACCACACACCCACGATGATGAAGACACATACCCTGAACGCGCCCCGCCGGGGCCGCTGCCGCCCTGGCGCGGCGTCTGCACCGGACTCCTGCCCGCATGACAACCCCGCGCTGAAATGCGCCCACCACGCTGCGGGGAGGTCTGCACGATGAAGCAGTCTCTTTCAGCCCTGCTGCACAAATCGGCCGAGATGCTGCCGCCGCAGCGTCCGGGGCGCTTCCGCCCGCTGCTGCCGCTCTTCATGGCGATGGCGCAGCACGGCCACACGGCGGGGAGCATGGCGGACTTTCTCGTGCGGGAGCGCGAGATCGCGCCGGAGAACCGCCGCTCCGCCAGCCGCAGCATTCGCAATCTTCTGGCCCGCCACAGCTCATGATGTACGCCGCTTCATTGATCATCGTGCTGCTGGGCGCCGGGCTGCTGGCGCTGGGCTGGCACGCGTATCAAAACCACCTGGAGATCTCGCGGCTGCGGCGCAATGGCCACCGCCGCGTGGCCTGCCGCCGGCTGAGCCACCGTGGCTGCGTGCCCCCGGACTTACTGCGCTGCCTGGCGGAGCTGTGCCTGCTGGTGCTGCTGCTGGCGGCCGTGCTTGGCTGGCTGGGCGCGGCGGATCCACCCGGCTGGTGAGCTGCACGCGTTTTTATTAATACCATGTCGCATCCTTTTCTACCATTCTGTGGTAGATACGGCACCGCAGGAATGACCAGCGTCACGAGACCACCGACCACCGCAGGCGCGACCTGACACCTGGGCCAAAACGAATCCATGAAAACCGAATGCGAAATGCCCCAACGCACGGAGGACAGGCGTCTCGCCTGTTTTCTGAAACTCAGCGCTGCCCGAATGCGGCAGCCTGTGGTTCCCCGCATGCCAGTCACCCCACGCCCACCACGAGACGCTCGAAAGCGGCAGCTACCGCAGCCGCACTCCAAAGATGCCTTGCGCGCTCAAGCTCCTCTATGGACTGCGGTTGCGCAGCGAGGAACGAGCGCAGCTACCGCTTTCGACGGGACGGTCAGCCCAGCATACCCCAAAATGCTCGAATGCGGCAGCACGTGGTTCCCCGCATGCCAGTCACCCCACGCCCACCACGAGACGTTCGAAAGCGGCAGCTACCGCAGCCGCACTCCATCACTCAAGACCAACCGGCGCTGCTGGATCGAGGACGAGTAGGAGAACGAGGACGATTTCCAGAGCCAAGCCACTGAACACTGAACACAACCCATGAAAACACACGACATCGACACTCTCCTTCACGTGATCAAACCGGACGGTCACGGCAGCAATCCGCTGGCGACGGAGTTGCACCGGCTGGCCTGCGCGCTGCAGGAGCAGACGGACAAGGTGCACGCGGCGCTGGACACGGTGCGCAATCCCAAGTTCAAGGGCGATGTCGCAGGCGAGCTGGCCCCGTGGCCGGGTCATTTCCCGCTCGAGCTTGACCACTCGGAGGACAGCCTCAATGACATCCTCGTGCGCGGGCAGTCGGTCTCTGAGCACCTGGCCGCCGGCCTGTGGGAGGAGGCGGAGGCCTATGTGCAGGAACGCTTCGGCGCGGAGCTGAGTGAGAGCACACGCCGCGTCATCGCCCGCATGGACGCGGCGGATCTCCGCAGCGCCCGCGCGGCCTGAGGTTTGTCTTAGAGTGGTATCTTCTTCTCTTTTCTACCATGTTTTGCCAGATACGATCGCCTGATGCACGGCAATCCGGACCTCAAGCCCCAGCGAGGCGGCAGAGCGAGGACGAGTCCCCGCATTCCGCATTCAAGACCATTCGACGCGGCAGGATCGAGGACGAGTTCGAGTAGGAGGACGAGGACGAGTCGCGAACCTCCCAATCTCCCAATCTCCCCATCTCCCCATCTGACTGTCTCATTGTCTCCTCCGCCCGCTCCCCTTCCCCACACCCATGATCTCCTTCACTGACGTGCTCCATGACCTGGTCCGCCGCGGCATGACGCTGCGGTTTGACCCGGAGGGCCAGTTGTTCATCTACGATCCGCAGCACACGGTGCGGCGCGGAGCCGCAAAAGCTGAAAACAATCCCCCGGTGCCCGCGAAATCCTGGGAGCCGCCAAATGGGGTCAGTATGCAAATTCTTGACAATCTGCCTGAGGACGATGGCGGCCTCTCAGTGCGGCAGGAGCCTCCAAATGGGGTCAGTATGCAAATTCTTGACAGTCTGCCTGAGGACGATGGCGGCCTCTCAGTGCGGCACGCGGCCGCTTTGGCCGCCCGGTGCCGCAGGGCTTCGCTGCTTGCGCCCGAGGCCGGCAGTGCGCCGCCTCAGCCGCCGGGGCCGCAGTGGCGGGGCATCACGTGGCAGGATGTGCCGGGGCATGACGAGTCGATCCAAAAGCTGAACTTCGCCCTGCTCAAGCGCGGCATGCTGCGTGGCCACAAGTGCTGCCGCCCCCTGCAGGGCGAGGTGCTGAAGCAGCGGCTGCAGGAACTCAGCCAGCGCAATCGCGACAACAGCCAGGGGCGCAGGGAGCAGTCCCGCCAACGCCGCAAGGCCAACCCACGTCCCAAGCCACCATGAAGACTGTGATTGATCATGGCCGGAGGACTGGCAGCCAGGAGGCACAAAAAGGCCCGGGAAACCGGGGGCCGCCGGATGCTTCCGTGCGCTGCCGCCCCCATGTCTCAGTTTGCACTTCCTGCTGCGCACCGGCTGCGTTTTGGCACCTCACGGCCAGGCTGGTGACGATCGGGTCGCCCTGACGGGAT
>DLGZ01000014.1:18958-31721 GCA_002482965.1 Verrucomicrobiaceae bacterium UBA7681 | reverse complement strand
GGGTGGATAGCCCTGCATCTGCGGCGGATAGCCTTGGGGCATCGGGTAGCCGGGGGGATAGCCGGGCGGCATCTGCGGCGGGTAGCCGTGCGGGGGCGGATAGCCTTGTGGATAGCCCTGAGGCAACAGCTGGGTGGCACCAGGAGGTGGTGGCTCTGGCTGTGGCGGGTTGGGGGGAGATCCAGGAGGCGGCGGATTCATGAAGACCTACTTTTCAGAGTATGGGGACGGAGCTGCCGCCCCGTTTATTGGGGTGCAGACCATCAAAAGTGGACAAAAATCAAAATCCTTCGTCACCGCCCACCGTGAATGTCACGTTGGCGATCTTGGCGACTGCGAGGGCGTTGAGGACGTCGATGACGCGCTCATAGGTGGCCTGTTCCTCCGCCTGGATGGTCACGATGACCTTGGCCTGACGATTGTCAGCCTCCGCCTTGAGGCGCTTGAGAGTGTTGATGAATTCAGGCAGCGCTTTATCGGGACGATTGCTGTCAAACTCCTCTTCATTGAGAGTGACGGCACCGGTTTCCTCAACACCGACGATGATTTCATCCGGCATTTCCGTGGGAGCATCGGCGCTGGGCGGTGCGAGGCCGGGGAGCTGGCTCTTGAGCTCGCGCTCGACTTTCACGGAGCCGACCATGACCATGAAGAAGAGCATGATGACGAACACCACGTCGATCATGGGGGCGATCTGGAAGCCGACAGCGAGCTGTTCAGATTCGATTTCGTGATGCTTTTTTTTGCCAGGGGCAGACATGAGGAGAAAAGAATTACTCTTTGTTCAAGGCAGAGAAGGAAATGTCATCGATGCCCGCCTGGGCAATGATGCTCATCACCCGCTGGATTTCGATGGCGGGGAGACGTTTGTCTCCGCGAATGACCGCACGGTACTTGGGGTTGGCATCGTGACGGCTGCGCAGTTTTTCAACGAGAGGCTCCGGGTTATCATACGGGCTGGTCTCAAAGACGATGGTCGCCTTGTTGTTGGTCCAGCGCACATTGAGCGCGGCCTCGTTCATCACGTCTTTTTCCTTCTTTTTAGCATCTTTAGCGACAGGCAGAACAATCGCCTGGTCGATACTCAACACCTGCGCCGAGGTGATGCTCATAAAGAAAATGAGCAACACCAACAACACGTCAATCATCGGAGCTATTTGAAACTCCGGTTCGCCGTCACCGCCGCCGCCGCCGCCGCCCATAGTGTTAGAAGGTCAAGGGTTGAGTATTTGAGAGATGAAACCAAGGATCAGGCTGCAGAGACAGTCTGAACGTCGCCAGCGACCCAGTTGGGAATGGCGGCGTAGAATTCTTCCTCACCGACGTGAGCATCCTTGAGATGGGAGTAGGGCATCTTGCGGAAGAGAGCCAAGACGATTTCCTGAAGATCGCTCATGCTGACCTGGAGACGATTGCGGAGGAAGTAGAAGAACATGAAGGCCGGGACGGCGATGAAGAGACCGGAAGCGGTGGCGATGAGCACCTCGCCGATAGCGCCGGAGAGCTTGGCGGGATCCCCTGCACCGCTGGTTTTCAGGGTGGAGAAGGCGCGCATCATCCCGGTCACCGTGCCGGTGAGGCCGATCATGGGGGTGCAAACACCGATAACGGAGAGGTAGTTGATGCGGGTCTGGATGGAGGCGTTGACCTTGTTGAGTTCGCTGAACAAAGCGGCTTCGGTGGCTTCATGTCCATCACCCAAGAAACTCAAGCCCACGCGTGTGGTGTTGGTGAAGGCCGAGGGACTGCCTTTGCAAAACTGGTAAGCGCCGACGTAGTCACCTGCGCGGAAGAGATCCTGAACCTGTGCCACCTGGGCAGGAGGAGCGGCCTTTTTGATGGCGGTGCGCATCCAAAGATCAACCGTCAGCCAGACGAGAGCGATGGAGCAAACGGTGATGGGATACATGACCCAGCCGCCTTCGATGAAGCGATCGATCATCGATTCTGAATGAGCCTCCTCAACGGCAGCACCCTCAGCAGGCGCGGGCTCCTGGCCATAGAGATTGAATGAAGTGAAAACACCAAAGGCCAGCAGGACGCAAAGGAACGCGCGGGCGGGGCCGTTGGGGATGTGGCGGGTCATGATGGTGGCAGTGTTGGTTTGCATGGGGAAAATTTTCAGGCTTTGGGTTTGGACTCGGTGGATGTGGCAGGCTCGCCTTCCTTGGGTTTGGCAGCGTCCGATTTACCGTTAGCTGCGGCGTCAACCTCTTCCTCGGCGACATTTTTCATTCCGGCAATCGCGGCTTTCTCCTTGGTGGCGGTTTCGGCGACCGGGGAGCCTGGATAGGAATCAGTGATGCGGGCGAGGAAGGCATTGGCGTCTTCGTAGCGCTTCATTTTGATGAGTGTCTTGGCGGCATTCAGCTCCGCCTCAGGCACGCGCTGCATCTGGGTGCCATAGAACACTGGAATGCGCAGATAGGCCAGCAATGCTTTTTCCCATTCCTTCTTTCGGGTGTGGACGTCAGCAATGATGGCCCAAAGGGAGGCACCAATGGCAGAGTCGTCGGTTTCCTTCAGGATGCTCTGGGCTTCAGCAATGATGCTGGCGTAATCCGAGGTGGTCTGGCGCTCAATGTCGAGCTGGATGATGCGCAGGCGCATCTTCTGGGCGTCGGTGAGTTTCAGAGCGCGCAGAGCAGGCAGAGATTTCACGACATCATCGAATTTGCCGCCCTGGTTCAGGGCTTCGATGTAGGCGAAGTAAATATCGACGTACCAGTTGCCTTCGATGCCTTCGAAATGCTCAAAGAAGTCACGGCCTTTCTTGAGCACGGCGATGGCTTCATCGGTCTTGCCTTTGGCGAGGAGATCGGCGGATTCGGTGAGTTCAGACGGATAGGGCCACTCGAGGGAATCGATGTTCTTTTTTTCCAGAATGGTGGTGGCTTTGTTTTCACCGATCTGAACGGTGCGGACGATCTTGCCTTCTGGACTGATGGAAAACTCGGAGGAGAAGACGCGGTTGCCATCCTTGAGGACGATGGCCTGCCCGAAGGCGGAACCAGCGGCAACGACGGCGAAAACGAGCAAAAAGCGGGCGAACGAGTGCATGGAAATCGTGGAGTGGGTTCGCATCGAATTACAGGGTGGGGAGGAGTTTTTGAGCCTCTTTCATTTCTGGCTGATCCTGAAGATCCTTGCGGTCGATCATCTCCTGCAGCGTTTTCCTGGCTTCATCAACTTTCCCGAGAGCCTTGAATGATTTGGCGCAATTGAGATAGGCTATGGCCATTTCATCCTTCCATCTTTGATGGGCGATGAAGACGCGCTGGAAGTAGGCGATGGCGGCCTCGTGCTTGCCTTGGAGAGCTTCGATCTCGCCGAGCATGCGGAGGGCATTGGCGGTGGCGTGACCGCGCCACTCCTTGGTGTTGGCGATCTGCTCGAAGATCTTCTTGGCTTCGTCATACTTCTTGAGTTTGACGAGTGTTTTGGCCTCTCCCTGAGTGGCATCGAGCACATGGGAGCTGCCGGGGTAGTTGTTCAAGGCATCGCGGAAAAGTTCGAGGGCCTTGTCATAATCCCCTTTTTCGAAGGCGATTTCAGCCAGACCGACAGGAGCGCCGTCAGAGAACTCGCTGTCTTTGAAGAAGTCTCTGAGGCGGATGTAGCAGCCGGTGGCTTTTTCGAGATCGCCTTTTTTACGGGCGGCGTCGCCGACGATGTTCAGGAGCATGGGGCTGAGGTCATCGGGCTTGGCGACTTCAACGATGATGGTGAGATACTTCTCAGCCTTGTCAGGCAATTTCATGACTTTGGCGAGCCAGGCCTTGGCAAACAGAATGCGCATCTGCGCGGTGCCATTCATGGCCGCCTGCGGCGGGCTGAGCTGCTCTTCGAGTTGTTTTTCAACATCTTCGAAAGTGAGTTCTGGCGCGGGAGCAGCAGGCGTCTCAGCAGGTTTTGTACCATCCGCAGGGGGAGTCGTCGGAGTTGTTGGAGCAGAGACCCGGCGGCGTTTAGGCGCGCTGATGGAAACCAACTGCTGGATCAAGCCTTCCACCTGCTGGTTGGCGACGATGGGAATGCGGGTTTTGATTTCGGTGGCCAGGAGTTTCTTGGCTTCTTCGATCTTGCCTTCCTTGATCTTGGCGCGGCTGATCCAGAGAACTGCTTTGAGCGCCAGATCCTCGTTGTCTTTGTGCGTGTTGTAGTACCGCTGCCACATGGCCGCGAGTTTTGTCCATTCGCTGGATCCGACGTAGAGGTCCGTGAGCTGATCCATGGCGTAGGTGAGCACATCGTCAGTCTTCGCTTTGTCCACGGCGAACTCGAACTGGATGATCGCGTTGGGATAATCGGCGCGTTGATTGTAAATGTCCCCGAGGAGTGCGTGGACCTGGCCGACATTCTGATCGTTGGGAGCGTCTTTGGCGATGCTCAACAACTCGGTTTCCGCAGCCTTTTTGTCGCCGCTTTGGAAATCAATGAAGGCGAGGCGGTAGCGTGCATCCACGACGAACTGCCCCTTGGGGTTGTCCTTCATGTAGGTCTTGAGGGCCTTGGTGACGCTCTTGGAGTCGTTCTGGTAGAAGTAGGTCAGAGCGATGCGGTACTGGAGGTCGTCTTTATAAGTCGTGCCGGGGAAATTCTGGAGCAAGGTCTCATAAGTCGTGCGGCTCTCGTCAAAGCTCTGTATTTCAAACTGGACGCTGCCGATGAGGAAGTTCAGACGTTCTTTGTCAGCCTTGGGGAAGCTGAGGGCTTTTTTCCAGGCGGCGATGGCTTCTTTGGGCTGCTTGTTTTGATAGGCCAGCATGCCGAACATCATCGACACTTCGCCGACCATTTCGCTGTCAGGAAAGGCTTCGATAAACTGTTCGCAGAGTTCGCGGGATTCCTTGATGCGCTTCAAGGAGGCATTGACCATGATGAGGCCGTACATGCACTTGTCGCGCTGGGCGAACTGCTTGAAGTCTTTGACGATGACTTCAAATGCGAGAATGGCCTGCCAGAGGCGGGAAGGATCTCCGGAACCGCTGTCAGTGACCGAGCCCATTTCATAGTAGCAGCGGCCGAGGCGGTAATAGAGAGAGGCATCGTAGTCGGTGCGCTTCTCGATCTCTGCCATGATTTCCTTGTTGGCCTTGAGCTTGGTTTCGATCTCTTCCTTGCGGACGCCTTTGGCGGTCTTGAGCTGGGCTTCGAGCTTGGCGACCTGCTCAGCCTGGATGCGTGAGATTTCAGCCTTCTTGCGAACGAGCTGGTAGGCGCCGAGGGCTTCCTTGTAGGCCTTTTTTTCCATCATCTCATCGCCGAGCTTGAGGTAGATGTTGTTCATCTGAGCAATGCTGTCGCCACCGGAGGCGAAGTTGCGCACCTTGTCCATCAGGGTGGTGGCTTCATCGAGCTTGCCGCTGCTGACATAGATGTTGGCAGCGAGCATGGCGGCCTGGATGGATTCGGCACTGCGGATGCCGTCTGCCAGCACTTTGGTGAGGATGTCGAGCGCCTCATCCTTCTTGTCGAGCTTGTTGTAGGTGTCGGCAATGATGAGGCCGGCCTCGGCTTTTTTCTCCGGTGAATCGCGCACCACGTCTGTCAGCACTTCGATCCCCTTGTCTTCCTTCTTGCTGGCGATGTAGGAGCGGCCCAAGGCCATGCGGACGTCGATAATCGCCGAGCCTTGGGGGAATTCCTTCACGTAGGCTTCGAGGGACTCAATGGCCTTCGGGAAGTCGTTGAGGTTGTAGTGGCAGGCGCCCTCGATGAAGAGGATGTTTTCGAAGGGCTTGTTGTTCAGGTTCTTCTTGGCGACGGCGAGCTTGGCAAGGGCCTCCTGGTATTTGGCCTCTACAAACAGAGCGTTGGCAGCATTGATGAGAGCTTCCGTTTCCTGCTGGATATTTAAAGCGCCCGGGGCCGCAGGAGCGGCAGCGGGAGCTGCTGGAGGAGTTGCGGGGGCAGTTGGAGCCGCAGGAACTGCAGGCTTAGGAGCCTGGGAAAACACAGGCGTGACAGCGGCCAGGGCCAGAGCGGCACAGAAAAGGGGTCTCATGAGTTGCAGGGTGCGTTCCACATCAGCACAAAGTACAAAAAAACTACGGAGAAGCACAAGCCTGAAATTACACACATCATGAAATGATCGCGCAAAAGGGGTTGGGCCTCAGGGGAGAACTGACATTTTTCGAGAAAGAGAATCGAGATTAGCAGGATGGTCATTTTTGTCACGGGAGAAAAATGAAAAGGACAAATTCTATCCGCACTGAGAAGTGTTTTGCGCTGAACGTCTTCCACGGCCCGTGAGTTTAAGCCGCGTCACACGCATTCATGTGGTGGCGTTCAACATCACTCGACATCCTATCTTTCTCATTCAACCATCCTCCGCATGACCCACCCAGTTCTCGAAGTCACCGATCTCACTTTCCGCCGCGGCCGTCCCATCCTCAAAGGCATCACATGGAGGGTCGATCCTGGCCAGCACTGGTGCATTCTGGGCCCGAATGGCTGCGGCAAGACCTCACTGATCAACCTGATCACGGGGTATGACAGCGCGACGGGCGGCACGCTGCGGATCGGCGAGAGTGTGTTTGGCGAGGATGACTGGCGTGAAGTGCGCCGCCGGGTGGGGCTGGTGACGAACACGCTGGTGACGTATTTAGAGAGCGGTGAACCGGTGATCGATGTGATCGCCAGCGGACGGGAGGCGAAGCTGAACCTGATCGATGTGCCGCCGCCGGAGGTGCTGCGTGAGGCGGCGCGGCTGCTGACGCAGGTGGGGTGCGCGTATTTAAAAGAGGCGCTGTGGGGGCCGCTGTCTCAGGGGGAGAAGCAGAAAGTGCTGATCTGCCGCGCGCTGATGGCGAAGTTTGAGGTGCTGATTCTCGATGAGCCGTGTGCTGGGCTGGACCCGGTGGCGCGTGAGCTTTATCTGAAGTGGATGCAGTCGCTGGCGGTCCAACCGGAGTCCCCTTCCCTGGTGCTGGTGACGCACCATGTGGAAGAAATCCTGCCGAGCATCACCCACTGTCTGCTGCTGAGGGATGGCCAGGTGCATGCGTCTGGGACGAAGGCGGAAGTGCTGAACAGCCGAAACCTCAGCGAGATCTATGGTGCGCGCGTGAAGCTTGGCCGGCGTGGCGAGCGTTACTCGCTGCGTCTCGTCTGACCGATCGCAAGACTGCCATGAAAAAAAGCATCGTCGCACTGCTGCTCTTGCTGCCGTTTTTTGCCGGGGGCACGGAGGTGGTGCTGGATGCTGGTGGCAAGCCCACGGGCAATCGGGGCAGCAAGCCGGGTGTGCCGGTGTGGGGATTCAGCACGGTGTATGCGGAGGGGGAGAGGTTTGTGATTTTGTATTGAAGGCTAGGAGGGCGAGCTTTGCGATCTTGCGCGGCAGGAGGCATGGGGAGATTTGCTTCTGCCATGTGTGGCGGGGCGATGGGATCGAGGACGAGGACGAGGACGAGGACGAGTAGGATTTTGCTTCGCTGGCGCGTTTTGACTGCTTGGGCTCTGCAGAGCTCTTGAATCTTTGACCTCACACCGCATGACACGCACAGGGATCCTCGCCGGTGGCAATTTCATCATTGACCACGTCAAGCTCATCGACGCGTGGCCGGAGCAGGACATGCTGGCTTTCATTCAAAGTGAAACGTTGTCCAACGGGGGTGGGCCTTATAATGTACTCAAAGACCTGGCGGCGATGCGCTGCGGCTACCCACTGGCGGCGGTGGGACTGGTGAGCACCGATCTGAATGGGGACTGGATTTTGCGCGACTGCAAGGCGGCGGGGTTCGACATCTCGCAACTGAAGCAAACGGGCCGGGGGGCGACGAGCTACACGGATGCGATGACCGTGAGCGGCGGCGGGCGCCGGACTTTTTTTCACCAAGTCGGAGCCAACGCGCTGCTGGGTGAAGAGCACTTCGACTTCAGCCGGACGCAGGCGAAGATCTTCCACCTCGGCTATCTGATGCTGCTGAGTGAGATGGACCGCCTGCTGGAAGATGGGCGCACGATTGCGAGCCGAGTGCTTGAGGCGGCGCAAGCGGCGGGATTGCTGACGAGTGTGGATTTGGCGAGCTCGACGCACCCGCAATTCCGGGAGATCACCGCAGCCGCCCTGCCCTTCACTGATTTTCTGATTCTCAACGAGATCGAAGCTGGCAGCGCCACGGGGCTGGACCTGCGTGCCGTGCCGACAAATCTCGAACGCATCCAAAGCGCTGCGCAAGCTCTGCTGGACGGGGGCGTCCGGCGCGAGGTGGTCATCCACTTTGAAGCGGGGGCCATGGTGGTGGAAAAAGAGGGTGGCGTGCATCACCAGACCTCGCTGAATCTGCCGCAGGGATTCATCGCCGGAACCACGGGTGCGGGAGATGCTTTCGTGGCCGGCTACCTGCATGGCACCCACGAAAACTGGCCGGTGGCCGAGCGCCTGAAACTGGCCGCGTGCGCTGCGGCCAGGTGCCTCACACATGCGACGTCGTCACAGGGGCTCAGGCCGGTGGCCGAGTGCCTGGCGCTGGCTGACGAGCTGGGATTTCGAGCATGAGCGTGGTGAAATGACAAAAGGCTTGTCATTATTACAGCCCCCTGATATTTCCGCGCAATCCCATGAGCACGCCCCAAAAGCCTCTTCGTCAGCCCGGTCTCATCGTTTATCTCTGTGGCCTGGCCACCTCGGCGCTGGCGCTGTGGCTGGTGCAGATCGCCAATGACAACGGTGAAAATATCATGGGCTGGTATGCGAATGGGATCATTCCAGCGGGGGCGTTTCTGGTGGGGATCGCGAGTGGAGTGGGGTATGCCGTGGGATCGCGGGTGCTGAACGTGAAGCTGAGCATGGCGTTTGTTTTTGGCATGATCACGACAGCGGTGGTGGATTACTTTGCCGCGCAGTACCTCACCTATTTGAGCCTGGTGGAGATTCATCATATCCCGGTGGAGCGCTATGGGTTCATCGATTACTTCCGCGAAATCAGTGAAGGGATGTCCTTTAAAGGCAAGAACTCCGGCGATGCCGGCAGCCCGCTGGGCATGTGGGGCTATGTCTACAAAGTGCTGGAGATCACCGGCTACGCAGGCGGTGCCATGGTGCCTTCGATGATGGTGTTTGGGATGCCGTACTGCAAGGGCTGCCAGCAGTACCTGAAGAAGCATCGCACGGGGCATATTCATTCCACGGAACCGTGGCCGGTGGTGAAGAAGCTGAAAAAGAAGGAACGGCTGGCTGCGCTGCAGGTGGCGATCCAGGACCTGATTGCACGAGCGAATGAGTTCACCGGGCCGATTGCTGCTGCGCCGCTGGCGGAGACGGAGGCTGCGCTGGCGACGCTGGACCAGACGATTCAGAAGAATGCGGCGGCACGGATCACTTACACTTTGAAGAAGTGTCCGAGGTGTGATGCGCACCATCTGGACTTGAGCCTGTTTAATTACACGGAGGATAAAAAGGTGGCGAACTCGAACGTGGCGAAGATTGACAAGACGAAGGTGGTGGTGGCTGTTGCTGAGGCAGCGGCGGCTTGAGGGATCGTCTAGTGAGGCGTGCCGATTTTGACGCCGCGCCTGACAGCAACTGCATCTGCTGCTCAGATACGCACCCTTCCTGCCGGATATGGATGGCTTGTTTTTTCAGGCATAGGCGACCCAGCCGCGAAAGGTGAAGCCGGTGTAAAAGAGGGTGATCTGGGAGAAGCCGGCTTCGCGCAGGAGGGATTCGTCTTGCTCGGGGGTGAGGATGTGAAGCTGCTTTGGGGCTTCGCTGGCCTTGACCGCTAGTGCGGGATCGACGCCCGATGCGATCACGAAGGCGGCATAGCGTGATGACCAGAGGTCGCGCTCGCCTTCACCCTGCGGGATGCTGAAGTGGACGACGACGAAGGGGGCACCCGGTTTGAGGCGGCGATGGACTTCGGTGAGGGTCTGGAGGCGTTCGTTGGGTGGAACGAAGTGCAGCGTCAACAGGCAGGTGGCTGCATCGAACAAGTCTTCGGGCGCATCTTTGATGTAGCCTTGGTGAAGCCGGGCACGGGGTATGAGAGGGCCGAGAGTTTGTGTGGCGAGGTCTAACATCGCTGCGGAGGGATCTATGCCGTCGAAGGTCCAGCCGGGCTGGGCTTCGGCGAATGCTTTCATTTCCAGACCGCCGCCGGCTCCGAGAACTAGCACGCGGGCATCGGGTGGGGCGCGCTCGGCGAGCAGGAGCCTCGTCATGCATAGCATGCCTGTGTAACCGGGTACGAAACGCGGTGGCCCTTCGGCATAGTTTGCCACATGCTGAGGGTTTGAGAATGCCTGATGCAGGTCGCTCATGGTCGGAATGGGGGTGTTGAAGGTGGAGGAAGTTAGGCCCGATGGGCATGCTCGAGATGATGAGCAGAGCCGCCGCGAGCAGCACTGCGGGCGTGGATATCGGCACTGAGCATGGCCAACGACACTTGGCCAAAATGGGCTAGCAGCAGGCTTTCTGCGGCCTGGAAGGCTTGGTGCAAAGACGCGTTCACCGCCTGCTCGACAAGACAGCCGGTGGCTTCTGAGGGCTCGCTGATCGCTAGAAGGGATGGGCTGCCAAGGGCGGTGTGGATATCGTGCAGCGTGACGGAGGCCATGTCACAGGCCAGGGTCCATCCGCCTCCGTGTCCTTTTTCAGAGCGCACGTAGCCTTTGTCCCGCAGGCCGGCAAGGGTTTGACGGATCACCACGGGATGGGTCTGATTGGCCTTGGCCAAGACCTCGGATGTGACGGGAGCATCCCGCTCTGCGAGGTGCATGAGGATGTGGAGAGCTGCGGATAGTTTGCTGGTTCTTCTCATGTAACTTTAATTATTACATGATGGGTATTTGTCAAGTTTTGGGGTTATTGCCCAGACACATTGTCGATGATCGAGGCGCTCTCAGTGGGAGCTGCTACCAGCGATGCGGCAGTCCACGGAATCACGATAACCTGGCTTCGCAGAATGATTCATACCTGGCACCCATCACCTGAGAGGGCAGAAAAAGGCGTGAGGGGTTGTTTGTGAGCTTGATGATGAACTTGGTGGGTTTGAGGCGTTTGTTTGGGTCTCTCTCTTTTCCAACCATGAATGCCAAACTGCTGCTGCTCGCTGTTCTTGCCTGTTCCATTGTACGTGCTGAGGACAGCCGGCTGCAGGCGCCAAAGGATTTGAACGGGTATTTTCCTTTCAATCCACCGTCTTCGCTGAGTGAGTGGGATGTGCGGAAGGATTATGTGCGGCGGCAGATTTTGGTGGCGGAGGGGCTGTGGCCGATGCCGACGAAGACGCCGCTGAATGCGGTGGTGCATGGGAAGGTGGAGGGGGATGGCTTCACGGTGGAAAAGGTGTACTTTGAAAGTGCGCCGGGGTTCTTTGTGACGGGGAGCCTGTGGAAGCCGAAGGTGATCAAGGGCAAGGTGCCGGGGGTGATGTTTGCGCATGGGCACTGGAAGGATGCGCGGCTTTCGATTGAGACGGATGCGAAGGTGCGGGCGGAGATCGCGGCGGGTGGTGAGCGTTTTGAGCGGGGTGGGAAGAGCATCTTTCAATCGCTCTGTGTGCAACTGGCGCGGATGGGCTGTGTGGTGTGGCAGTGGGATATGCTGAGTGATTCGGACTCGGTGCAGATTCCGCGGGAGATCGTGCATACTTTTGCGAAGCAGCGGCCGGAGATGAACACGGCGGAGAACTGGGGGCTGTACAGTCCGCAGGCGGAGGCGCATCTGCAGTCGATCATGGGGCTGCAAACGTGGAACGCGGTGCGGGGGCTGGACTTTTTGCTGTCGCTGCCGGAGGTGGATCCGGAGCGCACGGGGATCACGGGTGCGAGTGGTGGTGGGACGCAGACGATGCTGCTGGCGGCGATTGATGATCGCATCAAGCTTTCGTTTCCGTGTGTGATGGTGAGCACGGCGATGCAGGGTGGCTGCACGTGTGAGAACACTTCGCTGCTGCGGATCAACACAGGGAATGTGGAGTTTGCGGGGCTGTTTGCGCCGAAGCCGCAGGGGATGAACACGGCGAATGACTGGACGAAGGAGATGGCGACGAAGGGCTTCCCGGATCTGCAGAAGCTGTACACAACCTTTGGCAAGAAGGACAATGTGTTCCTGCTGCGTGGGGAGCATTTCCCACACAACTACAACGCGGTGACGCGGAGTGCGTTTTACACGTTCCTGAACAAGCATTTCAATCTGGGGCAGGAGGCGCCGGTGATCGAGCAGGACTATGAGCCGCTGACGCGGGAGCAACTGACGGTTTGGGATGAGAAGCACCCTGCCCCGAAGGCGGCTGACCCGGAATTCGAGCGGAAGCTGCTGGCGTATTTTACCAGCGATGTGGAGAAGCAGCTACGCGAGGCTGATTCAAAGGTTTTCCGCGATGCGGTGGAAGTGGTCATTGGCCGCACGTATGAGAAGGCGGGTGAGGTGGAATGGAAGCTGCAGCACAAGCAGGACCGTGGGGACCATCTGGAAATGACGGGCACGCTGACGAACAAGACGTATAACGAGGAGCTGAGTGTGGCCTGGCTGTACCCGAAGGAGTGGAATGGGCGGGTGGTGATCTGGCTGGATGACGCGGGGAAAGCTGGTCTCGCGAACAAGGATGTGAAGGCGCTGGTGAAGGGGGGCGTGGCGGTGATGGGGGTGGATCTGCTGTTTCAAGGTGGCGAACTCGGGAAGCAGAACCGGCTGGTGGCGAATCCGCGTGAGTTTGCGGGGTACACGTATGGCTACAACAGCGCGCTGTTTGCGCAGCGTGCGCATGATGTGCTGACGCTGACGAGTTTTCTGCGCAATACGAAGGTGGGA
>DLGZ01000014.1:0-18907 GCA_002482965.1 Verrucomicrobiaceae bacterium UBA7681 | reverse complement strand
TCGCAGCGCGTGCGGTGGCGGGTGAGGCGATTGACCGGGCTGCGTATGACACGCATGGCTTTCGCTTTGGGAAGATCTTGGATTATCGAGATCCGATGTTTCTGCCGGGTGGCGCAAAGTATCTGGACCTGCCGGGGATGCTCAACGCGCAGGGGCCTTACCTGCGCTGGGTGCGTGGTGAGGGGAAAGATCCTGAGGCAGGGCTGGTGGAGTGGCTGCTGAAGTAGCCTGCGGGAGGCGGTAGCGCGGCGGAAGAGTTGAGTGAGGCTATCGTCATTGGATGGCCAGGCGTTGTTGCCTGCAATCAACTCAAGGGCTGGCGGCGCAACTGCCGCAGCGTGTAGAAGGGCGCATCCGACTCAGGCATGCGTCGGGCGCCCTTTTTTCTCTTCGGGCCGAACTGATTCCGCTGCTCTGCGAAGAGGCCTTCCACAAACTCCCTGCTGCCAAGCGCGACGCCGTCGGTGAAGTAGCGCACGCGGAGTCGCACCAGCTCTGCGGGGCTGAGTTTTCCTTTCTCTGCCAGCACGGCGCGGGCTGACTCGGCAGTCACACCACGAGATACCACGTTCTCATTTTGTGCGTCCTTCACCTCGCGGCCTTCGGCGTGCAAGAGGCAGCGATACGCTGCCGCAGCGCCGGCGCTTTTCCAGCCGTCCACGGGTTTGCTCAATGACTTGCACAGGCCGCGCTGTGCTCTGCGGCTGCCACCGAGCGCCTCCGAGTAGCCGCACCAGCGATAGTCCTTGGGATCTTTGACCAGACCGGCGCGTACGGGGTTGAGATCAATGTAAGCGGCCATGGTGCGCAAGGCCTCGCCTTTGCCTTCGACCAGCACGCTTTTGAAGCGGTCCATCCACAACGTGCCGCGACGCCCTCGGCGTTTGTTGAACCAGCGGCTGAAGCGTTCCTTCACTTCTTTGACGAACAGGGAGAGATCGCAGAAGCGTTTTTTGAGTGCGTCGAGTCTCTGCTCGGCGAGGACGGCCATGCCGCGTGCGCGAAAATCCGCGAGTTCATCGCGCAGCAGACCGAGGTAGGCGCGGCTGTAAAGTGTGCGGAGATGCTCAAACAGCTTCGACTCGCCATCGGGCCCGTCAAAACGCTGTAGCCACGACTGGCGGTGCGGAACCTCGGCCAGGAGATGGAAATGATTGGTCATGAGGCAGTAGGTCACCACCTTGATGCCGCTGAACTCGGCCATGCGCCAGATCACGCGACGCAGCGCCTCTTTTTCGACGTCATCCAAGAAGACCTCGCCGCCGCAGGTGCGGGACATGACGTGGTAGCAGTAGGACTCCAGCGGGCCCTTCCCCAAGATGCGGAACCTGCCGCCGGACCACGAACGCGCGCCAGGGTAGAGCCCGGTTTTTGCATTCACGCCGACGAGTTGCTCTTCGATCGGGAGCGACTGTGGATGAGAGATTTGGGCGGGTTTCATGAGGCGGAGTATGGATGAAAAACTGACGCCAGCAACAATTAAATGCCTGGCATTTAATTGTTGGCATTTAATTGTATTCCCGACCGAACTCCTTGCATGCTGGACTGGATGGATGGGGAACCTTGATTTGGGGTGGAGACCCCATGGTGAGTGTCGTGGTCTTCTTTTAGACTCCCTGACTATGAAACCCCTCCCCTTCTTCTTTTTTGCGGCAACTCTGGCTGGGTGCTGCACTGCGTCAGCCCAGACTGGCAGCCCTCCCGCCAAGGAGGTCAAGACGACTATTCTGGACTCCAACATCGTGCCTGATGGCATTGTGTTTTATCTTGGCCATACCTACCTCATTCGCAATAAACGGGCCGCGCTGGTGGATGCCATCCTGGTGCCTGAGGGACAGGTGCTGACGGCTGATGGGCGGCTGGTGGTTTTGCCGACTGACTTTGTGGAGGATATCAGCCCCACGGTGAGGGAGGGGCTTTTTGCCATTGGCGGGCAGGCGTATTTGATTCAGGACGGTCGAATGACGAAAATGAGCGCCAAAGTGGTGCCAGAGGGGAAGGTGCTGACGGCGGACGGCCGGCTTCTCCCGCTGCCTGCGGACTTCAGCGGTTTTGTGCTGGATCGTGCGCCGGATGGCACGGTGCTGCCGATACCACCCAAGTTTTCGGGGCCGCAGGTCCTGCCTGGGCAAACTGGCGTGCCGCGGGTGGAGCAGGGTCAGAGTGGCGGGAAGTGAGGTGGGTTGGCTAAGAGGTGCTGGATTTCGCTTTCAAGTGGCCAGGCGTATGCGTGGGCTGAGCGGGCCTGCGAGGACTTGGGAGGCTCCCGCTTTCGAGTGTTTCCTGGCAAGCGTGGGTCACCGAGGACGGCGAAAGCGGTAGCTGCGTTCGTGCGTCACTGCGCGACCGCAGTCCATATGGGGGGGGCTGGCTTGTGGGGCGAATTTGGAGTGCGGCGCGACCCTGAAAGCGTGAAGCTGCCGCCTTAGAATGTCTCGTGGTTGGTGTGAGCTGACCGGCCTGCGGAAAATCACTGGCTCCTGCTTTCGAGTGGCTTGGGATGTGCGTGAGCTGAACCGGCCTGCGAAAGCGGTAGCTGCGTTCGTGCCTCACTTCGCGACCGCAGTCCATATGGGGGGGGGCATGGCACATCAGTCCTCGATGCGGCGCTGCTGCATCGAGGCCCCATTCTTCGCGCTGCGCGCTACGAAGGGCAAGCTGAGTAGGATTCGCTGGCGCGATTACACGGCCACGCAGTGGACCTTGCTGATGCCTTGGATTTGTTCCAGCTCGGCGATGACTTCGGCACCGGGTTTGGAGTCGAGGGTGAGGAGGGTGAGGGCTTTGCCGGATTCTTTGTCGCGGCTGAGGCTCATGTCGGCGATGTTGACTTGGTTTTTGCCGAGGATGGTGCTGTAGGCGGCGATCATGCCGGGGCGGTCGATGTTCTCGATGAAGAGGAGGGTGCCTTCTGGGCGGGCTTCGATGCGGTGGCTGTTGATCTTGACGATGCGGGGCTCGTTGCCAAAGAAGGTGCCGGAGATGCTGGCGGTCTCGGTGTCGTTTTTGGCGATGACTTCGATGAGGTCGGCGAATTCGCTGGCTTCAGGCAGGCGGCTTTCGGTGAAGCGGAGGCCGAGGTTGTCGGCGACGCCGTTGGCGTTGATGTAGTTCACCTGCTCGGCTCCGACGGCGCGCTCAAGGAAGCCTTTGAGCACGGCGCGGGAGATGAGGGTGGTGTCGCCACCGCCGACTTTGCCGCTGTAATTGATGCGGACGACGTTGGCGCGGGCGGGGGCAAACTGGGAGACGAGGCGGCCGAGGAGTTCGCCAAACTTGAGGAAGGGACCGATTTCGGCGAGCACCTTGGGATCGACGTTCGGCATGTTGACGGCGTTGACGACGGTGCCTTGGAGGAGATGGGCCTTGATGACTTCGGCGATTTCGATGCCGACGTTTTCCTGGGCTTCTTCGGTGGAGGCACCGAGGTGCGGGGTGAAGACGGTGTTCGGGGCGCTGAGGAGAGGGTAGTCGGCGGGTGGGGGCTCGACTTCGAAGACGTCGAGGGCGGCGCCGGCGATGGTGCCGTCGGTGAGGGCCTGGGCGAGGGCGGCGTCGTCGATGAGGCCACCACGGGCGCAGTTGATGATGCGGCAGGTTTTCTTGAGCGTGGCGAGGCGCTTGGCATTGATCATGTGCTTCGTCTCAGGAGTCAGCGGCATGTGCATGGTGATGTAATCAGCCTGCACGATGGCGGCGTCGAGGTCCTCGCAAAGGGTGACGCCGAGGCTTTCGGCGCGGTTTTTGGAGAGGTAGGGATCGTAGGCGACGACGCTCATGCCGAAGGCCTTGGCACGCTTGGCGAACTCGGCACCGATGCGGCCCATGCCGAGGACGACGAGGGTCTTTTCAAAGACTTCGGTGCCCTTGAACTTGGCGCGGTCCCACTTGCCGCTGACGATGGTGGCGTGGGCCTGGGGGGTCTTGCGGGAGAGGGCCATCATGAGGGTGAAGGCCTGCTCTGCGGTGGAAATGGTGTTGCCGCCGGGGGTGTTCATGACGACAACGCCGCGCTTGGAGGCGACGGGGACGTCAATGTTGTCAACGCCGACGCCGGCACGGCCGATGACTTTGAGGTTGGGGGCGGCTTCGAGCACCTTGGCGGTGACTTTGGCACCGCTGCGGACGATGATGGCGTGGGCGTTGCGGGAGGCCTCGATCATGGCGTCCTCGGCTTTGAGATTCATGTTCACCTCGACAGAGAAGGACGGCTCCGCTTTGAGCAGGTCGATGCCTTTGCTCGAAATGGGGTCGTTGTTGCCGGCGATGAGGATGTTGAACTTGGACATGGGTGGGGTTGGGGAAGAAAGGGCGCGCAAACTAGCCGCCTTTATCCGCCGCTCAAGGAGCAATGCGTGCTGGACAGAACACAGGGGGCGAGTTCATTTAGATCTCTATGTTTGCAGGAATTACGTCAGAACAAGCCATGATCGCCATGACTGGCCCCATTGTACCTGAGGTACTCATTTATGCTGTGTTGGCTGTCATTGCCCTGCTGCCCATGCTGATCACCTGGCTGGTGATGCGGAGCAAACTCAAGCGTTTGGGGAGCGAATCGAGCGCTGCTTTGGAGCAACTGCGCGCTGAAACCGGGGCGGCATTGCAGGCGGAACGCGGCCAAGCGGCGGCGCTGGCGGCGGAAACGGCCCAAGCAAGGGTCGCTGCTGCAGCGAGCTTTGCGGACCTGCAGCAGCGCTTCAACACCCACCGGGAGGTGGCGGAACGCCGTGCGAATGATGCGGCCCAGCAGATCGCGCGGCTGGAGGGTGATCTGGCGGCGACGCGAGAGATCGCAGCGCAGCTGGCACCGACGCAGTCGCGCATCAAGGATCTGGAAACGGCGCTGGGGGCGGAGCAGGGCCGGGTGAAGGCGCAGGAGCAGGCCATCGAGGCGACGAATGCGCGTGCGGCGGATTTTGAAAAGCGCCTGATCGAAGCGCAGGAGCTGATTCTCAAGCAGAAGGCGGAGATGCAGGAGACGGCGGTGGAACTGAAGAAAATCCGCGATGAGCAGGCGGCGTATGCGGCGGCGGGAGGTCCGGAGGCTGAACTGGGGAAGGCGCGCGAGGCCACGGTGCAGGCGGAGGGGAAGATCGCGAATCTGCAACGTGCGCTGAAGGCCGCTGAGGCGCGCGTGGAGATGGTGCAGAAGGAATTCATGAGTGCCGTGGGTGTGGCGACGGTGCCGACGCCGGGCACGTCTGCGACGGCCACGGAAAAGAAGCTGCGCGAGCAGGAGGAGAAGCTCTCTCTTCTGGAAGCTGAGGCGCGGAAGCGTGCGCGGGAGGACGGATATAAGATTGCGGAGCTGGAGTATCGCCTGAGTGAGGCGCTGGAGGCTCTGAAGACGGCACTGATCCAAGCAAAATCCGCTCCTGAGGTGGGAGCCGAGGCAACGCCAAGTGTGGAGGTGCCTGCGCAGGAGACAACGCCTGTGAGCGAAGTGCCGATGATGGAACTGGTGAGCTTGGAGGCTCCTGCGGTGGAGTCTCCCGAGGCAGGCATACCGATGGTGGAAGCTCCTGAAGCTGGCTTTGGCACGCTGGAAGCTAAGCCGCACGCAAACTGAGGGTGTGGCGATGAGGCGGATTTGGAGTGCGGCTGCGCAACCCAGAAAGGGTGAAGCTGCCGCTTTCGAGGGGTTTGCGGTGGGCGTGAGGTGGGCAGCTTGCGGGGGATCACCGGCTCCCGCTTTCGAGCATTTACGGGGATGCGTGCACCACTCAGCCCGGCGAAAGCGGTAGCTGCGCTCGTTCCTCGCTGCGCGACCGCAGTCCATATCGGAGGCGTGGGCATGCGGGGCGGATTTGGAGTGCGGCTGGGGTTTGCTGCCGCTTTCGAGCGTCTCGTGGTGGGCGTGGGATGACTGGCTGGCGAGGACTCAGCGGCTCCCGCTTTCGAGGGGCTTGGGGTGGGCGTGTGCCACAGAGTCCGGCGAAAGCGGTAGCTGCGCTCGTTCCTCGCTGCGCAACCGCAGTCCATATGGATCGGCGGCCATGCGGAGCGTTTTGGATTGCTGCTGGAGGGGGCAAGGGGGCAGGCTATTGCGCAAGCATGAATCATTCGCTATTCTCGGACTCACTCAGGACTGTTCTGGCAATTTTTCTCCTACCACCCGCGTTCTACTTGCTCGCATGAAATTTACCCTCGCATTCATCACATTGTTTTCTGTCTCTGCTCTCTCCGCTGCGGACTGGGCGCGCTTTCGCGGGCCGAACGGCACCGGAGTCGCTGACACCACGGGTTTGCCAGCGGTGGTGGATGACAGCACGACGCTGTGGAAGGTGGAAACGGGCAAGGGCTGGTCCTCCCCGGTGCTGTGGCAGGACATGGTGATCGTGACGGCGGAAAGCAGTGCGACGAAGCGTGCGGTGATCGCTTTTTCGGCGAAGGATGGCAAGGAACTGTGGCGGCATGAGGAGGAGTTTGTGCCGCACGCGATCCACAAGACTTACAACACCTTTGCCAGCAGCTCGGCCTTTGTGGATGCGGAGCGGATCTACATCAACTGGAGCAGCGGCACGGACATCCAGGCGCTGGCGCTGGATCACACGGGCAAGCCGGTGTGGCGCAATGATCATGTGGCGGATTACATCCATGAGCACGGCACAGGCATCTCGCCGATCGTTGTCGATGGACTGATGATTGTGCGCAGCGAATTTGACTGGCAGCGGGATGGCAAGGTCTACACCGATGTCCCTGAGCAGCAGAAGTGGAAGAGCTGCGTGGTGGCGCTGGATGCGAAGACTGGCAAGCAGGTATGGAAGCGGGAGCTGCCGAACTGCCTGAACACCTTCTCCACACCGGTGGTGCATGATTTGAAGGGCGGCGCGAAGGAACTGATCTGCGCGAACAATGCGAGCGGGGTGATGGGCATCGCGCTGAAGACGGGCGAGATCAACTGGCAGCACAATCCGGGCTACAAGCAGCGCAGCCTGGGCTCGGGTGTGCTGAGCGATGACTTCTACTTTTGCACCTTCGGCACCGGTGGCGGTGTGAAGGAGATCGCCGCGATCGACCTCAAGAGCGGCAAGCCTGTGCCGGTGCCGTTCGACATTCCCAAGGGGCTGCCCTATGTCCCTACCCCGCTGGTCATTGGCGACAAGATGTACCTCCTTGGCGATGGCGGGATCATGCGCTGCGTGGAGTTCAAAACGGGCAAAGTGATCTACGAGGAACGCGTGGAAGGCACGCAGGGCAGCGCGAAGTTTTTCAGCAGCCCGGTCGCGGGCGATGGCAAGATTTTCTGCGCCAGCCAGCAGGGCGATCTGATTGTGATCAAGGCGGGGCCGAAGTTTGAAAAGATCGCGGCGAGCAAGCTGGATGGGCCGGTCAATTCGGTGCCTGCGATTGGCGACAAGCGGATCTATGTGCGCACGGCGAATTCGCTGTACTGCATCGGGGCCAAGGGGCAGCCGGTGCCTTGAGGTGTTTGATTGGCCTGGAGAAGCAAGAAGTGCGGCGTCACTCGCGCGCGCTTTCGATGGCGACTGAGCCGTCATTGCGGGCGACGATCTTCTTTTTTGCGAGGTCGGGCTTCTTAGTGATCAGGAGAATGGCATTGCCGGGGCTGGCGTCTGTGAGCTCTGCACCGTGGTATTCCCACTCCTGGCCGCGGACATTGAGGGGTTCGGGAAACTCGAGGAGCTGGCGGTCGGTGAGGATTTCCTCGTCAAACAGGACGTCCAAGGTGGCGGGGTACTGGCCTGCATGGTCAGCGGCGTATTGTTTCAGGCCGAGGACAAGCTGCTTGGCGTTTCGCGTCGTTTTAACCCGCGCTGATGATTGCTGGATGACGGACGAGGCTGGCATGCTGAGGGAGGCGAAAACCGCGATCATGGTGACAACCATCAGCACCAATCCAAGATAGCCGAGGATCAAGCCGGCGATGGCCATGCCACGGCCTTTGAGAGTACCGGCAGATTTTTTGATGTGCGAAAGTGCGAGGTGGCCGAGGACAACGGCAGGCAGGCCCGCGAGGCCGAAGGTGAAAAACACCAGAATGCCACAGACCAGACTGACGATGGCCATGCCTGAGGAGAACTGCGGGAGAGGCGCCAGGGCCTGGGGTGCGGGGGCAGCCGGGAAAAGTCCCGACGGCGCAAAGGGTGACGCTGGCTGCGGCGGGGGGATCAGCTTTGACAGGGGCTCCCAATCGGCGAGGCCTTCATGCCAGCCGAGATCGGTGGGCCTGAGCTCGCCCGCGACGAGGCGGCGGTAGACTTCTGCTTTGTCAAAGGGGCCGAATTTGGTGCCGTTTTGGGCCACGTGGTATTGCATAATGAGGGAAGATGAAAGGATGGCGGAAGGGATAAGCAACTGCGGGAATGCGGCACAACTGCTAAATCGTGCCGTTTCCATCAATCCGGCTCATGCAGGCCATGAGGAAAATCTCCTTTGCCAAATGAGGGCCGGGGGGTATGTCTGCGGCCCAAATATGAGCAAAAAAAGTGACTTCGGATTGATCGGCCTCGCTGTGATGGGCCAAAACCTCGTTCTCAACGTGGAAAGCCGCGGCTTCCAGGTGAGCGTCTATAACCGCACGACCAGCGTGACGGATGAGTTTGTTGCCAAGCATCCTGGCAAGGCGCTCGTCGGCTGCCACACCCTTGAAGACTTCGTGGAGAGCCTCGCCATGCCGCGCAAGATTCACATCATGGTGAAATCGACTGCGGTGAAGGACACGGACCGTGATGCCGTGGACGCGGTGATTGAGCAGCTCATCCCCCTTCTCAGCAAGGATGATATCGTGATCGACGGCGGCAACAGCTTCTACCAGACGACGGAGCGCCGTGACGCCTACCTCGCGAGCAAAGGCCTGCGCTTCATCGGCGCAGGTGTTTCCGGTGGTGAAGAAGGTGCGCGCAAAGGCCCGGCCATCATGCCCGGCGGCCCTGCTTCCACGTGGGAAGTGATGAAGCCGATTTTTGAAAGCATTGCCGCGAAGGTGGACGGTGAGCCTTGCGTGATCCACATCGGCCCTGGTGGTGCGGGTCACTATGTGAAGATGATTCACAACGGCATCGAGTATGGCGACATGCAGCTCATCTGCGAAGCCTACAACATCTTCAAGCACGCGGGATTCACCACCGACGAGATGGCCGCCATCTTCAACGAGTGGAACGAAGGCGACATGCAGAGCTACCTCATCCAGATCTCCGGCAAGGCCCTGGAGCAGAAGGATGCGGAGACCGGCAAGTCCATCGTCGAGCTCATCGTGGACAAGGCCGGCCAGAAGGGCACGGGCCAGTGGACGCTGATGAATGCGGCTGAAAACGCCGTGGTGATCAGCACGATCAACGCCGCTGTGGAAGCCCGCATTCTTTCCTCCCAGAAGAAGCAGCGCGTGGCCGCCAGTACGCAGCTCACCGGCCCGACCGCGAACATCACGACGGACAAGAAGGAACTCGTGAAGAAAGTTCACGACGCCCTCTATGCCTCGAAGATCATCAGCTACGCGCAGGGTCTCGATCTCATCCAGACGATGAGCGAGAAGAAGGACTGGAAGCTGGATCTCGGCGGCATCGCCGCCATCTGGCGCGGGGGTTGCATCATCCGCGCGCGTTTCCTGAATCGTATCACGGATGCGTATCGCACGAACGCCAGCCTGGCGAACCTGATGCTGGATCCGTTCTTCAAGGACGTGCTCAGCAATACGCAGCAGCATTGGCGTGAAGTGGTGAGCCTTGCGACGCTGAACGGTATTCCGGTGCCGGCGTTCAGCGCCAGCCTTGGGTACTATGACAGCTATCGTGCGGCACGTCTGCCTGCGAATTTGCTGCAGGCGCAGAGAGATTTCTTCGGTGCTCATACGTATGAGCGCACGGACAAGCCTGAGGGCCAGATGTTCCATACGGAATGGCCTGAGGTGATTGGCTGAGGATAGATTTGAGATCCAGTTGCGGAGCGACTGGGCTACTTTGAAGGCGGCTGGGGTGACCCGGCCGCTTTTTTTGTGCTGCGCGGATCAGTCCAGTGAATGCGGGTCGCTTTGCAACTTGCGCAGGGCCATGGCGTCTAGTTTGTCCTTTTCCCGCACCGAGTTCTCTTTCCAGCCTATCAGTGATGCTTTCGAGGCATACCGAATCGATAGCTCACGCAGCATCCATGTATCTGCATCGACGATCACATCTGTGTAACGTCGTCCGGTCATGCGCGTGAAGATGTCGATCTGGCATTGCTCAATTTCTTCTACGATGCGGATGGCACCTTCGCCATCGTAAAAGTCAGCGGGTGTGAGTTCAGCGGCGAATCCTTCTCCGTAGCCGCTGAGGGTGGTGAGGAGAAGACCGATATTTTCAGCACTGTCCTCGATCAGCAGATCCACATCTTCTGTGAAGCGGACATACCCTTGCAGGGTGACTGCGATGCCACCCACCACAATGAACTTAACGCCTCGCTCAGCGAGCAAGACCAACAACTTTTCGAACGAGGGTTCCATCGTCTGGGGGTGGTGACCATTTCCCGCCGCGCAGCAACAGCGCATTGCGCCGGAGCATCTCCAGCCGCTGCAATGGCGGCACGCGCGACAGACTGCCGCCCACGCGCTTTTTTAGAGGCTCTGTCAGGTCATTTACCATGGGGGACTTTACGTTCTCAGGTGTGGAAGGCAAGATCGGAGAAGTGGGTGCTTTTTGTGCAGATCAGTCTTCCTTGTACTACCCTTCCCCCATGGCCTCCAACCTCACACCTGAATACATCGCCATCTTGCGGAGCATGACGCGCGCACAAAAGCTGCGCGTGGCGTTTCAGATGTACTGGGGTGCGCGCAGGCTCAAAGCGGCGCGGTTGAGGCAGCAGCATCCTGATTGGAGTGAGGATCAGGTGCAGCAGAGGGTGAAGGAGATTTTTATGCATCTGGTTACTTGAGGGCAACTGAGATGTCATCGATCCGAGTATGCATTGGCTGACTGCGGCGGAGGCAGTTGGAAATTTGAACGCGCAAGCTGCGGCGGTGCGATAGGATCGAGGACGAGTAGGAGGACGAGGACGAGGACGAGGACGATTTTGCTTCGGCGGGGCGCTTGCGATGTTTGACCACGCTTTGCGTTTAGAGGGTATAAAAACGGAGCACGGCTCTTTCGAGACGTGCTCCGCGTGGGGGGACTTGGTTATGCTTTGAGCATGCGGGGGAGGACGGAGGCGGGGACGACCTCGTAGGATGTGGGGACCATGGAGTAGCTGGCGCGGCCTCTTGAGAGGCTGCGGATGGCTCCGGCGTAGCCGAACATTTCGGCGAGGGGGACCTCGGCGAGGATGCCGGATTCGGTGCCGCGATGATCAATGCCGGTGATGCGGGCGCGGCGACGGTTGAGATCGCCGAGGATGTCGCCCTGGTGCTCGTCGGTGACGGTGCATTCGACTTGCATGACGGGCTCCAGCAGCACGGGGGCGGCGAGGCGCACGGCTTCGCGGAGGGCTTCGCCAGCGGCCATGCGGAAGGCCTGGTCGTTGGAGTCCTTGGCGTGGAAGGCGCCGTCGATGATGCGGACGCGGACATCGACGAGGGGGCTGCCATGCAGGGGGCCGGCGACAGCGGCTTCGGTGATGCCACGGCGCACCGCGCCCATGAACTGGGAGGGGATGCTGCCGCCGATGATGGCGTCTTCGATGACAAAGCCCCCGCCGCGCTCCAGGGGCTGCACGGTGACCTTCACGCGTGCGAACATGCCGGAGCCGCCGTTTTGCTTTTTGAGCAAATGGTCTGCTTCTGCAGTTTGCGTGATGGTTTCACGGCAGGCGATCTCGGGTGCGCCGGCGATGGTTTCGACACCATGCTCGCGCAGGAGTTTTTCGCGGATCACTTCGAGGTGGAGCTCGCCCATGCCGGAGATGAGGCACTGGCCGGTCTCTTCATGGGTGCGGACGCGGAAGGTGGGGTCTTCATCGCTGAGGCGTGACAGGGCGGTGGCCAGACGTGACTGGTCGGCGGATTTCGCGGGCTCGATGGCCATGCTGACGACGGGTTCGGGGAACACGGGCGGCTCAAGCATGATGGCATGATCTACCAGACACAGGGTATCGCCTGTGCTGAAGTTGTTGAGGCCGGTGACGGCGCAGATGTCGCCTGCCTGGACGGTTTCGAGTTCATCGCGGCGGTTTGCGAAGACACGGAGCAGCCTGCCGCAGCGCTCGGTTTTGCCGAGGCGCGGATTGAGGAGTGGCGTGCCTTTTTGGAGGGTGCCGGAATAGACGCGGACATAGACCAAGCGGCCAGCCTGTGGATGGCGCACGATTTTGAAGGCGAGCGCGGCAAGTGGGGCATCGATGGCATTCACGCGCTGCACTTCTTCGGGTGCAGGGAGGAAGTCCACGATGGCATCGACCAGCGCGGAGACGCCGATGTGTTTATAGGCGCTGCCGCCGATGACGGGCACGAAGCGGCCTGCGAGGGTCTGACGACGTATCGCGGCACGGAGTGCCTGAGCGGGCACGGGGAGGCTGTCGATCCAGAGTTGGGCGATTTCGTCGTCGAGGCTGGCGAGGGCCTGGATGAGATCACGGCGTGCGGATTCGACGGCGGTGAGCCATTCGGTGGGAATGGATTCCACGGTGAAGCCGGTGGGCGAGTCGGCATGGGTGCGCAGGGCGCGCTCTTCGATGACATCGAGCTGGCCGAGCAATGCGGATTCGGCACCCCAGGGCAGGAGGACGGGCCAGGCGGTGGCGCCGAGCTTCGTTTGGAGTTCGCTTACGACGCGGGTGAAGTCCGCGCCGAGGCGGTCCATCTTGTTGATGAAGGCGACGCGAGGTACGCGGTAGCGATCCATCTGACGCCAGACGGTTTCGCTTTGTGGCTGCACGCCACCGACGCCGCAGAAGACGGCGACAGCGCCGTCGAGCACGCGGAGGGAGCGCTCGACCTCGGCGGTGAAGTCGACGTGGCCGGGGGTGTCGATGATGTTGAGGCGATGGGGCTGGCCGGCGAAGAGGCGGGTGAGGCCTGCGACGGGCTGCTGAGTCCACGAGCATGGAGCCGCGGCGGAGGAGATGGTGATCCCCTTCTCGCGTTCGATGTCCGAGAAATCGGTGGTGGTGTTGCCTTCATGCACGTCTCCGCAGGCATGGATGGCGCCTGCGTAGAAGAGAATGCGTTCGGTGAGCGTGGTTTTGCCAGCGTCAATGTGGGCGGCGATGCCAATGTTGCGGATGCGGCCCGAGTCAGTCGTATTGAGTTTCATAAGAGTCAGATGTTCGAATTGAACGTGCTGCTCCCCGGAAATGAAAAGGCCCTGATGCAGACTGACGGCATTCAGGGCTCCCGGGGATAGCAGCAAAATCTGACTTATATCCTCTACGACATAGTCATCCCGAGCCCTGGCCGCAGCCGGGCTGAATGAAATATGATGATGAGGGGGCGGAGTGTCATAAGACGCAGTTATTAGTTACGCTAACTTGATGGGTTTGTCAATATGCGGCACTGGCAGGCAAGTAGCCGCTAAGTTGCCCACACCCCATTTCAGAGAGAGAACAAGACCTAGCATGTGGACTTCAGCACCGCCGCACTAACGTGTGCCCGCTTGCTGGGTTTGGACCTTCCCCTTGTGCAGCAGGAAAGAGTCTCGCAGTCCCATTAACATGACTCCGCGATGGTGCTCTTTGGCCTGGGTATTGACCACCTGCATGGCCCCCTGCACATCATCGGGCGGACTTGGTGTGGGAGAGAGGCTTGTGGATGCGCCAGGAGTGCGGCTGAGTTTGCGTGAAAAGTTGTCCCAATGCACGGGAATGACCGTGTGTGGTTTCACGGCCTCAACCGTTTCGTGCCAGTAGGTCTTTTGCTGGCAGCAGGTTTCCTTGGCGAGAAGACCGATGCCGAGGAAAACGACGTCGGCCCGATAGTGGTCAAGTGCGCCCGGCGCTGCGCCTGCCGTGGTGGTGATCAGGATGCTGCCCTCGGGATGCTCAATGTGGATGGCATAGACATCGCCACATTTGAAACGGGAGAAGTAGGCCGGTGTTTTGAAGGGAGTGCAGACCTCACCCTCCACCCATTTTTGCACAAATTTGCGGGCGGTGACATGCTCCGATTTCACAAAGCTCACGGTGAATTTTCCAAACTCCTTCTTCGTGCCATCGCAGGGAACGGTGAAAAGATGACACTTGTCAGCGGGGAGATGATGGCCTTCATGAATCTTCCGATAGGAGGTGTTGCCCATGACCAGGCATTTTTCTTTTGCTGCAATGGCGGGAGCGTCCAGAGCGTGATCGTGATGGGCATGCCCGATGAGCAAGCCATCCACCTTGGTGATGCCAGCCAGTTTGAACTGTGTGGCGATCTCCTCGGGCTTCGGCTTGATCAGGCCGAAAAAGGTGTTCAGGATGCTGGGCCGTGACAAAAAACCATCCACCAAGAGATCCGTGGTGCCGTCAGTGAGGTGAATGGTGGTGTTGCCGAGAAATGTGGCCTTCACTCCCGGGGCGCTCTTGGCAATGAAAGGGCCTTTGTAAGTTGTCAGCGGGTCCTTGAGCGGGTGATAGGAGCTGCATGAGGCAAGGCACAGCGTGATCAGGGTGGCGGTGAAGGCAGATTTCATGAGAGACGCAACGTGGCTAAAATGAGGACCATACACAAATTGTTTCTTAAATGTTTAGACTGTTTTATACCTGCACGCGGACGATAGATCTATACGCAGGCTGATGCGTGCGCCCGACAGCAAATCGCGGAGGCAATCACTTCAACTCGGACGCCACTTGTTCGAGGGTGGCGTCCACGGTGGCGCGGAGTTCGTCGTTCCACTCGCCTTTTGGGCGGTTGCAGATGAGGGCGTAGGTTGACATAACTCAGGGGAACGGCCACTCTCCGGGCCCAAACCAAACCAGGAGGGCCTTATGCAAAACAACATCGATCAATACGAACAGGCATCCTTTTTTCGAACGCTCAAGCAAGCGTCGTAAAGGCTACCCGAGCGAGACACGCGTCAAACGCGGCATTCGCATCGTCCACGGAGACAAATGGCTGGAGGAGAAACTTGGCCGTGAGGATCTCTGCCCGTGCGGCTCCAGCCGCCGGTTTCAAGAACTGCTGCCTGTCCGAAGGCCGCTACGAAGGCGCGGAACGCCACCGCTTTTTTTCGTGAGTGAAGAAACGTGAGTGGTGATGATTTTGGACTTCGTTGAACTTGTGAGTCCTGACGTGAGGAGCCTGCCTGCTGTCGTTTGGATGGCGGGCAGGGCCTCTTTTTGGGGTGCGTGGCGGCATGCCCTAAGGGACACGTAAGGAAAGACTGACGTGCTGCAATTGGTTCGCAGCGTCGAAGAAAATATATACGACCGTGGTATCAAAGACCAAGATGATGCTATTTGCGTCTTGCTCCACGTGCTCCTTTGGAAGGCTCTTGATGGCATCCAAGATTTGGTCGCGCTTTTGTGGCTTTTTCGGATCAAATTCAATTCGAACGTCATCAAGAACAAGTTCGCCCGCGAATACAATGGTGTGAAAAGGCTCTTCGGCAATGGCTGGCAGGACAATGTTCGCGTGTTCCGATTTAGGATCATCTCTTCGGGACACGAGAAGGCCCAGTTCCTCGAATGAGAACCACACGGCACGATCTGCGACATGGGTTTTAATCGGTGGCGATTTTTGAGCGTACAGGATAGCCTGCGGAATGGTGACTCCCTGATGAGCCGTTATCGCGACGTTGTTTATCTCAATTTTTCCATCCGTGAAAACCCTCAAGGAAACGTGATTTTTCGGCATGTCTGCAGCAGACGCCCCTGCCCACGCCCACAGCAAGACAAGCAGGGTCCATGAATTCAGCGATGAATAACCAGGCATGGGATAATAATGCTCTCGAACACGAATAGTGTCCACCTGGAGCTTCTGGTTTGTAGTTTCTACTTTGGTATGATGCGCATGCCAAGGTGCCCACTCTGGCGGAAGCCCATGCGATCACCCTTTTGAGTGCTGCAGATTGAGTGACAGGACTTTATGAATGAGTGGGTGAGGCTTCGTGCAGCAAGTGTTGGTTCGACTGAAAAAGTACTTCCGGAATTGAGGAGGGCTCGATAACGTTGGGGCATGAAATTCCCGATTTTGCCCGGTGTGGTGTTGTCGTTGTGTGTCTTCAGTCGCGTGCATGCGCTGACAGATACGCATGAGATGGCTCAGGCGCGGGTGATGGGGGTGACGATGGTGCAGCTGACTCAGGGCAATCTTCAAACTCGCAGTGAGACGAGTTTTCCTGGGATTCGCGACTGGATGCTGAAGGAGGGGAAGACCTTCAATGAACTGGGCAAAGACAAGGTGGATGATTCCTGGCGCAAATTCGACAGTCGCAAGCTGGTGCAGCACAATGCGAACTTCTGGCAGATGTATTATGAGGTGGTTCCGGGGGACCCGGGGCTGGCGATGCTGCATGCAAGCGTGCTGCTGGCGGCGGGTGACGCGGACCGGGCGCAGACCGTACTGAGGCTGACGTTGCACCGGGGAGATCTGGACGAGGAGACCCAGAAGCTCATGATCAGCATCATGCGGCAATGCGGGGCTTTCATGAGGCCATCGCATCAGCTGGTGGATGCGGGTGTGCAATTGCATGACAAGGGGGATTTTGAGGGAGCGCTGAAGCAATACGATGCGGCGCTGAGCCTGTGGCCGCTGAACGGATGGGCGGCCTATGAGCGCGGCACGACTTTGCGAATTCGGGACAAGGGCGACACGGATGAGGTGGTGAAGGCGTTTGCGCAAAGCCGTGAGATCCAGCCGTTTCAGTTCCATGCTTGGCAGGGCAAAAAGGCGGACATTCCTGGGATGGAGCAGATGCTGATCGAGATGCCGGAGCTGTGGGAGCCGACGCTCAAAGACATCAAGTATGTGATGAAGCCGGAGGATCTGATGAAGATGTCTGAGATTCTCCAACTGGCGGAGGTGGATGATCTGGCGCTGGTGGTGCGGCAGATCTGTGTGGTGAGGCGCGGGCGCTATGCGCCGGAGGATCATCCGTTCATTTCGAAGTCGCTGCGGCGGCTGGCACCGGGTGTGCAGGCGGAAACGACTCTTGCCAAGCTGAGCGGGGCGGGATTGGAGACAACGCAGATTTATCAGGCTCCTGTGCCTGGCCGGGCGAAATAACACGCTTTTATGAACATACGTTCTTTTCAGGCTGCTGATGAAGCTGCGGTCATCGCGCTGTGGGAGAGCTGCGGGCTGGTGGTGCCGCAGAACCATCCGGGGGCGGACATTGCGCGGAAGCTGCGGGTGAATCCGGAGTGGTTTTTGGTGGGAGAGGTGGAGGGCGTGATCGTGGCCTCGTGCATGGCGGGGTATGAAGGGCACCGGGGGTGGATCAACTACCTGGCGGTGCATCCAGATCAGCGTCGGCAGAGTCTGGCGCGGCAGATGATGGAGCATGCGGAGAGGCTGCTGCGGGAGGCGGGATGCCCCAAGATCAATTTGCAGGTGCGGAGGAGCAATGCGGCGGTGATTGCTTTTTATGAGTCGATCGGTTTTTCCGTGGATGAGGTGGTGAGCCTGGGCAAGCGGCTGCAGCGGGATCCGCCCATGTGAGAGAGCGCGGGCGTTCGATTAGTCGTGCGCCCTTGCTCTTGTGTTTTCTTGGGGAAGAGACTGGGGCGAAAGCGGAGGCATGGGTGCTTGCGGAGTGCTGCCTTCTACGCCAAGGCTACGAAGGCCAAGACGGAATCAATTCCGCGCTCCACGGAACAGCGCCCACCCACGCCGAAACAAACCGCGCCATGTGTCTTGCGATTGCGCCGCGCTGTGGTTGGATGCGCGGCATGAAGCTTTCTGTTATTCCACTGCTGGTGCTGAGTTTAAACATGACGGCTGCGCTCGTCCCGGGGCTAGCGGCAGAGGGGGAACTGAAGAAGGCGACTTACTGCCATGGGTTTAAGGAGGATCAGTCGCCGAAGGATGTGGCGGAGTTTTTCAATCAGGGTGAAGCGGTGTTTCTTTCGATCCAGCTGAAGGGCAGGCCGAAGACTGGGGTGGTGAAGGCCGAATTCATGTTTCGGGACGATCAAATCGCTGAGGCCAAGGTGGATGTGGCAACGGTGAACGAGGGGGTGATCTTTTCCTTCGGGGAAGACACGTTTGTGGGCTTTGACATCAAACCCAAGCAGGCGCTGCCCGTGGGAGCCTGCTACGTGACGAAGGTGACTTTTGACGACAAGCCGCTGGGCGAATTCCCCTTTCGCATCGCGCCACCGAAGGGAGCCCTACCGAGCAAGCTGGTGAAAGCGGCGCTGGCCAAAGGCGCGGACGAAGACCACAAGCCGGTGAATGAAACGCATGACTTTGAAGGCATGGACAAGGTCTTCTTCGCAGGTGTGGGCAATCTGGGACTCGCCTCATGGATGGAAGTGACCTGGCTGGTGAATGGCAAGGTGGATGATGCGGGTACGCGGAGCTTCACCATGGAGGAGAACAAGGAGAACGTACCCTTCCACTTTGCTTTCATCCCTGCCGGTGGCTGGCCTGCGGGCACGCATGAGGTTTCGCTGCAACTCGACGGGCAGGAGGTGGCGCACGAGAAGTTTACGGTGAAGGTGGGGGCACCGATGGCCGGAAAGACGAAGCTCGACATCGATTCATCGCAGCTTTTTCGTGACGACGGCAAGGGTGAGCCGGGGAAGGAAGTGAAGTCTTTCACCACGGACGACACCGGGATGCATGCACGGTGGAAGCTGAAGCAGAAGGCGCTGGCCAAAGGTGTGCAGGTAGTATGGACGCTGGTGGAAGCGGAAGGCGAGAAGGAGCAAGTCCTGGTCACGGCGGATGTTGAAGCAGGAGTGAGTGATGAAATCGACTCTTCGCTGACGGCGAAAGATGGTTTGCCTGCGGGGAAGTACCGCGTGGATCTGGTACAGGATGGGAAGGTGCTGGATGGCAGGGCGTTTGAGGTGAAGTGAGGCGTGCGAGCGTTTTTGGAGTGCGGTCGCGCAGATG
>DLGZ01000063.1 GCA_002482965.1 Verrucomicrobiaceae bacterium UBA7681 | reverse complement strand
TTACCCATGTCCTGACCTCGCCAGTTCTTCGTTCTTCGTTCAATGTTCAATGTTCATTGTTCATTGTTCGCCTCCCAGCAGCCTGCCTGGCTCTGAATAGGCCCTATAAGACCTATTCCCTTCCGGCCCCTTTCACTTCCTCCCCCCTTCACTTCCCCTCCCGCTGAATCCGCGCCGGCACATCATTGATGCTGAACCCCGCCTCTCTCAGCGCGTCCCACACCTTCACCAGATTCCCCAGCGCCGCCGTCGTATCCGCCTGCAGCTCCAGCTTCAGCCCCGGCTGCGCCTCCTTCATCGTCGTGATCGCCGCCGCCAGCAGGTCCAGCTCCACCGGCTTCCCATCCAGAAACACATGCTGCTGCTCGTCGATGCTGATCGCCACGCGCACCTCCGGCGTTGTTGCCTCACCCCCGAGAGTTTTCGACTCCGGCAGCGTGATCTTCACCTGCGTGTTATCCTTTCGGAACGTCGTCGTCGCGACAAAGAAGATCAGCAAAATCACCATGATGTCGATCAGCGACACAATGGGGATCGTCGGTACCGGGCGGCGTTTGGGGCGCAAATTCATGGCAGGGAGTGCGTGAAATCTGACCTCGTTCAGTTTGACGGACGCTGCACTTCAAAGTGCTGGTAAAAGTGCTGGATCGTCTCCTGCATGATCGACTCCACCCGCACCGCCAGCGCATCCAGCCGACGCGAAAAATACGTGTGCGCCAGCACCGATGGCACCGCCACAAACAAGCCCGCGATCGTGCAGCGCAGCGCCACCCCGATCTCATGCGCCACCACCGAAGTGTCCGGCCCGCCCCCCGTGCCAAAGGCCGAGAACATCCCCACCAGGCCCACCGTCGTCCCCAGCAGCCCCAGCAGCGGCGCCACAGACACCATCACCTCCAGCAGCGGGATCCCGCTCTCCAGCCGGTGAATCTCCTCACGCGCCTTGATCGCGCAGGCCTCATGGCACTCCTGCTTGCTCGTAAAGGCACCGCTGATCGCCATGCTGCCCAGCCGCGAGAGCATTGAGCCATCATGCACCAAGAACTCCTGCAGCGGCCGGATGTCCCCCTTCAGCGCATAGTTCGGGATCGCCCTGAGCTGGCTCACCACCGCACTCGGCATGATCACCTGCTCCCGCAGTTGCAGCCATGCCATGATGGACGCCCCGATGGCCGACATCGAACAAATGACGATCAGCCCCATCACAAAGCCCCCCGTCGAGAGAAATTCATAGATCAGCTGCAGCCCCGAAGGCGCAGCCTTTTCAGTGGCTTCAGCAGCAGCAGCCGCGGCGGCAGCAAGCATAGGGGTGGCGGTGGCGAGAAGATCAGTTAATAACGACATCGTAGTTGAGTATCAGGTGTTCGAGAGTTTCCTTCGGCAGCAGGGGGATGACTTCTTCAGGGATGGGTGGGAGCTTTGCAGCATAGATCAACTTTTGGGTCAAGACCCTCAGCTTCTCATTGTTGCCCATTTCATCGGTGACGAAGGCATGCTCCACCTTGCCGTTGAAGTCGACGACCACTTTAATATGAAAAACGTCAGGGCCCTTGCTGCCCTGCCGGATATACGGCTCATAGGTCTTGTGCAAGATCTTCTGGACCTGCTGGGAAAAGCGCGTCACGGGCTTCTTCGGGCTAGCGACTTTCTGAACGCCAGACTCCGATGCCGCTCTCTCAGGATAGTATTCCAATCTCAGGCGTCCCCCATCCTGCTCCGTCAGCGCGGCCACGACTTCAGCAGGCATGGGCGGCAGCTTCACCTCACGGATCGCCTGCAAAGTAAATGTCGCGAATGTCCGAGTGCAGTTCTTCGTGTTGATGATCCCCAGGTCTTCCACCTTGCCTTTGGGGGTGACGTAAAACTCGACCACCATGCTGCCATAGCCCAGCGGGGAGTTACGCAGAGCGTTTATATGCCGATCCCACTTCGCCCTCACCTCTTTCCTGATCTGCGCAATGTAGCGCCCCTTGGGTGAGCGGCTGTTCACAAGATCCTTTCGGGCCTGTTCGTCAGCAGCACCCTGCTCATGCGTCGAGCACGCCACCAGCCCGCAGGCCAGAAAGGCGGCCCCCATCAGCCGCATCACTGAATGCAAAAAATGACGCCTCTCGGTCATGTCAGTAAATAAGGACATTGTATTCGATTTTCAGGCGCTCAGGATCATTCATCGGCAGCGAAGGAAACACATCCGCAGGCATCGGGGGTATCTCCGCATCCTTGATCGCCCGCAAAGTTAATAAAGTAAGAGCCCGGTACGAGTCCTTGTCTTCCACCACACGCGGGTCCTCCACCTTTCCTTTTTTGTTCACGTAAAAATCCACCTTCAGGCTCCCGTAAGTGACGCCCTCCACCTGTAGTTTAATGTAAATGCGCCACTTCTTTTCCACCGCCTGGGTGACCCGTTGGCAGTAGCGCTCCTTCGGCGTCGACGTCAGTTTCACCGTTTTCTCCACCTCCTTCGGCGGCGGACTGCTGGGCAGCTTCGTCACCACCTGCGGGGCCACTTTCCGGACGTTGCTCTCCCGAGTCTCCGACGGCATTCCCCACCGCTTCTCCATCAGCATCTTTGCCGTCTGCCGGGTCTCGCGCTGTTCTGGCGCTCTCTCCGCATTCGCCAGCGTCTCACTGCTGGCAGCAGCACTGCCGCCCTTCGGCCGTTCCGCCAGATGAATGCTCAAGACGAATCCCATGCACCCCTCTTGTTCCGGCTTGAGCAAAGGGATCACTTCTGCAGGCATCGGCGGAAACTTCGCATCTTGGATCGCCTTCACAGTGAATCGGGTCAGGATCGGGTCGGTCTCCTTGTTATTCCTGACATGGAGGCTTACCACCTTGCCCTTCGGACTGATATTATAGTCCACCTTCAGACTCCCGTAGGCCATGTCATTCGGACGCTGCGCACTGTAGAGTCTCCACTTCTTCAGGATCACTTCTTCCACCCGTTTTGCATAGCGGTCTTTCGGCATCTCCTTGGCATCCTCCACCGCCCCGCCGCCCACCTCCGCCGGCGTACTGCAGGCAGACAGCATGCCCAGAAGGAGCAGCCCCATGCCCAGCCGCCTCAGTTTCACCCACGCTGGCACACACACACCAGCGGCACACACCGCCCCCAGCACCATGAGCCCCAGATCGAATCCCTCACTGGCTGGCAGTTCAGTAAATGAGGACATCGTAATTGATTTTAAACCGCCCGCCATCCTCCTCCGGCAGCAACGGGAGCACATCCACAGGTATGGGTGGAATTTCCGCATCCTGGATCGCCCTTACAGTCACTTCGGTGAGGACCGTGTTGGATTCCTTGTCATCCACCACCCGCAGTCCCTCCACCTTGCCCTTCTTGTTGACGTAAAACAGGAGCTGCAATCGCCCATAAGTCGCGCCATCCCGCCGTATGTGCAGGTAGATGTTCCACTTCCTTTCCACCAGGCCGCGCACCTGACGCTCATAGACCCCTAGCGGCGTCATTTTCGCATCCACCGCCTCCTCACTCCCACGGTTGTAAATGGTGCCCTTCGTCTCCGCCTTGCGCGTGTGGGGCGTAAAGGCGTTCGGGTCCTGGTTCCGCGTCGTACGCGTCACCACTTCATCATCCAGCACCGGCAGCGCCTTGGGGATGGGCTTCTCCTGCGGAGTCGGCGGCGGCATGTCCTGCGCTATCTCCAGTTTCTTCGGCACCGGCTCCGTCTTCGGCGGCGCGTCAGGCGTCTTCTCCATCGGGTCGGGTCTCTTTACCTCCAGCGGCAGCCGGTTCATGTCCCCCTTCGCCAGCTCCTTCTCAGACTCCTCGATCATCTTCGCCAGCGGCGTCTTGTCAGGCTCCACCTTCGCCATCCTCAGCGTCTCCTCGGGCTTCTCCGTTTCGCTTTCGTCCGTCTCTGGTTTCGGCGTCTCCGGTGACAGCTCAGTCTGCAGCTTGGGCGGCTGCGGAGGGGCGGCATCCTTCGGCTTCAGGATCGACGGCGGTGCCGGCGGGCTGGGCGGAGCAGGTGGTTTGGGTGCCAGCATCGCCACCTCGGGCGGCTGCGTCTTCAGCCGCGAATCGTCCTTCAGATCCCCATTGTGAAAATCCCGGTCCGCCAGCTCCCGCGTCGGGAGTTTCAGGCCGTCCATCGAAGGCATCGGCTCCGTCGCGTCCGGGGACGGTGCCTTGATTGTGGACGCATGCGTGTTCCGGTCCGCGATAAACGCCGGATTCTTCGGTGCCGTGTCCGCGCTCTCATTCTGCGCCGTACGGATGTACACCTGCCGCTCCGGCTTCGGTTTCGGCGGCGGCGGGGTCAGGAACTGATCTGGAAACAGCAGCACCTCCTCCTCCTTCACCTTCTCCTTCGGCGGCTGGTGCGCCTCCAGCCACAGCCGGTGGGCCGCCTCGCTCGCAAACATCCACGCCAGCAGCACCAGCAAAATCACATGCACCACCACCGTACCGGTGATGGCAATGCGCAGATTGCTGCTGCGTCGTTGGTCGATGGGATAAAATTCAGTCACAAAGCAGGGCGAACGTGGGAGCCCCTCCCCCTTTTATAGTGCTCTCAAGCCCCTCAGAATCAAATGCTGATTGCTCAGGCTCATACCCCATCGTCCCCTTTCCTCCCACTCCTCCTCTTCCTCCCTTCGCATGGGCCTCCAATGCCAAAGCCCAGTACCGAAGCACCCTCGTCAGTATCTTTTGAAATCTGGAGGAACCATCGACTCTGCCGCAGAGGGGCGGAGAGGCCGAGGGGAGCGGAGCAGAGAAGAGATTCAATCCCTGCCGCCTCTGCACCTTTGCCCCTCTGCGGCAAACCGAAGATCCGCACGCCCTCCATACCGGAAATAAGTTTTTCGAATCGCTATACATAGGCCATAGGCCCCACCACGCCCATTCCCCCTGCCCAAAAAAAAGGAGCCCCCAGTCTCCCGGAAGCCCCTCGATTAAAAAAACGTCAGATCACTTCCCCGCCGCCTTAAACGCAATCGGGATGATCAGAATCGCCAGGATGTTCACCACCTTGATCATCGGGTTCACCGCCGGGCCCGCCGTGTCCTTGTAAGGATCACCCACCGTATCGCCCGTCACCGCCGCCTGATGCGCAAAGCTGCCCTTGCCGCCGTGGTTGCCTTCTTCGATGAACTTCTTCGCATTGTCCCACGCGCCCCCGGCGCTCGTCATGGAAATGCCCACAAACAGACCCGTCACAATCGTGCCGATCAGCACCCCGCCCAGAGCCTCCATGCCCAGGAACGACACCACGATCACAAACACCAGAGGCAGCAGCGCCGGCACAATCATCTGGCCCAGCGCCGCCTTCGTCACGATGTCCACGCACTGCGCATAGTCCGGCGTGTCCGTACCCGTCAGGATGCCCGGCTTCGCCGTGATCTGACGCCGCACTTCCAGCACCACCGCACCCGCCGCACTGCCCACCGCGCTCATGCAGAAAGACGTGAACAGGAACGGCAGCAGCCCGCCGATGAACATGCCGATCACCACGCGGTGATCCATCAAATCAAACGCCACCTTGTGACCCACAAACGCCTGCAAATCTTCCACATACGAGCCAAACAGCACCATCGCCGCCAAGCCCGCGCTCGCGATCGCATAGCCCTTCGTCACCGCCTTCATCGTATTGCCCACGGCATCCAGTTCGTCCGTGATCTTGCGCACGCTCTCCGGCAGACCCGCCATCACCGCAATGCCGCCCGCGTTGTCCGTGATCGGCCCAAACGCATCCAGCGAAATAATGATCCCCGACAGCGACAGCATCGACACCACCGCAATCGCGATGCCATACAGCCCCGCCAGATCATAGCAGGCCCAGATTGCCGCAGCGATGGCCAGCACCGGCAGCAGCGTCGCCTGGTTCCCGATGCTGATCCCCGCGATGATGTTCGTCGCCGGACCCGTCTCAGAAGCCTTCGCAATCAGCCGCACCGGCTTGTGGTGCGTGCTCGTGTAGTAGTTCGTGATCCACACCACCAGCAGCGTCATCACCAGACCCACGCCCGCACAGTAAAACAGATTCGTGTTCGTCACCGCCAGCTCACCAATCTTCAGCCCCGTAGGGAAGATCGACTGCGTCGCCCACCAGAACAGACCGGACGCCACGATGCCCGACACCGCCACCCCGCACACCAGCGACGCCGTCGCCTCCTGCTTGATGAAATTCACCCAGCCAATGCCGATCAGAGACGCAATGATCGCCAGACCGCACAGCACAAACGGGTAAACCACCGCCGCCTCCGTGCCCACCGTCAGGTGGCCCACCAGCACGCCGCCGATCAAGCTCACCGCATACGTCTCGAAAACGTCCGCCGCCATCCCAGCGCAGTCGCCCACGTTGTCGCCCACGTTATCCGCAATCGTCGCCGGATTGCGCGGATCATCCTCATTCAGATTCTGCTCGTTCTTGCCCACGAGGTCAGCACCCACGTCCGCCGCCTTCGTATAGATACCGCCGCCCAGACGCGCAAACACACTGATCAGCGAGCTGCCCAGAGCCAGACCCACCAGGGAATCAATCGCATGCTTCGCCTCGGCCCCCGACCCGCGCACAATCAAATAAAACACACCCACCGACAGCAGGCCCAGCGCCACGACGAGCAAACCCGTCACCGCACCGCCATTGAAAGCCACCTTCAGCGCCGGATGGCTGCCAATCGAAGCCGCCTGCGCCGTCCGCACATTGGCCCGCACCGCGATCATCATCCCGATGTAGCCCGCCGCCAGCGAGCACACCGCGCCCACCACAAAGCCCGAGGCCGTCAGTCCCCCGCGCAGCCACCACACCGCCGCAAACACCAGCACCGCGATCACGCTCACCGCCATGATCTGCCGGTTCAGGTAAGCCTTCGCCCCCTGCTGGATCGCACCCGCAATCGCAGCCATCTTCTCATTCCCCGCCGGCGCACCCACCACCTTGCGGATCAGGATGAAAGCAAACACAAGTCCCACGACGGAGAGGCCAATGGCAAGGTCGATACCGTGAGTCAGCAAAAAGGAAGGAGGCATGATTAAATAGAGGAGGTCGGGAGGTTGGTCCGTGGCGGGTAAAGCCGCGCACTTTAGCAAGTCGCAAATTCCTGGCAAGAACTTGCTCCGAGTTTTCTCCCACCCCACCTTTTCTCTCCCAGCCCCCTCCTCATCCCCCTACCTAAAGTCAAATCCCAGCGCGCCCAGCCCCTCTCGACCCATTTTCCATTCCTCACCCACCCCTCATACTCTTCTACCGAGCCGTTCATCTCCACCTTCACGAAACAATTTTCACTTCCCTCCAGTCTCTCTTAATTTTGCAGTTTCCAAATAGGTTCTGATGCCAAGTTTTTTTACTATATATGAAAATGATCACACTAAATTGATACAAGAGATTCGCCTAGCTATTCATTCTCGTTCGTGTAAATCTTTGACATCAGGCCACCGCATGCGCTCATTACCCGACCCAGAAGTCTCACTGCGAGACGCAAGTGACTTCATTTTTGACAGCGCTCTATGCCGTGGCGCCTTACGGGAGCCTCATCCCCTGTCACTTGCATTGCTCCTTCGTGAAGTGATCTCAGGGATTCACCGCCTCACAGTGAGTTGCCACTTGCCCGAATTTACAGATCATGGCCTGAGCCATCTCTGCAGTCTAGTTGATCGGTTAAGCCGCTGGAGCATCGTATCCTCTGGCGCGTCATCCCGCTTAGTTGTCGAGGGCCTTTCCGCGGAAGAATGCGCCGTCCTGTTGCTTGCAACCTTGCTGCATGACATCGGAATGCTCTCACAAAGACCAGAGGATCTCCCCCCTGGAGATCCAAACGCCACGGCCAAACCTCTCCGGGATGTGCCAACTTGGGTTCGACGAACACACATAGATCGGATGGAAGGTGTGTTACGACGAATGCTGAGCGGCACGGAGTTCAGGAATGCGGAGAGTGGTTCGATCGTTCAGCGTGCTCTACATGTCGCCAAGGCTCATGGTAAATGGCCATGGCAATGGGATCCAACGTTGCTTCCGGGCCGCGACACTGGTTTAGCAGCGCTTGTAGCAGTTGCGGATTTGCTCGATGAGGATTCCGCTCGATGTGACTCAGCTACACTGCTTCGACATCGTTACGGCACCGCAGAAAACTGCGCTCACTGGATTCGTCATGGTCTGACTCAAGGACGCGTATTGGTAGAAAGGGGCCGTGTATTAGTCCGACTAGCACGTCCGCCTGGTACTGATGCTCAGCTCGACGTGGTTTTCACGGCCCTACGCAATCACTTCTCATTGGTAATGCTCTACCTTCGAGAACTCGGACAATTCGGTGCCGGGCTCCACGGAATCGATTTTGATCCACCCACTGGCGGAGTTGGCCTAGTGGTGGAAGAATTGGCAGGTTGGAATGATCTGGAAGAATTCAAAACTCAAACAGCCCTTGTTTACCACTTGCTCGGTAGCTTTATGTCGGAAGCACTATTGGATGAGCGCCGGGTCCCTCCTGACACATTGCGCCGTCTCATCACACAAGGACTTACCCCTGTGGACCTCACACAATTCTATGCAATCCGAGGAATGCGTGAACCCCGGCTTCCAATCGAACAAGCCTTTCACGCACTTCTAAGCTGACTTCGATAATGGAAACTGAACCAACAGCAGAAGAACGTCAACGCCAAGCATTTGGTTATCTGCGCTCTCATGCTCGCAATGCCCACATCGCAGGGGACGGACTGCTCGTAGGCGTGCTGTGCCACACAGGGCTTCAACGCCTGGATCAGCTTGCAAAAGAAAATAAGCTATTACTCCCGTTTTCTGATGTCGTTTGGATGCCGATCCTTGCTCTGTATTGGCTGATTGATCCGAATGAGCGCCATTCAATAGAGAGCACGATAAAAACGTGTGAACATCGAACTGATGAAGACCGCTTGGTGAAACAATGGTTTGATCGCTATTGGCTTCTTATTGAGCAACCGCTTGCTGGTGATGCTCAGCTTTCCCCGGCTTTGAAGGACTTCGCATGGCCGATTGCCTTTACAGAGCGCTCCCCGGAAGCCGAGGTGCTCATTAGCCATATGGTGGAGCTGGCATGGTTTCATGATCCTAATAGTGAAAATTGGAAAGAACTTGCCACAACATGGTTGTCAACTGCTCCTGTTTGGAGTCACCAAATGCTCCATGGTTTAAGAACCAGGCTGGAGCTTCAAACACGCTTAACCTCACCAAAAAATACAAATTCTTTATTCCCAGAGAGCGACGTAAATAAACTGCGTGAAAACGACGCCATAGCGGAACTTTGGCTATTGCATCTGCATGGTCGCTCGGCCGCTGTATGCGAAGCAGCTGAACGGCTAGCTCCTTTTCTTTCGGCAGAGTCGCAACGCTGGCGCGTACTTCATGACTTCATTCATTTCGATAGTATCTATGGAGCCGCCGAGGACTCTCAAGGAGTAAGAATTGCGCGAAGGCGGAGACTCTCTGTTGAGACACCCCTCCTTGTCTTTCATGACGAACGGGAATCGCGACTAACGAAAACCCTAGGGGAGCTTTTTCGCGCACGTTCCATGGGTGCAGCCTCGAAGAGATGGGACATTTACTTGATTGCATGTTTGCACGAACTCTCTGCGCTTCGACTCTGGGACTATGGGATGTGGCTTGAAGCGATTCGCGCTCAAGCACAGGCAAATCTGGAGGTTGTCCAATGGACGAATGCTCATCCTGAATTGAGTGCACATGGGCTCGCCCAAGCTGTGCGCAGCTTCAGCTCAAATTCTCCCGATAAAGACCCCACGATCCGACGAGCGATTGATACTTTGGAGTTCGCGCCAACAGAAGTTTTAGAAGGACTTGGCGAATCTTTATTGGCAACTTATCCGAAACAGAAATATTCAGCCGCAAGTCTCCTAAAGGACCTCACCGATCTACTTCCTCCAACGACTTGGACAGAATTAGCACACTGGACCATCTCATATATTAAAGAGTCATCCGAAAACCGAACAAGCGGCATGCAGTTAGCCCCCGCCACTCATTGGCGATGGGTATTGACGACACTTCCATGTGAGTCGCCCGTTTGGGCTACCCTTGAGCCGGAAGCGTTAAGGATGGCAAAAATAACTCACTGTTGGCGGGGTGAATTTGCAGCATTTCTTGCGGGGTGGCTATTGTTTGCTCCACGGTTTCTCGCTCGTGAAGTCGCGGAGGCGATGACAAACCACCCCGAAACGTCTGCCAACGACTGCATAGCCAGGGCGGAGCTTTTGGTCAAATTTGAAGAATGGAATCCAAGTCTTAGCGGCACCTATACAAACCGGCTATTTCCAATAGCACGCTCAGAAAGCGAGGCGCTCATCCTGGCAAGACATTTAAAATTAGCCGACCTCGCTGCGCGTGAAGAATCCTTGCGCTTACGTGTCATACAGAATATTAGACAGGCAATCGCTCGGGCCGCACCCCCGCCAGATATTAATATTTTCAACTTTTCTTATATAGTAGGCATTGATCTCGTGAGTCAATGGAAGCCAGAAGATCAGCAATTAGTTGATGAGTTAATCGCCACCGTAAAATCACCTAATGTTCTCATAGAGTACTTATCTTGGCTTCTCCAAACTGTGCAACTAATGGTTGCCAATGGACCAAAGGAGTTTGCCGAGCTTGTGCAGCCATATGTCATTGAATGGGCTCGTCGACTCCCTCACGGTCGTAAAGCAATAGATACTGAGAGCGGACCTCTCAGTATTGTACAGTTTAACAACGGAGGGAATGCAGATATAGCACTCAGTTTAGGATGGCTAGCTTTTCAACTTCCGAAAAAACTTGGTTCCAAGTCTCATGCGGCAGTCCTCACTTGGGCACGGGAGATGTTGCTTATGGGCGAAAGCAAGCCGCTCGATATGGCCATTTATGGCAGTGCCGTTGTCGCTCTTCAAACGCCCGAAGCGACCTCCGCAGAGCCGCTCGCCATCATGGAGACTGCAATTCTCAGCCTCTGGGTCCGAGCGGATCATGACGCGGGCGCTATGCTGAGTTTGGCAAATGCATTGAATAAAATTGCATCTTTGGTCGATTCCGAGCATTTTAAATCTTCAGCAGATAAAGAACTTCCATTGTCTACTGGAGTTTTTGTTGCAGTTTTTTCTCGATTTATTCCGCGCTTTGCAAAGTCTCCTCAGGCTTCGTTGCGAGCCGCTATAGCCGCTTTGCTTTGGCAATTAGAAGCACATGGCATTCGAGAGCCGTGGGTAATCGAATCACTGAAAAGCCTCCAAAAGGACCACCGCGCAAGAGTGAGATTCGAAGCCCAAGGAGGTTGGAAAAACGCTCGTTCTAGAGCTATCGATAGAGACGGTGAGTAAATGTTCCAGCGCGAACATCCAGCATCTCTCCACCTCACATACATTAGTCTCCATCGCAGCCACTGGAGTCGTTGCCTCATCCACTCCGGCCTCATCAGTTCAGCAGAATAGGATTCGAAAACCGGCGACGGGGGGGGATTAGCGAGCCGGTGCCTTGGCCGGTGCCTTGGCCGGTGCTTTGGCCGGTGCCTTGGCTAGCAGATTCAACGTCACCAACCATGCGCCCAATGCCGGGCGCAGAGCCTTCCAACACGGCTCTTCCAAGAGTCCGCAAAGTCCGGTGGTCCGGCTCTAGGCCCCCCGCCTATCGGCAAACAGCATCAGGGCCGATACCGCATCTCCGCCGGTGCTGCATCATACCCTTGTCCCTTGAGTCAGCTCACATTCATTCAAACCCCAGTAACGAACATGAGATCAAGCCGCAACTACACTCTTGAAGCCTTCATCGCCAAAATGTCCAGAGACGACGCCAGAGCACACCGGGAAATGGGCCATGCCACCGCACCCAAAGGAGCGCACGCCGGCAAAGAGGTCTCCAACCAAAGCAAGACCGCTGCAGTACGTGCGCCCTCCGCCCGCTAGAAAAAGAGGCCGGGCATGAATGGCGCCCGGTCAAGGACATGCCGCGTGGTTTTGGGTAGTTGGTCACACTAAAGCCACGCGGCAGTCAGTACTGGATCGGGTCGCCCTGACGG